>JAGKSB010000001.1 GCA_017942165.1 Rhinopithecimicrobium faecis | reverse complement strand
ATTATATCAAAAAGCACCATCATAGTAGCAAAAGGGCTATGAATGGGAAGAAAGTAAATAAGGGCACACGGGGGATGCCTTGGCTCTCAGAGGCGATGAAGGACGTGATAAGCTGCGATAAGCTTCGGGGATTTGCAAATAAGACTTAATCCGAAGATTTCCGAATGGGGCAACCTAGCATACTGAAGGTATGTTGTATAATACGCGAACGCGCTGAACTGAAACATCTAAGTAGGCGTAGGAAGAGAAAATAATAATGATTTCCCAAGTAGTGGCGAGCGAACGGGAAAGAGCCCAAACCAACTATGTTACGGCATAGTTGGGGTTGTAGGACTGCAATGTGGCATTGAGTGGATGAAGTGGAATCTGGAAGGGAAGCCAGAACAATATAGGGTGATAGTCCCGTACACGTAAAGAGATTCAGTCTAGCAGTATCCTGAGTACCGCGGGGTCGGAGACGCCCTGTGGGAATCCACCAGCACCATCTGGTAAGGCTAAATACTCCTGAGAGACCGATAGTGAACCAGTACCGTGAGGGAAAGGTGAAAAGAACCCCGAACAGGGGAGTGAAAAGAACCTGAAACCGTGTGCTTACAAGCGGTCGGAGCTGGCAGGTCCAGTGACGGCGTGCCTTTTGCATAATGAGCCTACGAGTTACTCTTGTCTGGCAAGGTTAAGTGATTAAGTCACGGATCCGAAGCGAAAGCGAGTCTTAATAGGGCGCATAGTCAGATGAGGTAGACGCGAAACCTTGTGATCTACCCTTGGGCAGGTTGAAGTTGCAGTAACATGTAATGGAGGACCGAACCGATAAACGTTGAAAAGTTTCCGGATGACCTGAGGGTAGGGGTGAAAGGCTAATCAAACTGGGAAATAGCTCGTACTCCCCGAAATGTTTTTAGGAACAGCGTCGTGGTAGAGTTTGATAGAGGTAGAGCTACCGATTGGGTGCGGGGGAGTCAAATCCTACCAAATCCAGACGAACTCCGAATGCTATCAAATATACACGGCAGTGAGGCTTTGGGTGCTAAGGTCCAAGGCCGAGAGGGAAAGAACCCAGACCATCAGCTAAGGTCCCTAAATATACGCTAAGTTGAACTAACGAGGTCCGATTGCACAGACAGCTAGGATGTTGGCTTGGAAGCAGCCATTCATTTAAAGAGTGCGTAACAGCTCACTAGTCGAGCGATCGGGCGTGGATAATAAACGGGCATCAAGTGTATTACCGAAGCTATGGATTCATACTGAAAGATGTATGTCTGGTAGGGGAGCATTCTATTGGGGGTGAAGTCACATGGTAATGTGTGGTGGACCGAATAGAAAAGCAAATGTAGGCATAAGTAACGATAAGGCGGGTGAGAAACCCGCCCACCGAAAGACTAAGGTTTCCTGATCAACGCTAATCGGATCAGGGTTAGTCGGGGCCTAAGGCGTAACCGAAGGGTGTAAGCCGATGGACAATGGGTTAATATTCCCATACTTTTTATAACTGCGATGTGGTGACGGAGTAGTGAAACTGCCGCGAACTGACGGAATAGTTCGTTAAAAGGCGTAGGTATTAGGACCGTAGGCAAATCCGCGGACCTAGCTGAAACCCAATAGTACAGCAAACCTTCGGGGGCGTTGATAGAGCAGGTAATCAGACTTCCAAGAAAACCCGCTAAGCTTCAGGTTATAAAAACCCGTACCGTAAACCGACACAGGTAGTCGAGGAGAGAATCCTAAGGTGCTCGAGTGAATCATGGCTAAGGAACTCGGCAAAATGGCCCTGTAACTTCGGGAGAAGGGGCGCTTCCTTGTAGCAATACAAGAAGCCGCAGTGAAAAGGCCCAGGCGACTGTTTAACAAAAACATATGGCTTTGCAAAATCGAAAGATGAGGTATAAGGCCTGACACCTGCCCGGTGCTGGAAGGTTAAGAGGGGATGTCATCGCAAGAGAAGCATTGAATCGAAGCCCCAGTAAACGGCGGCCGTAACTATAACGGTCCTAAGGTAGCGAAATTCCTTGTCGGGTAAGTTCCGACCTGCACGAATGGTGTAACGATCTGGGCGCTGTCTCAGCCATGAGCTCGGTGAAATTGTGGTATCGGTGAAGACGCCGATTACCCGCAACGGGACGGAAAGACCCCATGCACCTTCACTATAGCTTAACATTGAAATTGGGTACAGGATGTGTAGGATAGGCGGGAGATGTTGAAGTGGCTTCGCTAGGAGTCATGGAATCAACCTTGAAATACCGCCCTTTCTGTATTCGGTTTCTAACTCGATTATGTCGAGGACATTGTTTGGTGGGTAGTTTGACTGGGGTGGTCGCCTCCAAAAAGGTAACGGAGGCTTTCAAAGGTAAGCTCAGTACGCTTGGTAACCGTACGAGGAGTGCAATGGCATAAGCTTGCTTGACTGTGAGACCAACAAGTCGAACAGGGTCGAAAGACGGACATAGTGATCCGGTGGTTCTGTATGGAAGGGCCATCGCTCAAAGGATAAAAGGTACGCTGGGGATAACAGGCTGATCTCCCCCAAGAGCTCATATCGACGGGGAGGTTTGGCACCTCGATGTCGGCTCGTCACATCCTGGGGCTGGAGAAGGTCCCAAGGGTTGGGCTGTTCGCCCATTAAAGTGGCACGCGAGCTGGGTTCAGAACGTCGCGAGACAGTTCGGTCCCTATCTGTTGTGGGCGTTGGAAGTTTGAGTGGATCTGTCCTTAGTACGAGAGGACCGGGATGGACTGACCGCTGGTGAACCAGTTATGCCGCCAGGTGTACGGCTGGGTAGCTACGTCGGGAATAGATAAGCGCTGAAAGCATCTAAGTGCGAAACTAGCCACAAGATGAGACTTCCTTATAGGGCCGTAGTAGATGACTACGTTGATAGGTTGCAGGTGTAAAGATAGAAATATCATAGCTGAGCAATACTAATCACCCGAAGCTTTCTCAAGCAACGCAAACACTGTTGTCTTCCTCTTTTAGTTTTTCTTTCAATTGTCTATAGATATATGGGTATTACGAAATGTAATGCCGGGTGTACGCAAGCTTAGGCTTGTTTATCACACATATATAACCTTATTTTAGGTGCCTATATCGGCGGTGTCTACCTCTTCCCATTCCGAACAGAGCAGTCAAGCCCGCCAGAGCCGATGGTATTGCCGTAACAGGTGGGAGAGTAGGTCGGTGCCTTTTTTTTATACAAAAGCCCTTTAGTGAAAACTAAAGGGCTTTTTTGTGTGCCTCTATTTTTGGGAATAAACCTATTTCATGTGTCTTGATGTACTGTGTGGCTAAGGAGTTCCGTTTACCCTATCACTCATAGGCTATATATCCAAGGCTATATAGCCACGGATAAATAGTTATAGCCACAAAAAAAAGCAGTTATTTATACAATAACTGCTTTAAAACTTCATTCGGAGTGCTGCTTATACTGTCGTTATGAGCGTTACTTATACTGTTTTTACAAACTTCTCATCGTAGTTTTCAATATCGATGATGTATCCATTCTTGGTAAGGAATTCGAAAAGAGGTTTTGCTTCTTCTGAAACAGGCATATTTTTCGATGTTACAATGGTATTATCTTTTTTCAATTTATAAGGATATGCATATAGCTTCACGTTTTTATTAAACATGCCTGAGATATATGATAAGAGTTCATTCGCATATTGTTCCTTATTATATTGATCAGAGTTAAAGATATTACGTAGATTAGAAACGTTCGTCGCGATACCAACATTCTTAGGTTTAAACTGCGCTATAAACTCGGCTAGGTGGTTATTACGTCTAAAGTTAGAGACGATAATATTATTTCCTGTAGCACATAAGTATTCAGCACGTTCCGCAAAGTAAGCTAAATCTTCACCCGTTAGTGTAGAATCCTCATCTAAAACATTTCCCATAAGTACTTCAATCAGTACAATGGTATCTGCTGGTTCTGCACCTGTATTTTTCTTAAACTGCTCTACAGCTAAATTGAATAAATCGAAGTTAGGGTTTGATTTTTGACGGTATTTCGTGCGGAGAATAATGATATTCTTTTTATATAAATAGTCTTTAATCTGTGCTGCTTTCCCCAATGGGCTAAAAATAGCTGCTTTAGCAAAGCCTTTAGCAATCAGGTATAAGTTTATTAAGCGCTCATTTACATCTTGGAATACCGGTCCTGAAACTTTTACTAAATCAATTTCTACAGATCCCATTGCAAGATTGTCCACGAGTGATTCAATCATGGTCTGCACATTATCCGTGTAGTAGTAAGCAGCAAATACGAGGTTTACCCCAATAATACCTAGGACCTTTTGTTGTAGCTGATTGTCGGAGTCTAGGAGACGCACGTGAATAACAATTTCATTGACTGGCCCACCTACTTCATGCTGAAAGCGTAAGCCAATCCATCCATGTGGATCATTTGTTTTCGTGAAATTTAGTGTAGTTACCGTGTCTGCAAAAGCGAAGAATTTCTTATTACAATATTTCTCACCGTGTAAGCGTTCTGTAAGCAGGTTAAATTCGTGATCTAACATACGTATAAGACGGGTACGGCTTACATACCGACCGGACTCTTCTACCCCATAGATGGCATCTGAGAAAGCCATGTCGTAAGCTGAAATAGACTTGGCAATCGTTCCTGAAGCGGCCCCTGCGCCAAAGAAATTACGAGCGACTTCTTGACCGGCGCCAATTTCAGCAAAGGTTCCATAGATATCTGGATTCAGATTAATTTTTAATGCTTTCCTGTTGGTTTCAAATATTTCTCTTGCCATGTGGCAAAGGTATAAAAAAAGCTATTGCCATGGAAGAGAAAAGCTTATAAAAGGTTGTGTAAACAAGTTAAAGAACTTGGTATTTTCTTTTTTAAAAATAGGTTTACTTCTTATTGAAGTAAACCTATTTTTAAAAAGGCATATAGGAGGGCTGAGGAGTGTAAAGCGTGGGGGAATTTATTTTCCAATAGGAGTTTTTTTGCCTCTTCTAAAGAGATTAAGAAAACGTCTATATCTTCGGAGAAGTCTAGTTCCTGATCTTGGATCTTCCGCCCTCCAGTCATTAAGAATGTGCGCGTGATGTTGGCTGAAGTCGCCGGGTTTGCATACTGCTGCGCGATCTCTTCGATATGGTCAAATTGATAGCCTGTTTCCTCAAGCATTTCACGTTCTGCCGCATACTGAGGGTCCTCACCAGGCTCCATTGTGCCTGCAGGAAGCTCCAGTAGAATTTCTTCCGCACCGTGTCTATATTGGCGGATTACAAGAAGCTGCTGATCCGTGGTAATGCCTATCATATTTACCCAATCGGGGTATTCTAGGACATAATAATGATCGTTAATACGTCCATTGGGCAGTAAACAGGTATCCTTACGTAAGGTCGCCCAAGGGGCCTTGGAAATATATTCCGAATTCAGCAGCTTCCACTTTTCCATTAAATAATATCTTGCATAATTTGATTTACTTTCTGATCTAGCTTTTCAGCTACTTCCTTATAATCCGCGATGGAAGGTAAAGGTTCTTTGACAGAACAGTAGAATTTTATTTTTGGTTCCGTACCAGAAGGGCGTGCAGATATAACATCACCATCAACGGTAATAAACTGTAGTACGTCCGATACCGGCAGGTCTATGGCTATTTTTTCACCCGTTTTTAAGTTTGTGGCTACTTGATTTTGGTAGTCTTTAATTTCAGTAACTGAGATTCCTGCTAGCGTTAGTGGCGGATTTTGGCGTAGGCGAACCATCATTTCTTTAATTTCTTCGGCACCAGCTTTTCCTTTTTTTGTTAAGGACACGAGTTTTTCTTGGTAGAAGCCATATTTCTGATAAAGGGCTAGTAATACGTCAAATAAAGATTTCCCTTGCGTTTTATAGAAGGCCGTCATTTCCGCTAAGAAAGCACAGGAGTTGGCAGCATCTTTATCTCTTACTAAATCACCAACTAAGAAGCCATAGCTTTCCTCTCCGCCAACTAAATATTTTCCTTGATCCCCAATTTTAGTAATCTGCTCGCCGATAAATTTGAATCCTGTGAGTGTTTCATAGCTTGTCACCTGATAGTTGTTTGCTATTTGGCGGATTAATTCTGTCGTCACAATTGTCTTAACGATATAATCTGTAGGCCGTAAACTATCTGCTTGTTTTTTTGATTCTAAAACATAATGGGTGAGTAGGGCGCCAATTTGGTTTCCATTTAAGAGTTGGAAATTACCTTCGGTATTTTTCACAGCTACCCCTACACGATCCGCATCGGGATCCGTTGCTAACACTAAATCAGCATCAAGCGCAGCGCCTTTTTGCGTGGCCATTGCCATGGCATCTTCCTCTTCAGGGTTTGGATATATTACTGTCGGGAAATTGCCGTCAGGGGTTGCTTGCTCTTGGACGATATGCACATTGGTGAAGCCCCAAGCTTTAAGCATAGCGGGAACAAGTGTAATACCCGTTCCATGGATTGGCGAATAGACGATTTTTAAATCTTTTTGAGCTTCTACAGCTTCAGGATGTAAGCTTAATGCTTGGTTTGCCTCCATATAAAGGAGATCAATCTCATCACCTACAGCGATTATATTTGCTGGATTCGCCGTAAATTTAATAGCGGATACAGAATGAATTTTATTTACTTCATCGATAATATTGGTGTCATGAGGCGCTGTAATCTGGCAGCCATCATTCCAATAGGCTTTATACCCGTTATATTCTTTGGGATTGTGTGAGGCTGTTAACATCACACCAGATTGACAACCGAAATGGCGAATGGCAAAAGATAGCAGAGGTGTAGGACGCAACTCATCAAACAGATAAACTTGAATATCATTCGCTGAAAATACATCCGCCACAAGGCGGCCAAAGTTTTGGGAATTATTACGGCTATCGTAAGCTATCGCGACTTTAATAGGTGTATCCTTATAAATAGATTTGAGGTAATTTGCGAGTCCTTGCGTAGCCTTACCAAGGCTATATTTATTGATTCGGTTACTTCCAACACCCATAATACCACGTAGACCGCCCGTTCCAAATTCCAAATCTTTATAGAAGCTATCAATAAGTTCTGTTTGCGCATCTTGATCGATAAGTGCACGTACTGCAGCGACAGTTTCGCTGTCGTACTCAGGGCTTAGCCACTGATTAATTTTATCTTGAATAGTCGGATCTATTGTACCCATAAAAATAGCGATTATTAATGTGTAAATATAAGCAATGTGACTACAAAATCTAACATTTTAAACTTGGTAAAATTTAGGCGTCACAGCCTCCATATGCACGGTCTATAAGTGTAAGATACCATTTTCCATCTAATAAAGTCAGCTGAAATATAAATGATAAATAACCTTCACCTGTAGCAATAACTCTAAAAGATGATTTCTCTATATTTTTTATTTTTTGCAATTGATCTTCACTGTATTTGGCTTCGTTATAGGTTTGCATAAAGTCAGCAATTTGACTGAGCGTTGTTGGATTTGCCGTACTATCACAGAAAAGCCCATTTTTGGACCATTTTTCAGTACCACAGTCAAAAGTTGGGAGTGGAGCATAGCTTAAAGTGGCGGTAGTTTTAAAATCTTCGAACTCGTAATAGTGGGGTTCAGGATTTTTAAAGTCTATGCTATCTATAATGGTGAAGTTGTCAGAGGCACCGGGTCTGTAGACGATATATATGCCCCATGCTGGGTTGACGAGTTTATTTAAAGTAGCCGCATCTTTATTTTGATAAGCTTTAAGCACCATGTTAATTGTTTCCGTTAAACCCTGCTGTTGCGGAGTCGTGGTTTGCCGGATTGCCAGTGTATCCTTTGCTTGTTCTTGCGCTTGCTTTGGTTTTCCTTGATTGCAGCCTATTACCAAGAATAGGACTGCAATTGCTAAAAAATTAAATTTCATTACTTCGAAGATTTACGAATATTCGCCTCTATGGTATCCCACATTTCTGATGGTATGGCTTCTAGGCCGGAGAACTGTCCAGCTCCCTGCAACCATTCACCACCATCGATGGTTATAATTTCGCCATTGATATAGCCTGCATAATCTGAGATTAGGAAAGCGGCTAAATTAGCGAGCTCTTGATGTTCACCTACACGTTTCAGGGGGACGCGATTCTTGAAATTAAACTTTTCTGCGAGCTCACCCGGAAGCAGTCTATCCCAAGCGCCTTTTGTAGGGAAGGGACCTGGGGCAATGGCATTATGTCGAATACCATATTTCCCCCATTCCACAGCGAGGGATTTTGTTAATGTTACCACGCCACCTTTGGCAATTGCTGAGGGGACGACATAGCCAGACCCTGTAAAAGCGTAGGTCGTAACGATATTTAGGATATTCGCTTGTTGACGCTTTGCGATCCAATTTTTCCCAAACACGAGGCAGCAGTTTGCCGTACCTTTGAGGACAATATCTATGACTGTGGAAAATGCATTCGCAGAAAGCCTCTCCGTTGGGGAAATAAAATTCCCTGCGGCGTTATTTAAGAGGACATCTACTTTTCCAAATTTCTCTTCAGCGGCAGTGAGTAGATCTTCTATCTGTTGGACTTCACGAATATCGCAGGCTATAGGGAGCACGGGGTTACTTGTGAGGGCTGTTATTTCGTTGGCTGTTTCTTCGAGTACGGCTAATTTACGGCTTGCTATTACGAGGTTGGCCCCTAGGCTTGAGAAATAGGTTCCCATGGCTTTACCTAGGCCTGTACCTCCACCGGTGATAACAATTGTTTTACCTTTTAACGCATTTTCATGTAATGCGCCTTGAACTGTTGCTGCCATAATTATGATTTTTTCTGTGTTAAATTATCTATGATTGTTTTTACAATTGCACGGGAGGAGGGTTTCCACCAGTGGCTAAGCATCTGGTCAATGAGGGTATCATTTTCTTTTTCCAACTCGGCAATCAATGGGATTCTAAAATTTTGTTTACACTGTTTCCAGGATGGTTGATCAAACTGTGTTATTGTTTTAATCTTGCGTAGGGAGGCTGTGCGAATACGGTCGGCAGGGACTACCTCATCGATAAGCCCAATGGCTAGCGCTTCAGAAGGGCTAAATAATTTGCCCGTTAATAGGGAGCGGTAGGCTGCCGCTTGTCCAATCCAGAAGCTATAGAGGTTGAAAATACTTTGCGGCACAATAATTCCTACAGGAATTTCATTAAGGCCTATAATAAAGTTCCCTTCCGCCATCACACGGTAGTCACAGCAGATGGCTAGCACGCATCCTCCTGCGGGGCTATGGCCTGAAAGGGCGGCTACTGCGGGTTTAGGAAATTTAGCAAGTGTTTTTATGGTAGAAAAAAATTGGATAAAGAGCTTTCTTATTTCGGACTCATCGTACCTATAAAGGGTTACTAAATCGAGTCCAGCGGTAAAAAAACCAGCTTTTCCATGTAAGATCATTCCTTCCACGGCGGGATTCTTTTCTGCGGCTAGAATAGCCTCTTCTAGCTCGGTAAGCATTTCCGTATGAAAGGCGTTCGACTTTCCGCGATCCAAATCGATATGGGCTATACGGTCTTCAATTACTGTTTTTATAAATTCCATAAATTAAGACATATTATGAATTAAACATAGTTCGTGTTTTTACATTAAAAAGTGCTAGATCATGGTATTCATAACTAGGGCTTTATAATTGGTTACTTCTGTTAAATTACTAATTTTAAAGTGAAAAAAGTTTACGTATTTAAAAAATGAACATCTCTTTATAAATAATTTGACCTATTCCCGTCAAAAGAAATATATTTGTAGTATGAATATCCTAATTATTGGTTCGGGCGGTAGAGAGTCTGCATTCGCCTATAAACTTTCTCAAAGTAACAAGTTAACTAACTTATTTATTGCGCCAGGCAATGCAGGCACTGGAGCTTATGGTGAAAATGTTCCCTTAAAAGTTACGGACTTTGAAGGTATCGCGGCTTTTGCTTTAGCAAATACGATACAAATGATCGTTGTAGGACCTGAGGAGCCTTTAGTAAAAGGTATTCATGATTATTTCTTATCGCGAGCGGATATCAAGCATATTCCTGTAATTGGCCCACAAGCTGCAGGAGCTCAACTAGAGGGATCTAAAGATTTCTCTAAGCAATTTATGATTCGTCATAATATCCCTACAGCAGCCTACAAAACATTTACCAAAGACACTTTAGCTGATGGTATTGCCTATTTGGATACACAAAAATTACCTATTGTCTTAAAAGCTGATGGTTTGGCCGCGGGAAAAGGGGTATTAATTTGTACCAGTATAGCTGAGGCTAAAGCGGAATTAACGGCTATGATTGCCGATGCTAAATTTGGCGCTGCCTCCGATCAGGTTGTTATTGAGGAGTTCTTAGCAGGCATTGAGCTTTCGGTATTTGTGCTTACAGATGGTGAAAATTACAAGGTTTTACCTTCAGCAAAAGATTACAAACGTATAGGTGAGGGTGATACAGGCTTAAATACAGGAGGTATGGGTTCCATTTCTCCCGTTCCATTTGCGGATGAAGCTTTCCTTGCCAAGGTAGAGGAGCGCATTATTAAACCGACGGTTGACGGCTTAAAAAAGGATGGCATCCCTTATAAAGGATTTATTTTTATCGGTTTGATGAATGTGGAAGGCGAGCCGCAGGTTATTGAATACAATGTACGCATGGGGGATCCTGAGACGGAATCTGTATTACCACGTATAGAATCTGATTTATTGGATTTATTTGAAGGTGTAGCTGCAGGAGATTTAGACAAACGTTCGTTTACCGTTTCCCCGAAAACAGCTGTAACGGTTATGTGCGTTGCTGGCGGATATCCGGGAGCTTATGAGTCTGGCAAGGTTATTTCAAATATTGAGAATGTGAAAGAATCGATTGTATTTCATGCAGGCACCAAGCTTGAAGACGGTAAAGTTGTTACAGCGGGAGGTCGAGTTATTGCTGTGACGACGCTACAAGACACCTTATTTGATGCGTTACAACAGGCTACAGCAGATGCAGGACGTATTTATTACGATGCGAAGTACTTTAGAAAAGATATTGGTTTTGATTTAATTTAAAAAAATAAAAAAACATTTGATTTATATGAAATAAGGTGTATATTTGCATTCCCAAAAGCAACAAAGCTATGGGAAATGCAAGTAAAATGGCCCGTTCGTCTAGGGGTTAGGACGTTAGATTTTCATTCTAGAAACAGGGGTTCGATTCCCCTACGGGCTACCAAATTACTTGCATAAAATAGCCATCATTATGGCCCGTTCGTCTAGGGGTTAGGACGTTAGATTTTCATTCTAGAAACAGGGGTTCGATTCCCCTACGGGCTACCAAGATTCTCTATAGAGAATAAATAAGATTCAAAAACCGCTTTAAAAATATTTTTAAAGCGGTTTTTTTTGTCGAAAATTATCGCTTTAATTGGGTGTTCTAGCCATCAATTTAAGAATAAAGATTATTTATAGATCTATAGATCACCTACCTAAAAGAAAAAATCTATATTGCTCAGACTTCTTAGAATTCGTCTGAACGATTTTGTTTTACACTTTCCCATAATCCTCTTAATTCATTTTTATGTCTGTAACATCTATTCTTAAAATTAATGGAATAGAATTATTTTAGTACAGTGTGTTTTTTCGATTAGCGAGAATTTTAATTGTAAATATGTTTCCGTATTTAATATATTTTACAAAATACCATCCACAGGGTTAAATATTTCTCTTTAAAATATAAAAAATCTCAAAATAATACATACTTTTGTGAAAATATTTTTATGACAAAAAAATTACTTACAATCACTTTATTAGCACTCGGCGTTATTTCCTGTAATAAAGACTTGACTTCTAATAAAGACATAATCTCTAATGAAGATTTAACTTCTTTAATGCTAAAAGAAAATGGAATTTTTAAAATGAGTACAAAAGAGGGAAATATGGAAAGATTCTCTGAAATATTGTCTAAAGCTACCTTTGAAAGAAAGGATATAAGAGAATTTTTGAAAAATGAGGCATTAAAGCAATTTGATAAAGATTATAATGTTTTGTTTTATCTAGTTAGGAATAAAGAAATTGGAGAGAAAAGTTTTAGAGAAATTTTAGTCGATTTTTCTTCTGAAGAAGAAATTGCTAGTATTGAAGAAAATGTTCCACTAATCAATATTTTAATTCCGGAAATTTCTTTTTTTGATATTTCTGCAAATAATTTGGATGTAAATGATAATGAAATACCTGTTGCTATCTCAAAAGAAAAAACAACAGATTTATATTTAAATGGAAAATTAGAACTGAGTTTAGAAAAAGGAGAAGTTCCCGACTTTCATGTTTTTGTAGTAAGAGAAAATAGTAGGGTTAATGTTGCTTCCATTAACTTTAATAAAAAAAGGTATAAGCGTGATTTAGGAAATACCGAAAATATTGAATTTTTATCTCCGAATTTCAATGGATTAAATGACGTTAAATCAAGATTTAAAAGATCAGCTGTTATTGCGGATGGGGTTGAATTGCATTATTTAGTAAAAGACTCTTATAAGTATTTTAATCAGGATGTATCACCAAAAGATCAATTAAAAGCTTATCAAAGAGATTATGTTTATTATGGTATTAAGAATAAAAACTCGAAGGGTAGTTTAAATTTAAATGTAACTGATTATATCGATTATTTGGAAATTAATCCTAGTATTTATTTCAAATTTGCTTTACATCCAAAAGAAAAAAATAATCCTTATATAAAACAAAATCAGGTTGTTCATAGAAGAGTAACTTTAAATACTGATGAGTTAATAAGTAGGATGTGGGAAAATGGTTCATATGAGTTTAAATTCGAAATTTTTTCTGATGAGAGTAGTATTAGTTCATCTGTTCTAATTCCTTTAAAACCGTCTGAAATTTGGGATTTCAATATTCACCATCATAGAAAGCATGGTACGCTATTTAGAAGAAGTAAAAATACATATACAATAGACCCTAATAAATTTACCAGTAAAGTTGTTCGTTTGAATAATAGGGTTCCATTTGCTAAGTGGGACATATCGAGAGGCTCTTTAACTCGCTATGTTACTATAGTCGAGGTTAATAAGGAGTCTGAGAACAGCAAAGAAGTTACCTACAAGCTAAACCACGTTTCTGAAGGGAAATTTAGTTTAGGCGTTAAATTAGGTGTAGGTAGTAAATCTGAAACTGAGTTAGGTGGGAGTTTATCAAATAAACAAGAAAAAGAAAAATATCAGAAATTCACATCTTCTTTTAGTATTAAAAATGACATTTTAGCAGAAGCTGTTAATGTTTATTTTTATAACCCTATAATTAATAAAATTGAAAACAATAAATATGATTTATTTAATTATAGCGCAGGACCCGTTCAATTTTCAGTAATCCCTAGAATACAATAATATGAAAAAAGTACTTTTATTAATGGCAGTTATAGTATCAATTTGCTGCTCTTGTAAGAAGGATCCCTTATTTATAAGGGAGCAAAAGGTAATTGTTGAATTTATCTCTAATTCGGACGATATTCCAGTTGATGTTATGGGTGGGAATATGTCATCAAAATACATAAAAAAATATCACAGAGAAGTGGTCAGTATATCTAGTAATGGTTATGGTTTTGGCGCCTATTGTGAAGATCCAAAAACATTATTAACAATAAGAGTTTTTGATTCAAAATATAGATTACTTCAAGAGCGTTCCGGAAATATTGAAGTACATGTTAATGAGCATTATAATCGTAAATAAGACCTGATAAAAGGTAAAGAATATAATAGCCCATTTAGAATCTCCATTCTAAATGGGCTATTATATTATAAATTTTCAACTTTCAACGAGGATACTTTATCATTGAATGTTGATAGAAAACTCGAGGAAGCAGTTAATACGAGGCTGTCACCGGTAAAATTATCGCCATTAAATAAAGTAACCTTTACATTTACGCCGACTTTTATAGATGATATGCTATTATCAGTAACGCCATTAGCCAGTAACGCTGCTGTCGTGTAATTTCCGATGCCAAAAGTACCACGTACACCAGCAAAAGCTGAATTTGAGTAAGTCAGTATCGCATCTTGATCGGTCGTCAGAATATTATTTAAATATTTAAAATCATATGTGTTACTTGTGGTCAGTCCATTTTGATGTAGCAGTTTGATTGTTACATCATAGGGGGTGTCTTCTTTATAAAACAATTCATTTAGGTCTATTGTTGCCGCTATATCTCCCGAAGCTGAAGCGGGGAAGGACCAGCTTACGGCATTATAATCTTTATTTGTTCCCGAGCCTTCATTGTCTACATTGGGATCTAGGTATACAAGTATATTACTTACGGGAAGGTTTGAAACATACTTTCCGCTGATTACTAGTTTTTGTTGCGCCTGATCAATAGTGAATTTTGGCGTTAGGTTGTAACTTGGTGTCTGATATGGTGGATCTGTAGCTACTAGTTGTTTAAATACTTCGTTGTTATTTAAAATTGCAGCATCCGTAGGAGTTAGAAAGGTGGGTTGCCCTTTGCTAAAACTTACATTACCACTACCCATCAAAGAGGTTCCTAAAGCAGGCTCTTCACTTGCATATTTAGCATGGTCGTGTGGCAGGTTGAGACCATGGCCTAGTTCATGGAGCATGCCTCCTATGTAATTAGAATTGGGGTTGGGAATTCCATGGATCGACATCGCGGAGTTGTCTACAGCAAAGCAGAATTTTCCATAGCCATAGAATGGCTGGCTACTGTCGCCATCTGTACGTGCCGGAAGAAGGACTAAATAATGATTATCCGACGAAAATTCAGTTGGGTGATTAGCCCGGTAAGCCTTGATCTCATTAATAATTTTATTGGCGGAAACTGTTGAACTGTAGGGGTAGTCTGCTTGTGTTCCAACCGCAGGAATCTGGATAATGCGTACCAAGCCGTCGGTATCTTTCGGGAGGCCCAAATAGCTGCTATAGCCGTAGCGGCTCATCTCCTTATGCATCCAATCTTGAAAATGCACAAATAGCTGTGAAAGTCTAGGTTTATAGCCTGGCAGAGCTGGATTATTCGTTGGCACAAACATGACGATATTGAGATTTACAGGGTTACTTACAAACTTTAAATTTGCGAGTGAAGTATCGACTAAAGAACTTGATTTGTCCTCCACGAGCTTCTTATTTACGGTTGTTTTTTCGCATGCTACCAGAAAAATAGCTGCTATTAATACGCTAAGGAAGCGCCATCCGATCAATTTATTTGCTAAAATTTTCATATTGTTAAGTTTTCTATTTACTAACATTTACCATATACCAAACCTGAAGGCCCGCGGTGTTAATTATCACGGTATCGACACCTATTGTCAGTCCTGTTATAACCCCAGACTTACTATAGGATGCAATTTCCGGATGTTTGCTGGTGTAAGTTGCTTCTTCTGTAACAGCTATATTTCCTGGGTTAACGGCTAAATTAATTTGTAAAGGGGTTCCTATTTTTACGGGTATTTGCATAAACCCTCCAGAAAGCACGGCTTCACGAACGGTTAAATTATTCTTTATAGGCGGTAAATCTTTTTTGCAGGCTGCTAACGAAAGCAGGCTCACTGCAAGCACTATGGAGGCCTTTATAGCGAAGTTGATAGTCATAATTTTTTTCAATTTTAAGGTTATTTATTTGCGCCAAGCCATCCGGGGTTTTGGGTTAGTTTGCTGCCATTTAAGGTGAGATCGTAAAGGGGTAGTGGCCAGTAATAGCGATAGTCAGCCCATACCGGGGTTCCGTTAACGATATTATTACTTCTTGGGTAGGCGATGATAAAGCCTTCTGTATCTAGAAAAATATCTTTATCAACGACTTCTTTTAAGGCGATTATTGGTTTTTGAGTATTTGTTCCATCGTAAAGTTTTTTCTTGGCTTCGGTGAATTTCATTCCTCTCAAAGGTACCGTCATTAAGTTGCCGGCTTTCCAGCGTAATAAATCCTCATAACGGCGGTCCTCAAGTACCATCTCCACGCGACGTTCCCTTCTAATTTCACGGATAATAGGACTTACGGAATATGCTAATTTGGAGGCATAAATTTCATCTAAACGTGGGTCTGCAGGAATATTTCCGAGCTGCAATCTGCTGTCAGGATATTTCGCAAAATCGAATCCTGCTCTTTGGCGTAGCTTATTGATCGTTTTATCTAGGTCATCTTGCGTTAATGTTCCTAAGATTGCTTTGGCTTCAGCAAGCATTAAGAGTACCTCAGCATAACGGAATTCTATTGCCGTTTGTTGACCCACCGTTGTCGCTTCATTCTCTACGCGGTCGGCCATCCAATGCTTGATAGGAAGGTAGCCTGTTACGGATGTCCCTGCGCCGACATTATAGGATAATCGGGGATAGGTGATGCCGTTTTTATCTAGGCTTGTGGTGCCGTCAGTACGGTTAAATAGCGATCTATTTTCTCCAGGGTAATTAATTGTTTGCTTTAGCCTCGGGTCTCTATTTTCCATTTCTGACCATAAGCCATCATAACCTTTAAATAGTGGGTTACTGCTGTAATTTCCGGCAGCCCCAGTAAGATAGATGGGCTTTCCATCAATACAAAGGTATTCATCGACAAGACTTCTTGTTGCGCCACCTGCAGGTCTAGCGCCAGATAGGCTATTATTTTGATCCCAATAGCGTTGCGTAGCATGGCCTACTAATGTGCCATCATAGACTTTTGCTAAAATAGCTTCCTTATTAGCATCCGCAGAGGGGTCTTTTTTTAGGGTAAATAATTTCCAATACGAATTCTCAACTCCCTGATAAAGGGCGTACCTTCCAGAAGCAATAATTTTTTCACAAGCTTCTATGCAGGCATCAAGAAAGGGCTTGGCAGTACCTTGAAGCTGTAACTCCTGGTGGTAAGTACGGAAGGAGCCTTCAAATAGGCCTATCCGTGCTTTTAGAAATAAGGCCATATCTTGGTTAATACGACCATCAGCGCGTCCCGTTACGCCATCTAGGTTTGCAACAGCAAGGTTCACGGTGTTTAGTAGGGAGTCAGCGACTAACTTTCGGCTATCGCGCGGTTTATAAAGTTCCTCACTATCGATATTTAGATCTGAGGAAATCCAGGGCACGTCTCCGAAAAGCATTATTTTCCGATAGTAGTCCATGGCTTTAAAGAAGTAGGCCTCCCCGAGGTATTTCTTCAGTCGGGTAGCATCGTTATTTACCGACGGTAGCGCATTGCTATAATTTTTCAGAAAATAGTGTACAGAGCGGAGATCGTCCCAAGTCCAATTAACGGCACTTCCAGCATTTGGCGTTACATAGGTGTTATCTAATATGCTGCTGATGTTTCCAAACTTCACCATATTATCCGTCATAAAATCGGAAGCTAGCAGATGGCTTCCACCCACGATATTTGGCGCTGTCTTTCCATCTGCCCAGCCGGTGCCATGACCGAGAATATATTTGGGATATAAATTATTCAAATACAGGGTAAGCTGCATTTCTGAGGTTAAGGAATTGTCTTTAGACAATTCTGTTTCAGGATTTAAATCCAGAAATTTATCATTACAGGACTGCATCGTTAACGCCGTTAAAGAGAGTCCAAAGCTTATATATTTAAAAATTTTTTTGTTCATGATAAGTAGCATTAAAATACAATTTGAGCGCCGAAGGTAATGGATCTTTTCTGTGGGTAATCGGCAGAAATCTGGTCTACATCAAAGATGTTTGGAATCGCCGTAATTTCGAAAATATTAAAACCTGCTGCAGTGAAGCGGAGTTTTTCAACACCGAATCGTTTTGTAATTTGATTCGGCACTGTGTACCCTATTACGGCTTGTTTTAAGCGTAAGTAGGCCCCATTTATTAAGTAACGATCTTGTACGGAGACGCCTGAGCCATACATTGGAAACGCTGCATCTGTCCGATCTGGAGTCCAAGAGCGCTCATACATCCACTTGGAGCCAGCTCCACCTCCCCAATAGGACGAAAGCCCTGTCCATACATCTCTTTTTAAAACTCCTTGAAATAAAAAGTCTAAGTCAAAGCTTTTATATTGTATGTTTCCTGTTATAGCATAACGGAAGCGAGGGGTAGAATTCCCGATTACCTGACGGTCTCCAGGATTGGCTAACGTATTTAATCCCGCATCAATCTTTCCATCGGGAATCCCCTCAGGACCTCCTAAGTCTTGATACCAAATATTGCCAGGATAGAGTGTCCCTTGGTAGGCACCGTTATAGATCCAGTTGCCATTTGTAGGATTCCGCCCTGCAAAGTCGCCTTCTTGCAATATTCCTCCAGTACGGTAGCCCCAAATCTCACCGATAGTCTTTCCATCATACATTACCTCACGCCCTGAGCCGTTGGCAATTAATAGCGTGGTATTTGCGGCGTAATGGCGGACTTTAGAAAGATTGTCTGAAATATTTACCCCTACACGATAGCGTAGATCGGTATTAATAGTTTGCTTCCAAGCTAATGAAAGTTCAAAACCTCGGGTTTCTAAGATGCCAGAATTCTCTAAAGGTGCTGCAGTACCCAATATGGTGGGGTAGGAAGCATCGCCATCCGTTAGGATATCTGTAGTTTTTCTGTTATAATATTCAAATGTTGCATCTAAGCGGTTGTTTAAAAAGGATCCGTCAAGGCCAATATTCCATGTTGTAGCTTTCTCAAAAGTTAGATAAGGAGATACTAAGCCCGGTGGGTTGATATATACAATCTGCTGTCCGTTGATTAAATAGGGCGCTTTACCTGTAGCCATGGTGGCTTGGTAAGGGTATATCGAAGAGGGCTGATTCCCTAATTTACCCCAGCTTCCGCGAACTTTAAGCTCATTCAACCAACTTTTGGTATTTTCCATAAAATGTTCTTGTGAAATGCGCCATCCCGCAGAGAAGGACGGAAAAGCTACAAAGCGATCTTCTTTCGTGAATCTAGCACTTCCATCATAGCGTAAATTACTTTCAAAAAAGTACTTTTCGGCGTAATTATAGCTCACTCTTCCAAAGGCTGCACGCCCCGCAGTGGTGTAGGAATACCTAGAAACCGTGTGTAAAGTAGGGTCTTCGGCCGCATTTGGATTTGGAGTGTCGGCAGAAATTAACTTTCGGAAAGTATTGGCTATTTGGCTATACTTAGTTTGCTCTTGATTATAACCGACAATAGCGGAGAAATTATGCTTCTCAGCCCACGTTTTTTTATAGTCAGCATAAATATTTACTAAGTAGTTGTCCGTATTGTTATTGTCAAAATAGGCTCTATTTTCTGCAGCCTCAGCTACTTGAGAGGTGTATTGCCAAGAGTCTACGATTTGATTAAACTTAGGACTATAGCGACTTAGTTTATAGGTCTGTGGCTGATAGGAAAGGTCTGCCTTTAACTTTAAGGTATTGGGAATAAGGGTGAATTCAGGCGAAATTAAAAGGGATAGCCTACGCATAGTAGATTGGTTATTGGCGCCATAGCTTAACCACGATAATATATTGTCGGTGTAGGTATTCGCTAGTGGGTCATTAGGTCCCGTTTTGATAGGCATATGAATATTTCTACTGGGGTCTGACATCATGGCTGACCAGATAGAACCTTTACTCCCAACTATATATGGGGTATTGTAATCTGATTGGTTGAATGACATTTTCCCGAAAACGGAAAACCAATTATTGACTTTCGCATTCACATTCATTAGGGCATTATAGCGCTTAAGCTGATCTGTATTAATCTTATACATCCCTGATTGATCCTGAATTCCTCCCGAGATATAGTAATTTACTGATTCTCCACCTCCACTAAGATTTAGCGTATGCTTTTGCATTGGCGTCCATTTTTTAACGGCCGTATCAAAGGGGTTCATATTTCCTACCCAGACGATGCTATTTCCTTCCTGATACCATGCATTTTCAGGAGTAGGATTGTTCATATATTGCTGGATCATTTCTAACTTCTTCTCATCAGCAGTGCCCGGCATCCCATTGGTCCAGAGGGTTCTATCCATGCCTGATTTCTGAATTTGATAGGCATTTAGCACATCCGGAATTCCAGCGGGGGTGTCAAAATTAGCATCATAGTTATAAGCAATTTTCCCCTTTTGGTTGTATTCTCCGCGTTTAGTGCGCACTAATATTACCCCATAAGCAGCTTTAGTACCGTAGATTGCTGCCGCAGAAGCATCTTTCACAAAGGACATATCCATGATATCATTTGGATTGAGCTGATTCAGAGCATTGGTCGAGCCCTCAACACCATCAATAATTACTAAAGGGCTACCGTTTACAGCTTCAAACACGGATGTGTTGGCGTTGTAGCTCATGGAGGTACCTCCTCTTAAGTTAAAGCTCGGTGTGGTGTTTGGGGAACCGTCGCCAAAACTAATATTTAAGTTCGGCACTAAACCTTGCAGTGCTTGGCCAATATTAGCTACAGGTCTATTTTCAAAGGCTTCTTTGCCAACATGCGAGATTGCTCCCGTAAGATTGACCTTTTTCTGTGTTCCGAAACCTACGACCACGACCTCCTCAAGCTGTTCTTGGTCAGCAACTAATTGGATATTACGCGCATTTGAAGCCGCAATTTCCACTTTCTTAAAGCCCAAAGAGCTCAGTGTTAAGCGCGCGTTCCTGCTGGATACAGCTAAGGTAAACTCCCCATTTGCTGCCGTCTTCGTGGTGTTTTTAGTGTCTTTTTCAGTGATGGACACGCCAGCTAAGGGCTTTCCATTCTCATCAGTCACAAGACCAGTTATTTTCTCTTGGTTGCTGTTCGCTATGCTTACCACAGCTGCATGTGGCGCTGTGGAGGTCGGAGGCATTTTCTCCTTTTCTGTCCCCGCAAAGGTGGCCATAGGGGTTATAAAAGCGATGCCCCAGAAAGCTTTTATATACCTGTTATTTAGGTAATTATAAAATTTACTCATAATGGGTTTATTAAAATTGGATTTATATAATAATTAGTTAAAATTGGGCAATAGTATGGCTAGCATAGGCTTTTCCAGGTTCGTAATGTGGGTTTAATAAACCACCTGCTAACTTGGAATTAGCTGTATGTTAAGGATGTAAAAAAAAAAAGATATTGTGTTGCTAGGATTACATCTTGGCGTCCATTAATTTATCCGTCTTCGTGACTGCCTGCTCGCGCTTAATTTTAAGGACAAAAGGTTTTGAAGGATTAAATGATGCGGGGATTTTTATATCGTAATAGGTGTTTTTATCTAAATCTAACCCTATGTCAGCATGCGTAATTTGTAAAGATTGCACTTGTCCTAAGATTTGCGCCTCTACAGGAACCTGAGTCGCCTTTTTAGGGATTGCTATGCGTGCAATATTATTAATAGGTCTGTTAAATACGGTTAAGTAGAGGTATTCCTCTTTTTCCGTATAGTACCCTAATTTTGTTTCAGGAAGGTCTGCATGGCGCACGCCATATACAGCTTCACTATTTGTCTTCATCCAGTCGCCAATTTCCTTCGCTAGGAGGTCTTCACCAGGGTGCATATTACCGAGTCCATCGGGGCCAAAGTTTAAGACAAAGTTCCCGTTCATAGACACGGATTGCATCAGCATCGCGAGGATATCCTCTGTAGTCTTAATGTATACACCTGACCAATCTTTCATATATCCCCATCCATTTGGAGGAATAGTCATTACGGCATCCCAGTCATTCCCATTTAGCCAGGTATAATCCCCTGGAAGCTTTCTTTCCCAGCCTTGTTCGTAGTCCCCTAGTAGCTCGCCATTGCTGTCGAAATGTCTTTTACCAAATTCATCATTTCTAAATCTAGATCCTATAATTAGTCCCGGGTGTACCTCGCGGAGTTCTTTTTCTAAGTTATAGGTAAATTCTGATGCCGAAATCCATGACTTATCCCAAGTTCCATCAAACCAAAATCCTTTAATCTGTGGATAGTTTTTCAAAAGCTCCAAGAGCTGATTCTTTGTATAGGTTAAGAAAGTATTGAATTTTTCCTTCTCCGCGGGCGTCTCTGGGGCTTTATTTAGGTAATCAGGGTTGTTCCATTCTAAGATGGAAAAGTATAGAAATACATCAATACCTTCTGCAGTATAGGCATCCACGACTTCTTTAACGATATCTTTCTTGTAAGGAGTAGCACTGATATTATAAGAAGAATATTTTGTTGGCCATAGCGCAAAGCCGTCATGATGCTTCGTGGTGAATATCATGTATTTTGCGCCCATTTGCTTCGCTTGCGAAGCCCATTTTGAAGCTTTAAAAGCGACAGGGTTAAACTGCTTATATAAATTGTCATATGTCGTGGTCCAATCCTTGGGCGCTGTAGGCCCTCTCCAAGCACGAATCCATTCCGAGGCTGCGGCACCTTTTCGGGCACTTACACCTTCCCATTCATTGCCAGGTATAGCATAGATCCCCCAGTGGATAAATTGACCTAAGCCGTAGGCACGAAAGTCTTTCATCGCTTTATCTTGCCTATTTTTGGGCGTTATAGACCCATATTTTAGTGCTATATGTGCCGTGGGCTTTTCTTTTTTTTCAGTCCATTGTGCCTGTACAGCTCCAGCTAAGAGGAGTTGACAGATAAGAGTGGCGGTTATGAAGCGCAATTGGTTAGTCGTGATTCTCATAAAATTCCATTTTTAGAAATAAATTGATGGATTATAATCTTGGAACCAATATAGAAGTAAATTCTTCAAAATAATTACGCAATCGATTGCATCGTTCACGAAATCGATCGCGTGTCAATTTAACATTTCTTTTAGTACGCTTTAATTTTAGAAAATAAATTGCGGTAAAACATATTTTAATATTTTCTGTTAATACAGAAATAAAGAATTTTAAACAATAAAATATTTAGGTAATTGCCTTAAAAAAAGCTACCTTTGCATTCTTTTTAAGGATTAATTACTGACTTCTTGACTAGTTGAAAGCTTGTCTAGTAGGTAGTTATTGTTACAAAAGGCAACCTATATTTGGTATTAAAATCATAAAATAGGCGTTTACTTGATAACTAGTAGATTTATATCTACATAATTAAAATAATAAGTTATTAGGAATGTGATAAATTGTAATAATGATTACATTTATCAAAATTTACCATGAAAATTTAAATAATATATAAATGAAAAGACATTTACTAATTGCTCTTTCTCTATTTGGATTTAGTTCCGCATGGAGTCAAACTATTAAAAGTGATACCACAGTTGTGGAAAAAGGGCGCTACAAAGTTGAAACAAATCGTTTTTTTGATAATTGGTTTGTAGGTTTTGGTGCTGGTGCACAGATGATGTTCACTGACCACGATAAACAAGCGGATTTAAAAGATCGCTTAACACCATCTTACTCGTTTTACGTGGGTAAATCATTTTCCCCAGGTATTGCTGTGCGTGCAGGTGTTAATGGCTTAAAAGCAAAAGGTTTAACACAAAACGGTAGTTTTACTACGGGTGAAGTTTACGATGCTTCTCAAAGATTATCTGTTCAAGAAATCGAATATTACCAAGTTAATGCAGATGTATTGTTTGACGTAACGAATATTTTCGGCGGTTACAGACCATCTCGTTTTTATAATATCAGCCCTTATATTGGGGTAGGTTTAGTAAAGACGACAGTAGGATCGAAAAACAGAGACGTTTCTGCTAACTTAGGTATCTTCAACGCGTTTAAAGTTGCTAAAGTTTTAGACATCACATTAGATGTTAGAGGAAGTTTAGTAAATGAGCGTTTTGATGGCGAAAGTGGACACCGTAAAGAAGATGGTATTTTATCTGCAGCATTAGGTTTAAGATTTAAATTTAATGAAACAGGATGGAATAAAGCAACAACAACTACGGTTAAAGAAACTCAAGTTGTTTATGATGAAGCTGAATTAAATAAACTACGGGATCAAGTTAATGCCCTAGCGAATGATAAAGCGGCATTACAACGAATTATCGATGGTAAAGACGGTATAAAAGTTCAAAATAAAATTATTGCAGCACCAATTTTATTAACATTTCCGATTAACAAAAGTACGGTATCAAATGATATGCGTGTAAACTTGAAATTCTTCTCGGATGTTATCAAACAAGGTGGCTCTAACGTGAAATACAAAATCACTGGCTATGCTGATAAAGGTACTGGTTCGGTTGCTACAAATGAGCGTTTAAGTAACGAGCGTGCTAATGCAATTTACAAAGTGTTAGTAAATGAATTTAACGTATCTCCTTCTCAATTAGAAGTAGAAGCTAAAGGTGGTGTAGATAATATGTTCTACGACGATCCACGTGTAAGCCGTGCGGTAATCACTATTGGTTACTAAGCGAACTTAAAGCATAAAAAAGGGGCCTATCAACTAGTTGATAGGCCCCTTTTTTATGCTTTAAGCTACAAGCTTTGACTAATATGTACTCGGAGTGCTTTTAAACCAGATACCCCTTGGACTTCCTCTAAGTCTAATTTTTCTACCTGATCTGTAATCAGCTGCATCCGCTGTAATCGGGCAATAAATGCAGCATATTCCTTAATAGCTTCTGAATTATAATAAACAATAGCTATGGTATTGGGCTGGGTAAGGCGTTCATCGGAATCCTTAATACAAATCTTATCGATTCTTTTTTTAATTACCTGATAGCGGATATTGTAAGAACCTTCGACGTCAAACCTGCGCTCATCATGGCGAAAGCTGATATCAATCGTCGAGGGATTTAAATAGATCAGTTGTGTCGTCTCCAAGGGCGTCTGCATTGTGGGCAGCAGCTTATGACAGCGATGAGCAATCTTCGCCATGGCTGCCAGCTGCATAAAGCGGAATTCAGAGATCTTTTGGCTGGAGAAAGGGATTTTTGGACTTATGGATTGCCCCAAATACAAGTCATATTCTATACCATCGGTTCTAAACTTCTCGAAGTAGCAGGGGTAGATTTGTTGAATTTCGTCATGAAATTCCGCTAAGCTACTCGCAAGGATATTGTTTATCAGCTGGAGTGAATTGTCATAGGATCTACGTTGATAAGAACTAATTCCATGCTCGGGATTGGTCTGCTCCTCGAATTCCGAAATCGCCTCCTCGTAGCGGGGTCCTTGATTACGAAAGAAATCCAAAAACATGGGTACATCTTTTTCTAAGAAATTAGTTATTTTCACAATAATCTCATCCATATCCTTGTTTACCAGCTGCGTATGCCACTGCGCTGCAGCTGAAAGTATTTCATCCGTAGCCAACAGGGGTGACCAGTTGGCTAATTTTTTAATAAGCTGATCTAAGAGGTCTAAGTGAACTTCTAAATCTTTGCGCACGGCCTTATTTCTAATCGCTGTAGAATTGCGTACATCAATGGCTCCATAAAGGGGGTAAACATCTTTAAATTGTACCGATTTCAGAGGTATAAATTTGTCCGATTTAGCTTCTTCGACATCTTGTAAGTATTGAACAGCAGCTTCATTAAATTTCCATTGTACAGCTGGTTGTAGTGACGTAAATTTCTCTAATATGACGGCATTCATTCGCGCCTCATAGCTGCGCGATAGGTCGTATGTTAATTGACCCAAAACAATAGCTAAGGATTTAATCTTTGTCAATAGATGTTTATCTAATCGTGTACCATCTTTTGTGTAGACCTCTAATATACCCGACAGGTGATTATTATAATGTAAGGGTACACAGATGTATGAGGTAAACCCTAAAAAGGCAATACGATCGACAATCGGTGAGTTTGTGTCGGATATTTCGTTTATAATTTGATAAACAATGGGGTAGGGTTTCTTTAAATAAGCCTGGGTAAATTCTTGAATATTTCCACGCGTACAAGCGTGCTGTTCGGTTTGCAGGATATTAAATAAGATGCTGTTTTTGGAGAATTCAGATTTTAGAATAGGAAAACCATTTAATTTGAATAGTGGTAAAATAGAAAATAGAACATTGGATCTACGTAAGAGTGAACGTACAGCAAGGTCCAATTTTTCCGTAAAGTTATATTGGTTGCCATTGGGTAACACGGCAGCAAGCTCTTTAATTTTGTTCATCTCATATTCCATAGAAACATCTTTGAGAGTCAACACGATAAAGCCTTCAAATTTAAATTTGCTCAGCGGCAATACATGTTCTAAAACATTCCAGTTTACCTTTGAAAAATCCCCATTTTCCTTCAGTAAATCGAAGGGAATCTCCGGTAGCTCAGCGACACTGCTAATGGTTACAAAGTCCGAATTTACGGTCGCTTGATAATGCTTAGGAAAGCCCGATTCCACGTCTTGTAGCGTATAATATATGGGCTCCGGAAGTACGATAGGGAAATCGTATAGACGCGATAATATCAAAGCGTACAGCTCCTGGCTGGCGATTTCGATTTTTAATTGTTCATCATCATTGCTTGCATTTACCTTCTCCATTAGTTCGTAAAAGGAGTCTGTTGCGAAGAATACCGATCCATGAACGGGGCATCCTAAAGCCCATAGAATAGCATCTTCCTCTTCCATATTTCCTTTAAGGAGGTTGAAGATATAGTATAGAACACTGCTATAGTGCTGAATATTATCAAAATTTATGGGCCCATGAAGGACAGTTATAGCCTCAATTTTTTCTAATACCAACACATAGATTGCCGTCTTCTCCTCCGGTAAGGTTGCTATTTTATGCCGTAGCTGTTGAATAAAATTTTCCAAGGAAAGTTTATACTGAACGCCTTCACTTTGAGCACTTTGCTCCTTAAAAATAGAAATAAACTTTGTTTGCATAATTTAACAGCACTAATCTTTCGCGGATTCTTTTGTGGTAAATGGTTTACTGTAGCTGTAAGCAGCTGACACCTGACCATCTTGAATTGTATAAAATGTTATTTCTGTGGTTCCATTTTCCATTTCATCTAAGGTGACAAAACCTTGATTCTCGTAGGTATAAAGCGCATCATGCCCCTTTTTAAGGTACGTAGACTTCGCGCCTGAGCCACTGACAACTTGTAGGAAATCTGGATCTTCAATAAGCTGTAGACCGTGGTCGTGGCCGGAGATAAAGATAACATTCGGATGCGTTTGAATTACCTCACGCATGCCTTGCATATAATTTTTATATAACTGATGTCCCATATCCTCAGGATTCAATAATAACGTATTTCGTAAAGCTGGATAGAGTGAACCTATAATCGGTAGGGGAATATACAGTTTATGGTGTGCTACGCGCAGTGGAAAGATATGATCTTTCCATGAATAGTAGCCGCCATGTACGCCATAGGTTCTCAAAGGATGGTGAGCTGTAAGGAATACTTGCTTATCTTTATTTTTAGCTAGTAAATCTTTGATGCGTGCAAATACTTGTTTTTCCGTCGTGCAGGCACAGGTAATATCTGCAGAGCTGCGTGCATGAGTGAAGACAAACCACTCGCTATCAAAAGTAATAATCACGGCATTCTCTGAAACTTGAATCTCCACAGGGTCGGGGCAGCCATTTTTGGGCACCAGCTGTAGGAGGGAATCTTTTTGGGCTTCCAAAAAAGCTCCTTGAGCACGGATTTTTTCTAAGCCACGCTTGCTCATGCGATCCCAATCGTGGTTTCCAGGAATAAAATATACTGGTGCGCCGGCTTCACGCATAGGCAAAAACTGGGATTTCAGAATTTTTTCTGTTCGCTCTCTATCCGCATCGCCGGGCAGGCCCATGCCTGTAGGATAAATATTGTCCCCTAGAAAGAAGGCAATAGTTTTATTGGGCACGACTAATGCAGCGGCCTTTGGTATAAGCATTTCCTGTTCGTGGTTTACCTCACCGGCATCTCCAATAAAAATAATTCTGTGCTTCAGTTGTGCTAAGCTTGAAAAGCTGTAGAGCAGGGCGAGCAGTGTATAGATAATTCTCATAGTTCACGTGTTTCAGGCTATTAAAATTTTGAATAGGTAAATTGTAATAGCGTTGCTGCGGTTGCCTTGTCGGGGCTTTCATTGCTGATATATAGGTTGTTAGCCTTGTCAAAAGCAATTCCTTCCGGTTGAGGAAAATGCGCTTTCGGGAGGGCTACAACTTGTTTTACCTGCCAATTTTCATCCGTAATGACAATCGCTTTATTTATGGAGCTGATGATATACCATTCTTTAGTTTCAGGATGTTGCGCTAAGGCTGAGGGCTTCAAAGCTGTTTTTTTAAACGCTTTCTCCCCTTTAAAATTTGTGTAATCTATCTGAATAGGCGATTGCTGACTTAATTTTCCCTGCGCATCAACCTGAAAACTGTAGGCCGTAAGGGCGTTTGATTTTCGGTCAATTTTACACACTTTGCAAAGTACAATGAGCTGCTTCAGATCTGTGGAGAATGCCATTCCTTCATACTCTTCTTTTGGCAGTAAATCAGGCTGCTCTACAGCGGTCGTTGCCGTGGACGTAGGAAGCGCAGCGATGGGTAAAGAAAGGATCGTACCATTCGATCGTAGCATAAAGAGGTGACTGCTGTTGAGGGCGATATCTTCATAATCCCCATCTTTGGCTATCGGATATATTTTGGGATTAATCGTCGGTAAGGAAAATGTATATACCAAGCCATTTTCATCCTGCTGAGCATACAGTGTGCGTGCGTCTCCAGCTTGAAAAGTAATGCCTGATATTTCCCTCAAATCGTCCGGTAATTTATGAACCGTTGGATGTTGAAAGTCGTAGGCTGTATTCACGCCTTGCTTTGTATCCGATGCGTCTGCTGATTCAGAACTGCCCGATGCGTCAGAACTGCCCGATGCTGCAGGTGAGCAAGCGACCAAAGTAAAGCCTGTGGCAAGGGCTAAGCTTACAGCAAATAGCGACATTATACGTAGTGGATTTAATCTTTTCATAAGGCATTTTTTTTAGTTAACAACTGGTAAATTTCCAGTTGGCATTGTTTATTGAACGTATTTACGACCGGATGTTGCTTTCCTTCCGCATCTAATAGTACGGCTGTTGCATCGTCCGCTAATTGCAACTGAAGCATGGCTTTAATTTCAGCTTTTAAGGGGGCTGAATAAATGGGAAAGCATACCTCAATGCGATGGTAGATATTTCTATTCATCCAATCCGCAGACCCTAATATCAGCTGTTCATCACCCGCATGGTGGAAGAGGAATACGCGGGCATGCTCGAGGTAACGGCCTACGATTCTGCGCACACTAATATTCTTTCGCGGTATTAGTCGGCAGATAGAACGTATAATAAGTTGAATTTCCACCCCCATATCCGCGGCTTCATAGAGTTTATTAATTAAAATTTCCTCTTCTAGGTTATTGAGCTTAATACAGATATAGGCTTTAAGCCCTTTTTTTGCTTGGTCAATCTCAGCATCTATTAATTGGATAAATCGCTCTTGTAAATTGAACTGAGCGACGATTAAATGTTGAAAGTTAATCGCCTGCGTTTCTTCCTTTAATTTACGGAGTTCTAAATAATTAAAGAGTGCTTTCAGCTCCAGCAATAGCCCCTGATTAGCCGTTAATAAAATGTGATCCCCGTAAATTTTCGCGGTATTCTCATTTAAATTTCCCGTAGACAGTAGCCCTAAATAGCCGGTATTTAATTTTACTAGCGCTACTTTTGAGTGTACTTTTAATTTGGGGATACTATAAATAATATAAATCCCATTGGCCTTCATCCGTTTTGCCCATTTAATATTATTTGCCTCATCGAAGCGTGCCTTAAGCTCCACAAAAACGGTTACCTTCTTGCCGTTGTTTGAGGCTGATATCAAGGCGTGAATAATTCTGGAGTCCGAAGCTACCCGATACATCGTGGTGCTAATTTCCGTTACCTCGGGATTGATGGCAGCCTCATTAAAGAAGCGTAAGATCGAATCATAGGATTCATAGGGCGTATTTATTAAAAAATCCTGCTGTAGGATATGAGAAAATAAGGTCTCTCCCTGCGGAATGACAATGGGGTGTAAGGTGGGCTGCTTTGGATATTTTAAGTCCGCGCGTTTTATGGGAAAATTTAAAAAGTCCTTTAAATTATGATAGTAGCCTCCAGCAATACAGTTTAACTTCTTAAGTCCAAATTTCTGCGCAAGCAATTTTACAATATGCTCAGGAGTATCGGGTTGATATAACATGCGTGTGGCTAATCCAAAGTCGCGCTTGGCGATTTCTTGTTCAATTTGCAAGGCTATATCCGCATTGATTTCCTCTTTCAGATTGAGCTCCGCATCGCGCGTTATCTTAAAAGAATAGATACCCGTAATCTTTCCACTACTGAAAAGTGTAGGGATGAGTTCACGAATGATATCATCAATAAAAAGAACATAGTCTATACCAGCTAGTTGACGATGATAGAAGCGGGAAATTAAATCAGAAGGGATTTTTACGAGGGCATAGTTTGTGTCCCCTTCAAAGCAGATTAAAAAATACAGAATGTTATTCTGTGGAAAGAAGGTGTCCTGTTCCTGAAGATCCACTTTTTCAAGGTAGGCGGCGATATAAGTATAGAAATACGCTGACACGCCATCTTTCAGCTTTTCAGGAATTTCTTCGTGGTAGCAGATATAGATATTCTCCTGCTTCAATGCTGGGATTAACTCATCCCGTAAAATGGCACCATAGGTGACCTGCTGAGAGACAATTTCCTTACGTACCTCCTTGTAGACGGCTAACTCATGCGCTTCTAAGGGTTGATTTTTCTTTAGTTTTTTATACGCTAGGAGCAGCGGCATGCGCACGCGAAAGAACTCATCCAAATTGGAGGAATAGATGGCAATAAAACTAAGGCGCTCCAGCAAGGGTACATAGCTACGCTGTGCCTCCGCTAGTATGCGGGCATTAAAACTTAGCCAAGTGAGGTCGCGCGAAAAATAAGAAGCTTTCATAAGCGTTATAATATAACTACAGCTACTAAAAATGCGGCTACAGAGATGATTAATCCAAACATAAATATATTATATGCCAGGCGTAGCAATTTATATTTACGGCCTAATACGACTCCTTGGGAGTATACATCCTTAATTAACGTGCTGTATAAGAAATCCCGATCTTGCATGACACTTTTCATCCCTTCGTTGTACGTTTCTAAATTCATGTTAAAGAAATTCCCGAAGAATAGTAAGTTTACCCGTTTTTCTTTAATATCCTCCGGCGTATAATAGCCGTTCGGAATCTTAGGTCTTGTGGCTAAGATAGCCGCAATCATCGTGCAGAGACTCATGGCCAAGAGAATAATCGTCGGTAGTAGCAGGTGCTCGTTATTATCGAGTTTGCGTAGCAATAGCGCGATAATCATCGATAGAATAATGGAGTTCACGGTAATTAATATATTCGCTTTTCCATCAGCCATATCCGAGAGTCGTTGGTTATTGGCCGAAGTAATTCTAAACATGGTTTCAATCCCTCTTGCAGGAATTGCTTCCTCTTTTTTCTTTTTCTTCGTGGGTACGATTTCCTCCTTGGGTACGATTTCCTCCTTGGGCGCGACTTCGACTCGCTCAGTCATTTCTTTAGCTATTAATTTTTGAAGATGTGCTTCCTTTTTGTCCTTTAAGAGGGTCTGCGCAAACTCCGTATGGTAGTGTTGATCCTGTAAAAATTTTATCGTAGACTTGCGCCATTCCTCTTTAGAGATGGTAGCCCTGGAGGTCCATTCTGCCTCTTTGCGCATCAACTTATTCCTTGCGGGAAAACTATCTAAGCCCAAGTGGAATAAATCCGCGTCACAGATGATTTGTTCCAGTAAATTTTGTGGATTTTGAGGTACTTTAGTAGCTAAAATGCAGGCGGAAACCATTTTCCTGAAATCTTCGGATACTGGCTGCGCCACCAAAAATGTCTCCGCGAGCTCCGCACTCCGCAGCTCATGATCCTGCGCTCCCCCCGTGAGGTAGCCTGTATCATGAAAATAGGCCGCCAGTAATACGATGGCATGGTCCTTTTCTGAAAGTTTATAAAACGTAGACATACGCTGTGTAGCCTCCACGACATCCTGCATATGCGTGTTATTATGAAACACATAGCCGCAGGGATGTGTGCTTGAGTAGGCCTCAATATATAATTTTCCCGATTCTATTAGAGCGCTGTAGTTCATACAAAATATATCGTTTATCTCTTTTATTTATAACCTGTATTCAAATGTAACAGTTTTAATTTAGCTATTAATTATTATTCTAAATCTTAAAATTAGCCGATTAATTACTGCAGATTCCTTGAATTTAATTAATATTGGACATAATTTCCTAAACTAACTAAAATGAACTATAAAAAAATTGGGCTGTTGTCATTTTTCAGCTTTCTCGTACTGAGCACACAAGCCCAAGAGCTTGCCCGAGGGCGTGCCCGTGATTTCGGAGTTGTAACGGGTATTTTGCCCACAGGTGCTCATAATGCGATTACCGATGTTAAAGGGGTTCAAGTAGGGCACAAGACCTTAATCAAGGGGGCGGATGTTCGCACCGGTGTAACAGCAATTATTCCACATACTGGAAATTTATTCCAACAGAAAGTACCCGCAGCCATTTATGTAGGCAATGGGTTTGGGAAATCTATGGGTCTTTCTCAAATTGAAGAGCTGGGCAATTTGGAGACGCCTATTCTACTAACTAACACCTTAAATGCTCCCTTGGTGGCGAATGCTTTAATCGACTATATGATTGCTTTGCCGGGAAATGAAAAGGTAAGATCTGTGAATAGCATGGTGGGGGAAACGAATGATGGGGGGCTAAACGATATTCGCGGACGTCACGTTCAAAAAGAGCATGTATTAGCCGCATTAAAGTCCGCTCAATCGGGTACTGTAGCGGAAGGAAATGTCGGTGCAGGCACGGGAACGGAGTGTTTGGGATTTAAAGGTGGCATAGGTACGGCTTCCAGAAAATTGCCGCCTTCCAAAGGTGGATATACGGTGGGCGTCTTGGTGCAGACCAACTTTGGCGGTGTCCTACGTATCAATGGCGCTCCCGTAGGGCAGGAATTACGGAACTTCTATATGATGGATAAAAAGGATGCCTATAAAGCCGATGGTTCTTGTATGATTATTGTGGCCACAGATGCTCCCCTTTCAGCGCGTAACCTCAAGCGTCTGGCGAAGCGTACATTTATTGCCTTTGGAAATGTAGGGTCCTTTTCTTCAAATGGTTCAGGCGATTATACCGTCGCTTTCTCTACCTATGAAGGAAACCGCATACCACATAACGGAGGTACAGATATCATGCATACGACTGAGCTTTCGAACGATGCTATGTCGCCTTTATTTATGGCCGCTTGGGAGGCTACAGAAGAAGCTATTTTAAACTCTATGTTTGCCGCAGAAGATATGCAGGGCAGAGATGGTAATAGCTTGAAAGCGTTACCTATAGAAGAAACCGTCACTATTTTAAAAAAATACAATGCCTTACAGCAAGATAATTTACCCGTGGCGACAACTCACTAGTTGCCTTTTGGCGGTCATGGTCTTCATCATACCTTTTTCGGGTAGCGCTCAGTCTGTGCTCAGCGATATAGCCAAGCGTATTGGAAGTCCAGGCATGCAGGTTGTACATACTAAAAATGGGAAATCGAGCCTCTATACCTATGGCTTGAAGCTTTATGGCTCCACGAATACCGTCGATGCACATACCCGTTTTCAGGCCGCTTCCCTAACGAAAGTCGTAGCCGCTTACACATTCTTTAAACTCTATGATCAAGGGCTTATTGCGTTAGATACGCCCTTGTATCATTACTTTGCTTACCCACGCGTGAAAGACAACCTTGCTGCGCAAGCAATCACGGCACGCATGGTCCTCACCCATTCCTCCGGTCTTTTGAATTGGGAGGGAGATGTCGGTACGCAGGCTTGGAGAGACTCAGCCCTTCATGTGCAGTTTACCCCAGGTACGGCCTACCTATATTCCGGAGAGGGCTTTTATTTCCTACAAGAGACGCTGGCATTTCTTAGCGGACAAAGTTTTCAGCAATTAGTGGAAAATCTTGTGCTCAAGCCTTTTGCGATGCATGATTCCGAAATCGTATGGAAGGAATCTTTATTGGAAAATATTGCTGTAGGACATTATTCCTTAACAGAACCTAGAAATATTGGTAAATATCGGTCGGCAAATGCCGCCTACTCCCTATATACGACAGCATCCGACTACAGCAGATTTCTGCAGCTCGGGATATTGGAAGGAAAGGGATTGAAGGGGAGCACGCATACATTGCTGCTTTCAAAGGCTGCGGAAGTCAGCCATAGCACGGAAACTCGCGCCATTGATTCCCGCGTGCCCCTCGCCTTAGGCGTACGCTTGCAGTACAATGAGCAGGGGACATCGATCTGGCATACAGGGTCAAATCCCGGATTCCGTTGTTTTTTTATAGCGAATTTAAAAACAAAAGAAAGTCTTGTTAGCTTTACTAATACAGATACTGGGATGCCAGCCATGCAGGAGCTTATGAAAGCACTGCTACCTAAAGGGCAGACTTTTTGGTCCTATGAATGGCGTCAAGGAGAGTTAGATTAATTAGAAAAAACGTATTATGATAGGTATTGTTGGAGGAGTAGGTCCATTTGCAGGCCTCGATGTATTTAAGAAAATTATTGAAGAGACGGTTGCTTCTACGGATCAGCAGCACCTGCCAGTTATGCTGATGTCGTATCCTAATTTGATTGCGGATCGCACGAAGTATTTGTTGGGAGAGAGTTTAATAAACCCCGCAGAAGCATTGGCTGATATTATTATGCTTCAAGAAGCTGCGGGGGCTACTGTTACAGGTATTCCTTGTAATACAGCGCATGCATTCCCTATTATTGCTGTCGTGCAGGAACGATTGAAGGCCGCCAATGCAACGATAAAATTAGTGCACTTAATTGAGGAAACGGTAAATTTTATAGCTGCTAACTATGAACAGCCTAAAGTTGCCGTGCTGTCCACTACAGGAACGGCAAAAACGGGCTTATATACCCAGCATTTAGAAGCTGTTGGCTTGGAGGTAGTCGCCGTTTCACCGCTGCTACAGGAGCAGGTACATGCCTGTATTTACAATGAGGAGTATGGCATTAAAGCGTTCTCTTCGCCGGTGACCAATCGCGCAAAAAATGAGCTTAATGAGGTTATGGATGCCTTGAAAAAAGAAGGCGCCACTGTTATTGTATTAGGCTGCACGGAGCTTCCCTTAGCGCTGCCACAGCCTGATTATAATGGGATGCCCTTAATCGATCCAAACCGTATTATGGCGCGCGCTTTAATTCAGCATTATAACCCGGAAAAGCTCAAGGACTTAGCTGTTTAAAAAAACTTGGTACGCTAATTGATGTTACAACATACATTAAGGAAATTAAGTATGCAAAAGATTATACAGCGCGCAGAAGAGCGCGGCATCGCAGATTTTGGTTGGTTGAAATCAGCGCACTCCTTTAGTTTTGGCCAGTATTACAATCCTCAAAGCATGAATTTCGGTGCTTTAAGGGTGTTGAATGACGACCATGTAGCCGCAGGACGTGGATTTGGAGAGCACCCACACGACAATATGGAGATTGTCAGTATCCCCCTGTCAGGTAGCTTACAGCACAGTGACAGCATGGGGAACGCTGGGGTTATTCAAGCTGGTGAAGTGCAGATTATGTCTGCAGGAACAGGTGTAGCACATGCGGAAATGAACGCCTCTAAGACAGATGCTGTAGATTTCTTACAGATTTGGGTTTTTCCGAAAGAGCGGGATATTACTCCTTCCTATGCACAGAAATATTATACGGATTTAGATAGAACGGATAAGTTGGCTTGTATCGTCTCTCCAGATAAAGCGGATGAAAAGGCTGTTTTTATAAACCAAGATGCTTGGTTTAACATCGGTAACTTATCGGCTGGAACGGCGTTAGATTATACGTTACATGGACCGGGGCAGGGGGTATATATTTTCGTATTAGCGGGTTCTGTGGAAGTAGGGGATGAAATCTTACATAAACGCGATGCTATTGGTATTTCGGCGACCGAAATGGTAACATTAAAAGCATTAATTCCTGCCGAAGTACTAGTTATTGAAGTGCCCATGTCTTAATCCTATTTAATTTTTTACTATCTTATATAGTATATTTAAAGGGGATGGAAATGGCTACGAGAAGATATAGTACAGCAGCAGAAATAGCATTATATTATACGAGGCAGACGGCCTACCAGCCGGAATGCAAACAATTGTCTGTTCAAGTGCGAAAGGAGCTTCTTTCAAAACTTGAACAGGTGATTCTTGCTCGCCGCAAGGATATTCAGGAAGCTCTTTTTCAGGATCTTGGAAAAGCAGCCTTGGAGTCCGATTATGCGGAGATATTTGCTGTAATTTCAGAGCTGCGATTTATTCAGAAGAAGCTTGGTCGCTGGGCTGCACCCACAGCAGTAGCGAATAATCTCCTTTTTTTCGGTGCCAAAGCCTATATACAATCCGAACCTAAGGGGCGCACATTAATAATATCCCCTTGGAATTATCCCTTTCAGCTTCCTTTGGTCCATCTAGCGGCTTCTGTTGCTGCGGGGAATACCGTAATATTAAAGCCTTCAGAATTTTCAGAACATACCAATCGGATCTTAGCAGAAATTATTGCCGAGGTCTTCGACCCACAGCATGTTGCCGTCGTGGAAGGTGCCGTGGAGGAAACGACACAGCTCTTAGCCTTACGCTTTGACCATATCCATTTTACGGGTTCACCGGCTGTAGGTAAGATTGTGATGCAGCAGGCTGCGAAGAATCTATGTGGGGTAACGCTCGAATTAGGAGGGAAGTCCCCCGTCTTTATCGATCGACAAACGGATCTTTCCAAGACCTGTAAAAATATTATTTGGGCCAAATTCTTAAATGCTGGGCAGACCTGCATAGCACCTGACTACGCCCTGGTGGATAGCAGCCTGAAAGAGGCGTTTTTAGCACAGCTGAAGGAGGCTTTAATTACAGCCTTTGGAACGGATCCTAAACTTTCCAAAGATTATGCCCGTATTATAAACGGGAGGCAGTTAACACGCTTAAAAACCATCTTAGAGGAAGAGTTAGCGCAGGGTACGCAGCTTATTTGTGGGGGAGAGGTTCTCGAAGAGCAACGCTATATGGCACCAACGGTAGTCATCCCTACGCGCTTAGATCGTCGTTTGATGCAAGATGAGTTATTCGGACCTATATTACCTGTTATATTTTATCAGGATTTAGCGGAAGCTCTTCAAATTGTTAACGAGCGTGAAAAGCCACTTTCCTGTTATATATTCTCCGATAATAAAGCGTATGTGGAACAGGTAATTAAGCATACGTCAGCAGGCTCCACCTGTATTAATGATGCTGTGATACAGATAATGCATCCCAATTTACCCTTTGCAGGAGTTAACAATTCGGGTATTGGGCAGTCTTTAGGGAAGTTTGGCTTTCAAGATTTCTCACATCAGCGCGCCATTTTACAAAGTTCTCCTTGGGTACGCATGTCTTCATTCTTTTGGTTTCCCTATAAAGAGCGTACGAAAAAGCTTGTGAATTTATTGATAAAATGGTTTTAAAAGGAATGTCATTCCTTTTAAAACCATAGTTTTTCATGAAATTTTAAGTTTTTCATGCATTTTTATTGTAATAATAGCCTGCACGCGGAGGCTGCGGATTGCATGCTACCGAGGTAGTTTTTCTGGGCGATCCATGCGGTATTTTGTGGCTGTTATCGCTTGTAAGAAGGCTTCAATATCGCGTATTTCTGTCGCCGTTAATTCTAATTTTTTCAAGAGCGGGTCGGTAAACGGATAATTGGGATCTAAAGCCTTTTTCTCAGGCGTAGGGTCGATCATATGCATACCTGAATTATACATATTTATAACGCCAATCATACTGTCGAAAAGACCATTGTGCATCCAAGGGGCTGTATTCATGACATCGCGTAAAGATGGCGTGCGGAATTTCCCAATATCAGCAGGGTCCTTTGTAACGTGATACCTTCCCCAATCCTCATATTTCTTACGTTTGTAGTACGTCAAGCCAATATTATGAAACTCTTCATCGGTGAAAAACTGACCAGAATGGCAGTTCATACAACGTGCTTTCGTTCGGAAGAGGTGCATACCTGTGATTTCCTGATCTGTGAGCGCGGTATATTTTCCATCTAAGAACTCATCGAATCGACTTCTACGAGAAGTTAGTGTCAGCTGGAAATCCGTTAAAGACTGCGTTATTTTATGCATGGTAATTTCCTTCGTGCCATAAGCCTGTAGGAATAAATCTTGGTAAGCTTTTATTTTCGCTAACTTTTTCGGTAGCGCGACCTGATCCATAGCCATTTCATTGTGTGCTTCAATAGGAGCTATCGCTTGCTCTTGCAGCGATTTAGCACGGCCATCCCAAAAGAAGGTTTTTCGAGCATATACATTTAATAAGGAAATGGCATTTCTAGTGCCTACTAAATGGTCATTCCCTACAGGGACCGTTTGATGGTCTGCCCATGAAGTTTGCGGATTGTGGCAGGAGCTGCAAGATATCTGATTGGATCCCGAGAGCATAGGGTCAAAGAAAAGCATCTTTCCTAAAGTTACCTTTGGACTACGCATAAGTGCGAAGTAACTACTATCTAATTTGGGTAGCGGCTTGAATTCAGCATGCACAACGCCAGGATCTAGCGTTGGTTTTGGCCACTCTGAAAGGGGTCTGCTGTACAGTTTTCGTAAATCCCCAATTGACTCATCGCTTACAAAGGCAGTGCCTAAAATAATCATCGCTAGAAAAAGAGAAATACTTATAAATCGTTTCATAGTTGCTACAAATTTAAAAAAGAAATCCAAAGCGTAGGGAATATTCTTGTTGTTTTATTCTTGTTGTTTGTGATCCCTGTGCTATAACAAAGACTTGAAGTCCTTTAGAAAGTTTAACGTCATAGCGTACTTCGCCGGAATAAAACTGTCTATCGGTGGTTAAATACTTATAATTTGACAGCAACATCGCTTGCACCTGCTCGGGCGCTGAAGACATATCCCAGCTTGCCTGCGCGTTGCTATGTTTCATCAGGCCATAGCCGACACGTGCGGAGATCAAGCCCTTGGAAAGTGGCTTTAATAGCTGCCCATAGATGGCGGATTGAAAGCGGTCATACTGCTGTTGTCTTTCGGGTAACAAGTAGTAGGTATCCTGCTTGTCATAGGCTGTTTTTAAGAGGATGTTCCACGAATAATTTACCCTATCTTGACTCCATAGCGCATTGAAAGTATAATGTTCCTGTCTATCGGAGAATGTTTCATTGTTCGACAACAGCTGTAAGCTGTTGCGTGAAGGGTCAATATAAAAGATGCTTTCCTCACCAGTCTTCTTTTGTGCTGCCGCCGTGGCATCTAATTTTAAAGAGGCGCCTTCTGAAAAACTTTTATTGTAACCTACAGCGACTTTTACTTGCTGTTGTTGAAAACTAGAAACGGGCGCATAAATGCCTGAAACAGATTTGTCAAGATCCGTTTTCAAATACTTTAAAGAGGCATAAAGGCCTTGTTGATTTGCTGGAATTAACGTCATACTCCCCCCATAGGAGTAGCTCATATGCTGTGTGGAGGAATAAGACATCAATAATAAGTTATTGGCTCCAAAGCCAGCATCGTGATACAGGGGTGACTGAAATAATTGAGAAACAAAGTTCACAGAAGATTGCTGGATATATTTCTCCCCATCCAGGGCTATCCCTAGGCGGTATTTCGTATTCAGCTGATAGGAGCTTGCCAACTGAATTTTCAAATCCGAGCTGGTGTTAATAGGTCGAGGATCCACCTTTCGGTAGGCTTGATTCGCCAGGTAGGAAGCGGAAAGACCGTAATCCCAATCCTCCACCTGCTTAGCCATTCCTCCTTGAATATAATAACGTTCTTGGTTTAAATCACCACCCACGCTGTCAGAAAGGACGTAGGGATAAATCTTATCGTAGTCTATTTGCTCATTAAAACGTTGATCTTTAATTTTTGTATTTTCATAAAATGCTTCCCCCCACAGTTGGAACCCACTATTGGATACCCGTTGATAGGATTTTGTTCCTATCTGATAACCTTGGCTACCCGCTCCCGTCTGTTGTAGGTATAGATCTTGTGTGGAGTTATGATAGCCCATGGAAAGATCCGTGTAGTTCGCAGCACGCTCATAGCGCTTCAATCCTGCTTGCTGAAAATACCCGTCGTAAAAGCGTTTGCCAATATGCTGCTGCTCCAACCATTGCAGGGTTAATTGCTGCTCAGTATCTTGAGCAAGGGTATCGGCCGTAAGATCTTGCGCATGCAGGCTATTTGCGCCTAACGCTACTAATAGCGTTCCAATAAATTTTAATGACTGCATCTTATTTGTATAGCGAAGGTTTAGCCTGCGGAATAAAATCTGCCGCAGAGTTATTAGTATCCTGTAAAATATCTTTTCCCGTTGCAGAAGTCGAAAGCACCTTGCGGATCACGGACTTTCCGAATCGGTTGAGGTCGGCATTGATGACCGACGTATAGGTGTAGCCCATATCGATGGAAGGAGCTGTTACCAACCATTGATAGTTTTGCTGTATGCCGACGTTTACAGCGTCAATAATATAGTCATTCGGTAATTTATATCCCGTTGACGTCTGGGTATTCCCTAAGGCATTTTTCCAGGAGTAAGTATAGAAGTTATCCTTTAAATACTGATCGACACTTACATCTTTCGGAAGCTTGGCGATGACGTAACTCTGTAGACCTTGATTATTCATTAATAGGGAACCCGTTACGCCAATGGTATTTGGAACGAGTGGGTTATCGACATTGATGCTCGCAATTAGATCAATTTCAAATTCTGCCGTTGATAAATCCAAGGAATTCGAGTTGTACTCTAGGTGATTAATAGCGTTATTAGCAACGACAAACTGCGCTCCTGGTTGAATTGGGTAGTCATCTCCATCGCCGGGAATCATTACAATTTGACTCGTTGTAAAAGCTTCATTCATCACATCCGGAGTATACATATTTTGTGCACTCGTTAAAAATTTCGATTGCGAAATTAAGAGCCCATCGGCGTATAAAACGGAATCGGAATTATTGTAAATTAGAAAATACTTATCCCCATTATAGGACTTCCCTTCAGGGGTGGTATTCCCCGTGTAGAAAAGCTCTTTAATAACAAAATTAGCTTTCTCATTGATTAAGAAAAATTTACAAACTGTCGGGGACGTCTCTGGTTTTACAAGGACATTTTCCACATAAGATTTTGCTTTTCCCTGAACCTTTTCTTCACCAACCTCATAAGAAATCGTGGCTTCCAAGGAGAAGGTGTAGCTTCCGAAAGGTAGTTTCTGCGTTAGTAGTCCTTCTGGAGATACGTCCAGCAGCGTTGTTAAGCCTGTATTTGCTTCCCTAGCCGTCAGCTTAATATGGCTTAACTGCGCATTCTTTAAGTTTTGCGGCTTATCAATTTGTATGAGTGCTACTGTGCTTTGCGTCTGTAAGTTATCTTTCTGACAGGCCATGGCTGTCAGCAGTGTAACGATAATAAAAAGGTATTTTTTCATGATGCTTTCCTAGAAATTAATAGATATCTCCATCCCGAAGTAAGGAGCAGCACTACGGCGACGTATGGTTACATCATTACGTTCATAGCTGGGTGTATATGTAAATAGGCGATTGACAAACATAGACGCTTTTATGCGTTGTTTAATGTCTTTGGTCACCTTAAAATTAACTTGTAAATCAATCGGTGTGCGGTATTTGTCAAAAATATTCTCGCCGTATTTCGTGGTCAGATTGGAAAGGATACCATCCGTTTTATTGGCCTCCGTATAATCAAAATACTGCCCTTCAATATCGTAGTAGCCAACAGGGGAACCTGACATATATTGACGTTGTGTATCAAAATACCATAAACTTTGAATAGACGATGAAAATGTCAATCCCCATTGTGGGAGATAGGAGTCTAGCGTTAGGTTGGTATTCAGCTGCTCATAAGTATTTCCATCAGGATCTTCATAGTACCCTAGATATTGGAGGGTTTTTCCGTCGGTAATAACATTGGAGGGTATAGTTTTATAATACGCTTGCGAGGTATTATATTTGGTGATATACCAGGCGCCATTTACGGTGACACGTGTATTAATTCCTCGGATACGTGCCGAGCTAAAGGTATATTCAATTCCTTTTTTATTCACTTGTGAGCCGTTCTCCACCCGTTGATATCCATAATATTGCTGCTGTGCCTCGCCTGTAAAATCCGTGATCGATGGCTTCGAAGTTAAGTTTGTAGGGTCGACGGAGTTGGAGTTATATTTTGTAAAAGATATCGTCTCGAAGTGGCTCATATCACGGAAGCCATCTTGAAGATTTTCTTGAAAATAGTTTACGGAAAACTGATTAGATTTATAGCTTACATCAGCTCCAAACTCCCATTTCTTATTTCTACTATTAGAAAGTTGTCTGTTTGTCGGATCGTAGATGCTGGTATTCACCCAAGCTAAGCGCGTGGCAGGATCTGCCGTATAATAACTAAGTTCAGTGATATCGCGGTAGAATAAACTCGGGTACAGCATGCTCAATGTTGGCGTCTTGGTATGAATACCGTACCCTCCCGATAGCGAAAGGCGCAAAGGACTTCCAGCAAGCTGAACAGTAGGGAGCTCCCAACGGACATTCGCTCGGGGATCTACTTGAACTTTATTCGCTAAATCAAAACGCTGATCGAGGCTTGTCAACGAAAAAGCACGTATACCAAGCATCGCTTCAAAGCGGTGTTTTCCGGCTTTAATGCTTAGCTGATCTTCCGCAAATGCAGTCAATAGATGTAATCCAGGAATGTCGTCATACGCCCTAGGACGTGCTGTGAGTGATGAAGTCGGCGGTAGGTCCAAATCAAATTGCTGGCCTTTACCGAAATTCTTCGAGTAGTTGGATTCTACCCCTACCTTTATATGATGCTTTAGCGGAGTTTTATTAAATACAATCTTTGCGAGGGCTTTAGTTTGCGCTGTAAATGGCTGCCCATCGACTGTTAAATTAGAAATATAGGAAGGCTTGATAAAAGACGCTTCATGGGAGCCTGGAAGAAGCGAGTTTGTCAGAATCTCCGCAGATTTAGCTTGAAATAAGCGAGTTTCTTCAATGCGATTGCTACTATAAGAGAGGTTGGAAGTAAAGTCTAGCGACTTCAACCAATCTAATTTTTTGAAGAAAACTTTTAAATTATTAGCCAGTCGGAATTCTTGATTTTGCGAGCGGTATTTATCCGTTAGCAGGAAATCATTATCAGGGTCTATACGCTCCCCATCTATGGTGGTCTTATAGTCTAGGTTGTTACTATATACATAGGTTGCCCGCTCCTTCTGCCACGTTTTCTCCATGCGTACAGAAGCATTTACACGTTTAAAATTTGTGTAAATATCTGTGGGGTTACTTTTAGCATCTAAATAGCCCGCATCAATATTAATCTTAAAGTTTCGTTTAAGATTTGTGAATCCTTTTTCTACGGAAAATAGTTTACTGAATCCATCCGACTTTAAGCGTGCCGACCAGGGGGTAAACCCTTTCTTTCGATCTATTAAAATGACGCCAGAAGTGAGATCTCCATACTCTGCAGAAGGTATACCACGGATAATTTCTATTTTCTCAATATTATCTGTGTTCAGGGATCGCATATCAACGCCAATATTGGATATATTGCGTCTTTCATTATTCCCGGACGTAGAAAATCCATTCACTGACTGTATGTTCGCATTGTTGTTAATGGCGTTTCCATCCATCACAAAAGCCGTCCCCAAGGAGTTGATATCGTAGTTGGAGCTCGGATTTCCCGCAGCCCGTAGATTGATTCCATTCACCTGCATTAAAGAAGGATCTTTTGCTCTTCCTCCAGGTAAGAGCTCCAGAATATCCGTAAAACTCGAGGGCTGCAAATGCTCCATAGCTTTTCGGTTTATGACTGAAGAGCGGCTGATATTCGAGGATTCTTTCGCTGTAATATATACTTCATCGATAGCTATTTCTAGTCTATTTAAAGCTATTAATAATGGTTGCGATAAGGGGAGTTGCAGGCGTTGTCGAAAAGCTTTATAACCTATATGCCGTAACTCCAAGATGTAACTCCCTGCAGGAATTTGCGTGAAGTCCAGCTGCCCATTGGCATCGGTCGTTAAAGAATACTCTTTCTTTCCCAGGAGGTGAATTGTTGCCCTAGGAATAACTTGATTTGTTGATGAAGTTGTTATCTGCAACAAATTTTTAGAGTTTTGTTGGGCATATAACACATCAATTCCGGAACTAAGTAGAACTATTCCGACACATAAGCTGCTGTATATCTGGCGCATTTGCACTGTATAATTAGTATTGTCCTTAATAAGACTAAATTTAAATTGCACAAAATTAGCCAAAAAAAACATTAAAACTTAACTTTTAAATAAAATCTATTTTAAGCGGGCAATTTGAAGCTTTTTAAGGAGGCTTTTAAGGAGGCTTTAGGGGCGGATTATACAGGCTGTTATTTCCTAAGAATTATCCTTCAATGTTAATTGGCAGCTTTATCCTTCAATGTTAATTGGCAGCTTTATCCTTCAATGTTAATTGGCAGCTTTATCCTTCAATGTTAATCATCAGCTTTATCCTTTGGTGTTAATCATCGGTTTTATCTTTCGATGTTATTCCGGGGTATTGGGAGGAGTAAGTTTGGCAAGTAAGCTCGTTACTTCCTGCTCAGTGGCCGTTAGTTTGGCTTTACATACTTCAATTAATTCGGAAGCTCTTTTTATTTTTTCAGATAGCGTATCAATGTCGATATCGGCTGATTCAATTTGAGAGACAATCTGTTGTAATTCCATGAATGCTTCGCTGTAGGTATATTTTTCCATCGTTATTTCGTGTTGTTATTTCGTGTATATATACAGTACTGATATTTCGTGTTGTTATTTCGTGTTAATATGCGTGTCTATGGCAGTTACTTTGGCTACAAACGTACCATGTTCTAAAGTTGTTTCTATAAAGTCGTCCAATTTTAATTGGCTCGTGCTCGTGAGAAGCTTTCCATGAATATGGGTCACACTGAATCCTTTGCCAAGTAGATTTTTGGGGTCTGCGAGTTGGACGATGCGCCCTATATTCTTTAAGATGAGCAACTGCTCCCTAAGCAGCTGCTTAGCCTGTTGGTTAAGGTCTTTCTCTAGATTTTTTAGTTGTAATTTTTGTGTTTTGAAATGCTGTTTTGTCGACCAATTAATACGGTTTGCTAGCTGATCCATGGTACGTTGCTGTTGCTCAAAAATAAGTTTTGCACAGCGTATAATAGTTTCTTGCGCATGCGTAACAGGGATGGAGAAGTTATGAAATTTCTGTATCACAAAGTCCGCGAGTTCGGAGGGCGTAATCGCATTTTTATAGGCTACCATCTCAGAAACAGTTTCGTTGGTGGAGTGGCCAATGCCTGTTAACACAGGAATGGGAAAGATTGCTATAGCGCGAGCAAGTAAGTAGTTGTTATAGGAGGAAAGACCTACCTCACCACCACCACCGCGGATAATGGCTACGACATCAAAGTTGTCAAGCTGTTCTGCAATGGCAGTAAGCTGCTTAATAATGGAGGGAATGGACTTGTCACCTTGGAGTAGTGCAGGGAAGAGGTAAATCTCCATATGATACCCCCAAGGATTCTGGGATATAATCTGTTGGAAATCTGAAAATCCTTTAGAGCTTTCAACAGAAATTACGGCGATTCTCTTTGGGAGCTGTGGAAATGCGATTGATTTATTAGCCTGGAAAATACCCTCTTCCTGTAATTTTCGAATTGATTCTTTTTTCTCTTTTTCTAATTCACCCAAAGCAAAAGTAGGGTCAATATCAACGATACGTAAGCTAAATCCGTAGAGTGGGTCATAGGAAATTGCCGCCTGGAAGAGCATGGTAATACCTTCTCGCAGGGGCTCTTGCAGCACTTTTTGGAAGTTGGTATTGATGCGGTTATAGTCTGCTTTCCAAAGTATGGCGCGCATCTCTGCGACAATCTTACCGTCTTTTTTCTCAACTAACTCCGGGTAGCAGTGTCCAGAATGGGGGTAGAAATTAAGCTTATTCATCTCCGCCTTTATCCAATAGAGGCTTTTATAGCGTTCAGAAATGGCTTTTTGAATGCTTTTAGCTACTTCAAGTAGGGAAAAGATCGTTTTATCTTCTAAATGCTCCGGCATAATTCAAAGATAAGATTTTTTTGTATTTTTAGCCAACGTACCTAATCTTACCATAACTATGAAAATGTCGTTTCTTAGTGCAGTCCTATTGGCGAGCATTTTAGCACTTGGAAATCCTGTCAATGCGCAGCATCAGCAGAATTTATCCCATCAGCCGAATTTATCCTATCAGCAAACGCTACACAATCAAACTGTACTTTTAAATAACCAAAAAGGGATCTTACCATTAAAAGATCTTTCTAAGCAGAAGATTGCCTTATTAGTTCCACGAGAGGGCGCATTTAAAGAATTTATAGAGCAGGCCTCCCGCTATGCCGAGGTAAGTACCTTTACGTACGCTAATTTTGAAGAGCATACAAAGTATTATAATCAGCTGATTGTACTTGCTGAGGAAGGCGATATAAGTGGTCGTGTGAGCGCTAATTTAGGCGACAATCTAATGGCGCAGATTCTGTTGGCGCAGTCCAATCGGAAGTCTGTTGTGCTCGCGTTATTTGCCGAAGGTGAGCAGCTTGCTAACCTTGGGGGGCTGCAGGTGCCCATTCTTTGGAATGCTAAGAAAGGGGCTCTTGAGCAGCGTTATGCGGCGATGACTTTATTTGGGGGGCTTGGGGCTACGGCAAAACTGGCGAAAACATTTTCCAATAACTTTCAGAAAGGAGCTGGCGCGCAGACGGAACAAATCCGCTTGCAATATCTTGCTGACGAGAAGACGTCAATAAATATATCTAAGCTAGGGAAAAAGATTGATGCCATTGCTGCAGAAGCGATACGTGAGCAGGCGACTCCTGGAGCTGTCGTCATGGTCGTAAAAGATGGGCAGGTAATTTTTGAGAAAGCTTACGGCACGCATACTTACGCGCAAAAAACACAGAATTCCATACACGATATTTATGATTTAGCATCAATTTCAAAAATTATGGGCACCACGCCCGTTGTAATGCGGCTGACAGAAGATCGTGTCATAGCATTAGATTCTACGATGGGAAACTACCTATGGCAAGCTAGGACAACTAATAAAAAGGATATAAAATTGCGTACTGTACTCTTGCATGAGGCCGGATTCACTCCTTTTATTCCATTCTATAAAAATTTGAAGGCGGGCGATGTGCAGCGCCACTATGCTGCCGACCATGCTGTACAGCTTGCTGACAGCAGCTTTATGCGCACGAACTACTACCAAGAGGTGATGTGGCCCATGATGTTGCAATCCCCGGTAAAGCCCATTGGCGAGTACGTATACTCAGATATTTCCATGTATGTGATGAAAGAAGTAGCCGAGCAGGTAACTTCCAAGCCTATGGAGGAGTATGTGCAGGAGATTTTATATAAACCCTTAGGCATGAAGACTGCGGGTTATAATCCACGACAACGGTTTGATCGTACACAAATTGTTCCTACTGAGCAGGATACTTCTTTTAGAAAAGTGTTACTCGCGGGCTATGTACATGACCAAGGAGCGGCGATGGCTGGAGGAGTGGCAGGGCATGCAGGCTTATTTAGCTCGGCTAATGATTTAGCAATCTTTGGGCAGCTCCTATTAAACCGTGGGGAATATGGGGGCATGCGTATCTTTAAGCCTGAGACCGTGGATTTATTTACATCCAATCAATCTAAGAATTCCCGTCGTGGCTTAGGTTTTGACCGCTTTGACCCCAATCCAAAGAATGAATACCCTTCTAAATTAGCGAACCCTTCAGTATATGGGCATACAGGCTATACGGGAACTTGTATTTGGATTGATCCAGCAAATCAGTTAATCTATATTTTTCTTTCTAACCGCGTACATCCTCAAGTGTCTACGAAATTGTTAAACTTAAATATCCGTAGCCGTATTCAAGATGCTATTTATGAAGAATTAAAAGTAATGCCCCAAGCTGCGGCGCAGCAGGACTATAAAAAAATCCATGACAACCTAGTTGTTGTAGATGGGCATAACGATGTTATTATCGAATCTATTCTTCCAGGATTAGACCTTTCCAAGCGTCTTTCTGTAGGGCATACGGATATTCCACGACTCCAAGAAGGGGGAGTCGATGTGCAAGTTTTCGCTGTATGGTCGGATGATAAGAAGTTTAAAAAAGGGGCCTTTGCGCATGCTAATAAGCAGATTGATGCGCTAGAGGCTATGCTTGCGAAAAATAAAGACTCCATGGCGCTCGCAAGAAGCACCAAAGATATTGAAGCCATTGTCGCTTCAGGTAAGATTGCTGCCGTAATTGGTGTTGAGGGGGGAAATATGATTGAGTCGCGTATAGCAAATTTAGAGACGCTCTTCAACCGAGGAGCACGCTATCTGACCTTAACATGGAACTATAATCTTCCTTGGGCTTCTGCGGCGGCGATAGAAAGTAGTAACTCCAAAGCTTCAAAAGGACTTTCAGAACATGGAAAAACCTTGATTAGGCGCATGAATACCCTCGGCATGCTTGTAGATCTTTCGCATGCTGGCGAGCAGACATTTTATGATGTGCTTGCCGTAAGCACAAAGCCTATTTTAGTTTCCCATTCCAATGCATATGCTTTGACTCCCCATTATAGAAATTTAAAAGATGCCCAATTAAAGGCTTTAAAAGAAAATGGCGGTGTTATTGGTGTCAACTTCTACTCACAATTCCTCGATAGTGGGTATTCTGAGCGTGTGCATCGCTTATATAAAAAATATGCCGGAAAAAATGCGAAGACGAAGTTGGGGATCACGAGTAAATATTTAGCTTTGCCTGCAGTATTACGTCAGCAGGCGGATGCACCCCTATCAAGCTTAATCGCACATATTGACTATTTAGTAAAGATGGTGGGCGTAGATCATGTGGCTATAGGGTCGGATTTTGATGGCATAGAATCTTCCCCACAGGGTTTGGAGGACGTTTCAAAATTCCCGATATTGACAAAAGCCTTGCTGGCACATGGGTATTCCGTCGCTGATTTAGAAAAAATTATGGGGCAAAATTTCCTGCGTGTCTTAAAGGAAAATGAAATTTAACGTTAAGGAAAACGGTAATAATAAATAACGAATAGGAAAAATTAACGAATATACGCATGGCGAAATCGAAATCAGCATACTTCTGTCAGAGCTGTGGACATGAAACTTCCAAATGGATGGGGCAGTGTCCTTCTTGCAAACAATGGAACACCTTGGTGGAAGAAGTGGTGGAGAAAGCTAGTTCGCGCGTCCCCGAGTGGCGTAGCACTGCCGCGACTCCTTCCAAAAGGACTAATAAAGCCGCGGTGATTCACGAGATTGTCTATACCGAGGAGCATCGTTTAGAAACACCCGATGCAGAATTTAACCGTGTATTAGGAGGGGGGATCGTCCCGGGATCACTCGTGCTCATTGGCGGGGAGCCCGGAATTGGAAAGTCTACATTGATGCTGCAATTGGCGCTGAGTATCCCTAAAATTAGAACCCTTTATATCTCAGGAGAAGAATCCGAGCAGCAGATAAAAATGCGTGCCGAGCGTTTGCAGCAGAGTTCCAACGCGAATTGTTTTATTCTTACAGAGACTTCCACACAGAATATCTTTAAGCAGATTGAGGTGGTAGCCCCCAATCTCATCGTTATAGATTCCATACAAACGCTACATTCTTCGCAGATAGAGTCAGCTCCAGGTTCCGTGTCACAGGTGCGTGAATGTACGGCAGAGCTTCTGCGTTTCGCAAAAGAAACAAATACGCCCGTATTTATTGTCGGCCACATTACCAAAGATGGCTCGATTGCGGGACCTAAGGTTTTGGAGCATATGGTGGATACCGTGCTGCAGTTTGAAGGGGACCGTAACCATGTTTACCGCATCCTTCGGGCAGTGAAAAACCGTTTTGGGTCGGCCTCAGAATTGGGTATTTATGAGATGCAAGGAGCGGGCTTGCGTGAGGTATCGAACCCTTCGGAGATTATGATTTCTCAGCGTGATGCACCTGTTTCGGGGGTGGCTATTTCGGCCATGCTGGAGGGTATGCGTCCGATGATGATTGAGGTGCAGGCTTTAGTTTCCAACTCCGCTTTTGGTACCCCACAGCGTTCCTCTACAGGTTACGATACCAAACGCCTGAATATGCTGCTTGCGGTCTTAGAAAAGCGCTTTGGATTCCGCTTGTCCGCGCAAGATGTCTTTTTAAATATCGCTGGTGGGCTGCGTGTAGAAGATCCTGCCATTGACTTAGCAGTCGTTATTGCTATTATATCTTCGCAGCAGGATATGCCTGTGAAGACATCGATCGCATTTGCTGGAGAGATTGGTTTATCCGGGGAGATTCGCGCTGTAAACCGGATAGAGCAGCGTATTGCTGAGGCGGAAAAATTAGGGTTCGATGGAATCTTTATATCTAAATTTAATACCAAAGGCTTAGACGCTAAGAAATATGGAATTGCTATTCGTCCAGTGGCGACCTTAGAAGATATCTTCCGCTCACTTTTTGGTTAAGAAGTAGCGGACTACTTCTTAACCAATTTGCGTAGTAGGGTATTTAATTCTTCCCCGTGGATATTACGGGCTACGATAATGCCTTCAGGGCTAATGAGTACGTTTTGAGGGATAGACTTCACGCCATATAACGTGCCTACTTCATTTTGCCATCTTTTTAAATCCGAAAGCTGCGTCCAATATAGCTGGTCAGTATGAATGGCTTTAATCCATGATCCACGGTCTTTATCGAATGATATACCTATAATTTCAAAATTAGGACCTTTAAATTCGGCATAAGTTTTCACTAACTCAGGACTTTGTACGCGGCAGTCTGGGCACCAAGAAGCCCAAAAGTCTAGGAGCACATATCTTCCCTTAAAATCTTTTAGCGCTACCGTATTTCCCGCAGTATCTTTTTGACTGAAGTATTTGGCTTTCTTTCCGACGGATACGGAATTCAATGTTTTTAAATAGCTTCTAAACTCTTTACCTTCTTTAGACTTGCGCACTTGTGGGCTTAAAGTCTTAAAAAGGGGGTTTAATTCCGCATATTCAGGTGTGTATCCGCCCACACGGCGTAGGTCTACTAGGCTGTTGATGGAGTCAGGATTATTTTTAACACGTTCAATATACGCTTCTTTGCTTAGTTCTTTTTGTTGTGCCGAAACGAAAAACGGCGCTAAGGCAAGTAGGAAAATGATAAATTTCTTCATTATTTTATTAATCTAGACTGCAAATATAAGAATATCTATTAAATTAGTAGAGTAAAAATTATAAAGCCTTACTATGCCTACTATTCAAAGTAAACTGCCCGGGGTTGGGCTCACGATATTTACGCAGATGACAAATCTTGCTAATCAGTACCAAGCGATTAATTTATCGCAGGGTTTTCCAGATTTTGAGCCTTCGGAGAAGCTCCTTTCCTTAGTTAAGAAATATTATGCTGCGGGTTACAATCAATATGCTCCTATGGCGGGGGTCCTAGCTTTGCGGGAGCAAATCGCCCAGAAGCAGGAAGCACTATATGGCGTTGCTGTGGATGCTGCTACGGAGATTACCATCACTTCAGGAGGCACGCAGGCTTTATTTTCAGCTATTAGTACCTTAATACGTCCAGGAGATGAGGTGCTAATCTTTGAGCCGGCATATGATTCCTATCGTCCCGCCATCGAGCTTTATGGTGGAAAAGTGGTCGCTATCCCATTGGTGGCTCCTGATTTTCAAATTGACTGGCATTTTGTGCGCAGTCAAGTTACATCCGCTACGCGGATGGTGTTAATTAATAATCCTACAAATCCTACGGGTAGGGTATGGTCGGCTGCTGATTTGGCGGACTTAGCGGACTTAGCTACGGCCGCGGATCTTTTTGTGCTTTCAGATGAAGTATATGAGCATATGGTCTATTCCGGACATGTTCATCAATCCGTTTGGTCGATTCCGAAATTGCATGATCGTAGTTTTGTCGTTGCGTCTTTCGGGAAACTACTGCATACCACCGGATGGAAGATGGGGTATATCTTGGCTTCAGAGCCTTTAATGAGGGAATTTCAGAAAGTACATCAGTATACGGTGTTCTCCGCGAATACCCCCGTACAGTATGCTATTGCCGATTTTATAGCAGATGCGCATGAATACTTACAGCTGGGTAGTTTTTTTGAGGGCAAGCGGAATCTACTTCAGGCGGGTCTTGCGGGGTCAAAGTTTCGTTTGTTGCCTTGTGAAGGCACATATTTTCAGTTATTGGATTATTCCATGGTGTCAGATGCATCGGAAATGGACTTTGCACGACAGTTAATCGTCGATCATAAAATCGCTACCGTGCCTGTTTCTGCGTTTTATTGCAATAGTTTGAATCAAAACCTGCTTCGAGTCTGTTTTGCCAAAAAAGATGAAACCATCCTTCAAGCTATTGATAATCTGCGATCTATCTAATTACTTAGTAAAATAAGTTAAATTATCAAACGGTTGCGTTAAATTATTGTACGTTTTTTCGTTAAAAAAATGCAAATATGCATTAATCAATCAGATTAATTTATAAATTTGTTACTCACGTTATCCAAATTAAATCCTTAGAATGGCAAGATTAAATTTACTGGAAGAAACACGCTTTGAAAAAGTTCCTGTAAGCGTGTATGCTAATAAAGAAGAAGCATCCAAAGTTGTAGCGAATAGAATTGCAGCAGTAATTCGTAAAAAGCAAGCAAACGGAGAGCATGCAATTTTAGGTTTAGCTACCGGTGCAACTCCTGTAAAAGTTTATGCAGAATTAATTCGTTTGCATAAGGAAGAAGGCTTAAGCTTTAAAAACGTTATTACGTTTAACTTAGATGAGTATTTTCCAATGCAGCCTGACGCTATTCAGAGCTATGTAACTTTTATGAATAAAAACTTATTCGATCATGTCGACATCGACCAAGCGAATATTAATATTCCTGATGGTACATTACCAGCTTCTGAAATTGCAGCTTTCTGTTTAGCATATGAGCAAAAAATTTCTGAATTAGGGGGCTTAGATATCCAGATTTTAGGAATTGGCCGTACAGGACATATTGGTTTTAATGAGCCAGGTTCTGCACCAAACTCAGGTACACGTTTAGTAACCTTAGACGATTTAACACGTCGTGATGCTTCTCGTGATTTCGGAGGTAAGGAAAATGTACCTACTAAAGCCATTACGATGGGGGTTGGGACAATCTTTAAAGCCAAAGAAATTATCTTAATGGCTTGGTCTGAAAATAAAGCAGAGATTGTTCGTAAAGCTGTTGAAGGAGAGATTTCTTCGGAAATTCCTGCAACGTATTTGCAATTAAACGATAATGTAGAGTTTGTATTAGATACAGAAGCAGCTTCTTTATTAACGCGTTTCGATAAACCATGGTTAGCAGAAGATGTTGAATGGACAGAAACATTGATTAAGAAAGCCGTAGTTTGGTTGTCTTTAGCTTTACACAAACCAATTTTAAAATTAACCGAAGAAGACTATAATGCCAATGGTATGGCGAAGTTAGTGACTGAATCAGGTCCTGCTTATGCTATCAACATTAAAATCTTTAACGAATTACAACATACCATCACAGGATGGCCAGGAGGGAAGCCTAATGTAGACGATTCCCAACGTCCTGAGCGTGCTAATCCTGCGAAGAAGAATATCATCTTATTCTCGCCACATCCCGATGACGATGTAATTTCTATGGGGGGAACTTTTATCCGTCTTGCGGATCAAGGTCATAATATCCACGTTGCTTACCAAACTTCAGGAAATACTGCCGTATGGGATGACGATGTATTACGTTATTTAGAGTTTGCAGAAGATTTTGCTGATACGATGGGTATCGATGTTTCTTCGATCCGTAATTTATACCAAGAGAGCAACGATATTTTCGCCAACAAAAAGCCTAATCAAATCGATACGGAGATTGTTCGTAAAATAAAAGCGATGATCCGTAAAGGAGAGGCTATTGCTGGGGCGCGTTTCGTAGGGCTGGCGAATGATCATATTCACTTCCAAGATTTACCTTTCTACGACCGTGGTAAATTCTCTAAAACAGTTTCTTTAGAAGATGATATCGTTCAGACGATGGAGTTGTTACGTGCTGTAAAGCCACATCAAGTATTTGCTGCGGGTGACTTTGCAGATCCACATGGAACGCATAAAGTTTGTTTTGACGTGATCTTAGAAGCCTTAATTCGTTTACGTCAAACAGATGAGTGGACGAAAGATTGTTGGTTATGGTTATACCGCGGTGCATGGCATGAATACCCAATTCACGAAATTGAAATGGCTGTACCATTGTCTCCACAAGAAGTTAAACGTAAGCGTTTAGCAATCTTCAAACACCAATCACAAAAAGATCTACCTGTTTATCCAGGCGATGATGCACGTGAATTCTGGGTACGTGCAGAAGACCGTACCTCAGAGACTGCACGTCTATATGACGAGTTAGGTTTAGCAAATTACGAAGCTATCGAAGCTTTTGTACGTTGGAAATTTAATTAATAGACATCTATATATTCTTATTGAAAGGTCAGCGCTTGCGCTGACCTTTTTTTGTAAACCATTTTCCCAAAAAGGTCTTTTTTAAAAATTTATTTAAAAAGATGGAAATATATTTGCTGAAAGGTTAATAAATGAATACATTTGTTTCTTTATTTAGATTAATTAAAAATAGATAAACTATGAGCATTAAATTTTACTTATTAGCAGGCTTAGCCTTTTGTACATCGACCGCACTCTACGCACAGACGAATTCCGTCATTCGTGGGAAAGTGGTCAACGAGCATAATAAACCCCTGTCAGCAATTACGATATCGGCGGCGGGAGTTACTGTAAAGACCAAGGCGGATGGTTCATTTGAAATTCCAACGCATAAAGAAGGCGCTGTTTATGTGCGCATCTCCGGTATTGGATATCGTCCTGTAGGCATGAATAAGCTGATGGAAAATGGTGATCTGGACCTTAAATCTATTTTACTAGTTTCAAATAACCACGATTTGGAGGAGGTTGAAGTATTTGGAAATCGTAACCGTCAGCCCAAGGGCTTAGAGATGATCACACGTATGCCCCTGAAACCTTCCGATCAGATTCAATCTATTTCCGTTATATCATCAAAAGTTATTGCCGATCAAGGCGCCTTAACGTTGACCGATGCCATCCGTAATGTCCCGGGGGTATCCTTATTTGGTTCCTATGGAGGCGTGCGCGAATCGATGTCTATTAGAGGTTTCCGTGGTGTACCCGTACTTAAAAATGGTGTCCGTATGGATTCCCAGTTTCAAACAGCCTCAGCCATTGTCGATATGCAAGGGGTGGAGACTATTCAGGTGATTAAAGGGTCTGCAGCAATTACGCAGGGCGTAATCACAGATATTGGAAATGCTGGAGGTGTAATTAACCTAACGACGAAAACGCCCGAGTTTGTAGATGGTGGTCAGGTTGATATCCGTATTGGTGCTTGGGGACAAGTGAGACCTACTTTTGATTACCAAGCGGTATTAGATAATAAGAATACCGTAGCCATGCGTATCAATGGAGCCTATGAACGTGGAAACTCCTACCGTACCATTGTAAATAACAACCGTGTCTATATTAATCCTTCCTTTGCTTGGCGTCCCAATGAGCAGACGACTGTAACATTTGAAGCCGATTACTTACAGGAAAATAGAACGCCTCATGGAGATGCTGTCAACTTAGGCGCGGCCGATGTCAATAAATTATACCTTATTCCTTACGACCAATTTTTAGGCTTCTCCGATGATAAGGTGAATAATGTGATGGCCTCATATATGTTTCGTGTGGAGCGTAAACTAACCGATAAATTAAAAATTCGTGCCGCTTTATCTTCGGGATCATATATGGCTGATAACACTTCTACAGGTGTTGGGGGTGCGATTCAAGGCGATTATAACCTTCGTGCGCGTACCATTAGCCGTGCCGTGCGTGACGATAAAAATACTACAGCACAATTTGATTTTATTGGAGAGGATATTAAAACAGGATCTTTAAATCATACTTTCCAAGTAGGATTTGACTACCGTATTGCCAATTCCTTAAATACCCCTTGGGGATCTTCGCGCTTGGATACCATTAACGTGATGCAGCCCTACACCAATACCATCACTAATCCGGTCGCTTTTGCCGCTAGTGCAAACCCTACACGTGCGCAATACAGCACTTTAGGCCTGATGGCTCAAGATGTAATTACCTTTAATAAGTACCTGAAAGCAATTTTAGGTGTGCGCTACACAGAGATCTATAATAAGATTCCTAACTCCAGCCGCACTGATGTCGGTTCTGCATGGAACCCTTCCTTAGGAGTCATGGTGCGCCCCATTAAGCAAGTTAATATATTTGGTTCTTATACGACCTCGACATCATTGCGTAATGCTGCCCAAGAGCTGAGATCTGGCGAACGTGTGGGAGCTTCCACCACGAATCAGTTTGAAGCAGGTATAAAATCGGATTGGCTGAATGACCGTCTACGCTTTAATTTTACCTACTTCCATATCAATACCGCGAATCTGACAAATAGCGAATACGATCCTAACACGAATACAGCAACAGGCTATGTATTTCAAGCAGGTGATTTAAAACGCAAGGGTATTGAAGTTGAATTAAATGGTCGTGTACTAGAGAATTTACAAGTGATGTTAGGCTATGCCTACTTAGACGCACGTTATGAAAATAGCCCGTCCTATGTCAATGGTTCTGCGCCGATGAATGCGCCTAAGCATACAGCGAATGGCTGGATTCAATATACAGTAAACCGCTCCGCATTAAAAGGCTTAAGCATAGGCTTTGGTGCTTATTATGTAGGTGACCGTCCTGTAAATGAATATTCTACGCGCCCCGATGGACATGGCACAGTACCGGGAGTGAAACCCTTTGATATGCCAGGATATATGACATTAAACAGTCAGCTGGGCTATACATTTGGAAAGTTGACAGCGCGTGTATTCTTTAATAATATCGCGAATAAGATTGGACTTAACTCCTACTTTAGAGGAGGGTTTATTAACCAGACAGATCCTAGAAATGTTGCGGGACAACTTTCATATCGTTTCTAAAATAAGTTAGTTAGCAAGAAAATACCTCAAGGATTAATTTCCTTGGGGTATTTTTTTATATGAAAATGAGACTTTCTACCGTTAGTAGGGACAAAAAGTGGCCGCGTAGGGTATTGGGCAGGTAGCCAAAAAATTTCTTAAAGGCTGTCGAAAAATGTGTCGCATGTTTATAGCCTATTTTTGTCGCTACATCTGCAATTTTATCCTCTTTAGCGAGTAGTAGACCGCGCGCAAAATTCATCTTCATGGTGAGTGAATAATTATAAATTGTGCAGCCGTAAATATGCTTAAAGTGAATTTTTAGATACTGTTCATTAGTGCCTATTAATCTGGAAAGCTCCGCGATGGTATATGTTTTCTCCAGATGCTGATCTATTAATTTCTTTGCCGTTCTTACCTTTTCCTCGTCTGCAGTTTTAATCTTCAGCGTCTGATCAGCGCGCTGCTGTTTGATATGAAACAGCTGTTTGGAAAATACCTCTAATATTTTTGACGTCTGATAGAGTTTCTTAAAGTGGGTGGGGATCTCTTCATTGAGGATTTCTAGGGCAATTGGAAAGATTGCTCTATCGGCGATACATTTGGACTTTAGCGCTTTAATCATAGGGCCTAGCTCCTTGCCTTCGGGGTTAAGTTGGTCAATAAATGAGCGGTCTATAACCAGTAAGAGTATACAGCTGTCCATGCTTTCAGCGTTAATCTGCAACATTCCCCCCTGATTGATACTCAATAAAGTGCTATATCCCTCCTCAATCTTATAATCCAAATTATCGGCAACCTTTACTAGGCAGCATGCTCGCATAGCAATTATACTGATGTATGCGTCTGTTGATAAGCTTAATGCATAGTTAGGGACCTCTCTTATTTCAGCCAAATTGATATAGTTGGATATTTTTGTTAAGGCGATAGGTGCATCTACTTGGTTCGCAATCATGGATTTTTAGCGCTTTATTTTTTTCGTTTCGGGTACTATGAATTTCTTATTACGTCTTTTTAGGGAGTCAAATTCGAGTATCTTCGCAGTGTCTTTATTTAGACTTAATCTAACTAGCTTCAAATCTAATAAATAAACTATTATTAATAGAAAAAACAATGAATAAATTTTACACACTGTTATTTATCTTACTTGGTTTTCTCGCCTATACGCCATCCTCGGTGGCACAAGAGCATTTATTAATTCAAGGGCAGGTGCTAGATCAGGAGAATGGTGCTGGCATTGCTGGCGTAAGCATTTACGTGAAAGAGAATGCGAAGTCTGGCTCCGTGATTACGGGGTCTACCGGTGGATTTTCAATTCGTGCCCACAGTGGTCAGACCTTGGTCCTCAAGCATCTAAGTTATACCACGAACTCCATAAAGATTAAATCAGGGGCAGAGAAGGTGACCTTATACTTAGTGAAGGAGAATAATATTCTTGCTGAGGCGATGGTTACTGGAGCTTTAGGTATCCAGCGTTCAGCGCGGGAAGTAGGAGCTTCCGCGCAGATAGTCGATAATGAAAGTTTGAATGCCGGAAAAGTAGTCAATCCCTTGCTTGCGCTATCTAGTAAAGTTGCAGGTCTACGGATTAATGCCAGCGATCTGACTACAGGGAAGACAGACCCTGGGGTGCAGGTGCGTCTGCGCGGTTCACGCTCATTAAATCGGGCTAAGAATGACCCTATTTATGTGGTCGATGGATTCCCTGTACCAGATATCGCGCGTTTAAATCCGAATGATATCGCGAGTATCACTGTGCTTAAAGGATCCAATGCTGCGGCATTATATGGCTCCGAAGGGGTGAATGGTGCCTTGATGATTACCACTAAAAAGGGGCAGCGTGGTGTTGGAGAGATTTCCGTGAGTAACACCACAAACTTCTCGCGTGTATTCTTCCTGCCACCGGCACAAAACAGGTTTGGACAAGGAGCTAATGGTGTTTATAGCCCTATAATTTCGGACTCTTGGGGGCCCGCATTTGATGGTACACAAAAAGACTTTGGCCCTACTATCAATGGTTTTCAGCCGCAAGCGCTATATGCTGCGACGAAAAAGGACAATCGCCTACAGACTTTTGATACCGGGGTTACCTCCCAAAGTGATATCTCCTTCTCTGGGGGGGATGATAATGGAACCTATTATATGTCTGTGCAAGATGTACGTATAAAAGGGATTATTCCTGGCGACAAATCTGCACGTACAGGGGCGCGGTTTAACGGCACCAGAAAATTCAATAAGCTGAATACTTCGTATAACGTGAACTATATCCATTTCAATAATAATACGACTTCAGATGGTCCTTGGCCTTCGGTATACGATCAGCCTGCAAATATCGACTATAATTCCCATAGAAACTGGTCAGATCCGAGCAGCCCCTCACACCCATTAAATTGGTATAATACGAGTAAGAAGAATCCTTTTTTCCTAGCTGACAATACACGTAATACGGCTAAGCAGCATACGCTTAATGCGAAAGTAGAGCTTGACTACGCTTTTACAGATTGGTTTAAAGCGATCTATCGTGTTGGGATGTTCAATGAGCAGACGGAATCGCGTGTTACCGTAGGGAAGTTAGCTTCCAGCATTGGCGCACGAAATGTCAATGGCTCTGTCAACGATGGGCAGGATAATTTTACCCGTTTGAATAACGACTTTATTTTAAGTTTTAATAAAGATTTTGGGCGGTTTAATACCCGTTTATTACTAGGTCAGAATATTCGTATGGACGACCGTAAGAGCATCGGTATTGGAGCCAATAATTTACTGTTTGAAAATATTTTTAACCCTGGCTCCCGCGCTGGTGAGTTGAATGGCGCTGCGACGCTGACCAAATATCGTTCCTTAGGAACGTATGGTGAATTAACCGTCGGCTACAATAACTATTTATTCCTTACCCTAACGGGGCGTCAGGATCAAGTGTCGGTATTGAGTAAGAATAACCGCAGCTACTTCTACCCAGGGGTAAGTACATCCTTTGTCTTCACCGATGCTATTCCAGCATTAAAAAATTCTTCTATTTTAAGTTTTGGTAAGGTGTATGCCTCTTTCAACCGTACAGGAAATGTAACCTTGGATCCATATCGATTAAACCTGACCTATACACAGACAGGAGGATTTCCATTTGGCAATTTAGTAGGCTTTACCCCGGGATTAACAAACCCCAATGCGTTAATTGAGCCGGAGTTTGTGACTTCCTACGAAACGGGTTTCCAGTTGGGCTTATTCAACAACCGCTTACATGTGGATATGGCTTATGCTTATTCCGACTCTAAGGGGCAAATATTTGAGGCTGTAACCTCTTCCGCAACGGGCTTCAATAAATCAATTGTTAATGCTGGAAGGTTGACAAATTCCATTGTTGAGCTCGCATTACAAGGTGCCGTAGTGAAAAATAATAATTGGAATGTTGATTTAGGGCTAAACTTCTCTTACACGAATAACCAAGTAAAGGAGCTTTACACAGGGAATGAGTTTAACATCTTCCGTCAGCAGTATGCGATTGTCGGAGAAGCTTATCCGACCTTAAAAATGAAGGATTTCAAGCGTGATGATTTAGGGCGTATTGTCGTAGATAAAAACGGAAATATCTCGGAGTCTGCGGATGAGACTGTTTTAGGAACAATGGTGCCCCCTTATCTTTTCGGATTTAACACACGTGTAGGCTATAAGGGGTTCCAAATTTCAGCACAGTTTGACGCTCGTATTGGAAGTTGGATGTATTCGGAGGTCGTACCACGTATGTATGCCTCAGGAACGCACCCTGAGACGGTGAAGTACAACCGTGAGGAATTTATTCTACCAAATTCTGTGGTTGAAAATGCCGACGGCTCTTTTTCTGAAAATACATCCATTATGTCCAAAGGAGATAAAGCGTGGTGGACTGCTTATGGAAAGATTCAAACCGTTACCGCTGCAAAAGCAGACTATTTAAAATTAAGAGAATTGCAAATCTCCTATACCTTACCGGCATCGCTATTAGGAAAACAAGGCGTAATTAAGCGTGCTACCTTTGGGTTGGTAGGGAACAACCTATTTATTGTAACCAATAAAAATAATACGATTGGCGATCCTGAGGCCCTTTATAATGGCACTGATGGCTACTCTTCGTGGAGACAAATTCCTTCAACACGCTCTTTTGGATTTACAGCAAACTTGACATTCTAAGAATTAAAAAAACATGAAAAACTATAGTATAAAACTCGCACTTTTAGGTTTATTTACGTGGACTGCTACCTCCTGTTCGAATTTCTTAGAAGTAAATGTTAACCCGAATGCTCCTGTAGGGGAGAATTTAACCTTAGCTTCGAAGTTACCAGCAGCCCTTGTGGCTACAGCGACCCAAGAGGCTACGCAACTCAATCAGCTAGGAGCCTTCTGGTCCGGCTATTGGGGGACTTCTTCGGAAGGATTAAATGCTTTTTATAATGAGAAAATATATTCTGGTCAGGGTATTCGTGATGTTCGAGATGGTATTCCTATCTGGGAGAACTCCTACAACTATTTATTGTACTATAAATTAATGCTCGATCAATCCGAGCAGGAGGGCGCCTTATTCTATGCCGGAATTTCAAAAATTATGATGGCTTGGCACTTCTTACAGCTGGTAGATATTTACAATAATGTCCCTTACGAGGAAGCGCTGTTAGGGTCCGCTGTCAACCGCCCGAAGTATGAAGATGGAAAGGCTGTATATGAGAAGTCTATCAATCTTATTACCGCAGGAATTCAACAAATTAATGCCGCTACAGTAGCCCCTAAGCAGGATGATATTATATTTGCTGGAAACAAGAAATTGTGGTCCAAATTTGGGAATACAATTAAATTAAGAGCACTTTTAAGACAGTCGGAGCAAGCGAGTCAGGCGGCTTATATCCGTACAGAAATTGATAAAATTGTGAAGGAGGGATCCGGATTTTTAAGCAGCTCAGAATCTGCGTTGGTGCAACCAGGCTATTTAAATACAACGGGAAAATTAAATCCATTTTATGAAAATTTCTACCGTAATAGTGGGGGAGCTACTGTCGTTAATTACACGAATATTAGACCTACTAATTATGTTGTTGAAAAACTTAAAGGGTTGTCTGACCCCCGTTTAGAAGCACTCTATGTCGCTGTAAATGGAAGCTATAAAGGGGTTGATTTTGGCGACCCTACTGTATCCACAGCCTCTAATGCCAGCAATACCTCAGCCTTTAAAGGACCCTTAGAAAATGGAAATAAACCTGCTGGATTATTAAAATCTTCTAGTCAAGCAGCTGTTTTACTATCCTCTTTTGAAAGTCTCTTCTTACAAGCTGAAGCCGCACAGAGGGGCTGGATTGCAGGAACAGCGACTAAATACTATGCAGATGCGATTTCCGAATCGTTCAAGTATATTATGAATGAAAATTATAATACCGCAGCATATCTGCAGCAGAAGGAGGTTTCCTTAGCAGAAGCACCCGCACCTATCGCGCGTATTATCGAGCAGAAATGGCTCGCCTTAAACTCCATTAATAGTATACAGGCTTGGGCCGATTACAGAAGATTGGGCTTGCCTACTATTCCTAATTCCTTGTCCGCACCTAACCCTACAGCTAGACCTCAGCGTCTGATGTATCCGGAGACGGAAAATAGCACCAATCGGGAGCAGGTTATCGCACAGGGATCCGATGATATCTTACGTACCAAAGTATGGTGGATGAAGTAAGCGATCTTTCTTCTAAGATTGAAAACACAACAATCTTATCATAGAAAAGGGCAACAATTTAAATTGTTGCCCTTTTTCATGTCTTATGCCCTTAGGCCTAGCAGATAGCCTACTTTCAGCCGCTGACTAAGAATCTTTTTTTGTGAAAGATCCCGCTATCATTTCAATAATAGCGACAATTATTGCAAATAATGCCGCAGTCCAGAATCCGGATACATTAAATTTATCACCCATAATACTGTCCGTTAAGAGGATCATCAAAACCGTAATAATAAAGGAAATTAAGCCTAGCGTTAACCAGTTAATTGGGAAGGTGAAAAGGCGTAAAATAGTACCTATTGTCGCGTTTACAAACCCAATGATTAAGCCTGTAACAATAGCCCAACCAAATCCTGCAACCTGCACCCCTGGAGTAATCCAGCTAGCCAGTGCAATTACAATTCCTGTAATAAGTAGAGAGATTATAAATTTCATACTTTCTTAATTTAATAGTTTTTAATTATAGTGGTGCTTTTATTTGTTACAAATAACGCTAATTTAGTGAAAATTGTTTTCGATTTAATTGCGCTATTATTTTTTTATGTGGAAAAACTAACGACCTAACTGTTTGTTTTAACACTATTACTATGCACGCATAAAATAAATTTTGTATCTTAAAGGAACTATTATAAACTAAATAAGTATGAAAGCATTGTTCACATCGCTACTTACGCTGTTAATTACGGCAAGTATATTTGCGCAAACAGATCCAATTATTGGAAAATGGCAGAATCCCTCGGGAGAAGGAAGAGTGGAAATTACCAAACGAGCGGATAAATACTACGGTAAATTATATTGGTTAAAAGAGCCAAATAATGAAAAGGGGCAGTTGAAAAAAGATTTTAGAAACCCCGATAAAAATTTGCAATCGCGCACCATCCAGGGCTTAGAAATTCTTACAGACTTTAATAAAACAGGGAAAAACTTATATGAAGGTGGAAAGATTTACGATCCTAAGACAGGAAAGACCTACAGCTCCAAGCTTACTTTAAAAGATGCGAATAGGTTAGATGTCCGAGGCTTTGTCGGGATTAGCCTTATGGGGCGTACCGAAACCTGGAAACGTATCGAGTAAAAGATAAGATGTATCGCGTAAAAGATAATTTACCGGACGTTATACCAACAAAAGAATATGAATACGCGCTTTTCAAAACATTGAAAAGCGCGTTTTTTTTAATCTTATTTTTTTGCTATTTTTACTAGGCTAAAGCCCGCTTTCATGTCTGTAAAATTATCCTATTTCGAAACTGTAAAACTAGCCTTGCAGGCTGTTGTGCAAAATAAATTGCGCACCTTGCTGACGGCGCTTATTATTGCGATAGGCATTACAGCATTAGTGGGCGTGCTGACCTCCATTGACGCTATAAAAAGCTCCCTGACAAGCTCCTTTTCATCCATGGGTTCCAATTCCTTTAACATTCGTAATCGCGGCTTAAATATTCGTATTGGGCAGTCGGGGACGCAGGCGAAAGTATTTCCCGAAATATCTTATCACGAAGCGCTTGATTTTAAAGAGCGCTTTAGCCACTTAGGCGTCGTTTCCCTCAATGCGAATGTTAGCTGGAACACGACAGCGAAATTTCGCTCCGAGCAGACGAATCCCACGATCGGTTTAGTGGGGGCTGATGAAAATTACCTAAGCACTTCGGGCTATGAGTTGGAGCAAGGGCGGAATTTTTCTACTTCCGATGTTGCCAAGGGGAATCCCGTAATTATTATAGGGCATGAAATTTATACCACCCTCTTTAAAGGGAATATCGACCCCTTAGGGCAGGCGATTTTGGTGCGCGGGACGCAGTTTACCGTAATTGGTGTGCTGAAGTCTAAAGGTGTTTCTGCAGGCTTCGGTGCGGATAAGGCAACCATTATACCCTTGTCTAAGGCGCGTTTCTTGATGAATGCAGGGCGGCCTTCATTTACCATCACCGTGGCAGCAGCAGACCCTGTACGGCTTAAGCTGTTAAAAGAGGAGGCTACGTTATTATTTCGAAATATTCGCGGTTTAACTCCACGCGATGATACAAACTTTGAGCTTATCGCTGCAGATGCCATTTCGCAAATGCTTTTAAGCAATCTTATATGGGTTACACTGGCGGCGATTGTTATTGCTATAATCACGCTTTTTGGAGCTTCTATAGGGTTGATGAATATTATGCTTGTCTCCGTGACAGAGCGTACGCGGGAAATAGGTATCCGTAAATCGTTAGGAGCTACTCCAACAATTATCCAACGTCAATTTTTATATGAGGCAATATTTATTTGTGTTATTGGCGGTGTTGTGGGGGTGATCTTTGGTTTAATGGTTGGCAATGCTGTCGCACTTCTGTTGGGGGCACCCTTTATTATACCGTGGAATTGGATGTTTTTGGGCGTCTTTGTATGTGTGCTTGTGGGCATGGCTTCGGGCTCCTATCCAGCTTCAAAAGCGTCGAAATTAGATCCCGTAGAAGCGCTGCGCTATGAATAAAATTATTGTGCAAACGATTTACTAGCCTTTCAGGCGTATAATTGTCTTGCTGGGCGCAGGATGTTCGCTTATTTCGCGCATTCGCTCAGTTAAAAAGCTTATTTTTGTGTCTATAAAATTAGAAATTATGTATAAAACGCTTAAACCTACGCTAGAAAAAGAACTTGCAGCGATTAAAGAAGCTGGTTTATTTAAAGAAGAACGTATTATCGTAACACCACAAGGAGCTGACATCAAAATTAGTTCCGGTGAAGAAGTTATCAACTTCTGTGCGAATAACTACTTAGGCTTATCCTCTCATCCAACAGTTATTGAAGCAGCTAAGCGTGCGATAGATTCGCATGGATATGGCATGTCTTCCGTACGTTTTATTTGTGGTACCCAAGATATACATAAAGAATTAGAGAAAAAAATCTCCGCTTTCTTAGGGACGGAAGATACCATATTATATGCCGCAGCATTTGATGCTAACGGAGGCGTTTTTGAGCCCTTATTAGGCGCAGAAGATGCGATTATCTCGGACGAGTTAAACCATGCATCTATTATTGATGGTGTACGTTTGTGTAAAGCACAGCGTTTCCGTTACAAAAATGCGGACATGGCAGATTTAGAAGCACAATTACAGGCTGCACAAGGAGCACGTCACCGCATTATTGTGACGGATGGCGCCTTCTCCATGGATGGTTCGGTAGCACCTTTAGATCAAATTTGTGATTTAGCAGATAAATACGAGGCTTTAGTGATGATTGATGAGTCCCACTGTACAGGATTTATCGGTAAGCAAGGCCGTGGTACGCATGAATTATACAATGTTATCGACCGCGTAGATATCATTACAGGTACTTTGGGTAAAGCATTAGGAGGAGCTTCCGGAGGCTTTACTTCAGGTAGAAAAGAAATTATTGACATGTTACGTCAGCGCTCAAGACCTTATTTATTTTCCAATACCCTTGCTCCAGCAATTGCAGGTGCTTCTGTAGCGGTATTAGATATGCTTTCGGAGACGACAGACCTACGCGATAAATTGGAAAATAACACTAAATATTTCCGCGAGAAGATGACAGCAGTAGGCTTTGATATTAAGCCCGGATTTCATCCAATTGTTCCAGTAATGTTGTATGACGCTAAATTAGCACAAGAGTTTGCAACGAAGATGTTGGCCGAAGGGATTTATGTAATTGGGTTCTACTATCCAGTTGTTCCACAGGGAAAAGCACGTATTCGTGTGCAGATTTCTGCGGGTCATGAGATGGCACATTTAGATAAAGCGATTTCTGCTTTCACAAAAGTTGGTAAAGAATTGGGTGTTATCAAATAAAAAAAAATCGTAACTGAATGAATATGTGGTACAAAATGTATATCTTTGCACCCTTGAAATTTAATAAATAATACTTGCTAAATGCAGAATATCAGAAATATAGCGATCATCGCTCACGTCGATCACGGTAAAACGACCTTGGTTGATAAAATTTTACACTTTACAAATCTTTTTAGAGATAATGATGGTACAGGTGATCTAATTTTAGATAACAATGATTTAGAGCGTGAACGTGGTATCACTATCGTATCTAAAAACGTATCTGTTCAGTATAAAGGTGTGAAAATCAACGTTATCGATACTCCTGGTCACGCCGATTTCGGTGGTGAGGTTGAGCGTGTGTTGAAAATGGCTGATGGTGTTGTGTTACTTGTCGATGCTTTTGAAGGTCCAATGCCTCAAACACGTTTCGTAACGCAAAAAGCGTTAGCTTTAGGCTTAAAACCTTTAGTTGTTGTAAACAAAGTTGATAAAGAAAACTGTCGTCCGGATGAAGTTTACGAAAATGTATTCGACTTATTCTTCTCTTTAGATGCTACAGAAGAGCAATTAGCGTTCCCAGTATTATACGGTTCATCTAAAAACGGTTGGATGTCTACAGACTGGAAAGAGCCAAAAGAAGATGTATCTGATTTATTAGATGCTATCATTGATCATTTCCCTCCAGCTCCTTATAACGAAGGTACATTACAAATGCAAATCACCTCTTTAGACTACTCTACTTTCGTAGGTCGTATCGCTATTGGTCGTGTTGCACGTGGAACAATCAAAGAAAACCAACCTGTTTCATTAATGAAACGTGACGGTAAAGTAGTAAAATCTCGCGTTAAAGAATTATATACATTTGAAGGCTTAGGAAAAGTTAAAGTTTCTGAAGTTAAATGTGGTGATATCTGTGCGGTAGTTGGTATCGAAGGTTTTGATATCGGTGATACAATCGCTGACTTTGAAAACCCAGAACAATTAGAAGTTATCTCTATCGATGAGCCTACGATGAACATGTTGTTTACGATTAACAACTCTCCATTCTACGGTAAAGAAGGTAAATTTGTAACTTCTCGTCATATCCATGACCGTTTACAAAAAGAATTAGAGAAAAACTTAGCATTACGTGTAGTGCCTACAGAATCTCCTGATGCATGGTTAGTATATGGCCGTGGTATTCTTCACTTATCGGTATTAATCGAGACGATGCGTCGTGAAGGTTATGAGTTACAAGTAGGTCAGCCACAAGTAATCTTAAAAGAAATTGATGGTAAGAAATGTGAGCCAGTAGAGGTATTGGTTGTAGACGTTCCTGCTGAAGTTTCTGGTAAAGTTATCGAGTTAGTAACACAGCGTAAAGGTGAGTTATTAATTATGGAGACAAAAGGTGAAATGCAACACTTAGAGTTCGAAATCCCTTCGCGTGGTATCATCGGCTTACGTAACAACGTATTGACGGCTACGGCAGGTGAAGCTGTAATGGCTCACCGTTTGAAAGGTTACGAGCCTTGGAAAGGTACGATCCCTGGACGTCAGCATGGTGTATTAATCTCTTTAGATAAAGGTACTACGACAGCATACTCGATTGATAAATTACAAGATCGTGGTAAATTCTTCGTGGATCCAGGAGCTGATATTTATGAAGGTCAAATCTTAGGTGAGCATATCCGTGATAACGACTTAACTATTAACATCGTTAAAGGTAAGCAGTTAACAAATATGCGTGCTTCAGGTACGGATGATAACACACGTATCGCACCAGCGATTAAATTCTCTTTAGAGGAATCTATGGAGTATATCCAAGGTGATGAGTACATCGAGGTTACACCTTTATCGACTCGTTTACGTAAAATCTACTTAACTGAAGGTGAACGTAAAGTAAACGCTAAAAAATTCCAATAGTCCCTATTGGTCCGTAACACTTAAAAAGCACTTGCTGTCTTTTAAGTACTTACAATAATATATAAAGCAGTAGCAAACTTAGTTTGCTACTGCTTTTTTTTTGGAGTAAACCCACCTACAACCTGGTAGGAGCGCTGTTAATTTATTGTAAAGCAATATTAGTAATCAGCAAGTCTGTGTAAACTAATTATTTAGTAGGTATTATATTTTAACTTTTTTGGGAAAATATTTTAGAAACTCCCTTACAATTTCTATCTTCCCAATACCAATTATAATCATCGTTAAGCTGATTCATTTTATTTAATTAAAGCGCTAATTTTTTTAGGGCTTATCCTATTTGCGTTTTCCGCAAACTGCGCTATTCTTTCGGGAATCTGCTAAAGCGGTTTTGTGTTAATCCAGTTAGGAAAAATTTGAATTTAATGATCCATCTGTTTACTGTTTTGAAAAACCTATGCTATGAAACAAAAATTAAAAAATGAGCATCTCCCAGGGCTCCCAACGCGGGTAAAAGCTGTGGTGAGTCTAACGCTCTTATTTGCGCTGCAGCTCAGTGCCACTGAGCTGTCATTCGCCAGCGGACTGCACTATGCGAACGCATCCAGTCAGCAACGTGAAATTTCCGGACGTGTGACGGATTCCCAAGGCCTTCCTTTGGAGGGCGCTACGGTAGCTGTTAAAGGCACCAAGGTCGCTACGAAAACCAATGCGGCGGGAAACTTTAAGCTGACGCTCCCGGGGACAGCCAGCAGCCTTATCGTAACTGTAATGGGCTTCGATAGCCAGGAGCAGTCTATTGACGGCCGTAGTCAACTATCCTTTCAGCTGCAGCCCTCCAGTGCTAATTTAGAAGAAGTGGTCGTGGTGGGCTTTGGAACGCAGAAGAAGGTAAACCTTACTGGTGCCGTAGAGCAAGTTAAAGGAGATGTCTTGGAAAATAGACCGATTACAAATATCGGCCAAGGTTTACAAGGCGTGGTGCCCAATCTAAACTTAGTGCCTTCGGATGGAAAGCCCACGACTTCTCCCACCTTTAATGTGCGCGGTACCACCTCCATTGGACAGGGGGGCTCAGCACTCGTATTAGTCGATGGTGTAGAAGGGGATCCCTCGCTATTAAATCCCAATGATATCGCCAGCATCTCCGTCCTTAAAGACGCTGCTTCGGCCGCAATATATGGTGCTAGGGGCGCTTTTGGTGTAGTACTGATTACCACTAAAAATCCACAAGCAGACCGTACCAGCATCAATTACTCCACAAACCTCTCCCTAAAAGCACCAGCTACACTCCCTAAGTTTGTAACCGATGGCTATCAATGGGCAAGCATGTTCAATGAGTCTTTTTCCGCTTGGGACAACTATTCCACCAGCCCACAGAATGTCAATAAAACATTAAAATTCTCCCCCTCATATTTAGCGGAGCTGAAACGCCGCTCCGAAGATCCCTCTTTATCCAAAGTAGATATTGACCCTGTAACGGGTGAGTATGTATACTATGGATCTACGGATTGGTATGGGGAGCTTTATAAGAAAAATGCCTTTGCACAGGAGCATAATTTATCCCTGTCGGGAGGTTCCGATAAGACGAGCTTCGCAATCACAGGACGCTATGTCGATCAACAGGGTATCTTTAAGTATAATTCCGATGATTTCAGTATGTATAACCTCCGTGCTAAGGGTTCGATAAAACTCTACGATTGGTTGACAGCGAATAATAATACGGACTTTTCCAATGTCCGTTACCACAACCCCCTGAATGTAGGGGAAGGGGGCGGAATCTGGCGTAATATCGCCGATGAAGGGCACCCTTTGGCTCCCATGTTTAATCCCGACGGTACGCTGACACATTCTGCGGCTTACACAGTGGGTGATTTCTGGTATGGGCGCAATGGCATAGACTCCGATAGACGTGTCTTTCGGAATACCACCTCCTTAGCCTCCAAGTTCTTTCAAAATAAGCTGCGTGTAAATACTGATTTTACGTTACAGCGTACCGATAACAACGAGAAGCGCACACGTGTTCCTGTACCCTACAGCCGTAAACCAGGTTTAATTGAATATGTAGGTCTAAATACAAATGATCTACGTGAGTTCTTTCGGGAAACACAGTATTTAGCCTATAATATCTATGCGGAATATGAAGAGCAATTTGGAAAACATTTCTTCAAAGGAATGGCGGGTTATAATTACGAACTTTCCACCTATAAAGGCCTTGCTGCACAAAGGAACGGGCTAATTTTTGAAGATGCTACAGACATTAATCTTGCCCTAGGGCAGTCTATTGTCACAGAAGGTGGCTGGGAACGTTGGAATGTGATGGGTGGATTTTACCGTCTTAATTATGGGTATGACGATCGGTATTTAGTAGAATTAAATGGCCGCTATGATGGCTCGTCGAAATTCCCTTCTAGTCAGCGTTTTGCTTTCTTTCCTTCAATTTCTGCAGGATGGCGTATTAATAAGGAAGCATTTTGGAATGTCTCACCGGATGTGATTTCAGACCTGAAGATCCGTGCATCGTATGGTTCCTTAGGGAATGGAAATATCAGCTCTTACCAATTCTTGGAGCAGCTTTCGATTTCACAGAGTTCAAAAATTATCAATGGTACACGTCCTCAGACGACCAAAAATCCGGCTGTTATACCGGACGAGCTAACCTGGGAAACTTCTACAACACAGAATATTGGTCTAGACCTTACCATGCTTAAAAATCGGTTGACCTTCTCCGCGGATGCCTATATCCGTAAGACCACGGATATGTTTACCAAAGGACTTACCCTGCCGGCAGTATTTGGTGCTGAATCACCGAAAGGGAATTATGCGGATCTAAAGACCAAAGGTTGGGAAGCTTCCTTAACCTGGAAGCAGACGCTGCATGAAGAGCACAAACCATTTACCTATAATGTACGTCTTGTGATGTCTGATTATACAGCAGAGATATTGAAGTACAACAATCCTGAAAAGCGCTTATCCGATTATTATGTGGGTCAGCGTGTTGGAGAAATTTGGGGCTATGAAACATTGGGATTCTTTACTTCGGATGCGGATATCGCCAACTCCCCAAAGCAGACCATCTTTCGTTCTACTTCCACAGGGGCATGGGCTCCGGGGGATATTAAGTTTAAAGATGCCAATGGTGACGGATTCGTAAATAACGGCGACAATACCGTCGATTCTCCTGGAGATCGCCGTATTATCGGTAACTCAGAAGCACGCTACCGTTTTGGAATTAACCTCGGTGCAGACTGGAACAACTTCTTTTTTAGCGCTTTCTTCCAAGGTGTAGGTAAGCAAAATTGGTACCCGAGTGCAGAGGCCAATACATTCTGGGGGCAGTATAATCGCCCCTATGGTGATCCTTTACAGTATCAACTGGGTAATATATGGACGGAGGAAAATCCCAATGCCTATTTTCCAAGATACCGCTCACGGTTAGCATCGAATAGCCAAGGAACATTGACTGCTCCACAGACGCGATACCTGCAAAATACAGCTTATATAAGACTTAAAAACTTCCAGTTTGGCTACACCTTTCCAAAGGAATGGTTAGCGAAGTCTAAGGTGCAATCGGCGCGCGTATTCTTCTCTGGAGAGAACCTTTGGTCTTACTCACCGATGTATAAACTGACACGTGATATCGACGTGGAAAGCACTGGGAAGTCAGACTTAGTACTTACCAATGGGAATTCTGGTGATGCCTATAACTACCCGATTATGAAAAGCTATACATTCGGTCTATCCATTACCTTTTAACCTTCTTTTTTATGAAAAATATACAACAACGAACGATCTTTTATCCGGGGAATCTGCTGCTACTTTTGGGAGGCTTAATCGCGCTATCATCCTGCAGTAAATTGGATCAGAATCCTGAATCTACGGTGACCAAAGAAGCCGTATTCAAGTCGGAAAAGGGACTTGAATTATATGCGAATTCTTTTTATACCATGCTTCCCAATGCCGATGCCGTACAGCGAGGCGATGCCATGGCTGACTATACAGCTCGCCGCGAGGTACCTGACTTTATCCGTGAAGGAGCCTATACAGCGCGTCAGAGTAGTGGGTGGAACTGGTCTGAATTAAGAAATATCAATTATTTTATTGAAAACTGCACAAATACCGCAATTCCTGCTGATGTGCGGAACAACTATATCGGTATTGCGAAATTCTTCCGTGCCCTTTTTTATTTTAATAAAGTCGTCCGCTTTGGGGATGTGCCATGGGTGAATGCGACCTATACCGTTGATGAGGAGAAGCTCTACAAAGCGCGGGATCCACGCACCCTGGTATTAGATTCTATGCTGTCAGATTTGAATTTTGCAATTACAAATATTAAGGCTACGAATGATGCTTCTCGTACGATGGTAACAAAATATGTCGCCCTCGCATTGAAAGCTAGAATAGCGCTATTTGAAGGTACTTTTAGAAAATATCATACCAACTATAATCTGGTGGCAAGCGCCAATTTCTGGTTAAAGGAAGCTAAGGATGCTTCGGCGCGAATTATGACGGAGGCTCCTTTTAAACTGAATGAGTCAGGCGATAGCAAGACCGCTTACCGGAATGTATTTGTCAGCACCCTGCCCAATGCAAATGAGGTGATCCTTGCCAATGTGTTTGATGACAAGCTTTCTGTGTATCATGATGCCAATTGGTATTGGACTTCAGCGACCTATGGGGATCGGGCGAGCTTAACACGTACATTTGTGAACACCTATTTAAATATCGATGGAAGCTCATTTACAGATAACCCTGCTTATAAAACTACGGTATTTCAAGAAGAGGTGAAAAATCGCGATTTACGTCTTTCTCAAACTATCCGTACCCAAGGTTATGCGCGTATAAATGGGGGGAATACAGAAGTTTCAGCGCCGTTATTTTCCTATACATTTACAGGCTATCACCCTATAAAATGGACCTTGGATAATGTCTTCTACGATGCTGGAAGTAGAAATGACAATGCCCTACCTATTTTCCGTTATGCGGAGGTGCTGCTAGTCTATGCGGAAGCGGCGGCGGAGTTAGGTGAATTGACCGTGGCAGATTGGACAAAGACGATTGGTGCCCTGCGTAAGCGCGCAGGAATTACAGGAGGCCTTTCGGCATTACCAACACGAGTAGACCCATATTTGCAGCAAACCTATTTTCCCGAAATTAGCAATCCTGTACTTTTAGAAATCCGTAGAGAGCGTGGCATTGAGCTTGTCTTTGAGGGACTTCGCTTCCAAGATATTATACGTTGGAAGAAAGGAAAACTTATGGAGCAGGTGTGGAACGGTATTTATGTGCCCGGTGTCGATCAGCTCTTAGATTTAAATGAAGACAGTAAGCCGGATGTATTATTTTACAACCAGAACCCTGCGAACCGCATTAATGGCGTATCTTATATTAATGTGGCTCCATCGGCGACCTCCACGCCGAATCCCTATAAGCTGAGTAATGGTAGTTCGGGGGAGATCACCTGGTTGACGAATATACCACGTGTTTGGAATGATAAATTTTACCTTTACCCGATCCCTGAATCAGATCGTTTAATAAACCCTAATCTTGGCCAAAATCCAGGGTGGGAATAACCTATATACTATGAAATATATCGTAAGAAGTTTAGCTTGTACGCTGTGTTGTATACTTACAAGTACAGTGATCTATGCGCAATCAATGAATATTGCGAGTTATAATATTCGGAATAATAACCAAGGAGATGTTAAGAATGGGAACGGTTGGCCCCAGCGACTGCCAGCAGTTGCGGCATTAATCAACTACCATGAATTTGATATCTTCGGGGCCCAAGAGGTGCTGCACAATCAGGTTACCGACCTGCTGACGCAGTTGCCAGCCTTTGAATACACCGGTGTAGCACGTGATGATGGTCAGACAAAAGGGGAGTATTCGCCGATATTCTATCGTAAAGACCGGTTTAAAATTCTTAAATCAGGCACCTTTTGGTTGGCTGAGAAAACGGATAAGCCTGTCAAAGGGTGGGATGCCGCTTTACCGCGTATTTGCTCCTATGCCCAATTTAAGGACTTAAAAAGTAAAAAATCCTTTTGGGTATTCAACCTGCATATGGACCATATCGGTGTCGTGGCGCGGGAGAAGAGCGCAGAATTGGTGCTTCAGAAAGTTCAGGAAATAGCTAAAGGGCAGCATGTGCTGCTTATGGGGGACTTCAATGTCGACCAGAAGAATAACAGCTATGCCATTCTTAATAATTCAAAACTTCTAAAGGACTCCTATGAGTTAAGTCCCTTGCGCTATGCGTTGAATGGAACATTTAATGCCTTCGATGCCAACCTATTTACAGAATCACGGATAGATCATATTTTTGTTACTCCGGATATTGACGTGCAAAAGTATGGGATCCTTACAGATACCTACCGCATGAGTTCGGCCGATGCTAAGGAGCTTAAAAAGGGGGATTTCCCGGCAGAATTGTCCTTTAAGGATTATATTGCACGGATGCCTTCGGATCATTTTCCCGTAGCAATTCGCGTAGAAATAAAGTAGCCTTCTAATTCCTTTAAAAGCCCCTCCTAGCAGAGGGGCTTTTAAATTTAAATCCCTACTTTTGTGTTAATTAATTCTTCTATATGGCTATTTCTAAGGTTCAAATTAAGGGTGCACGCGTTAATAACTTAAAAAATATTGACGTAGACATTCCAAAGAATAAGTTAGTTGTTATTACGGGTATGTCTGGGTCTGGTAAGTCTTCATTGGCTTTTGACACCTTATATGCCGAGGGGCAGCGACGTTATGTAGAGAGTTTGTCTTCCTATGCGCGCCAGTTTATGGGGCGTATGAATAAGCCTGATGTGGACTATATCAAGGGTATTGCTCCAGCAATAGCTATTGAGCAACGGGTGATATCTTCCAACCCACGTTCCACCGTAGGAACGTCCACGGAGATTTACGATTACCTAAAGTTACTTTTTGCGCGTATTGGCAAGACCTTTTCCCCAGTTACGGGGAAGGAGGTTACAAAGGATACCGTAACTTCCGTTAGTGATTACCTACTTTCTTTAGCCGAAGATACGCAGATAACGATCTACTGCCCTTTGATACCTATGAATGATAGGAAGCTGAAAGAGGAGCTGTCGTTACTTTTGCAAAAGGGTTTTGTGCGTATTATCTTTCAGGACAAATTACAGAAAATAGAAGCTGTTATCGACGATAAAACCATTAAAAATGAGTTTTTTAAAACCGGTGAGGTGCAGATTGTTATCGACCGATTGCGTATTGATCGGGAGGATGACACCTATGCACGTATTGCGGACTCCCTGCAGACGGCTTTCTTTGAGGGGAAGGGCGAGTGTACAGTGGAGTTTGATGGTGAGCAGCATTCCTTTTCCGATAAATTTGAAATGGATGGCATCACCTTTGATGAGCCGACACCAAACTTTTTCTCCTTTAACAATCCCTATGGTGCCTGTCGCCGTTGCGAAGGCTACGGAAAAGTTATTGGGATAGACCCTGATTTGGTTATTCCCGATAAGTCACGTTCCATTTACGATGGCGCTATCGCTCCTTGGCGTGGGGAGAAGATGGGAGAATATCTTCAAGCTTTTATCAAAGCATCCTTAAAATTCGATTTTCCAATCCATCGCGCATACTCGGAGTTAACGGCAGCACAGAAAGAGCTGTTATGGGTGGGAAACAAACATTTTACGGGACTAAATGACTTTTTTACGGAGCTTGAAGCGCAAACATATAAAATACAATATCGGGTGATGCTCTCCCGCTACCGCGGAAAGACGGACTGCCCGGATTGCAAGGGTACGCGCTTACGTACGGATGCAAATTACGTGAAAGTTGCCGATCACTCGATTATAGATATTGTGCTGATGCCCTTAGATGTGGCCTTAGCATTCTTCAATAATCTCTCGTTAACAAATAATGAGGCCCTTATTGCTAAGCGGCTATTAGCTGAAATTAGTAATAGATTGCAGTTTTTATGCGATGTAGGTCTGAGCTACCTGACTTTAAATAGGCTTTCAAATACCCTTTCTGGGGGAGAGTCGCAGCGTATAAATTTGGCCACTTCATTGGGGTCTTCTCTGGTGGGCTCCATCTATGTGTTGGATGAGCCTTCTATCGGCCTGCACCCGCGCGACACACAGCGCCTTATCAAAGTACTTAAATCCTTGCGTGATGTTGGGAATTCTGTTATCGTTGTGGAGCATGAGCAGGAGATGATGGAAGCCGCAGACTATTTAATAGATATCGGCCCTGAGGCTGGCGTAAATGGTGGAGAACTAGTTTTTGCGGGAAACTATCAGGAGATTTTAGAAGCAGAAAATTCCCTGACGGGAAAATATCTATCTGGCAAAGAGTCTATTGCTATTCCCACGAAACGCCGTCAATGGAACGATTCCGTACGTGTGAAAGGGGCTCATGAGAATAATCTTCAGGGGATAGATGTGGAATTTCCATTACATGTATTTACCGTAGTAACGGGGGTCTCCGGATCCGGAAAGACTTCCTTGGTAAAGCGTATCCTATATCCAGCACTCCAGAAAGCGATCGGTAATTATGCAGGCGAGCAAACCGGAGTCTACGACAGTATAGAAGGGGCTATTGAATCTGTTGAACAGATAGAGATGGTGGATCAAAATCCTATTGGTCGATCTTCACGCTCCAACCCCGTAACCTATGTCAAGGCATGGGATGAAATACGCTTATTATTTTCCAACCTTCCAGCGGCTAAAGCTGCGGGGTTAAAACCTGCGGCCTTCTCGTTCAATGTGGAAGGTGGCCGTTGTGATATCTGTCAGGGGGAAGGGGATGTAAAGATTGAGATGCAATTTATGGCTGATATTGTTCTCCCTTGTGAAGGCTGTGGAGGAAGGCGCTTTAAGCAGCATATCCTCGATATCCATTTTCAAGAGAAATCTGTCCATGATATATTACAGCTTTCTGTCGATGAAGCACTGGTATTTTTTGCCGCTCAGCCTAAGATTATTGCCAAGCTGCAGCCCCTACAGGATGTGGGCTTAGGCTACGTGCGCTTAGGGCAGTCATCAAGCACCTTATCTGGTGGGGAGGCCCAACGTATAAAGTTAGCATCCTTCCTAATTAAGGGGAATAACCTTAAGAAGACGTTATTTATCTTTGATGAGCCTACGACAGGCTTACATTTTCACGATATTAAAAAGCTTTTGCTATCCTTCGATGCCTTAATTGCCCTTGGGAATAGCATCCTTGTGATCGAGCATAATATGGATATGATAAAATCAGCCGATTGGGTCATCGATATTGGTCCTGAGGGAGGAGATAAAGGCGGGCAGCTGCTGTATGCAGGGACACCCGAAGGTCTTATTGACTGTGAGGCTTCCTATACGGGAAAATATTTGAAATCTCATTTGAAATCACATTAAAAATAGGATATCCACAAAATATATAAAAGTATGATTAGAAAATTAGTTTTACTAGCCCTACTATCCGCTACTGCTGGGCAGGCTTTTACGCAAAGTCAGGCGGAGAAGCCTAAGTTAGTTGTCGGTTTGGTGGTCGATCAGATGCGCTGGGATTACCTATACCGCTTTGCGGAGCGCTACGGTAATAATGGATTTAAACGCCTGTTAAGAGAAGGCTTTTCATGTGAAAATACCTATATCAATTATATCCCTACCTATACGGCTATTGGCCATAGCTCCATTTATACGGGCTCCGTGCCTGCTATTCACGGAATTACAGCCAATGACTGGATTAATCAGCGTACAGGAGAAGATATGTACTGTACCCAAGATGATGATGTAGTCGGTGTTGGCACCCATGAGGTCGAGGGGAAGCAGTCGCCAAGAAATTTACTGGTGTCAACGGTGACAGATCAGTTGAAATTAGCTTCCAACTTCCAGTCTAAGGTTATCGGGATCTCTATTAAAGATCGTGGAGGCATCCTGCCAGCAGGTCATTTTGCCGATGCCGCATATTGGTTTGAGTCTAAATCTGGGGATTTCGTGTCTTCGACCTTTTATATGGAGCAGCTGCCGCAATGGGTAACGGACTTTAACAAGAAGAAATTAGCTGATAAGTACCTAAAGCAAGATTGGAAGCCACTTCATAAGCTGTCATCTTATAAACTTTCCATTGCTGATGACAATGTTTACGAAGGGAAATGGCCTGGTGAGAAGTCTCCAACCTTACCGCGTAAGACTTCCGAATTAATGAAAGATGCCGGGTATGAGTTAATCAAGACTACCCCTGCGGGAAATACCATCACATTTGATTTAGCTAAAGCAGCCATAGAAAACGAAAAACTAGGGAATAACCCTTCAAAGGCGACGGATTTTCTAGCTGTTTCCTTATCCGCAACAGATTATATTGGGCACCGTTACTCCCTATCATCGGTGGAGATTGAAGATGTCTATTTACGCTTAGACGAGGAGCTTGGGGAATTTTTTGAGTACTTAGATAAAAATATTGGAAAGGGAAATTACACCTTCTTTTTATCGGCCGATCATGGGGCTTCCTATAACTCCAGATATTTTATGGATCAGAAGGGTAATGGCGGTTACTTCTACAATAGACAAGTGCTTAGCGATCTCAATACCTTACTAAAAGATACCTATGGCGCGGATAAGCTCGTACGTTCATTGATGAACTATCAAGTTCATTTAAACTATGCTAAGATCGACTCCTTGAAGTTAGATGTCGCCGCAGTAAAGAAGACTATTATTGATAAATTAAAATTAGAAGATGGCGTCGCTTATGTCGTTGATCTATCTTCTGACAACGCCATCAATGTGCCGGCCACTATGCGTGAGCAGATTATTAATGGCTATAACCCGAAGCGTTCGGGGGCGATACAGCTTATCTTAGAGCCGCAATGGTATGCGGGGACACCACGTTCTACGGGTACTACACATGGTACCTGGTCGGGATTTGATGCGCATATCCCCTTGGTGTTTATGGGCTGGGGCATTAAGCCTGGAACGACGAATAAGGTTACCCATATCACCGATATTGCACCTACGATCTCTTCCTTGCTGCATATTGCAGCGCCAAATGGTAATATTGGTACTCCTATTGTCGAAGTGTTGGACAAATAGTATACGGATATTTCTATCAGTTTTTTTTATTAAATTTGTATTTTACACAAGCAAAGAGAATATATGATTTCCAAAAAGACAAAATATGCAATTAAGGCCCTGATGGTTTTAGGAAGAAATTACGGAAAGGACCCTATGCAAATTGTGAAAATCGCTGAAGAGGAGAATATTCCTAAGAAATTTCTTGAGCAGATTCTTTTGGAAATGCGTAATGCCGGGATTTTATATTCTAAAAAAGGTGCTGGTGGTGGCTATAGCCTCAATAAAGCGCCGGAGGATGTTTACCTTTCACAGGTCATGCGTCTTATTGATGGGCCGATTGCTTTGCTTCCTTGTGTAAGTTTAAACTTTTACCGCTCCTGCGATGAGTGTACACAAGAGCATGTATGTGGTATTCGAGATACCTTTATCGATGTGCGTAATGCGATGCTACAGATCTTAAACGATACCTCTGTGGCGCATTTAATTAATAAAGAAAAGCAGTTGAACTTAGAGACGGAATAAATTTAGTGTTTTTATAAAAAAGCCCAGCTAAGGAATTAGCTGGGCTTTTCTGTTGCTTTATAGTTGTCGACTTAGCAGGCGGCTATTAAATTTTCAAATTTCATGCCTCTACTAGCTTTCAATAAAATCATGGTATCAGTTAGCGGTTGCTGCGTTAGAGCGGCAAGGGCTTGCTCCGTTGTTTGGTAAAATTCAGCACCTTCTTGCTGCTGCTGATAGAAGGCATGTCCGACAAAGATAATGCGGGAGGCAGGAATTGCTAGTGCTCTTTTCACCACTTTGGCATGCTCTACAGCGGTCTCCTCGCCAAGCTCAAACATATCCCCTAGGATAATTGCTTTCTGGTCAGCTTTTATAACGTCGATATTATCTAGTGCTGCGGCCATGGAGCTGGCATTGGCGTTGTAATAGTCGCAGATCACGGTATTCTTTGCTGTCTTAAGCACTTGAGAGCGGTTATTTGTAGGCTTGTATCCACTTATTCCCGCGTTTATCTCCGCTGCAGATAGCCCAAAATGCGTTCCTACAGCGATCGCCGCTAGGAAATTTTCCGTATTATAAGAGCCTGTAAGTTGAGTTTGCACATCATAAGACTCCATTTCCCCCTGTTTATGCCATTGTATGGAAAGTAGAGGGTCCGCTACGGTTAGTTTTCCAATGATATCATTATTTTCAGCGAAGCCATATTTTACTGTTTCTTTGAAAATACGTTGCGCCGCCATTTCCTGTAGGTGAGCGTTGTCAGCTTGGATAAAAAGTGTTCCTTGGTGGTCTTGTAGGTAATCATAGAGCTCCCCTTTTGTCTTTTTGACGCCTTCAAAAGAGCCAAAGCCCTCTAAGTGTGCTTTTCCAACATTTGAAATTAGCCCATGCGTAGGTTCCGCAATAGCACACAGGAATTCAATTTCCTGCTGGTGGTTGGCGCCCATTTCTATAATGGCAATTTCTACCTGATCGTCGATGGCTAATAAACTTAGGGGAACGCCGATATGGTTGTTTAAGTTGCCTTTAGTAGCGTAGGTCTTATATTTCTCCGCAAGCACGGCATGTAAGAGTTCCTTTGTCGTCGTCTTTCCATTGGTGCCTGTGATTCCTATGACAGGTATTTTTAGCTGACGTCGGTGTGTATTTCCAAGTAGCTGAAGGCTTTCTAAGACATCATCTACGCATATATAGCGTTCATCCTTTTTATAGGAGGGCTCATCTATGATGGCGTATGCCGCTCCCTCAGCCAAAGCCTGCTCTGCGAACGCATTTCCATTGAAATTTGCCCCTTTAAGAGCAAAAAATAAACTATTAGGGAGGATATTCCTCGTGTCGGTAGAAATTATAGGATATTGCTTGAATAAGGAATAGAGAATATTTGACATATCTTTATCTTCTTTTAAGGGGTAATGAAGTCAAATTTAGGCTATTTATATGATAATTATATTTATTACTTTTGAGAAAGAATAAATTGGGTTCTGATGGCAAAAAAAATAGAAAAAATTTGTTGTATTGGTGCGGGCTATGTTGGGGGACCAACGATGTCTGTGGTGGCTAAACAATGTCCAGAGATAGAAATTACTATTGTAGATATGAATGAGGCACGTATTGCGGCATGGAATGATTGTGATTTAAATAATCTTCCTGTCTACGAGCCGGGGTTAGCGGAGATTGTTGCTGAAGCACGAGGTCGCAACCTTTTCTTTTCTACGGATGTGGACAAAGCTATTGCGGAAGCGGATATGATTTTTATTTCTGTAAACACCCCTACTAAGACCTATGGTAAAGGAAAGGGTATGGCTGCGGACTTAAAGTTTATTGAGCTTTGTGCGCGTCAGATTGCTGCGGTTGCTAAGACGGATAAGATTGTCGTGGAGAAATCCACACTTCCCGTACGTACGGCAGCGGCCTTAAAGTCTATTCTTGATAATACCGGAAATGGGGTTAACTTTCATATTCTTTCAAACCCAGAGTTTTTAGCAGAAGGTACAGCCGTTGAGGATTTATTAAATCCCGATCGTGTACTAATCGGTGGCGAGAATGCAGAAGCGATTCAAGCGCTGGTGGATATTTATGCTCAATGGGTGCCTGAGGAGCGTATTTTAACAACAAACTTATGGTCTTCAGAATTATCAAAATTAACGGCTAATGCCTTTTTAGCTCAGCGTGTTTCTTCCATTAATTCTATTTCTGAGCTTTGTGAAAAGACGGGGGCGAATGTGGATGAGGTATCTAAGGCAATTGGTTTAGACTCTCGTATAGGGCCTAAATTCTTAAAAGCTTCTGTAGGCTTTGGGGGCTCCTGCTTTCAAAAGGATATCTTAAACTTAGTTTATATAGCACGCTCATATAACTTACATGCGGTGGCCGATTATTGGGATCAAGTGATCTTAATGAATGACCATCAGAAGCATCGATTTGCTGATAATATTATTCAAACCTTATATAACACTGTTTCTGGGAAGAAGATAGCTTTCTTGGGGTGGGCTTTTAAAAAGGATACAAATGATACGCGGGAGTCGGCAGCGATTTATGTAGCGGATTATTTATTGTCCGAAGAAGCGGAGATCACCATTTATGATCCTAAAGTTTCAGCAGAGCGCATATACGCGGATTTAGATTATTTGAATACACGTTCTTCAGCAGAAAACCGCAGACTTGTACGCGTTGTGAGCGATCCTTATGAGGCGACCTCTGAGGCGCATGCTATTGCTGTACTTACGGAATGGGATGAATTTAAGGGCTACGATTGGGCACGTATTAAGCAGGAAATGAAACGCCCCTCTTTTATCTTTGATGGTAGAAAGCTTTTGAATCGTGCACAATTGGAAGAAATAGGCTTTAACTATTACGCTATTGGGGAGTAGGCTGCCTGGAGCAGCCCTAGGGGTTGGATTTTTTTAATTACCTTTGTGAAGATGTGTTTGGATATGAATAGTGATAGAAATTTTACTGCGATCGATTTTGAGACCGCAACTGCAAATCAGAATAGTGCTTGTGCCATTGGTATTGTCACTGTAGAACAGGGAATTATCACGAATGAATTTTATTCTTTAATACAACCTCCGCAGAATCAGTATATGTGGCAGACGACACGTGTTCACGGAATTAAGCCTAAGCATACTGCAGAATCTCCAACTTTTTTAGAACTTTTTCCACAGATTGAGCATTTATTAAAAGGGCAGCATATGGTTGCACATAATGAATTATTTGATCGCAATGTGCTGAAAAAGACAATGTCGTTATACGGAATGTCTTACAGCGCATTAGGTCTTCCAGAAATGTGGGATTGCACCTATAAAATATATAAGAATAAAGGCTTTAAGCCGGCACGTTTAAATAGTTGTTGTCAAGTGATGGAGATCGAGTTAAACCATCATGAGGCTTTATCGGACGCTAGGGCATGTGCTTTATTGTTTCTAGATAAGGATAAAACTGTTGATTTATCTTTTCAGGATGTTCTATTGACGCCCTAATAAAAAAAGATATATAGTAGCTTATGAATTGATATTTTAAAGTTAAATTTGATGTACTAATCGATTATTAACTAAAAACTTTACTTATGTGAAGTTTTTTTAACTTAAAATTATAAAAGTATGAAAGTAGGTATTACATTCAGTGCATTTGATTTATTACATGCAGGTCATATAACCATGTTGGAGGATGCAAAGCGTCAGTGTGATTATTTAATCTGTGGTCTGCAGACGGATCCAACATTAGATCGTCCAGACAAAAATAGACCTACACAGACTGTTGTGGAGCGTTATATTCAGTTAAAGGGATGCAAATTTGTTGATGAAATCGTTCCTTATGCTACGGAACAAGATTTAGAAGATATCTTAAAATCCTTTAAAATTGATGTACGTATTTTAGGAGAAGAGTATAAAGAAAAACGATTTACAGGAAGAGATTACTGTGAAGAGAAGGGCATTGAATTATATTTCAATCGTCGTGACCACCGTTTTTCAAGTTCGGGCTTACGTAAAGTAGTCGCAGATAAGGAAAATAGTAAGAGTACAGCACTCTAATTTAATTGTGTAACACGTAGATATAAAAATTTTAATATAGCAAGAAAATTCATGCAAAAGACTGTCAACGTAATATTGTCTGGTGGTGTAGGTTCACGCCTATGGCCCCTTTCACGTAAAGCAAAACCAAAGCAATATCTAAGCATCTTTGAAGATAAATCATTGATTGGTTTAACTATTGAGCGTAATTCTCCTTTAGTGGATGAGTTAATGTTTGTGGGGTCTATGCAGAATATAGATCAAGCAGATGCTTATCTATCGGGCTATAATTTTAGAAAAATTACTGAAGCTACGCCACGTAACACGGCCGCGGCTATTGCATTTGCTGCATTTTCTTATGCCAAAGATGATATCCTGTTGGTGACACCTTCCGATCATTTAATTGATGCTGGGGACAGCTATGCAGCCACGATAGCTACAGGTATAAATTTCGCTAAGCAGAATCTTATTTGCACGTTTGGGATTGCTCCTACGCATCCTGAAACAGGCTATGGATATATTGAATATAGTGGCAATGATGTTCTTTCTTTCCGTGAGAAGCCTAATAAAGACACGGCTATAGGGTTTTTAAAAATCGGTAATTTTCTATGGAACTCAGGGATATTCTGTTTTAAAGCGGGGGTCTACCTTTCGGAGCTTAAGAAGTATGAACCGGAGCTTTATATTGCGGCACGCTTGGCCTTTGAGAAGGCAGAGGACGGTAAGTTGGAGTACGATTTATCCATGAAGATTCCTTCGAAATCCATTGACTACGCAGTGATGGAGCGTTCCGATAAAATAAAAGTTATTCCTTCAGATTTCACCTGGTATGATATGGGCTCTTTTGAATCACTCTATGATTACTTGAGACGTTCCGGCAAGAAGGTGGATGAGCATGGAAATATGGTTATTGGAAATTCCTTAAAGCACTTTGCTTTTTGTGGGTTGAAGAACACCATTTTTGTGGAGACAGAGGATGCGATATTAATCTTAAATAAAGATAATGCGCAGGATGTGAAGCATATATATGAAGCTTTGGAGAAAGATAAATCGCCATTAATATAAGTTTCAATTTAATTATTACGCATGACAAAGACAATCTTAATTACCGGGGGAGCGGGCTTTATTGGTTCTCATGTGGTACGAGAATTTGTTTTAAAATACCCGAATTACAGAATTATCAATATTGATGCTTTAACTTACGCCGGTAATTTAGAGAATCTAACAGCTATAGAATCTGCTGCAAACTACACTTTTGAGAAAGTAGATATTGTAGATGCAGCTGCTGTGCAGGATATTTTCACGAAATATATGCCAGATGGAGTTATTCATTTGGCTGCGGAATCTCATGTAGACCGCTCTATTAGCAATCCACTAACGTTCGTGATGACGAATGTTATAGGCACCGTAAATCTGTTGAATGCAGCTAAGGAATGCTGGAAGGATACTTTTGAAGGGAAGCTATTCCATCATATAAGTACCGATGAGGTGTTTGGCGCTTTGGGGGATACCGGTTTCTTTACAGAGGATACATCTTACAACCCGCACTCTCCCTATTCAGCATCTAAGGCTTCTTCGGATCATTTTGTGCGTGCCTATGCTGACACCTATGGTTTACCGATTGTTATTACAAATTGTTCGAATAACTACGGGCCAAACCATTTTCCTGAGAAATTAATCCCTCTTTGCATTCATAATATTATTCATAATAAGCCTCTTCCAATCTATGGTGATGGGAAGTATACGCGTGATTGGTTATATGTCATAGATCATGCTAGGGCGATAGACTTGGTCTTTCATCAAGGGAATTTAGGAGAGAGCTATAATATTGGGGGTTTTAATGAGTGGCAGAATATAGATTTAGTAAAAGAGCTTTGTCGGCAGATGGACTTGAAATTGGGTCGTGAGGTGGGGAGTTCAGAAAAGTTAATTACCTACGTAAAAGATCGTCCAGGCCATGACTTGCGTTATGCCATTGACGCTAATAAAATAAATAAAGAATTAGGATGGTATCCTTCGGTAACCTTTGAAGAGGGCTTATGCCTAACGATCGACTGGTATTTAAGCAACTCCGAATGGTTGGAGCATGTTACCTCAGGGAGTTACCAAGCATACTATAGTGCGCAGTATAAATAGATGAATAGTACAGAAACAAAATTATCGGGGTGCTTTATTTTGGAGCCTCGAAAGCTTGGGGATAAGCGGGGATATTTCTTTGAAAGTTTTAACGAGCAAACTTTTCAAGCGGTCACAAATACCGCGACCCGTTTTGTTCAAGATAACCAATCCTTTTCTACCAAAGGGGTATTAAGGGGCTTGCATGCACAAGCAGGTGCGCATGCACAGGCGAAGCTTGTACGTGTGCTTCAGGGGGCAGTGTTGGATGTTGCCGTAGATGTACGTCCAGGGTCTCCAACTTTTGGGGAGCATGTTGCGGTCGAACTTTCCGCAGAAAATAATTTACAGCTTTTTATTCCTCGTGGTTTCTTACATGGCTTTGTCGTACTTTCTGAGGAAGCCGAATTTTTCTATAAATGCGATAACTTTTACAATAAAGAATCTGAGTGTGGGGTGATTTATAACGATGCAACTTTAAATATCGACTGGAAAATGGTTTCCTCCGAATTTATTATTGCCGATAAAGATGCAATCTTGCCAAATTTTGCTGATTTTTGCGCATCACTATGAAACGAAGAATTTTAGTTACTGGGGGCTCAGGGCAGGTAGGTTCTGAGTTTAGGGAGTTATTGGCGGAGTTGTCGGGGTTGTCGGAGTATGAAGCATATGTTTTAACGCGTGCAGAGTTACCCTTAGATCAAACACTTCTTATTGCTGACTTTCTGAAAGTTTATGAGCCTGCAATTATTATTCATGCTGCAGCATTTACAGCTGTAGATCTAGCCGAAACCGAGCAAGTAGAGGCTGATCGCATTAACCACCTTGCGACAGAGCAAATTGCAGAATATTGTACCATAAATAAGTGTAAGCTTATCTACTTATCTACCGATTATGTGTTTGATGGTAGTTCGAATATCCCTTTAACAGAAGAGGCTCCTACAAATCCAATAAATTATTATGGCCTTTCGAAGCTGCGTGGAGAGGAGGCTGTCAGCTACTTCTGTCCTTCAGCGATCATTATCCGTACTTCGTGGGTTTATTCCACCTATGGGAAGAATTTTGTGAAGACGATGATTCGTTTAATGGCCGAGCGTGAAGAGATTTCTGTTGTTAATGATCAGGTGGGCTCACCCACCTATGCGCATGATTTAGCGCAGGCGATACTGACTATTTTGTCGCGTGATCGGTGGGTACCCGGGATTTATCATTACGCGAATGGAGGGGTAATATCATGGTATGAATTTGCCTTGGCAATACGTGATTTATTGGGGTTAAGCTGCCATATTAATGGTATTCCATCGTCTGAATATCCCTTGCCAGCAAAAAGACCTGCTTATTCGTTATTAGATACTACGAAGATTAAAGATACTTATGATATTAGCATTCCATATTGGAAGGAGTCATTAGTGAAAATGATTATTGAGCTTTTAAACCCTAAGAAATAATAGGTAACTTGTGCTATTAATAAGAAGTTTATGAAAGGAATTATATTAGCTGGAGGCTCAGGAACACGCTTACACCCCTTAACGCAGGTGGTTTCGAAGCAGTTGCTACCTATTTATGATAAGCCGATGATTTACTATCCACTATCGGTATTGATGATGGCTGGTATACGTGAAATTCTTATTATTTCTACACCACAAGACTTACCAAACTTTCAGCGTCTTTTTGGAGATGGCACACAGCTGGGCTTATCATTATCTTATGCAGCGCAGCCAAGTCCCGATGGCTTAGCGCAGGCTTTTATTATTGGGGCAGATTTTATAGGTTCAGATGCCGTATGCTTAGTTTTGGGGGATAATATCTTCTATGGAGCGGGCTTGCAGCAGGTTTTATTAACTGCTAAGGCAAAGGTTGAGGAGAAGGATCAGGCCGTAATATTTGGGTACTATGTAGATGATCCTAATCGCTACGGCGTTGTGTCTTTTAATGCTGATAACGAGGCGATTGCTATTGAAGAGAAGCCTGAGAATCCACAATCTTCCTATGCTGTTGTAGGCTTGTATTTCTATCCTAATTCCGTTGTCAATGTAGCACAGCAGGTTCAGCCTTCCTCCCGTGGAGAGCTGGAGATAACTTCAGTTAATCAGCATTATCTTTCCGCGAGGGAGCTCTCTGTGCAGCTTTTGGGGCGTGGGTATGCATGGTTAGATACGGGAACACATGAATCCTTAGCTGAAGCTACGGAGTTTATAAAAGTTATTGAAAAGCGCACTTCCCTAAAAGTCGCTTGTATAGAAGAGATTGCTATCAATCAAGGTTGGGTAGCGGCCAAATCTGTTTTAGATTCTATAGAACATCACAAAGGTGATTATTACGAGTATGTTAAGCGTATTGCTCATAATGTATTAAAATAATTGACATTACTCATTTTTACAATAATTTATTCTTTTTTTCAATGCTAAACGAGTACTTTTGTTACTCGTTAACAATTGTATGCTTGAATCTTTAATTACCTCTAAGACTCGCCTAAATTTATTAGTGAAATTTTTTATTTCTGAAGCTAATAAGGGGCATCTTCGTGGATTAGCCGAAGAGTTTAATGAGTCTACAAATTCGATCCGTAAGGAGCTTAACCAACTTACAGATGCTGGATACCTATTTAGAGAAGCTAATCAAAATAAAGTAACCTATTCTGCTAACACCACGCACCCCTTATTTAAAACCTTAAAACAACTTATTCATAAATATATAGGTTTTGACACGATTGTAGAGAATATTCTTGCTAAGCTAGGAGATGTAGGATCTATATATTTAGTTGGGGATATCGCGCAAGGGATTAACTCGAATACGATTGAAGTGCTAATTACCGGAGAAGGCGTAAATGAGGCATATTTATTGCAGCTTGGGACTAAAATTGAAAAACTCTTAGACCGTAAAGTTATTCTACACCTAAATAAAGAGTCTTCATTTGATAAAATCATTGAAATATATAAAAATTAAAAACATAAACTTAAACAATGAGTAAAATTTTAATTACTGGAGGGGCCGGGTTTATAGGTTCCAATTTGTCGGAATATTTTATAGGTAAAGGACATGAGGTTACTGTATTGGATAATTTCGCTACAGGTCATTTACATAATATTCAACATTTAATGGATAGCCCTAATTTCACTTTAATTGAAGGAGATATTAGAAATTTAGCTGATTGTCATCGTGCAACGGTAGGAATTGATTATGTGTTGCATCAGGCAGCTTTAGGATCCGTTCCACGTTCCATTAATGATCCTATTACGACGAATGATGTGAATGTTTCTGGTTTTCTAAATATGCTTGTAGCGTCTCGTGATGCTGGAGTAAAGAGATTTATGTATGCAGCTTCCTCTTCAACTTATGGAGATTCTGAAGCATTACCTAAAGTAGAAGATAAAATCGGAAAGCCATTATCTCCATATGCTATTACGAAATATGTGAATGAACTATATGCTGAGATTTTTTCTAAAACATATGGTTTAGAAACTATTGGCCTACGTTACTTCAATGTATTTGGGCGTAAACAAGATCCTAATGGTGCATATGCTGCCGTAATTCCATTGTTCGTTAAAAAGTTTATGAACCATGAAAGCCCTGTTATCAATGGTACAGGAGACTATTCACGTGATTTCACATATATAGACAACGTTATTCAGATGAATGAATTAGCGATGACTACAACAAATGTAGCAGCTGTTAATACCGTTTATAATACGGCTGTTGGGGATCGTACGACATTAACGCAATTAGTAAATCTTTTAAAAGAATATTTAGCGGAGTTTGATGCTGAGATTGCTCAAGTAGAGATTGTATATGGTCCTAATCGTGCTGGAGATATTCCACATTCTTTAGCTTCTGTAGACAAAGCTAAGAGCTTATTAGGTTATGAACCATCGCATAATATTCAAGCTGGCTTGAAAGAGGCGGTACAATGGTATTGGGAAAATTTAAAATAATTAAAAATATAAAAACTTAAGTATATAATGAAAAAAATCGCTGTCATCGGTCTAGGGTATGTTGGCTTACCTTTAGCAAGACTTTTTGCTACAAAATATCCAGTAATTGGTTTTGATATTAATCAAAAAAGAATTGGAGAACTTCGTCAAGGAAAAGATTTGACATTAGAGGTTGAAGATGATATTCTTCAAGCTGTATTAAGAGATGAAAACCCATATTCTTCTAATCAAACAGGATTATATGTATCTTCTGATTTAGCGGATATTGAAGAGGCAAATTTTTATGTAGTAACTGTTCCAACTCCTGTTGATAAAAATAATAGACCAGATTTAACTCCTTTATATAAATCTTCAGAAACGGTAGGTAAGGTACTTAAAAAGGGTGATATCGTTGTATATGAGTCAACAGTTTATCCAGGTGTTACAGAGGAGGAATGTATTCCTGTTTTGGAACGTGTTTCAGGATTGAAATTTAATGTTGATTTCTTTGCAGGATATTCTCCAGAACGCATTAATCCAGGGGATAAAGAACATACTGTAGAGAAGATATTAAAGGTAACTTCGGGTTCAACACCTGAGATTGGTCAAGAGGTAGACGCTGTTTATAAAACGGTAATTATTGCTGGAACACATTTGGCGCCAACTATCAAAGTTGCTGAGGCTGCAAAAGTTATTGAAAACTCACAGCGCGATATCAATATTGCCTTTGTTAATGAGTTGGCAAAGATTTTTAATATTCTTGAGATTGATACGCATGCTGTATTAGAAGCTGCTGGTACAAAATGGAACTTTTTACCTTTCAAACCAGGATTAGTAGGAGGTCACTGTATCGGTGTGGATCCATATTATTTAGCTCAAAAAGCGCAAGAGCATGGATATCATCCAGAAATTATCTTAGCAGGTCGTCGTTTGAATGATTCTATGGGAGAATATGTTGCTTCTCAAGTTGTGAAAACAATGATTAAAAAAGGTATTAATGTAAATGGTGCTGAAGTTTTGATGTTGGGAATTACTTTCAAAGAAAATTGTCCAGATGTACGTAATACGAAGATTGTTGATGTAATTGCTGCATTAGAAGACTATGGCGTTAAAGTGACTACATATGATCCATGGGCAAATCCAGTTGAGGTTACGCATGAATATGGTATCGAAAGTACTACAGAATTACCTTCAACAAAATTCGATGCTATCGTATTAGGAGTTGCTCATAAAGAGTTTTTGGAAGTTGATTTATCAACATTAAAAAAATCTAACGCAATTATTTATGACGTGAAAGGTCAATTATTTGAAAATGTAGATGGAAAACTTTAAGAAATATTTCTTTTTGATTATTTATTTTAATCTAATATTTTTTAATTCATTTTCTCAAAAATCAGCTTTTTTTAGTGCAAAATCATCTTTTGACAACGAAATATCAAAAGATAGAATTTTCACTAAAAAGCTGATTTTGGCTGATGATAGTTGGGCGATATATAAATTATCGGCATCATTAGACGCCTATAATAATATGTATTTAGCGACTAAAGACGAAAAATATTTGTTAGAGGGAATGGATATTATTAAATCAATTATTAATAATAGTCAGTCCTCTATTAAAATAAAAAATAGTCAGTTTAAAGATAATTATAAAACTTGGGTCAATAAATCTCATCCTGATAAAGGTAACGATAGTAAAGAGTATCCATTATATGAAACTTTTTTTTGGAGATATGTAACTACGCAGTTAGTCCTTATTAAGGATAATGGATTGGATAAAAAATACAAATCATACTATAAACAAGTATTAAATTTTTCAGAAAAGAATATTTTTGAAAAATGGCATAAGAGGGGGGATAAGAATATTTATCGAGAAAATACAAATATGTCTGCGCTCTGGAGTCATGTATGTTTTAATTTATATATAATCACCAGGAAAAATGACTATCTCAATGTTTGTAAAAATTTCAATAGCAAGTTTTTAAAACAATTGAAGTATAATTCTGATGGGACCGTTTTTTGGAATTCGTTTTGGGATGCGAGAAAGAAGACGAAACAAGGACAAGATGTTTCCCACGCTAATGCTGAAGTAAGTTATATAATAGACTGTTACAGTAGAGGTTATTTTTTTGATTTAAATCTGATCAATAGCATTTCTAAAACTTTTACTACTAGAATTCTTAAAGATAATAATAGTACTGCTTATTATTTAGATGGTTCAGGAGATAGTAAAGGTCGGATTGTCGATGGATTTTTAAAACTTGGACGATTTGATAAAAATTTGGCACAAAGATTAACAAGTTTTTACCCTCCAAATGAAAGTGAGTTTTATAGAAATATTCAGTATTATTCTGTTATGGCTTTAATAAATAAATAATTTTATGAACATAGATGTTTTAATATCTACAATGTATAGAGATGATTTAAAATTCTTAGAAAATCTCAATTTAAAGGATAAAAAAACTATAATTATAAATCAAATAGATAAGATAAAGGGTGCAAATTTAACAATCGATACTGATTTTACAATTATGAGATCTTTTTATGAAAAGGGTCTTAGTAAAAGTAGGAATAAAGCATTAGGACTTTCAAACAGTGATGTGTGTGTAATTTCAGATGATGATATAGAATTCGTTCCAGAATTTCATGAAAAATTAATTGGATTATTTAAAAAACATCATACAGCAGATGTTATCATATATGATTATGAAACTAATTCACAATCTAGAAAATGTAACTCCTTAGGAGTTGAAGGTAAAATTTTAAATAAATTTGATATTTTAAAAACGTCAAGTGTGAGGATTTCATTTAAAAGAGATCCAATAGTAAATGCAGGAATTCGTTTTAATGAACGCTTTGGAGCTGGAGCTGAATTTTCAGCTGGCGAAGAAAACTTATTTTTATTAGATTGTTTAAATAGTGGACTTAAGATTATCTATGTACCTACAATTATGTGTAAAGTAGATTTTTCAGATTCTACCTGGTTCAATGGTTATGATAAGAAATACTTTGAAACTAAGGGAGCTTTTTCAAAAGTTTATTTTAATGGTGTTTTAAGCCACTTGTATAACTTTTATTTTGTTCTCAGTAAACATAAATTATACAAAAATCAAATGCCATTCATTAAAGCTCTTAACCATATTTATAATGGCTATAAAGCAATCTAATTGTGATACTAAGTGATGAACTATAAAAAATTACTTAATAATTCCTTGTGGAGTATTTTTGGTCAATTATCATTTATGATAATTTTATTTGTAACAAATATTCTTTTAGCAAAGACATTATCATTAAATGAGTTTGGACAAATATCTATTGTATTATTTTTTATAAATGTTTCAAATGTTTTAGTAGAAAGTGGATTAGGAGGTGCATTAATTAGAAAAAGTACAATAGAATCCAAAGATTATTCTACTGTTTTTGTTTTTAACTTGTCGATTAGTGTAGCCCTATATTTGATACTATGGTTTTCCACAGGATTTATTAGCAAATTTTATAATGACGATGCTTTAGAAGTTATTTTGAAATTTCAAGGAATTGCGATTATATTAAATGCTTTTCAAATTGTTCCAAATATAAAACTCATCGTAGATATAAAGTTTAAATTAATAAATAAAATAAAGTTTTTTTCTATAACACTTTCAAGTATTATCGGACTTGTACTTGCTTACTATTATAATTTCGGCGTTTGGTCAATGGTTATAATGCAGGTTTCTAATATATTTTTTAATACGATACTTTTAAACATCGTTACTAAAAATAATATTTCATTTTTATTTGATTGTGAATCTTTCAAGTCTATTTATAAATTTGGCATTAATACAACTATAGCATCCATTATAAATACGATTTATGATAATATTTATAATTTAATTTTATCTAAATTTTTTGCTATGTCTGTTTCTGGTAATTTTTATCAAGCGAAAAAATTATCAGAAGTCCCCAATAGTATTATGAATACTTTAAATCAAGGATTAATATTTTCTTTTTTATCAAAAAATCAAAATGATAAGCAGCTCTATTTAAAAAATTATAATCTGTTTTTTGTATGCATTTTATGGGCATCGACATTTATATTCCTTTTCATATTTCTATTTGCTGATTTAATAATAGTTAAAATTTTAGGTGAAAAGTGGATTGATTCGATCTTTTTTTTAAAATGTCTAAGCGTTTTCTCATATTTTTATATTTTAGAGCAATATAATAGGGTCAGTTTTAAAGTTTTCGATAAAACCAATGTAATACTTTGGTTAGAGGTATTAAAGAAAATATTACAAACAATTAGTATTGGATTCGGAATTTATTTTAAAAGTTACGAGAAATTGATGTATGGTTTAGTAGTAACATCTTTTTTGAGCTATGGAATCAATTGTATTTATAGTAAGAAATATTTAAATCTATATTCAAAACTTGAGATCATTAATTTTACTATTTCATTATTCTTATTTTCAACTATTATAAGTGTAAAAGAAATTTTTAAACTGGATTTAATTAATTCAATTTTGACAATTTTAATAGCGACCATTTGTACATCGATAGTTCTTTATATAAATTATTTTAAACACTTGAAAAATAAGGTTTAAAGTTAATAACTGTTATCAAAATATTAAAATTATTATGGGTATACAAAGAAATCATTTCATTTTCATTATGCAATTCTTTCTGTTAATTTTTCAAATTTTCAGATTGATTGTTGTAGATATTCCTTTGTCAGAATTTTCTTTAATTATCTCAATAATTTCCGTTCTAGTAAGCACTATACTTTTTTTTGGTTTTTACGAACCTAATGCTTTGGCAAAGGAACAGCTACTTAGAATTAGTTACTTATTTATTTTAGGATATTTAATTGTTCACTTTCAAATATATATGGATTATATACTTGGAAATTACAATAAGTTTCGGGGAGACTATTTATTGTTTAACAATGTTGTAAATAGAACCGCGATATTATCCTCTATTGGATTGATCTGTTTTAATCTAGGTTATACTTTTTCATTGATGAAGGGAGGAATTATACCAAGCTATAGATTATCTAACAATTCTAGATTTAATAGAATACCATTGCTATTAATAGTCGTATCCACTTTCGTGTTATTTATTGGAACGGCTAATAAAGCTTATTTCTTTGGGGGTTATGGAACTGTTGAACTAGGATCATTAGCAACCTATTTTCAGACATATTTTGTCTATGGAATTTTTGCATACATGATAGTTAAATCTTATTTTTTAAAAATGAAAATTTTAAAAAGTAGTTTTATGGACTATGTTAAAAATTTAGGATTTTTATTTAATCTGATTGTTGCAACTTATTTAATACTTGTATTAACTTCTGGAGATAGGGGGCCAATTATTCAATTGGGTTTATTGTATTTAAGTACGTATTTGTTTTCCCAAAATAAGAAATTGAAAATTAAATATTATGTTTTGGGGATATTTTCAGCAGCATTTTTTATAACACTTCTTGGTCAAATTAGAAGTTTTCAAAATGAGGGTAGTTTTATTGAAAAATATAATCAAGCAAAAATAAATAAGTTATCTTTTGAAAATTCGGGTTCATTTTCACCTACGACGCATGAGTTAGCAATTTCTGTTAGAACAGTACATGCTGCAGTTGATTATACCGATCATTTTGGATTTAAGTACGGTATTGTTCAATTGAATCAGTTAATCGCTATTTTTCCTGGAATAGGATCTATTGTAAGGGGTATAACCGGTTTGGAAGGTAAAGATTTAATTTCAGCTGATATTTTAACACATCATATTTTTGGTGATAATCCTTCACATGGTTTAGGAACGTCATGTTTAGCAGATTTTTATCTTGATTTTGGAATGATTGGTGTAGTTTGTTGTTTTTTTATTTTTGGATTTTGGTGTAGATATATCGAAAACTCTACTTTTCAACAAAAATTACCTCATCTTTTTATTTGGATCTTATTCTTTGTTTTTCTTACTAAATCAATATATATAGGCCGGTCGAGTATCACAATTTTATTTAGAGAAAGTATTGTAATTTATTTTTTCATCTTAATTTCTATTAAAAATTTTAAATTATTAAAAAATGCGTAAAATATGTGTTTTTGTTGGCTTTTATCCTGATGTAGTAGGCGGAGCTGAGTATCAATCAAAAATTATTGCTGATGAGTTAAAAATTGACTTTGAATTGTTTTATATCTCGATAGGAACTTCTGATTATGATAAAATAGAAGTACGAGATAATATTAAAGTATATCATGTTGCTTATAATAAATCTATTGCGCGCTTAAATAAATTATCTTTATACCTTCCAATTTCTAGAAAGATATTAAGTATTTTAAAAAAAGAGTCACCAAATATTGTCTATCAGAGGATACTAAATCCATTTTCATTTTATTTATCTCTTTTTCAAAAGAAACTTGGATTTAAGTATATTTTGCATATTGCCGATAAGTATAGTTTGATTTTTAGTGGTTTAAATATTAAATCATTAACAAAAAAAATTATGTTTTCGAAGATTAAATCTAGTAAAATTGATTTTATTGTACAAAATAGTGAACAGAAAGGTCTTTTAATTGAAAATCAGGTTGATCCTAAAGTAATTCATCATATTTATAATATGCACCCAGTAATTGATCATGTTTTAAATCCATCAATTAAGTACCATGAATCCTCAAAACAAATTATTTGGATTGGAAGTTCTCGAAAAGTTAAGCAGTTAGATGTTTTTTTAGACCTTGCTGATAATTTTAAAAATAATAGTTCATTATCTTTTGTTATAATTGGTAGAATTGAGGCTGGTGAATATGGCAACTTCTTACAGAATAGAATTAATCAAATGACTAACCTTAAATATTTAGGAGAACAAAGTAATACAATTGTAAATCAAGAATTATCTAAGTCTTTTTTAACAATTAATACCAGCGTTTCTGAAGGTTTTTCAAACGTTATGGTGCAATCGTGGTTAGTAGGTGTACCTGTTTTTTCTTTAAACTCAAATCCAGATAATCTTATTACAGAATATAAAATTGGTAGTGTTTTTTATAATGACATTTTTAAAATGTCAACGGGTATAGAGCAATTTATTGACAATGAATTGAATTATGTTGAAATGTCCAAAAATTCATATGATGTTGCAACAAGATTGTTTTCCGTTAATACAAATATTAAAGAATTGCTTAAAATAATTAATTTATGAAGATAGTATACCTGCATCAGTATTTTAAGCAGCCAAATGAAAATGGTGGGACAAGATCTTATGATTTATCAAAATCTTTTGTTAATAATGGATTCGAAGTTGAAGTAATAACAACGACATCAAACAATTTCGGATTTAATGGAAAGAATTGGCGTATTGAAGATCTTGATGGAATTAAAATTCATTATTTGTATCTTCCATATGATAATTCTTTTTCTTATCTAAAAAGGATTTTTGTATTTATATCGTTTTTATTTTTCTCAACCATTAAATTACTTTCTATAAAGACAGATTTGGTATTAGCAACTTCTACACCATTAACAATTGGGATTCCAGCTTTAATAAAAAAAATTATTCATAGATCACCTTTTATATTTGAGGTTAGAGATGTGTGGCCCGAAGCTGTAGTCGCTATTGGCGCTGTTAAAAATAAAGTAATAATAAAGCTTTTATTAAAGCTAGAATATTTATTATATAAATATTCTGATTCTATTGTGCCTTTATCTAGGGACATGAAGAGTTCAATAATTTCTAGATATCCAGAATTTTCTACGAAAGCGGAAGTTGTAATTGAAAATATATCGGAAATTGATAGGTTTAATATAAATTATCAGAATAAATATTTATTTAATGCTCTTGGTTTTAATCCGAAAAGATCCATTTTGTATGCTGGTACATTTGGTAAAGTGAATAATATAGATTACATACTAAATTTGGCAGAAAAAACTTTTGAGATTGATCCAGATTTAATATTTATCCTTGTTGGTGAGGGGTCGGAAAAAGATCGTTTAATTGAAAAATCAAAGGCTCTAAATATTTTTAATAAAAATTTATTTTTTATAGCTTCTGTAAGCAAAAGTGATCTCCCTAAAGTTTACAGCGAAGTAACATGCGGGAGTTCTTTTGTCGCTCCAATTGAAGAGTTATGGGCAAATTCTGCTAATAAATTTTTCGATTCCTTAGCTGCAGGTAAACCAATTGTTATTAATCATTTTGGATGGCAGTCCGAAGTGATAATAAAAGAAAATATTGGATTTACTTTAAATCCTGATATTGAAAAGGTTAATATTTTAGAATTTGTTAATTTTGTTAATGATAGTTCGAAGATTTATCAAATGGGTCTAAACGCTCGTGATATTGCTGTTAAAAATTATTCTTTAACAATTGCTTCTAGTAAATATCTAAGTATTATAAATAGAATTAAAAATAAGTTTAATGTATAGAAATTATTTTAAGAGAATATTTGATATTATAATATCACTTGTTGGGATAATAATTTTGAGTCCAATTTTTATTGTTGTAACAATAGGATTATCTTTTGCTAATAGTGGTAAGCCCTTTTTTTTTCAATCTAGGCCTGGACTTAATGGGGTCATTTTCAAGATTATAAAATTTAAGACTATGAACGATAAAGTTGATAGTTCTGGAGAGCTGTTGCCTGATTCAGAGCGTTTAACTAGTATAGGCTCTTTTGTACGGAAAACTTCATTAGATGAAATTCCACAGCTATTCAATGTATTGCTAGGACATATGTCTATAATTGGCCCTCGACCATTACTTGTAAGTTATTTAGATATTTACAACAGTGATCAAGCCCGTAGGCATGAAGTTCGTCCAGGAATTACAGGTTGGGCGCAGGTTAATGGTCGAAATGCAATTACTTGGAAAATGAAATTTATATTAGATGTATATTATGTAGATAATATATCCCTATTATTAGATACAAAAATATTCTTTATGACAATCAAAAAGGTATTTATTCGAGAAGGAATATCTAGTAAAGATCATGTAACTATTGAGCCTTTCAGAGGTGACGAAAATTAAATAGATGGGATTATATTTATACGGTTCTGGTGGGCACGCTAAAGTTGTCTTAGAAATAGCTGAAGTATTAAAATTAAATATTGAAGGATTTGTTGATGATTATGCAGAAAATAAATTTCTTTTTAATTACCCTATATATTCTTCAAATAACTCTTATAGAAATGAGGAATGGATAATAGCTATAGGTGACAATTCTATTAGAAAAAAAATTGCTAACAAGCTGTCTGGGACGTTTCCAACCTTAATACATCCATCAGCTAATATTTCTAAAAGATGTTTAGTTAATGAAGGTACAGTGATCATGGCAGGAGTTACAGTAAATTCTTCTGTAATTATAGGTAGACATGTAATTTTAAATACAAATTCATCTATTGACCACGATTGTATCATTGAGGATTATGTTCATGTATCCCCAAATGTTGCAATTGCGGGTAATGTTAAAGTAGGTGAATGTACTCACTTAGGAATTGGATGTTGTATAATTCAAGGCGTGAGTGTTGGTCGTAACTGTATTGTTGGTGCAGGAGCTGTAGTAATTCGAGACGTACCTGATGGTACAAAAGTAGTAGGGAATCCGAGTAAAAAAATTTAATTATAAAGAATATGAATAATAAGATTTGGTTATCATCTCCTCATATGGGAGGTAATGAATTAAACTATATTAATGAAGCGTTTGAAGCTAATTGGGTGGCGCCTTTAGGGCCGAATGTAGATGGTTTTGAAAACGATTTAAAAGTATTTTTGAATAACGATGTTGAAGTTGCGGCTTTATCTTCGGGAACTGCAGCATTACATTTAGCATTGATACAATGTGACGTTAAATTTGGAGATGAAGTTATTTGTCAATCTTTAACATTTTCTGCATCTGCTAATCCTATAGCTTATTTAGGAGCAACACCTGTTTTTGTAGATTCTGAATTTGAAACCTGGAATATGTGTCCTGAAGCATTAGAGACAGCTATTCTTGAACGACTAAAACTTGGAAAGAGAGTTAAAGCTATAATTGTTGTTCATCTATATGGTATGCCAGCAAAAATGGATGAATTATGTTCGATAGCTTCAAAATACAATATACCTGTGATAGAGGATGCCGCAGAAGCCTTGGGTTCAAATTATAAAGGAAAATTATGTGGTACATTTGGTAGGTTTGGTGTTTTAAGTTTTAATGGAAATAAAATTATTACTACATCTGGTGGTGGCGCGTTGGTGTGCACTAATCAACTAGATAAAAATAAAACAATATTTTTATCTACACAGGCTAGAGATGAAGCGCCGCATTATCAACACTCTGAAATTGGGTATAATTATAGAATGTCCAATGTTTCAGCAGGTATTGGACGTGGTCAAATGGAAGTTTTAGTTAATAGAATTGACAGCCGTAGGGAGATGTTTCAATTTTATTCAAGAATATTTTCTAAAATTGAAGGTGTAAATTTACACGCGGCACCGAATGCGGACTTTTATTCTAACCATTGGTTAACAGCTATAACGCTTAATCCTGAAATTTGTAAAATATCTCCTGAAAAATTAAGACTTTATCTTGCGTCCAAGAATATAGAATGCAGACCTATATGGAAGCCAATGCATCTACAACCTGTATTCGCTACAAGTCCATATTACGGTACTAATAATTCTGAGGATTTATTTAATACAGGTCTGTGCCTTCCTTCTGGATCCAACTTAACGGATAGTGACAGAAATCGTATTGAAGAAGCTTTATTTGAGGTACTCTCTAAATAATTACTCATAAAAAAATCACAATGATGTATGATTTTGAATTATATATCATTGTGATTTTTTTGCCTAAAATCAGTTTAATTAGCCAACGATAGCGAGTCTCTCATTACCAAAATTAGTATTAATTAAATCTTGATTCTTGATATTACAAGTATCTAAAAGTTTTTTGATGGGATATTTTTTTACAACATCATTTAGTGCATTGAGATGTCTTTCATGGTGAGTATCAGTACCAACGAAATCATACATGCCAGATTTTATTAATGCTAATGCTGATGTTTTAACAGAAATCCCATAATAAGAAGAAATTGATAATAAATTAAGTTGTAAATCACATCCCGCATCTTTTATTTGTTTGTAAATATTAAAGTTATTATGATAATAATTATATCTTTCAGGATGTGCCAATATAGGTTTATATCCTAAAGACTGTATGTCCATAATAGTCTTGAATAAAGATTTAGATTCTGATAAATAAGACATCTCTATGAGTACATAGTTGTTGGGCATTGGAATTAATGAATTGGATTGAATAATGGACGTTAAACCCTCGTCAATCATATATTCCGCAGAATATGAAATACCTTTTGTTGAAATATCTTGATTTAATAAGTGATCAATTAATTGATTATATGATTTTGCAATTATGTCATTATTATTTGGATGTACCAAATCCATAATATGTGGAGTACATATAAAATTTTTGATACCTAAATTTTTAAGTCCTAAAATCAAATTTGTAGAGTCTTCTACTGATTTAGCTCCATCGTCAATACCTGGAAGAATATGATTATGCATATCAATTTCCAAAAATTCTAAACCTCCTGAAATGCCTTGATTATTTTTAGATTTTCTGCTAAAAATTTTTGATAAAAAATTCATTTATTTTTGATTAATAATTTTAATTTAAAAATTAAAATACTTTTGTTTAGTAATTTAGATACAATAATTGTGCCTAAATGAATTTTTTCTACCGTATCTTGAATAAGATGTGTTTTTCAATTTTCAAATAACTCGTTATTTTTTCAACCTAAAATTAGTATCTTCGCTTTTATTAACAGTTATCACTTAAGTTTTATGTTTTATATAAATAATCGGCATTATATAGGCTTTTTTTTAGCCATTTTATTAATAGCGACATCTTGTGCATCAAGGAAGGATGTCGTATATTTTCAGCCTGACGAAACAGAGTTAAATACTGTATTTGAAAATTTTAGACCCAAAATTCAAATTAATGATGCACTTGTAATTATTGTTTCTGCAGCAGATCCTAAGGCTTTGCAATCTTTCAATCAGCAAGCCGTTAATCAGCAAATTGCAAACTCAACAGATAATTCTTTTAAACCTACATATTACGTTGATGAAGCTGGTTTTATTGACTATCCTATCTTAGGTAAAATTAAAGTTACAGGTTTGACTCGTATGGAGCTAGTGGATAAAATGCGTGAATTATTGAACAAGTATGTTGTTCAGCCTACAGTAAACATTACTATTGCAAATTTTAAAGTTACTGTAGTTGGAGAGGTTGCAAAACCTGGTACTTTCAGCTTAACTTCGGATCGTATTACTATAATGGAAGCATTAGGTATGGCCGGTGATTTAACTTTGAAAGCGAAAAGATCTAATGTCTTAGTAGTTCGAGAAATTGACGGAAAGAAAGAGATGCATAGAATTGATTTAACACAAGAGGCGTCCCTAAATTCACCTGTTTATTACTTGGTACAAAATGATATGGTTTACGTCGAACCAAATAAAACACAAGTTAGAAATTCTGGACTAGGTCAAAATACAAATATTATTGTCTCTGTTGCAGGTTTATTAATAACAGTAATATCCGTATTAACTCGATAAATTTCTTATGATTGATAATAAAGAAAATCTTTCCAATGAAGATGGTTTAAATTTAACACAAATTTTTGAACAATATTTTTATTACTGGAAGTGGTTTGTTTTTTCCATTTTTATTTGTTTGTTTTCTGGCTTTATATATTTACGATATGCTGAGAATTCTTATTCTGTGTCTTCTAAAATTTTATTAATAGATAAGGAGTCCGGAATGTCTTCGGAATTAGCCGGTATTTCAGACTTGATGTCCGTAGGAGGGAGTTCCTCCTCTTCCTTTGTGTCTGATCAAATTGATGTTTTAAAATCACGTAGATTAATCTCTAAAGTTATTCGTAAATATGATTTTAACATTAGATACTTTGTAAAAGGTAAGGTGAAAAAGTCTGAGTTATTATTAAATGAAAGTCCTATAAAATTTATTTCATTAGATAATAGGAATATTTCAGATAGTTTACTTGCTAATTATCATGTAGAAATTGTTTCTAAAACTGAATTTAAAATTCGAAACTCTCAAAATTCTACTGATGGTAGATTTGGTCAAAAGACACAAATTGGAAATAGATCATTTCTTTTAATTCCTCAATTTAAACTAGATAATTATTTAGATTCAGAATTTGATATTATTATTAATCCAATTGAGTCGACAGTCGATAAATATATTCAACGTATACAAATTACTCCTAACAAGGAGAAAATGTCCTTTATCGTTAATATTTCATTAACGGATAATGTGATAGAAAGGTCGAGATTATTTATAAATGAATTAGTAAACGTTTATAATACCGATTTAGTAGATGACAATAACTTATTAACTAAAAAAACCTCCGAATTTATATCTGATCGCCTAGTATTACTATCAAAGGATTTGAAAGGAGCTGATAGAGATTTAGAAGATTATAAGGTTGCCAATCAATTAACTGACTTAGAATCTGAAGGTCGTCTAATGATGCAGTCTGATCTTGAAAATGATAAGAAAGTGCTTGAATACAGCACTCAGTTGAAGTTAATTACCTATATGAATGAAGCGGTAGAAGGAAATTCTAAACAACTATTGCCATCAAATATTGGTTTAACAGATGCTACCATTGCTGGAGCAATTTCTAAATACAATGAACTTGTGTTAGAGCGTCAAGATCTATTAAAAAGCTCAACGGTAGAAAACCCAGTTGTCAGAACTTTAGATCAAAGTATTGACGATTTAAATCGGTCTTTGAAAACTTCTTTAAGAAACTCAAAACGTACAGTAGAATTATCGTTGAATTCTATTCAAGGTCAAGGGTCTTCTTTATCAAACAAATTATCGTCACTTCCTAAACAAGAGCGTGGCTTTAGAAATATTTCACGTCAACAGCAAATTTTAGAGAATTTTTACCTTTTCTTGTTACAAAAGAAAGAGGAGTCTGAAATTAAAGCTGCTGCATCTCCACAAGTATTAAAAGTAATTGATGAGGCCTATGGTTCTAAAACACCTGTAGCACCGAAGAAATCTATTATCCTATTGGGTTGTTTAATCCTTGGTGCTATATTACCTTTAGCAATCTTATATGTCAAATTCTTATTAGACAATAAGGTGCAGTCTAAACTAGATATTGAAGCAAGATTCAAAGCGCCAATACTTGGTGAAATACCATCATCTGAAGATAAGGAAATTCATGAAAATGATCGTTCATCATTGGCTGAAGCATTCCGTATTTTGCGTACAAATATTCGATTTATGTTAGGGGCAGATAAATCTACCTCAAAAGTAATTTTCGTGACATCGACGACATCAGGCGAGGGTAAATCATTCGTTTCTACAAATCTTGCTCGTATACTAAGTATGTCTGGTGAGAATGTACTCCTTATTGGCGCTGATATACGCTCTCCAAAAGTATTAGATTACCTCGGTTTATCGCATCTACAGCATACAAATATTGGTATCACTCAATATTTAGTAGATCCATCTATTCCTATAGATAGCCTAATTATTAAGGAGCCTTCGAAGTATCGATTTGATATTATGTATTCGGGGTATATCGCTCCTAATCCTGCAGAGTTATTGACAAATGGCCATTTTATGGACATTATAAAATATGGAAAACAACGCTATGATTATATTATTGTTGATACCGCTCCTGTAGGTTTAGTTACAGATACCTTATTAATTGCCGAAGCAGCAGATCTAACCATGTATGTAGCACGTGCCAATTACTTAGATAAACGTTTACTGGACATTCCGAAGGAAATGTATGAAACGCAGAAATTGAAGAATATGGCTGTCGTCATTAATGACGTTGACTTTGCGAAAGGCTATGGCTATGGTTATGGCTATGGCTACGGTTATGGTATGGCGGAAAAATCTATCTTTGAAAAGATAAAAGATAAAATTCCTTTCTTAAATAAGAAATAACTAATTAAGCCGCTTTACATTTGTAAAGCGGCTTTTTTTCTAATCACGATTTACTTACTAACCCGATTAGTCTCTTCTGAACTTGCGTTCTTATTTTTAACTTTAATACTTAAGTTTCCAAATTTATAGGTATACGTTAACCTTAGCATACGTGAATCGTAGTACTGCTTGATATCTGATTTAATATCCCCAAAATTTACTTCTAGGTTATTGGTATAGGTCTTAAAGATATCCGATACCCCTAACTTCAATGTGGAGCGCTTGTCTTTAAAAGTATGACTTGCACCTAAGTCTACAGCGTACTTGCTATGTAATTCGTAGATGCTGTATCTCATGGCAGAATTATAGCGCACATTGACGTGTACTGCTGTGGCGTCAGTGATCTTATAGTTTTGATTAAACTGCCCTTGGAGCAGCGTAGATCCCGAGTTATAGCGCTCGCCAGACAGAAGACCATTGAAATGAACATATACTCCGGTTGCATTTATAAAGGCGGAATATTTCTTAGTGAAATTTATTGGCGCTGAGAAGTCTAAGTAGGCTATTTGCGTAGTTGCCATATTCGCTTTTGTGATCCATGTTAGGTTGGTTAAATTATCCTGTCCCATGGTTTCCGAAATTTCGTTATTCGTCTTTTTATAGCCTAAGGAGAAGTTGTACCGCTGATCAAGGGTGTAGTTGAAGTCGTAAGCATTGGTATATTGTGGATTTAAATAAGGGTTGCCGCGCTGCACTGTATACTTATCAATATAGCTTTCAAAAGGATTTAAGTTGGTGTAATCAGGTCTTCCAATACGCTTGGAATAGGCAATTGAAAATGCATGCTTTTCCGTAGGCGTAAAGTTTACCGAAGCCGTAGGGAAGAGGTCTATATAGTTGCGTTTTACCGTATTATTTATCGTTAAGTTTGTACCCTTAGAAAAGGTGTACTCTGTACGTAGGCCCGCATTAATTCCCCATTTTCCAAGCTGATTGCTGTAGGAAGCATATGCTGCAGCAACCTTTTCCTTGTAGACAAAGTGGTTCGTCCTGTTTACAATATCCTCCCAGGAGTCAGCAACTTTCTCAAAAAATGATAAGTTGTTGTCCGTATTGACGACCGCATATTTTAAACCACCTTCAAGTTTTGATTTTTTTGACAGCGGGTGTGTATAATCTATTTTCCCGACATAAATAGCAATCGTCGTCGGCATATCCGAGTAGAGCAGTTCAGGCGCTCCAAGGAGGCTATTATTGGGTAGAAAGGTGCTGTTATTATAATCTGTATGGCGCGTATTCTTATAGCGGTTATAATCTAAGTCTACATTTAATTTCCGACCATTGCTGTCGATATTAAATTGGTCATTTAGATTCACCGTAATATTATTAAAAGAACCCCTAAAATCGCTCACAGAGTTTGTGGTGGAGTCTAGCGCTGAAGGTTTCGTGAAAATGTTTGTCAGCGTGCTATTGTAATTTTTCTCTTTATTGAATGATCCTCCAACGACAAATCCGATGGTATTTCTCTCCGAGGTATTGTGGTCTGCTCCTGCACGGAAGGAATGTGTGTGCTCATCGGGATTACGGTCACTTACAGCATTGAATATCGTGTTATTGCCTGACGCTTTAGGGATATTTCTGATAAATGATAAGTCATGTTTAGCATTGTATTTATCAAAGGAGTAGTTCATGAAATAGGAGGTCTTCTCAGACTTATGGTTTAAGGATACGGAGCTGTTGCCACGATATTTCAAACTCTTCGCTGCTGTAACATTAAAAGTACCATTGGTGCCACTAATTTTATTTTTCTTTAGCACAATATTTATGATACCAGCTGTTCCTGTGGCGTCATATTTCGATGAAGGGCTGGTGATAATCTCTACTGATTTTATGGCGTTGCCATCTGTCGTCTTCAGGAGGGTATTTAGCTGCTCCGCAGATAAGTAGGTCTGTTTTCCATTTATTAAAACGTTAACGCCTGCCTGTCCCATTAGATTAATATTTTCATTATTATCGACAGATACACCTGGAGCTTGCTTCAATATTTCTAAGGCGTTACTTCCTGCAGCTAGGGGGGAATCTTCCACATTGACGACCAGCATATCGGCTTTACGTTGAATAAGTGGTTTTTTCCCTTGTATGGCAACTTCCGCCAGTTTTGTTGCTGCAGCTTTTAATTGTACTGTCGGTAAGGATATACTTTTATCATTGAGTTGCAATACTTCCGTTCGTAGGGTTTCATAACCAATGCTTTTAGCCTCAATATAATAGTTTCCTGGTTTAATATTGTCCCATTTATAAACGCCTTGTTCATCAGCGACACTCGATTTATAGCTTACCTGGTTTGTAGCGCCTACTAAGGTTACCGTGGCATGCGATATTGCGGTCCCTTGAAGGTCTTGGATCTGACCTTTTAAAAACTTTTCCTGCGCCCAGCCGGTAAAATTTATAAGCAATAGCATGCCAGTCACTAAAAATTTAGTAATATTGTTTTTCATAATAAAAAGTAATGATTGTTCTTTAACGAGGGAATTAGGCCTCCCTCGTTAAGAATTTTTAGGATTAGTTATCTGTTGATTGACAGTTGATTATTTATTTTTATTCGTCTGTATGGAGATTCCACTGGAATCAATTTTAATGCGCGTATCGTTGTGTTCAGAAATAATGACATCGCCCGTCTCCGTTTCCTCGATTTCTTCATCTAAGACTACCGGCATAATAGCACAGTTAATACCGCGTTCAGTCATCTTCCATACTGTTTGCTTAATGTCATAAGAGTCCTCAGGGTAACAGGTGTCAAAAGGAACATTTCTAACTTTCCAACGGATGCTGTTGTCCAATACTATTTTCTTTCCTACAGGGATAAATAAGGTGATTGTGACCTCTTGGTCGCGGTAAAGCTCCTCATTTAATAAGTCGAAGTGGCTATCGAAGGCTATTTGATTACTATCTATAGCAGTTTTATAATCGATGTTTGAAGCACGTAAAGTTGCCACCTTATAGTTTTTCCCTTTCGCTGCATATTCATACTTGATATAAGGCTTTGCCAAGGAATCTATCTGCTCGAAGTTAATAGATATATCATCCATACGTACTTTCATAAGATCATTGTTCTTAAAATTAAGACGGATGGTATTTTTCTTATCTACGTTATCCGAAACCTTAATCTCACGGGAATTATTTAAGCGTAAATAGTAGGTGTCAAACTCACCAATAGCTTGCTCTTGCGTAATAATGCTTCTTTCTTTAAAGTCGCGCGCTACTTCAGCTGTATAATAGGTGGATGCTCCAGCACTAACTAAGAAGATTACTAACAGTCCGACCGCCAAGTAATTATTCATCGGGCGTCTGTTGAATAGGATTCTGATAATCAAATAGAAAATACCTATTAACGGAATAGCAGTAGATAATCCGGCAGCTATAAAAGCCCAAGGTGTATCTTTTTGGCTGATGAAATTGAAGCCTTCAATTATTCCATCATTATTAATGCTTGAAACTCCCAAGGCCATAACGATAACAGCGATTAATAGACCTAAGAGTGTCAATCCGATAGAAAATGCAAATAGTAAACCGATAATCTTTACAAAGACAATAAGGATATTTCCTATTACATTCCCCGCTGAACGCACCCCTCGGTTAACATTTGCGCCAGCTCCCGAAAAATTTTCACGGATGGAGCCCATTTCTTCTTCAAAGTTCTTTTTAAAATTTTGAATATTTGGAGCTTCACCGCGCATTTCCATTTTATCTACACGCGTTACCGCTAAAGGCATAATAATCCAAAGGATAACATAGAAAAGGATACCTGTACCTGCGAATAAGAATAATAGCGCAAATAAGAGTCTTACCCAACGCGATTCGATACCGAAGTAGTGACCTAAGCCGGCACATACACCGCCTAATACTTTATCATCCGAATCACGCATTAATTTCTTGCCTACTTGAAAGGTCGTGTCTGCAGCAGCAGCTTGTTCCGCCTGAGCTCCAGCAGTATCCTCATCCATTTCAAAGTCTGATACACGTCCCATCTGTGTAATCACTTCCTCAACATCCTGGCTATTAATCACTTCTTTCTTCCCGGACTGAATTTTGTCTGTGAACATTTCAGCGATGCGGTTTTCGATATCTAAGAGAATTTCTTTAGAATCTACAGAATGACCAAAATGCTTCTTTATATCAATCATATAGGTGCGTAGCATATCATATGCGTCTTCCTCGATATGAAATACGATACTGTTTATATTGATAATGATTGTTTTGTTCATAATAATTAGTTTTTAATGTCAGTTGATTTTCTACCTGCTAAGGATATCTCTACGGCGAAATTTAATTCGCGCCAAGTAATATCCAATTTCTCTAATACGTCGAGGCCTTCTTGCGTAATTTCATAATACTTACGTGGAGGTCCTGATGTAGACTCTTTCCAGATGTAGCTCAGTAAACCATTATTTTTAAGCCTGGTTAATAAAGGGTATAATGTTCCTTCAACAACTAATAACTGGGCTTTTTTTAATTCACTGATGATATCTGAAGCGTAAATCTCCCCTCGGGAGATAATGGATAGAATACAATATTCTAAGATCCCTTTACGCATTTGTGTTTGTGTATTTTCAGCGATCATAACAATACAAAGATATATGTTTTAGATTGTACTATGCAATACATAGTACTATAATAATTTATTATTTTTTACAAATAACTGTAAATCAGCGAAATAAAATTTATAAAAAAATTATGTTATATTTAAAAGCAGATATATTTTTATTTACAGACAATAAATTGGACTTTTGAATTCAGCAATTAGCCAGAAACAATTACAATGATAAATTTTATAAAAGGGTATTTTCTCGTCACCTTATGGGCGATTATAGTGATCACACTTTGTGCGATGCCTCAGAAAAGTTTTAACGGTACGCCACACTTTGAGGGAATGGATAAATTGGCACATACGGGATTCTTTTTCGTTTTTTCGACGTTGATGTATTTTGGGAATGGCTATTACTTTGGGAATCGCATGTCAAAATTTTGGTCCATTGTATTGGTGGTAGCTTTTTCTATTCTCTTTGGCTTATTTACAGAGGGCATTCAAAAATATATTTTCACAGATCGCTCGGCAGATTTATGGGATTTATTCGCCGATTTAGTAGGCACAGGAATGGGTTCATTTGCCTTTCTTATGCTTTACCGGCAACCACGGACTTTAAGCTATAAATAGCGTTAAGACAGAGATTCTTGCGTTACAATGCTTAATTAGGTAGGATGCCGCCGCTCTGATGGTAGCTCCAGTCGTCAATACATCATCTACGAGGAGGATGTGTTTGTCATGGAAGAGGGCTTGATTCCTCTCGGACATGTAGAAGGTATGTTGCTGATTCTCGAAGCGTGCTAAGCGTTCCTGATCTGTCTGACTGCGTACTGCTGATCGTCGTCTTAAAGCGTGATCATTGACAGGTATCTGCACGATATCGGCTATGCCCTGAGCAATATAGCTAGACTGATTATAGCCTCTATCTCTTAATTTCTGCGGATGTAAGGGTATAGGAAAAATTATATCGATCGATGATATGGCTGTATTTTCCTGAAAATCTTTGGCAAATAGCTGCGCTAAATATTTTCCAACAGCTGGCGCAAAACCATATTTAATTTGTTGTATTAAACGCGACGATGGGCTGTTGTCAAGGAGGAAAAGGTAGGAGCTAGCAAAAATAAAGGGTACTTTTCCGCCCAATCGGGAAGCGGTTAAATTTCTGAAGCTACCTTTGAATCGCGTGCGAGGAAGCGCATGTAAGCAGCTTATGCAGAGATGTCTTTCCATTGGCAATAGGGGCTCATCGCAGAGCTCACAAAGGGAGGGAAAGAAAAATTCAATAAAATCCGAAACGATAGGGATATAGCCAGCTGATTTATCCATACTTAAAAATACGGATAAATCAGGGCATGTGCTTATTCAGCAGTTTCTTTTTCTTTAATAGCTAGCTGTCCACAGGCAGCATCAATATCTTTACCGCGTGAGCGGCGTACATTTGTAACAACGCCTTGACTCTTTAGGTAGTTTGCGAAAATTTCAATCTTATCAGCATCCGCATTTAAGAAGTCTGCTAAAGCAATTGGATTGTATTCAATGATATTCACCTTACAAGGCACATGTTTACAGAATCTTGCTAGCTCCCGGGCATCTTCTAAATCGTCATTGAAGTTATTGAAGACAATATATTCAAAGGTTATCGGGCTCTTAGTCTTTGCATAGAAGTACTTTAGGGCTTCTGAAAGTGCTTGTAAAGAATTCTGCTCATTGATAGGCATAATCTCATTACGTTTCTTATCATTTGCGGCATGCAGCGAAAGCGCTAAGTTAAAGCGTACTTGATCATCACCGAGCTTCTTAATCATCTTCGCGATACCAGCCGTTGATACAGTAATACGCTTAGCAGCCATATTCAATCCATCAGGCGCTGTGATGCGCTCAATAGATTTCATCATGCCCGAATAGTTTAGTAGGGGCTCACCCATACCCATGTATACAATATTGGTTAGCGGCTGTTGATAATGGCTTTCTGCCTGTTTGGCGATTAAGACCACCTGATCATAGATCTCATCCGCATTTAGATTACGCTTGCGGTCCATATATCCTGTAGCACAGAACTTGCAGGTTAAGCTACAGCCTACTTGTGAGGATACACAAGCGGTCATACGCTCCGGTGCTGGAATCAATACTCCTTCAATAATATTTCCATCGTACAGTGTAAAACTTGACTTAATGGTTCTATCATTAGAAATTTGGGAGTTTTTCACTTGTACAGCATGGATGCAGAAATTCGCTTTTAAGGTATCTCTTAAGGAGATCTTTAAATTGCTCATTTCATCAAAATCTGTACATGACTTCACCCATAGCCATTCATAGATTTGTTTTGCACGAAAACCTTGCTCTCCCATTTGGATAAGCTTTTCTTTTAGTTGATCTAATGTCAAACTACGGATGTCGATTAATTTACTTTTGTCAATCACGCTGCAAAGATACGGCATTTTTATAAAATTAATATTATTCCTATTTTCGCGAATGAAAAATCTATTAAACAACCTCTTATTTCAGGTGGTGTTGGCCATTGTTCTAGGAATATTAATGGGATTAATCCTTCCTGAAGGCATTGGACGCGTGTTTGCAACGTTTAACGCTATATTTTCAGAGCTTTTAAATTTTCTTATTCCTTTAATTATTGTCGGTTTAATTGTACCATCTATTGCTAAATTAGGGCAGTCTGCGGGAAAATTATTAATCGCTACCGTTCTTATTGCCTATGGATCGACCTTATTTTCAGGCTTTTCATCCTACTTTGCCTCCATGGCGATCTTCCCTTCCGTGTTAGCGGATCAAACGCAGCAGATGGATGTGTCACAGACAGCAAAAAGCTTGGCGCCATTTTTTGAAATTAAATTTCCCCCTTTCTTTGATGTGATGCCGGCTCTGGTGTTCTCTTTCTTAATAGGGATAGGGCTTTCGAAAATGCCTAACTCCTTCTTAGAGAAAGTGGCTATTGACTTTGAGTCTGTAATAACCTTTTTAATTCAGTCCGTAATTATTCCATGTCTTCCAGTATTTATTTTTGGGATTTTCCTGAATATGTCGTACTCTGGACAGGTAGCACTTATATTGCATGTATTTTTGAAGATTATAGCGATTATATTCGTTATGCATATCGTCTTACTTCTCGTGCAGTTTATGATTGCTGGTATGATCGCTAAGAAAAACCCTATTAAATTATTAGTGGGCATGCTTCCCGCATATTTCACTGCTTTGGGAACCCAGAGTTCGGCAGCGACCATCCCTGTTACTTTAGCGCAAGCGAAGAAACTGGGTGTTTCGGAGGATATTGCTAATTTTTCTATCCCCTTATGCGCGACCATTCACTTGGCGGGGTCGACCTTGAAAATTGTTTCCTGTGTAATTGCCCTGATGCTACTGCAGGGCATGGCTATTGACTTTATGCAGATGGCAGGCTTTATATGCATGCTTGGTGTAGCTATGGTCGCAGCACCAGGTGTTCCCGGAGGAGCAATTATGGCGGCAATAGGTATTATTGCTTCTATGTTAGGGTTTTCTGCTGAAAATCAGGCTTTAATGATTGCGCTATACATCGCTATGGACAGCTTTGGTACAGCCTGTAATGTTACTGGTGATGGTGCTATATCCATTGTCCTGGAACGATTTTTTGGGAAAAAATAATTTTGTCAGCTATTTATTGTTTTCATTCACTGCTCTATACGAATCAACCTATGCAAATTCGAAATCTTTTGCCCACAGATTATCCTGCTGTGGCTGCCATCTATCAGCAAGCTATAGATGATGGAAATATCACCTTAGCCATGAAGACTTCTACCTGGGAGGACTGGGATGCGGATCATCTTCCAAACTTACGTTTTGTCTTGGAGGAAGAAGGTCTTGTGTTAGCTTGGGTAGCCTTGTCTCCGGTACTTCAGCGTACAGGTTATCAGGGTGTTGCAGAACTTTCTGTGTATGTCGATCAGGCTGCGCAGGGGCGTGGACTAGGTCCCCAACTAATGGATTTTATTATTGGGGAGTCTGAGCGTCAGTGTATATGGACGATTCTCTCTTTCATCTTTCCTGAAAATGTGCGCAGCATTAAACTTCATGAGAAATTTGGCTTTCGCATCTTAGGGACGCAAGAAAAGGCGGCACAACTTAGGGGTGTATGGCGTGATAACACTATTATGGAGCGTCGGTCGAAGCAGCTTATTTAAGCTGCTCCCACCACGCTGTAAATGGTTGGTTATACTGATTTAAATCTACAATTTCACCTATTATAGGCGTCACTAGTGGGATATTTTGCGCTTTAGCTGCTGCTGCGATCTTTCTTAAAGGCTCATCCCATGCATGCTGGGAGAGTTTGAATTTTGAGGAGTGCACAGGCATTACTTTTGCCGCATTTAAATCTTTGACGACTTGCATCTGCTCATGAGGTAGCAGGTGAATATTCGCCCATTTTTTATCGTATTGCCCATTTTCAATAATTGCTAGGTCAAAGGGGCCATACTTACGTCCTATCTGATCGAAATGAGGACCATATCCTGAATCTCCTCCTAAGAAGTACTTATGCTTCTTTGTCAAAAGCACAAAGGATAGCCAAAGGCTTTTATTTCTACGAAATCCTCTTCCCGAAAAGTGTCTTCCAGGGGTTGCTATAAGTTGTATTTCCTTATCCAGCTGTATGCTCTCATACCAATCTTTTTCTACAATTTTCTTGCTTTCATAGCCCCAGCGCTCTAAATGTCCGGCTACTCCAAGGCCCGTAACCACGAGGTTTACCCGGTCCTTGAGTGCTATGATTGTCTGGTAGTCGAGATGGTCGTAATGATCGTGGCTAATCAATAAATAATCTATTGGTGGCATATCTTCCACTTGGTAGCTATTGGCGCCGTCAAAGGCTTCTGTGGTCCCCGCAATAGGGGATGCATTCCCGGAAAATACAGGGTCTACCAGAATTCGTTTTCCGGCAAGCTGCATATAATAGGAGCTATGTCCAAACCAGATAAGGACTTCTTTTTCTAAGGGAATACTCTTTAAGTCCGTTTTTATATGTGGGATAGCCTGTGTGGGGGTTCCATTTTCAACTTTTTTGAATAGGAATTCATAGAAAGCCTGCACATAGGAGGTTCCTTCTGTTAGTGCGGGGGTATTTACTTGATTTTGAAAAGCTCCTTTTTTGAAATTTGGAGATGTTTTGATGCGTGCTAAGCTTGTAGCGCTAGGGCTACCTCCAAATACTGGAGCAAAATATAAGAAGCCTAGGACAACAAGTGTCAAGCTTATTAATAGGATAAGTATATAAAGCATAAATTTTTTTAAAGTTCTTGTGCGCACAGGGATGCTATTAAAGTTTGTTTTTAAATTTATACATTTTTATGTAATCTGTGGGCGATACTTCTGTAATTTTCTTAAATACACGGTTGAAATTAATCACATTATTAAACCCTGTTTTATAGGCTATTGCGGAGATGCTTTCTGCTGTCCCTGCGAGTAGCAGCTTACAGGCTTCATTGATACGGATTTCATTTAAGAAGGATAGGTAGGTCTTTCGGGTATGTTTCTTAAAATACTTGCAGAAGGAGTGCGGCGTCATATGGGCGATAGCCGATATTTTTTCTAAGCTGATCTCTTTATGGAAATTTTCTATGGTATACTGGAAAATATCATTCATGCGTATCCCCTCAGACTCGGAATATTTTTTTAAGGAAATGCCGGTCGTCAGAGATTTCGAAATCTTTACTTCTTTGGCGAGGTAATCAAAGAGGGAGGTGAACGATAGCAGCTTGGCTAAGCCTGATTGATCTTTTAGTTTTATGATTTCGGGCTTGATAAAAGGGGCGTATTTTTCGGAGAGCTGAATACTTCCTTGAAGAGAGTTAATATATTTTTTTATTTCCTGTAACTCGGGGGTTTCAAGGAAGTTGGCTAGCCGATGTTGGTCAAAGAACACATGTACTGCATGGATCGATTTGCCATCGGCATACTCTTGTTCTGTGTAGCCACCTTTAAACATATGAGGTTCATTGGCACCAATGATGTAGATATCGTCTTCTTTGAAAGGCTGTGTATAGTTGCCTACAATTAATGTTCCTTCACCTTTTAGGATATAGGTTAACTGTAGCTCCTCATGCCGATGTAAATATTGGTAGAATTTGGGTAATATATCTTCTTGAACGACTACGGACCATTCATTAGAAACAGGGACTGTAAATTGAATTACTTTCATGCTTATCGGATAATATTAGTTTAATCTCTAAGAGATTCTATTACAATAATAGGGATTATTTGTTTAATATTATCCAGATATATATACTATTTATTTGTTCGTGGTATTTTTAGTTTATAATTCGATTGCGGATAAACGGAAATTGTTTTTTCCGCAACCGAATGTTTATATTATCCGTGGATATGTTCTTTGTTGCCGTAAGATTGTATAAGGTCCCCTTCGAAGTCTAGCCATTCCTTCCAGCGCTTATCAACATCGACATCGGTGCTATACTTACGGGCAAAATTTAGGAATGTCGTATAATGGTTTGCTTCGGAAACCATTAGGTCGTAATAAAATTTCGAGAGCTTTTCATCTTTTAAATTTTGTGAAAGCACGCGAAAGCGTTCGCAGCTGCGCGCCTCAATCATTGCGGCAAATAGCAAGCGGTCGATAAAAGCCATATTGCGGCTGCCATCTTTCTTATTAAATTTCATTAATTTCCCAACATAATCGTCTTTACGTTCTTTTCCTAATGAAAAACCACGTTCTTTGATGATATCTATGACCATTTGGAAATGTTGCATTTCTTCAATGGCAATTGCAGTAAGTTCATGTACGAGATCCTCGTATTCCGAGTTGTACATAATTAATGATATGGCATTGGAAGCGGCCTTTTGTTCACACCATGCGTGATCAGTAAGGATTTCTTCTAAATTTGATTCTGCTATATTTGCCCAACGTGGGTCGGTAAGTAATTTGAGTCCGAGCATAGTAAGTATTTGAGTAATGCAAAGGCAAAATTACTAATAATAAAAGAGATATAAAAAATGAAAGCTGAGAAGGTCTTAATAGTAGGGTTGGTGTGGCCGGAGCCAGTGTCTTCAGCTGCGGGTACGCGTATGTTGCAGTTGGTGCATACTTTTCTGGATGCGGGCTATGAGGTGGTATTTGCTTCGGCAGCATCGAAGTCCCCATATTCTTATCCTTTGGTGGAGCTGGGTGTTCGGGAGGAGAGCATCGTGTTAAATGATGCTTCCTTTGACAGGTTTATTGCACAGGAGAACCCTGCGATGGTGTTATTTGACCGTTTTATGGTGGAGGAGCAGTACGGTTGGCGTGTGAGTCAGCAATGCCCCGACGCCTTGAAAATCTTAGATACGGAGGATTTACATTTTCTACGTCAGGCTAGGCAGCAGCAGGTGAAAAAAGGGGGGGAGCTAGATTTATATACAGATACTGCGAAGCGGGAGCTCGCTGCCATCCTACGCTGTGATCTCTCTCTACTAATTTCCGAGTTGGAAATAGCCTTGTTAACGCAGCAGTTTCGAATCGATCCTTCGATCCTATACTATCTTCCTTTTCTGGAGGAGCAAATAACAGCTTCGGAGGAAGCTTCCTGGCTACCTTTTGAGGAGCGTAAAGATTTTGTGTTTATCGGGAATTTCCTGCATGAGCCCAATTGGCACGCTGTGCAGCGATTAAAGTCAGAGGTATGGCCGCTGCTACGTAAGCTTGTGCCTACGGCTAATCTACATATTTATGGTGCCTACGCTTCACAAAAGGTGCTACAACTGCATAACCCGAAGGAACGCTTCTTTATTATAGGAAGGGCTGAAGATGCACGTGCTACGGTAGGAAAGTACCGCGTATTAGTAGCGCCATTAGCTTTTGGAGCTGGCGTGAAAGGTAAATTTATTGATGCTATGCAGACGGGAACTCCTGCTGTTACGACAAGCATTGGAGCAGAAGCTATGCGCCAAGATCTTCCGTGGAATGGTGCCGTGGTAGATGATATGGTTGAGTTTGCTGAAGCTGCAGCGAGAATCTATGGGGATGGTACTACAGACTATGGTTCTTATGGTAAGCTGATTATAAATTCCTTCTATACAAAAGAAGTTTTTGCGAAGGAATTTATAGCAAAGTTAAGGTTATTAGCAGCTAATTTAAAAGTGCATCGGCAGCATAATTTTATTGGGCAGGTAATGCAGCATCATACGATGCAAAGCACGAAGTATATGTCCCTTTGGATTGATGAGAAAAACAATAATAAATAGCAACATAGATAAGATGTTGCTATTTATTATTTATTGAATGGAAGTCAGGAATTTATAAAAATCAACTTTTAAATCATCTACTAGTTTTTGTGTTCCAAAAATATTCAAATGATTTTCATCGTAATACATCACTGTATCATTATAATATGGGGCATCATTAAATGCCTTACTTTTTGAAATATCGTAGTAGTAAATATTAGGATATTTTTCACTTAATTTTAATAATAAGTTATCTTTTTCCTTATCGTGTAAAATTTTTAGAAATTCTAATTCACTAGTTTTTATTATTCCATGATTTATCCTTAGCGGATTTTTTTCAAAGACAGGAAATGTGTTAATGAATAGTATTTTTTGATCTTTTTTTAGACTTTTAATTAATTTTTCTAAAGCGAAGCTATACGAAGGATTAGTATATAGACTTTTATTAAAAATATTTATAATTATTAATTTAGATAATTCTATTTGTTTTTTCGTCGTTGGTATGAGCGTTCTTGAAGCGTCATATAACTTTAATAATTCTGGAGAAACTCCATTCCTATCGATGCCATCTAAAGCTATAAAAGAATTAGTAGTTATGGTATTGAAATTAAATTGGAACTCATGACCTACTTTATCCAAAAAATATTTAAAATTCATGGCGTGGCTGTCACCAATTAATAAGATGCCTTGATCTTTAGCTTTCAAATCGCCTAAAGTTTCTACATAATCGTGTGTATGTGATTTAAGACCAAAAACATAGGTTACAAATTCCTCCTTAATCTTTTTATTTTCATTGAGCTTAATTAAGAAAAAAGATGTAACAAAAATTAATAAAGTGATGGGCGCAAACTTATAGATAAAAGATTTATTGTTTAGCTTTCTATAAGTGGATTCAATGTAAGTATAACATATCCATGCTAGAATAAATGTTAGCAATGATATTTCTACTATTTCAAAAAGCGTAAATTGATAGCTATCATTTTTATATCGTATAAAGGCCATAATTGGCCAATGAAATAAGTACAAAGAATAGGATAATTCACCAATATATACTAACGGTTTGTAGCTTAAAAAATTATTTATAGGATTTATGGAAGCTATTAATAAAAATGCTGTTCCTATACAAGGAATTAATGCCAGTAGACCAAGAAATTTTACATGCTCATTTATAAAAATTAAGCTTCCTATTATAAGTATAAATCCAACTGCTGTAAGCGCAGTACTTTGTTTCGTAGAGAATTGCTTATTAAAGGTTAAGATACTAAAAATTACACCCACTAAAAATTCTGGAAATCGCGCTATTAATGAGAAATACATATTTGCATTTTCTTTAATATATAGCTCATAACAACCATAAGAAATACATAATATAAATAAACTGATAAATATTTTTAGCAGATACCTATTATTTATATACTTTAAAATTAGTGGTAAAATAAAATAGAATTGCATTTCAATGGCTAAAGACCATGTATGAAGTAGTGGATTTTCACTTGATTTAGCTCCAAAATAAGATTCTCCCTGAGAGAAGAAGATATTTGAAATAAATGGTAATGAACGCAAAATAGTTCCTCTTAACAAGAACAAATCAATATATAGAAATGTGTAAGATCCTATAAGTGCTACAAAGAGTAAGGTGATGTAATAAGCGGGAACAATTCTTTTAATTCTTTTTTCAAAAAAATCTACTAATTTAAAGCTGTTATTATTTTTTTGATGCTGGATAATGGTGGTAATTAAATAGGCTGATATTACAAAGAACATATCTACACCAATAAAGCCACCTGGCAACCAATTAGAATTTAAATGATATATAAATACAAATATAAAAGCCAAGGCCCGAAGGCCTTGGATATCTAAACGTAATTGCATGAATAGCTTATGATTTTCTAGTTAAAAAATTGAAAAAGCCTTTTTTTTGCTTTTCATTTCCGTAACCATATCCGTATCCGTAACCATATCCGTAACCATAGCCATATCCATAACCACCTTGGCTATATTTTACACCATTTAATATAACGGATAGATTTTTCAATTTACCTGTTTCATATAATTTTTCAATTTCAGGTAATTGACGCTTATCTAACTTACCACTACGAATTACGAACATTGTTAACTCGGAGATTCTATCAACAATAGCTGCATCGGCAACGAGATTTATTGGCACGTTATCAATAATAATATAATCATAGCGTGTTTTTAATTCTTTAATAAGTTCCTCGAGACGACTGCTTAATAATAATTCAACAGGATTCGGAGCAACAATACCAATTGGAATTAAATCGATGGTATTCGCTACAAAGTTCGGCATGATGACATCATCAACAGTAAGGGAGGCATTAGATAAATAGTGACTTACTCCTTTACCTTTTGGTGCTTTGACTTTATCACTTAAAGTACCTTTACGTAAATCTAAATCCAGTAGTAATACTTTCTTTTGTAAAGCATTATAGGTAGCCGCTAAGTTAAGTGCTGTAAATGTTTTACCTGCTCCCATATTGAAGGAGGTAAATGTGATTACTTGCTGTGTCTTACTTGCCGACATAAATCCTATATTAGTTCGTAATATCCGGAAGGCCTCACTGATAGGGTCTCTACCTTCACTGGACACTATGACCTCATCACTTTGATCATTTTTGTTTAAAGCGAAAGGAATATTTCCAAGAAATGGCACAGAAAGCTCATTTTCAATATCCTTTTGAGTACGAACTGTTGTATCTAACATTAAAAGTAGCAACAGGACAACTGCAGGAATTAAAAATCCAATACCTACACCAAGCATAATTTTCTTGAATTTAATAGGGTAAATTGGAGAATCAGAGCCTGTGGCTGGATCTATAATACGTATATTATCATCCGTCATAGCTTGATTTAATGCATTTTCCTCTCTTTTATTTAAAAGTAATAAGTACAATTCTTCTTTGACTTTCTGTTGACGTTCAACAGAAAGCATCATACGTTGTTTAGCAGGGATAGCGATGGCTTTATTACGAGCTTGATTGGCTTCCTGCATAATACTCTTATTTTTAATTCGTAATCCTGAAATTGTATTTGATACCGCATTGTTAATATTATTACGCATTGCATTTAAAGATTTATTTAAATCTTTAACTATCGGATTTTCAGAGCTGCTACCTTCAATAAGACGATTTCTTCTTAATACTACTGCATTATATTCGTTAATCTGTGATTCGATATTAACGTCTACTAATCCTGTATTATTCGGAATTAATTCATCATTTTTACTGTCATCATTTAAATGATCTTGCATCATTTCAACCAGTTTTATCTGAGTCTCTAACTCATTACCTGCAGATTGAAATTGACGATTTTCAGTAACATACATGCTAGATGCTGTGTTTACATCAACACCTTGATTTCCAGTTTTTAAGGATTCAATATTATTCTCTACAGAACCTAATTCTGCTTCAATAATTGCTAAGCGATTTTTTATAAATTCAGAGGTATTGACGGCGACTCTATTTTTATCTTCCACAGCATCTTCATTATATACTGTAATTAACATGGTTATTAGGTCATCGGCTCTTACAGGGGATTTATCTTCTAATGAGATCTGCAATAAAGATGCGTCTTCTTCCATCTGAACAATTTTAAGGTTCGATAAAAAGTATCCCACTAATGATTCTCTCGGAATTTTCTTTATTTTGTAATCCTTATTTAAGGATTCAGATTGATAATAGCTCGTCGCTGAAATAGTGATATCTCCTAAAGGAGTTTTAACAGGTTGATTTAAGTTAACCTTTAACTTGTATGATTTATCTCCTCTAGATAAATTGCTTATTTCTACCTGTTTGTCATTTAATGGAGTAACCGTTAAACTAAAAAATTCTTCTGTTTTTTGGGTATGAAACTTTACTTGAATTGGAGCTTGATTATAAAGTTCAATTTCTCGCAAACCTTCATTAACTGTATAGCTTACATCTGCATTTATTCTAGTAATTGTATTACGCATTAATTCTTTAGATTTCAATTGAAGAATTTCGCTGGCTACATTGACAGAATTAAACATATAACTAGATCTTGTTAATCTAGTTGAAGAAGTTGAGTTTTCGATAGTTTTTATCATTACTGTCTCTTGGCGACTGTAGATAAAAGGAGTCTTGGCATATTGATAAGTATAATAGCCACCGAAAATTAAAATCGATAATAAAAACCATTTCCAATTAACCAATAAATATTTAAATAGATCAATAATATTAACTGATTTATCATTATTATTATCAACCTTATATATACTACTTGATTTACTCATTATTTTGTAAGATTTAATGTTGTTAAAACAATTCCTATTAAAGAAAGACCTGTAGTTAGGAATCTGAAACTCGTTTCTTCTCTTGAAGAGAACTTACCACTCTTAGCATCTACATAAACTATATCATTCTGTCTTAAATAATAAGCTGGTGATAGAAAGATATCTTTACTTTTGAAATCGTGAGTATACATTTTTCTTACGCCATCTTCTTCTCTGATTACCAGAATTTTATCAGTAGATGAATTTGGTGTAAATCCACCAGATCGTGACACTGCTTCTAAAAGTGTTATTCTTGAATCTGGGACAGTATAAACATTAGGTCTAGCAACTTCACCTAAGACACTTATTTTTAGGTTTAGAAGCTCAATAGTAACATTGGGGTCATTAATTAATTTAGCACTAATTAATTTTTCTTTGATGGTATCTTTAATTTCTTCTAGGCTTTTATTTTCTACATAAATATTTCCGAGTAATGGAAACTCAATATATCCATTAATATCTACTAAATAGCCTTGAGCTGTTCCTCCATTGAGATCTTTTTGAATACTTCCGTTATCATCAACCTGATAGGAATTTGAAGTCCCTTGATTAAAAGGAATGGCTAACTCTGGCGTTTTTGAAGTAACCTGAATACTTATACGATCATTTTTTTGAACTTTTAAAGGCGGTATGTTTAAAGCATTGTATGTTGTATCGGGCATCATATCCTCGACAAAAATAACTTTCTTACCTACGAAACAGGAGTTAAGTGTTAAAACACCCATTAAAAGAAATATTCCTAGTATAATTTTTTTCATATTATTTATAGTTGTTTATTTGGTTGTAACATAAAATAGCTGCATCCTGATTTGGCAAACATTGTAAATAACCAATTTTTAAATTTTTCACCAATTCTTCGGTTGTATTTGACATGGAATTAAAGAGTTTTTTGTTCCATCGTATGGATGAGCAGCTTGGTAAGATTTGTATAAAGGCTTCCATGCCTGTCTTCCAATGAAATTTATTTTCTGGAGCCTGTTGTAATCTGACTAAAGCTCTTAGCGGAACACCTCTATTTATATAACAGGGAGTTTTCCCACTCCAAGGCGTGCCATAAATATAAATAGAATTATCGGCGTGAATTCTAACAGCTGGATTATCGTCATTTAACAACCGTGATCCCACAAATGTTTCTAGCCATAGTCTACTGTGTGTACTCTTACCAGTACCACTTTTACCCAAAAAAGCGTATCCTTCTTTATTGTACTCCACAGTTGAAGCATGAATTAGAATGGTTTTGTGTAAAAGTGAGGTTTGTGCAAAAGCTACCATAATTAGCCAGCTTAAAACAGAGCTAGTATATAATTCTTTGGTATTAATATAAACCTTAGATTCACTAAAATCTTTCTTGCTAACCATTTTCCATGGAATTAAATTATCCCCGGAATCTATCGTAGTTATATAATGTAAATCATTTTCATAAAATCTAAATTGATCACCCCATACAATAGAAACATTACTTAAAATCTTTCCTAAATCTTGTACAGTCGCTGGTTCTTTATCATACAAACAAATACTGCAAGTTGTTTTTTTATTCTCAACATTTAATGTTGAAAAATCTTTAAAATTGGGCAATATTGTATCTATTTTAATATCTTTAGGATATTCTAATTCTAAAATTAGTCCCGCAATATTATAATAGCAAATTTTTGTATTCAATAATTTCTGAATATTGTCTGGCATATTTTATTTCATATAGATAGTCTGGGAGCATTGTTCGGATAGTTCCTTATCATGAGTAACAAAAATAAGAACTTTATCTTTTCCAGCTAAAAGTAAATTAGTTATTAATTTTTTTCTTGTTTGTTTATCAAGTGCTGATGTAATTTCGTCTAGAAGCCATATTTTACCATTTTGTAATAATCCTCGCGCAATGGCGATTCGTTGAGCTTGCCCTTCAGATAATCCATGTGCAGATTCACCAATAACGGTATTAATTCCTGCAGGTAAGTCAAACACAAATTCAGCACAGGCTGTGATTAATGCTTGATGTAGTTTTGACTCCGAAGCTAAAGAGTCCGCGGCTTTCAAATTTTCTAAAATACTTCCACTAAATAATGTATTCCCTTGTGGGACATATATAAAATTAGTACGATGCTCTGTAGATAAAAGCAATTTTTCACCATTCGAATTAATAAAAATATTTCCAGAATTGAATTTTACTAGGGCTAGTAATAAGCGTATTAACGTTGTCTTACCCTGGCCACTTGTTCCAACTATTGCTGTAGGTTTATTTTTTTCAAAGATAGCATTAAAATTTTGTATTACTTCTTGTTGCTCATAGCTGAAGTATAAATTACTAATTACTACAGAATCAATACTTTCTATCTTATAGCCTTCTTTCTGAATTTCAAAATTAGTATGTTCTAAATCTAGTAAACGATCTATTGAAGTCCGAAACCGAATAAATACAGGTAAAAATCCTACTAGTTGTAAAAAAGGTGATTGTATTCTTCCGATAAGTTGTAAAAAAGCAGTCATTGTTCCGAATGAAATCTGTCCAGCTTGCAGGCGATATACGCCCCAAATAAATGTAGTTAAATAGCCTATATTCATGCTGAATTTCATGATTACTTGCGTAATAATAGAAAAATCTTGCTGTTCTATTCTCTTGTTGAAAAGACCTTGTTGAATTTCTTCATAGTTACTCCATCTACTAGGAAATAGATTCATGCCTCTAATTAATAATCTGAAACGCAAATTTTCTTGAACAACTTTCCCTAAAGAGCTTTCACGCTCTTTGATTTCCGCACTCAATCGCTTCATCTTTTTAAAATAGAATTTTGAAAGCAATAAAAGTGGCGATAGTCCCAATATTATATAGGCTAATTGGGGATCCATAAACCAAAGAAATAAAAATGACGATAGCAGTTTGATCGCCGTTAATATAACCGATATGCCAGTCGTGGTAATCATATTAACGACCTCCACGCTATCGGTATTTAAACGTACTTGAATATCACCTGTATGCCAATTTTTAATTGCTTGCCATTGTGAGAGCATCTGCTGCTTTACCAGCTTATTTTGGAAGCTAACACCGAGCTTTAAGCGAACGCGCTCGTTAATATAAGAGGAAATACTGCTTAACACGATTAATGAGGCGATGGATATAACAATTATGTATATCGCATATGTTAGATTTCCACTAGCAGCTTTCATGGCAATATCGATTGCTTTCTTAGACCAGTAAATAAAATTTAATGAAAGTGAAATTACTAAGAGCTCTAAAATAAAATACAGCAATAGAGAAGCTCTATATCCTTTAGATATAGACCAAATCCATGATAGCTTATATGATATTGCGTAAGACACCTACTAGAATTATTTTATAATCAATTTTGAATAAGCTTGTACAAATGGAAATGTAATTACCTCCATTGGTGCATATTTAAAATATCTTTTCGCGTTTGACCAAATCGTATGCTTAACATTGGTGCGCATAATCTCTTTATTTTCATTTTCAGTGATATTCTTGGTGTCGTGAAAACCGAAATTTCCCGTAACTAGAATATCTTCCATCATCCAATCAGCATTTATATTTTTTTCATTTACAAATGGTAAATAATTATTTGGTAGCCCTAAATGACGAACAAGTATATCATTTAATAGTTCCACCCATTTTAGAATACCTAAGTTTTTATAAATTGCCTTCATTTCTTGGCCATCAATATACTGATGGTATTTATAGGCAAATCTTGCTGAATCGCAAAGTTGCCTCAATCCTATGCCAAAGGATAATAGATGTTTTAAAATATGTGCATTAACCTGAACCTGCATTACAATAGGTGCGGGAAGCGCGAGATTATTGGGTAGATTTTTATAAATTTCTTGGGATACTGGTTTTTTTTGAAGTTTATCAAGATAGCTGTAGCAAAGTGGGTTATGAATATCAAACATTCTCTGGTGATGTTCAATAACAACACCTCTCCAGATATAATTATTACTAAATCCTGGAGTATCTGCAACCTGAACATTTCTTTCACGTAATAATTCCGTTGCTTGATTATATTCGTTTTTAGAATGAAAATATAAATCAATATCACCAGATAACCTTCTTAATGGATTTATATAGCAGGAAGCTAAGGCTTGCCCTTTTAGTAGGGTTGGAAATAAGTTGTTTTTATTAAAAAAAGTGATAAGCTCATTTGTCACTTTCGCTATATGTAAATTATGGCGCTCAACAAGGTCAACTTTAACAATCCATTTCAATAGAATTGCTTTAGGAGGATGTAAGTCTTTTGGTAAATGCTGAATAGCATCAAACACAATACCTTCAATTGTATGTTGTGAAGATACATTGTAAATATCAAGCCACAAGGATTCTGATAAAGGAAAATTTGTTAGGTCTTCCAATTTTCCCCATAGTCCTATTCTTAAAAGGCTTAATAATGCACTATTAACATCCGTGTTTAACATCTATTATTCTGTGAGTCCTTGATCGACGAAGTATTGTAATAGATAATCAGCGTCTTTATTAGCTTGTGAATCAGTTACTTCATAGCGCTCAAGTAGCAAATTTTTAATGGTTACTTGATCAAATTCTTGATCGGATAATTCTTCCCACAGCCATGCTGCAGTCTCATTTAAATTAAAAACTTTGGACATATCCACCATATCCTGGCCTGGATCAACGATGATATGGTCATCGCCAACATGCCTTAATATTAGATCATTTCTTAATTTCATATATCCTTTTGTTACTGTAAATTTTAATAATTTTGTTATATATTCTACGAAATGGTCTAATTAAAAACCATCCGTAACCTTTCCACCGAGACCATTTATTGATTAGTAATAGTTCGGTGTTATTTCGATATACTATTTGAGCTACTGCAATGGCGTTGGCCAAATTAATTTGCTCTATTTGTTTGATATTCCCGTCTCCAGCAAGCCATATGGTGTCCTTATTGAACTTTATTAGGCGATGCAGGACCATCTTATTGTTGTATTTAGCTAGAATAATCAAGCCTATTGACAACTTAAAATCTTTTATAGGTTTGAGAAGAATTTTTTCACCATCTAGTAAAAAGGGATTCATACTATTTCCCTTGATATTAATAGATACAGATTTACCTAAAGCGATAAAATGTGTTATTTCTTCCAGAAAAATATCATTGGCAATCGTAATTGAATGTTTCTTCACAGCCATTTTGTTTACCAATTTATGAAAATTAATAGGATTGTGCAACTAAACAGTTTATTTACTGATTAAACGAGTTTTTTATAAATACTTAGACACTTATCAATCATTTTTTTTCGTGTAAATAAATTTTTATAACGTTCGGCACTTCCTTCAGCAAGCTTTTTGTAGGTCGCCTCGTTTTCAAAAATATCTTTAATAGCAGTACTAATCTCCTTGGGGCTTTCAATGCTTACAACAATTCCTGATTCTTGATGCGCATTGACCCAGCTGACTCCAGAAGTTGGAATATGCGTGGATATAATAGGTTTTCCGAAAGACATCGCTTCAATTTGTACAATGGCAAATGCCTCAGTCTTCCAAATGGAACTTAAACAGAATACATCCGAGGCCGCATAATAGTTTGGTAGATCCTCATCGGAAACAAAACCAATAAGGGATACTTTATTTGATAACTTTAAAGACGTTATTAACGCTGTTAATTCATCATGTAAAGGTCCTTTTCCTCCGATAACTATGTGATAGCTGTCATCTAAATCTTCGGCTGCTTTAATTAGATATTCATAGCCTTTATAGGCTACAAGTCGGCCTAAAGAGAAAATTATTTTCTTATTTTTATAAGTTTCTTTTATCTGGTCAACTCTTGCGGAGTCTGCAATTAATGGTTCAATTCCTATGGGAATAAAATCAATCTTGTGTTGCACATCAGTAAGAAATGGCGATTCTTTAACATATACGGGAGTGGTTCCTACAATTATATTAGCGCGTTTTATAAGCCAACTTTGTAAGGGTTTGTATAATTTTAATAGGGTCTTCTGCTTTAAAATATCTGCATGCCACTGTAGGACGACTTTTCCTTTATAACCCGACAGAAAGAGGGCCAAACTAGCCATTGGATCTGGGTGATGTATATGTATAATGTCGTAATTATGCGCAATCTGACGTAATTTAACAATCATATTCGGCGCTAACATTGTTGCGGCTAATTTAATCTGAGTTGGAATGACGAAAATTTTAGCATAGTCATTCAATATTAACGTTCCTCCAGGGTGATTTTCTGTGGTTGCACATAGCATATCGCAGTGTATTTTTTCTGCTGAAAGGCCTAAAACAAGATCATACATGACCTTTTCAACTCCACCCATGATCGGGTAAAATTTTCCAACTTGAAGTATTTTCATGGAAATATTATAGATAGTTTAGGATTATTAATCTTGAAGAAGCTTGTTAAAGAGCTCTTCCCATGTATTTGCTAAGGGCTGATTAATCGTCGTTAAAGGGATCGCTTCTAAGAATGTTGTATCTCCTTCAATAATTCGTTTCATCATTTGAGCGAGTTCTTCCGGCTTTTCAGGATTAAAATAGGCTACTTGACTTGCTCCAGAAGCCGTTTCATGGGTGTATGGTAAGTCTGCCAGAAGCATCGGTTTTTTAAATGCCGCAAACTCAGAAATTGGTAGGCCCCAAGTTTCTACCTTAGATGGAAATATTAAACAGTGTGCTGTGGAATAATAGTTTTCTAATGTTAATTTATCAATAAATCCTATAAAATTTAAAGCGTCGTATTTAGTACCCCAATTCTTAAACAACCATTTAGCATATTTATTTTCATGCCCTTTAACAGTAATGAAAACCTCAAAATTTTTCAATTTATATTGATCATTTAATAAGGCTACAGCACGGCAGATAATTTCAAAATTTTTATGTGAGTTCGGGGAGCCGGCAAAGATAAAGGATACTTTTTGACTCAAGGCATTAACCCGTTCTAACGATTGAAAATCCCTTGTTGTGGGAGGGGACACAATAATTTTTGAAGGATTAATTTTAAAGATGGAAGACATCGCATTCCTAAACCAATTCTGTTGCACGATAACATAATCGTTTTTATGAATATTTGTTTTGTAAATATATTTCGTAAAAATGGCGAACAAAGCTATTTTTGGCGCAAAAAGTAAGTCTGCTAATTTCCATTTATAAAAAGAGAATGAATTATGACAGTATACAGCTCTTTTCTCTGCATTTACTGTCGGACTTGTATCGTGCAGCGACAACCAAAGATAAACAGGAGCTAGATTTTTTGAAATCTTCTTCATGGAGACATATTCAAACCATAATCGATTAATCCATCGTTGTTTTGGCCAAGTAGTCTCAATATATTCAATATTTGGGTAGAAAGCTAAGTCTTTATCATATACAATCGCTATGACGCGGTAATTCCCGTTTTTAGCAAGTTCTGATAAATAAGCAAGACAGTCTTTTAAAATTGCAAGTGTTCCAGCCTCCACTAGATTTACTGCTGAAATAACAATAATCTTCATTAGTTTTTAGATATTATTTGCTGGAACAAATTCACCCATCTATGCATAACAAGTTCTTCTTTATAATTTTTAGAATTTTCCTTGGCAGCAATTCCCATTTGTGTTCTAAGCTGTTCGTTTTCTATAAGCGTTATTAATTTGTCGGAAAATTCTTGAATATTCCCCTCGCTGACCAATTTACCATTCACTCCATCTGTAATAATATCTTTAGGTCCGCATTTGCAGGTGTATGAAACTAATGCTAACCCGCATACTTGTGCTTCCAAAAGGACCATCGGCAATCCTTCATATTTTGAAGTCATTGCTAATATTGAACTTTTTAAATATTCTTCTTCAATATTTTTAACAGAGGGACACAATTCAACAACTGAAGATAGCGCTAGCTGATCAATTAGAAGTTGCAAATTATCTTTCAAGGGGCCGTTGCCAAATATTGCTAATTTCCATGTTGGGTGAAGTTTATGAACGGCTTTCCACGAATTAATTAAATCCTCAAAGCCTTTTTGATAATCATATCTTCCTACAGCGATAACTTGTTTTTGATGTGGATTTGTGATTTTATCTGTTTCAAAACTATTGGAATTAGGGATAACCTCGATATTCGTTAAATCACCCCAGTAGGACTTATCTTCTTTTGTAAGAACAATAAACTTCGCATATTTTTGAACTAAATCAAAATCTAATTTGCTGCGATATTTATCTATATATCCTAAAATTCCAGTTCTATTATACTGTAAACGCTTAAATCTAGAAAAATGAATTTCAAGTATTTTCTTACTTCCATCATTAATTTTATAAAGAAAAGCAGCATCATTATCATACATGGAGACTACGACGTCTGCCTTGAGCTTAATTAATTCGGAAGCTAACCTCTGCTTATGAATCGCTTGCTTATAAAAATAGGCTGCTGACTTAGTAATGATGTTTTTGTCTACAGTAGTTACGTAATTTATACCTAGATCAATATGCTTTACATTTTCATTGATCTTAAAAAAATGATTTAATCCTCTTTGGTCACAGGTAATAATCGTGACATCATAACCAAAATTGGTTAAAAAATTAACCTTATTTGCTAATACGCGTTCCATGCCGCCGGAATTATATGTACCGTTTATGCAATAAACTATTTTCATAATTCCTTAGGGTTTATATTATATAATAGAGCATAAATTAAAAACAAATCTGTAGGGATTTTAATCCAAATAATAAATCCCAAGGCGATAAGTGCAAGGAAGAATAGTCTTAATGATTTATTTAATGAATAAAAATATAATCCATTGTAAATAAAAAATAATGAAAATATAACTAATCCTATAATCCCATTATAAAATATAAACCGGCAATATCCAATATCTGTTAATGTTCCTTTGAACGAAAAATCTGCTTTACCGATAATCCATGTTTTGAGATCTGTGGGCCAAATCCACATTGTTGAGTTTAACTTATCCGTTGAACTCGTTTTCCATTCTCCATCTTCTATCCAATTAAAGAAACCTTCAAAAGCAAATTTGAATAATTGTCTAATATCTTCATTTGTTTGGTAAAAATAGGTGCTAATTACGACTAAAATAAACGTTACAATAAAAATGTTTTTCCAAAGATTTATACTTTTTTTAGCAATGTTTGTTCTTATTATTTGGGAATCATAAATTAAATATAGTAAACCCATACTCATACCTACGGTAGTAGTACGTGATATCATATTCCCTACAACACTAATAATTCCAAAGGCTATCCAATACAATATAATCGTCTTATTGGAATAATCACTTTTTCTAGACTCTTTAATTAATAGAGCCGTTAATCCTATTAATACCACTGAAAATCGCGTGCCAGCAGGATCTAAAGCTGCACCAATACCATATAGTCTTTCAACTTTATTCAAAAATTCGACACTAGCAACCGTGTCTTGTGAAATGTACGTATCTATTAGGGTCTTAAAAGGTAAATAATTATCAATTGTTAAAGCTATAATACATTGAATAACACAAATTGCAGCTAAGTAATTAAATAATAATTGAAAATTTACTTTTTTATGGGTTGCTTTTATAACCTGAATCGTAGCATAAGCTGCAAATAACCATGTTGCAAAAGATACGATGTAGGATGCATAGGAATAATCAACAGAATTATTTATATCGACAGAAATAAAACCTACAGCACTAAATACAAGCGCAAAAATGGTCGGATTAATTAATGCCTTATTAAAGACAAAACTCCGCTTAATTAATGAGTTATAGAAAGTTAAAAGAACGCCAAAAACTGCTAAAATTATTTTAGAATTCAGTGCTTTAGGAGTGAAATTAGTTCCAAATGGAAAAAAATAACAACTAACAATAATCCCAGTGATGATAATTCCAATAATTGAAATATTCTCTTTAACCCGGATGGCATTTTTATCTATAAATAATTCCATAAATAAATTTAATTATAAAAATATTATAAAATTTAATAACCCAATCCTGATTTTTTAAAGCTGCATATTGTATCAGCTTAGTTCTAAATGCGAAGGCGCTATTTGAAGATATATAAGAATTCGATTCATTGAATGATTTCCGCCATAAATTATACATTTCTTTTTTTGTACTAATTAAAAATGGAAGTTTCATATTCAACTTAAAGTAGTGAATTTCTTTAAATAACTTATCTTTCCCAAATTTATTCTCTAGGTAGTTCACCAAATCATGGGTGTTATGCATTAAAGCCTTATAACTAGCATCCGAAAAAGTCTTCGTAAAAGCGTTCGGATTTGTTTGAATATAATGATAAAAAGCTTTAGGCATATAAGCTACAGTATGAGCACATGAAAAGAGCTTAATAATTGTCATATCTTCTCCCATTCCATAACCATCTGGAAAAGTAATATTATTATCTATAAATAAAGACTTTTTTATCAGTTTATTCCATACATTAAATCTTATTTCACCATTCAACATCGCTATAATACAGTCTAAGGGAGTATTATATTGTTTTTGTTTCATTAAACGTTCATTTTTGCTGAAACTTAAATACCAATCACAATAGACAATATCAGCATTTTCTAACTTAGCCTTATCTATTAGTGATTCAATCATGTCTGGATCAATCCAATCATCACTATCGCAGTGAAATATATATTCCCCTTTCGCGACCTTTAATCCTGAATTTCTGGCTGACGGTAATCCCTTATTAACGGGGTGCTTAATGATGTTTATTTGTGACGACTTTTCTGGATATTTTAATAATGTATCCTTTAAAATATTGATGCTATCATCTTGAGATGAATCATCTATAAAAATATATTCTATCTCTTTATAAGATTGAACTAACAACGATTCTACACAATTTTTTATGTATTTTTCTACATTAAATATTGGAACAATTACTGAAACAAGCATAAATTATTATTTTATAAAATATCTGAGTAGAATCTTAATTCGTTTTAATAAGGGCAAATGATCTAGTTCATTTACTTTATTATGGAAGAAGTCGTAATAAAATTTTTCGTCAAAAAAGACTGATTTTCTATAATATTCCCACCATATATCAAAATTAGGACATATAGATTTCCACGGTTTAGGACCATTGTAATGAACAATTCCAAACTTTTGAGCATCAAAAATTTCTTTCTCGGAGAATATTTCTTGAGGAACGTTATGAGCTGAAATTCTAAACATATCATAAGTGCAACAATATCTTGGAGAAATATGGCGGATTTTTCCTTTACAAACGATATTTATAATATCTTGATCCTGGTATTTATACTTAGAAGTATCTGCTTCTTTTTTAAAGATGTCTACAATTTTATCTTTTCGTAATAAACCAGAATTAAAAATTAAATTTCCACTTAGGATATATTTATTAGGATCTAACCCTAATTTAATTCTTTCCTCGTACGTATGTTTATGAAGAAATCCCGTAGAAATTACGCCGCCTATATAATAATTAGTGAGGTCAGTAGCATCAAATATTTCAGTTAAATCTTCTCTAAAAATGATGTCAACATCGTGGTACATGATTTTATCATACTCTGGTACCAATTCTGGAATGAGAAGTCTGTAATAGGCCGCTTTTGTAATTCCCCGGATTTCGAAAGCATTATCAAAATTATATGTAATGGAGCGGTATTTAATACTGAAATTTACGTATTTTTCATTCAATACTTTTAAGCTTTCTTCAATAACGGTTTTTGAACTATCTGTTACCAATATAAAAATATCATAAAAGGTAGTTGGCTTTGCATTTTCTAGCAAAGAGCTGATGCATACTCCCGCAGGAATAACCATATTTTCATCAAAACAAAATACGACAGGTAAAACTTTCATAATATTACTTTATTTTATCGTAATTGTTTACGATAGTGTCTATATCAATTCTTTTATCTAAGTTGAAATAAGCTAAATTATGATGTGAAATTCGTTTATCTACTGGAGGTAACATCATGTAATCACCATAAATTTGTTTTAGATATTTATGATATTCTGAAGGCATTCTTACATCTAAATTCTCAAATTTTAAACTTGTATAGGTTTTAAACCATTCTTTAGGAATAAATTCTCTTTCTCCATACATGCCACATAGATTTCCCACGATTTCAGCTTGTTGAAAACTATGTAATTTTGCGGCATCATTTAATTTTTTAAGAATTTTCTCACGCTTATTTTTTTTGTCAAACGAATAAAATAACTCGAAATAGGCTGTCCTTAATTGGAATTTAAATAATCTATTTATAAAATTTTTAATATTAACTTTTGAAGGTTTAGATACGATTGCTAAAATATTCGAATTTACTTTAAAATTATGCATTAATTCTTGACGTTTTGCCTTATCAGATGGAACTCCATCTAATGGGAAAATATCTACAAAAGCACCTATTATACATAAGTTATCAAATGTTTCTAAAATGGTAGTTTTTTTATCACAAAGTTTGATAAATGGTAAATAATAATTGTTATTATTTTCTGGCGTAATTAATTCAAAGTTTTCATTGTCTTTATAAATAGCAATAAATTTTTCGTAATCATCTCTTGGCATTAATATGTCAATATCATCGTCCCAAGGGATTATACCTTGATGTCTCACTACGCCAATTGCTGTTCCACCGCAACAGAAATAGGCTAAATTGTGTTTTTCACAAATTGAAATAAATTCTTTAAAAACATGAATTAATATGTTCTTATGTTTTTCTTTTTGCTCTTGAGTTAATACCATAATTTTATTTTCGTACATCAATGATATCACCTGTCTGCTTAGAAACTAAGGCATTGAGGGAAGCAATTGCAACATTTACTGGATCTAAAAGTGTATCCTCAGGCTCGTGTCCAAAATTCTTAATACGCATAGGTGTCTTAGTGCGTTCTGGATTTATGCAATTAACACGCACATAATCATCAAACCATTCTTCACTTAACGCCTGAACTAAATTTACAATTGCCGCTTTCGTTGCAGAATAAACGCTATACATCATTCTTCCCTTAGTATAACTGCTGCTGGTGTAAAATAATAAAGATCCAGATGTTTCTGTTAAATATTGGTGGGATTCTTTTGCGACAATGAAGGAGCCTAAAAGGTTGATATTTATACTACTTATGATATCACTGTAAGACATGCTAAATAATGCTTCTTTCACAAGAATTCCAGCGCTACTAATCACGTAGTCAATGCGACCATTTCGTTCTTTAACTTCAGCAAGCGCTTTGCGAACACTCTCTTCGTTAGATATATCAACCCCATTTTCTGAACGGCTATATGAATATACGATTGCACCAAGTTTTCTAGCCAAGTCAACAATTTCTTTTCCAATACCATAACTTCCTCCAAATACAACCATAACTTTATTTGGAATAGTCTCAATAGTATCCTTCGTTAGGGACAAAGAGGATCCTGCAGTTGTTTTAAGTTGAAATAATTTATCTATTAAAAATAGGTCTTCTAAATATGTAACCTTCATGTTAAATATTTCCCCCTTAACCACATAAATAGGTGTATTTGGTAAATATTTTTTTATAACGTTACAATCATCCGTCGTCGTAAAATCTGGATCGGCTAATGCAATCTCATAGGCTTTTTGTATCACCTCTCTTTTAAAACATTGAGGCGTTTGTCCATTTCTAAGTTCTGATCGCAATGGAATATCGGTAATGCAATCTTGTTGGTTAACCTTAACGATTGTATCAGTAGCTTGGATAGCTACATCTACAGCATCGTAATTTTGGAGAGCCTGTATACAATCATCAATAATTCTATTATTAACTAATGGCCTTACTGAATCATGAAAGATTAAATTACAATCAATGTTGTTATAAGCCTCAATTGCTGCTAAGCTAGAGTGATAGCGCTCTTTACCACCTTGTAATATTTTCTTTACTTTTTGATATTTATTCTTTACTATTAGTTGCTCTATGGTCGATAAGTAATCACTCTTACTCACGATAACAATTTCATCAATTTGATCATTATTTTCAAATACATCAATCGTATGCTCAATAATTGCTTTACCAGCAATTTTTAAAAATTGTTTAGGCATAGAATTTCCCAAGCGGGTACCACTGCCGCCTGCTAAAATAACAGCTATATTCATTTTGCTAATGATTTTAAGTTTATAGTTGATTTTTGGGATTTAATTGTTTTTAGTTTGTTCCAAACGTTAATTAAAAACCAATTTTTATGTATTGCTAAGTATGCTAAAATTTTATGCCTTATTGTAAGGTTTGATTTTAAATAATGACTATTACTAGTCGGAAAAATTGTACGCCAATTTTTAAAATCTTCAATGCTTGTTGAAAATAGTAATTTCTTTTTTACCCTAAATTTGAAGTCTGTTAGGCTTTCTTCAGCGATCCAATCTATTTTATTATTAGTAATAAAATTCACCATATCTTCAGCATTCCTAATTTCTTCATACACCCTCAAGGATCTAAAGTCTCTCGTGATAGAGCTTGTGTTTTTTTGATTATAGTGATAATATGACTCTGATATATAAGAAATCTTTTTACTAAAGCATAATGCTTTAAAAAGAAAATTTCTATCTTCAGCCATATTAGCCCCATCTAAAAATGAAATTGTATACTGATCTATCAGTGATTTTCGGAATAGCTTATTCCATAACATTCCCTGCATATCGCCACTGATTAATGCTTGTGCAAATAATTTAGCGTCTTCAGTGAAAGTTTGACTTTTTTTTAATGTGCTTTCTACAAATTCTAAGTAAAAATCACACCATACGATATCACAGTATTCTAACTCCGCTTTTTCATAAAATGTTTTAAGCATATCGTAATGCATCCAATCATCAATATCGATAAATGCAACATACTTTCCTTTTGCTACGGACAGGCCAGTATTTCGGGCTGTTGCTGAGCCTTTATTTTCAGAATGAAGTATAAGTTGTATATTGCTTTTATCAGAAAATGTAGTTTGAATAAAATGCTTTAATTTATCAACGCTATCATCGGTACTATGATCATCAATAAATATAAACTCTAAATTATCTAGCGTTTGCTTCGATAAACTGTCTAAACACTTATCCATAAAGTTGGATGCGTTATACACTGGAATTATTATCGATACTGTAGGTTGCATTATTTTTGTTTGTTAAAAATTTTATTGAAATAACTGTTAATTAACGTTCTTTCTTTATCAATTAAGCCAACGAAATATATAATAATTGTCATCGATAAAATACTAATTATCCCAACAGTAAATAATCTACTCCAACCTTCCGCTAGAAAATTGTGGAAAAATAAGGGGGCAACAATGCTCAATGGAATTACATAAATTATTTTTAAAACTACTTTTTCAAAATATGCAGCTTTATTTAAATGAATTAATGGTGAAACAATAATTATGCGTGCAAACTGTGCTAAAATACTAATAATAATATGTACGATATATACCGATTCAGGGATAAATCCCATCTTTAATAGTAGGTAAGAAATGGGAACAATTAACAGTAATATTGTTCCCTCCCAAAGTTGAAATTTTTTAAGCTTCCCCGTCGCATGAACAGAAACAATCAATGGATTACTTAGTGTATTTAACAGCGTGACAAGTAAGGTGAGACGTGTAAATACACTTGTATGATCTGGTACTTCTTTCAACCATATAGATAAAATAAAATCGATCTCTATAAAGATGGGCAAGGAGATAATGAATAATAAAAAAAAGGATAACTTTGAGCTTGTAAATAGTAATTTATGCATATACTCAAAATCTTGTATTGCATAGCTTTTGGTTATCTGGGGATTCATAGATGCCTGAATACTTGAACTAAATCCATTAACAGCATTTTGAACCTGTGTAGAAATTCCACGTGCAGCATTTACAACAGGGCCAAAAAATAGATTTAATAAGATATTTAGACCTTGTGTATATCCCATGTAGGCGATATTACCATTCATAATCCAACCCGCGAATATGGCCATTTCTTTGAAAATCGGCTTATCCCATATCAATTTTCCAATAATAGACTCTTTAAAATGCTTCCTACAGTATATTTGATACATGAAAAATGTAATTAAAGTTACTGTAAATGTTAATATTCCATATAATTTAAGCTTATCAAAATCATATATTAATAAGGCATATATGATAAATAATCGTAAAAATACTTCCGTAATAGATACGTAAGCATAAATATTCATCTTTTCACGGGCTATTATTATTGCTGTAAATGGTGCATTTAAGATGGTTAACACTAAGCCAAATATTGAGAAATGATATACCCATAAAGCCGCCTCCATTCGCTCTGGAGGAATAACTAATTTATTGCAAACAAACCACAAGCCTATTGTTTCACCGACCACCAAGATGATCCCTGCAATCATTAAATGGATAGAGATACTTACATTAAAGACTTTCTGCAGCTGTTGGAAATTGTTCTTTCCTATTTCAAATGTCAAAAAACGTTGCGTCGCTCCAGCCATCGATGAATTTAGAAAGGCAAATGATATGACGAATCCAGCCACAACATTAAAAATTCCAAAATCACTGACTCCTAAAACTTCTAGTACAATGCGTGAAGAGTATAAACTAACGCCCAAACTTAGCAGCATTCTGAAATACAGAAAGAACGCATTTTTTGCTATTCGGCTACTATTCTCCGAGCTCATCTAAATTTTCTCCTTCAAAAACTCTACTTTTAACATCCTTTTCAACCCTTCTTCCATGGCATATGGAGGTACAAAGCCGGAGCTCATCGCTTTCGTAGAATCATATTGCGTTACAGCGCAAAACTTTTTAACCCGTACAGAGCTAATTGTCATTTTCTTTCGTGTGATAAATGCTAAGACATCAAAGCCATAGCCTCCCAACATTCCCAAGAAATAAGGTATCTTTAAAGTAGGTATTTTAATCGCTAAGATTTCCCCGGTATGATGTACCAAATCGTTGGTGTTGAAGTCTGGTTTATCGACGTAATTATATACGTTGTAAGCGGATGTCTTCTCAACAACTAAAAACTCTAAGAAAGCAATAATATTACCGATGTAAGACATCGACTTTTTATTCTCGCCATTTCCTATCATCATAAATTTTCCTGAAGCAATCTGATTTAATAAGTTGAAGACATTTCCTCGATTCCCTTCACCAAATATAACGGTAGGACGAACAATATTTACATTCCAATCGCCATGCGTCTTATACCAGTTCTGAAGAACTTGTTCAGCTTCCCATTTACTCTTTCCATAGTGATTAAAAGGGTCTGCAGGGAAATCTTCTGTAGGGTTAACTTTATTTAATCCATAGATAGCAACAGAGCTTGTGAATATTATGCGCTTAATACCCTGAATTTCCATCGCTTCTAAGGTGTTGCGCATGCCCTGCACATTTACATCATAATATAGGGATGTTGGTGATACATCGTCACGGTGCTCTGCAGCCAATAAGATAACAGCTTCTACACCCGCTAATAAGGGGACTAAAGCGTCTTTATCTAGGACATTTGCAATATGTGTAATTGTTGGAAATGTCTCACTTTGTTGTTTATCAATATTAAGTAAATCATACGTAGCTGATTTACTCATCCGTTGTATTAATTGAGTTCCGACAAATCCAGAACCACCTATGATGGCAATTTTCATTTTATGCGTAAGTTAAAGTTGATTAATTTGTAGTTTCTTCAACGGCTATTAGCTTGTTTTTTTTAACACGCTTTTCTATTATGTCAAAAGAAACTTGAAAGAGAATCCATAATACTAAATCCAAGGCAAGTACAATGTTATTACTAATATACTGAACAGAAATTATATTAAATAGACTGAAAAATACAGCAATTAATATAATAGCGATCATCGTTCTACGATGAGATAAGCCTAAGTCTAAAAATTTGTGGTGTATATGTCCTCTGTCTGGTTGAAAGATAGGTCTTCCATTCAGTTTCCGTACCCACATTACACGCGCTACATCCAGTACAGGAATCATTAATGTCGAAAATGCGGAGACAATAGCTCCCTCTGAGAAAGGTTTGATGTCTGCATTATTCATTGAAAAGCTAATTGCTAAAAATGCAACAGCATACCCCAAAGTTAAGCTTCCGGTATCCCCCATAAATATCCGCCGTTTCTTTTTTGAAGCACCAAATACATTGAAGTAAAAGAAGGGTAATAAAATTCCTGTGGTAATAAAGGCGAAAATGGCGTGTAGCCAAGCTTGCTCAATAACAAATAATACGCCTAGAATAAAACTGCTAAACATAATTATGCCTGAACATAAACCGTCAATACCATCAATTAAATTAATCGAGTTAATGATCAACATGGTCACGAAAATGGTAAAAGGCATACCGAACCACATCGGTAAAGAGGTGATAAAGAATACACCATACATGTCATTAATCCATAATCCTGATAATGGGAGTAGGGATGCCGCAATTAATTGAGCGAAAAATTTAAATTTGTAATTTACACCTATTAAGTCATCTGCTAGACCCACGACAAATAACATAACCAAGCCCGTAGTCAACATCAGAAACATCGGAAGAATTTCCCCCGTATTTAAATGTAGATCATTCAGGAAGTTGTATTTATGGAAGATGACTACCGCTAATGTCATTAAGCAACATTGTATAGGCGCAAAAGATACCCCCCCTAATCGCGGGATAATATTGCCATGCACCTTTCGATGATTGATCGGGTCAAACAGTCGTTTCCTAAACGAAACTACATAAATTACAGGTATTATGACACTGCTTAGCCAGAACGCCAGTAAAAAGGGAATAAGAATTATTAATGTTTTAATCACTGAATTATGTTAACTTTAAGTAGAAGTATTTTAACTGAAATATTGTTTAACCTCGGAGGTTCAAGAGTTTATAATGAGCAAATATACGACTAAAAAAAGAGTAATAATAGCAGTAAATAAAATATTTAAATAAGAATGATTAATTCACACACTCAATTGTCATTAAAAGATAATCCGAATATTTAATAGTTAATTGACGATGCTTTTAATATCCATTTTTTGTTAAAAATGAAATTACGCCAAGGACATCTGTGTCCTTTAAAAGTACGCGTTTGTCTTTATCCAAAAGATAGATGGTAGGTGTAGCCTTAAGGTCATATAATTCTTTATTTACCACCGATTGTTTTTGGTCGTAACCATTAATCCAATTAGTCGGAATTTTATCTTGATATCCTTTCCAGGCATTATTATCCCCAAATGGATAGACCGCTACTGCTTGTACTGTTTTTTGGTTAATCAAATCTTCGAACCCTTGAACAGCCCTAAAGTCTGCTAACGACTTCTCACAATGTGAGCATCCTGGTTCGTAGAAAAATAGTAGGATATAGGATCCTGTTATGTCTGTTAGACGTAATTCTGTGCCTTTAGCTGTTAAAAAAGAAAAATCTTCAGCAATTTCACCGACTTTATTTTTCTTTAATAATTTTAATTTAGATTGATATCTAAATAAATCTGCTTCATTTAATTGTGTAGAGTCGATTGCAAAAGACACAATAGGCTCGTAATATAAGTCATTGCGCACGGGGGAATTAGGATTGTATAGATAATGATCAAATTGCTGCATAATATAATCGTAATTTCCGCTATGCTGCTTCAATTTCGAAAGAAACTTTGTGACTATATCCGCTCGCTTAGCATCATCTACATACGGGAAAATAGCGATGTAGTCTGCCAGTGCTTGCTCCAAAGTTTCCTTAGATAAACTGCTGTCTTGAAGGGCGATCCCATCCCAGTGAGTTGCTAATTTTTGCTCCGGTGATATGGCCGTCTTAGTCTCCTCTGTCGTTGAACTCTCCGTAGGCTTGCTTTTGTTGGAGTTACAGCCAGCGAGCAATAGGATAACAGTAACTATATAAGTATATTTTCTAAGTGTTTTTAAATACATCGTTATATTTTTTTAATGGATCCACGTTCGGGAATTTTATTGACCGTTTTTATTTTAAGCTTCTTAGCTCCTGCTCTTTGTGGCGCCATTATTTTTGCCATTGTGGCGTTCCCACTTGTATAGTTTAGCGCTGCAGCAAGCATATTTTCACTAGGGTCACCAAAGTCTCTGAAAATATAATCTGTAACATAGCTCCTGTCTGCTGCAATTCCATCCCAATAGTCGGTCTCCTTATTGGCGTTAATCATTTTGAAGGATGTTGCCCATAAAGCAGCTTTTCCCATAACCTCTTCTCTAAAAAATCCTACAGGTTTCCCATAGGTACTTTGCTCTTCAGCAATAATTACAACTTTTAAATAGGGTTTAAATATATTGATTAGGAGCTCTGCTGCTGAAGCCGTTTGTTTAGTAACCAGGAAAAAGAGGGTGTTAACTTCAATGGTAGATGATTTTGTGAAAATAACATCGGCAAATGTATTGCTGTAGTCTGGGTCTGCGGCAAGATTTTTATTAATGCCATAGCTGTACATTAATTTTTGATTGTCCTTCTTACCAATAATTTTATTAGCAATATATTCAGCTGTATTCACATATCCGCCACCATTGTAACGCATATCAATAATTAATTCCTTAATTCCTGCAGCTTCAAATTCTTGAAAAGTCTGATCAATTTCTCTTCTTGCATAAAAATCGTCTACATCTTCAAAAGAGGAAAGCATAAAATATCCTGTAGGTTTTGTCGCCGGTAGAAAGATACGGCTATTTTGTATCGCATTTAATTGAAAGCTTGTAGGCAGTAGCGAATAGGACGTAGCCTGCTGTCCTTCTTTTTGTGCCATAAACTGCAATTGAGGCTTTTTCAATGCCTCTTGTACTGCGGTCACTACACTTTGGTACTGCTGTGGGTTTACAGCAGAACAGTTTCCCTCAGCATCACATGTAACAGGAATCTTCGTATCTCCCAATCCTTGGATCTGTGTGATGACATCAGCACGTCTGAGGCCTGCTTGATGCGCAGGAGACCCTCCGTCAACGTAATAAACAACGGGGTAGGCCGCATCATTTGTCGTGGCTCCGATAGAAACATAGATGCCGTAGTCTACGCCAGCATCGGAATAAGTTGTTAAATCTTCTAAGAATGAAAATCGATCTATTCCTCCATTATATGTTGAAAAATAGGGCGTAAGCCCTTTCAGACCTGTGAGTAAGCTGTTGTTGTCCGAATAATTATCGCTAAATTTTTGGATATTTAGACCGGATATCTCCGGTTGTTCTGCCCATAGGGAGTATAATTTGTAATAATAAGCGATGCTATCTCTTAATAATTCGTCCTGACTTCGTTCAATAATTGGGGCTGGCTTGGGGTCCTTTTTACAGGAGGCACTCATCGTAATTATTAGTACAACAAGACTTAGAAGCGTGAAATTTATATTAGATTTCATGTTATTTTAAATAAATTGATTCTACGTAGCTCGGGTAGATAATATGTGAGTGAAATTAGCATAAATTAATTTAAAATAAAATACTATTAAGGCTTATTCGAAATTTATAATCTTAACGGTATTTGTATAATATATTTATTAAGTCCGCTAAAGCGCGTAAGAGACAAGAAATATTAGTTATACTAAAAAAGGCTTTCAGAAAATTTCTGAAAGCCTTTTTTGTAGCCCGTAGGGGAATCGAACCCCTGTTTCTAGAATGAAAATCTAACGTCCTAACCCCTAGACGAACGGGCCATTTTGTACTTGGTGATGCAAATATACAGCTGTTTTCTAATTATCCAAAACTTTTCACGCGTGTATATGATAACTCCTTGAATGTGAATAGTATATTTTATCATTGCTACACTGCTAATCATACAAAAAAGGCTTTCAGTATTACTGAAAGCCTTTTTTATACTGTTATCTACTTGCGTAGAAAGATTAATTTTGTACGCAACGAATATTTCTGAAGCCTGATTTCAGTAAGTCATCTTGTGCCGAAAGAACTTCAATTGGCTTGGGAGAAATAATGGGGCTAAAGGTGTTTCCTACTCGGAAGACATAAAGTGCTGTTTTATTTCTGAAATTGTCAGTAGCATCTTGAATCCAATAGTCACCTGAGCTGCCAAAGGTGGTGCCCAATTGTGTATTTGTTAATTGACCTGCTGCAGTTTCAGCAGTTGCTGCACCATTAAAAGGGAATTGCAATTCTCCATTTACATAGGGACTTCCAATGCCTGTAGCGCCAGTGAAACGGGTGTAATTGGAAGGATTTTTGGTAAATGGCAGGCCAATATAGGTCGGTTCTACAAAGCCGCCTGCATTTTCATCAACTTGTTGCTCTACAACTTTTAAAGTTAACTTGTTGAAGTCCGCCGTTTTTGGAAGTCTCCACTTATTTGCAGGGTATACTAGGCTACAAGGGTCAACAATTCTCTTCGTCGTCGTATATACATTCGGTAATGAAGCGCCGTAAGCCCAATAAGAATTTACCTCAGCTGTTAAATTCTGGTTTTCTTGAAACCTATATTGTTTACTTACAGCGTCGTAATAAAGGTTTTGTCTAGCCCACTTTACACCGGCAAGTGTAACAGGAGATTCTACGATATTAAGGCTGACGGCATAGCTTGCTACAGATTTACTTTCAGGTCTAGTGTATATCGCCGTAGTGAAATTATTAACTAAAGGCTGTGAGCTAAGATTGGTGTCGAAATTCCTTAACGTTCCTTTATCACTAATCAACTGTAACCCATTGATAGCGATCTGAAATTTGCCGGTTTCCATAATATCCGTCGTATATATATCTAGGGATTTCTGGTAGTTGTCGGAGTTCGGAACAGGGGTGAAGTCAGCTATCTCATATACGGAATTATATTCTGTGAAGTTACTTGTGTTTTTGCCAGTAAGTAAATTGATATTGTAGTTTCTCATCTTGCCACCGTTGATGGACATTTTGATAGCTGAGATTTTTGAAAACATCCCTAAGGTATTTAAGTTTACAGAAACTTTAGGCTTAATATGTTTGAAAGTTAAGTTGACGATTTCATTGGATCCGGGGTTGACACTTGTGGGTATTCTCACAAAAGTACTCGTTACAGCGTGCAGAATATCACAGTTTTTTACTGGTTGGAAATCCATGTAATTTGTGGCAGTCACGGCAGGAGCAGTAGCGTTGTTATAGGAGATCACATACCACATATACTTGGCATCACGTTGAACGGGTACTTTTTGTATAACTCCCATTGTTAGATGTACAACTTTATAAAAAGTAAAATCATCTGTATGGTAAGAAGAAGTTTTTAACATGACAACGGTATATTTAACTCCCGCTTGTAATAAGGAATTTGCTAATTTTGAATCACTAGCCTTGGCGTTATCCGGGTGTAATATCCTTCCTTGCTGGCTACTAGCGCTGAATGCTGTCGATTTAATGGTGGAGGATACATCAAAGCCTGCTGAATGTGTGCTGTAATTGCCATTCGTAGCGTTATAGTTGATGGATTGGCTTTTATTGCTTGCCAGTAGCGAGGGAATGTCAATATTATCCTGCTCTATTACAGCATCCGGTTGAAACTGTAGCGTTACCATATTTTCAGGATTTTCTTTATCTACTGTTGGGGATTCACTTTTAGAACAGCCCATAAACAGCGTCCCTATTCCTAAAAATAAGATATAAAGGTAATTTTTATATGTTTTCATAACTAATTGTAGGTTTAGGTCGTTAGAGAGATAGGTCGCTGGCGTCTGTCGTACTTAGGGATCCTGTTTCCCAGTCTACAATTTCGTGGAGGTCAACTTCTGAAGGGTCTCCTCCTGTCATGGTGACATCAGATACGGCAGCAATACCGGCCTCTAGTTGAACGAAATCTAATTGAATTGTTGGTGATGTGTAGGTAGAAAAATTTTCTGTTTTCATGGTATTAAGTATGCTTTGAACTTGGTAATTAATTGGTTTTTCAAGGTGAAATTAAAAAAAAAGCTTCCAGCATAGCTGGAAGCTTTTTTATTTTTAGTAGCCCGTAGGGGAATCGAACCCCTGTTTCTAGAATGAAAATCTAACGTCCTAACCCCTAGACGAACGGGCCATTTTGTATTTGGTGATGCAAATATAGAGACAACTTTTGAAATTCACGAATTATTATTTCAGATAATTAAAAAATCGCTGATATACAGTGCCTTATTTTTTTATATTAGCATTGTTAAATCCTTTATGATTAGAATAAAAGTAATTTAGCTAACTTTCCCTTTCAAAATTTACTATATGAAATCACTAACGCTATTTGCTTTGTGCTCGGCAGCGGGTATTTTTACGAGTTTTGCACAGCAGCAGAGTCCCTATAAACTTGCTGTAAAGTGGGAAACGGTAGACAAAATAGAAAATGCTAAAAATCCTGTTTCTAAGATTATTATTGAAAATAAAGGTGATAAAGCTATTAATCTTTCAGATTATGAACTTTATTTTAATTTTATGCAGCGTATACACGCCAATTCTCTGCCTGCGAGCTATAAATTGCAGCATCGCAATGGTGATTTCTATCAGCTAAGTTTTCAAGATGCAAACCGTACTTTGCAGCAACGTGATACCTTAGAAATTCACTTTGCCGTGAATGGTAGATTTATAAATTTTACTGATGGCCCTGGGGGCTTATTCCTGCAGAATAAAAGCAATAAGCAGGATATTATCCAACTATCCGACCATTCATTTCCAACACGTGAGCATACTTCTTTGGAAACTTTAGCCGTGCGCTATGCTGAAAATGCTAAGTTTAAAGCGGGGGCGGCCCAACCTATTATTCCAGCTGTAAAATCATTCTCTCTGGAAAATGGAAGCTACAAGCTATTGGAAAATAGTAGCTTTACTATGGACGCTACTTTCGATAGCAATCTATTTTCCAATGCCCTGAAAAATGCATTTTCATTAAACCTTAAAGAGCTTAGTGATACTAAAAAGGCTGCTTTTAAAATCCAAAAGGATGCCTCCTTAGCTACTGAAGGCTATAAGCTGCATGTAAGTAAAGAGGGTATTGATATCGCGGCATCCACGGATATTGGTGTTTTCTATGCGATACAGTCGCTACGCTCTTTAGCCGATGCTAAGCAGCAAATTCCGTTTATCGATGTCACAGATGAGCCTAGGTTTGAATACCGCGGACTTTCGTTGGATGTAGCCCGCAATTTCCACTCCAAGGAAGAGGTGCTTAAAGTTCTTGATCTTATGGCACGCTATAAGCTTAATAAATTCCACTTTCACTTCAGCGATGATGAGGGATGGAGGTTGCAGATCCCTTCTTTACCGGAGTTAACGCAAGTAGGGGCACGCCGTGGTATTGACTTTGCAGAAAATCGCATGCTACAGCCGAGCTACAACTCTGGTGCATACCCTAAAGAGGGACAATTCTATAGTAAAGCTGATTTTATAGAAATCTTAAAATTTGCTGCGGCACGTCATATACAGGTAATCCCTGAAGTGGAAACCCCTGGGCATGCGCGCGCAGCCATAAAATCGATGGAGTATCGCTATGCAACATACCTCGCAAAAGGGGAAAAGGAAAAGGCCGAAGAATATCGCCTATTGGAACCTACGGATGCCTCCCGCTATTCGTCGGCGCAATATTGGTCTGATAATGTTATGAACCCAGCTTTGCCTGCTACCTACAGATTCTTAAATACTGTAATTGCTGATATCGCCTCTTTCTACAAGGAGGCTGGTCTACCTTTTGAGAAAATTAGTTTGGGCGGCGATGAAACGCCTAAGGGATCTTGGTCTGCTTCACCGCGTATCAATGAGCTTTTGAAAAATCAGCAGCTGACATCTCATTTGGAAGTTTGGCCTTATTACATCGATGAGATAAATAAGATATGTAAACAGCACAACCTACAGATGGCGGGCTGGGAAGAAATGGGCATGAAGAATTCCGGTAAGGGGATGCAGGTAAATCCGGAAGCTAAATTAACGGATATACAACTTGATGTATGGAATAATTCCATCGGCTGGGGGCAGGAAGATTTAGCTTATAAATTAGCAAATGCGGGATACCCCGTGGTGTTTACTTCGGCGACACATAATTACTTTGACTTAACATGGAATGCTGATTTTCAGGAACCTGGACATTGGTGGGCAGGAAAGATTAATATCGACCGTACCTACGGCTTTATACCCAATAACTTCTATATAAATATCGATCAAAAGGTTCATGGTGAATCAGTTCCTGAGGGCTATTTCAACGATAAAATACAGCTTACTGAAACCGGTAAAAAGAATATGTTAGGAATAAAAGCTGCGCTATGGTCCGAGAAAATTACCAATCCCGAGCGCCTGGAGTATATGCTTTTCCCTCGTGTCCTAGCCTTAGCTGATCGTGCTTGGTCCGCGGAGAAGGAATGGGAGAAAGGAAGTACCTTTAATAAGGAAGCTTATCAAGTGGATTTCTCGGCTTTCATGAAAAAATTGGCCACTTCTGAGCTGCCTAAGTTGGACACCTGGAATAAGGGATACGCTTATAGATTAGCGGTCGTAGGGGTGAAAGTGGAAGGTAATTTGCTGCAAGCAAATACGGATTATCCCGGCGTCAAGATCTATTATACGGCAGATGGTAGTGAGCCTACATTAAAATCTAAGATTTATAAACAGGCATTAACGGTGAAGCAAGGAAATACCTATAAGTTTCGTGTAATTACCCCGCAGGGACGTGAAGGTCGTGTGGAGACGGTAAAACTCTAGCCGTATTTAAATAAGACATAAACGTAGAAAAGGGGCTAATTTAACGAAAAATTAGCCCCTTTTTTTAGGTGCCGCTAGACTTGCTTAGTCGCTATAAGAAACCCGACAAATGTCGCCAACAGTCTCCAGAGCGACCTTCTGCCCAAAAATTAAGGCGTGATTATCGTCAATATGTCCCGCAGGAAAGTCGAATACAACAGGGTAGTCATACTCCTGAACTTTCTCCAAGATGATCTCTTCGATAGAATATCCATAGGCAGGGCTGTTGTCCCGCATTCCCGAAAATCCACCGACAATTATCCCTTTAAGTTTTTTCAGATGTCCTGCACGCTTTAGCGTCCATAACATCCGGTCGACATTATAGAAGGTCTCGCCGACATCCTCAATAAAAAGAATCTTATTTTTATATTTCGGCTCCGAAACAGAACCTACTAGGGAGTGAAGAATAGCGAGGTTGCCACCAATTAAACGCCCTTTGATGGTAGCCTCACGGCCTATAAATCCTTTGTTTAAGGGGTTTTTGGAAAATGTATAACTTACGGCTTCCCCAAACAAGGCCTGCCGCAATGTCTCTAAGGATGCGGGTGTCCCCGTTTCAAAAGATTTAGGCATCTGCCCATGTATTGTCGCACAGTTGTACCGCCGATTTATATGGGTATGAAATACCGTGATATCGCTGAATCCTATAACCCACTTTGGCTGTTTCTGAAAAATTGAAAAATCTATTTTATCGATAATACGTACCGAGCCATAGCCCCCACGTGCCGCAAAAACAGCCTTTATCTCCGGATGGTTTAGTGCCCATTGAAAGTCCGCCGCACGCAAGGTGTCATCACCTGCAAACTGGTGAAATTGGCTGTCCACAGTTTCTCCAACATGGACCTCCAGTCCCCAACTTTCCAAGATAGCAATGCCCTTGGAGATATCTCCCCGGATAAAGCTTGCAGGGCATACGATAGCCACCTTATCACCAGGTTGTAGAAATTCAGGTATTTTCATCATTACGTTATTTATATAACGCAAATTGAGTTATCTTTGTCAAAGAAACAAGCTTTACGCTTATTTTTTTATTTTATCAACTCTAATATTCTGTATAGCATTGAGTAATACATCGAAAAAACGTTATACCATTACATCGGCATTGCCCTATGCGAATGGTCCTTTGCACATCGGCCACTTAGCTGGTGCTTATATACCTGGTGATATTTTTGTCCGTTTCTTACGCTTAAATAATAAAGATGTAGTCTATGTATGTGGCTCGGATGAGCATGGTGCAGCGATTACTATTCGTGCGAAAAAGGAAGGTATCACACCCAGAGAAATTATTGATAAATACAATAAGCAGATTAAAGAGAGTTTTGAAGAGTTTGGAATCTCTTTTGATATTTACCACCGCACTTCAGAGCCTATTCACCACCAACTTTCTCAAGAGTTTTTCTTAAACTTATACGAGAAAGGGGAGTTTGTAGAGAAATTCTCTGAACAATATTACGATGAGGAATACAATCAATTCTTAGCCGATCGCTATATCGTCGGTACCTGCCCTAACTGTAAGTCCGAAGGTGCCTATGGTGATCAGTGTGAGAAATGTGGTACTTCCTTAAGTCCGACAGATTTAATAAACCCCGTGTCTACGTTATCGGGGAAGACTCCTATCTTACGTAAGACCAAACACTGGTACCTCCCCTTAGATAAATATCAACCTTGGTTAGAGCAATGGTTAATCAATGAGAAGAAAGACGTCTTAAAATCCAATGTTTTTGGACAATGTCAGTCTTGGTTGAAATCCGGCTTACACCCACGTTCTATGACCCGCGATTTAGATTGGGGCGTAGATGTGCCTTTAGCGGAAGCTGAAGGAAAGAAATTATATGTATGGTTAGATGCTCCAATAGGATATATTTCCGCAACTAAGCAATGGGCTTTAGATACCGGAAAAAATTGGGAAGACTATTGGAAGAAACAGGAAGATCCTGCGGATGACTCCTGCTTAATTCATTTTATTGGTAAGGATAACATTGTTTTTCACTGCATTATTTTTCCCGCAATCTTACATGCTCATGGCGAATACATTCTCCCGGAAAATGTTCCTGCGAATGAATTCTTAAATTTAGAAGGTGATAAGCTTTCTACATCACGAAATCATGCGGTATGGCTGCATGAATATCTGGAGGAATTCCCCGGTAAGCAGGATGAATTACGTTATGTGTTAACGTCTATTTTACCGGAAACTTCAGACGCTGAATTTACATGGAAAGATTTTCAAGCACGTATCAACAATGAGCTGGTAGCTATCCTTGGAAATTTTGTAAACCGCGTGATGGTGCTTTCTCACAAGTATTTTGATGGTAAGATCCTGATGGGCTCCCCATTAAATGAAGTCGATACAACTGTATTTGCTGAGTTAGCCAAGGCGCCTGCAGGCATTGAAGCTTCGATCCAGCAGTACCGTTTCCGTGAAGCAATGGCCCAGTTTATTCAGGTGGCGCGCATAGGAAATAAATATTTAGCGGATGAGGAACCGTGGAAAGTTATAAAAAATGATGAGGAACGTGTGAAAACAGTGTTATTTGTTGCGGCGCAGATCGTCGCTAACTTAGCCGTCTTAGCGCAACCTTTCTTGCCAAAATCCGCAACGAAATTGTTTGAAATGTTAAATCTCCCTGCCACCGATTGGGCACAGGCAGGCTTAGCAGATATGTTGACCGATGGTCATCAGCTCGGAGAAGTACAACTGCTATTCGAAAAAGTTACCGACGAGCAAGTAGCCTTCCAATTGGAGAAATTAGAAGTTTCCAAAGCGTCGAATATTGCGGCTAATGCAAAGGTAGACCCCATAAAAGAAAATATTACGTTTGACGATTTCGTGAAAATGGATATTCGTGTAGGTACTATTATTGAGGCTGAGAAAGTCGCTAAAACGAAAAAATTGTTGAAGTTAACAATCGATACAGGCCTTGATAAGCGCACGGTCGTTTCAGGCATAGCAGAATTCTTTAAACCTGAAGAGATTGTTGGTAAGCAAGTATCTATTTTGGTAAACTTAGAGCCTAGAGAAATTAAAGGTATCCAATCCCAAGGGATGATCCTGATGGCTGAAGATGCGGATGGTCGATTAGATTTTGTCAACCCTAATACTTCTGTAAAAGCGGGAAGCACAATCCGCTAATCAAGGTATTACGCATAAAATAATAATTGCTCAATAAAATAATAATTACACATTAAATAGAAAAGGCAAGCTTTTAAAGCTTGCCTTTTCTATTTAATGGCCTTATTGAAAATTTTATTTAACGGTCTTATTGAAAATTTTATTTGCGCCCTTATTACAAATATATTTAGTATATTACTAGTTCAATTTGCCTAAATAGCGTATGAGTTCTGTATTAATCTTAATCGCTGCAGTAGCTTTATTGGTCTTATGCCATAAGAGTGGACCTGTGCGTGCATTGGATCGGCACGCGGTAGAAATTAATGGTCTAAAGTTTATTATTGAAGACCTACGTCGTCAGCTGGCTGAAAAGTTACAGATTGAACGGCATCAACTCCTATATATCCCTGAACAATTACTTTTTCTGGATCTTCAAAGTCAGCAGGAATATCACTTAGTGAATCTAGTAGCTGATTTAGATCCATTTCCCTGAGGCGCTAAATTTATCTTTCTGTTTGCATCTGTCAAATGATCTGCAATTAGCTGACTTATCTTAAGAAATAAGCGCTAAATTTGGGCAGGAAATGGTGGTGTTCGTTTGGACGTCACTTTACTCATTAAGTTCAGAAGCCCGTGATAAGTAAAGAAACCAAAGATAAAATTATAGAAACTGCGCGAATTGAAGAGGTCGTTGGAGACTTTGTGGAACTCAAAAAGCGCGGTACCTCCTTAATAGGGAACTGCCCTTTTCATAATGAAAAGACTCCTTCCTTCTATGTATCCGTTTCTAAGGGAATCTACAAGTGCTTTGGATGTGGTGCCGGTGGGGACTCCCTGAAATTCGTCATGGAGCATGAGAAGTACAGCTATCCTGAAGCACTACGTTATCTCGCGAATAAATACGCTATTGAAGTGGAGGAAGTCGAGCGCTCTCCAGCGCAGATGGCAGCCCAAGATAAGCGGGAAAGTCTCTATGTCCTCAGCCAATGGGCGGGAAAGTTTTTTAAAGATACACTCTGGCAGACACAGCTGGGGCAAGCTATTGGCTTAAACTATTTTAAAGAACGTGGATACCGTGAGGATATCATCAAAAAATTTGATTTAGGATACAGCCCTGACAACTGGACAGCCCTAGTCGATGAGGCGCGAAAAGCGGGATTCACAGATACCTACCTCAAAGAAGTAGGCCTTGCTATTGAAAGGGATGATCAGAGTCTCTATGATCGCTTTCGCAGTCGCGTGATGTTTCCTATTCATAATCTCACGGGACGTATTATCGGTTTCGGAGGGCGTACGCTAAAGACAGATAAGAAAATTCCTAAGTACGTCAATTCTCCTGAATCTGAGATTTACCATAAATCGAATGTCCTCTATGGCTTAAATTTCGCCAAGAAAGCGATTGCTGCGGAAGATAACTGCTACTTAGTAGAGGGCTATGCGGATGTGCTTTCGGTACATCAGGCGGGCGTAGAAAATGTCGTTTCTTCTTCGGGAACATCGCTTACTGAAGGGCAGATACGCCTAATTTCTCGCTTCACGAAAAATGTAACTATTCTTTTTGATGGGGATGCTGCAGGAATTAAAGCTTCCCTCAGAGGGACAGACATGCTCCTAAAGGAAGGCTTAAATGTCAAAATACTCTTATTCCCCGATGGGGAGGACCCAGATTCTTATGTGCAACGCTATGGAGCGATTGCATTTAAGGAATATATTGCCAAAAATCAGCAGGATTTTATCTTCTTTAAGACGCATATCTTACTGAAAGATGCGGCCCATGATCCTATAAAACGGGCGGAAGTAATACGTGATGTCGTAGAAAGTATCGCCCTTATTCCGGATGAAATAAAAGTAGCTGTATTTATTAGAGAATGCTCAACCTTATTAAGTATCGAGGAGTCTATCTTATTAAATGAACTCAATAAAATTAGAATTGGTGTTGCGCGTAAGCAGGATACAAAAGATCTGCAGCAAAGTCGTGCGGTAAGGAATCCCGGGATGGGCTCTCAGCCTTATATGGGTGGTGGAGATATGCCTCCTCCAGAGTTCTTTATGACACCGGAGGAGCTCGCTGCTTCTGGTGGCGCTGCGGCAGGCAATGGCCAAGGTGTCGATGCTGGAACAATGGGTGCTGGAGCAATGGGTGCTGTCGCTCCACAAGGAAAGATTACTGCAGATATCCTTATGGAACGTGAAATCGTTCGTATCCTCTTAAACTATGGCGATTATTTAGCTACCTGGGAAGGGGATGGAGATATCCCTGTTGCAGCCCTACTTTTGGGAAGCATCGATGATGTTACTTTTGAGGATAACGCTTCTGAAAGCATCATTAATACGTATCGTGAATTTATTAATCGCGAGGAAATTCCAGATCCAAAACAGTTTTACTCTCATCAGGATGCGGAGGTTGTTGATCTCGCTATAAGCTGTGTCGCAAGTCGCTACAGCTTAAGCCCCAACTGGAATGATGATAAGCGCAAAATATATGTTACCCAAGAGCATGAAGTGCTGAACGCTCTCGTGATATCTGCGATTTACCGCATAAAAAAACGAAAGATAGAGGTGGAAATGTCAAAAATTAGAGAAGAGCTGAAAACGGAACAGGATGTCTCCAACCTGGAGATTCTGATCGTCAACTATCAGAAATTAAAGGAAGCGGAGAAAATGCTTGGCGCTTTCCTTGGAAATACCATTGTAAAGTAACGGTAGTCATGCTTCGAAAAAAAATAAATTATTACGAATTCAACACAGCAGCTAGGCTCTTATGGCGAATCACTAGCTGCCATATATATCCGCTCAAAAGGCTATCAAATTCTACATCGTAACTGGCGATTTAAAAAATTAGAAGTTGATATTATTGCCATAGATAAGGGAGTTTTAGTATTTATAGAAGTGAAGTTTCGGAGCTCACTCGCCTTTGGTACGCCGGAGTCTTTTGTGAGTCTTCGTAAACAACAATTTTTATTTCGCGCGGCAGAAGCGTATATTTATTTTTATAACTGGAAAGGAGCAGCACGTTTCGATGTCGTGGCGATCTATCAACCGCGAAATAGGGGGGATGAATCCCAAGTTCCACAACTTAATTTAATAAAGGATGCCTTTTGGTAGACCTCAAAATATTTTTAGCTTAGTTTATGAAAAAACAACTGTTTGTAGCTGCGGCCATGTTCAGCATATTAGGTGCATGTAATACCCAAAAGGTAGGGAAATTGTCCTTTAAAACTCCCGATTCAGGGATGATCGTGACGAAGGGGCAGCCGATCAGTGTATCGCTGAATTTCCCAATTACGGCGATAGATTCTGTGGTCTATTCTGTAGATGGTTCCGTTGTAGCACGAAAGACAGATACCACTTCGATAAATATTGATACGCAAGATATGTCTTTTGGAGCCAGAAACCTCTCGGCTAAAGTATATGTTTCTGGAAAGGAAGATGTTGCTTACAGTAATGTTATTATTCAGCCTGAGGCTGCAAAAAACTATGGTTTTGACGTTGTAAAAAGCTATCCCCACGATGAAAATGCTTTTACGCAAGGGCTGCAGTATGAAAATGGATTCTTTTATGAGTCTACAGGTCTTTATGGTGAGTCTACGCTACGTAAGGTAGATGCCGCAACAGGGAAGGTCTTAAAATCTGTGCCTTTAGCGGACGATGTCTTTGGGGAGGGATTAACCGTTGTAGACGATAAAATCGTGGTCCTAACATGGCAGAATAAGCGTGGGATGATTTTTGATAAATCCTCGTTAACACAGACGGGATCCTTTGACTACCAAAACTCTGTAGAAGGCTGGGGATTAACCTACGATGGAACTCATTATATTAAATCTGATGGTTCTAACAACCTATTTTTCTTAGATAAAGATACTTTTGTAGAAAAATCAATGGTTACGGTATATGATGAAAAAGGTCCTGTAGATCAGTTAAATGAATTAGAATTTATCGATGGAAAGGTTTATGCCAATGTCTATCAAAAGGATATTATCGTAATTATAAACCCCAAAACGGGTGCTGTAGAGGGACGTATTAATTTACTTGGCTTGTATGATCATCCTATGGAAGAGCATGAACTCAATGGAATTGCCTATGATGCGGCAAAGAAAAGACTCTTTGTGACCGGCAAGAAATGGCCTAAGATCTATGAAATAAAACTTCTTGAAAGAAAGTAAGCTTTAAGGCTATAAGCGGCCTAACTGCGCTAGTAAGAATAAAGCCTGCTACACAAAAGAAAAAGCCTGCTATACTTTTAGTATAGCAGGCTTTTTCTTTGATGTAACCTCTTGCAGCTTGCCGCTGCCAAAGCTATGGGCCTTAGAAACTACGTGTTCCTAAATAGTAATTCTCCTTTTCAGTCATTAATTTCTTGTCTTCGGATTTCTTATCATAGTATCCACATAAGTGAAGTACACCATGAATAATTACCCGATGTAGTTCATCTTTCTCGGTGACGCCAAATTTCGCTGCATTCTCCGCGATACGCTCTACAGATATAAAGATATCTCCAGCAATTAAATCTTCCTCTTCGGAAGAGTCAAAGGTGACAATATCTGTATAGGTATCGTGATCTAAATATTGTTTATTGATTTCTAATAAATAGGCATCTGAGCAGAAAATAAAGTTCAACTCTCCAATACGCTTAAAGCCTTCTGCTTTGATGGTGCCCTCAATCCATTTTCGAAGATTGATCTTCCCTTTCGGAGTGTAATCGATGTCTTCGTTAAAAAATAAGATACTTTTCATAGTGAAAAAAATTTAGGCAAAGTTACTGTTCTTAACGCATAAAACTACCCGTCTCCATGTAGCTTTGTAAAATTATCGTCGCTGATACCTGATCCACAAGTCCTTTGTCCTGACGTTTCCCTTTTTTCTTTCCCGATTGCGCAATCACAGAAGAGGCCATCTTCGACGTAAAGCGTTCGTCAATCTCTACGACAGGAATTTCGGGGTATAACTTTTTAAGCTTCCGTGTAAACCCTAAAATATGCATGGCAGACTCGGAATCTGTACCGTCCATCTGTAGGGGTTTCCCAACAACAAAAGTTTCAATCGCTTCTGTGAGCATATATTTTGTTAGAAAGTCCCAAATTTCTTCGGGGTGCACCGTTGTTAAGGCCGATGCAATAATTTGTAAGGGGTCTGTTACAGCAATCCCGATACGCTTGGTGCCATAGTCAAAGGCCATTAGTCGCTTCATCTTCCGTCTATGCTAGGATGTTTTTACAAAAATACGATTTATAGCTTACAATAATATTTAAAAATAATCTATAAATTTGCTAGACTTAATTGAATTGTATATGATTAAAAAAATCGCCATATTATTCCTCGCGCTAAGCTTCAGCCTTGCAGCGCAAGCGCAGTCTTATGCTGAACAGGTGTTAGCGAGTAGAAAGGAAAAGGAAGCCTCTTTTATAAATAACCCCCTAGGGCCTGTGAAAGCTGACCAGGTGCAGTACGTAAACTATTTTCCAGTAAAGGAAGCTTATAAAGTTATCGCAACGGTGGAGCTCCTACAAAATGAAAAAAGTTTTAGAATGCCCACCTATGATGGTACCAGCAATGCCTATAAGAGGTACGCCGTATTCACATTTGAGTTAAATGGGCAGCAGCAGCAGTTGACAGCCTACCAATCTGCGGCCTTATTTCAGAATCCCGCCTATAAGGATCATCTTTTTGTACCTTTCTTAGATGCTACAAATGGTAATGAGACCTATGCTGGGGGGAAATATCTAGACCTTTCCATAGCGGACATTAAAAATGGGAAGATTACCATCGACTTTAATCTTGCTTACAACCCCTATTGTGCCTATAGTAATGGATACCGCTGTCCTGTTCCACCGAAGGAGAATTTCCTTAACACAGCAATTTTAGCCGGCGAAAAGGCATATTCAGGACCCAAAAATGATAGACCAGTGAACACATCCTTAAAAACAGGATTTTCGGAAAGAGAGTCCGCTTTGATTTTAGCTGCTGATACCAACAGCTTAATGCGCGTATTGCAAACTACAGAAGTTGCTGACACGACGATCTTACGTGCCAGCTCGGCAGACATAGCCTTTAATGACCCTTTGATTGCTACGCTAGCGAAACGTATGCTAGCAACGGTAAAGGATCCTGCAAAACCTGGGGTAGGCATCGCAGCGCCACAGGTGGGTATCAGTAAGAATTTAATCTGGGTACAAAGGTTCGATAAGAAAGACCAGCCTTTTGAGTTCTATATAAACCCGAAAATTACTTGGCGTTCGAAATTGTTAATAAAGGGTTCTGAAGGATGCCTCTCTATTCCTAATCAGAAGGATGATGTCTTGCGTAGTCAGGTTATTCGCCTAGAGTACATAGATAGCAAAGGGAATGTCCTTGCCGAGAATATCGAAGGATTTACAGCCGTTATCTTTCAGCATGAAGTAGATCACCTATATGGTATTCTCTTTCCAGACCGTATTCAAGATCAAAAGGAAGAAACCTTTGAAGAATTAAACGAGCGTACAACATATACAGTTAAAGCCGAACAAGTAAAATACTTAGTCCGTTAATCAACAGATTCTTTATGGATTGTTAACTAAGCGTAACTGATCGCTTAATAAGCATAAAAAAAGGGGCTTCGATATAAGAAGCCCCTTTTCTGTGTGTTGTATTGCTACTAGAAACGCTCAAAGTAAGAGAAGAAAAAGTTTCCTTCAATTTGTGCATTCTCATCAGAGTCAGAACCGTGAACCGCATTTGCATCGATAGATACTGCGTATTTGTTACGGATCGTACCTTCAGCAGCATCTGCTGGATTCGTAGCACCGATTAATGTACGGAAATCTTCAACAGCATTATCTTTTTCTAAGATCACTGCAACGATAGGACCTGAAGTCATGAAACTTACTAAGTCAGCGTAGAAAGGACGCTCTTTGTGAACAGCATAGAATGCACCCGCATCTTCTTGAGATAATTGGATGTATTTCATTGCTACAATTTTAAATCCACCTGCAATAATATCGTTTAAGATTGCGCCGATGTGACCATTTGCTACTGCATCTGGTTTGATCATCGTGAAAGTTCTGTTAGTTGCCATTTTTATTATATTTTTTACAAAAATACGCTTTTCTGCCAAATTATAAAGCCTTTTTTTTTTGCTACCTACTAAGGTTAATAATTACTAACTTTGCCCTATTATGGCATTAAATCTAACAGTAGATATTGATAAAGATTCCGGCTTTTGCTTCGGCGTAGTGTACGCGATTGATATGGCGGAAGAAATTCTTGAAGAAGACGGGTATTTATACTGTCTAGGAGATATTGTACATAATGATGAAGAGGTAGCACGCCTCAAAGCTAAGGGCTTACGTATTATTGAGCATAGCTTGCTGCCGACATTGAAAAATGAGAAGGTCCTTATTCGCGCGCATGGGGAAGCCCCTGAAACCTATAAGATTGCCTTAGAAAATCAGATTACGTTAATTGATGCTTCTTGTCCCGTGGTATTGAAATTACAAAACCGTATTAAGACGAGCTTTGATCAAGAGGAGAAGATTCTAATTTTCGGTAAGCATGGTCATGCGGAAGTAATAGGCCTACAGGGGCAAACGAATAACGAAGCCCTCGTATTCCAAGATCTTGCGGAGCTAGACGCTGTCGAGCTGCCCCCTTCATTTACGTTATATTCGCAGACTACAAAATCTGTAGATAAGTTTTACGCCATTAAAGAGGAACTCCTACGTCGCGGCTATGAGGTAAAAGCGAATGATACCATCTGTCGTCAAGTCTCCAACCGCTATGATGACCTAGGGGATTTTGCCCGCAAATACGATAAGATCGTCTTTGTATCAGGCAAGAAGTCTTCCAATGGAAAAGTGCTCTTCGATGTCTGTAAACAAGCGAATCCAAACACCTATTTTATTTCCGATTTTGCGGAGCTCGATACCACTGTTTTCACGAACGATGATCGCGTAGGTATCTGTGGTGCCACTTCCACGCCTATGTGGCTTATGAAAGAGGTGCAAACACATTTGTCAGCGCTATAAACCCACTAATTTCAAGTCATAAAATTTTCATATTCTCCAAGTTAACTCGTGGAGAATAGATTTATATGTATTTTTGCAACCTATGAAGAAGAAAGCAACCAAAGGAATTCTATTAGTTCAATTAGGAACACCTGATAGTCCATCGACTAAGGATGTTCGTAAATATTTAACAGAGTTTTTAATGGATGGACGTGTGATAGATATTCCATATTTAAATAGAACACTGCTTGTAAAAGGTATTATTGCGCCCACGCGCGCACCGAAATCGGCGAAAGTGTATGAATCTATTTGGGATAAGGAAACAGGTTCTCCATTGATGTACTATTCTAAATTACAAAAGGATGCTCTTCAGGAGGCTTTGGGGGAGGATTACCATGTGGAGCTAGCCATGCGCTATCAAAATCCATCGATAGAGCTCGCGCTATCGAAGATGGAAGGGATGCTATTGGACTCCATCCGCGTGATTCCTATGTTCCCACAATATGCTTCAGCAACTTCAGGATCTATTATTGATCGCGTAATGGAGCTGATCCGTAAGTGGCAGTATTTTCCAGCATTAAGCTTTGTAAATAGCTTCTGTGAGGATGAGCTATTAATTGAGGTGATTGCGGATCATGCAAAGCAGCATGACTTAGCGGAATATGACCACTACCTATTTTCATACCATGGATTACCTGTTCGTCAGCTAGGGAAAATAGATCCTACAGGGCAGCTAAAATGTCCTGAAAATGGTTGTGAGCAGTGTAAGGTGCAAACAAATAGCTACTGTTATGTGTCTCAGTGTTATGCCACGTCACGCGCTATTGTAAAAAAATTAAATTTACCGGAAGGCTCCTACTCAACTTGTTTTCAATCTCGTTTAGGAAAAGAACCTTGGATTCAACCTTATACTTCTGTAGCTTTAAAGGAGCTTGCTGAAAGTGGCAAGAAAAAGCTGCTTGTATTCTCGCCCGCATTTGTCGCAGATTGTATTGAAACCATCGATGAAATAGCCGTTGAATATGCTGCTGAATTTAAAGAGCTAGGTGGAGAGAAAGTCCAGCTAGTGGAAAGTTTAAATAATGATCCTAAATGGATTGAAAGCCTACGACGTCTTGCCGTAGATGCGAAAAACTAAAAAACTATGCTTGTAATTAATGCATTTATATTGTTTTTATTGGATTTTTATATTTTTTATGCCCTAAAGGCTACGAATATAAAATTTGTAAAAACTAAATTTTTTAAAATTACCTGGTGGACCTATGCCATACTTCTTCTATTAGGGGTCTTTATATCTGCAAAATTTAGTATTCCGCTCTCCTTTAGAGCAGTTATCCTCGTTGCATTTTTTATGACCGTAGTGTCGAAGTTTTTCTTCGCTATCGTACTGTTTATTGATGACCTGCGCCGGGGAGGAATCTGGTTGAAACGTAGCATCTCGCCGATGAAAAAGGTGAGTACGCCTGAAGAGGAAACCAATACTCTGACAGACCCGCTTCCTGAAGTTCCTGTTCAAGGGATCTCAAGGTCGGAATTTCTGACTAAAGCAGGGATTCTAATTGGAGCTTCACCTATCGTGCCTTTAAGCTGGGGTATTATCTCGGGTGGTTACGACTACCAGGTACGGCGCCAGAAGTTATATCTTCCAAACTTACCCAAAGCATTCCACGGCATGCAGATTGCCCAGATATCGGATGTACACTCGGGCTCTTTCTATAATAAGAAGGCGGTAATGGGAGGTATTGAGCTTCTTTTAGGGCAAAAGCCTGATGCTATTTTCTTTACGGGAGATTTAGTGAATAATGTCGCTTCGGAGATGCGGGATTACCAAGATATCTTTTCTAAGTTAAAGGCTGATCTCGGCGTTTTCTCGGTATTGGGGAATCACGATTATGGCGATTACTACTACGGTGCTGCGGACTCGGCAGCGAAAAGAAAGAATTTAGTGGACATCAAAGATGTACACCGCGTGATGGGCTGGGATCTCCTATTAGATGAAAGCCGTCGCCTCAAGGTAGCTGGTGAGGAACTATGTATTGTAGGGGTGGAAAACTGGGGCACGGGAAGGTTCCCAAAGAAAGGGGACTTGAAAAAAGCGCTCTTAGGTACGGAAGATCAAGCAGTAAAATTACTGCTCTCTCATGACCCTTCACATTGGCGGGCCCAAGTGTTAGATACCGATGTTGATGTCATGTTTGCAGGACATACACACGGCATGCAGTTTGGTGTACGTGGGGAGCACTTCCAATGGTCTCCAGCCAAATATGTCTATAAGGAGTGGGCTGGATTATATGAGACTGCGGAGCAGAAGAAGCTCTATGTCAATGTAGGCTACGGCTTCCTAGGCTATCCCGGCCGTGTAGGCATCTTACCAGAAATTACACTATTCGAATTAATCAAAGGATCTGACCCAAGTTAGGTCCTTTTTTATTGTATAAAAACCAAATTTTTTATACCTTAACCTCAGATTTTAAACCTCGAATTTTTTCCATTATAACTTATTAAATGTGTTTGATTTAAACGATAATCCGCATACACGGGTAAATATATTGACCGGAGAGCGTGTCTTAGTTTCTCCACATCGAAGCAAACGTCCGTGGCAAGGGCAGCTGGAAGATGATCAACAGGTGCAACGCCCCAGCCATGATGCCAACTGCTATTTATGTGCGGGAAATACACGGGCTAATGGGGAGCAAAATCCAGCCTATACACACAGCTTTGTCTTTCAAAATGACTTTTCAGCATTACTACCTGATGCTGCGGAAGGCTCCTACAATGAAGCTGACTTATTAATTGCTGAAGCTGAAAAAGGCCTTTGTAAAGTTATTTCTTTCAGTCCACGTCACGATCTAACCCTGCCTGAGTTGTCTATGGAGGAAATTACCGCTGTCGTAGATTTATGGCAGTCGGAGTACGCCTCCTTAGCTGCAAATGAGTGGATTAATTATATTCAAATTTTTGAAAATAAAGGCAGTATTATGGGCTGCTCCAACCCGCACCCACACGGGCAGATTTGGGCGCAAAGTTCCATTCCTTTGGAATTGCAAAAGGAAGCTACGCAGCAGCATGCTTATTATGAAAAACATGGACGCACGCTGCTAACGGATTATGTCAACTTAGAGTTGAAAAAGCAAGAGCGTATCTTAGTTGAAACGGAGCATTTCGTAGCCTTAGTTCCTTTTTGGGCAACATGGCCTTTTGAGTCTATGCTTGTTTCTAAGCGTGCAGTGCAAGATATCCTAGCTTTTACAGCGGAAGAAAAAGCGGATTTAGCGCTAATCATAAAAACTCTAACAACAAAATACGACAATCTTTTTGAGACGTCCTTCCCTTATTCGGCAGGAATGCATCAAGCCCCTTCGGATGGTCAGCAGTACCCGTATTGGCATTGGCATATGCACTTTTACCCACCATTATTGCGCTCTGCAACGGTGAAGAAATTTATGGTAGGCTATGAGCTATTGGCCAATCCACAACGTGATATTACACCGGAATTAGCCGCTCAAAAGTTGCGCGATCTAAGTACCCTACACTATAAAAATAAATAAGCATGCATATAGCGGATTTTAAAGCACGATACAGCAGTCATTTCCAGGAAGCGGGAACTTTCGTGTTCTCTCCTGGGCGTATTAATATTATTGGTGAGCATACCGACTATAATGGCGGATTTGTGCTGCCGGCAGCCATTAACCATGCTATTTATGTGGGTGTTTCCAAACGTACAGATACGAAGATTGTGTTGTATGCGGAGGATTTTAAGGCTTATTTTGAGACTGATATCCATGCCTTGGCACCAACAGAAATCGGCTGGCCGAATTATATTTTGGGCGTTGTCGATCAGCTGATCAAGCGCGGATACAGCCTTTCAGGGTTTAACTTATACTTAGATGGTGATGTCCCTTTAGGTGCTGGCCTATCTTCCTCGGCAGCCGTAGAATGTGCTACAGGCTACGCCTTAAGTGAGCTTTTTGCGCTGAATCTCGGGAAAATGGAAATCGCTCAGATTGGACAGTTAGCGGAACATACTTTTGCCGGTGTAAACTGTGGTATTATGGATCAATTTGCCTCCGTCTTTGGGAAGGAAAATGAAGTTGTCAAGCTCGATTGCCGCTCTTTAGCTTATGAATATGTACCCTTTGATATTACAGGTCACAAAATCGTGCTGCTCAATACCAATGTGAAGCATTCCTTAGGGTCTACGGCTTATAATACACGTCGTGAGCAGTGTGAAGCTGCTGTAGCTGCCGTAAAGGTTAAATACCCCGATGTAGCGCTCTTAAGAGATGTTACTGTCCCGATGTTGGGTGAACTGGTAACGGACTTGGAAATCTACACGAAAGCACGTTTTGTGATCGATGAAATAGCCCGTGTAACACAAGCTTGTGAAGCACTCCGTGCGGGTGACTTAAAGAAATTGGGAGCATATATGTATGAGACACATGAAGGTCTCTCTCAAGCTTATGAGGTAAGTTGTCCAGAGCTAGATTTCCTTGTCGAAGTGGTAAAGTCGAAGGAGGCCGTATTAGGTGCCCGTATGATGGGTGGCGGCTTTGGTGGATGCACGATTAATTTAGTGAAAGAGGAGGAAGTCGCGGCTTTAATTGAAGAAGTTTCGACGAGCTACCTAACCGAATTTAAGAAAGAATTAACCGCTTATGTGGTGACCCCTTCTCCGGGAACAGGAAAGCTATAACGTTAAATAAGCCGCTAAAGGCATATACTAAGCCCCGAAAGTTTTGCTAACTTTTGGGGCTTTTTTATTTAATGCTTTTAAAGCATATCTCTTAAAATAGCGAGTGCGGCTTCAATACTATGAATATCGGAAAATGCAATACGCAGCTGTCCTTTTACTTCTTTTAAATTGCATATCGTCGGGTTCTTTTGCGCAAAGGTGAGCACTTTCCCAAAGGCGTCAGAGTCAAAGTACGATGATTTAGCGTTGCCTATAAAATATCCACGTAGGGTATTTTTCTTAAAAGATATTTTCTCAAGACCTATTGTCTTTCCATACCACTGTAGGCGTAAGGTGTTGAAAAGCTCATATACGGGCGCTGGAATAGGGCCAAATCTGTCAGAAAGGGATTTTTCAAAAGCCTGTAGCTGTTCTTCATTTTGCAGCTTTCCAATTTCAGCATATAAATTATAGCGTTCGGAGATATTTGTTACGTACTCATCAGGGATTAAATTCTCCAGGTCGGTATCTATCTGCGTGAATGTCACATACTTCCTGTCCTTTTCATCCGCAAAGAGTTCGGTAAATTCATCTTCTTTTAACTCTTGAATAGCTTCATCAAGGATTTTGTGGTACATCTCAAAACCTATTTCAGCAATAAATCCAGACTGTTCAGCACCTAATAGGTTTCCCGAACCACGGATATCCAGATCGCGCATAGCAACATTGAAGCCGGAGCCTAATTCTGAAAATTCTTCGATGGCGCTCAACCGTTTATAGGCTTCATTTGTCAAGGTAGATAGCGGAGGGCTCAGCAGGTAGCAGAAAGCTTTCTTATTGGACCTTCCTACACGTCCACGCATCTGATGTAAGTCTGAAAGGCCAAACATATGCGCGTGATTGATAATGATGGTATTGGCATTGGGAATATCTAGTCCTGCCTCAATAATAGTGGTAGCGACGAGCACATCGAAGTCATGGTTGATGAATTTTAACATCACATCTTCCAGCTCATCGCCCTCCAGCTGCCCATGGGCTACGCCCACACGCGCATTGGGAACTAATTTATGAATCAGCGCCCCAAGTTGCTTCAGGTCTGCTACCCGATTATGGATAAAGAATACCTGCCCACCACGGTCGATCTCAAAGGCTACAGCTTCTTGAATCAGTGTTTCATTGAATACATGAAGCTCTGTTTGCACAGGCTGTCTGTTGGGTGGAGGGGTGGAGATAATACTTAAATCACGCGCTCCCATTAAGGAGAAATGTAGGGTACGTGGTATAGGAGTTGCCGTTAACGTTAGGGAGTCCACATTGGCACGCATTAGCTTTAATTTTTCCTTGACGGAAACGCCAAATTTCTGCTCTTCATCAATAATCATTAAGCCGAGCTCCTTAAACTTGACATCCTTGGATACCAAGCGGTGGGTACCAATAATAATATCGATGGTCCCTTCGGTGACTTTCTTAAGGGTCTCCTTAATCTGCTTGGGCGATTTAAAGCGGTTTATATAATCTATATTACAAGGAAGACCTTTTAGGCGTTCCGAGAAAGTGCGAAAATGCTGATGCGCAAGGATCGTTGTAGGCACTAATATGGCTACCTGCTTCGAGTCTGCTACGGCTTTAAATGCCGCACGGATGGCGATTTCTGTTTTCCCGAAACCGACATCACCGCATACGAGGCGGTCCATAGGATGTGGCGACTCCATATCGCGCTTCACATCTGCTGTGGCTTTCTCCTGATCGGGGGTGTCCTCGTAAATAAAGGATGCTTCCAGCTCATTTTGTAGATAGGTGTCGGGGCTAAATGCATTCCCTGTTTGCGCTTTACGTTTGGCATATAGATGAATAAGGTCACGGGCAATATCCTTAACCTTCTTCTTGGTTGTCTTCTTAAGTTTATCCCAGGTGTCGGTTCCCAGTTTATTCATCTTCGGCACGGTTCCCTCCTTACCTGAATATTTGGAAATCCTATTTAGGGAGTTGATATTGACATATAGGAGGTCATTATCGGCATAGGTCAGGCGGATCATCTCTTGGGATTTGCCGTTGACATCTATTTTCTCTAAACCGGCGTATTTACCCACGCCATGGTCTATATGGGTGATATAATCGCCCGGTTTGAGGTCGCGTAATTCTTTGAGGGTAATCGCTTGTGTGCGCTCATAGCCCTTCTTCCGTTTATACTTATAGTAGCGATCAAAAATCTGATGATCGGTGTAGCAGGCAAATTTGCTGTCATCATCTGAAAATCCCTCTCTCAGGGCTTTATGAACAGGTATAAAGGTCGTCGCAGGGTCTAAGTCTGCAAGAATAGCGAATATTCTTTCCACCTGCTTGGGTGAATCCGAGAAAATAAGATTTTCTAGGCGACGACTTGTATTTTCCTTAAAATTGTGAATTAAAAGGCTGAAATCTTTGTTGAAAGAAGGCTGCGGATGGGTGTTAAATTGGATGCTATGGTCCGCTTTATAGAAAAATTGCTTTCCAAATTCTACTATAGGGAAATCAAAGAGCTGCGTATTAAAATTTTTCTCATCGGAAAATGAAAATTGGGGATCTATCCATTCCGGATTTGCCGTTTTCTCTTTTTCACTGAGTGCCGCCCATAGATTTATAGCTTTTTTATATCCCTCGGTAATAAGATCCAGGGTAAATTGCACATCTTTCATCCAAATGACGGCATCGCGATCGATATACTCCAATAGGGAGATGTTATTAGCCGTTAGGAATTTGGCCTGCACATTGGGTACGATGGTAACCTTATGGATCTTGCTTACAGACAGCTGGCTTTCGATATCAAAGGTACGGATGCTTTCGATATCATCGCCAAAGAACTCTATCCGATAGGGAAGGTCATTGGAAAAGGAGAATATATCGACTATACCTCCACGAATAGCATACTGACCCGGTTCAAACACAAAATCTACCCGTTCGAAATCATACTCATAAAGAAACTCATTGATAAAGTCTATGCTAAGCTTGGAGCTCAGCGTGATCTCCAACGTATTTTTCGCTAAGTCTTCTCTATTAATAACTTTTTCGGCAATAGCTTCGGGGTAGGTCACGACCATCTTTGGTAACTCCGATTGATGGTTTAAGCTATTGAGGGTTTCCGCACGCTGCAGCACATGTGCGGAGTCCAGCTGCGTAAAGTCGAAAGCCTTCCGGTAGGAGCTCGGAAAGAAGAGTACCTGCTTATCTAATAGGCTCTCTAAATCGGAAAGAAAATAGGACGCTTCCTCATGTGTAGGTAACACAAATATAAAAGGTCTTTCTTGTAATGTGTAGCTGGAGACGGCGACAATAGCATCGGAAGAACCAATTAATCCCTTCAGATGAACTTTTGGATTCTTGCCTTGAATGGCTTTTGTAAGCTGCTGTGTATGTTCACCCTGCCCGTATTTTTCAATGATATCTTGTATTCCCACGCTGTCGTATGTTGGCCTAAGGCGAAATTAAGTAAAATGCTGTATTTTATAAAATGCTAGTCGATCTGTGTTGGTATATTTAAGGCCCTACAGTAAGACTGTAGCCCACTTGTAAAGCCGAAGTCTATTAGTTCCTGCAGCTGATCGCGGTATTCAAATTGTAGGTCTTCATGCAGCTTGGTGTATTTTCCGAGGGCATGTTTTATCCTTCCGGCAATATATTTACGGAGTTTTTCGGAGCTTGAAAAGTAGGAGTTACTAAAAAGGTCGACATGCCTGCTGGTAGCTTCCTTCAAGATCAGTATTCTGAACTCAAGTTCTGAGACTTTGTCTTTCGTAACTTTCTCATGTTCATTGACCATGCCTGAAGCCTGCTTTACCAAGCGATTTAAATCCATGAAATTCCCTACTTTCGTAGTTTTAAATAACTGGGTCAATGCGTCGCGGAGGTTGTCAATGCGGTCTGCTAAGTCACTTTCATCTTCTAAGAGTTGAAAATGTAGCTGCTTGATCAGCATTTTATCCTTGGAGATTAAGCGTACGAGGAGTTTATCTTTCTCCTTGGGAGTAAGACTGAGTACGGCTTGTTTTAAATCAGGCTGTTGATGCAGGGACATAGTTGTAAAAATTGCGCTTTGTTAAAGATACTGCTATAATTAATAAGGACAAAATTCGGGCCTGAATTAAGCGATGTGTTGGGTTATTATCATAAAAATACCCCCAAAAAGTCGTTAGCTTTTTGGGGGTATTGTATAAGTAGGGGATTAGCTTAGTGGATTTTCCTTGAGATATTGCTCCCAAGCCCAGGAGCTTGCCATCATTTCGTCGATGCCTAGCGCTGCTTTCCAGCCTAATTCTTTCTCTGACTTGGTTACGTCACCCCATACTTGGATGATATCGCCGTCACGACGTGGCCCTACTTGATAGTTTAAGGGTTTTCCGGAAGCATTTTCAAATGCTTTAATAGCTTCTAACACGGAGTATCCATTTCCTGTACCGATGTTAAATACATCATAATTACCGTTTGGATTTCCTTTTTCCAATAGTTTGATGGCTGCGACATGGGCTTTTGCTAAGTCTACGACATGGATATAGTCGCGTATACAAGATCCATCAGGGGTATCGTAATCTGCGCCGAACACGGTAAGATGATCACGTTTGCCAATGGCTGTCTGCGTAATAAAAGGTACTAAATTCTGAGGTACACCAATTGGTAATTCTCCGATTAATGCTGTTTCATGTGCCCCTACTGGATTGAAGTAACGTAAAGCAATGAAATTATAGTTCGATGCCGCTTTCGCCGTTTCCGCGAGGATCTCTTCAGCAATCTGCTTTGTATTCCCATAAGGAGACTCCGCTTTCTTTACTGGTGCAGCTTCCGTTACGGGGAGCACATCAGGTTGACCATATACGGTACAGCTAGAAGAGAATACCAAGTTAATGGGTTTTTCTGCGTAAGCATTCAATACATTTAATAGGGAGAAGAAGTTATTGCTATAGTATTTCAGGGGCTGCTGTACCGACTCACCTACGGCTTTATAAGCTGCAAAGTGAATAATCCCTGTGATATCTGTATTTTCTTCCACGAAGGTATTAACCTTTTGGGTATCATTTAAGTCGATTTGATGAAACTCCGGTCTGACGCCAGTAATCTTTTCAATCTGATTTAAAATCCCAATATTGGAATTCGAAAGGTTATCAATAATAACGGGCGTATAACCTGCGTTTAACAATTCAACAACAGTATGGGATCCTATATATCCAGTGCCACCTGTAACTAAAATTTTGCTCATTCTTTATGTTTAAAATATGTAAAGTCTTTATTGTTGATCTCCTCAACGGGGATCGATTGATAATGTGCGATAGTCATTTTTAGACCCTCTTCACGGGAAACCTGGGGCTCCCACTGTAAGATTTCCTTGGCTAAGCTGATGTCTGGACGACGCTGCTTGGGGTCATCTACGGGCAAATCTACAAACTGCAGCAGCGCAGGCCTATCCATGAGCTGGAGGATTTCCTGTGCGCAAGCTTTCACCGTGATCTCATCGGGATTTCCAATATTTATGGGGTAGGGGTAATCACTGTGTAGGGCTCTAAAAATCCCTTCTACCTGATCGGTGACATAGCAGAAAGAGCGTGTCTGACTACCATCTCCAAAGATTGAAATCGGCTCATTGCGTAAGGCTTGGGCAATAAAAGTTGGAATGGCACGTCCGTCATTCAGGCGCATACGTGGCCCAAAGGTGTTAAATATACGGACGATACGTGTCTCTAGGCCGTGGGCATGATGGTAGGCCATGGTGATGGCCTCCTGAAAGCGCTTGGCTTCATCGTAAACCCCTCGGGGGCCGACAGGATTTACATTCCCCCAGTAGGACTCTGCCTGTGGGCTTTCTGTCGGGTCGCCATACACCTCAGAAGTAGAAGCCACGAGAATACGTGCCTTCTTTGCGGAAGCTAAGCCTAAGAGGTTATGGGTACCTAGGGAACCAACCTTTAGAGTTTGTATCGGCATTCTTAAATAATCTACAGGGGAGGCTGGGGACGCAAAGTGCAGAATATAATCTAGCGCTCCGGGGACATGCACAAATTTGGATACATCGTGGTGATAGAATTCAAATTGTGGCAACTTAAAGAGTTGAGAGATATTGCGGAGGTCACCCGTAATAAGATTATCCATACCAATTACTTGGTAGCCTTCTTGGATAAAGCGGTCACAGAGGTGTGATCCTAGAAATCCGGCGGCACCCGTTATTAATATGCGTTTTGGAGTCTTATTTTCCACTTATAGTCTAAATTAAGAAATGGGTTTAATATCTTTGACGAATATAAGCATAATCTAATAAAGATGCGACTGTTATACGCTTTAGGAATCCGCCTTTATGGCCTTTTATTACGCCTATTATCTCCTTTTCATCCAAAAGCTAAAGCTTGGGTTGACGGTCGTGAGGGCCTCTTTCAACAGATAAAACAAACGGTTGAACCGGGGCAAAAACATGCTTGGTTTCACTTCGCCTCACTCGGGGAATTTGAGCAAGGAAGGGCCGTCTTGGAGGCCTTGAGGCAGCAGTTTCCGCAACAAAAAATAGTGATAACTTTTTTTTCTCCTTCGGGATATGAAATCCGTAAAAACACCAATCTAGCAGACCATGTATTCTATTTGCCCGAAGATACGGCAGCGAATGCGGCGGCTTTTATAAGGCTTATAAACCCTTCCTATGCGGTATTTACGAAATATGAATACTGGAATTTCTATTTTAAAGAAATGGGACGTCAGCAGATCCCTATTTTTATGATATCGGCGATTTTCCGTGAGGGGCAGTCTTTTTTTAAACCTTGGGGTGGATTTTTTAGAGGTATTTTAAAGCAAGTTACCTTCTTCTTTGTACAGAATAAAGATAGCATTCGCCTGTTGAAGGATATCGGTATTGTGGATGCTGCTGTTGCTGGCGACACCCGCTTTGACCGTGTGCTGGAGCTTCCTAAAGCGCAGCGTAATATCCCACAGGTGGCCTCGTTTATTGGTTTGCAGGAAGCGTTGGTCGTTGGGAGCTCCTGGCCCCAAGATGAACAGCTATTGGTGCATTGGGCTGCGGCACATCCTTCTTGGAAGCTGCTCTTGGCACCGCATGAGATTCATGAAACCCATATACAGGCGATCTTAAAATTATTCCCCCAGGCGCTACGCTTTTCAATGTTTGAAAGCTATGCTGTGGAGCAGGTTGCTCAAGCGCAGGTACTTATTATTGATAATATAGGGATGCTTTCCTCACTTTATGGTTATGGGAAAATAGCTTATATCGGGGGAGGATTTGGTGCCGGCATTCACAATACCTTGGAAGCGGCAACCTATGGAATGCCCGTAATCTTTGGCCCTAAATACTATAAATTTCAGGAAGCCAAGGATTTGATTGAGGAGGGCGCGGCTTTTTCTATTACGGATGCTGCGGCATTAAATAAGGTTTTTGATGCCCTTACGCAGGAAGAAAAACTGCTCTATGCATCTGCGCAGGCTAAGCAGTACGTGCAGCGTAATGCCGGAGCTACAGCGATTATACTGAAATACCTAAAAGGGAAAGATTTGCTGAGCTAGCTCAACAAACCTTTCCCTTTTATTATAAGACTATAAATAATTCGGACGCTATATGGTCTGCTACAAGTTTTCCCTTAGTGCTTAAGGTAACAATAGCTCCTTGCTGCTGCAGCTCACCATTTTCCAGAAAGGGCGTTATTTCTTGTTGTAATTTTGTTGCTATACTGCTATCAAACTCCTTAGCGAGGTAGTCTAAATCTAGCCCCCACATCGTTCGCAGGGAGGTCATTATATACTCATTAATACGATTTTCTGTGGTAAGCTCTTCCTGCTCCATCTCCGGTTTTCCTGCTTGAATACCTTGTATATATTTCGCGTTATTGGCAATATTCCAATCTCGCTGCCTTCCATTAAAGGAGTGCGCGGAGGGGCCGATTCCTAAATAGCGGTCGCCCTTCCAGTAGCTGGAATTATGCTTGGCATACATGCCTGGTTTTGCGAAGTTGGAAATTTCGTAATGCTCAAAGCCATTTGCCAACAGCTGTTCTGTCAGTATTTCAAATTGCGCTGCGGACTGATCTTCATTCATCTTCGGGCTCTTTCCCTTTTTTATAAAATGATCTAATGCCGTCTGTGGTTCCACAGTCATGCTATAGGCGGAGATATGTGGGATATCCATGCTTAGCATCTGCGCAATATTGGCTTTCCACTTTTCATCCGTTAATAGGGGGTACCCATAAATTAAGTCGGCGGTGATATGCTCAAATCCGGCATCTTGCACACGTTTAATAGCGGCATCTGCCTCCATGGCATTGTGCGCGCGGTTCATCCAACGCAGGTCTTCTTCAAAGAACGATTGAATACCTATACTAAAGCGGTTGATAGCGGTGCCACGTAGGGCTTGGACTTTCGCCGCACTGAGGTCGTCAGGGTTTGCCTCCAGTGTGATCTCCGCATCTTTCTGAATCTCAAAGTGCTTTCCAACTTCACCAATTAGTCGCGCGATATCATCGGCTTCTAAAATCGAAGGCGTACCTCCTCCAAAGTAAATGGAGGTAACTTCTTTTGATGCTAAGTAGGGACTGCGAAGTTGTAGTTCTTGCTTCATAGCCTCCAACATCTCCGCTTTGTATTTTAAAGAGGTGGAAAAATGGAAGTCACAATAGTGACATGCTTGCTTGCAGAAAGGGATATGGAAATATATGCTGGGCATAAATATACGTATAGATAAATTATGATAGAAATTAATATATTTTAAAATTAAAACTCTTATTTTCAGGTTTTTATTTTTATTTTACCTGTGTTTTTCTATAATTTTATGTGAGGATTTATCGAAATTTTGTTACTCACCTTGTTACTTCTATATTGCGAAAAATAACATATGATTAAAGTAAGTTTTAAAACATTGAAATCAGGTATGTTCAGTACATATCTTGATATTTATTACAAGACTTCAGATAATAAATCTAAGCGAAGTTATGAATTTTTAGGTATTCATGTTCATAAAGATTATTCAAGTCCAAGGGTATGGATAATGGAAAAAGATTCTGAAAACATGAAATTAGTACAAGCGATTAGAAATACGCGTGAAACTGTTTTAAATTTTGCAAAGCATGGGTATGAGAAACCGAACAAACGGGTTCTTGATTTATACTCCCACAAAAGTTTTTACGGAAGCTTTAGCTAATGATACAAACGTAGAGGGATTGGATGTAAACTCTTTCTTAAACTCATTAGATTGAATCCACAAAACTATAAATTTATAAAGACATATATTATTGCTGATGATTTTATAAATGGTATTCTAAAGTATTGTTTATGGATTAGACCTGAGGACGAGGCCAAAGTAATTCCTTTGATTACATAAATTGTAAGCAACGTTTGTTGTCTGCAATTTCTAGCCAAAAGTTGTAAGCAACGTTTTTTGTTTACAAATTTTGTAATCAAATTTATTTGATTGTTTTATTTTGCTATATGAAGCGGATCACGAAGGAGAAGAAAATCCCAATGTAAAAGTAGATGTAATAGAAACCATCTTATATCAACGTGCTTTGAAGAATGCACAGAATGCTTTAGAAAATGGATATAGTTTCTCGATAAGTTTTATCAAACAGATGCACCAACAATTGCTTTACTTAGGGAGAGGTGCTAATAAATCGCCTGGGGAATTTAAAAAAGAACAGAATTATTTAGCTGATACTAGAAAAAAGGAAATTCAATTTATACCTATTAGCCCAGAGTGTTTAGATCAAGGATTAGAAAATCTTTTTCATTATATCAAAAGCTGCGACTTACCTCCTTTAATCAAAACTGCAATTATGCATTTAGAGTTTGAGGCGTTACATCCATTCAAAGATGGTAATGGACGAATTGGTCGTATGTTAATAACACTTAATCTGTGGCAAGAGAAAATACTTTCTCAGCCTCATTTTTATATCAGTGGGTATTTTGAAGAGAATAAAGACGAATATATTGAACAGATGAGAGGGGTGTCACGTTCTAATGATTGGAACTTATGGATAAAATTTTTCTTAAAAGCAGTAGAAAGTCAGGCAATTCGTAATTTAGAAATTGCAGAAAGTATCAAGAATTTATACGAAACAACTAAAATAGAGTTTTCAGAAATATTGTCATCTAAATGGAACATGGAAATTTTAGATTTTATCTTTACTCATCCAGTGTTTAGAAATAATAAGTTTGTTAATACAACGAAAATCCCAAATGCTACAGCCGTACTGATTATTAAAAAACTAGAAGAGAATGGATATTTGGTCTTAAGAGATAAAGCTGCCGGTAGAAGAGCGGCTCTTTATTCGTTCGAACCATTAATGAAATTAGTACGTGTGTAAAACAAAGTAATAAAAGTATTAATGGTCTGGTAGAATCTTATTATTATTCAAATGTCAAAAGATATAGGAAATTCCATGTTTTTCATTTGTTACTTTTAAATCGTAACTAACTGATTTTTAATTAAATTAAACATGCTGGGCATTTCATCGTATTTATGCGGCATAAGGTAATCAATATTTAACCTTTTTGATCTTTAAGTGCAACAGCAGGACTGAAAGCACAAAACATACAGCCGCAATAATCCCTAGTGCGAGCATCGGTTGACGAATAAGTTCGGAAGGAGCCTGCTCGATAAACAGCAGTCTAAATATTCGTAAGTAATGTGTTAGTGGGATGACATCAGCAATTGCTTGCACCCAAGTCGGCATCTGGCTGGAAGGCCAGGTATAGCCACTTAATATAAAGCTTGGTGTAGCAATAACCATTAATATTTCTGTCGCTTTCAGCTGGGTAGGGATAGCGATACTCACCAGTACACCAATACAACATACCGCCATTACAAATAATATTGTGGACCAGAAGAACGGCCAGAAGTCTACCTGTAAAGGCATTCTATACCATAAGGAGTATCCGTAATAAAGGGCCATAATTCCTACTGACATCAATAAATAGGGGACTATTTTTACAAGTAATAAGAGGAGTGGTTTACGTGATTTTTTTACTAGCTCGCTAAAAGTATTTAACTCAAATTCTGAAGCAAAGGAAAGCGCAAGGCCCAATAATAGGACTTGTTGAAAGACTGTTAGTAGCACCCCAGGAAGCATAAAATACAAATAGTTGCCACTACGGATATTTTGTTTAATGATACTGGTCTTAAAAGGTTCATAAGCCTGCGTAGCGATATATGCTGGAACCCCTTTCTTTTGTTGACCTTCAATCAAAATGCCTGCTTTCATAGTCGTGGCTACTGTTACAATAGCCATTAAGGCTGAGTTGGACGTTAGCGTATTCGATCCGTCAACAAATAGGGCTACCTCAGGAACTTGTGCCTGTTGAATATTTCGCATAAATCCTTGGGGGATATGCACCACTACGGTAGCTTCCTTTTCTAAGGCTAGCGTACGGCTATTAAAAATATGAGGGAGCACCTGCACGATATCGACCACTTCATTTTCCTGAATCATATCAATAAGCTTGCGGCTCATGCTGGATTGATCTTCATCGACAACGATTACGGGGAGCTCAGTTACCTTCCCCTTTTGGTAGACGGAGCCAATTAGGATTCCATACATAATTGGAGCCCCAATAAAAAGCATCAATAACACCTTATTGGCATAGAATAATTTAAATTCACGAGCTATAAGGGCTAGGATATTTTTCATGATTTAGGGTATTATATAAATGTTATTTTGTGGTAAAACTGCTGTTTGCCTCATTTTTCAATAAGACGGTGCTTTTTGTCAGTAGATTTACAGTGTTCACTCCTGCTAGCGGTTTTATTTTAAGTTCAAAGAGTGCTTGCTGCTGATCGAAGTCAGGGTAGGCTGTGGTAATCGAGGCGTAGGAAGTCAAGGCAGAAATTGACGTAATGGTGCCTTGTAATGCTAACTTATTTTTTGAGGGGATTATAAGTTTTACCGTGGATCCTTGCTGGAAGTCTTTCAACTTATCTTCAGGGAGTGTAAAACGAAAATAGATGCTCTCGTCAATCGTTCCGCTAATAATCGTGTAGCCTGCTAAGGCAAGCTCGCCAATTTTGAGGTTGATGCGCTCCACGGTCATTGCTTGAGGCGCAATAATAAAGCGTTCCTTTCCTGCGACCTGCACTTCTGTGAGGGCTCCTAAAGCACGCTCTTTCTGCCCTAAAGCCATCTCTTGCTGCTCCACACGTGCCCCATTGCGGACCTCTTCCAGCTCGGCCACTGCGGCGATATATTGACTTTTTGCACCCTGATATTTCGCATATACCTCATCGTATTTCTGTTGTGCTACGAGGCTATCTTGGAGCAGGTTGTTGAGTCTATTTACAGATTTCTCCGCGAAATCTAACTGCTCTTTAAGGGCTGAAACTTTTGCATTAAGCTGTTTTAATTGGCCTTCTGTGGCGCCTTTTTTCGCCATATTATACTGTGCCGAAGCAGACTCTATGGCACCACGTGCTTGATCTTCTTTTGCCGATACTTCGGGAATTTCTAGCAGCAGTAGCGTATCGCCAGCTTGCACCTGCTGTCCTTCCTGAACACGTATTTCTGCTACTCTTCCAGGGACTTTCGTAACGAGGGAAAGCTGCTCACGCTCAACTTTTCCTTCCCAGGAGCTCTCCTTAGCGGATTTTTCCGTACAGGAGAAGCAGAGAATAAGCATACTATATAATAGGGGTATACTAGAGTGTTTCATATGAAGAAAATAGGCTATTTAATAATTTTCCGGAGCTATGAAGTAGCTCTAAAGCGGACTGTCTTTGTTGTAAGAGTTGCGAATAATAGGCTAGGCTAGCTTTATAATAATCATTTTCTGCAGCTAAGCGCTCTGTAACTTCCACAAGGCCCTCTTGGTATTGTCGCGCGGCTAAGTACAAATTATTGTTAGCCACTTTTACCTGCTGCTTATTGACCGCTAGGCTGCGTATGGCCGTTTGGTAGGTTACCTTATTTTTTTTCAGTAGCAGCTGTAGCTGCTCAGAAATATCATCTCTTTTATTTTGATTTATCACTAAGTCTAGCTGTGCTGACTTCACTTTATTGCGGTGTTCATTACCGTTGAAGATATCCCATTTTGCGCCTACACCAACTATAAATGTCGGAAAGAATTTAAGGGAGTTACTTCGTAGGTTAACATCTCCTAGCAGGGGTAGTTGTTTTAAATTTAAGCTTGTATTAAAGATATTCGCATAGGCGCTGGATCCGAAAGCGAATACTTGGGGTAGGGCAGCGCCTTTTTCCTTCCGCAGGACATATTCGTAGGCCCGCTGGGAGGCATCGAGGGCTTGTAGCTCCTTCCTTGCTTCGACTCCGAAATCTATATTTTCTAGGAGAATATTTTCAAGGGTATAATCCACTTTTTTTAATTCTTCAAGCGGCATACTAGTCTCCTGTTCCAATTTCTGATAAATTAGTTCGCGCGTTCCTGCTAACTCGACCTTCTTAGCCTGTAGCTCTAACATTGCTAAGGTAAGCTTATCACGGTCATAAGGAATGGCTAGTCCATTTTCTATCGCTTTAATAATCTTTGTATGCTCTTTCTCGAGGCGTTTTTCGGAATCTTCAATAAGTGTATCTACTTCTTTTAGGAGCATAAGCTGGTCGAAGCTTTGGACGACGGATTTGGCAATCTGCTCCTTGTCAGCTTCAAGTAGCAGCCCCTGAGCTTTCGCTTTTTCCATAATCGCCTTACGTCCATTGGTAATTTGAAATCCGGAAAATATTACTTGGGTGGCATTTATGCTCACAAGACCTGCCTGCCCTTGGGACTTAAAATCTTTGGACCCTTCAAAAAGGGAAATTAAATTATTGGGTGAATTTAAGGTCGGAAGATCCAGATTTCCCGCGCTATGTAGGTATCCGTAGAATGCGTTGGCAGTGATATGGGGTAAACTTTTACTTTTAACATTGGCAGCTTCTAAAAGCGTTTTATCCTTCTCATATCCTTTTCCTACTATACTGCGATTGCTGTTTATAGCTTGCTGAATAGGGTTTCTGAGCTGAGGGTCAACGATATGCTGGGCATAGAGCTCCGCAGAACAAATTGTATAAATAAGGAAAATAGGGAATAAACATTTTATCATAGCAACGGAATTACCTTGTATAACAGATTAAAGCTCAGTATGTTTTAAAAAAAGCCTAGCTGAAGCTAGACTTTTCCTTTAAGAACAGTAAAATGTCAAACAGAATCGATTTAAATTTAATTCCACCTATAATTAAATTTAACGCGCTTTAACACCAAATTTTATGCTGTAAAAGTACTGCAAATAGTAGTTCTTAACTATGAACTAGTTCAAGAAATGCTGCGATCACTTCTTTAAATAAAATATTTTCCAATGGTGAGCGTTTTTATAATAGGCTATAAGGTAGTTTATTAATAGGCCGTAAACTTAGGTAATTATGCGAAAGACGATTATTGTTTCCAACCGATTACCTGTTAAGGTCCTACGAAGTGCTACAGGCTTTATCTTACAAACTTCCGAAGGAGGGCTCGCGACAGGCTTAGGGTCTATCTATAATCAAGCTGGAAATATTTGGATTGGATGGCCAGGGATTTGTACTGAAGATGCTGCCGAGCAGGAGCAGATCCGCCTGCTGCTGCAGGAATTTAATTTAATCCCGGTATTCTTAACTAAAGAGGCTATAGAAAGGTTTTATGAAGGATTCTCCAATGAGGTCATTTGGCCTATATGTCATTATCACCCCAGTTACGCCGTCTATAAAGAGGAAAATTGGAGCAGCTATCAGCAGGTAAATACCATCTTTGCTAGGCAGATTCAGCAGCTTGTGGTCGCAGGCGATGAGGTCTGGATTCATGACTACCAACTGATGCTCCTCCCGGAATTACTACGTCAACAAAATGACCTACTTTCAATCGCTTATTTTCAGCATATCCCTTTTCCATCACATGAGCTTTTCAGGTTAATCCCCTGGCGTAACCAATTGCTAAGAGGTATTTTAGGTGCCGATTTAATCGGGTTTCATACCTATGATGACTCCCGTTATTTTATTGATGCTTGTGTCCATCTGCTCGATTTAAAAACTCGGAAAAATTTGGTGAAGCATGTCGGAAACAGTAGCTATGTGGAAGCTTACCCCATGGGGATTGATAATAAGAAGTTTGAGCGACTGGCAGCCTCTCCGCAGGTGATCGCCAGAGCAGCGGTCATTAAAGCTGCTTTTAACGAGTCTCAGCTTATTCTTTCTATCGATAGGTTAGACTACAGTAAGGGTATCATTGAGCGCATCCATGCCTATGAGCAGCTTCTAATTCAATATCCGCAGTACAAAAAGAAAGTTGTTTATTATATGCTTGTGGTGCCTTCGCGGGATGCAGTATCGCAGTATAAAATCTTAAAGGATGAAATCGATCGACTCGTGGGTTCTGTGAATGCGCGCTATGGAAGTTCGGATTGGACGCCCATCGCTTATTTCTATAACACGTATCCTATTGAGGAGCTTTCAGCATTATATGTCGCCGCATCGGTGTGTTTAGTAACGCCTATTCGTGATGGGATGAACCTGGTATGTAAAGAATTTATAGCTTCCAAGAGGCATGGAAAAGGGGTGCTTATCTTAAGTGAGCTTGCGGGCTCGGCGAAAGAGCTGATCGATGCTATCCTTGTTAATCCCTGTGAAATAAATGGGGTAGCCCATGCGATAGCTAATAGCTTGAGTATGCCTGAAGAGGAGCAGCGCGCGCGTTTGGATGGAAGCCTAGAAAATGTTTCAACTTATAACATCGACCATTGGGTTCAACAATTTACAACGCGTCTGCGCGAGATAAAGTCTTTGCAGCAGTCGGAGATGTCCCGAAAAATTGGGGAAACTATTTTCCAGAAAATTTATACGCAGTACAAGGATGCTTATCAACGCGTATTTTTTATAGATTATGATGGCACCCTCGTCGCATTTTTTAAAGAAGTCGATCAAGCAAAACCTAGCGTGGAGCTCTTAGATCTTCTGCGTGAATTGCAGGCTGATCCAAAGAATAAAGTCGTGATTATTTCTGGGCGTAAGCAGGAGACCTTAGCGGCCTGGTTCGCGACCGTTCCGCTGACATTAATCGGTGAGCATGGTGCTTGGTCGAATTTTCCCGACGGCATCTGGCATTCAAAAAGTGGCCTCTCGGATGTGTGGAAGGAAGCCTGTAAACTTATTATGCAGCGCTATGTAGCGCGCACTCCAGGAGCTTTTATTGAGGAGAAAAGCTACTCCATGGTATTTCATTACCGTAAAGTGCAGAAGGGTTTAGGGAGATTTCGCGCCTTAGAACTAATCGATCAGCTTCGCTATTTATCCTCAGAGTATGGGCTGCAGCTGCTCGATGGCGACGATGTAATAGAGCTGAAAAATGCGGAGGTAAATAAGGGACGTGCCGCATTAAGCTATTTAGAGAATTTTAATCCTGACTTTATTTTCGCCATTGGTGATGATGCTACGGATGAAGATATGTTTGCCATGCTGCCTGAAAAGGCTATCACCGTAAAAGTTGGGAATAAAGATACCCAAGCTTCTTATTTTGTGGAGCAGCAGATTGAAGTTTTTCCGCTCTTAAAGCGGTTGATATCCGGTGATTAATGCTGCAGCATGGCATCCATGGCCCCTTAACTTACTAAGGGACCTTCTTTTTCTATCCATTCACGCATGGAAGGCATATAGCTTTCCACCTGCTCAAAACCTTGCGCCTCCAAGAGTGATTGCGCTATGGTAGCCCGATCTCCAGCTTGGCAGTGTAAAGCAATTTTCTTGCTGCGGTCCAACTGATCCAGGGCTCCTAAGAGATGGCCCACAAAAATATTCTTCGCTCCCGGGAGATGTCCCTGCTCAAATTCTTTGTTATTTCTAACATCGAGGATCTGGTATTCAGGGTCTGTTAGGCGTGCTTTCATTGTGTCGAAATCTATGATTTTGCTGCTTACCAAACGGGTATCCTGCGCCATTAAATCTGCACTGCGGAGGTAGCCTACCACTCGATCTAAACCTATACGCATGAGCTTGCGAGCTAAGGCTTCAGTTTCCGCATCCTCAGCCACTAAGATTATCGGGCGCTCGTAATCGATCACCCAACCAGCCCAAGTATTGAAAGACTTGGTATGCTGAATATTTAGTGCGCCAGGTAAATGTCCTTTTGCGAAAATAGATTTCTCTCGCGTATCAATTAATTGTGCTCCCTGCTGTAAGTAATTCTCAACTTCCGCCCATGAAAGGTGTGTATAAGTTGGAACGGAAAGCACTAAGGGACGAAGGGTTTTATTTAGCTTCTTCATTTGCGCAAAATAACGAGGTGCTTCTGGCTGATCTGCTAATAAGCTTTCTGTGAATCCCTCCTGATTAGTGCCAAATTGAAAAGCCCAGTTGCGGATAAGCTCGTAGCCTACCGTCGTGCTAGGAACAGCTCCCAGTGCTTTGCCACAGGCAGAGCCCGCTCCATGGGCAGGCCATACCTGCACATAACTCGGCAGATTACGGAACTTAGACAGGGAATCGTAAAGCTGGGCAGCGCCAATTTCTTTGGAGCCTTCAATGCCCGCTGCAGCCTCTAATAAATCAGGTCTTCCAACGTCACCTACAAAAACAAAGTCGCCCGAAAAAAGCATAATAGGAGCTTCCGTAGCGGCCTTATCTGTCAGTAGGAAGCTAATGCTCTCCGGCGTATGTCCCGGTGTATGTATTACCTCCAAGACTAAATTACCGATTTTTATAGTGTCGCCATGCTTCAATCCAATATGTGGAAATTGGTATTGCCAATCTGCACCTCCTTCATCGGAAAGATAAAGCTGTGCTTTTGTAAGTTCAGCAAGCTCCAAGGATCCGGAAAGATAATCAGCATGGATATGTGTTTCCGTAATATGTGTGATATGCAGGTTATTATGCTGCGCAATCTGTAGGTAGCTGTCGACATCCCGCTTAGGGTCGATAACTAAGGCCTCACCAGATACCTGGCAACCGATAATATAGGAGGAATGTGCTAAAGTCTGGTCGAAGATGTGTTCAAAATACATACCGTATAATTTTTAATGATTAAAAAATTCTGAAAGCATAATATAAATGCTCATTATTAATAAAAACCAACCGAATCCTACCTTAAGGCGGGAACTGTCGATTTTTGTGCTTACTAAATTGCCTATAAAAAAACCACCAATTGTAAGCAGACAAAAGCCCACTAATAGCGGCCAATTCAAAAGTTCATAATGCCTGAAATCGGAGGCAAAACCAAAAAGAGAATTAACGGCAATAATAACTAAAGAAGTGGCTACAGCACGCTTCATGGGCATGCCCAATAGCAGCACTAAAGATGGAATAATCAGAAATCCACCCCCAGCTCCGACCAACCCCGTCAGTGCCCCAATAAACAGGCCGAACACTAATAGTGCTCCCGTGGAAGGGGAGGACACTGGCTTCTGAATCATTTTCTGCCGTATCATAGAGCTCGCTGAAAGGAGCATCACAAAAGCGAAGACTAGCATCAAAGCCATATTCTTAGTGATTGTAACTGTCTCTGAAAGAGCAATTTCTGCCGGAATTAAGGGAACCAAATACCGTCGTGATATATATACTGCCAGCAGCGATGGTAAGCCGAATGTCAGCGCTGTACGATAGTCAACTTTCCGGTTTTTTATATGCTGTATACTGCCTATTAGCGCCGTTATACCAATAATAAATAAAGAATAATCGACAGCGAGTACTGCATCAATCTGAAAGATATATACGAAAATGGGTAGCGTAAGAATAGAGCCTCCGGAGCCCATTAACCCAAGGGTAATGCCCACAAAAATGGCTAATATATACCCAATAATTTCCATCATTAAAGCTTTTTTATAATTTTGAATACCTGCTAGAGCACGTTATTTCCCTGCTAGAGCACGTTATTTATTTGAATATTATTTCGTTGTAATAAAAGATAACCTTGCTTTTCTAAGGACTTTAATAGCCTGGAAACCACCACACGGGAGCTGTTGAGGTCATTGGCAATTTCCTGATGTGTTACCTGCAATACGTTACTTTCTGCAACTTTCTGCTTCTCCCGTAAATAGTTTAAAATGCGCTCTTCCATAGGAAGGAATGCCACGCTATCTAGGGCGCCCAAAAGTTCATTAAAGCGATTAGAATAACTTGATAGAATGAAATTGCGCCAAGATTTATATTTTCCCATCCATTCGTCTAAATAATAGGTGGGGATAAACGCCACCGTTGTTGTGCTATCTGCCCGTGCCCGAATGGAGGAAATCTTCTGTCCCATACAGCAATCCATGGATACGGCGCAGCTATCTCCTTTTTCAAGGTAGTACAACAATAACTCCCCTTGGTCTATATCCTCGCGCATAATCTTTATAACACCGCTTAAAAGAAGGGGAATAGCGCGTATCGTAGCGCCAAAGTCTATTAATATAGCGCCAGCTTCAAAAGTCTTAATCTGTGCTACCTCTTCAATAGCGACCATTAATTCTTCTTCAAATATCCCTTGAAAGGAGGCTCTGATTGCTGTATTCATGGCTCTTAGCGTTAATGAGGAAGTCGGTTACGAACGATGCCATATAGCCAGGTGCCCGCTAAAGCGGCCACAAGAACAAGGCCCATGCTTGCGAAATAGCCAGCCCCAAGTAGGGTAAACATAGGCCCTGGGCAGGCTCCTGTCAGCGCCCATCCTAAGCCAAATATCGTTCCCCCAACTAGATATCGCGTGATAGACATCTTTTTGTCAACGAATTGAATGGGCTCCCCGGAAGTGTCTTTGAGCTGCTTACGCTTAATATATTGAACGATAAGTATGGCCGTTGCCAAGCCTGTTCCGATAATTCCATACATATGAAAAGAACGGAATTGGAACATTTCATAAATTCTATACCAAGAAGCGGCTTCAGATTTATACATGATAATGCCAAATAGCACACCAATTAAAAGAAAACGTATATTTTTCATATTATCCAAATAGTAAAGGGAAGATTAGATGTACCATGAGTAAACCCCCGATAAAAAAGCCTATTATAGCAATTAATGAAGGTAGCTGAAAGTTGCTTAAGCCTGAAATAGCATGTCCTGAGGAACACCCCCCGGCATAACGGGTGCCGAAGCCTATTAATAGACCGCCTATTAATAAGATGGCGAGCTGCTTACCTGTGCCGTCCAATACGAATAAACTCGCTGGAAGATAGCTCTGTATCTCATCCACAATTCCTAATTTTTGAAGATCCGCTAAGGAGGCAGGATTAATTTCGGTAGGAGCGCCATTCGTTAGAAAGGTGTCCGCAAGAAAGCCTCCTATAATTGCTCCTAAAACTACGAGTAAGTTCCAGCGTTGCGCTTTCCAATCGAAGTTGAAAAAGCTTGTTTTCTTGCCCGCCCCTAGGATGGAGCACATCGTTCGGAAATTGGAGGACATCCCAAAGTCTTTGCCCTCGCGTAATAATAAGAATAGGACGAGCGCAATCAGTGGACCTGATATATACCAAGGCCAAGGGTCTGTAATTATATTCATCATCATAGTTGCCAAATTTTATACTGCAAAAGAACAGTATATAAATTACTTAGCATGTAACTTAAGTTACATATCGTAATATTCTATGTCTTGGTTGCGTAAAAATGCCTGCATTTCGGAAAGATCATCTTCCGATTGGAATAACTTATTGCGCCAGCACCGATAGGTAGGCTGCTGTGCTGAAAATATCATGATTAGATTTCCCCCCGAACGTCTTAAGTTTCGAATATAGGTGATCTCTGAGCGCGTGAATACTTGCGTAGTGGCTGCATATTCTATTGTTAATGTCTCTTCTGTAAAGTGCCAAACACTTTCATTTAGCGCTACTTTTACACCAATAAATAGGATTAAAGGCATGGAAAAAAGCACGATAAGAATTCTGATAATTTCGGAAACGGGGATCTTTGAAGCCAATAAAGCCGTGATACTAACCAAAATTAATAAACAGGCCATATACTTTCCGCGATGTAGCGAAGCAATTTTAAATGAATTCATGTACAAAGATAAGTAAAACTAGCTGCGAAAGACTTAGTTTAAAACTTCCCCAGCGGGAGAAATATAAAATTGGCTGCCATTCTTTGTAACCAGCGCTTTTCCATCCTGAAAAGCCTGCGCTATTTGATAGTCAAAGGGTATTACAACGGCACCTTGAAAGTTGATAAATCCATATTTTCCACCTTTCTTAGCCAAGAGTAACTCTTCATTTCCGAATTGTAAATACTCGTATTTTAGGTCGCAAATTGGAGCTCCCTCTGTGCTTATAAGTCCATATTTCTGGTCTTTTATTACAATGGCCAACTGGTTGTTGTAAGCGGTAATCATCTCGTAGTTAAGGGGCACTACAAGCGTTCCTTGTGCATTAATAATTCCATAATATTCCTTGTTTTTCACTAAGGCTAGTTGTTCTTGAAACTCATATACGGTGGTATATGCTGCGGGAATAAGCACGTTGCCTTGAGGCGATAGGAAGCCTTGCTGTTGATTTTTTTCATAGATAAATAAGCCATCTTTAGTCTGCAGTAAATCTTGGTATTGACAAGGGAGGACTTCCTTTCCCTGGCTATTGATAAGCCCATAGTTGAAGGCGGTGTCAGCAACAATAGCTAGGTTGTTTTTAAACCCATGAATCTCCTTGTATTGCGCCTTTGTAAGGGTGTTTCCATGACGGTCCTGTAGCCCAAATAGGGCACAGTTCCGATCGAAATAGCTGTAGCGCTCTTCTCCTAAATAGGTGTTTTCAAAGGGGCTCTCTTCGAGCTCTGGGTCTGCAGTAAGCGTGCTCAGGCTATATTCTGTTAGGATATTAGCGGCTAGAATATCATTCTTTAGGGGGCTGACAGTACGCGCTGTAAGCCCTAAGCCTTCGGACTCAATCTTTAGTGGTGCGCCGGGAATTTCATTCAGATAGTAAAATTTTGTCCAGTGGATTACAGGGAGATCTTTGGTGTACCACACCTCAATATGCTCGTTTAAATTACTGCCATCGGCAAGTTTTTTTGCTGGAAAATGTATTGTTGCCTTATAGCATATATAGCCTAATATATCCTTCTTTATTTGATTGTCATAGCTTATTGTATAAGGCTCTTTATAGCTGTTAATTAAATTCCCTGCGGGAGTAAAACCCAGCCTGCGTGACTGCAGGCTTGTAATATCTATATATTGCTTGTTGATGTCATCAAGGATATAGGTTTGATTTTTATCAAATAGATGAACTTCCGTAGTCTGCTTATTTGTTTTGGAGGTGATCTTTGTATACTCGGGACTTGCCCAAATATCCACAAAGTCAGAAAGGTCTTCTTGGGAAAATACTTTAGTCATCAAGGAGAGGTCGGATTTCTCCTGGAAAGAGTCCCCAATATTTAAGCTGTAGGCAATTTTTACAGCCTTGTTCTGCGCTTTTGAACAGAGTATTCCGGATAGAAATATAGCTAGATATATGGGTAAGTTCTTCATAAGGTTCTAAAAGATAGCAGTAAGTGCTTGGCATTAAATTAACAATAATATTTGTCTATTGAAAACAGCTATAGCGCATATTTTGTTTTATTTTTGCAGCATGTCATTTTCCAATACAGTAATTGCTTGGTATGAGCAGCATCACCGTGACCTCCCATGGAGACATACGACTGATCCTTATATTATCTGGCTTTCAGAAATTATCTTACAGCAGACGCGTGTGGAGCAGGGGAGACCTTACTTTGAGCGTTTTCTGGCGCGTTTTCCTGCTGTGCAGGATTTTGCTGAAGCTTCGGAAGATGATATTCTACATTTATGGCAGGGCTTAGGATACTATTCCCGGGGGCGTAATATGCATAAGGCTGCGAAGCTGGTGATGACGGATTTTGAGGGCCTGTTTCCGACAGCATATAAGGATTTAATAAAGCTTCCAGGTATCGGCGAATATACCGCTGCCGCGATATCTTCCTTCTCTTCTAATGAGGCGCAGGCGGTGTTGGATGGGAATGTCTTTCGTGTGCTCGCGCGCTATTTCAATATTGATAGCGCGATAAATAGTAGTGCGGGGAAGAAAATCTTTTCGGAACTGGCGCAGGAGCTTCTTCCAGCACCACAAGCGGCGCTGTACAATCAGGCGATTATGGAGTTTGGCGCTTTGCAGTGTAAACCGCAGCGTCCGGACTGCGCAGTATGCCCATTGCTGGTAAGCTGTGAAGCTAGGCGCTTACAGCTTGTGGGAGAATTGCCCGTAAAAATTAAGGCAAAGAAATCTAAAAAACGCTATTTCAACTATTTCTTAATTGAAGAGGGCGACTATACATTGATGTCTAAGCGGGGTGCTGGCGACGTGTGGGAAAACCTCTATGAGTTTCCCTTAATTGAGACTGCAGCACCACAGGATACCCTTAGCCTGGGGGCTAATGAGGAGGTGCAAAATTATTTTGGAGCGCATCTTCAATTGGTTCCGTTACAGGAAAATATCAAACATATTCTAAGCCATCAGGACATCTTTGCGAACTTTTACAAAGTCCTAAATGTTAGCGAAATAAAAGTTAAAAAAAGTCATTGGGATTATGTTTTGTCAAAAGATTTAAATAAATTAGCTAAGCATAAATTAATCTTTTCATTCTTAGAGAGATTCAGCAATTAACCAATAGTCTAAATTATATTATGTCAGGTATTAACAAAGTTATTTTAGTGGGTCATTTGGGGAAAGACCCCGAGATCCGCTACTTAGAGGGGAATGTTTCCGTCGCAAGTTTTCCATTAGCTACTTCAGAATCTTTTAATAAAGATGGTCGGAAAGTAGAACAAACTGAATGGCATAATATTGTTATGTGGCGCGGCTTAGCCGATGTCGCAGCAAAATATTTAACCAAAGGTAAGTTAGTCTATATCGAAGGACGTCTACGTACACGTACGTATGAAGATAAGGAGGGAATTCGCCGTTATACAACGGAAGTTGTCGCTGAGAACTTTACGCTGCTTGGACGTCGCTCGGATTTTGAGCCTGCTCAAGCGAATGCAGCCCTGACTGCGGATAAGAAAGCTGAACTGAAAGTTGAAGAGGTTAGTTTTGATGAGACGAAAGATGATGTAGATCCGCTTCCATTTTAAATAACTAGCGTTCTATAAATATTAACTAGCGATCTATGTAAATTAAATACCTTTATATAAGAGAATGAAAACGCTCCTACTGTACCTATGACAGTAGGAGCGTTTTCTTTTCTAGGCAGGAAAACTTATAATTTATAGGCCTTCCTACGTATAAAAGCGACTACTTAGGCTGGCTTTGCTAAAAAGCCTTTACATTTTTTAATATTTTGCTGTATCTTTGACATTATGTTGCACGATAAAATAAAGCAGTATTCTGAAGAAATTGCCGCTTTCAGCCCAAGTTCATCAGCAGATGTAGAGAATTTCAGATTGAAATTCTTAGTTTCTAAAGGGATAGTAAAGACTCTTTTCGAAGAGTTTAAAGAAGTCTCTACAGAAGAGAAACGCGTTTTAGGAAAAGTCTTAAATGAATTTAAACAGCTTGCTGAAGCGAAATTTAAAGATGCTCAAGAGCAATTTGCTTCGGCGAAAGTTGACCTGAAGAATGAAGATGACTTAACGTTACCTGGTCAAGGGTTTAGCTTAGGTTCTCGTCATCCCTTGTCGCTCGTGCGCAAGGAAATTGTTGAAATCTTCAAAAAATTAGGTTTTATCGTTTCCGAAGGACCCGAAATTGAAGATGATTGGCACAACTTCTCGGCTTTAAATTTTCCGCCAGAGCACCCTGCAAGGGATATGCAAGATACCTTCTTTATAAAAAAACAAGATGGTAACGATATGGCTTTACGTACACATACTTCCTCTGTGCAGGTACGCTTAATGGAAGCTGGACAACCTCCTTTCCGCGCGATTATGCCAGGACGTGTTTACCGTAACGAAGCGATCTCGGCACGTGCACATTGTTTCTTCCATCAGGTAGAAGGCTTATACATTGATGAAAATGTATCATTCGCTGATTTAAAACAAACGTTATATCATTTCGTAAAAGAATTATATGGTGACGATACGAAAGTACGTTTCCGTCCCTCATATTTCCCATTTACAGAGCCTTCTGCAGAGATGGATATCTCCTGCACGATCTGTAAAGGTGCCGGTTGCCAGTTGTGTAAAGGCTCCGGTTGGGTAGAGATTTTAGGTTGTGGTATGGTGGATCCAAATGTGTTGGACAACTGTAATATTGACTCTAAAAAATATTCAGGTTTCGCCTTCGGTATGGGTATCGAACGCGTGACAAACTTAAAATATGAAATTAAGGATTTACGTCTCTTCTCAGAAAATGATGTAAACTTCTTAGCTCAGTTTGAGTCTGAAATTATCTAATACTGATTTTAAAAGACCCTTTGATATATCTTGCTATTTCAAGGAAGCCTAGGCTGCATGAAATAGCAAGATATTGACTTCAAAAATGGAAAGCGAGCGCATAGATAATGCTATTAAGACTGCAGCGAGAGAGTTATTTCGCAAGTACGGCTATAACAAGACATCCGTTGCTGAGCTAGCCAAGAAAGCGCAAGTAGCCAAAGCTACTGTTTACAAACATTTCCAATCAAAGGAACTGATTCTGCACGCCATATTAATGGATTACATTAAAGAGAATGTGCAGGACATCCTTAAGAAGTCTGCGGTGGCGACGGATTTGGCAGGCTTTCTTGCGACCTCAATTCTGAAAGTCTCGCGCTTGACATATACCGTATGTAATGAATTTGTAGGCTGGGAGTTTATCCGTGAATCTTCCAATGCCCAAGAATATCTTAAAACACTTTCCGAAGATTTGGAGTTTCTTCTGCTAAGCTCCTTTATTCAGAATGATGCCATTGCTTCGGCAGTGCCCGAGGAAAAACTCACATTCCTGATTAAAACATCCAAAAACGTGGTCTTCTCCTTCGCTTTTACAGCCGTTACGGATGCCGATGTACGTAAGAATTTTATCTCTTTTCAAAAAGAAATCCTCCCTTATTTGGTGCATGCCACACTCCTTTAAATAATATTAGATTATTCTGATTTACAGCGTATCAAAATCTTCTTAAAAAAGCGTAATTTTGCGTCCGTATGAGAAGAAAGATTCCACAAGAGAAGAAATTTATAAACGATATTCATATTGTTGATATCGCAGAAGAAGGAAAAGGTGTAGGTAAAACCGACGACTTAGTTTTATTTATTGAAAAGGCTATTCCAGGGGATATCGTGGATGTGGAATTGATGAAGAAGAAGAAAAGTTTTGGCGAAGCACGTGTTGTGTCCATCAAAACCCCTTCAGCGCATCGTGTTGAGCCTTTTTGTGCACATTTTGGCGTTTGTGGTGGCTGTAAATGGCAGCATATGAACTACGATGCACAATTGCTTTTTAAACAACAATCGGTAGATAACGCCTTAACACGTCTAGGTAAGGTAGATACAAGTAAAATGGAGCCTATCTTAGGCTCTCAAGATACCGCCTATTATAGAAATAAGCTCGAATATACATTTTCCAATAAACGTTGGTTAACATCGGTTGACGAGGAGCATGAGGAATCAGAAATGCAAGCTTTAGGCTTCCATGTACCAGGACGCTTTGATAAAATATTAGCTATTAAACACTGCTACTTACAGGCAGATCCATCGAATGACTTACGTAATTCTATCCGCGATTTTTCTGTGGAAAATGGGATTTCATTCTATGATTTACGTATGCATGAAGGAGCGTTACGTAATTTAATTATCCGTGTATCTTCTACAGGGGAATTAATGGTGATTGTCGTCTTCGCATATCCTGAAGAAGGTCAAGTGGAGCTTTTAATGTCCTTTATTAAGGATAAATTCCCAAGCATCACTTCCCTATTGTATATCATCAACCAGAAGAAGAATGATACGATCTTTGATCAGGAGATTGAAGTATATGCCGGTAGAGACTTTATCTATGAAGAGATGGAAGGCCTAAAATTTAAAATCGGTCCAAAATCTTTCTATCAGACTAACTCGCGACAAGCATATGAGCTTTATAAAATCACCCGTGATTTTGCTGGCTTAACGGGTAATGAGCTTGTATATGATTTATATACGGGAGCTGGTACCATTGCGAACTTTGTCGCAAAATATGCCAAGCAAGTCGTAGGCGTGGAGTATGTTCCTACGGCGATTGAAGATGCAAAAGTGAATTCGCAAATTAATAATGTTACGAATACGAAGTTCTACGCTGGTGATATGAAAGATGTGCTAACGGCCGAATTTATTAAAATTCACGGTAAGCCTGATGTCGTAATTACCGATCCTCCACGTGCAGGTATGCATGCAGATGTCGTTAAGCGCCTGTTGGAAATGCGTGCTCCGAAAGTGGTCTATGTAAGTTGTAACGCCGCGACGCAAGCACGTGACCTCGCTTTAATGGCAGATACTTATGAAATTGAACGCATTAAGCCTGTTGATATGTTCCCACATACGCAGCACGTAGAAAATGTCGTTCTCTTGAAGTTAAAAGACTAATATGGAATTTGAAGATATTTTAAATACGAGAAACCAAGGGGAGGGCGAACCGGAAAAGGAGAGCCCTTTAAAGAGTCTGAAAGTAGACTTAGACTTTTTTAAGGAGTCTATGCTCGAAGTGGCGCAAGAGTTGCTAGAGGAAGGCTATACTTCGTATCCTATTTTTATTGCGCACCAACATGAAGTACGTATTGGTGAGGTAATCTTAGATAAGAAGGAGCTCAACACACAATGGACAGTCAATATCTCTTCCTTAGAGGAGTTTGTAGAAAATCATATAATAAAAGAGGATCGTAAGGCCTCTTTTATTAAAAAGTTTAAAAGTCCGAAAGATTTTATGTGTGTATTCGTAGTAGTTCCTCAGGGCGCGAATTTTATTTTTTACCCCTACCACGAGGAGAAAACAAAATAGGCTGGAGGAATTGTTTGATAGCTTTGCAAGCTGCTAAAGGTGTATGTCGAAAGATTTAATGTTTTTTAACACTTGCTTTTCTTAACAATTGTTACATTTATCCATATGGTACAGAGAATTGGATTTAATACTTATGTTATTGTGTGTTTACTATTCTTAAGTAGCCTAGGGATTGGTGTGGCTCAAGCACAAATGATTCAGCAGGTTTCTGGAGTCGTATTGGAGAAAGGGGTAAGTAACCGTTTGGTAGATGTTAATATCACCAATCTTCGTACTAAGCATCAGGTAATTTCTAATAACTTTGGTGTTTTTAATGTGGCCGCTTCCGTGGGTGATAGCCTTTCTTTTACTAAGATTGGGTATGGCACAGTAAAGACTGTACTGTATAGTTTACAGGACTTTGTAATAGAGATGCAGGCAGGAATTCAGTTGGAGACTGTTAATGTAGATCGCTTGAGTAAGGAGGCAGAATTGCGGTCCTATATGAAGGATTACGAACGGAAAGGTATTTATAATAATGGAAATAACAATTTCCGTTCCTATGTATCCTCACCAGCTACAGCACTCTATAATCTCTTTGGTCGGGAGGCTAAGAATGCAAAGCGTTTCAGTCGCATGATGGATAAGGAGCTGGAGGAGACAAAGGTAGATCGCGTGTTTAATAAAACCCTTGTCACGCAGCATACCGGGTTAGAAGGTGATCAGCTACAGTCTTTTATGGATATTTATCGCCCTTCTTTTCATATGGTTAACAGCTGGGGACAATATGATGTCTTAAATTATATAAAAAGCAACTTCGAGCTGTACGAAAAAAATGGTCGTCCTAAATCAGACCGTTTACCGAAAATAGAAGTCCCTATTCAAGAAAGATAATTAATTCCTTATAGGATAATTAGGACTATAAGTAATTAAATATTTCAAATGTATTAAGTTTGTTGTATTTTTGGCACTAGCTTTGTTTTAAAGCTCTGTAGATAGTTTAAACTGAAAATTTTCAAAAGATGAATATGAATAGAAAACTCGCGGTATTTGGATTAACTGTAGCAACATCGGCGATGTTGTTCTCTAGTTGTGCTTCCATTCAAAATATGAGTAATACAACAAAAGGAGCAGGTATTGGTACAGCTGCAGGTGCAGGTATCGGTGCTTTAATCGGTGGTAAAGCTGGTAACACAGCTATCGGCGCGATTGCAGGTGCTGCGATTGGTGGAGCTGCAGGTGTATTGATCGGTAAAAAGATGGATAAGCAAGCTGCAGAGATTGCGAAAACAGTAGAAGGTGCTGAAGTAACGCAAACAGGTGAAGGTATCATCGTTAAGTTTGATTCAGGTATTTTATTTGATTTCAACAAGTCTACGTTAAAAGCTTCTGCTAAAGAAAATATTAGCAACTTAGTAAACACATTAAATAAAGAGTCAGGTACACAAATCTTAGTGATTGGTCACACAGATAACGTAGGTTCTTTATCTGCAAACCAAACTGTTTCTGAAGCTCGTGCAGCAGCTGTTAAAGCTTACGCGGTAGCGCAAGGTTTATCTTCTTCTCGTGTAACGACTCAAGGTAAGAACTTTTCAGAGCCAATTGGTGACAATAACACAGAAGCAGGACGTGCTGATAACCGTCGTGTAGAGATTGTTATTGTAGCATCTAAATCAATGCAACAAGAAGCAATTAGCCAATCAAAATAAGCGCTAGTAGCATATATCATATAGAATCCTTCTATGCCACGGCATAGAAGGATTTTTTTTTGCCCTAAATGAAGGTTTAAATTCCTGTTAAATTCTTGTAAAAGGCTGTCAAACTGTCACCTTTTACAGATTTTTATTTCTAACTTTGTATTCTTGAAATTTGAGTTATGCTAGAGTTTACACATACGACAAAAGAACACGACGAAGCGAGACAGGGAGAGGCCCTTTTATTAGAAAAGGAACCTGCTAAAAGCAATGGACGTAAATTATATATTGAGAGCTACGGCTGTCAAATGAACTTCTCAGATTCTGAGATTGTGGCTTCTATTCTATTGGATAATGGATTTGAGACCACGAAGAATTACAATGAAGCGGATGTAGTCTTTATAAACACTTGTTCCATTCGTGAGAATGCGGAGCAGCGTGTGCGCAATCGGCTTAAAGAGTTTGAATTTGCAAAGAAAAATAACCCAGGAATGATTGTAGGCGTGTTAGGTTGTATGGCCGAACGTCTGAAAGCGAAGTTCCTGGAAGAAGAGAAGTTGGTGGATGTTGTAGTAGGTCCAGATGCTTACCGCGATCTTCCAAATTTAATTGCGCAGGTAGATGATGGTGCTCGTTCTGTAAATGTGTTATTATCACGTGAAGAGACCTATGCTGATATCAGCCCTGTACGATTGAATACCAATGGTATCACCGCATTTATTTCTATTATGCGCGGTTGTGATAATATGTGTTCTTTCTGTGTGGTTCCATTTACCCGTGGTAGAGAGCGTTCACGCGATCCGGAATCCATCGTAAAGGAAGCACAAGATTTATTTAATGAGGGCTACCGTGAGGTGACTTTATTAGGTCAAAATGTGGATTCTTATAAATATACGGCTGCAGTTGCTGAAGGAGAAGAGCCCCAAAAAGCAGTTTCTTTCTCCGATTTGCTTGCTCGCGTAGCAGAAGTTAACCCGTTACTTCGTATCCGCTTTTCGACATCACACCCCAAAGATATTACCGATGAAGTGTTATATACCATGGGTAAATACGCTAATATCTGTAAATATATCCACCTTCCGGTGCAGTCTGGTAGTTCACGTGTCTTAGACCTGATGAACCGTACCTATGACCGCGATTGGTATATCAACCGCGTTGATGCGATCAATCGTATTATTCCAGGATGTGGAATTTCTACGGATATAATTACAGGTTTCTGTACTGAAACGGAAGAAGAGCACCAAGAGACTTTAAGCATGATGGATTATGTGAAATATGATTATGCTTTTATGTTTGCCTATTCGGAACGTCCAGGGACATTAGCGGCGAAGCGTTTTGAAGATGATATTCCTGAGGATATTAAGAAACGCCGCCTTACTGAGGTGGTGGCAAAACAACGTATCCACAGCTTAGAGCGTCTACAGAATTTTGTAGGAAAGACACAGCGTATCTTAATTGAAGGTTTTTCGAAACGTTCGGATAAGGATTATGCAGGTAGAAATGATCAAAATGCCATGGCTGTATTTCCTGTAAATGCAGCTTATAAAGTTGGAGACTATGTACAGGTATATATTGATTCTTGTACTTCAGCGACATTAATTGGTCGTATCGTCGATTAATACAGTCAAAAACGAAATCCATGGATAATCAAGATATAAAAAATAGATTCGGAATTATAGGTAATTCCCCCCTATTAAATCGGGCCATTGATATTGCAAAGCAGGTTGCTCCTACGGATATTTCGGTATTAGTGCAAGGAGAATCCGGAGCTGGTAAGGAGGTGTTTTCTCATATTATTCATCAGCTTTCGGCACGTAAGCACGGCCCTTTTATTGCTGTAAACTGCGGTGCTATTCCGGAAGGAACCATTGATTCCGAGTTGTTTGGTCATGAAAAAGGCTCTTTTACGGGGGCCCATGAGGCTCGAAAAGGATACTTTGAAGTGGTCGATGGGGGCACGATCTTTTTGGATGAAGTAGGCGAGTTGCCTATGGGTACCCAAGCACGCCTTTTGCGTGTCTTGGAGTCGGGTGAATACATTCGTGTAGGCTCCTCCAAGGTGCAGAAGACAAATGTCCGTGTCGTAGCGGCCACCAATGTGGAGGTCTATGCTGCGGTACAGAAAGGTAAGTTTCGTGAAGATTTATATTATCGCCTCAATACGGTGCCACTCTATGTACCTCCCCTTAGAGAGCGTCCTGATGATATCAACCTGCTGTTTCGAAAGTTTGTAGTAGACTTTTCTGATAAATATCGTACTCCTGCTATTCACCTTACGGAGGATGCACAAGAGTTGCTGAAATCCTATGCGTGGCCAGGAAATATACGTCAGTTAAAGAATATTGCAGAACAGATTGCGGTGCTTGAAAAAGAGCGTAGTGTCAATGCATTTATCTTGCAGAAATATCTTCCAGAAGAGTCAAAATCTGCCCTTCCAGCGTTAGTGGGAAACACCGCAACAAAGGAGGATTTCTCGGAACGCGATTTACTGTATAAGGTGCTCTTCGATATGAAGAAGGATATGGTCGATCTAAAGAAATTAGTAGTTGAACTAATTCAAAATGGTGTTAATCCCGCTACTTTTGATGAAAATTCTCCGTATATTAATCGTTTATATCAGGAGGTGGAGCCTGCCAACAGCTTAGGCACCGCGGAGTTAACAGCAGGTCCGACGCTGACAATTCATAATCCCACTGTTAGCAAAGCGCCAACAAATTATGGGAATGATGACTTTGTGCGTTATACGACGCAAGAGGCAGAAGAAGTAGAAGAGTCGCTTTCTTTAACGGAAAAAGAATCTGATCTTATTAAGAAGGCCCTGAAAAAACATAAAGGAAAGCGTAAAGCTGCTGCGCAGGAGCTCGGCATCTCGGAACGTACCTTGTATAGAAAAATTAAAGACTTAAATTTAGGATAATAGCGTGAATCATGCATAGATTGAAAAATGTGACCCTAAAATCATTGCTTTACTGCAGCATCCTGACGCTTATGGTCAGCTGTGGTGTCAGCTATTCTTTTACGGGGGGATCCATTCCCGAGGGGATGAAGACCGTGGATATCCAATATTTTGAAAATATTTCGGCGCTAGTAAATCCAACATTAAGTCAGAATTTTACGGAAGGCTTGAAAGAGCGCATTCGTAATCAATCGCGCTTAAGTCAGGTAAGTGCTGGTGGAGATGGGATTTTTGAAGGTTTTATCACCGACTATACCATTACCCCTGCTGCGGTAGAGGCTGGTACGGATCGAGCAGCCCTCAATAGAATTACCATTACCATCAAAGTAAAGTATACAAATAGTGTTAAGACAGATGATAGTTTTGAAGAAACTTTTTCTAGATTTAAAGACTTCTCCACACAGAATACCCCTTTAGAGTCGCAGGAAGAGCAGCTGACAAAAGATATTATTCTGATGTTAACGGAAGATGTTTACAATAGAGCATTCGCGAACTGGTAGCCGATATTTAGTATATGAGAACTTTGGAACAAACATCCCTAAAAGAATTATACCATCAAGCACTTGCGGACCCTTCTCGGGTTGGTGAGCACGATTTGTTGCAACTGATTCTAAAATATCCTTATTCACAGCCTCTGCGCTTTGCGTATGAGAAGCGCCAGTTCCTAGACTATCAGGAGCTGCCTAATATTTCCTCTACGCTCTTATATGCAAGCTCCCCCATTTGGTTGTTTGAATATATTACGCGCCCTATTATTGATTTTTCGGGGATCGTACATTTTCCAGAAATAGCTGATGCAATCGTGGAGGAAGAAACAACCGAAGTCACTTCCGGTGATTTTGAAGTTTCTTTTATTGAAGAAGCCGAAGTCTTAGCCCTGGAGCCTACGATTTTAACGGAGGAGCCTGCAAACGCTGACGACCAGGCTTTAAAAAAGCTGATTGATGGTGCCGCTACGGCAAGTAGCTACTTCAGTGTAGATACAGAACTTTCTATAGATACCTTAGATTCATTCCGTAGTACCGCAAAAGCCCCCACTAATAAAGAGGAGGATCAGGCGCGTGTCAGTATTTATAACGATGATTTAATGCCTTATAGCTTCCAGTGGTGGCTCAATAAGACGCGCTTAGAATATGCTGATACTTATCAGCCCTATGCGAATCCGGTACTCCCAAAGGTAGGGACGACGCAAAAGGTCGTAGAGAAGATGGCTCAACACTTAGATGCGCAGACCTTGGATCAGCAAATTAAGGAAAATATCTTCCATCTGCAGGAGCCTGAATCTAAGCTTGGCGAGGAGTTTAAACAAACAATCCCTTTCCAGGTGCAGAAAAAGACGGATGAAGTTATCGAAAAATTTATTCGTGAAGATCCTCAGATAAAACCGCCGCAACCGGATAAAATTAATACGGAAAATAAGGCACGCAAGTCCTCAGAAGACCAATTTTCACTGGTAACTGAAACATTAGCACGTATTTACGCGGAACAAGGCCTATTCCCTAAAGCAATAGAGGTCTATCGAAAATTAATTTTGAAAATACCGGAAAAAAATTCGTACTTTGCGAAACAAATCAGTGATTTAGAAAAGAAATTAAATTAATATACTTAAGAAATGCAAACATTATTTTTTGTCCTTATTATCTTGGCAAGTGTTTTATTGTCCTTTTTCGTCTTAATTCAGAATCCTAAAGGTGGTGGTTTATCTTCGGGTTTCGCCGGTGGATCGAATATTATGGGCGTAAAACGTACGGGTGATTTCTTAGAAAAAGGTACTTGGGGGTTGGTAATCGCAATTATGGTCTTCTGTATTGCTATTAATATATTAGGCCCATCTCAAAGTGGATCTGTATCCGGTTTAGGTAGTCAAATTGAGGCTCCAGCACAAGCAAACCCTGCTTTAAATTTAAATAATTCTCAAGCAGCACCGCAACAACAAACAACACCAGCTCCAGCGCAACAAGCGCCAGCTGCACCAGCAGACTCTTCGAAATAAGCGTTTGCTATATTCCTATTTAAAGGCTATCTTCTCCGAAGATAGCCTTTTTTATTTCCCTGTGGTGACATACTGACACAGCTGTTCGCTTTTGTCAGACCTGAAAATGAAAAACTGACATCAATGCCCTAGAATTAGCATTTGGCATAATTGATGCACTATCTCTACTAAACAAGAACATAAATTAATTATATTATAAATTCAATATTATTATGGCATTAAATATTAAACCTATCGGAGACAGAGTAGTTGTTGAAGCTGCTCCTGCAGAAGAAAAAACAGCATCTGGTATTTATATCCCTGACACAGCAAAAGAAAAACCTCAATCGGGTATCGTCGTAGCTGTGGGTGCAGGTAAAGTAGATGAGCCTTTAACTGTAAAAGTTGGTGATCAGGTATTGTATGGTAAATATGCGGGTACTGAAATTACATATGAAGGTAAAGAGTACTTAATTATGCGTGAAGCTGATATTTACGCAGTTTTATAATAATCGTTTTTTTAAATTCTTAACAAGATAGATTTTCTGTCAACTCAGATGGACGTAGCCTAGGCTCCCATCCTTAAAAAATTAACATAACATGGCTAAAATAGTAAGATATAATGTGGAAGCGCGTGACGCGTTGAAAAAAGGTGTTGATACCTTAGCAAATGCAGTAAAAGTTACTTTAGGTCCTAAAGGACGTAATGTAATTATCGAGAAAAAATTTGGCTCTCCTGTAATTACTAAAGATGGTGTTTCTGTAGCTAAAGAAATTGAATTAAAAGATTCTTTAGAAAATATGGGTGCACAGATGGTGAAAGAAGTAGCCTCACGTACGGCTGATCAAGCGGGTGATGGTACGACTACAGCTACGGTATTAGCGCAAGCAATCGTTGCTCCTGGTATTAAATCTGTTGCTGCAGGTGCAAATCCAATGGATTTGAAACGTGGTATCGATAAAGCTGTTGCTGCGGTAGTAAGTAACTTAAAAGAACAATCTCAAACAGTAGGTGAAGACAATAACAAAATCAAACAAGTAGCAACAATCTCTGCGAACAATGATGAAGTTATCGGTTCTTTAATCGCTGAAGCGATGAAAAAAGTTGGTAAAGACGGTGTTATCACTGTGGAAGAAGCTAAAGGTACTGAAACGGAAGTGAAAACTGTTGAAGGTATGCAATTTGACCGCGGGTACTTATCGCCATACTTCGTTACTAACTCCGAGAAAATGGAAGCGGAATTAGAAAACCCATATATCTTAATCTACGATAAGAAAATCTCTAACATGAAAGAGTTACTACCTATCTTAGAGAAACAAGTACAAACGGGTAAACCTTTAGTAATTATCGCTGAAGATCTAGACGGTGAAGCGTTAGCAACATTAGTAGTTAACAAAATCCGTGGCTCACTGAAAGTTGCTGCTGTAAAAGCGCCAGGTTTCGGTGACCGTCGTAAAGCAATGTTAGAGGATATCGCTATCTTAACTGGTGGTACGGTAATCTCTGAAGAAAGAGGTGGTAAATTAGAAAATGCTGAATTATCAGACTTAGGTCAAGCGGAAAAAGTTGTTGTTGATAAAGATAATACGACGATTATCAATGGCGCTGGTGTTGCTGAAGATATTAAAAACCGCGTAGGTCAAATTAAATCTCAAATTGAAACGACTACTTCAGACTACGACCGTGAGAAATTACAAGAGCGTTTAGCGAAGTTAGCTGGTGGTGTAGCGGTATTATATGTAGGTGCTACTACTGAAGTTGAAATGAAAGAGAAAAAAGACCGTGTTGATGATGCTTTACATGCAACGCGTGCAGCTGTTGAAGAAGGTATCGTTGCTGGTGGTGGTGTTGCTTTCATCCGTGCTACGGAAGCTTTAAAAGGCTTAAAAGGTGCTAATGAAGACGAAACTATCGGTATCGAAATCATCAAGCGTGCGATTGAAGAGCCTTTACGTCAAATCTGTAACAATGCAGGTATTGAAGGTGCTGTAATCGTTCAAAAAGTTAAAGAAGGTACTGGTGACTTTGGTTACAATGCACGTACAGATGTATTTGAAAACTTAATCGCTGCGGGTGTTATTGATCCAACGAAAGTTTCTCGTGTAGCTTTAGAAAATGCTGCTTCAATTGCTTCGATGTTATTAACGACAGAATGTGTATTAGCAGACGAGCAAGATGATAACGCAGGCGCTGGTGCTCCTCCAATGGGTGGTGGCATGGGCGGTATGATGTAATCATCCCTGTATAAATAATAAATCCCGCTTCTTTATGGAAGCGGGATTTTTTTTTGTTAATAACCTCGAGCTACATCATCCCCACGTGGATCAGCACCCGTTTGAACGCGCCCATTGGGTAAGGCTATAATCGTCTCTACACGCCCAATAGGTCCGCGCGGTTTAATACTATATCCTGCGGCTTCAAGTTTAGCTCTTAAAGCGGGGGCTATCGCATCTTTCTCTACGGAAACAATATCTGGTAACCACTGATGGTGGAATCTTGACGCTGTAACGGCCTGCTGTGCATCGTACTTAAAGTCGATTACATTTAGGATCGTCTGAAAGACCGATGTCATAATCGTCGATCCGCCTGGTGTGCCTACAACCATAAATAACTGGCCATCTTTCGTGATAATTGTGGGCGTCATAGAGCTTAGCATACGCTTATTGGGCGCAATAGCATTAGCCTTTCCTCCAACTAAACCATACATATTAGGTACACCTGCTTTTACGGAAAAGTCATCCATCTCATTGTTTAATAAGAATCCTGCTCCCGTTACGACAACCAAAGAGCCATAAGAGCCATTTAAGGTCGTGGTCACAGAAACGGCATTGCCCTCCTCATCGACTACCGACAGATGGGTAGTCTCTTCGGATTGGTACCCCGGAATGCTGTTAGCCTTTACGGCGCTACTAGGAGTCGCCTTTGTAAAGGACATTGTTTCCATATTACGTGCATTAAATGTTGAATCCATTAACTCTTGTAAGGGAACTTTATAGAAGTCGGGGTCTCCCATATAGGAAGCACGATTCGCATAAACGCGACGTTCTGCTTCCACCATCACGCGAACGGTAGAGTCCGACTGGAATCCCCATTTCGATAAGGGATATTGCTCCACAGATTTTAATAATCCTATTAAGGCTGCTCCACCTGAGGATGGTGGAGGCATCGCAATAAGCTCATGACCGCGGTAGCTGCCTGTTAAAGGCTTCCGCCATACTGCTTCATAGTTTGCTAAATCTGCATGGGTAATAATACCTTTTCCCGCTTTCATCTCCTGCACGATATGATCGGCTACTTTGCCTTTATAAAATCCATCCCGCCCTTGTTCTGCTACTGCACGTAGGGTATTCGCTAATTCCTTTTGGACTAAGATGTCGCCCGCTTTCCAAGCGCCCTCTTTTACAAAGGCTACGGCCTGCTTATTATATTTTTTGAAATCTGCTTTTAAGGCGTTCATTTCTTGCGCTTGCATTGCGGTAATAGGGAATCCCTTTTCTGCGAGTGCTATCGCTGGAGCAAGAATTTTCTTCCACGAAAGTCTTCCGTATTTCGCATGGGCTGCTGCTGTGCCGGCTACGGTTCCAGGGATGCCGGAAGCCAAGTGGCCATATAGGCTTAAGTCCGTAATGGGTGTGCCTGAGGCATCCCAGTACATATCCTCTTTAGCCTGTGAAGGGGCTTTTTCACGGAAGTCTAAGGCGTTAATCTCCCCTTTGTTGGTGCGTACAACCATAAAGCCCCCACCACCGATATTTCCAGCATTGGGGTAGACCACAGCCAGTGCATATTGGATAGCAATGGAAGCATCGATCGCATTACCACGCTCTTTAAGTATTGTGACCCCTACGGCTGAAGCCTCGGGATGTGCTGTTACGACCGCAGCCTTAGCAAATGTTAGTGCCGCAGGTGTAGGTATGCTGCTATCTTTTGTGGTAGCAAGCTTTTGACTGCTTGAACAGGCTGTAAGAGCAAGTGCAAAACTTAGAAAGAGGTAGCTGTTTTTAAATTTCATAGTAGCAATTTAATAGTTTAGTTGGCTAAAGATAGGAAATAATGAAGGACATCCAACGGCTTGGATGTCCTTTATTAACGTTCGCAGACTGCCTTATAGGGTCAATGCAAGTCTGGTAAATACATAGCGCCCATTAAAGCCAAATTGTTGTCCTGTACGTGAGTACGGAAAATATCCTGCGCCACGTAAGCTCGATCCCGCACGTGTTTCTGCGGGATAGATATCTAATAAGTTATTTGCACCTAAGGTGAAACGAAGATTTTTAAGGATGCCATAGGATAGGGATAAGTCGGTGATAACTTTGCCGCTGAAAGTTTGGTAATCTGCTTCTACATTCGTAGCCCCATCGACAGCGCCAAAATAGACATTTCTTAGAAAGACATTAAAGCGGTCTATGCTATAGTTAAAGCTGAGATTAACCTTTGTGCGAGGCACTGCAGATTCCAAGTAGATACGGCTTGCACGATCAAAATAGGTGTTTTCCTTACCCGCTAATGCAGGAGAAGCTTTCACGGCTCCAAGGATATTCGTCTTTACAAAGGTTCCCGATAAGTCGGTACGTAAATTACCGCGCCCTATTTTCTCATTATAGGTAATAACGACATCTATTCCTTTCGTTTCTGTGTCAATGGCATTGGCAAAGAAACGTGCTGAAGAGGCATTCGCTTGGTTTAGGAGATTATAGATTTCTTTATCTTGTGGGGAAGCGTTTGCGGCATTGGAACCGGAGAAGTTTCCGGTGTAGATAATGCGATCATCAATACGGATATAATAGCCATCGGCCGTAATTTTTACTTTTCCAAAGTTTGCCGTCACACCTGCGGAGTAGGAGCGTGAAGATTCCTGTTTTAACGCAGGAATTCCTAAGAGCTGTGCCGGTCTGCTGTCATTGGTAAATGTTCCAGAGTTAATAATCTCTCCATCAATAAAAAGGGAAGAGGTGGCATTAAAATAACGCTGATGTAAGGACGGTGCTCTAAATCCTGTGGAGGCTGCAGCACGAACCGTGAATATATCATCAATGATATAACGGGAGGATACTTTCCAGTTTAAGGTAGAGCCGAAGTCAGAATAGTTTTCAAAACGTAAGGCTCCAGTAAGCAGCCATTTATCCGTAAAATTCAGTTCTACATCTGTATATGCACCCACTGAAGAGCGATTTTCATTGACCGCATTGTCGGGTCTGAAGCCTCCAAAGGCTTGTGCTCCGGAAGCATAAGGGGATCCATTTTCAGCAAATAAAGTCTGAATATTCCCCGTTGCTGAGGGTATGGTAATTGGGTTGTTATTGGCATCTACGCCAATTTGAATCGCTTTTCCATAGTCGAGATAGGAGGCTTCCTCACCCGCAACAATTTGATAGTTTTCAAAGCGGTGTTCAACCCCAAAAGCGACATTAATACCTGCTAGGGCATCATTAAAATGACGGTTTAAATCTAAGTTTGTGGTATTTTGTGTGAATCGGTATCCGCCATCATCAAATGTCGTTGGGGACGCTGCAAGGAGTGATGCATTCAGGGAATTGCGCGTTTGAAAATCTATTTTATTGCGCCCATAGCTGTTAGAGAAATCTACATCCCATTCTTGAAAAGTCCCACGGATACCTGCTGCCAAGGACTGATCTTGATTTTCCGTACCTATAATCGGTAGATACCCTAATGGGTAGATGCTCGCTATATTTTGTGTCAGCTGTGCTGGCTGACGACGGAAGGCTGCAGACTCCCCACTGCGGTAGTTCAACCCCCCAAAAGAGTAAAATTCAGCCTTTTCGGTCAGCGGAATTTTGGCGTTATAGAATAAGGATCCACCTTTAGTTTCTGCCTGACCTATACGTGAAACAAAATCTCCACGGCTTAAGCCACGTCGCTCAAGCTCTGCATTGGTAATATCTACACCTGTAGGGTTTGGGTAATCTGCAGGGTTATTATAGTCTGAGAATATGGTACCTGTAAATTCCTTTTGTCTATTGGTAGGTTTTCTCCTATCATAGGATCCTGAGAGATTTATAAATCCACCATTTTTTCCGATCGGGAGGCCAAAGTTAGCATTCGCCTGAAGGGATTCCCCATCATAGCTATTTTCCGCATTCTTGGAAGCAAAACCTCCATAGGTTGCTGAAGCGCGAAACTCCTCGACATTGTCTTCTAATACGATGTTTATTACACCCGCAATGGCATCGGACCCATATTGTGCAGCTGCGCCATCACGTAAAATCTCTATTTTCTTGATGGCAGCCGTAGGGATAGCATTTAAATCTGTGCCGACAGAGCCTTTTCCGAATGTTCCATTGATATTTACAACCGAAGTGGTATGTCTACGTTTCCCATTTACGAGTACAAGCACCTGATCGGGGCCTAAGCCACGCAGGGAAGCTGGATCGATATGATCGGTACCGTCGGATATAACCTGTGTATTTGAATTGAAGGATGGCGCCACATAGTTTAAAATTTGGTTGATAGAAACCTGGCCTACATCTTTTGTCAGCGCTCTGATATCTATGATATCTACGGGCGCTGTCGTTTGTAGGTTGGAGCGCGCCTCAGCACGCGAGCCAATTACGACCACTTCTTCTAACGACTGAGCGGCTAATTCTATATCTACGGTCTTGTCCTGCTGCGCAATCAGATCGATGGCCAAGGATTGACCTTTAAAGCCGATATGGGAAATTTCTAATAGGGCTTTATTTCCTGTTAGCTGAAACTTATAATTTCCCTGTTCATCTGTTTGTGTCGTCTGATTGGAAATAGTTTCTTTAATGGATACATGAGATCTTACCTCCCCATTCGCACGAATGGTACCCTTTAGCAGTGATTGTGCATAGCTTAGGCTTGTTCCAAGGAGAATAAATAGGGCACTTAACAGTGTTTTGGGGTTTAATAGCTTGTAATAATGCTTCATATTTTAAGTGATTTTTTTAATTAATAGGATGTAATCATATAATTAATAGGGTATTATTATGTAAATATATAAAGTCTATCTATAAAGTAGAGTAATTTTTACAAAATAAAGAGTTTAATACCTGCTATAGGTTTTAAACTCTCTTTTTATAATATGGATTGTAATAATTTATTTTGCAATAAACTTGGATTCAAAGGTATACGTTGCTGCAGGGCTCTTAACATCCACGGTCTTTAATTTGATGATATAGACCTCTGTGGCATCAGCCGTTAGGGAGCTACCCTTTGTAAGTACGATAAAGCGATTTGGCTTGGCCGATACAGCATGTGTCGTCATATTATAGAGTAACCATGCTGAAGCGGCATTTGATGGGGAGGTTTCTATGCTCAGTTTTTCCACAGGATTGAGCTTTTGCGCTTTTACTTCCGAGAGTTTTAAGTTTGCAAAGTTGAGGGTCTCCGAGTCAAAATAACCGAGCTTATAGTCTGCTGTTGCTGCTAAAGTAGAACCGTACATCCCTGATAAGGATAGTTGTGCATCTTTCTCGGCCGCGCCTGCAACATTATTTTTAAGGTTTAAGTAGGCTGCAGCGCTCACGGAAGCTGTACCAGAAATTTCTTTGCTGACTACCACCGTTTCAATAGGGGTAACAGGGTCTTTTTTATCCGAGCATGCACTGAATGTGGAAGTTGCTGAGAATACTAATGCCATTAGGGCTAACATTCTGAAGTTTACTATTTTTTTCATTGTATAAAGATTAAGCGGTTAAAAGTTCATTTTTAAAAGTCTTGGAAAATTGGTTAAAGGTATCCTTAGCAGCTTCAATAGCCTCTTCAATAGCTTTAGGGTTTGTAATCTCCGTATTAATTAGGGAGGTAAATTCCTGCCATTTACCTTGGGATGCATCACCATATCCTTGGAAGAAGTTGAACCCTTGGTCCATGCCATATTGTTGAAGCATTTTCACGATATAGGGACCTCCCATAATGGATCCTTCTAATACATAGAGGGCACCGATAGCTTGATGAACCGTTGTAATTTCGGGGCTGTAGGAGCTGGGCAGGTTTTCTAAACTTGCTCCTAATTCAATAATATCGCGCTCAATATAAGAGGCATCTCTCCGGAGGCTGTAATAGGGCGTTAATGCCGCAGGAATAAAGGGGTTTAATTTTTTTTCTAGCAGGGTGAAGTAGGCGTAGAAGTATTTGAGTACTTCCGCATAATCCTGTTTAGAGCGTATTGCTTTAAGCTTTAAGATCACCGTCTTCTCAAGTTCTTGGTGACCTGATTTTGTTGCATTTTTAATTTGTTCGCTAAGCATAATTAATCGTTTTATAAGTAGTTTTTTATTTCAAATGTAGGGGTACCTTTAGGTACAAGTACATAATCAAAGGTTAGATAAGTCTTCTGTGAATCCGCATTCCACTGGCTTTCTTGGAGCTGATCTTTATAGACGGAGAGGATACGTAGTTTGGCGATATCTCCATTCGCCGTTTTTATAATTACTGTTCTATTTTTTAAGGGGTAGGCAAGGTGTTTTTTATCTGCTGCGCCATTTCCTTTTATGGATCCTGAAGAATCGTATAGATACCAACCTAGGCCTTCCCCGAAATCACCACTTTCATCTGTGCCGTAGACATTTTTTATAGTTTGGAACTCTCCCGTAGGAACATTTACCACCTCATCGAATGTCTTATCCAATAGAAGAACGCCTCCTACTGCCGAGTTGCCACTGCCGAAATTATCGCTATTGCTCCCATTATTTCCAGAAATAAAGCTGTTGTAAAGTGAGCTAAAAGCAATGTCCCAGGAAGTCGTCTTAGCCTCTTTGGGGTTTATTTGCTTATTCTCACGTAGGCTGAAAAATATACCTTCGTTATTGGTGCTCGAATTTAGGATGCCCTCAGAAGTTAAGTTGCTCACACGTATTACGCGGTAGTAGGTAGTATTTTCTGGCTCCGGATTTGGCTTTACAGGGGCAGACTTACTGCAGTTTGCGAGAAAAAATAGGATGCATAAGCTTGCTGTATAGAAGGTTATTTTTTTCATGATTAATTGGTTTTTAAGTTTCTACTGCCATCTTTCTGCACGAAATACTTAAAGGTGAAATAGGGCTGAGGCCAGTTTAAATCTGTGATAGCTTGCGGATTTCCTTTATAGACATTGATCATTTGTAGTTTTGCAAACTGCCCATTACTTAGTTTTAGCACATACGTTTTATTGGGAAGTACGCTGACAAGATGGCTGCTCATATTATAGCTGAACCAGCCGGCAGAATTTACATTGGCTGCCATGCCAAAACTATTGATGGTACTCGCATTAAAGGTCGCATCCGAAGGCGCTACAAGCACCTTGTCGTAGGCTTCATTGAGGAGCACAATCTGATGCGTACCCTTACCTTGGTAGGCAGGATTGTCTTTCAGAAGGCTGTTGTTCGTATAGAGCGTACTATTATATTCCCCTGTAAATGCTAGATCCCAGTTTTCCGTAGGTAAGTAATTCGCCGAGTCTTGCGCATTATTAAGCCATTGTTGCTTCTGATCAGAAAAGCGAAATAGAAAGGTCTTAAAGGGGGACTTTTCCTTGCCGTTGACGCCTGTTCCTAAAGAAGCATTTATATCTCCAGCTAAGTCAGAAATTACAATTGAATTTCCATCTTGTAAATTTTTCGTTGGATCATTTTGTTCTTTCGAACAGGAAGCCATAACTAAGCCTATTATAAGGTATAAGCCTGCTAAGAGTTGATTTTTGTGCATGGTTATTTTTTTATGAATCTATATGATATTCCCGCTAGCAGGACACGTCCTATCTGTCCAGGAATTAAATAATTGTGATAATTAAATACATTGTCTGCTGTGAGTTGAACCGTCAATGGGAGCCGCTTAAAGCGCTTTTCTACGCTGGCATTCACCAGCCAATAGTCGGCGACAAAAGTATCATAGCGGTCGATAAACTGATTGCCATTCCGATCTCCAAAAGGGTATTTCCCCCTGAAGTTAGCGCGCATATTTACGGTGAGATCCCAGGGTTGATACTGGTAGACAAGGCCGATATTTAGCTGATGGCGCGATCTATTTTCCAGTCCCCAGTAATCACTCACTTTACTTGTAAAAGACTCTCCCGATGCTAGGTCAAAAACTTGGTTATAGGGCCAGTTTCCAGTACGGATACTATCTTCTACGGAGAGGTCCTTAGCGATGAGGTATTGATAGCCTAGCTGCACAGTTAGCGCTTTTAGGGGCTGCCAAAAAGCGGACAACTCAAAGCCTTTATTAATCGCTTTGGGAAGATTTTGGTAGGAGTATATAATGCTACGGTTACTTGCTGTAGCCACTTGAATTGCATTAATCTGGTCTTTAATTTGATGTCTAAATAGGCTACCTGAAATTTGTATTGTGGCCTTTGGGGACCATTCAAAACCAATATTCAGGGATGTCGAGCGCTCGGCTTTCAGCTGTTTATCCAACTGATTTACCAGGTAGCTGCGGATTTCAGAAATCTCCCCTTCAGCTTGCATTTTGTCTAATGTTCCCTTGAGTACTTCCGTACCTATTACATAATAATTGGCTGAGGGATTATAGAATACATGATAGCGGGTTTTGAAGTCCGGTGTTTTAAAACCAGTTCCGAAGCCTGCTTTGACAAGGAATTTTTCTGATATACGCTGATTAATTCCTAAGCTTGGATTTATTTTCCCCCCATAATTTTCCGTGTAGTCATAACGTAATCCCCCAAGGAGGGTAGTATTCTTTCCGAGCGTCTTATTCGCTTGTAGATAGGCGAAATAAGACCCTAGATTTTGCGCCGAAAATTCCCCAATTTGATCCATCGACTCCTTATTTAGGCCTAGCCCAAAAGTGGCGTTTATGGTTTCCCCACGGTCGTAGGAAAACTGCTGTTCTAAGCGGTGGTTACGTTGTACAAAGCGTTGTTGGCTAGCCGTCGCTTCGTTGTCAGCAATTACAATTCTGGAGTCAGCATCAAAGTTGCTAAACTGGTAATTGGTGACCGCTTGCCAATGGGCATTAAATCTATGATTATAATTGGCATATAGGGCATAATCTAATTCATTGAGTTTATCCGTAGTATGGTAGCTATTGGAAAATGTTTTACGCATCAGTGAATTCCTATTATTCCATCTTCCACCAAGCTGCACCTTATTTTGGGGATTGAATTTATAAGTTATCTTGCCTTGCAAAGCGACGTTATCAAAGGGGGGAACCGTCGTCCCTTGTGTGATAAATTGGCTATTGTTATTATAGCCCCCCGAGTGATAGTAATTACTAGATAAAGAAAGCGTTCCTTTTTCCTTTGCAAAGGGCGTTTCCGCTTCCAGGGTAGCGTCGATAATCGCGTAGCTTCCAGCGGCGAACTTAGCCTGCACTTGCGGACTTACTTTCCCCTGTTTTGTGATAATATTAATGGCACCACCTAGGGCATCAGCACCATAGAGACAGGAGGAAGCTCCTTTGATAAGCTCGATACGCTCAATTGTAGAAACAGCAATTCTGGAAAGATCTAAGCTTCCTGAATTACGTCCCAATAGGGGTTGTCCATCGACTAAGATCATGATATACTCACTGGAGAATCCTTGCATCTGTACACCTACAGAACGGGATCCTCCAGCGATATTATTAACAATGGCTACGCCAGTTTGTTCTTTTAGTACCTCATCCAAACGGCGGGAGCCCATTAATTCAATCGTACGCTTATCAATAACTGTCACTGGCATGGCAGCGTGCTGAGCCTGTATTAAATTCGTCTTCACTTCCTTAAAACCCAAAGTTTGCACTTCTGCTAGCTGCTGATTTATTTTCCTTAATAAGAATTTATGATTTGTAGCTTGATTTTCAGTAATATCAACGGTTCCCGTATCTGTTTGAAAGCCCAGGGAGCTTAACTGATAGTGGTAGCGCCCGGGATAGATTTTTTTAAAACTTAGTAGCCCATCCTTATTGGAGCTTGCGGCCCATGCATCTGGTTGGAGCAGTAGGCTGGCTCCCGCAATGGGCTGTAATTGCTCATTTAATACGGTGGCATTCCAGGACCTCGCTTGCTGTGTGAAGCCTGTTTTAAAGGCAGCACAGCCAACCATAATAAGCGCTATTTCGTTTTTAAATCGCAATTTTTTATTTGTAATGATTCTAAATAATAATGCAATTATCCGTATATATATCCATAAAATGGTTATGCAAAGTGTATTAATATTTGTTTTAAAAGTATTATAATTTGTGCAATCTGTATTTATTTGAAAAGTTATTAGACCTGTATACTGCCATTTTATAATCTGTAACTACCAGTTTAATAGGTGTTTAATTTTTTAATCGTACAAATTAAAGGTCCCTTAGGATTAAGTAAATGTGAATTATTTAAGCTTTTTATTATTTGGAATTAGTTTAAATAAAAGGTTGATTTGTGCTAGTTAATTTATTGAGATATGAGAAAAGAGGTTCTTAAAAGAGGGTTATTACTAGTGAGCTTCACGCTTATGTGCTGCCTCCAGTTAGAGGCAAAGCAGGCGCAGCGTATCATATCCTTGGCAGGAGCAATCACAGAGGCTGTTGATGCCTTGGGATTAGGGAAACGTTTAGTGGCTGTAGATGTAACATCCGACTGGCCCGTATATGTGAAAGAAGTCCCTAAGGTAAGTACGAATAGGTCCATCACCGCAGAGGGCATCTCTTCTTTTAAGCCTGATATGGTATTAGCCATCGAGGGATCTGTTTCCAAGGAGGTCGTGGCTCAGCTCCGCTCATTAAAGATTCCGCTGCTGCAAATCCGTCAAGCATATTCTGCGGAAGGGGCCATAGCGTTAGTTATGCAGGTTTCTGAAGCACTTAATGTACGTGAAAAAGGACTTGCTGTCACGCAGAAAATGAAAGCAGACTTAGCAAAAGTGTTGACGGCAGTAAAACAAAGACCTAGCAAGCCTCAAAATATATTATTTGTCTATGCGCGTGGTGCGGGCGCCATGCTGGTTGCCGGAAAGGAAACGAGTCTTGATGCCTTGATTAAACTAGCTGGAGCTAAGAATGCGGGCGATGATTTTAGCCAATTTAAGACTTACAGTACGGAGTCTATGGTCGCTGCCAACCCGGATATTTTCCTCATGTTTGATTTTGGACTATCCTCCTTAGGAGGGAAGGAGGGGCTGCTGGCGCTCCCGGGAGTTGGGCTGACCAGTGCAGGGAAGAATAAGCGCGTCATAGCGTTGAATGCCGCATTAATAAATAATTTTTCTGTGAGGCTTCCTGAAGCTGTCGCAGTATTATACCAAGCTATACATGCTAAATAATAGTTTATTATGAGGCATCTTACTATCTATATCATTCTTATTATAGCCTTGGGGATTGCAGTAATCTTTTCCTTAGGGCTTGGGGCGGTGCAAATATCTTTTCAGGAGGTCCTACAGATTTTTGGAAATAAATTGGGTATCGCTTCCCCTTTGAAGGAGGAGCTTACTACGGATGTATTACTGATTATTCGTCTTCCTCGGGTGCTGCTAGGCATACTGGTGGGAGCAGCCTTGGGGATTGCGGGAGCAGCTATTCAAGGGGTTTTCCGAAACCCTTTGGCAGAGCCTGGATTAATGGGCATCTCTGCAGGAGCTTCGTTATTTGCGGTTTTGATTATTGCCTTCGAAGTAGTCTATTTTCAATCGATCGCTTCGTTACTCGGTTATTATCTACTCGCTATCGCCGCATTTATTGGCGCTACGGTGGCCGTATTTATTGTTTATAGGCTATCCTTATTTCAAGGGAAGTCGTTGGTGGCTACCATGCTTCTTGCGGGGATTGCTATCAATGCTTTCGCTGGAGCACTTACAGGATTAATTTCTTATTTGGCTACGGAGCAACAATTAAGGTCGATTACCTTTTGGTCTTTAGGTTCCTTAGCGGGTGCGACATGGACGAGCATCTATGCCATAAGCCCATTTATTATGACTGCTGTCATCGCCCTACCTTTTTATGGACGCCCGTTAAATGTATATGCCTTGGGGGAATCTCAAGCTGTTATGATGGGGATTGATACGGGAAAATTAAAACTGCGGATTATTATATTCTCTACCCTGGCGGTGGGAGCTGCGGTTGCCTTTTCGGGCGTTATTAGTTTTGTCGGCCTATTAGTACCCCATACCATCCGTCTTTTTGGGGGTGTGGATAATCGGTATGTCATACCTGCTTCAGCGTTGGCGGGCGCCTTTGTGCTGACTGTCGCCGATTTAGTGGCGCGGATATTAATCCCTCCGGTAGAACTTCCTATTGGGGTTATCACAGCTTTAATAGGTACACCTGTCTTTCTTTATATTCTTATGCGTGATAAAAGTAAAATGCTTTCTTAACTTTTTTATATGATTCAAGTACGTGGCTTAACCTATCAAATTGCTGGAAAATTGATTTTAAAAGATCTTACTTTTCAGGTGGAAAAAGGGGAGATGTTGGCGATCTTAGGCGCCAATGGTGCTGGGAAGACCAGCTTAATGCGCTGTTTGGCAGGAGAACTGCAAGGGCAAGCTGGTGGTGTTTACTATCGGAAGCGAATAATTAAGAGTTATGCGATTGCTGAACTAGCAAAATTTAGAGCCTATCTACACCAGCAGAATAATTCATCAATGGCCTTTCTCGTGGAGGATATCGTTCGTATGGGGCGCTATCAGCAGCGGTCTACTAATGCTGAGCAGGAAGCGACTATTATTCGGGAAGCTATGGAGATTTGCGCGGTCAATCACTTGGCTAGTCGCTCCATTCAAGCGCTTTCTGGTGGGGAGCAGCAACGCGTACATCTTGCACGCGTACTAGCACAAATCTGGGATCAGAGGGAGGCCATCTTATTATTAGATGAGCCCATTGCGAATATGGATATGCAATTTCAGCATCAAAGTTTAGCGATTGCCGCCGCTTTAGCCAAGGCAGGATTTACAGTTGTTGCAGTCTTACATGAGCTCAATCTAGCCGCTCAGTATGCCAGTCGTATTATGCTGCTAAAAGCGGGTAGAAAATGGGCTGATGGAAGCCCCTGTGAGGTGCTTACGCCCACGAATATATATGCGGTCTTTGGGGTGAATACGGAGGTAGAAATTAGCAGGAAAACTTTGGTTCCGCAGATTGGGGCTCCTGCCATTTCCTTACCACTCGCGAGCTTTAATTCTTTCCTTTAATTTCGGAAGGCAGGATGCCATAGTATTTTTTAAAGGCATGTGTAAAGCTCGCTTGATGTTTAAATCCTACGGAAGAGCCTATTTCATACATGTTCTTATGCTCGGAAAGGATAAGGCGTTTGGCTTCTTCCATACGTAGTCTAGTGATGTAGTTATGTATGGTGGTGCCGTAATATTTCTTAAACCCTGAGCGTAATTTAAACTCATTAAGCAGCACCTGTTTGGAAAGTTGTCGATGCGTGGGAGGCGTCACGAACTGCGCTTTAAGAATCGTGATTACCTCCTCCAATTTCGTGATATCCTCGTCCTTTAGATATGCTTCATGATCACTTTCACAGAGACTAAATTGTTCAAATTGATAGATTAGCAGCTCTAGAAGCTTCGCATTTAAATACATAAGCTTAAGCTCCTTCTTGGTGGTTGTCTTTTTTATATCGTCAATGACATGCTTCATTTCTGTGGTGACCTGTAGGTCCTCCTCAACGATAGAAACACGGTTTCCAAGGGCGATCTTTTCCCAAAAGCTTTCATGTAGATTCGAGTTTATTTGTGCCAATTGCTCATAATAAGCTTTGGTCAAGATAACGAGAAAATAGATAAACTCCCCCTGTGCTGGAATGGTATAGCTATCCGTCGCTGAGGGTACATAACGGATATTGTGCTTGCTGAAATTAATGTGGTTCTTCTGCTCGGACTTAGGGAGAATAAATTGACATACTATCGCTTCGCTATCGATCTCTGACCTGATAGCTATTTCTTCCGAAAAGCTCATTTCCGCATGTAAAATAAAAAATCCTGGACTCAGAATTTGATAGGTTTCAATTTGAATTGGAGACTTTGTGATGGAAATATATTTTTCAGAAAGTTGTGTTGAAGAATTTTTCTGTTGCGGAAACTCCTCCCAAAATAGCCATTCATTATAACCTTGAATCTTCGCTTTAACTATCATAATTCTATAACAAAAGGTACTGTTATTTAAATGCTATTTAAAAGGCATTGCGCAAATATGCGCTATATACTTATCCTCAATATGCGCTATAGGCTTATCCCTGAATAGGGGAAAGCGTGGTTTCAAAAGTTAGTGCAAACTTATGGAAGGTGTCCTGTGCTGCTATAAGGGCGAGTGCTAAGCCATCGTAATCCTGCACTTCCGCATTGATTAAGCTTGTAAATTCTTCCCAGTTTTGCGTTGTTTGCTCTGCATAACCGGCGAAGAAGTTGAATCCTTTATCAATACCTAATTTCTTTAACATTTGAACAATATAAGGACCTCCTAGAATAGATCCCTCAAGCACATAAAGCGCACCTATTGCGGAGGCACTATTGTTAATTTCAGGTATGCTGATCTGCGGAATATCGGAAGTATGTCCCCCTAATTCAAGAATATCTTTTTTGAGGTAGGCAGCATCTCTACGCTTTGCATAGTACGGAGCTAAGCTAGGAGGAATATGTTGATTAATCTTATTTTCTACAGCTTGGAAGTAGGCATAGAAATATTTTAAAACAAGGGCATAGTCGGCTTCTGACTGAATGGACTTCAAGCGTTGAACGACAATTTTCTCTAACTCTTGATGTCCTTGTTTTGTCGCCTCTTTAATTTGTTGACTAAGCATAGTATTATTTTATATGTTTATAGAGATAACCTAAAATGGCTTGACTACGCGACAAAGATAAACTATTTATAATTATTCTAAATAATATTAAGATTTTAATTTTGGATTATTTAGATGGCGTTCAGCATCGCGTATAGATTTTTTTTCAAGATTCAGTGTTAAGGCTTCTGTCAGGTTGATGCCTGTTTGATTGGCTAGGCAGATTAATACAAATAGCACATCCGCCATTTCATCGGCGAGATTTACCTCTTCATCGGATTTTTTAAAGGATTGCTCCCCATACTGTCGCGCCATAATACGGGCCACTTCGCCGACTTCTTCCATCAGCATGGCTGTATTTGTAAGCTCATTAAAATATCTGATGCCTTTATTCTTAATCCAATTGTCAACTAAAGATTGTGCTTCTTCTATGGTCATAATTAATGGTTGTCTTTATCTTTCGTATCCATGATTAGGGTTACAGGGCCTTCATTTACCAGGGCTATTTTCATGGTTGCCCCAAATATACCCGATGCTACTTGACGTCCTATCAATTCACTTAAGTAGTGAATCATATGTTCATATAATGGTTTTGCATGATTCGGTTTAGCTGCCCGAATAAAGGATGGACGATTTCCTTTCTTGGTTTGTGCAAAAAGGGTGAACTGCGATATAAGCAGTATATTTCCCCCAATATCTTGAAGAGATTTATTCATGAGTCCAGCCTCATCGCCGAAGATGCGCAGATTGCTGATCTTCTGTGCTAGCCATACTAAATCTTCTTCTGTATCAGCTTCTTCAATGCCTAATAAAATTAAAAACCCTTGTTGGATTTCTCCTGTAATAGTCTCTTCTACCTCACAAGAGGCAGAAGAGACGCGCTGTATAATTGCTCGCATATACAATAATAGTAAAAATTAGGAGCTTTACTAAGGCTTACTTATTACGAAGTTCGAGTCAGCTTAGAATCGGATATTTAATCCCAGAAGGAAATTTGTCGTCGCTTGGGGATAATAATAATTATAGGAATTACGGCTTTGATCGGCAGCAATGGAGCCAAATGTGTAGCCCGAACTTTCATATTTCTTATTTAATAAGTTATTTACTAAAAGGCTGAGGCCTATATTTTCCATTCCTAAAGCCGCAAAATTATAATTTATTCGCAGGTTGTGAACCATATAATCTTGGATACTACGCTCCTTACTTTGGCTATTATCTAAGTACTGGCGGCTCACATATTTTGAAAGGATAGAAAATTCCAATTCTTGCAATGGTCGATAGCTGATTTCATTGGAGAGAATAGCGCTTGGAGACATGGAAATCGTCGTCTTATCATAGCTGAAAGCTACTTCTCCAGGCTGATCTTCTTTACCTACATATTCTATGAAATTCTTTATTTTATTTTCCGAGAAAGTCGCGGTAGCTTTCCAGACAACTTTAGGAGATATTTGCCATGCCGCGTCCAATTCTAAACCAATGCGGTAGGAGTCTGGGACATTACTTTTTAAGTAGGCGCCGACATTATTTATTTTCCCAGTAAGAATCAACTGATTTTTGTAAAACATACCATATACATTGGCGCCGAGCTGAAAGCTTTTTGTGCGTAAGCGGTAGCCTAGTTCAATATCTTGCAATTGCTCCGCTAGGGGGCGCTCCTCAAAGATGGCTTCTGTATAGTCATCTCGGGTAGGCTCTTTATGCGCTAAAGCCCAGGAAAGATAGATATTAGCCTGTGTGTTAATAAAATAGGTGGCGCCAACTTTAGGGTTGAAGAAGTGGTGCTTTACGCGTTGATCTGTTTCTTGTTGTAACCTGTTTAATCCTTGAAAAGTATAGTCTATCCCGCGGTACTGTAAGTCCGCATAGAGGGCAAATTTCGTCTTTGTGTAATCTACCTTTAGAAAGGTGTTAAACTCTTCTTTTTGGGCATCATTAAAGTAATAATTTTTTGTGGGAAATGAATTAGAGGCATATTCAGCCCAGATTACCTGCCCATAGTGATCCCCTAAATAATTGTTATAGGCGCCACCTAAGGTCGCCTTAAGGTATTTTGGCGCCTTATAATTCAGGGCGAATGTCATGCCGTAGAAGTCATTCGCTAAGGCTCTTTGACGGATGATATTACTTTGAGTAATGGTGTCTTTCCCAAAGATTACGGGGTCGATATTGTAGGAAGAGAGTTCATCCTTCTCCTTATATTCCTCGTAATATCCCGCTCCACGGGTATAGTGTAGGGCGGTATTAAAGTCCCAGGTAGCATTTAGCTGATTGGAATAATGCAGGTGATAATGAGTCTGTGTGTAATTATCTGTTTGATTTTTATAGGTAAATTCATTAAAGGTGCGATTTGTCGATAAATAGGACTCAGGTACGCCATTCCAAGCTTGGTAGGTCTTTTCCTTACCGGAGAATATCGTTGCTTTTAAAATCTGATTTTTCCCGTAATAGCCGGCATCTAAGTAGTAGGATTGAAGCTTGGAGCTACCGCGATCGATGTAGCCATCGGAGCTAATATTTGAGAGTCGCGCATTGAGGGCAAATTTATTTTGAAGTAAGCCTGTCCCAACTTTTACGGTATTCTTCCAGGTATTGTAGGAGCCAACGCTATTATTTAATGCAGCATAGGGCTTTTCTGCGAGCGTTTCCGTTTGCAGATTTAGGGATCCACCAAAGGCTCCGGCACCATTCGTGGAGGTTCCCACACCACGCTGCACTTGGATATTCTCTACACTGGAAGCGAAGTCGGGCAAATTGACGAAGAAAGAGCCCATACTTTCGGAGTTATTCAGGGGGATGCCGTTTAGCGTTACATTGATACGCGTGGCATCGGTTCCACGGATACTCATCTTGGTATATCCAATTCCCGCTCCGGCGTCGGAGGAAATTACCACTGAGGGGGTTTGATCCAATAGATAGGGGATATCCTGACCGAGATTATTTTTTTTAATATCTTCCTTCGTGATATTTTTAAAGCTCGTTGCGGCGTTATTCTTTGCGCGTGTAGCCTGCACGAAGATCTCTTCCGTACGGATATTTTGAGGGTCTAAGCTGATGGTAAACTGTTGGTCTTGTTGGATTATAAGGTGCTGCAAATAGGTTTTATAGGCTAAATGCCCAATTTTTAAAGGTATTTTACCTTGCTTTACCTGGGTAAAGGTTAACCGTCCTAGGCTATTTGTTTCACCTTGCAGATTCCCTAAGGCCACTGTTGCGTGTTCAATAGGTTTTTTGGTGTGGCCATCAAGCAGGATAAATTCGAGTTTGTGCTGTGCCATACCAACTGTTGCTAGCAATAGGAACAGGGATGTGTTGATTAAATACTTAATCATTTTTTCTAAAAAGTTTATCTTAATGAGTTAATGAACCAATGCAAGGGGTTACACTGGTTTTATTCGTTAACTTACCTCCCTACGCCAGCATTATCTGGATCAGGTGCATAGCATCACTGCTATTGGGTATAATCTCAGCCTTAATTTGTGTTGAAAAACAAGGCACCCCTAAATCGATGAGCAAAAGTACTATAATTTTTTATATTACAATAAAATTTATAGTTAATATACAGGATACAATGTTTTTAATTAGGCAATTTTTATGTCTAATTACTTCTTGGATGTAGGTCATTTAACCAAAATATTTTTCTACTATTAAATAATATCCGTATTAAATAAACGTTATTATTTCGAGAAATTTTTTTTCAATAAAATTTTTTGGCATAAATTTGGTTCTTATATATTTATAGTTTCAAAGAATTTTGAATTACATTAAAAATTGCAAAAAATGATTAAATATCTTTCCGCTAATTATATTGTTCCAGTTAGTTCCGCGCCTTTAAAAAATGGGGTTATTGCGATCGATGAAAATGGTGTTATTCAAGGGATTTACGAGAGCACTTCGAGTGATATTATCGGAAAAAAAATAGAGAAGTATGCCGGTGTTATTGTACCAGGATTTGTAAATGCACACTGTCATGTGGAGCTTTCACATATGCGTGGGCAACTTGCTAAAGGTACTGGGTTACCTAAATTTCTGTCTTCAGTAATGTCTTCACGCGACGCAAAGAAAGCTTTAGTAGTCAAGCATATGAATGCCGCAGATGAAGAAATGTACGCGAATGGGATTGTTGCCGTTGGTGACCATGTAAATACGTCACTCTCTGCGGATTTAAAGAATGAGTCAAAAATTCATTATCACACTTTTGTAGAGATTATAGGTTTAGAGCCTGAGTTGGTAGATGGAAAAGTAGATGCGGCGAAGAACCTCCGTTTAAACTTTGATGAAAAGTTTTCCTCCATCACTCCGCATGCTCCCTATTCATGTTCGAAACAACTTTTCAAAAAATTCAAGAAATCTGTCTCCGAGGACAACATAATTTCTATACACAATCAAGAGTCCGAAGAGGAGAATAAGCTATTTCGCTACAAAACGGGAGATTTCTTAGATTTCTTTGAAGTTATAGGTAAGGATGTCGATCTGTTAAAAGCGCAGGCAAGAAATTCCATCCAATCGTATCTGCCGTATTTACCGCAAGTAAATAAATTAATGTTGGTGCATAATACTTTTACTTCCTTAAAAGATTTAGATTTTGTGGAGCGGATGGGTAGAGAAATTTATTGGTGCTTCTGTCCAAAGTCTAATTTATATATTGAAAATGCCTTACCTAAGGTCATGAACTTTGTGAATGATAATCAGAAGATTGTGTTAGGTACTGACAGTTTAGCTTCGAATGATACGCTCTCAATTTTAGAGGAGTTACGTGCCTTACATGTGGAATTTCCGGAATTAGATTTTACGCAGACTATTTCTTGGGCAACGTTAAATGGGGCCGAGCTATTACGTATTTCTGATAGATTTGGCTCTCTGGAGTTTGGAAAAAAACCAGGTATAATTTTATTAAAAAATATGATACATCTAAAGATTACCGATGATGTTACCGTTGAGCGTTTAGCATAGTATTTACTCAGTTTTCTTCCGTACTTTTGTACTATGAAACATGTAAATATTGCCGTTAAAGGGAAAGTTCAAGGGGTATATTTTCGATTATCAACCAAGGCTGTAGCCGATCAATTAGGGGTTAGAGGATATGTCACTAATCTTCCTGATGGTTCCGTATTTGTGGAAGCTGAGGGAACAGACTTTTTCTTAGATTCTTTAATTGATTGGTGTAAAGAGGGACCTGAGCGTGCCGAAGTTGCGGAAGTCACTGTCACTGAGGGTGCTATCAAGGGGTTTACAAATTTTGTCGTTTTAAAAAAACCTCAGGTTTAATTTATCCCTATGTCGGTACTCAAGAAGTTCGCAGGGCAGACCTTAATTTATGGTCTAAGTACGATTATCGCCCGTTTACTAAACTTTGTTCTCACGCCGCTTTTTGTAAATAAGTATACGACAGCAGTATATGGTATCTTTACAAAGATGTATGCTTGGTCTGCCATGGTTAATGCGCTTCTCGCATTTGGTATGGAGACCACCTTCTTCCGCTTTCTTCAAAAAGTCGAGGAGAAGGATAAGCCTAAAGTTTTTAATACAAGCTTTTTAATTACTTTAATTACAGCTCCACTATTCCTTATCACAGTTTTTGTTTTTACGAATCCCATTGCTGCGTGGCTAAATAAGGGGCACTTAGATGCCGACTATGTCTTGTATGTAAAACTCTTTGGACTTATTTTAGTGGCTGACACATTGGCTGTCGTGCCATTTGCTAAGCTTCGTGCCGATGGCAGGCCGCTATATTTTGGCGTGCTAAAATTGATTAATATCGCTGTATTTGTAAGTTTAAATTTAATATTTATACTGCTTATACCTTATTTAATTTCTAGCCAGAGCTCTTTGGCAGTATTTTTTACCTCTTGGTATCGCGAAGGATGGATCGGATATGTCTTTATTGCTAACCTTGTAGCTAGTGGAGTAACCTTACTGTTGCTGCTGCCTCAAATTGCTCGTTTTTCTTGGAAGTTGGATACGCAGTTGTTAAGGAGTATGCTCTACTATTCTTTTCCAATATTAATAGCTAATATATCCTTTATTATTAATGAGCATATTGATAAGACGCTGCTTCCACGCTTATTGCCCGAAGATCAGGGGGACAGAGAGCTAGGGATATATGGGGCCGTATCAAAAATTGCTATATTCTTAAGTATTTTTGTGCAGGCTTTTCGGTTGGGTGCAGAGCCCTTCTTTTTCTCTTATTCCAAAAATGCTAATGCTAGGCAAACCTATGCCTTAATCATGGAGTATTTCGTGCTTGCTATGATGCTTGTTATGGTGGGCTTATCCATGAATATTGAATGGCTGAAATATTTTATTAAGGGGTCTACCGCAGCGATGCAAGCGGAATACTGGTCTGGATTGTTTATCGTTCCGATCTTATTGTTCAACTATGTGTTATTAGGGATTTATATGAACTTATCTGTTTGGTATAAGCTTTCCGATCAGACACGTTATGGGCTTTATATTTCAGGCATTGGTGCCGTCATTACCATGGCACTCTGCTTTGCACTCATCCCTTCCTACAGCTATTTGGGTGCCACCCTGGCGACTTCGGTAACGTATTTAGTGATGGTGTCGCTCTCTTATTATTGGGGGCAAAAGAATTATGCTATTCCTTATAAGGTTGGAAAGATGTTTGTCTACATGCTGCTTGGTGCAGCCTTGGTGGGGGTAAATTATCTACTTCTTGACCGCAGCTTAATTTGGGGAAATATATTGCTAATCCTCTATGTAGGGGTTGTTGGCTACTTTGAAAAGAACCAGCTTTTGAAGATATTTAGAAAAGGCCGTGCGTAGGAAAACTATTTTCCGATACTCAAAAACGATTTTAAGATAACAAAAAAAGGTTTCATCACGATGAAACCTTTTTTTTGTTTATATAACTTCAGAAATGAAATTGTGTTCGATATCGGCGAGCACCTCATTAATCTCTTCTACCGATTGCAAACTCACTAATTGCATGCGGTACTCTTTAAAATTAGGAATTCCTTTAAAGTAATTTGCATAGTGTCTACGCATTTCAAAAATCCCCGTTTTAGGGCCTTTCCATTCGATAGATTTCGTAAGATGTGTACGGCAAACGTCGACACGTTCAGCGATAGTAGGCCCTTCAAGGCGTTCCCCAGTTTCAAAAAAGTGCTTCACTTCTCTAAAAATCCAAGGGTAGCCAATGGCTGCACGACCAATCATAATGCCGTCGACCTCATATTCTTGGCGCCATGCTGCAGCTTTCTCTACGGAGTCAATATCCCCATTCCCAAAAATAGGTATTTGAATACGTGGGTTGCGCTTCACATCACGAATCATGGACCAGTCGGCTTCACCTTTATACATTTGCGCACGCGTGCGGCCATGGATAGAAAGGGCTTTAATCCCGATATCCTGTAGACGCTCGGCAACTTCATAGACATTTTTTGTGCTGTCGTCCCATCCTAAGCGCGTCTTTACGGTCACCGGAAGGTCTGTAGCATCGACAACAGCCTTCGTCATTTTCACCATCTTATCGATGTCTTGTAACAAGGATGCTCCGGCACCACGGCAGGCAACATTCTTGACAGGACAGCCGTAGTTGATATCAATTAAGTCGGGTCCTGCTTGTGCAGAAATCTCTGCTGCTTGACGCATATGGTCGATTTCAGAGCCAAATATTTGAATTCCAATGGGACGTTCATATTCGAAAATATCTAACTTTTGGCGCGACTTTGCGGCATCCCGAATTAAGCCCTCCGAAGAGATAAACTCAGTATACATCATATCCACCCCATTTTTCTTACATACATAACGGAAGGGAGGGTCACTCACATCTTCCATTGGAGCAAGTAATAATGGGAAATTCCCTAAATCAATATTTTCGCCAATTTTAACAGACATACCTTGGATAAATTTTTTGCAAAGTTACGCTTTTTTAATAAAACTTACTGTAAGCAAGAAGTCATGAACTTACAATCTGCTTTTTAACTCTTCAGATCCTGTGATACGTTCTTTCTTATTTAGTGTTGAACCTCCAAAATTATAGCTGAATGATAGCAGGGCTGTTCTACTATCGGGCCTATGTATTCCTGTGAGGGAAATCGTACCAGCCGTCGTTTCGAAACGACGTCGATTGGTGCTGAATATATCGTTTATAACTAATTTTATTTGTGCCTTTTTGTTGAATAGGCTTTTCTGTAGCCCCGAAAATATGGAACCATAGCTTTTGATTGTCGTCAAACCTACAGTCATTCCTGAAATATAATTTCCTCCTAGCTCCAGTGTCCAATTTTTAGGAAGTTTAATGGTATGCTGAGAATTTAGGGAAAATGTGTTTCCTGAACGATGAATAAGAACCTTCTCTAAGGGGAGTTTATATTCATTTCTATAATAATTAACGAAGTTTGTAGAATTCCAGAATTCTGTAATTTGTAATGGAACAATTAAGGAAGCGCCATAATTATTAAAGGATCCCATATTGCGTGGTGTTTCAAAGGTAATATGCGGATTGGAAGCATCTCTTCCTAAGAGTTCATTGACCACATTACTGCGGCTTGAATAATTGGCTGTTAACATATATTTACTTGCTAGCGTATAGTTTAATTCGAATGCATGCTCGTAGGAAGGGTTAAGCCTGGCATTTCCTTCTGTATATGAAAAGGGATCCGTATAGACGCGAAAGGGGTTTAAATCCCAGAAAGAGGGGCGTTGAACGCGATGACTGTAGCTAGCTTGTAATTTGTGATTTTCGGTAAATGCATAAGTTAAAAATGCGGTAGGGAAGAGTTGAAAATAATTCTTTTTGAATTTATCACTTGTACTTAGTTGATTTCCATCTACAAAGGTATGTTCGGCACGAAGTCCCACTTGCGTGGCAAGTTTATGCCATGTTTTAGATAGGTTAATATATCCCGCTTGAATCATCTCCTTATAGATAAAATGGTTGCTTGTTGTTAGGTCAGGAAGATACTGACCGTTATTGAGCGTGTCGTACTTCAAATTATTTTCGGTACGCACATGAGAACCTTTCCAGCCGGCTTCAATTTTAAGCTGATTGCTCCATGGTAAGCTGTAATCTATTTTCCCTACAAGCACTTGATTGTCCGAAGGGATATCCCCAATTCTTGAGGATAGGGGACGTATGCGGTTATTTATAGCGTTTGTATAAGTGGTCGTCAGCTGCTGATCCATTTTCGAATAATGGTTGATAAAATCTAAGTCTATTTTTAATTCATGACCTTTTTCATTAAATTTTAGGTTATAATTAATATTGTATAGCATATCTTCCCAGCGTTCTTTCCCTTGGGTTATAGTAGCTGAAGCCCAGATAAGATCATTGCTAAAAAATTTAATCAAATTATTTGTTGTAGGCTCATATTTAGGGTATCTACCGAAACCACCATGAATAAGAAGGCCTATTGTTTGCTTGGGAGTTGGATTAATAGTTAGGCCAGCTCTAAAGTTATTAGCACGTAATTTTGGTTGAACGAAATTTTCTTGCTGCGAAAAGCTTTCAGGGTCATCCGTTGGGTTGGAATAGAAATTTCGAGTTAAGGAGTTGGTAAATGTTAAGTTTTGGAAATATTGATTGTAATTCGCAAAGACATTTATTTTTTCCGTTCTATAGGTTACATTTATTCCTCCACCCAGGCGGGTGCCACGGCCAGCACCACCATTAACGGAAATATTTCCTTGAAATCCTTGTTTTAAACCCTTTTTTAAAACGATGTTAATAATTCCCGAGGTTCCTGCAGCATCTTGTTTCGCATTGGGGTTAGTCATCACTTCAATTTTATTAATATCTGAAGATGTTGTGCTCCTTAAAAGGTTGGCTAGTTGATCCGCAGCGAGGTAAGTTAGTTTTCCGTTGATCATTACGTTGGTGCCCGATTTCCCCTTCAGGCTGATTTCTCCAGATTCATTGACAGAAAGACCCGGGATTTTACTTAATAATTCAAGACCATTACTCCCATCGGCAAGTATGGAGTTTTCTATATGGAAGACCAATTTATCCTGCTGTTGTTCCAAAAAATTATGCTTTCTATTGACGGTAACTTCTGCAAGATATGCCTGGTTTTGGATTAAGATTAGCCGGCCAAGATCATAGCTATTGTTTTGCTCGTCTAGTCTGAAATGTGGACTAAAAAGCTCTTGATGGGTAATACTTTTTGCCCGAATATAATAGGATCCAAAGGAGGGATTATTGAATATGAATTTTCCTGTGCTATCTGCTTGAACAGTATGGATGAGAGAACTATCTTTTACAAGATGTAAACTGATACTAATATAGGGGACAGACTGCGTCTGTTCATCGATTAATTTACCAATAATTTTTGTTGATTTCTGTGCTTGAGTAAGGAGCACTATACTTAGAAAAAGTAAGCTGAGGAAATATTTTAATAAATAAATCATAGTCATAGGGTTATTTTCTTGACGGCTTAAATTGTTTCTTCTTCTTATTCCACCAGATATAGCATCCAGTAATCGGTAGGGTCGCACAGATTAGGGAGGCTAGGAAGTAACCAATTTTTGTGGCCATGCCTCCGATAAAACCAGTATGTAGTGCATAGTTAGCGCGCATTAACCACTCTGTGGTATTAGCCTCGTCTATAGGGCCCATAATTCTGCCGGTGAGCGCTAACGTATTTCTGTCAAAAGTTAAGTCTCTCCAAGTTCCATCTTTCATATCCGTACATGCATAGACTGTATGTTCGGTAGCTGATGGAAAATGTACGATAACGGCTTCTTTATTAAATTTTGCATATTCATAGCGTACTTTAAGCCAAACTTGATCGGCCACTAACAGGGCATCTTTAAGGTTAATAGCTGAATATTCCGGGGGGTGGCCTAGAAGCTCAGTTTTTGGTCTTACAGGATATCCTCCAGAAAGCCATATTACGGATTTGCGCATCCAAGGAAAGCTCATGATTAAGCCGGTGATACACATGACAATAGCGAGTGTTAATGCGTAAAATCCTAACACATTATGTAGGTCGTAATTAATTCTTTTGAACTTCGCAGACCATTGAATAGTAAAACTTTGTGAACGTGTTCTTTTCGTCCATTTCTTTGGCCACCATAAGATTAATCCCGAAATTAAAAGAAGAAGGAATATTGCTGTAGACCATCCTACAAGCTGTTTTCCCACCTTCCCTTCTATCCAAAGATGACGATGTCCCTCTTCCATAAAATGAAAGAAGTCCTCCTCGTTTACCACGTCCAAGATTTCCGCAGAATATGGATTTACATAAACTACGCTATCCGAGTTATTTAAGCTGACTTTGACGGATTTATCTAATCCGTAATACCAAGCACTTGTAATTTCCTTTTCAGGGAGTCGTTCCTTAACGGCTTGGTAGATCACTGATGGTGGTAACTGATGTGCTGCTTGTTGGGCTTCAACACGGATGTAATCAGTACTTAGCTCTTTTATCTCTTGCTCAAATACCAATACACTACCTGTAATACTTAGGATGATTACAGGGACGCCTGCAGCTATGCCCAGCCACAGATGTAGCCAAGCGTTAATTTTACTAAACATAACGGTCTATTGTAAAAGTAAGGTTGGTTTGTAGTTTTCAAACCAACCTTAATGGTTTAATTGCTGTGTTTACTTCAGCTTGAATAGCATAGGAGTATCATTGTCTCCACCGACAATCTTAGCACCACGCGTTAACTGATCTTTTATAGGGTCATATTGCCAAATATAGATCGCATCAGCCTTCGGATCATTTACAGCAATATAAACTTTTCCATTGTCGACAATGGCTGACCTAGAGTTGCTAACTAGCGGGAAATCTAGTTTTTTGACGATTGTCTGCGTATTGATATCTACAATTAAATATTCCCACATTACGGCATACCACCAGTCATCAAATTCTTTTACATTCGTAGTAGCGTCGTTGGCACTAATTAATAGCGCTTTTCCATTACCTAAATATTCTACCCCTAATTGGTTATCACCATTTCTTAATTTGGAAACATTGAAGAAATATTCAGGGTCTAATTTAGTTTCTCCATCTTTTATGCGGAAAAATCCTGTAGGCATATTGGGTTTGTTACCACCTAATACAGGCATAGGATAGGTTAGTAGGTAGGTGTAGCCATTCTCCTTAAATTTATGAAAGTACCCATTTCTCAAGGGACCAATTGGATTTGAACGTAGGTCTTTTCCTGTAATTTTAAAATTATTAAAAGTAGGGTAATCTAAAGTCGCGGTATAAGTTGTGTCATAAGTAACCTTATTAAGTTTATTGTAAAGACTATAGCCAATCAATATTTTGTTTCCCTGAGGTAAGAAGGTATATAAATTTAATTGGTGATCCTTAGGGACATCTTTACCGGTATCAATCTTCCCACTAGCTTTAATAGTCATGTCTTTAACATTGACTATTGTATATTCATTTGAGCTTCGAGGTCCAAAGGCTAATGTTTCTTCATCTAGCCAAGAGTGCCATCCTAAATATAAGTTAGATAATGTATTCAGGGGAATAGCCTTAATTATTTGAACGATTCCATTTTCGAGGACATACTTTCCAAATTTGGATGCATTCGGGTCTAAGTGGTAGAAGTATTTGCCTTTTTGAATTCTATTTTCTTCCCATGTAAATATACTTGATACATCCGTTCCTGTTCCAATGGGACTAATGGTGCCTTTCATTAAATCTGAAATTGGCAGCATAAATGAACCATTTTTCGTACTATAGGAAATGGCATATTTAGGATCTTTATCATCAATAGGGGCCGGGTCATTGGGCTTGTCAGTTTTATTGCAACTGCTGATGCTGATTGCTGTACACGCTAGCAGTGCAGCAACTTTAATGTGTTTTTTGAGTTTAATAGACATGGTTAAATATTGAATTATAGTTATTTGAAGGATTGTAAGCTATATCTTAATTTCACAAATATGGATCTTCCGGGACGTTGTTGTTTGAATACATCATAGGCAATTTCATTGCTGAGATTATGACCTTCTACTGTGATATGGTACTTGTTTTGTTTTAACGAATAGCTAATTGCTAGGTTATGTAGCCACTGCTCTGGGATATAGTCTTTCGTTCTTTTATCTCCTAGTTTAGACCAGGAAAGGGAATAGTTATTTACGAATTGTAAATAATAATTGAACTGTAAGCGTGTGTGCTTTGTGCCGAAAAGATTGTTAAATCCCGTGCTGATATCGGCGTTTCCAAATAGCCAAGGTTCATTTGGCGTACGGCTATTATAGGTGATCTTCTCCCGATTTGTGCCCTCCACAAAGCGCGCTCTATCTACGGCATTATAATAACTCATATTGACCATAGCTTGTAATAGGCCCTTATAGTCATATTTAATTTCGAAGTCTGCGCCATTGACCTTTATGCCTCCTTCGTTTCTGGAGTAGGAATAGTTTCTTTCAGCATCACTGTAACGAGTGGTAATGATATAATTCTTGGCATTGCGATAAAAAGTGGATGCCTCAACACTAAAGGCGTGGTCTTTCAAGTGGAATTTATAATAGAGTCCTAGGTTGTAGTTATCACTATTTGCGGGCTCTAGATTGGGATTTCCAATCACTTCAATGCCATTGCCAAAGAGTTCTGTGAAGGACGGAAGGCGATAGGCATGCTCATAGGAAAGCTTAACGCCCCCATGGCGGATTATACGGTAGTTTGTAGCCGCTCCATAACCAGTGTAAGATCTAGCTTCTCTATTTGAGTTATTATCGTTAGCCGTTGAATTTCCCGCCAGCGTATATCTTTTTAAAAAGAAGGAGTTGTTTAATCTACCTTTCAATAGGATTTGTTGATAGTTCAACCCGACGATATGTTGAGTAATTCTATTTGTCTTATTGAAGGTATCATTATAGGGATCGATCTCGTTATATTCTTCTCGATCGTTAGTTTTTAAATTATAATTTAAAGCGAATACATGTTGAGGCCTTAGTTGATAGTTTAAATTTACTTGAGAAAAACTATTATTTATTTTTTGATGACGAATAGATTTAACATTTAACTCCCCTTGGGTCTTGCTCAGCCCGAATGTACTCCCATCCCAGTAATAATAATTAATGGAACTTGTATCTGTGATTATTGATTTACTCGTAGAAAAGTTTGAAAAGAGACTCGCTGATAAATTCTTCAGTAAAAAATGTTCTTTACGGTAGCGTATGCTAGGTGTAAAACTATTGCTGCTGTGTTGTATGCCCCCTATTACTTTCTCTTGCGTTGCTCCAGTCTGTACTTGATTATTTACTTGATTAAATGTTAGTCCTACAACAGCAATATCCGCATATTTCTTATTATGGACACCCAATTCTACCTGTGTCATAAAGGACTCATAATTATCATGAAAGCGTCTGGCTGAACGGATGGTGTCCAATTGATTGGGAACGGTTTTGGAGGGAACTTCTAAATAAATATTGGCCTTTGGATTAGTCCTCATTCGATAATCATTGTTGGAGTAATTATAATAAGTGTTCACATTTAAATTTAAACCGGATTTATTAAATTTCCTTCCTGCACTTAACGCAGCTCGGTGTGTGTTGAAAGAGCCATAACTATAGCTGGCATCTATAAATTTTACTTTATCACGATTGGTTACAATATTTATTGCTCCTCCTAGGGCGTCAGAACCTAGATGAGCGGGTACTACGCCCTTATATACTTCAATACGCTCCGCAAGATTTACGGGCATATTATTAAATGACATTCCCGATCCGTAGGATTCTATTGGTATCCCATCAATAAAAAATTTTACGTGATCCCCGGAAAGACCATTTAGTGAAAAGCTGTAGTTAGAACCTAATCCTCCTTGTTGACGAATACGTATTCCAGTACTTCGGTTTAAAATTTGGTTGATATCAGTATTCGTATTTGCAAACCGTTTAGTCTCTATGACGTTGACATTAAAACCTGTTTCCTTAATTTTCCGAGCGACAGTCTTCCCTTGGATTTGAACTTCCGCTAAGGTATTTGGATTTTCAGTAAGAGCGATATTCAGTGAATTTTCTAATTTCTCTTGCAGGTTTATTTGCAACTCTTTTGTTTTGTAGCCTACTGCCGAGATATGGATCGTATATCTTCCATAAGGTAGACTCTTAAAGAAGAATAATCCATTTTTATCCGTAAGGGTGCCTTTCGTAGTCGCTGCTATGCGTATGGAAGCGCCATCAATAGGCTGACTCTTGTGATTCGTCAGCTTACCAATTAGTGTGCCTTGTTGGGCGAAAGCTGGGAGAGAAAGGATGATTAAAAGAGTTAAGCATATCGTATTTAATTTTAACATTACCTTATTTAGATTGATTATACATAAGTATGTTGCCTAATCTTCCTTTTACCGAAGGTTAAATCTTAAAATAATTTCTAGGATAAGTTTTTGTTGCGTAATGCGTTGATAATCAAGCTTATTAATTTGCGCTTTAGCGAGTGTAATTTTCTGAAATTACAGGGATATAAAAAAAGCTACCATTCTATTATGAAAGTGGTAGCTTTTAAAGGGGTTTTCAAGTTTATCTTCTTGAAGATTAATGTTGTTTTATTAATTGAACTTGTCTATTCTAACAATAAAATCTACTTGATTATCAAGTTTTAATCCTTCACTAATTTTTCTTGTTAGTATATCATAGATCCATACCTGATGATTATCATCTTTATCGTCAATTGTAATATATGCTTTATTGTTGCTAACAAGTACGGATTCCTTGCGAGTGCCTTTATCATATGGCAGCGCTAATTTAGCTATCTCCTGACTTTTTAAATTTATTAGGTAGTATTCAAACTGATATGTTGAGTGATGGTCGGAAAAATCGGTATATAAGTCTTTTCTTTCTGAACGTATTATTGCCTGATCCTTCCCCAAGAACCAAAAGCCATAAGCATGATTTCCTGTCTTTTCGGAAAGATTTATCATATATGTAGGATCTATAATCGATGCCTTATCTTTTATTCTAAAAATAGCCGTTGGCATTTTTGTGTTATTTCCTAAAGCAACACCTGGGCAGCTCATAAAATAGAAATCACCGGAGGAATCTTTAAAACTGTAAGACTGCACGGTATTAATCCCTCCAGGGTAGGAAGAACGTGCATCTTTCAGGATCTTTTCAACCTGCATATTTGTGGTGTCTATTTCCGCTAAATACATATAATCACTCGTCGTGAAATCAGTCGTGTTATAGATTTTATTGAAGCAGTAGCCTATTAGAAGTTTGCTATTTTTTATAATACTAAATCCAATGGATATAATAGGGAATTCTGGATTATCTATCGGCAGATTAATTTGTCCTTGCTTGACGATTTTGAAATCATTGACAGCAATAATATAATAATTTATGTAGCTGTAACTTTTGTCATCAAGGGTTATTAAGAATAATGTATCAGGACTCAGCCAACTAACATTTTCAATATGCCTATTCACCATTGGAAGCTGATCAACTTTCTCGACACCTTTGGGTGTTAACTTATATTTCGCGAAGACTTCATTGATGGCATCAATCTGATAATAATATCCTTTGTGCACAATCACACTGCGGTCGAAGTCGGTGTTGGGTACAGTGATTCCGTGGGGATTGATTGCTAAGGAGTCTGAGGAGATGTTATCGGTTATAAGCAAGGTATTTCCCAAATCTTTATTCATAGTAAAAAGACTGTATTTCCCCTGAGTTTGCCTTGTTGTAGCTTGCTCCGTGCAGCTAGTCATAAAACAACAAATAATCAGTAAGAGCGCAAATAAAACTTTTTTTTGCTGCATGATTTTTTTGATAACATAAATGTACTAATGAAGAGAATTAGCTGATATTAAATTGCATTTTTAATTGCTGTTGAATAGTAGGCGCTAAGAATGTTAATTCTGTTTTGGATATTATAATTGGTCTTCCAATACTTGATGATTTAAGCAAAAAGTAAATTTCGCCATTTTTTAAGGCTTTCTTGACGCTATTTTTGGAAAAGCTAAATAGAAAATCTTTTTTAGGTATCAGCATTATATCTCCTGATGTATCGAAGACGCCAGTTTTTATATTCACCCTTGCCGAAGCATAGCTTCCCAAGATTAGTTCGTAATTATTCTTGTCAATGTATTTTAAATTGCTGTTAGTGCTATTGTCAAATAAGGCGTCTGAGAAATGAGCATTATTTTTAAGGGTTATAGCAGCTAAACTAACTATAGCTAGTATAGCGGCTGCCACGCTTACTCTTTTAAAAGAAAATAGATTTTTAGTCTTTGGCCTATTGGTGTCTTCCTCCATAAAGGCATGCAGCTCATTCCAAATTTCTTCGCCTACTTGTTTTTTTTCATTTACAGTAGCGAATGGCGTCTCAAAATCATCCAATCCCTCATCTAGCCATTGTTCCACCATCAGACGTTCCTGGGGTGTGCATTGGTTTAAATGATAGCGTTCTATGACCTTGTAATCTATTTTCATATTCATTGATGGCGCTAACAAAAATACATAAATACTTTAATACTAGGAATTTTCATCAGTGAATATATTTATCTAGTTCTATCCTAAGGGTATGTAAAGCCTTAGAAATATGATACTCTACAGCCCTTTCAGAAATATATAATTGTCGAGCGATTTCTTTATTGGTGAGTCCTTGATTTCGGCTCATATTAAACACATTTTTACATTGTTTCGGTAAGTTGTTTATGAGCTTTGTTATCTGAAGGGATAGTTCATCCGTGACGAGATGATCTTCGGAATAATGAGTTTGCGTTTGAATGCTTATTTTTTCGTGATGTTGTTGTCTTGTCTGCCTGTTACGAATATATTCGAAAGTCTTTAGCTTTACGGATCGAATCAAGTAGCGGTCTACCTCATTAATTTCCAATTTTTCGCGTCGTTCCCATAGGGATTTGAACACTTCTTGCACAATCTCTTTGGCTAGATCTTCGTCCTGAATATTCTTTAAGCAATAAGCAAACATACCTTCCCAATGTTGAAGGTATATTTGCTCGAAGCTAGCTTTATTTATTGTAAATATATCTTTTTCCAAGTCTATTGATCGCTGATTAAAGCATCAAATATAATCTTATTTAGATTCGTTTTAAATAAAATTTAAATTTCTTTCACAAATGATTGTATGGCAAAAGCAGGGTCTGAAGTCTTCATAAAATTTTCACCGATTAAAAAAGCCTGAAACCCGGCTTCTTTAAGCTCCCGGATGGTTTTGGGATCTGAGATGCCCGATTCCGAAACTTTCAATACAGTAGCGGGAATTTTATTGACCAGGGAATAAGAATGATCCAGGGTAACAACAAAATCTTTTAAGTTTCTATTATTCACCCCAATTGCATCTACAGGAAGGTGTAAGCTGCGGTTTAATTCTGCTTCATCGTGCACCTCCAAGAGGATATTTAAGCCGAGTGATTTGGCATAATGTGCTAATGCTGTAAGCTCTTCATCGGACAGGCAGGCTGCAATTAAAAGGATGATATCTGCACCATAAGCTTTCGCTTCGGCAATCTGGTAGCTGTCAACAATAAATTCCTTCCGCAATAAAGGGATGCTAAGCACTTCACGTGCTGCGCTTAAGTCGGCGAGGGAGCCCTGAAAGAAGTCCGAATCTGTCAATACAGAGATTGCAATAGCCCCAGCATCTTGATAGCCCTTTACGACATCTTGTACCGTTGAGGTGCCGTTGATCAGCCCTTTTGAAGGGGAGGCTCTTTTATATTCAGCAATAATTCCCGTGCGTCCTGCTGTGGCTGCAGACTCTTGAAGGGAGTAGCATGTACGCTTGAAAAGGGGGTAACCTTCCAGTTCTGCTAGTGAAACTCTAATCTTCGCTTCAGCGACCTCCACTTTCTTTCTTGCAACAATTTTATCTAGTATAGTCATGGCTAGTTATTAATCCAGTTTTCAATGAGTCGTTTTCCATTTTCCGTCAGGATGGACTCCGGGTGGAACTGCATACCACGGATATCTAAGTCACGGTGTGTAAGGGCCATAATTACGCCGTGCTCATCTTCAGCAGTAACCTTTAATACCGCCGGGAGACTCTCTTTAGCAACGGCCCAAGAGTGGTAACGTGCAATTTTAGCATGCTGCGCATACCCTTGAAATAGGGGCTCCGTCTCATCGGTAATAATTAAGTCTGTAGCGACGCCATGTAAGGGTTTTGCCAGGTTGTAAAGCTTTCCACCGAACACCTCAGCAATCGCTTGTAAGCCTAAGCAAATCCCCAGGATACTCTTCGTAGGAGCATAGGTGCGTATAACCTCTAATAAAAGGCCCGCCTCCTCAGGAATACCGGGTCCTGGAGACAGCAGAATCTTATCAAAGGCTGCGACATCTTCGATCTTGAATTTATCATTTCTCCATACAGTATATTCTTGACCACACTCCTGTAGTAAATGCACTAAGTTGTAGGTAAAAGAGTCGTAGTTGTCGATCACTAAAATAGTTGAATTTTTCATCTTAAATAGTTTCAGCTAAGGTTAAGGCCTTTCGTAATGCCGCAATTTTATTATTTACTTCTTGTAATTCTTTTTCTGGATCCGAGTCTAAGACGATCCCTGCGCCAGCCTGATAGTGGAGGACATTGCGCTTACTCAAAAAGGAGCGTATCATAATGGCATGGTTGAAATCTCCATTAAACCCCATATATCCAAGGGCGCCAGAATAGAAGGAGCGCTGTTGCTTTTCATAGCGGTCGATCAGCGTTAGTGCCATATGCTTGGGAGCGCCGGACAGCGTGCCTGCAGGGTAGGTGTCGCCCACCACATCAAAAGGGGAAGCTCCAGGGAGTAATTTTCCCGATACTTTAGATACTAAGTGTATGACGTGCGAGTAATATTGTGCTTCCTTATAGGATTTTACCGATACCTCCGTGCAATGTCTACTCAAATCATTGCGTGCGAGGTCTACTAACATAACATGTTCAGCCGACTCTTTAGGGTCATTCTGTAGGTCTTGAGCGACTAATTTATCTTGCTCAATATTTCCTGTACGCTTGAAAGTTCCAGCAATAGGGAAGATGGAGGCAACCTCATCTTTTATCGTTAGCTGTGCTTCAGGTGAGGAGCCAAAGAGCTTGAAGTCGCCGAAGTCAAAGTAGAATAAGTATGGAGAGGGGTTTATGGAGCGCAGTGCGCGGTAAACATTAAATTCGTCCCCTTCAAAAGCGGTAGAGAAGCCTCTTGAAGGCACAATCTGAAAGACGTCACCACGCTGGATATGCTCCTTCATCTTCACGACTAAATCTCTAAATTCCTGATCCGTCATCGTCGATTGCTCCGCACTTTTCGTGGCAAAAGAGTACTCTGGGAAATTTTTATTCTGTATCAGGTATTGAATTTTTTCAAGCTCTGATTTTTCATCTTCTAAGAGATGTTCGAAGATATAAAGCTGATTACGGAAGTGATCAATGGCGATCACATATTTGTAAATATGATATTGCAAGAAAGGGATTTCTTTCGCTGGATCTTGCTCTTTAGTAAGTTTTATATCTTCAAAATGCTCAATACTGTCGAAGGAGAAATAGCCGAAAAGACCATTATTTATCACTTGGATGCTAGGGTCTAAAGGGTCATTGGAAAATGCTTTACGGAAGGTAGAAACCTCCTCCTTCAGATTTATCGCTCCACGGGGCTTAACAATTGTTTCCTGCTGTGGGTAGTCAATGCGTAGCTCCTGCTTATCTAAGACGATGCCGGCAATAGGCTGGCAACAGATATAGGAGATGTTATTATCACGGGATTGGTATTCCGAGCTCTCCAGCAGTAGGCTATTCGGGAATACATCACGCATACGTAGGTAGATACTCACGGGTGTTGTGGTGTCTGCTAGGAGTTGCGTGTATTTGGTGTTAAAGTTAAATTTCATACTAATAATATTTTTAAAAGAGTCCTAAAATAGAAAAACCCGACGGGGGATCGTCGGGCTATAATTTCCACAAATGGTTTTGGTTGATTATGAAATATTATGTAAACACAAGTTATGTCCCGACGCTTATTGCTTCAGGCCACCACCAACTTGTATTTGTATTGCTCATTTTCATTGTATCACAAATTTATAAAAAAAATTGGTATTGCAAACTTTTTATGTCAAAAAAACAAAAAAAGCGTTTCTTTTTTAATCATTTAATAAATCTGGTCGGCGTTCTCTCGTTCTGGCCAGTTGTTGCTCATCACGCCAAGCAGCAATTTTTGCCTCATGGCCTGAAAGTAGGATGTCAGGAACTTTATGACCGCGCCATTCTTTCGGTCTGGTATAAATCGGTGAATCTAAAAGGCCATCTTGAAATGAATCTGAAAGGGCTGAAGTCTCGTCCGAAAGTACACCAGGAATCAAACGGATAATTGCATCTGTTAAAATCGCTGCTGGAAGTTCACCTCCGGAAAGCACATAGTCACCAATGGAAATCTCTTTTGTTACAAAGACATCGCGAATACGCTGGTCAATACCTTTGTAGTGACCACAAAGGATAATCATATTTCCTTTTGTAGAAAGGTTGTTAGCAATCTTTTGATTTAGCGTCTCCCCATCTGGCGTCATATAGATGATTTCATCGTAGCTGCGCTCCGCTTGAAGTTTTTCAATGCAAGCAGCAAAGGGTTCGATTTGCATCACCATGCCCGAGCCACCACCATAGGGGTAGTCATCTACAGACTTTTGCTTATTTGTCGAATAATCTCTTAGATTGTGCACATGGATTTCTGCCAAACCTTTATTTTGTGCACGCTGTAGAATAGAGTGTGCAAAGGGGCTGTCTAATAGACTCGGAAGTACCGTAATAATATCAAAACGCATGCTGCAAAGATACGCATTTAGCGCATTCTTTATAGTCATAAACTAAGTTGATTCTCTTATCTTTGCAGAAATCTAATAGCTTATATAGTGATTAACGTAAATAATATTTCTGTTTCCTTCGGGGGAACAACACTTTTTTCAGATGTTTCATTCTCAATCAATGAAAATGATAAAATCGCGCTAATGGGTAAAAACGGTGCTGGAAAATCGACGCTTTTGAAGATTATTGCCGGTGCTGGAAAGCCTACAACAGGAAATATCTCGGGCCCTAAGGAGGCCGTGATTGCCTACCTTCCGCAGCATTTACTAACAGCAGATAACGTAACAGTCTTTGAAGAGACTTCGAAAGCGTTTGGGGAAGTATACGGTATGCGCGATGAGTTGGAGCAGTTGAATGAGCAGCTGAATATCCGTACCGACTACGAGACGGATGATTATATGAAGCTTATTGAACGTGTATCAGAATTAAGTGAGAAATTTTATTCTATTGAAGAGACAAACTATGATGCTGAAGTAGAAAAAGTGTTAAAGGGCTTAGGCTTCGACCGTAGCGACTTCACCCGTCAGACTTCCGAGTTCTCAGGGGGATGGCGCATGCGTATTGAGCTCGCGAAGATCTTATTGAAAAAACCGGATTTAATCCTCCTCGATGAGCCTACCAACCACATGGATATTGAAAGTATTCAGTGGTTAGAAGATTTCTTAATAAACTCAGCCAAAGCCGTTATCGTAATTTCCCATGACCGTGCTTTTGTAGATAATATCACCAATAGAACGATTGAAGTTACTATGGGGCGTATCTATGATTACAAAGCGAAGTATACACATTATTTAGAGTTACGCAAAGATCGCCGCCTACATCAGCTAAAAGCTTATGAGGAGCAACAGCGTTTTATAGCCGACAATCAAGAGTTTATAGACCGCTTCCGTGGTACTTATTCCAAGACGCTACAAGTGCAATCTCGTGTGAAAATGCTGGAGAAGCTCGAAGTGATAGAAATCGATGAGGTAGATACTTCCGCTTTACGTCTTAAATTTCCGCCTTCACCACGCTCGGGACAATATCCTGTAATCGTCGAAGACCTAACAAAATCCTATGGTGACCATGTCGTATTTCAAAAAGCAAATATGGTGATCGAACGGGGCGAGAAAGTTGCTTTCGTAGGTAAGAATGGGGAAGGGAAGTCGACCATGATAAAAGCTATTATGGGTGAAATTGATATTGAAGGAACGTTAAAAGTAGGACATAACGCAAAGATTGGCTATTTCGCGCAAAATCAAGCCGCTTTATTAGATGGTGAACTCTCTGTATTCGATACCATCGACCAAATTGCGGTCGGTGATGTACGTGTGAAAATTAAGGATTTACTGGGCGCCTTTATGTTTTCCGGAGATGATATGAATAAGAAAGTTAAAGTCTTATCTGGGGGTGAAAAGACGCGTTTAGCGATGATTAAATTATTACTTGAGCCTGTCAATGTATTAATCCTCGATGAGCCTACCAACCACCTGGATATGAAGACTAAGGATATTATTAAAGATGCCTTGCAAGATTTTGATGGTACGTTAATCCTCGTATCTCACGATCGTGATTTCTTAGACGGCTTAGCGAAGAAAGTTTTTGAATTCGGAAACAAGCGTGTACGTGAGCATTTTGAAGATATTAAAGGTTTCTTAGAATATAAGAAAATGAGTAGCTTAAAAGATATTGAGAAGTAATTTCTACTTGTTAGCATAAAAAAGTCCCAAAAAGTGGATATACCCCAAAAAGTTAACTACTTTTTGGGGTTTTTTTTCGATGAATTTCGTATTATTGATCTTTTAAGCTCCCAATTATAGCTAGCCTTGCTACTGCCTAACACCTTAAAGAATACCAGTATATACTATGAAAATAATAAAACCGATCTTAACAACACTTTTGGCCCTGCACCTCGGTCTGGGGATAGCCCAAGAGGTGACCAGCCCTAAGGTACATTTTGGATTTAATATGGGCGATGACTATATGCTCGCAAATTATACCAAGATGGAAAGTTATTTCCTCCAAGTAGCGAAGGAATCCAATCGTGTTCTTATCCAACCTGCAGGCCTTACTGAAGAGGGAAGACAGCAGTATTTAATGGTGCTTTCCTCGCCTGAAAACTTAAAGAATATTGAGAAATATCGTTCCATATCTCAGCAGTTGGGGCGTGCTGAAGGGCTTTCTGATGCCCAAGCGAAGGAGCTAGCATTAGCAGGGAAACCCCTGGTATGGATAGATGGGGGTATGCACTCGAATGAAACTGTGGGCTCGCATCAGTTAGTGGAGACCTTCTACCAACTGGCACAGAGTAAAGATCCTGAAATTGTCAACTATTTAGATAAAGTGGTCGTATTGATGTGGCATGTGAACCCTGATGGGCAGGAGCTGCTCGCGGATTGGTATATGCAGTATCCGGATCAGCAGCAACGCAACATGGATATTCCGCGCCTTTACCATAAATATGTAGGTCATGATAATAACCGCGATTTCTTTATGTTTAATATGAAGGAAGCTGAAAATTTAGCCAAAGTGATGTATGTCGACTGGCTTCCACAAATTGTTTATAACCATCACCAAACATCACCCGATGGGACGGTCGTCGCTGGCCCTCCTTACAGAGATCCTTTTAACTACGTCTTTGACCCTCTTTTAGTTACTGGCATTGATGGGGTAGGTATATCCATGATTAATAGATTACATGAGGAGGATAAACCTGGTTATGTACGTTCTGATCAGTCGACATTCTCCACATGGTGGAATGGTGGGCTACGTACGGCGCCTTACTTCCGTAATATGATCGGTATTCTAACGGAAATTACAGGGGGACCCACACCTTCAGCGATCCCTGTTGTCGCGGAGCGATTAACCCCACGTAATGGCCTGCCATACCCTGTAAAGCCTCAAGAATGGCATTTCCGTCAGTCGATAGATTATTCTGTATCCTTAAATCTTGCGATTATAGACTATGCTGCGCGCAATGGTGATAAGTTGTTATACAACTTCTATAAAATGGGAAAGAATTCTATTGAAAGAGGTAATCAAGATACCTGGACCCGCTATTCTAAATATGCGGATCAGGTAAGCCAGCTCTATGAGGAGGCCTTGCGTACTGGTCAGGAAGAAAAGAAGGAATTGACAGGCTATTACCGCTCCAAGCATATTCCAAAAGCATATTATGATCGTGTTTATGAAAATGCAGCGAATAGGGATCCGCGTGCATATATCCTATCGGCCGATCAGCCAGATTTTGGAACGGCTATAAAATTTGCTAATGCCCTTATTAAAGGAGGGGTCTATGTCTATCAAAGTACCGCAGACTTTCAGCTCAATGGTAAGCAGTATCCCAAAAATTCAATTATTGTAAAGACTAATCAATCCTTCCGTCCGCAGGTAATTGATATGTTTGAAGCGCAAGATCATCCCCATGATGTGCAATATCCTGGAGGGCCTCCTGTACGCCCATATGATGCCGCAGGGTGGACCTTAGCGATGCAGATGGGGATAAGCTACGACCGCGTATTTGAGGATTTTCAAGCGCCTTTAAGCAAGCAGCCTTACGGTGTTCTGCTAACTCCCCCAAGTACTACAGTTGCCAAAAGCGCTGCGGGCTATTTGATTGATGCGCGTGCTAATGACGCTTTTATTGTTGTGAATGACTTATTGAAAAAAGGCGTTAAGGTATTTCGTGACAGTCAGCGTGCTAATTTTTATGTCGCTGCTTCAGCGCAAGCTACGCTAGCGGAAGCCGCGAAAAAGTATGGAATACAGATTGTCGCTCTGAACCAAAAGCCTACGCAATTAAAACCGGTGGAAAAATTAAAAATTGGCCTCTTTGATCAATATGGAGGCTCTATGCCTTCAGGCTGGGTACGCTGGATTTTAGAGCAGTATGACTTTGATTACGAGCTATTCTACCCCAAAGATGTAGCTGCTAAGAATATAAAAAACTATGATTTGTTATTATTTGTAGGAGCGGGAATTCCTAGCGCTAATCCAGCTGCGGGAGGGTATTCTTCACGTCAGCCTAAAGGAGAACTTGTGCCAGCGTCCTACCATCATTTATTAGGCAGCTTGACAGCCGACAAATCGTTGCCTATTCTTAAAGAGTTTGTGCAAAATGGCGGGAAGGTAGTTACCATCGGTAGCTCCAGTACTTGGGTCTATGATTTAGGCCTTGCCATTACGAATCCATTAGTTGAGACAAGTCCGGAAGGCAAGCAAGTACCACTGTCAAGTACCAAATACTATATTCCTACAAGTATATTAGCGGCAGATATTGATACGACGAAAGCGGAAAATTATGGTATGCCAGCAAAGGCTAATATCGTCTTTAATAATAGCCCAGTATTTAAATTTCAAGAATCTGCGGCTGTATACTCTTTAGGGAAGATTAGCTCAGCAACATCCCTTTTAAGTGGTTGGGCGCATGGGCAATCTTATTTAAAGGATACACATATTGGCTTAGCAGCAAATTATGGTCAAGGGAAAATAGTAGCCCTAGGTCCAGAGATTACCAATAGAGCGCAAGCTCATGGAACATTTAAAATGCTCTTTAATCAACTCTATAAGTAAGATGCTAAAAAATACGATTTTTAAAAGTACGATGCTATTAGATTACGATGCTATTAGTTACGAGACTATTAGTTACGATACTAAAGAGTAAGATGCTAACGTGAAATAAGTAGCATCGTAAACTTAAAAGAAAACCCTGTAAGCATTGCTTACAGGGCTTTCTTGTATAGATAAGTTTCGATAATATAAAGCTATGCTGATATTATTCAAGGGTTATATTATCCTAAGGTTATATTATCCCAAGTTTATATTATTCGGCGCGTAGTATTTTCGCAGCTTCTACCATAGACTCTAACGCGGCTTTCGTTTCTGGCCAAGCGCGAGTTTTTAATCCACAGTCTGGATTAACCCATAGTTGCTCCGCTGGAACTACCGCCTTAGCTTTACGTAATAATTCAACCATCTCTTCTGTGGAAGGAACACGTGGCGAGTGAATATCATAAACCCCAGGGCCGATATCATTTGGATATTTAAAGTCTGCAGCAAAGGCGTCTAATAATTCCATTTGAGAACGTGAAGTTTCAATGGTGATAACATCGGCATCCATGGCTGCGATATCTTCGATAATATCATTGAACTCCGAATAGCACATATGTGTGTGAATCTGTGTGTCGTCAGCTACATTGGATGAGGATACACGGAACGCACGAACAGCCCAATCTAAGTAAGCTTGTTGATCTGATTTACGTAAAGGTAATCCTTCGCGAATAGCAGGCTCATCAATTTGTATAATCTTAATGCCGGCTTTTTCTAAGGCTTGCACCTCATCTAAGATGGCTAATGCAATTTGGTAAGTCGTTGTTTCACGAGGCTGATCGTTACGGACGAATGACCATTGTAATATTGTTACCGGACCCGTTAACATACCTTTTACGGGACGATTTGTTAATGTTTGCGCAAATGATGACCAGCGTACAGTCATATCTGCTGGACGGTATACATCGCCATAGATCACCGGAGGTTTCACACAACGTGAACCATAGGACTGCACCCAACCATTTTTCGTGAAGGCATAGCCCGCTAATTGCTCCCCAAAATATTCAACCATGTCATTACGCTCAAATTCTCCGTGTACCAATACATCGATATCTAGCTGCTCTTGTAGGCGAATAGTTCGTTCTGTTTCTTCGGCGATTTCTTTATCGTATTGTGCTTGTGTGATTAATCCCTTTTTCAAATCTGCACGCCATTTACGGACATCTTTAGTTTGTGGGAAGGAACCTATCGTTGTCGTAGGGAATGCAGGTAAGTTGAATAATGTTTGTTGTGCATCTTTACGTGCAGCAAAGGGCGAGGTACGTGTGGCATCGTCGTCAGTGATATTCGCTGTGCGGTCTTTTACCTCAGGCTTGTGAATTAAAGTGGAAGTACGACGATCTTCTGCGGCAGCTTTATTAGCTTCGAAGCGTTCCGCCGTTAGGGTACTTACATCACCTTCAGCAAGAATTGCTAAATCTTTCACTTCCGCTAATTTTTGTTTTGCAAAAGCAAGCCAATTTTTTACGGCCTTTGGTAAAGACTCCTCATTATCCTCATTTTCTAAGTCAAAAGGTACATGCAGTAAAGAGGAAGATGGCGCCACCCATACACGATCTTTACCTAATGTGTCGACGGCTTTTTGGATCTGCTGTAACGATTTTTCATAATCATTTTTCCAAATATTACGACCTTCAACAACTCCTAAGGAGAGCGTTAAAGATGCCGGAACTTTTGCTAGTAAGGTATCTAATTGCTGTGGACCACGAACAAGGTCAATATGTAAAGCGTGGATAGGTAAGTTGACAGCAGTCTCCTCATTATCTTTTAATGCTTCGAAATAAGTAGCGACAATTAATTTAACGTCTTTGGCAGCAGCGGCTAATTTTTCGTAAACGCGTGCGTATAAAGCCCGTGTTTCAGCTGTGATATCTAATGCTAAGTAAGGCTCATCCAGTTGGATATATTTTGCGCCAGCTGCGGCTAATTTCGATAAGATCGCTTCGTATACGGGTACTAACTTATCAATTAGGTCGATTCTATTAAATCCAGCTTCCTTTTCTTTACCGATTAGTAAGTAGGTAATAGGACCTAATAATACCGGTTTGGTTTCAATTCCTAAGTTTTTAGCTTCGTTATACTCGTTTATAGATTTTTCAGAAGTTAGGGTGAAAGTTTGATCTTTTACAAACTCCGGAACGATGTAGTGGTAGTTTGTGTCAAACCACTTTGTCATCTCCAAGGCCGTTACATCAACGCCATCCTGTTGGAAACCACGAGCCATTGCATAGTATAAATCTAAGTTATACCCTTTATCATCTTTCTTTAATAAAGATTGATATTGTGTTGGGATATTCCCTACAGTTAAGGATAGGTCTAAAACTTGATCATAGAAAGAAAAATCATTCGAAGGGATTAGATCTATTCCTGCTTCCTGTTGTGTTTTCCAATTTCCTTCACGGATTTTTTGGCCTACAGCTAATAACTCTTCAGCAGAGATTTTTTTTGCCCAATAAGCTTCGTTAGCTTTTTTCAATTCACGGAATGCACCCACGCGTGGGTAACCTAGGTTGTTCGTTAGTAACATATCTTTAAAAAAATTTATAATTCAAAAAAATCACACACATCACGTTTAACTCATTTTAAAAAAACGGAATTATGGTGGTTACAGAGAGAGGGGCACTAGGTTTGTAGTGTCAAGCTTATCTTTCCCAATTGGGTAGAATGCAGCACCTTGTCAAGGGACAGGTTGCTAAGGCTTCATCGGGTCCATTCCCTCAGCCTTTCTCTATAAGCGAAGGCTAATATCGTAATAAGGTTCGTAATTCCAAAAATAATTGAAAAAAATAATTCAAATTCTGGCTAAGAACTTTAATTATTAGCGTACTGATAGTTAGTAAATTAACTTAAAGTAGCCTTTAATGTATTAAAACCTAAATTGTGCCGCCAGCTGAATACCCTCATTATTTTTTATTGGATAGAACGTCAATTGCCGAAATTTACTGTTCTTGTAACTAAAAATATAAGGATGAAGAAAATAGGCGAGTTTGGTGCTGAGAATGCCAATCCCTGCACCTGCCAAGACATCCGTTAGCCAATGCCTATTATTGTACATCCGTAAGAATCCCGTAGTTCCTGCGACCAGGTATCCGGCGACCCCAATCCAGGGCGAGTGTTGATGATATTCTTGCCAAAGGAGCTCTGCGCCGACAAAAGCGAGGGAGGTATGTCCCGAAGGGAAGGAGTTTCGTTTTGATCCATCAGGCCGCATAACGGTTCCTGTCTGCTTTATCGTGGCTACTGTAATTCCCATTATGAGATGTGCCATGGTGCTCAATTCAAGGCGCTCTTTGAGTGTGTGTGCTGCAGGGAGACCTAGCGCATCTAAAGCAAAGATGCTTATTGCAGGCATATACTGTATGTAGTCGTCTACCTTTGTTTTCAGCAGTGCCGGTTTCTGTAGTTGACTCTTAACCCTTTTATTAACTTGAATGATGGCGGGGCTTTCAACGCCAATAATCCCTGTTATAAGTAGTGCTGTAGGTGCTATAAATTGTTGGTAGTTAAATCTCCGACTGACCTGTTCGTTGGAATTTTGAATTATTATTGGGGGAATAAAGGCTGTGGTATGCTGCCGGTGATGGGTATAGTTTTCGATGCTGTCGAATTTCGCAGCGACCTCTTCCTGTTGTAAAAGAGTAATTAAAAACAGTGTTTTAGCAAATATTATCATTTTCTTTCTGATGAAATTTTAGCAATAAAAAAAAGGAAAGATCTGAGATCTTTCCTTTTAGCTTACGAGTAATTTATAACCCTTACCGTGTACATTGACAATTTCGACTTGGGGGTCTTCCTTGAGATATTTCCTGAGTTTACTTAAGAAGACATCCATGCTCCTTCCGGTGAAATAATTATCATCATGCCATATTTTCAGGAGGGCTTCCTCACGTGTGAGTACTTCATTCTTTTTTAAGCAGAGAAGGCGTAATAATTCGGCTTCCTTTGTCGAGAGCTTTTGATTGACACCCTTGAATGTTATTTGCTGACTTGTATAGTCAAAGAAATAGCTACCTATGTCAAACTTATCTTCTGTAGACTCTTCCTTATCTCTACCCACGCGTTTTAAGAGTGCTTGGATACGCAATAATAATTCTTCTACGCGAAAGGGTTTGGTGATATAATCGTCACCACCTAGACCGAAGGCTTCGGACTTATCTTCCATCATGCCTTTGGCTGTAGCATAAATTATGGGAATATGTGCGTTCACTTTACGGATGTCTTTTCCGAGGGTAAAACCATCTTTTTTAGGCATCATAACATCGAAAATGCAAAGATCAAATTTTGTCTTTTGAAATTGCGTTAAGGCAAGTTCCCCATCTTGGCAGAGTGTCACATCAAATTTCCCTTTAAGTTCTAAGTAGTCTTTTAATAACTCTCCTAAATTTGGGTCATCTTCGGCTAATAATATCTTTTGCATGGTTTGGTTTTTTTTTAAAAACTATTTTTTGCTATCGGAAAGGTGATTTCAAACTGTGTTCCCTTATCCTTTTCACTCTTCACTTGTATGGTACCATTTAAACGTTTAATGATATCGTGCACATAACTTAGGCCGAGTCCAAAGCCTTTTACGTTGTGTATATTTCCTGTAGGAATCCGATAGAACTGTTCAAATATTCGTTGCGTATGTTCTTTGCTCATGCCGATTCCTTTGTCAGCTACAGTGATCACAAGCGTAGACTTTGTGTTGAAGGTACTTATTTTTATAAACGGTTCGTGGTTGCTATATTTAATAGCATTATCTACTAAGTTAAATAAAACGTTTGAAAGATGAAGCTCATCACCAATAATTATATCGTTCTTCGCAAGGAGGGAGGTTTCAAAAGTACCATTTACCTTCTGTAGCTGTAGATTCATGGATTCTAGCACCGTGTTTGTGAGCTTGTGTATGGCTACCGGTGTTTGTTCCAGCTTCAAATTCTCTTTATCTAATTTTGCGATATTAAGGACACGTTCGATATGTCCTCCGAGACGTACATTTTCATCATATATAATATTTGCCAGGCGTGTGACACGTTTCTGATCCGCGTTAATTTCGGGATCCCTAAGTGATTCAGCGGCTATCATGACGGTTGCTACAGGAGTTTTAAACTCATGGGTCATATTATTTATGAAATCTGTTTTCATCTCCGAGATTTTTTTCTGACGGAAGATTGTGGTAAGTGTGTAGGCAAAGCAGCCTATAAGCACAAATAATAGGGTGATCATCGGCACCAAGAGATTGCGCATATTCTCGATAATCAGGTTGCGCTTATTCGGAAAATAGAGTGTTAACTTCCCTGGTGACCGTTCAATATCTCCTTGAAAGAGTAGCGTAGAGTAGGCATTATCTTTATCATTAATGTCGTTAGTAAATACGTACTGACTGTAGACAAGCATATTCCGGTCATGTACTTCTAAGTTAAAGTTGCTGATGATATCCCGATCAGTTAAGGCTTTTGTAAGTTCTTTCTTGAGGACCCCTAAGTTTACACGATCGCGTAGTGGAAGTTTTGATAACTCGAGTCCTGCAGCGAAGTCTTCGATCATCTTCGATTGCTTACCCCCAATAATAGCGATGGAATCAAACAAGTTATTTGCTTGTTCCAACTTCAATTGACGTTCGAGCTCTTGGATATTTTGTGCGATTTTCAAATCCTTACGTGGTGCAATGGACTTAATGGTATAATCCCAGGAGTTTAGTTGGGAGTTTAAGAAGGCCGCATAGCGTATGCTGTCATCCTTCGCGCGTATGAGTTTTATGGGATCACCTACGGCATAGATGTCTATGGTATTTTCCTGAAAAAGATCTTCTACAACACGTCCTGGATTAATACGTACACGTACTAAATTGCGGTATTTTGGGGATTTAATATAGGTTTCATAAAATGAATTGTCGATCGATACCACAAGGGGGTATCTGCTCTTTAGTTCATCTTCATCATTCTTGAATGCTTGGTGGGCCGCATACTGTTGTACGCGTAACTGCTCAATACGATTTTGCAGTTTCAGCTGGTTTTCAAGCTTTTTTTGCTCCCTTTCATATTTTTCACGGTTCGACTTCTGTTGGGTTTTCGCAAGATTCATCACTTCCATCTTTTCGATTTTGGAAGCTACGGAAAGCATGGAAGCTTTGACAGACTCATCAAACAGTTGTGACTTCTGAATATAGGACTCTTTAATGAAATAAAATTGCATAGCCATTACTCCAGCGAGTGCTAGCGTCATTAAGCCAATGATAAGAGCTATACTTTTCTTTTTCATAATTGCAAAAATAGAAATGCTTTAGGTTAATCTACTGCTTTTAACACTATTTAACTACCTTTTTTAGGTAGTTACTGGTGATTTAAGCAGATTTAGGTAGGGTAGGATTGCGGGATTTATCAAAAAAAAGAGTTGCTCAGGAGCAACTCTTTTTCGCTATGATTTAGCTCCAATAATTTTGATAAAAAGTATCAATAAATCTTGATAAAAAGTATCAATAAATCTTGATAAAAAGTATCAATTAAATTTGAGATACTTTAATCGTATTCGTTTTACCTTTTTCATGTAAAGGTGTCGAAGCAGTATTGATAATAATTGATCCTGGGGATACTAAGTTATCTTTCGCTAAGATTTCATTTACATCATGAATAGAGCCATCCGTACTTTCGAATTTGTCGTAAGAGTATGTTTTCACTCCCCAAACTAAACTTAACATTTTCAATAAAGACTTGTTACCTGTGAAGATAAAGATGTCTGTATTAGGGCGGTAAGAAGAGATTTCGAAGGCTGTATATCCAGAAGAAGTCATGGCTACAATTGCTGCAGCTTTTGTTTTTTCAGCTAAGTAAATAGAAGAACCACAGATAGAATCAGGGATTAAATTATTTTTTTCAGTAGCTTCAACTTTCTGAGCGTAATATGGATACGAAGTTTGTTCCACGTGGATAATAATTTTAGACATCGTTTCGATAACGATTTCAGGGAATTCTCCAACGGAAGTTTCACCAGAAAGCATAACAGCATCAGCGCCATCTAACACGGAGTTTGCAACATCATTTACTTCCGCGCGCGTTGGGCGTGGTGTAGTGATCATAGACTCCAACATTTGTGTTGCGATGATAACAGGTTTCGAAAGGTTACGACATTTTTGAACGATCATTTTCTGAAGACCTGGAACTTCTTCCATCGGCATTTCCACACCGAGGTCACCACGAGCTACCATGATACCGTCTGTTGCTTCGATGATGGCATCGATATTTTCAATCGCTTCTGGTTTTTCAATTTTCGCAATGATGCGAGCATGTGAACCTTTTTTCGCGATGATCTCTTTACATTGGTAAATATCTTCTGCAGAGCGTACAAAGGACATGGCAATCCAATCTGCACCATGCTCTAAGGCGAAGTCTAAATTATCTAAATCTTCTTCCGTTAGCGAAGGGATGGAAACTTTTGTATTCGGTAAATTTACCCCTTTACGAGATGTTAATACGCCCCCGTGTACAACTTCACAGGTTACAGTATCTTTATGGTTAGTATGTACTACACGTAATTGTAACTTTCCGTCATCTAATAAGATAATCTCTCCTTCAGCAACATCATTCGGGAAGTTTTCATAAGAGATATAGACTTGATTTTCATCACCGATACATTCCGTATTGGTCATTTTTATCGTCGAACCGTTTACTAAGATGGCACCGCCTTCTTTCATTTTTCCGATTCTGATTTTAGGACCTTGAAGATCGGCTAAAATTCCTACATTAAATGGATTCTCAGCATTAATTTCATTGATCGTCTGAATAACCTTTAAGTGGTCTTCTTGACTTCCATGTGAAAAATTTAAGCGACAAACATCCACACCTTTTGCTATCATGTTGGTTAGGACCTCTTTTTGTGCCGAAGCAGGGCCTAAAGTTGCAACAATTTTAGTCCGTTTTTGAACTTTTTCCATTAAGTATTCTATTTTAAACTATTTTTATTTTGTGTAACAAGCATTTTACGCGTTGTAAAACATGCGACACATTTAGATTTATCAACTGTCTAATTTACGTACATAAACAGCATAGTGTATTTATAACACTAGTTAGAAAAGCTAAAATATTAGATTTTCTTTAGATTTCAATTTTTTTGGCAAAATTTCTTTTGCAAGCACGACATCAGGGATCTTATTTAGGGCCTCGACTAAGGCGTGCAAATCCTCCTCATCGATGAAGTTTTTTATCAATAAGAAGTAGTCAAAATTGGGGTTTTCAGGGATTAGAAGGCCCCCTTGAATGCCTTTATTGCTAATTAAATACTGCTCTTTCTCAAAATCGTCGGTAATATGCTCAAATAGCGTGAAATAATACGAGCTGTTTTTCGTGCGATCAGCTGTACTATGTTCATAGTTAGCCCGTTGTAGATTTAAATTTGCAAATTTATTGATAAAATGACACAGACGATAGTCTTTCAAAGCACTGTTAATCGCAATTAGCTTAAATTCTAGTTCTAAGTCAAATTCTGTCTTTAATATTGTTATTTTACTCACCTCTTTGACTTTCATTAATATTACGAAATTAATAAATTTTTGGCAGAAATGCAGGATTTGCTCTGTAAATTTTATATTATGTTACCAGTTATTTGTAATTAAAAATTATTATTATTATCATTGAATATGGTTTATTATTAGGCCCTTAGGGTGTCAAATGGGAGTCTATTTATGTCAGTTGAAAAATCTAATAATGAAATAAGGTTTGAATTTTGATGAAATTTATTTTTCTTTGCACTGATTTATTAAACAATTAAACTATAAAAATCATGTCAGATATCGCTTCAAGAGTAAAAGCAATTATCGTTGAAAAGTTAGGTGTTGACGAAAACGAAGTAACACCAGAAGCTTCATTCACTAATGATTTAGGTGCTGATTCACTTGACACTGTTGAGTTAATCATGGAGTTTGAAAAAGAATTCAACGTAGCTATTCCTGATGATCAAGCTGAAACTATCGGTACAGTTGGTCAAGCAATCGCTTATTTAGAAAAAAACGTTAACTAACTAATTTAATTAGGCCAATCGTAATAAATGGAGCTTAAAAGAGTAGTAGTAACAGGATTAGGCGCACTTACACCAATTGGCAACACGGTTCCAGCTTACTGGGACGGGTTGCTAAATGGTGTAAGCGGTGCTGCTCCTATTACCCAATTTGATGCGTCAAAATTTAAGACAAAATTTGCCTGTGAAGTGAAGGATTTCGATATTCTGGACTTTATGGATCGCAAAGAAGCACGTAAGGTAGACCCTTTTGTGCACTATGCGTTAGCTTCTACAGATGAAGCTGTCAAAGATGCGGCTCTTGATTTTGAGCAATTGGACACCAATCGAATTGGCGTAATCTGGGGATCGGGAATTGGTGGTTTAAAGACATTCTTAGATGAAGTGAAATCCTTCGTGCTAGGCGATGGAACACCACGATTTAACCCTTTCTTCATTCCAAAAATGATCGTGGATATCGCTCCTGGTCATATTTCAATGCGTTATGGGCTGCGCGGACCGAACTTTTCATGTGTTTCGGCTTGTGCTTCGTCAACAAACGCAATGATCGATGCATTTAATTACATCCGTACGGGTGTTGCAGATATTATTGTTACCGGTGGTTCTGAAGCCATTATCAACGAAGCAGGTATGGGAGGCTTTAATGCTTTACACGCCCTTTCGACACGTAATGACGACCCGCAGACAGCCTCTAGACCTTTTGATAAGGATCGGGATGGTTTCGTGGCAGGAGAAGGCTCAGGTACGATTATTTTAGAAAGTTTAGAGCATGCTTTAGCACGTGGTGCGAAGATTTATGCGGAGGTAATTGGAGGTGGTTTATCAGCAGATGCAAACCATATCACAGCTCCTCACCCGGAAGGCTTAGGCGCACGCTTAGTGATGTCCAATGCCCTACGTGACGCACAAATGGATGTGACAGATATTGATTATATCAATGTGCATGGAACCTCAACACCGCTAGGCGATCTATCAGAAACAAAAGCTATTAGAGAACTTTTTGGAGATCATGCATATGAGCTTAACATCAGTTCGACCAAATCCATGACAGGTCACCTATTAGGTGCTGCTGGTGCGGTAGAGGCTATTGCTTCCATCTTAGCTGTGTATCATGATATTGTCCCTCCAACAATCAACCACTTTACGGATGATCCAGAGTTAGACAATAAGTTGAATTTTACATTCAACAAACCACAAAAGCGTGTTGTGAATGCCGCAATGAGTAATACTTTTGGTTTCGGTGGCCACAATGCTTCCGTGATTGTTAAAAAGTACAAAGCGTAAGTTTTCATAATTGAAGACATTATAAAGTAATTAGGGAGGCAGATTTCATAGAGATCTGTCACCTTTTTTTTAAAGACTCATGCCTTTTTCTAGGATTTATAACAAATACATCTCTTCCGATCGCTTTTACGTTCGGAAATTAAGTAATATTCTCGGGTTTACACCTGGAAATGTACGTCTTTATAAGATGGCTTTCAGACATAAGTCTGTAGCGGTGACTATTAAAGATGGCGCAAAGAACAGTAATGAACGCCTAGAGTTTTTAGGAGATGCTGTGTTAGGTTCTGTCGTTGCAGAATTACTTTTCAAGTTATATCCCTATAAAGATGAAGGCTTCTTAACGGAGATGCGTTCCAAAATCGTATCTCGGGTAAATCTCAATCAACTATCACGCAAGTTAGGATTCAATGAGCTTATTGAATATGACGCGCGCATGATTTCCTTTCCGAATAAACAAGGTTCTTTATTAGGGGATGCTTTTGAAGCTTTAATAGGTGCCGTATATCTCGATCGTGGCTATGTATTTACGAAGAACTTTTTGCTAAATCGTATAATTAAGCCTCACGTAGATATTCACCTCTTAGAAATTACGGAAACGAACTTCAAAAGCCGCTTAATTGAATGGTGCCAGCACAATGGTAAGGACGTGCAATTTCAGCAAGTTGACAACCCAGAAGGGGAGTCTGTGAAAATGTTTAGCATTGAAGCGCTTGTAGACGGTAAGGTGGTCGGTTTAGGTCGTGACTTTAATAAAAAGTCTGCGGAAAAACTTGCTGCTGAGAAGGCTTGTGAAAACTTGAAAATTTTAGAAGTTCTCTAAAATTAATCGCTAATATTCAGCCTTTAGACTGTGGAATTCCACTAGATATACTAACTTTGCGCTATGGCAATAGTGAAACCTTCCTTAGCAAAGGGTACGAGAGACTTCTCTCCAGCAGAAATGGAAAAACGGAATTATATTTTTAATACCTTAAAAAAGGTGTTTATGAAATATGGTTACCGTGAAATTCAAACCCCTTCTTTTGAAAATTTAAGTACCCTAACCGGAAAATACGGGGATGAGGGTGATAAATTAATCTTTAAGATTTTAAATTCTGGAGATTATTTATCGAAAGCTCCAGCTGATTTATTAGCTGAAAAAGCCGCGACAAAATTAATCCCCCATCTTTCTGAAAAAGCATTGCGCTATGACTTAACTGTGCCTTTTGCACGGTATGTAGTCATGCACCAAAATGATATTACCTTACCTTTTAAGCGTTTTCAAATCCAACCTGTATGGCGCGCAGATAGACCGCAACGTGGACGCTATCGCGAGTTCTATCAGTGTGATGTCGATGTTGTAGGCTCCCCAAGTTTATTGAATGAAGCCGAATTTATATTGATTTATCAGGAAGCACTGAGTAACCTAGGTCTAAAAGATTTTACAATAAAAATTAATAATAGAAAGATTCTTTCAGGTATTGCTGAAGTACTCGGCAAGCCCGAATTAATTATAGACATGACGGTAGCCATCGACAAATTAGATAAGATAGGCTTGGAAGGTGTCAATAAGGAATTGCTAGAACGCGGTTTTACACAAGATGATATCGCAACCTTAAAGCCCATCATCCTTTTGGAAGGCTCAACATTGGAAAAACTGGGTCAGTTAAAAGAGATTTTGGCAAGTTCTGAGGTCGGCTTAAAGGGAATTCAAGAATTGGAGGAAACTTTTGCCTATGTCGCTGCGCTAGATGCTTCAGCGCAGGTGCTGACAAATTTCGTGGAGTTGGATATTACCTTAGCCCGTGGATTAAACTATTATACGGGCTGTATATTCGAGGTTAAAACGAATGAAGTAGCCATGGGATCCATCGGTGGTGGTGGCCGTTATGACGACCTTACGGGTATGTTTGGATTGAAAGATTTAACAGGTGTAGGGGTTTCCTTCGGGGCAGACCGTATTTATGATGTGTTATTGGAGTTAGATCTTTACCCTAAACAACAAATTGCAGGCACCAAACTGTTAATTGTAAACTTTGAAAAAGCCCTAGAAGCTTATACGCTGCCCTTATTATTTGCCCTTAGACAAGCTGATATTGCTGTAGAATTATACCCTTCAGCAGTGAAATTGAAAAAGCAAATGAGCTACGCCGATGCGAAAGCGATTCCCTATGTACTCTTAGTCGGAGAGGAAGAGGCCGCTTCGGGTATGCTTTCATTGAAAAATATGGATTCTGGAGAGCAAGTTAAATTGTCGCAAGAAGAATTGATTAAGCATTTGAAATAATTATTATCATTCAATAAAAAATGTAAAAGCCAAATGATTGCAAAGTCATTTGGCTTTTTTGTGATATTTGTTTTTCAACTTATTAATTCTCGCCGTTCATTTATTTGGTCATTCGCATTATTGTATTTATTTAAAATACATTACGCAAATTTAAAGTTGTAATAAAATTGTTTAATCCTATCTATAATATCAGTCAAAATTATTAGATTTGTACATTAGATTAGTAAGAAATTCAAAACTTTGAGATGAGTTCAACACCTATAACAAAAGAGACATATTTAGAGTGGTATAAATCTATGCTACTTATGCGTAAGTTTGAAGAGAAAACAGGTCAACTTTACGGTCAACAAAAAATTCGTGGTTTTTGTCATTTATACATTGGTCAAGAAGCCGTTGTAGCAGGAACTATGTCTGTTTTAAAACCTGAAGATTCTTTGATTACTGCGTATCGCGACCACGCTCATGCAATTGCTAAAGGAGTATCTCCAGCAGCATGTATGGCAGAGATGTATGGTAAAGCGACAGGTTGTTCAAAAGGAAAAGGTGGTTCTATGCACTTTTTCTCTAAAGAGCACAAATTTATGGGCGGACATGGTATCGTTGGAGGTCAAATTCCTTTAGGTGCTGGTATTGCTTTTGCCGAGAAATATAATGGTACTGATAACGTAAACGTTTGTTATATGGGTGATGGTGCTGTGCGCCAAGGAGCTTTTAACGAAACGTTAAATATGGCGATGTTATGGAAATTACCTGTAATCTTTGTTTGTGAAAATAACGGTTATGCCATGGGTACTTCTGTACAACGTACAACGAATATGCAAGAGATCTACAAAATGGGTCTTGGATTCGATATGCCTTCAGCACCTGTTGATGGAATGGATGTCGTAGCTGTACACAATGCGATGGACGAAGCTGTACGTCGTGCACGTGCAGGTGAAGGTCCTACATTCTTAGAAATTCGTACATACCGTTACAAAGGTCACTCAATGTCTGACCCTGCAAAATACCGTACGAAAGAAGAATTAGAAGAATATAAAGGACGTGATCCTTTATTAGCTTGTAGAGCTGCTATTGTAGAGAATAACTACGCAGATGATGCTTGGTTTGCAGCGCAAGAAGCCGAAGTAAAACAAGTAGTAGATGAAGCTGTGAAATTTGCTGAAGAGTCTCCTTATCCACGTGCAGAAGAAATCTATGAAGATGTTTATGTACAAGAGGACTATCCTTTTATTTTAGATTAATAATACTTTAACTAAGAAATTTTTAAAGCAAATGGCTGAAGTAGTAAGAATGCCGAAAATGAGCGATACTATGACCGAAGGGGTCATCGCTAAATGGCACAAAAATGTTGGTGATAAAGTTAACTCTGGAGATTTAATTGCTGAAGTAGAAACTGATAAAGCTACGATGGATTTTGAATCTTACCAAGAGGGTACGATTTTATATATTGGCCCTAAAGAGGGTGAAGCAGTTGCTATTAATGCCGTTATTGCGGTGTTAGGTGAGGAAGGTGAAGACTTTCAAGCACTTTTAGCAGGTGACTCAAATGCGACTTCTGAAGAGACGTCCACAGCGAAAGAGGAAGCTCCTGTAGCGACTTCTGCAGCAGCTCCTGCTGCAGCAACAGTAACGCCTGAAGAATTAGGTGTAACTGTAATTACAATGCCTTTATTATCGGATACGATGACTGAAGGTGTTATTGCACAGTGGAACTTCAAAGTAGGGGATACTATTAAATCTGACGATTCTATCGCAGATGTAGAAACAGATAAAGCAACAATGGAAGTAACGGCCTATGCAGATGGAACGTTATTACATATCGGTCTGGAAGCGGGTGAGGCAGCAAAAGTTAATGCTATCATTGCTATTGTTGGTCCTGCGGGAACAGATATTACTCCTTTGTTAAATCAAAGTTCTACAAGTACAGCGGCAGCAGCTCCTGTAGCGGCGAAAGAGGAAGCTCCTGTAGCAACTCCTTCGGAAACAGCAGCAGCAACAACTTCTACGGCGGATGATTCGCGTGTTAAAGCTTCGCCTTTAGCGCGTAAAATTGCCCAAGAGAAAGGAATCAATTTAAATGATGTAAAAGGTTCGGCCGAAGGTGGACGTATCGTTAAACGCGATGTGGAAACTTACGTTCCTGTAGCAGCTAAAGCAGCAGCGCCTGCGCCAGCAGCGGAAACAAAAGCCGCTCCTGAAACAAAAGCTGTAGTCCTACCACAGTTTGTAGGGGAGGAGTCCTTTACGGAAGTGCCTGTTTCCCAAATGCGGAAAACAATCGCTCGCCGCTTAGGGGAAAGCTTATTCACAGCTCCACATTTCTACTTAACAGTAAGTATTGATATGGATAATGCCATGGAAGCGCGTACGCAAATCAATGCGGTAGCTCCAGTGAAAGTTTCTTTTAATGATATCGTCGTGAAAGCGGTAGCGGTAGCATTGAAACAACATCCTGCAGTAAACTCTTCATGGGGTGGTGACAAAATCCGTTTTAACCAACATACCAACATCGGTGTTGCTATGGCTGTAGAAGACGGTTTGTTAGTTCCTGTAGTACGTTTTGCTGACGGTAAATCATTGTCTCATATCTCTGCAGAAGTGAAAGACTTCGCTGGTAAAGCGAAATCGAAAAAATTAACTCCTGCAGATTGGGAAGGTTCTACTTTCACGGTTTCCAACTTAGGCATGTTCGGTATAGATGAATTTACATCTATTATCAACTCCCCAGATGGAGCGATCCTTTCAGTAGGAGCAATTCAACAAGTTCCTGTCGTTAAGAATGGTGCTGTAGTACCTGGAAACGTGATGAAGTTGACATTAGGCTGTGACCACCGTGTCGTAGATGGTGCAACAGGTGCACAGTTCCTACAAACATTAAAAGGTTTATTAGAAGCGCCAATTCGTTTATTGGCATAATACTTACCAACTTATAATAAAGAGGCTACCAAAGTAATTTGGTAGCCTCTTTTGTTTAAAGTATTTTCCATAAAATAGGAGCTATAAAAGGATAAACTAAAAGGCCATAAATAACAGTTATTTATAAAAAATTAGCTTAAAGTGGTATTATAATTCAGTTTTTTATACTAAATTCATCGTTTTAGCATTAATTATAGTATAGCTATAACATAAAATACATATTTGTGAAATTAATATTCTTGTCCGGGCTTATGGCCCTCCTAACTACGCAATTTGCCGCCTGTACCTCTGCTGAAGAAAAACGTATTCAAGCGGAAGTACAACAAGTGCAAAAAGATAGCATAAGCCTCTTATATAATCCTGCGGATGCGGATCCACGTATCGATGCCTATATGAAGAAGCTGCATCAGAAATCAGGCTTCAATGGGAATGTGCTGATTGCTAAAGAAGGGAAGATCATTTATCAGAATACTTTTGGATGGGCTAACTACCTGATGAAAGATTCTTTGAAGCTCAATTCGAAGTTTGAGTTAGCCTCCGTTTCCAAGCCCCTGACTTCCTTAGGGGTTTTAAAACTGGTGGAGCAGGGGAAGTTAACCCTTGAACAAACTGTCAATGACTTCTATCCGACCTTTCCTTATCCGGGGGTGAAAATAAAACACTTGCTTTCACATCGTTCGGGCCTGCCTAACTATGTCTATTTTTCTGATGGTGTATGGAAGGATAAAAAGAAAGGAATGAGTAATCAAGATGCCATCAACTTATTAATTGAACATAAGCCTGCAACTTATGGAAAACCCGATGCGCGCTTTTTTTATAACAACAGTAACTACATGGTTCTGGGAGCTATCATAGAGAAAGTCTCAGGTCAAGACTATGCTACTTTTATGGAGGAAAATATTTTCAAGCCTGCTGGAATGAAAAATACCGCAGGCCTTTCCAAGGTGAAGTATGCCAAAATTCCTACCGATGTTATCGGACATGATAAAGTTTGGCGCCGTTCAGTCGTTCAAAATTTCCTAGATGGCCCCTTGGGTGATAAGGGAGTTTATAGTACCGTGCAGGACATGTTCCTCCTGGATATTGCACTCCGCGAAGGAAGAATTATAAGACAGTCTTTATTAGATTCCGCTTACACGACTTATTCTGACGCTAAGCGCGGGGTATTTAGCTATGGATTAGGCTGGCGCACATTCAGCCCTGGAGAAGATCGTATTGTCTATCATACAGGTTGGTGGCATGGTTTTCGTAATATTTATGTACGGGATCTGAAAAGAAATATTACGATCGTCTTACTCTCCAATATGACCAATGGAAGTTTGACAAAGTTAGATGAGCTCTATAGCTTATTAGGTATGCCTGTACTTCGTCAGAATGCCTATAATGCGAATGGGGATTTTGTAGTCAATTAAAAACTTAATTATAACCAATTATGAAAAAAACGCTAATTATTGGAGCGAGCACAAACCCAGAACGATATGCCTATAAAGCGGCACATCAGCTGGTAAAGCATGGACATGAATTGATTAATATAGGCCTGAAACAAGGGGAAGTTGCAGGGCAGCCTATTCAAAGTCCAAAAGAGATTTTTAATGATATTGACACCGTGACCTTATATTTGTCGGCAGGAAAGCAAGCGGCTTATTACGATTATTTATTAACGACGAAACCTAAGCGTGTAATCTTTAATCCAGGCGCAGAAAACCCCGAGTTAGCGCTGCTATTGAGGGAGCATGCTATCGAGCCTGTGGAAGCTTGTACGCTTGTCCTGTTGAGCACTGGCCAATATTAATGCGCCCTGCACGATAGACTAGGGGACGAGTCTCATCGTTTATAAAATAATCTATTAAAGGCGCTGTAAGCTATCTCGAAGCTTGCAGCGCCTTTTTTTTTAAAACAGAATGACAGGCTTTCCTTTTAGCAGTCTGTCATACCTAATTAGCGCTTCTAGATAATAGTAATCGGCGTAGGTTAAGGGTACATCAATTTCCGTATTATGAGGAATAGAGCCTACAGAATGCTTTAATATAAAGCCTCCATTTTCACCATATGCTGCTTGATAAGCTGGTGAGGATAAGCTTTTGAGCATATGCTCCGCTTTACGCATATAATTTGTTGCTTCCTCCCCCTTGGTGTAGCTGCTTAATTCCAATAATGATGAAGCCACGACAGATGCTGTAGAAACATCTCTTAGATCTTTGTATGGGTAGTATTTGCTGTCCGAGCTAATCTTATCTTGGTTGAAATCCCAGTAGGGGATTAAGTCTTTAGGTAAGTTGGGATGCGTTAAATAAAAATTCGCTATATGGCGCGCGAATTTCAAATATTTTTTGTCCTTCGTTTCGCGGAACATCATGGTATAGCCATATAAGGCCCAGGCTTGTCCTCTAGCCCATGCAGATTCATCAAATGCACCTTGTGCCGTTTCAAAAGCACGAGCTTTTCCCGACAGGGTGTCATAATCCACAACATGGTAAGAGCTGTAATCTTTCCGAAAATGATTGGCCATGGTGGTGTTGGCATGGACTTTTGCGAGAGTAGCATATTTCTTGTCTCCCGTAATCTTGCTGACTTGAGTAAGGAACTCTAAGTTCATCATATTGTCAATAATTACTGGGAAGCTCCATTTGCCGTGATCCCACGATCGGATGGTCTTCGTTACGGGGCTGAATCGGGTAGCTAAGGATGCTGCTCCTGTTGTTAGGATTTCCTTATATGCTGTGGAATCTCCGGTTAGGCGTAAAGCATTTCCAAAAGAGCAAAAAATCATAAAACCTAAGTCATGTGTTGATTTATTATTTTTTTCTTTTTCTAAGATGCGCAATTTATCTTTTGATAGCGCTAGGAAGGTTGTATCTCCTGTTCCTTCATAAGCATATAAGAGCGTTCCCGGAAAAAATCCAGAGGTCCACCATCCGGTATTTGAAGGTTGTTGTTTTCCATTTTGAAAGGTTCTAGGCATGCGGTCTTCGGGTGTCTGCTCGGCTAAATATTTAAGCTGCTTTCCGCCATCATGGAGATTTTTATTAATAAACTCTTGGGAGAGCGCAAGCTCCCCTTTGAATTGTGCTTGCGTAGCTGTCATACATAAGAGCATACTCACTGCCGTTAAAAATATTCTTTTCATGATTTACTATTAATAGGTTACGTAATAATCTTTTGGAAATTGTTCCCCAGACCAAGCTTTTTGACTCGTCCATTTCTCCGCAGGGCATGTCCAGAAGTCATGATCCGCGGGTAAACCTAAGGGTAGAAAGGATAAGGAGGTCACATACATGGAACCCGCATTGGTGTAGTAGTCGGCTAAATTCTGCTGCTCAGCACCGATCAGTCCCATTGTCAGCCAACCTGATTTCGAAAATGTCTCTGGGATAAATAGTCGTTTTTTTATCGCCGTTAAGGCAGCGCGAATTTGTCCATTGGAAAGGTCCTCAGGTAGGCGCTGATCCAAGACTAATTGCGATAGGGGTTGAAAAGCTGCCGTACGATATGTTGAAGAGCGCCCTACGACTAAGTAGGTCCCTTCAGGGGAAATCATGCGCTCTAGGTGATGTCCATAGCGCTGCATCCGTTTGTAAGCACGTTCGTATAAGACTTCAAACTCCGCACCACGCATGCGGTTATGCTGTAAGGTATCTACGAGCATGGAATGAATAACATGACCATTATAATGGTCGAAGCTGAAGCTGGCACCATCGGAGTACCAGCCGTCACCAACATACCATTCACTGTCAAATTTTTCGATGGCATAATCTATTTTCGCTACCACTGGAGATTCACCAACTGATGCTAAAAAAGTCTCTACCATAGCGGAAAATAAAAGCCAGTTGCTCTCATTAGGCTTAATCGCTCGAAGCAGCTTGAACTCCGTGACAACCTGTGCTTTTGTCAGCGCTGGAAGGGGCTCCCACAAGGCTTTTGGAGCCCGCAAAAATGCTTGCGCCAAGTGAGCGGCATCCACTAATGGTTGTGAGGAATTAACCCGCCAAGAGAAATAATCAGGACTCCCGGGATCCACACCATACTGAATCCCTAGGAGGGCTTGTTTACGAAGTTTAACCCGCAACTGCCCTTCGGTACTGCTGTCATCAGGAAGTGCCAGCCACGGCGCTATTCCTGCTATTAAGCGCCCAAAGGCTTCAAGGTATCCAACACCAGGATCCCGCTTATCAAAGCTTGGACTCACTTCCATTGGCATCTGTAGTCGGAGTTGTTGTTTACTCAGTGTCGAGAGTATGGGGGAAGCTATCTGCGTGATAAGTGCTACCCAGTATGCGCGGTCATTCTGTGGCTCCATGGGGCGTCGATCGACCTGCGCTGCGTTTCGGTGTTCCGGAGCTTGGGAGCTTTCTTTTACGAAATCTTGGGAGCTTCCTTTTGCGAACTTGAAGGACATGCTGGATAGTCCCAGAATGCCTATATTTTTTAAAATAGATCTCCGATTCATGAACTTTTAAAAGTTAGATTTATGGTTGATTAGTTTATTTTATTTTTCCAATTGGTAAAAATGGATTGTATCTCCAGGAAATGTTTCGAAGCTGTAAATATCTCCAGCCTTCGCTATGAACTGTGCTTTTCCTTTTACAAGGTATTGACTTTCACCTGTTAAATTTACCTTAATTTTTAATTTCCCTCCCTTTTCTGCCGTGACTTTTACTTCCTTATTAGCGTAATTTTCACGTGTCCCTGAAATTAGAAAGGCCCCATCTGTACGGAAGGATTTAAAATGTAGCGATTCCCAATCCGAAGGTACCGCAGGGAACACGCGAATTGTGCCTCCCCAAAACTGTAAGGCTAATTCCTGCAAGCTGGTGGCAGCAGCTAAGGGCGTTTCTATCACAGGTCCAGATTCCGCATAGAGTGTATTCGGCTTAATATACTTCTTAAGGAGCAGCTTGATGGCATCACGGGCTTTGTTACCATGCCCACGGATGGCTTCTATGGATGCTAATCCCGTAAATGAATAGCCCTGAAGGGATTGATTTTTACTTTGCCAATGTGCCAGCGAACGATCTATTAACTGATTGTTTTCAGGGGAGTCCGCCAGCAGTAAATGCAAGGGGTAGATCATCATAAGGTGTGAATAGTGTCTATGAGATTCTGTATAGGCGATGTTATCGGAAATTTTAAAGCCCGTTTCATCTTTTGGAAAATGTTTTAAATGCGTAGCGATCTCCTTCCACCTCGGATAGTCAACATCAGTAAGCTTGTGTTGATCGGCCAGTGCCATCAATGTTTGTAAACCCCATTTTAAAAGCGACAGGTCGTAATTGGTATTATAGTCATAGGCATTAGGATATTCTGGGGAATAGGTCTTTATTTGGAATTCGTAGTCTCCAGTATCGTTGTTTTTCGCAATAAAATATAAGGCGTAATTAATTGAACGCTTTAATAGGGGGTACAGTCGTTCGAAGATACGCTCGTCCATGCTGTAGCGATAATGCTGCCAATAGTAGTATAAGACCCACGTGAGATTACTTAATTCAGCATCGCCCATATTTTCTATACGCCCATTATTCTCGGTCGTAAGTTGGATAGGAGCTATTAAATTAGCCCCCGCATTGCGCCCTATTCCGGCAGCATCTTTTTGATATTTTTCGGGTACATTGCGGATAAGTTGTTCCGTATGTTGATCAATAATAGCTAAGAGCGATGAGGCTACATCCAGATGGTTAGCGGTATAAAGTGGGGAATAAGCTAGCTGTATATTTAAGTTAAACCAGTATCCGGGCCAAGGTGTCGGCGCTGTCCAGGGGCCTTGTAAGTCTAATGCGGGTTTTTTCGCACCTGTGGCACTCGCAATCTTATAGCGTTGCATCTGATAAAACTCCTGTAACTCCCTGTCAGGCATGCTGTAGGATGACTGCTGATAAAAGGCTTTCCACCACGCTCGATGGCGCGCTATTTTCTCAGGCAAACGCGTAAAATCGAATGCTGCTAATTGCTGACGTACGGAATCCATAGGAAGGGCATTTTCCCGGCTATAGGCTACGGTAATGAGCCATGCTGTGCTATGATGCTCCTTTTGGGTACGTATGCCCGTGACATAGCCCCCGCCAGCAAGGAGTGCTTGCTGATAGATAAGGGCCTCCTTCGAGTGATGGGTTACAATGGGAGGATTTAAGGGGTAGTGGCTAGGCTTTTTTGCATAGTCAAACTGCAATCGTGGGCTTTTAGCTTCCTCTGGCACCCAGCGAATCGTATATTCCCCATGGAAGTCTTCTTCCGCAGCATGGATATACATATAGTCCTCCTCATAAAAGGTCACTAGGGTGAATGTCAGGGACCCTTGATCCGTTAGAATATGTATTTTATTCTCGGCCTCTTGGAGGTGAATTTCCCCAGAAAGCTGAAGTAAGGGTTTCTGAAAGGTTATCAACAGATGCCCGATTGGTAAGCGTGGCGCACCAAAGAGATCCGCTTCAGGTCGATGGTCGTAGACATCCGTGCGCCCAATGTCTACACGCAGGGCTGTGTCCCCCTGCGCGTAAGCCATCGTTCCAAGTAATCCATTTCCCGTAAAGACACCTTCATAAATGGTGCTTCCAAGTTTGGCTAATTTAAAAATAGTGGGTTGGTTTATTTCCCCTGTATCCAAGGCTGCCTGTGCCATTGGAAGCAGGGGGATTAAAAACCCTAGTAGCGCACTAAAATACTTCAACATAATCGCTGTTAGTTTATAATTTAATTAATCTTGCCAGCCAGGGTTTTGCGTCAGCGAGGTATTTCTCTCACGCTCTACACGTGGAATCGCCCAAGTATATAATTCATCACCTGACCAAACATATGGAATAACCACGGCTCCCCAAATTTGTTTAATTCCCGATCCGGTATAGAAGATAGTTTCCTTGAGGGTCTTCCAGCGGAGCTCATCAAAGTAGGATATTCCCTCATTCGCTAGTTCTGCACGGCGTTCCTGACGGATGCGTGTCGTTACGCCCTCTTTTGTCAGCTGGACATTACTGCCCGCAACTAGGGTGCCAACGCCTGCACGACTACGGATGGTATTCACCTTTGCTACGGCTTCAGGGAGTCTATTTAATTCCGCTAAAGCTTCCGCCTCCATCAGTACCACATCGCCATAGCGAATTAATGGGAAGTCAATTCCTCCAGCAGTGCGGCTTGGGATTGGGGCTCCTCCAGGGTAGACAAACTTCCGGTGTAGGTAGTAGAAAAAGGTACGTGTATCGGTCGTTAAATCATATTGCGGCCCACTTTCATTTCTATGTGGCCAGCGGGAGGTAAATATGCGCTCAGATCCCTCGATAATGCGTCCTAAAAATTCGGAGTATGGCGTAATGACATTTGCTTTTAAGCGGGGGTCACGATTGGCGTAAGCCTGCTTGATACGCTCCTCATTGCCTGTGGGTAAATAAAGGGACATATCCAAACCGCGGTTGCTACTGTTACGAATTTCTGTTTCTGTTAAATTATTACGTAGAAAGAAGACTTCCCTTTTGCGGACATCCATGGTGGAGTAGCCAGGAATAACCTTGTCCCAGTTAAATTTGCTGCCGTCGAGATTGTCGTAATTATCCACCAAATCGTTGTGCACATTATAGGTGTTCCAGTTGGAGCCAAAGGCAGACCTGGTGCCCAGCATAAACTGGGTCGTGGAGCCAAAGCCTTCAATAGGCAGATTCTGTATGGAGAAGATCATCTCATCCGCTTGCTCGTTTGCTTCTGTAAATAAATTGGCATAGTTGGGAAATAGGTTGTGTCCTAGATCGCCCACTTTTTGGAAGTCAGCAAGCGCTAATTCCCACTGCTTGGTATACAGATATACTTTTCCACGGAGTGCATAGGCTGCAGACTTCGTGATACGGCCATAGTTGGCGTTCCCTTTTGTGTAGCGATTGGGTAGTTCGCCTTCATTAATCACCTCACTGAGGTCGCTGAGGACCTGCTTCCAAACCTCTTCTTCAGTCGCGCGCGGCAAGATGGTCTGCGCGACAGTTACTGGAGTCAAATAGATAGGTACCCCTTTGTAGAGCTGATTTAAGCGGAAGTAGAAATAGGCGCGTAAGTATTTCACTTCAGCCGTTAGACGCGCTTTTTTATTGGCTGCGGAAGGGGACTTCGCCGTGATATTTAGCAGTGCATCATTGGCACGATGAATGCCTTCATAGAGCTCTTGCCAGACAGCGGAGAAATTCCCATTTCCTGTAGTTGCGTTCCCTAATAATAGGTCGTCAGCATCCCTCCCTTGGGAGGTCACAAAGCGGTCGAATTGATACATCTCTCTGCCAGAAGCTCCTCCGGAGTTAATATTTAGGCGTAGGGCCTGGTAGACGCCATTTACGCCAAGATCGGTCAGGTTATCTGTAGACCACATATTTGTGGAGCCTAGCGAGCCGTAGGGATCCGTCTTTAAGAGATCCTTTTGACAGGCGCTTAAGCAGAGCGTGGTCGCAGCGAAAATAATAAGAAGTTTTTTCTTACTGATATAGTTGGTTAAGGCATTGCCTTGAGTTGTTGAGGAGTTCATACGTTAAAATTCTAAAAATTAAAAGCCTATCGTTAAACCTAAGGCATACTGACGCATCGTAGGGTAGCCTACCCCTGCGCCAATTTCAGGATCTAGACCTGGAAACTTTGTTATTGTAAATAGATTCTCTCCGGTAAAATAAATTCTTGCGTTCTGTAATTTTAAGTTGTTAAGCCATGTTTTCGGCAATGTATAGCCTACCTGAATATTTCTCAGCTTAATGTAAGAAGCATTGTATAGCCAAAAGTCACTGAGCGCATTATTGATATTGTCACCATTGTATTTTAAACGTGGAAACTGCCCATTTACGCTGTTTTTACTATCCATAGGGTCTGCATCATTGTAGTAGTAATGATCATCAGCAATGCGGGTGGCTATACCATTACCATTTCTGACAATCGAATTGTTATACCCTTCCGCATTCCAATAATATTGCATGCCGAATCCACCAGACCAGACCATGGAGATGTCAATCCCTTTGAAGGCCATATTTGCTGAAAATCCAACGGTATATTTCGGCTCCGAGCGCGTTCCGGTAAAGCGTCTATCGAAATTATTACCATAGATTTTATCCCCATTTAAATCGGCGAAGATTAAATCCCCGTAATAGAGCTGCGCTTTACCAAGATTATTGATAGGTGAAAATGAATAGCCCGCAGTCTTCATCGCTTCTACCCATTCCATATCTGCCTGCGTACGGATCATTCCTGATTCCGGTCCCCCAAGGATATTGACGGAACCATCGGAATGCTGATAGCTGCCATCGCCTTTGTAGACGCTGCGTAAGTAATATTCATTAATACCGTAACCTTCTAGGATGCGGTTGAGGTCGCCACTGGAAACATCCCCGATATTACTTTGGTAGACTTCAGCATTATTGACCGTTTGCCAGCCTTCCGTTAATTTTCCCTTAAACTTGGTTACCTGATTGAAATTATAGGCAAAGTTTCCGGCGAATCCATAGCTGAAGTCTCCACGCTGATCCTTCCAGCCTAAGTTTACCTCCACACCTCGGTTTAATACAGCGCCCGCATTTACGGTTGCAGCACTAATGGTTCCATTGGTAAGTGGAATAGGAAGTACCGTTAGGATATCACTCGTATGGCGGTTATAATATTCTATTTCTACAGTAGCTTTATTCTTAAATAAGTTAAACTCTGTGGCTATGCCAGATACCGTTGATGTCTCCCACTTTAATTGCGGATTGGCGATCTTACTTTGGCGCAATGCTGCCGTCTGCGCTCCCCCGAAGGAGTAATTTACAGGTCCGTAAGTTGCTTGCCAATCGTAATCTCCCGCAGCGTCGTTTCCTAATTTACCCCAGGAGGCACGGATTTTTAAGTTTTGGATATAGCGGTTTACACCTTGCATAAAAGGCTCTTCCGAAAGGCGCCATGCTGCCGAGAAGGAAGGGAATGTTCCCCACTGGAAGTCCGATCCAAAGCGGGAGGAAGCATCGCGACGGACATTTACTTCAACGAGGTATTTATTCGCATAGTTGTAGTTTACACGCCCAAAGAAAGAGCGCATGCTGCGGTCATATTCTGTGCCTGTTATGCCCGCCATTTCTGTGCCGGAGCCAATATTATTAATAGAAGCATCAATAAGCCCACGTTTTGTAGCGGAAAAGTCATAGTAGTTGTAATAGTATTCATTATGACCTACCAAGGCGCCAAACTGATGCTTATTTACCTCCGCCGAGTAGCGTAGGACATTATCGAATGTTAAGGTGTAATTCTTATTATACCCTTGTGCTGTCGTTAGCGAGGAAGGGATTAATCCCTCAGCGACGATGCTATTGGTGTTAAAGTTCCATCTTGAGATGGGGTTTGTGTAAGAAGTCTCCTCCTGCATCCGCATTTGGTAGTTGACTTTAGACTCCAAGGTTAAGCCTTTCATAAAATTTAGACGGCCGTATAAGGTGCTGTTAATACGTGTACGTTGGTCTTTACCACTTGTTCCATCGAGATACGTTTGTAGATTATTCAATATTGGGGCTTCATCAGGCGCTGCGGCACCCCCATATTTTCCATCATAAAAAGGGTATACCCCCGGTGTAGACTGACGTAAGAAGTTAAATAAATTGTCGACGTTTCCCTTTTCTCTATTTTCTATGGATGCGAAAGTTTGGGTCCCAAGGACTAAGAAGTCTTTGACTTTAGTTTCAATATTAGCACGTGTTTCATAGCGTTTAAATCCTGTTTTAGCCATAATTCCAGGGTTATTCATAAATCTGCTGGAGATATTATAGCTGACACGTTCTGCGCCCCCAAGGACGGAGATATTATGATTCTGAATCAGGTTGTTCTCAAAAATTTCTTTCCCCCAGTTGGTATTGGGGTAAGCGACGTAATTGGGGTACCCAAATTCATTGAGCGCATTGGGGTCTTTATTTTTTTCTTTCCATAAGTCTACGGTACTTTGTTGGTAGGGTGCTGCCTGTCCAATATTCGTCGCTCCTTCGTTATAGAGCTCCATATGGCGTACATAGTCAGCAATAAACTCCGGCATATTGCTGGGCTGAGTCATGGAGACAATGCCTGTGTAGTTTATCTGAGGCTGCGCATTTCGACCTTTTTTCGTTGTTATTAGAATTACGCCATTCGCTGCCTGCGCCCCATAGATAGCTGCCGAAGCGGCATCTTTCAAGACGGATATAGACTCGATGTCATTGGGGTTTACAGCATCCATGACACCAATAATCCCATCCACGACGACTAGGGCGTCAGCATTATTTAGCGTTCCTGTTCCACGAATACGAATGGTGGCGCCATCCGATCCCGGTCTTCCAGACCCTTGGCGCACAAAGACGCCAGCAGCTTGCCCCGCAAGGGCAGAGGAAACATTGGTCAGGGATCTATTTTCCAGGGCTTTTCCAGAAATCGCGGCGACGGAGCCTGTGAGGTTTTCCTTCTTCTGGGCCCCATATCCTACAATTACTACTTCCTCTAGGGAGGATTCATTTTGTGTTAAGGTTATGGAGACTTCTTTTTGGTTGTTTACAGCAACCTTTTGAGTTAGAAACCCCAGGTAGCTCACTTCTAAGGTCGCGTTGGGCTCCACTTGTAGTGTGAAGCGTCCTTCGGCATTGGTGGAGGCCGATGTGGAGGCGCCCACGATTTTGATGGAAGCACCCGCAATAGCTTCGCCGGATGCAATCTTTACAGTCCCTGTTACCGTATAATTCTGCCCATAGCTGTGGCTACAAAATACAAGTAAAAGGAACATGCTTAAAAAATGATAAGTATGCTTCATAATTTAGGGGTTTGTACCATGCATATTGGCGTATGCATGGCTAAGTTTATAGCACAAAATTGTCGAAAAGCTGTTGTTCTGAAAGGGTAATAATCTAAGTAAATAGGGGTAAATTTCTAAATATTCTTCTTTAAAGTGATATTTTTTAGTACTTTATGAAGAATTACCAATTTATAAATCATGATGCATAAGCGTGCGATTCTCTGCAAGTCAATTTTGTTAGGGGTCATTCTCAGTTTTTTCTGTAGGCCTGCAATTGCGCAGGAAAACTATCAGTTTTCCTATATTGGCGTGGAGCAGGGACTCGCAAAGAGCGCTATTCTCTCTATTAGTGCCGATGCCGATGGCATGCTTTGGTTTGCCGGGGTAAATCAAATCCATCGCTATAATGCCGCAACCTTAGTGCCCATGCTGGATGAACTAGGAATTCCCCCAAGGTATTACATCACAAAAATTGGCTTTGACGCTGACAATAACCTTTATATTGGTACCAATGAAGGGTTGTTAATCTATGATCAGCGCCATGAGCGTTATATAAAGGGCTTTGACCCTCGTGGAAAACTGCTGTTAGCTGATAATATCACTGCTATCACGAAGCTTCCGCAGGGGCAGATTTATGTCGGCACTAGTCACGCTGTCTATCGGGTGGAAAACCAAACCTTTAAGCTAACACCGCTACTAACCGCATTTACTGCGACTGATATTGCGGCACACCCTGTTCGCAAAGCACTTTATATGGCCGGTAAGGCGAAGTTTTCCATCCTTGGGGAAGCAAACTCAAAGCTTACGCAGCAGGTAGAAGACCGCATTTATAAGCAACATAAAGATTATGTCAGCAGCATTGCTTTTGATAGCTCACATCGGCTGTGGTTGGGCACGGCCAATGCGGGGGTATTTTATCAGGACGATCAGGGTGTCTTACAGCAACTATCTCAGGAAAATGGATTGTTGACTTCCAATAAAGTACGTAAAGTGCATATAGATGCCAAGCAACGGGTGCTTATAGGTACTTTGCGAGGCATGACTTCTTACGACTATAAGCGTAAGAGCGTGCGTCATTATCAGAGCTCTCCCGATAAAAAAGGCTTAAGTCAGAATTCTATTTATGATATCTATGAGTCTAAGCAAGGGATTATTTTTATTGGTACCTATTATGGGGGTTTAACCATCCTAAATCCGGTAAGCAAACCATTTTCCATAATTAAACCCGCTGATCTGCATGCTGCATCAAGTAATATTATTTCTGCTATGCAAGAGGACGCTGATGGATTATGGGTGTGTACAGAGGCCGAGGGGGTAAACTATTTCCCTAAAGATGGCTCCAAAATTTTGCATATTAGCAAGCAGCTATCCTCCAATTTGGTCAAAGACATCTATGTCGACAGCCTGCAGCAGCAGGTTTATATGGCGACCTATGGCGGAGGCTTTAACACCTATGCGCGTGCTACAGGAACACTGCAATCTTACCTCGATAGGACTGCCATAGGCGCTCCCCAAAACTATCTATTCTCCATTTTTAAGGATCGCAATAAGCAGCTGTGGCTGGGAAGTAATGCCGGGCTTCTTGAATTTGATGAGCAGACAAAGAAAATTAAAAGTGTCAGCCTGCAAGGGCGCACCATTCATAAGTTGCTGCAAGCGCAAGATGGCCTATTGTACATAGCGACCTCAGCAGGGCTTTTTTACAAGAAGCCAGATGCCCCCTATATCTATAGAGTCGCTGCAGGGAAGGCACATAATGTGACCGCCTTAACATTTGATGAGCAGCAAAATCTCTTGGCTATCATCGATGATAAGCGTATCCTATATATCCATCGTAAGACGGGGCAGGCCACCAGCTATCAGCCGAAGATACATCCGAATGTCAATCTTGTAGGGCTTTTAAAAAGTCAGGATATGCTTTGGATAAGTACACAGAATGGCTTATACAGTTATCACTTAAAGACGCATCAGCAACATTTCCTGAGTAAAGAGGATGGGTTGCCAACAAATGAGTTTAATGAGCGCTCTTACTATAAAGATGCGCGTGGCAATTTATATTTTGGTAGCCTAGATGGACTCGTTATTATAGACCCCACACAAATAAAATTTAATAGGGAGGCTCCAAAAGTTCTTTTTACAGGGCTCGCACTCTTGGATCGTAAAGTTAGCATTGGAGATGCGACAGGGATCCTAAAGAAATCGCTTGCTGAAACAAAGAAAATACGCTTAGCATATAATCAGGATGTCTTCAGTATCGATTTTGCTGTCCTCAACTATACCATCCCCCAGAAGAATCAGTATGCCTATTTTCTAAAAGGGGTGGACAGCGATTGGAAGACTACGCAGCAGCCACATATTACCTATATGAATATTCCTGCGGGGACCTACACCTTATATATTAATGGTGCCAATAATGATGGCTTGTGGAATCCGCGGGCGCAGGAGTTGGTCATTGAGGTGCTGCCAGCCCCTTGGAAGACCTGGTGGGCTTATTTGACGTATCTGCTGCTGCTGGTGATGCTGCTTCGATACATTATAAATACCCGTATCGCTCGCGCACTGCATCAGAAATCGGAGAAGGAGCTGAAATTTAGGCTTCATTTCTTTTCTATGATTTCGCATGAGATCCGTACGCCGTTGACATTGATCTTAGCGCCTATGGAGCAGCTTTTACGGGAGACGGAGGCGCTGCCTGCCACGCAGCTCAAACTGCGGAATGTACATAAGAATGCACAAAGCTTGCGGTTTTTAATAAATGAGATTTTAGATTTTAGGAAAATAGAGGCCGGCAAGCAAAAGTTGGATGTGCAACAGGTGGATTTACCTACCTATTTAGAGGAGATTTTCTATTTGTTCTCAGACTTGGCATGGCAGAAGAATATCCATTATTTCCTGGCTGATATCCCGCCGGTATCCGCCGTTTACTTCGATGAGCGGCAGCTGCGTAAAGTAATTAATAATTTATTGTCTAATGCGATTAAATATAGTGCTGAAAATGGTACGGTGTACCTACAGGTGCGGACGCAGGGCCAGCACTTGCAGATTCAGGTGGTCGATAATGGGCTGGGTATTGCAGCCGCTCAGCAGGCAGCGATATTCAGCCCTTTCTACCGTGCACATGCAGGGATTATGGAAGATGGCAGTACGGGTATCGGGCTGCTATTGTCGAAGGAGATTATGGAGCTTCACGGGGGGACATTAACTTTTGAGAGCATTCCCGTAGATGGGCTTTATACAACGACATTTACACTGAGCCTACCCTTGGGAACGGCGCATTATACGGCGCTGGGGCATGCGGTTATTCAGGAGGCCGTGGGGGAGCCTGTTGTGAAGCGTGATGATTCCCTTTATATGGAGGGGTTTCTTGAAAATAGTTTGCAGAGCACACTCCTTTTGGTAGAGGACAATCGGGAGCTGCGGGAGTTGATAAAAAGTATTGTGGGGAGTTACTATGAGGTCTTGGAGGCTGCCGATGGGCAGGAGGGCTTTGCGCTGGCTAAGCGCCGCTTGCCAGACCTGATTGTGACGGATGTAATGATGCCCTTGGAGTCGGGCTTAAGTTTAGCTAAGAAGTTAAAGGCTGACTCCAGCACGTCTCATATTCCTATTATTATGCTGACGGCACTATCTGCCGAGGAGCAGCAGATTGAGGGCTTGGCTGCGGGAGCAAACGCCTATCTTTCAAAGCCATTTTCGGCGCATATCCTGTTACTGACAATTCAAAATCTCTTACGCCTTACAGCGCAGAATCGTGCTTCTTTTGAAATTGCTAAGCCACAGGTTGGGGCAGGTCCAGATCAGGAATTTATCCATCAGCTGAATACCTATATTAATGAGCAGCTTTCGCAGACGGATCTACAGGTGGAGGACATCGCACGGGAGATGGGCATGAGTCAGCCGGTATTATATAAGAAGCTGAAGTTTATAACGGGCTATTCCGTTCATAATTACGTTAAGGCCATGCGGTTGACTGCGGGGGCTTCCTTATTGGAGCAGGGGATGGCTGTTGCTGAGGTCGCTTATAGCGTAGGATTTTCCGATCGAAAATACTTTAGCAAGGAATTCAAAAAACATTTTTCGTTAAATCCTTCCGAATATATGGAGCGCAGTCGAAAAAACGGTGGGGCTTAAGGAAAAGAAATTTCGCTGCAGATCAGGGGGGGGAACTAAATAAATTTAAAAAATAATTGACTAATTCTTTGATACTTAGAAAAAACTTTGTAATTTTGCAGTCCCTTAATGGGGATAGTATGTCTTGAACGAAGCCCTACTGCTTCGATGGACTTTTAATTAATTAATTTACAACATGTCAGGAATTATTGGTAAAAAAGTAGGAATGACAAGCTTGTTCGATACTGATGGGAAAAACATCCCATGTACAGTGATACAAGCTGGACCGTGCGTGGTTACGCAGATACGTACGGAAGACAAAGATGGCTATTCCGCTGTTCAACTAGGCTTCGATGAGAAGAAAGAGAAGAACACTACGGCGTCTTTAAAAGGGCATTTTGCGAAAGCAGACACAACGCCTAAGCGTAAGCTGGTTGAGTTTAAAACTTTCCCAGATGCAAAACAACTTGGTGACGTTATTGACGTTACACTTTTCGAAGAAGGCGAATACGTTGACGTAGTCGGTACTTCAAAAGGTAAAGGTTTCCAAGGTGTAATGAAACGTCATGGATTTGGTGGTGTAGGTGGTGCGACTCACGGTCAGCACAATCGTTTACGTGCGCCGGGTTCGTTAGGTGCTTCATCTTGGCCTTCTCGCGTATTCAAAGGAATGCGTATGGCAGGTCGTATGGGTGGCGACAGAGTAAAAGTTCAAAACTTACAAGTATTGAAAGTATACGCTGATCAAAACTTAATCGTTGTTAGTGGTTCCATTCCAGGAGCTAAAGGTTCTTACGTAATCTTAGACAAATAAGAGATGGAAGTAAAAGTATTAAATTTATCAGGACAAGAAACAGGTGCCAAGGTGCAGCTTCCTGAGTCAGTTTTCGCTGTAGAGCCTAACGATCACGCAATTTATTTAGATGTTAAACAGTATTTAGCGAATCAACGCCAAGGTACTCACAAGTCTAAGCAACGTAATGAGATCGCGGGTTCAACTCGTAAATTACACAAACAAAAAGGTACTGGTGGTGCTCGTGCGGGTTCTATTAAGTCTCCATTGTTTAATGGTGGTGGTCGTGTATTCGGTCCTCAACCACGTGACTATTCTTTCAAATTGAACAAAAAATTGAAACAATTAGCACGTAAATCAGCGTTAAGTTACAAGGCTGCTGAAAACAACATCGTTGTTTTAGATGCAGTTGACTTTAGCGATGCAAAAACTAAAAACTATGCGTCTTTAGTAGCAGCGTTAAATGTAGCTACGGAAAAAACTTTATTAGTTTTACCAGCGCAAAATAACAACGTTTATTTATCAAGCAGAAACTTGAAGAAAGCAAAAGTTGTAACGGCAGATCAATTGAATACATTTGATGTGTTAAACGCAACTAAATTGTTATTAACGACAGATTCTGTTAAAACTTTGGAGGAGGCACTAGCTAAGTAATATGGACATTATTAAAAAACCTATCTTAACTGAGAAAGCTTCACAATTAACGGAGAAATTCAACCGTTACGCTTTCAAAGTGGATCACAGAGCAAACAAAATTCAGATTAAAACAGCTGTTGAAGCAATGTTTGGTGTAACTGTTACCGCGATTAACACTTCGGTTGTTGCTGGTAAAGCAAAAAGCCGTTACACAAAAGCAGGTTTCGTATCTGGAAGAAGCCCTAAGTATAAAAAAGCTGTCGTTACAGTTAAAGACGGCGAAACTATTGACTTTTACAGTACTATATAATAAGAGATGGCAGTTAAAAGATTCAAACCGGTAACCCCTGGTACCCGTTTCAGAGTAGGCGCTGACTATTCTGACGTTACTACAAACGTTCCTGAAAAAACGTTAGTAGTAGGAAGCAACAAAAGATCAGGTGGACGTAATCAGTCCGGTAAAATGACAATGCGTTATATTGGTGGTGGTCACAAAAAAGTGTACCGCTTAATCGATTTCAAACGTGATAAAAAAGAGATTCCAGCAACAGTAGCTACGATCGAATACGATCCTAACCGTACTGCACGTATTGCATTATTGCATTATGCAGATGGTGAGAAACGTTACATTATCGCACCAACAGGTTTAACTGTAGGTATGACAGTAGTAGCGAGCGAAACAGCAGCTCCAGAAATTGGAAATACAATACCATTAGCAAACATTCCATTGGGTTCAATCATTCACAATATTGAATTAAACCCAGGTCAAGGTGGTTCAATCGCTCGTTCGGCAGGTACGTACGCGCAATTGTCAGCTCGTGATGGAAAGTATGCGATCATTAAGTTACCTTCAAGTGAGACTCGTATGATCTTATTAACTTGTGTGGCTACAATCGGATCCGTTTCTAACGGTGAGCGTTCTATCCAAGTGTTAGGTAAAGCTGGTCGTAAACGTTGGTTAGGTCGTCGTCCACGCGTTCGTGGTGTTGCTATGAACCCTGTCGATCACCCTATGGGTGGTGGTGAAGGTCGTACTTCAGGAGGTCAACCACGCTCACGTACAGGCGTGTTAGCTAAAGGCTTCAAGACACGTTACAAGAAGAAAACATCGAATCGTTACATCATTGAGAGAAGGAAAAAATAATGGCTCGTTCAATTAAAAAAGGTCCTTATATCGATCACAACTTAGAGAGAAAAGTTCTTTCTATGAATGAAACTAACAAAAAGTCAGTTATCAAAACTTGGTCTCGTAGATCAATGATTTCTCCGGATTTTGTTAACCACACCTTCGCAGTGCACAACGGGAATAAATTTATCCCTGTTTATGTAACAGAGAATATGGTAGGTCACAAACTTGGTGAATTCGCGCCTACGCGTACATTCAGAGGCCACGCAGAAAAGAAAAAATAATAGGTAATGGAAGCAACAAAAAAACTAAAGAAGTCTGTCATCATTAGACAGCGTAAAGAGCAAGAGAAAGCTCAAGTAGGTGGAGCTTCTACTGCCAAATTATTAAACTGCCCTACTTCGCCTCGTAAGATGCGTTTAGTGGTAGACTTAATTCGTGGTGAGAAAGTAGAAAATGCTTTATACATTTTGAAACACTCAAGTAAAGAAGCTGCAATTCGCGTAGAGAAATTATTATTATCTGCGATCAAGAATTGGGAATCTAAAAATGAAGGTGAGTCTGTAGAGGCTAGCCAGTTAGTTGTTAAAGAAGTATCAGTAGGTGGTGGTCGTCAATTGAAAAGATTACGTCCAGCTCCACAAGGTCGTGGTTACAGAATTCGTAAACGTTCGAATCACGTAACTTTGATCGTTGATAGCGTTAATAATATTCAACAAAACTAATTTATTAGAAATGGGACAAAAAGCAAATCCAATAGGAAGCAGATTAGGAATCATCAAAGGTTGGGATTCTAATTGGTTCGGAGGAAAAAACTATTCCGATAAATTAGTTGAAGACGAAAAAATCAGAAAATATCTTTCTGTTCGTATAGCAAAAGGTGGCGTAGCAAAAGTTGTTATTGAAAGAACTTTAAAACGTATCACAGTTACTATTCACACAGCCCGTCCAGGTATCGTTATCGGTAAAGGCGGTCAGGAAGTTGACAAGATCAAAGAAGAGTTAAAGAAAATCACTAAGAAAGATGTTCAAATTAACATTTTCGAGATCAAACGTCCTGAATTAGATGCTAAATTAGTAGCAGAAGGTGTCGCTAAGCAATTAGAAGCAAGAATTTCATTCCGTCGTGCAATGAAAACATCAATCGCTTCGACAATGCGTATGGGTGCTGAGGGTATCAAAATCATGTGTTCTGGTCGTTTAGGTGGTGCTGAAATGGCGCGCTCTGAGCAGTACAAAGAAGGTAGAACTCCACTTCATACATTACGTGCTGACATCGACTATGCATTAGCAGAAGCGTTGACTACATACGGTAAAATCGGTATCAAAGTTTGGATCTGTAAAGGTGAGGTTTATGGTAAACCTGACTTATCGCCAAATCAAGGTGCTGGTGCGGGTGTAAAATCACGTACTGAAGGTGGTGAGCAACGTCGTGACAACCGTAAAGGTGGTCGTGGTGGTAACAATCGCGGTGGTCAAGGCCAAAACCGTGGTGGTGGTGCTAAAAGAGGTTAATTTAAATAGATTTCAACAAAATTCTGCCGCAAGGCAGATATTTAATTAGAATACGAACATGTTACAGCCAAAAAGAACAAAGTTCAGAAAGATGCAAAAAGGCCGCATGAAAGGTAACGCTTCTCGTGGAGCGGAGTTAGCTTTCGGATCTTTTGGTATCAAGTCAATGGAGGCCGCATGGATCACTTCTCGTCAAATCGAAGCAGCGCGTATTGCGGTGACTCGTTTTATGAAACGTGAAGGTCAAGTGTGGATCCGTATTTTCCCTGACAAACCCGTTACGAAAAAGCCTGCAGAGGTACGTATGGGTAAAGGTAAGGGTGCTCCAGAATACTGGGTTGCAGTCGTACGCCCAGGCCGTATGTTATTTGAAGCAGAAGGTGTATCTTTAGAAGTAGCTAAAGAAGCATTACGTCTTGCAGCTCAAAAACTTCCGGTTCAAACTAAGTTTGTGATACGAAGAGACTTCGTAGAAGCATAAATTTTGGTAATGTCATACAGTTTAAGCCTTAGGACCGTTACTCCTAAGGCTACTATAAAACTTACGTGATAACCCAAACTAATACTGAAATACAAATGAAAAATTCAGAAATTTTAGAATTATCAAATGAGGAATTAGCAGCACGTCTTGTTGAAGAGAAAGCTGCCCTTAGCAAATTGAAATTTGCACATGCTGTTTCTGCAATTGAGAACCCTAGTGTGATCAAAGTAGCACGTCGTAGCATCGCTCGTTTAACGACTGAGCAAACGAAACGTACTGCAGCAGCCAAAGTTGAAACAGCCGCTGAGGCACTATAATTGAAGTCGTAATGGAAAGACAATTAAGAAAAACAAGAATCGGCTTAGTAGTTAGCAACAAAATGGACAAGTCTATCGTAGTAACGGTTGAACGTAAAGTGAAACACCCGATCTATGGTAAGTTCGTTAAAAAAACTACTAAATTTAAAGCTCATGACGAAACTAATACCTGCGGTATCGGCGATACGGTATTAATTATGGAAACTCGTCCGCTGAGTAAGACTAAGAATTGGAGATTAGTAGAAATTTTAGAAAGAGCTAAATAATGGTACAACAGGAATCAAGACTAAATGTAGCTGACAATAGCGGTGCTAAAGAAGTTTTAGTAATCCGTGTATTGGGCGGAACGCGCAAGCGTTATGCATCGATCGGTGATAAAATCGTTGTTACCGTGAAAAGCGCAATACCTTCTGGAAACGTGAAAAAAGGTTCGGTTTCTAAAGCAGTAGTTGTTCGTACGAAAAAAGAAATCCGTCGTAAAGATGGTTCTTACATTCGTTTCGATGACAATGCAGCGGTATTATTAAATAATAATGATGAACCACGTGGAACACGTATCTTTGGCCCAGTTGCTAGAGAGTTACGTGAAAAACAGTTCATGAAAATTGTATCACTAGCACCGGAGGTTTTATAATTATGGCAACAAAACAAACAACAACTCACAAAATCAAGATTAAAAAAGGTGATTTAGTGAAAGTTATCGCTGGTAGCTCTAAAGGTGTTCAGGGAGTAGTTTTACAGGTATTAGTAGATTCTAACCGCGCTATCGTGGAAGGTGCTAATAAAGTGAAAAAACACACTAAACCTAGTGCAGCTAACCCTAATGGTGGTATTATTGAAAAAGAAGCTGCTATTAACATTTCTAACATCGCTTTAATCGATCCTAAAACAGGAACTCCTACTCGCGTAGGTCGTAAAGTGAATGCAGATGGTAAAATTGTTCGTATCGCAAAAAAATCAGGGGAGGAAATTAAATAATGACTTACGTACCAAGATTAAAAGTGAAATATGCGGAAGATATCCGTACAGCACTTAAAGAAAAATTCCAGTATAAAAGCGTTATGCAAGTTCCTAAACTTGAGAAAATTGTTATTTCACAAGGTGTAGGTGGTGCGACTTCTGACAAGAAGTTAATCGATGCTGCTATCTCTGAAATTTCAACGATCACAGGTCAACAAGCAGTATCAACGAAATCGAAAAAAGATATCTCGAACTTTAAATTACGTAAAGGTATGCCTGTTGGTGTACGTGTAACTTTACGCGATAACAACATGTACGAATTCTTAGATCGTTTAATCGCTGTTTCTCTTCCTCGTATCCGCGATTTCCGTGGTATTAACGAAAAAGGTTTTGACGGTAGAGGTAACTATAACTTAGGTATCACTGAACAAATTATCTTCCCTGAGATTAATATTGACAAAATCAATAAAATCCAAGGTATGGATATTACATTTGTTACTTCAGCTGGAACAGATGTAGAAGCTTTAGAATTGTTGAAACAATTCGGTTTACCATTTAAAAATCAAAATACTCAAGACAATGGCTAAGGAAGGTTTAAAAGCTCGCGAAGTAAAACGCGCTAAATTGGTAGCTAAATATGCTGATAAACGTGCTGCTTTAAAAGCAGCTGGTGATTATGTAGCTTTAGACAAATTACCTAAAAATGCTTCTCCAGTTCGTTTACACAACCGTTGTAAATTAACAGGACGTCCTAAAGGATATATGCGTCAATTCGGTATCTCTCGTGTAACATTCCGTGAGATGGCTTTAGACGGAAAAATCCCAGGGGTGAAAAAAGCTTCTTGGTAATATCAATAAAATACTTAATTTTGCCCCGGTGATATCCTTCGGATATCATCAGGGTTTTTTATGTTAAAAATTATTAACCGACAATAGGTCCCCGCAAATGCGTGGAAACCGGTGTCACAATCTCAATCATACAATGAATACAGATCCAATAGCGGATTACCTTACACGAGTAAGGAATGCCATTAAGGCCAACCACAGGGTTGTAGAAATTCCTGCATCGAACCTAAAGAAAGAAATTACGAAAGTACTTTTTGACAAAGGTTACATTGCTAATTACAAATTCGAAGAAGCGGCTGTACAAGGAACGATTAAAATCGCTTTGAAATACAATCCAATTAGCAAAATCCCGGCTATTCGCACATTGACACGTGTGAGTAAACCTGGTTTAAGAAAATATGCAGGTATTGACAACATGCCAAGAGTTTTGAATGGCTTGGGTATCGCTATCTTATCTACATCGAAAGGTGTAATGACAGATAAAGAAGCTCGCTTACAAAATGTTGGTGGTGAAGTTTTATGTTACGTTTATTAATCTAGGAAAAACACACACAGAATGTCAAGAATTGGAAAAGCGCCTATCGCTATACCTGCGGGTGTAACGGTAACTGTATCTGATAAAAATTTAGTTACAGTTAAAGGGCCAAAAGGCGAATTAACGCAACAAGTTGACCGTGATATTACAGTAGCTCAAGAAGAGGGCAACTTATTAGTAACACGTCCAACTGAACAAAAGAAACACAAAGCTTTACACGGATTATACCGTTCTTTATTGAACAACATGGTAATCGGTGTAACTGAAGGTTACAAAACTACACAAGAATTAGTAGGTGTGGGTTACCGTGCTTCAAACACTGGTAACGTTTTAGAGTTAACTTTAGGTTTCTCTCACCAGATCGTTTTTGTATTGCCGAAGGAAATTACAGTTACTACTACTGCTGAAAAGGGTAAAAACCCAGTTATCACATTAGAATCTGTTGACAAACAATTAGTAGGTCAAATCGCGGCGAAAATCCGTGGATTCCGTAAACCAGAGCCTTACAAAGGAAAAGGTATCAAGTTTGCAGGTGAAGTATTAAGAAGAAAAGCAGGTAAATCAGCTAAAAAATAATAACCATGGCAGTAAAAAAATCATCTCGCAGAGAGCGAATTAAAAAAGGAATCAGAAAACACCTGAGTGGATCAACTGCACGTCCTCGTTTATCAGTTTTTAGAAGCAATAAAGCAATTTATGCGCAAATTATTGATGACGTTGCTGGTATTACTTTAGTATCTGCTTCATCTTTATCTAAAGACTTCACGGTAACAGGAAATAAAGTTGAGCAATCTAAAGCTGTCGGTAAATTAGTTGCCGAAAAAGCAGTAGCTGCAGGAATTAGTAAAGTAGTTTTTGACCGTAATGGGTACTTATACCATGGCCGTATCAAATCTTTGGCTGAAGGTGCTCGCGAAGGCGGTTTAGACTTTTAATCACAAAGAGAAATGGCATTAAGCAATATAAAAAGAGTAAAAGCAAGCGAAATCGAATTAAAAGATCGCTTAGTAAGTATCCAACGTGTAGCTAAAGTAACCAAAGGTGGTCGTACTTTCAGTTTCTCTGCAATCGTTGTTGTAGGTGACGAAAACGGTATCGTAGGTTACGGTTTAGGTAAAGCAAAAGAGGTTACAGAAGCTATCACTAAAGGAATTGATGACGCTAAGAAAAACTTAGTAAAAGTTCCTATTATTAATGGTACAGTACCTCACCCTCAACACGGTAAATACTCTGGTGGCTCGGTTTTAATTAAACCAGCTATCAATGGTACAGGTGTTTTAGCAGGTGGTGCGATGCGTGCAGTATTAGAGTCTGCTGGTATCAAAGACGTATTAGCGAAATCTTTAGGATCTTCTAACCCACACAACGTGGTTAAAGCAACGATCTTAGCGTTAGCACAAATGCGCGATGCATACACAGTAGCACAACACCGCGGTGTCGATTTAAACAAAGTATTTAACGGTTAATATCATGGCAAAAATTAAAATCACCCAGATAAAGAGCGTTATCGACAGAAGCGAGCGCCAAAAGAAAACTATTGAGGCTTTAGGTTTGAAACGTATCAACCACTCAGTAGAAGTTGAAGCTACAGCATCCATCATTGGTATGGTGCGTAAAGTGAACCACTTAGTAGCTATCGAAACTATTTAATATTACAAATGGAAAGGACTCTCGGGACCTTTCCATTCCTTGTTATTAATAAATAATGTTTAATCGTTATGTCCTGTTTAGTGAAAGCGAAGGCATAACACAATCAAGTAAAAATGAATTTAAGTAATTTAAAACCTGCAAAAGGTTCGATTAAATCTAGCAAACGTATTGGTCGTGGTACTGGTTCTGGTCGTGGTGGTACTTCCACTCGTGGTCACAAAGGTGCTGGTTCTCGTTCAGGTCACTCAACGAAAATTGGTTTCGAAGGTGGTCAAATGCCATTACAACGTCGCGTGCCTAAATTTGGTTTCAAAAGCTTAAACCGTGTAGAATATGTAGGTATTAACTTAGATGTTGTACAAGCTTTAGTTGAGAAACACAGTTTAACGATTGTAGATTTCGAATTCTTAAAAACTTCAGGCCTTGTATCTAAAAATGATAAAATCAAAATTTTAGGTCGTGGTGAAGTAACAGCAAAAGTTGAAGTTAAAGCGCATGCGTTCTCCGCTTCTGCTCAAAAAGCTATTGAAGCTGCAGGCGGTTCTATCGTAACCCTTTAATACATGAAGAAACTAATCACAACCTTAACCAATATTTGGAAAATTGAAGACCTAAGAACGCGTATTCTAAATACCTTCTTATTCCTTCTGATTTACCGTATTGGATGTCACGTGGTATTACCAGGTGTTGATCCTAACGCGCTTGTTGCTGGCAATAAAGAAGGTCTTCTAGGCCTTTTAGATATGTTTGCCGGAGGTTCATTCTCCCGCTCAGCAATCTTTGCTTTAGGTGTTATGCCCTATATCTCGGCGTCTATCGTTGTCCAATTACTGGGCATCGCGGTACCTTATTTCCAGAAAATGCAGAAAGAAGGGGAGTCTGGTCGTAAAAAAATGACCCAGATTACTCGTTACCTAACGTTAGCAATTACGGTCGTTCAAGCTGTCGCTTATGTGAAAACACAAGTGGATGCTTCGGCGAAAACAATCGCTGACCCAATGTTTACAATCTTAGCTGCATTCGTTTTAACGGCCGGTACATTATTCGTTATGTGGTTAGGTGAAAAAATTACTGATAAAGGTATCGGTAATGGAATTTCCCTAATCATTATGTCGGGTATTATTGCGCAATTACCTTCGGGTGTTACTGCGGAATGGGTTTCACGTTTGAGTCAAGGTGGTGGTGGTCCAATTCCTTTATTACTTGAGTTTTTAGCCTTGTTCTTTGTCGTAATCTTTACGATATTAATCGTCCAAGGTGTACGTAAAATTCCGGTTCAATACGCCAAGAAAATTGTCGGAAATAAACAAGTAGGTGGGGTAAGACAGTATATTCCGTTAAAGGTTAATGCTGCCGGTGTCATGCCGATTATCTTCGCCCAAGCTATTATGTTTGTGCCGATGTCGCTAAGCCAATTTTTTCCGTCCCTACAGTCGCCGTTTTTAACCTCGCTAAGCGATTATACTTCGGTTGCCTATAATGTAACCTTCGCGTTCTTAATTATCGCGTTCACGTTCTTCTATACGGCAATTATGGTGAATCCTCAGCAGATGTCGGAAGACATGAAGAAAAATGGTGGATTTGTACCCGGAATTAAACCCGGATTAGAAACGAGCTCTTTTATTGATCAAGTAATTTCAAACATTACTTTTCCAGGAGCAATTTTCTTAGCTATCATCGCTATTTTACCTGCAATCGCAAGTTTATTTGGGATTAATAATCAATTTGCGCACTTCTACGGAGGTACCTCGCTATTGATTTTGGTAGGAGTTGTGTTGGATACTTTGCAACAAATTGAAAGTCACTTATTAATGCGTCACTATGACGGGTTAATGAAAACTGGCCGCATTAAAGGGCGCACGCCTGCAGCAGTAGAAGGTGTTGATCAATCAGCAATTTAAAACTCTTTAGCATGTCTAAAGTATATTACAAATCTGAGGAAGATATTGAGCAGGTTAGAAAGTCAGCAAATGTGCTTTCCAGCCTGCTTGCTGAAATTGCCAAGGTAATTAAACCTGGTATCAGTACATTATCTCTTGATAAATTGGCTTACGATTTTACCCATGACAATGGGGGTACGCCAGCGTTCTTAAATTATCACGGATTTCCTTATTCCCTGTGTATTTCAGTGAATGATCAAATCGTACACGGCTTTCCTTCGGATTATATTATCCAAGAGGGAGACCTCGTTTCTGTAGATGGTGGGGTAAACCTCAATGGGTTTATTTCAGACTCTGCCTACACCTTCGGGATAGGCGAGATCTCTGCAGAAGCACAGTTGCTTCTGGATGTTACCAAGGAGTCCATGTACAAGGGAATTGAACAAGCGGTAGCTGGGAGACGCGTAGGGGATATTTCATCGGCCATTCAGGAGCATATCGCTCCCTTTGGTTTCGGTATTGTACGCGAGTTAGTAGGGCACGGAGTAGGCTATCATTTACATGAGAAACCGGAAGTTCCAAACTTTGGTAAACGTGGTTCAGGTCCGAAATTAGAAGAAGGATTGGTGATTTGTATTGAACCTATGGTGAATGCTGGTCAGGCTGGCGTGAAATTTTGGGAAGACGGATGGACCGTGAGTACCGTAGATGGAAAGCTTTCAGCACACTTTGAACAGATGGTCGCAATTCGAAAAGGGAAACCCGATGTCTTGCTAACCTTTGATGAAGTCGAAAAAGTTTTAAACAAAAAGTAATTGGTTTACAATATTTTTTGTATATCTTTGCACTCCTGTTAATCAGGCTATTTAACGTAAAATAATCAAGAAGATATGGCTAAACAAGCCTCAATTGAACAAGACGGTATAATTAGAGAGGCACTTTCTAATGCTATGTTTAGGGTAGAATTGGAAAATGGGCATGAAATTATTGCACATATTTCTGGTAAAATGCGCATGCATTATATCAAGATTTTACCTGGAGATAAGGTTAAATTAGAAATGTCTCCATATGATTTGTCTAAAGGTCGTATTACTTATCGCTATAAGTAAGCTTCACTAAGGCAAGCTTTTAAAAGAAATTAATATCATGAAAGTAAGAGCATCTATAAAAAAACGTAGCGCGGACTGTAAGATCATCCGTCGTAATGGAAAAGTTTATGTGATTAACAAGAAGAACCCTAAGTACAAACAACGTCAAGGTTAATTCTTACTAACACTATTTTCTGTAAACTAATAACGATCTGTGGGAGGAGTATCCCCAGGTCTAGAAATTAAAAATAATCGCTTAATATTATATGGCAAGGATAGCAGGTATAGATTTACCTAAAAACAAAAGAGGTGTTATCGGCCTTACCTATATTTTTGGTATCGGTCGTCCAACAGCAGAGCTTATCTTAGATAAGGCGGGAATCAGTCATGATGTTAAAGTTCAAGATTGGAATGATGAGCAATTAGGTGCAATTCGTACTTTAATCAACGATGAGTTGAAAGTAGAAGGCGCTTTACGCTCGGAAATTCAATTGAACATTAAACGTCTAATGGATATTGGTTGTTACCGTGGTTTACGTCACCGTAAACACTTACCACTTCGTGGTCAAAGAACTAAGAACAACTCACGTACCCGTAAAGGAAAACGTAAGACTGTTGCAAACAAGAAAAAAGCTACTAAATAATAATTTTTGAAATGGCTAAAACTAAAAAAGCTACCAAAAAACGTATCGTAGTTATTGAGCCTGTTGGTCAAGCTCATATCAACGCGACGTTTAACAATATCATTGTTACTTTGACTAATAATCAAGGTCAAACAATCTCTTGGTCAAGCGCTGGTAAGATGGGTTTCAGAGGTTCTAAAAAGAATACTCCGTACGCAGCTGGTCAAGCAGCTAATGACTGTGGTAAAGTTGCTTACGATTTAGGTCTACGTAAAGTAGAAGTATTCGTAAAAGGACCTGGTGCTGGTCGTGAATCAGCAATCAGAACGTTACAAACTGTCGGTATCGATGTAACTCTTATTAAAGATATTACACCACTACCTCACAACGGTTGTCGTCCTCCAAAACGTAGAAGAGTTTAATTTTTTTAAAGATAAGATTCGTCAACTTCAGGTTGACTGATACTTTAAATTACAAAAGAAATGGCAAGATATACAGGACCAAAGTCCAAAATAGCCCGTAAATTTAGAGAGCCGATTTTCGGCCCGGATAAAGCGTTAGAGAAAAAAAATTACCCTCCTGGACAACATGGAGCATCTAAACGCAGAGGTAAACAATCTGAATACGCAGTTCAGTTGTTAGAAAAGCAAAAAGCAAAATACACTTACGGTGTATTAGAGCGTCAATTCGCTAACTTATTCGCTAAAGCTGCCTCTAAACAAGGTATTACAGGAGAGATCTTCTTAAAATTATTAGAAGCTCGTTTAGATAACACGGTTTACCGTTTAGGTATCGCTCCTACGCGTTCTGCTGCTCGTCAGTTAGTATCGCACAAGCACGTTACTGTTAACGGCGAAGTTGTTAACATTCCATCATATAGCTTACGTCCAGGTGATGTAATCGCTGTACGTGAGCGTTCTCAAACGTTAGAAGCTATCGCTACTTCTGTAGCTGGTCGCACTATCAACAAATTCAGTTGGTTAGAGTGGAATGCTAAAGAACTTTCTGGTACTTTCTTAAGCTACCCTGAAAGAACTGAGATTCCAGAGAACATCAAAGAAAACTTAATCGTAGAGTTATACTCTAAATAATAAATAAAATAGTAGCTTGCATAGTCCAAATAGGACTATGCATCTGCTATTCTATTGGAATTATTATTACAAATAAAACTTTAAAAGAATATAAATGGCAATTTTAGCATTTCAAAGACCGGATAAAGTTATCATGCAAAAGTCTACAGATTTTGATGGTACGTTCGAATTTCGTCCATTAGAGCCTGGTTTTGGTGTGACCATTGGTAATGCTTTGCGCCGTATTTTATTGTCCTCTTTAGAAGGATATGCAATTACGTCGATAAGGTTTTCAGGAGTTTCTCACGAATTTTCTACTATCAAAGGTGTAGTGGAAGACGTTACTGAGATCATCTTAAACTTAAAACAAATCCGTTTTAAGAAAACTGGTGACCAAGGTGATAACGAAAAGATATTTGTAGTAATCAATGGTCAAGATCAATTCTTAGCTGGAGATATCACAAAATTCTCAAACAACTTTACGGTTTTAAACCCAGACATGGTTATCTGTAATATGGATAGCGCTGTTACCATCGAGGTAGAATTGAGTGTAGCAAAAGGTCGTGGTTATGTAAATGCAGATGAGAATAAAGTTGTAGATGGACCTGTTGGTATTATCGCTATCGACTCTATCTTTACGCCGATTAAGAATGTTAAGTATACCATTGAAAACTACCGTGTAGAACAAAAAACTGACTACGAGAAATTGTTGTTAGATATTACTACTGATGGTTCTATTCACCCAGAGGAAGCTTTAAAAGAAGCAGCAAAAATCCTTATTCAACACTTTATCTTATTCTCTGATGAGAATATGCTTCTTGAGTCTCAAACGAAAGAAGAAACAAAAGTTGTCGATGAAGAGATCTTACATATGAGAAAAATCTTGAAAACTGAATTAGTTGACTTAGATCTTTCTGTACGTGCTTTAAACTGTTTAAAAGCAGCTGACATTCGCTCATTATCGGAGTTAGTAACTTACGATGTAGCTGATATGTTGAAATTCAGAAACTTTGGTAAAAAATCTTTAAGTGAAATTCAAGAATTGGTTAAATCGAAAGGTTTATCATTCGGAATGAACTTGTCTAAATATAAATTAGACGAAGAATAATTAATAAAATTAAACGACCTGCTGCATAATTCCCTCGTAAGAGACGGTATGCACAAACACGTAAATAAACATGAGACACGGAAAAAAAATTAACCATTTAGGTCGTACTGACAGTCACCGTAAGGCGATGTTAGCGAATATGGCTACTTCATTGGTATTACACAAACGTATTATTACTACATTAGCGAAAGCAAAAGCTTTACGTAAATATGTGGAGCCTTTGATTACAAAAGCTAAAAACGATACTACGCACTCTCGTCGTACAGTATTCTCTTACTTAAAAGATAAAGAAGCGGTAACAATCTTGTTCCGTGAGATCTCTGAGAAAGTAGCTACTCGTCCAGGAGGTTATACACGTATCATCAAAATGGAAAACCGTTTAGGTGATAACGCGGAAATGGCGTTCATCGAATTAGTAGATTACAACGAAGTATACACTACAAAAGTTGAAGCTCCAGTTAAGAAAACTACACGTCGTCGTGCAGCGAAAAAAACTGAAGAAGCTCCAGAAGCTGCTGAAAATGCAACTCCTGATGCTCCAGCAACTGAAGAAAAAGAAGGTTAATTTAACCCTTTTTAAAGAAATAGAAAGCCTATCATCTCTGATGATAGGCTTTTTTGATTTTTAATAGGCTTTTATTTTTTAACTTACCTATATTTGCCATAATCGAATCTATTTTCGTCGGCTTTCTATTTTATCTATTAAGAATGGACTTATTTAACGTATATCCAGTCAATCCCATTAACATTGTAAAAGCTGCAGGCTCCACTGTATGGGATGAGCAAGGAAATGAATATTTAGACCTTTACGGAGGTCATGCGGTAATCTCTATTGGTCACACGCACCCTCACTATGTAAAACGTATCACGGAACAGTTAAATCAAATTGGCTTCTATTCCAATTCGATTGAAATTCCCATTCAAAAACAATTAGCGCAGCTCCTAGGTGAAGTTTCTGGAAAGGAAGATTACCACCTTTTCTTATGTAACTCCGGTGCTGAAGCAAATGAAAATGCGCTAAAATTAGCCTCTTTCTATAACGGTCGTAAAAAAATAATCGCTTTCACAAAAGCTTTTCATGGACGTACTTCTTTAGCCGTAGCTGCTACTGATAACCCTAGTATCATAGCGCCAGTAAATGAAACTGATAATGTTATCTTCTTGCCATTTAATGATGAAGCAGCCCTACAAGCAGCTTTTGAAAGCTATGGAAATGAAATCTCCGCTGTAATTATTGAAGGTATTCAAGGTGTTGGTGGTATTCGCGAAGCCTCAAAATCCTTCCTACAGTTAATTCGCTCGTTAACGACCGCCTATAATGCGGTATATATTGCTGATTCTGTACAATGTGGTTATGGCCGTACGGGACAGTTTTACGCCCACGATTGGGCAGGGGTAGAAGCGGATATCTATTCGATGGCTAAGGGTATTGGAAATGGATTTCCTCTTGGTGCCATCTCCATCGCTCCAAAATTTAAAGCTTCTTATGGTTTGTTAGGCACTACTTTTGGTGGTAACCACCTAGCATGTGCTGCCGCTGTTGCAGTGTTGGAAGTGATCAAACAGGATAACTTATTAGCCAATGCTACTGAAGTAGGGGACTATCTAATCGCGGAGTTAAAGAAGTTTGACCAAATATTGGAAGTTCGTGGCCGTGGACTAATGATCGGTATTGAACTACCGGTAGAATTAGCCCATATCAAGAAAGATCTTTTAGTGAAAAATAGAATTTTTACAGGGGAAGCGAAGCCCAATGTTATTCGTTTACTTCCTGCCTTAAATATTACGAAAGCGCATGCTGATCAATTTTTAGCCGCTTTAAAAGAACGTTTAGAACAAGCTTAATATTAATTATGAACAAGTTTTTCTCCGTAAAAGATGTCCCTAATATAGGTGAGATTGTAAATGAAGCCTTAGCGCTAAAAGCTGCACCTAATGCCCATGAAGCTTTAGGTAAACATAAGATGTTAGGTTTAGTATTCTTAAACCCTAGTCTACGTACACGTATGAGTACGCAAAAGGCGGCACTCAACCTCGGTATGAATGTCATTGTCATGAATATGGACAAGGATGGTTGGGCTTTAGAAACTCAGGATGGCGTAGTGATGAATGGTACGACTGTAGAGCATATCCGTGAAGCGGCTGCTGTGATGGGGGAGTACTGTGATATTTTAGGACTCCGTTCTTTTCCTAAATTAAAGGATCGTGAAGAAGACTACTCGGAAGATCTATTCAATAAATTTATGAACTTCTGTAAAGTTCCTGTCGTGTCTTTAGAATCTGCTACAAGACACCCTTTACAAAGTTTAACAGATATCATTACCATCACTGAGAATTGGTCGAAGCCTGGAAAACCGAAGGTTGTATTGGCCTGGGCTCCGCATGTTAAGGCACTCCCGCAGGCTGTGCCTAACTCCTTCTCTGAATGGATGTGTCAAGCGCAAGCTGAGGGATTAATAGACTTTACAGTCGTGCATCCTTCGGGTTATGAATTAGCGGAAGAGTTCACTCCTGGAGCGAATATTTCCAATAATCTTACTGAAAGTCTTGCGGATGCAGATTTTGTATATGTTAAAAACTGGTCTTCTTATAAGGAATATGGCCAAGTATATCCCGTTTCTGAAAACTGGATGTTAGATAATGAAAAGTTAGCGTTGACTAATGACGCTAAAGTAATGCACTGTTTACCTGTACGTCGTGATTTAGAGCTTGCCTCAGAAATTTTAGATGGCCCTAATTCATTAGTCGTTAAGGAAGCAGGAAACCGTGTATGGGCTGCGCAAGTGGTCTTAAAAAGAATGCTTGAAGAGCTTAGCAAATAAGAGCTCTTAATTGAACGTTTAATAAGTGATAATTGAGAATACATGTCGTCAAATAGCGCACTAAATATTATTAAAATCGGTGGTAATGTCATTGATAGTGAAAATGATTTAAATGCTTTTTTAGAGAAATTTGCTGCTCTCCCTGGAAAGAAAATTTTAGTTCATGGGGGAGGGAAAATTGCTAGCCGAATGGCTGCAGATTTAGGCTTAGAAGTGAAGATGGTTGAAGGGCGTCGTATTACGGACAAAGCGATGTTACGTATTGCGACAATGGTTTATGCTGGTTTGACGAATAAAAGTATTGTCGCTCAGTTACAAAAGTTAAGTTGTGATGCAATCGGCCTTTCGGGGGCGGATGGAAATACCATCAAGTCCATGAAACGACCTATCAAAGATATTGATTATGGCTATGTAGGAGATATTATGCATGATTCCGTAAATACAGGATCCATAAAGAAATTTCTTGAAGCGGGCTTTACACCTGTGTTTTCTGCGATTACACACAATGGGAAAGGGCAGCTGTTGAATACGAATGCGGATACCATAGCCGCAGCTTTAGCGGTGGGCTTATCTGATTTATATGAAACATCCCTGGTTTACTGTTTTGAGAAAAATGGTGTTCTTAGAGATGTGACGGATGAAAATTCTGTGATCTCCCAAATCGCCCTATCGGAATTCGAGCCCCTTAAAGATCAGGGGGTGATTGCTGATGGGATGATTCCGAAAATGCAGAATGCCTTTGAAGCCATTGGTAAAGGGGTTAAAAAAGTGTATATTGGTAATGCAAACAATTTACATTTATTTCAACAAGGCCAATTTGGGACTTGTATGATTTTAAAATAACCGAATTCATGAAAAAAATTACCATTATCGGCTCCGGTAATATAGGCTTGTCATTAGCGAATGGTTTAGTTAATAAAAACTATTGCAAACCGGCAGATATTACCCTTACAAGACGCTCTTTAGCAGCCCTAAAGGCTGAAAAGGAAGCAGGATTCTGTGTCTCTACGGATAATAATGCCGCTATTGCTGAAGCTGAAATTGTAGTTTTAGCGATTCTTCCGCAACAGCTTAAGAAAGTGATGGAAGAAATCGCCCCGAATGTGAACCTGAGTAAGCAGATATTTATATCGGTAGCGTCGGGGGTTTCTTGTGAAGCGATTAAAGCGGTTCTTGGAGCGGAAGCAAGGGTCGTACGTGCTATGCCTAATACAGCCATAGCGATTGGTCAGTCCATGACTTGTATTGCTACTGATACGGCTTCTGCCGACGATATAACCCTAGTAACGGATATTTTTGAAAATGTTGGTCAGGTGATTACGATTCCTGAAGAGCTGATGACGGCTGCAACAGCATTATGTGCTTGTGGCATTGCCTTCTTCTTACGCGCTATCCGTGCGGCATCGCAAGGAGGAGTGGAGATTGGTTTTCATGCCCATGATGCGCTAAAAATGGCGGTACAAACGGCCAAAGGAGCAGCAGATCTCTTGCAGATTTCTGGCGCCCACCCGGAGCAAGAGATTGATAAGGTAACCTCCCCAAAGGGATGTACCATCGCGGGTTTGAATGAGATGGAACATAATGGATTTAGTTCCGCATTTATTAAAGGAATAAAATTATCTGCTTGTAAAGCAGGAGGATTATATAATGAAGGATAAAGCGATTCTTACACAAGATAGCATTGCTCTTTTGCGCTTACTTATAGCCTGCCCCTCAATTTCAAGAGCGGAGGAGAATACGGCGGCTATTATTGAAGATTTTTTTAAAGATCGAGACATCCCTACACAGCGGAAAGCTAATAATATCTGGGCCTATAATAAGTACTATTCGCCTGAAAAGCCTACCATCTTGTTGAATTCCCACCATGATACGGTGAAGCCTAATACAGGGTATAAACGTGATCCTTTTGCGGCAACGGTTGAAGGCGATATATTGTATGGCTTGGGATCTAATGATGCGGGGGGATGCTTAGTATCCTTAATTGCTGTCTTCTTATATTACTATGAGCGGGCGGATTTGGCATACAACTTTTGTCTTGCTGCTTCTGCTGAGGAGGAGGTGTCCGGTGTCAATGGGATTGAATCTATTGTTGGGGATCTTGGGCCATTATCTTTTGCAATTGTGGGTGAACCAACATTGATGCACCTAGCAATTGCTGAAAAGGGCCTGATGGTATTAGACTGTACGGCACATGGTGCTTCGGGCCATGCTGCGCGAGAGGAAGGTGATAATGCCATCTATAAAGCGATAGCTGCTATTAATTGGTTTACTAGCTACACCTTTCCCAAGGAGTCACCCTATTTAGGCCCTGTAAAGATGTCTGTTACAGTAATTCAAGCGGGTTCCCAGCATAATGTGGTTCCGGCAACTTGTGATTTTGTGGTCGATGTACGTACGACAGATGCCTATTCTAATGAGGAGACACTTGCCATTATTCAAGCGAATGTTGCTGCTACCGTGAAGGCGCGTTCTACGCGCTTACGATCGTCGGCTATTGATCCTGCACATCCTATTGTACAGGCAGGAATTTCATTAAATAGAAAGACCTATGGCTCGCCGACCATGTCTGATCAAGCTTTATTACCTATACCATCCTTAAAGTTAGGTCCTGGGGATTCTGCACGCTCACATATGGCTGATGAGTATATCTATCTTTCAGAAATTGAGGAAGGTATTACGTTATATATCGCAATCTTAGATCAAATCTTATAGTGCAATCTTAGATTAAATCTTATAGTGCAATGAAGCCTGGTAAGTAAGCGATATACAGGCTTGAAGCCTAATTTTCAAAAGCATAAAAAAGGCATAAAAAAGCATAAAAAAAGACCTGGAATAGAATTTCAGGTCTTTTTTTATAAGGATGGGACCTTATACCAATGAAATTTGTCTTTTAATGCTCTCTTCTAAGGAGATAATAGTTTCTGTACGTTGGATTCCTTTCACGGACTGAATATCCTCGTTCAACACCTTTCTAAGGTGTACGGTGTCGCGACAAATAATTTTGGCGAACATCGAGTAAGATCCTGTGCAGTAATGTAATTCTACTACTTCTTTAATTTCTTTTAAGTGCTCTACAGCATCTGAATACTGGGACCCTTTTTCTAAGTAGATTCCTAAAAAGGCTGTAATATCAAAACCAACTTTCTGCGGATTGATAATTAGGCTTGATCCTCTAATAATTCCCAATTCTTCCATCTTTTTCATGCGTACATGTATTGTTCCACCGGAAACAATTAGTTTTTTCGCAATTTCAGTATATGGAATAGAGGCGTCATTCATTAATATAGACAAAATTTGAATGTCTAAGTTGTCTAAGTCGTAGTTTGTATACTTATTGTCCATGAAAATGGTTATTTTTTTATATTTAAATTATATTTTTTTAAAAAATTACAAAAAATATCAGTTATTATTGTAATAAAACAATAATATTTTTATATTTGTTTTAACAAAACGGTAGAAATATCATTTTGTTCTTAATTTGTATGTTACTTTCCTCAAAATAACATAGGTTTATAATTGGTTAGTGTTGAAGCTCCTTGCTCGAGGAGCTTCATCCTTTTTATACCAATGTATCCCAAGATCTTATAATCTTAAAATGTTAAAACCTTTTTTACTCAAAATATTAAAACCTTCTTTTTTTTGAATTATTGCAAAAATAGTAAGTTTTTTCGGCATAATAGTGTCATATTTTCAAATATTTATATTTTGTATTGCCAATTCTTAATCCTTCTAAAGAAGATCTTCTGAGTTTCTAATCCTTCCATGCTTTTGTGTATATTTAGGTATTAAAACTGTTGCTGATGGATCTTGATGATGTAAAGATTTCTAGAAAGAAACCTATTTACCCGGTAGTTCCGGCGCTAAAGAAATACTTGAAAAAGTATCAACGCTATGCTAAATTTCCCATTAGCTATGCGGACTTATTAACCTTTCAAGAGACATTACCTGTCTTAGACAAGAATGGGAATGACACCTTTTGGGAGACACCATTGTACCCACCATATATGCAGGATCAGCTCTATGAAGGGTTGAAGATTGTCTATGCCCAACTGAAGGCCTCTGGAAACACGCGTATTGTAGAGCATAAATATATTGATCGTGTAGAATACTGTGCTTTTGGTAATACGCGTCCTTTTCGCATCCGTATTGTCAATCGCCTGAATGATGTTTATGATTACTTCTATATTAAGCAAGCAGATGCCTCACGTATATATGGCTTGGAGTTAGAGGAAATATTATCTCCAAATCAAGTGAATTATTTAGTCGATAGTGGCACATTGGTGGAGGAGCATATCGTTGGTATACCCGGAGATACCTTTGCTAAAGGGAGAATGCATGATCCCGACTATAATCTCACACGTATTGCGAAGGAGTTTGTAAAATTTAATGAGCGGTGTATTATAACCTTGCTGGGAGATATGCGTGCATATAATTATGTGATGCAGATTACACCAGACTTTGATGATTTCCAATTTCGCATTCGTGCAATAGATTTTGACCAACAGTTTTATGAGGGCAACCCTAAGGTTTATATGCCTCAGTTTTTTAAGGAAAATCTACCTTTTGTAAAGCTGGCGATGGATCATTTAACCGATAAGACGGTCTTACAGTATCAGCAAGAGGAGCGATCTTCCATTGTACATCGTGTACGTTCAGAAAGACATCGGATTGCTGACTTGCGTGACGCTTCAAAATTGCAGCAGCTGTCTGCGGAGGAAAATATTAAGCGTCTACGTGAGGGATATGCTTCTTTCTTTAGAAATCCTGCCTATTATAAATGTAAGACTATGACAGATATTGTGGAGTTAAATGTGAAAAATGTTATCCGCTCGGTCACCTTATAAGCAACCTTTTAAGCACCTTTATAAAGCGCATTATTTAATGCGCTTTTCATTATTTTTTACAAATGCTGCCCAGCCGGAATAAGACTTATCCGTACCACTGAGGCTATTCTTTTGGAAAGAATGGCAGACGGCTACAGCAAGGCCATCTGTAGCATCAAGAAATTCCGGTGTCTCTTTGAAGTTCAGTAATTTCTGAAGCATGGCTGCCACCTGTTCTTTCGAGGCATTACCATTTCCTGTCACCGATTGTTTAACTTTTCGTGGTGCATATTCAATAATAGGAATATCTTGACTTAATGCGGCAGCCATGGCTACCCCCTGCGCACGTCCTAATTTCAACATTACTTGTATGTTCTTCCCATAAAAGGGGGCTTCTAAAGCCATAAAGTCAGGCTTATACGTTTCTATTAAGGCGGAAACTTTTTGAAATATACGTTGCAGTTTTAAAGCATGATCATCCAGATGTCCCATTTTCACTACACCCATACTTATTAAGGATAGCTTGCTCCCTTCTTCTTTTATTAGGCCATAGCCTAACACGATCGTTCCGGGGTCAATACCTAGAATAATGCGCTCCTTCGCTTTCACTTTCTGCATACTGCAATAATACTGAATTTGAGTCAGAAGTAAGTTATGGACGTGGTATTGTTAAAAAATTTAGTAACATTGTGCTCTAATAAATTTCTTTTGACGGCAGCAGTAAAAAAATATCTCAGTATCTTCTTAAAGATTACCATCCTATCCATGGCTGGCTGGTATATCTATACCAAGCTTAATAACCACAGTAATTTACGGGATTTCACTCAGCTACTGCATGGTTTAGACCGTGTGCAGGTATATCGTACCTTGGTACTGGTCTTCGTTTTGATGTTTGTAAATTGGCTTTTGGAAGTTGTAAAATGGCGATACTTAAGTCGACGTATTGAAAAACTATCCTTTTGGACGGCCCTTCAGTCGGTATTCTGTGGGCTTACTTGGGCTATATTTACGCCCAATAGGATTGGGGAATATGGTGGACGTATACTTTTTCTTAAACCTGAAAATAGGGCTTCTGCGGCTGTAGCTATGGGGGTGGGGCAGTTTGCACAGTTGGTATTAACCTCGATAGCAGGCTCTTTGAGTATTGCTTGGTTTGTGATGACTTACCTAGAAACACCCCTATCTGTGAGCTTTGGAATTTGGCTGTTGGCTATTATATATGCTTTGGGCTTTCTGATTGTATATTTTAATGTGCATTGGGTAGAAATTATTGTTAGCAGGATTAAGTTTCTGCGACGTGTAAAGCCATTTTTTGCAGTTTTAGAGGACTTCACTACGGCAGAGTTAGCGGTAGTTTTACTGAATTCCTTAGCACGCTTTTTAATATTTACTTCCCAGTATATTATTTTGCTGTTGGTATTACTTCCTGGCCTTCCAAGCATAGCTATGGTGCTTATGATATTTATTTTATTTTTTATACAATCTGCGGTGCCCTCGTTAGATTTGTTTGATTTTTCAGTACGCAGTTTTGTCGCCAGTAATCTATATGCTTATATTACGGATCAGGAAATTGCTGTGATGGCTATTGTTTCCTGTATATGGTTTGTAAATCTTATTGTACCGGCTATAATTGGTTCTTTTTTTGTTTTGAATATAAATTTCTTTCGTGATTCTAAGTCTTAAAATATCGCTTTTTCTCTTAAGCATGGTGTATGTTGTATTGGTCATCTTTATGAGAAGAGGATGGGCTAAGCTACCATTTTTTACCGCAGCTAAGGCTAGTCGGCAAAAGGTCAGTATTATTATTGCTGCGCGTAATGAGGCGCATCAAATTGAGCGCACCATTACTTGTTTATTGGCCCAAGACTATCCCAAAGAGCTTACGGAGATTATTATTATTGATGATCATTCTACCGATAATACCGCGGCAATTGTTGCTTCTTACGCCTATGAAGGCATTAAGTTAGTCCAATTAAACGAATCCAATAAGCTTAATTCATATAAGAAGCTAGCTATTGCTAAAGCGATCCAACAGGCAGAGGGAGCGATTATTGTCACTACCGATGCCGATTGTCGCATGTCTGCGAAATGGTTAAGCACTGTTATGGCCTACTTTGCGACTTATGACAGTTACCTCGTATCTTCACCAGTGAGTTATCAGGAGGAAAAAAGTGATTTTGAGCGTTTACAAACTTTAGAATTTCTGTATTTAATCGGCTTGGGGGCTGCAGGAATAGGGAATGGACATCCGACGACTTGTAATGGGGCGAACTTAGCTTATAGAAAAGATATCTTTTATGAGTTGGGCGGTTTTAGTGGCATCGATCAGCTGGCTTCGGGGGATGATGAGTTATTTTTACATAAAGTGGCTGCCAAGTATCCCTCAAAAATTGGCTTTTGTAAGGCCTATGAGGCCTTGGTGCTGACGGATGCTAAGCCTGATTTGGGGGCTTTTATTTCCCAGCGTAAGCGTTGGGCATCGAAATCTACGAAATATAAGGATAAGCAGCTTGTAGCACTGGGTCTATGTATCTGGTTTTTCAACTTTTTAATCCTAATCAATGCGGTGATAGCCGTGTTTATACCCTCCTTAATATTCACTACGGTGGTACCCGTATTACTGCTGAAAGGTGTGGTAGAGTATGCGTTCTTAGGGCCTATATGTGACTTTATGAAGCGTAAGGAGCTCCTAAGGTTTGTATGGATACTTACGCCTATACATGTGTTATATCTTACTTATATAGGGCTTGCAGGGAATATAGGAAAGTATCAGTGGAAAGGGCGCATCGTTCGTTAGTGATGAGCCCTCTAATTTCTTAAGCGGTTGTAACGCATCTTTCTTAAGCTGTCCTAACGCGTTTGCGAATAGCGACTTCTGCTTCTAGCACAATTTCTTCAAGCGTTTTATTTCCTTTTTCAATAGGAGGTAATATTTCCCAGCTCATATTTGTAAAAGGCATTAAGGGGTAACTACCATATTGGGTCATCTCATAGGAGCCATTTATTGCAATGGGAACAATTAGTGCATTTGGATTTCTTTTTACGAGGGTAGCTACTCCACCGATGGCAAAAGTTTTCATCTTCCCCGTTCTCGTACGTGTTCCTTCTGGAAATATAAATGCTGACCAATTTTTTGTATGCATATTATTGGCCAGTTTTAAAATTTCTGCAATAGACTGTTTGGGGTCTTTTCGGTCGATATTCGCCGCACCACCATATTTCAGATTAAAGGAGATACTAGGAATATGAGCATAGGCCAATTCAATTTTTGAGATAAACTTCCCATGGTGGTTTCTTAGAAAATAGATTAAAGGCGGTATATCATAAGTAGACTGATGATTAGCGACAAATATAATCGGTCTATCCGTGGGTAGATCCTGCTTATTAATAAATCTTACTCGATTGAAAAGCGTGTAATAGGTCCCTACTAAAAGGGCATTTAATATGTCTACAGATCTTTTGTGCGCCTTATAACCTCCTAATTTTAAGCAAACCCATTGGATGGGATGGAAGATAATTAGCATCGTGAAAAAGGATGCGTAGAAAATGGGGGTTAATAGATATCCTAAAAATTTTCTCATTATTATACCGGAATTTAAGGAGTGGAAACTGCTACAGGAATAATCTTTCCATTAAAATATTTCTGACCTGTCTGCGCGAAATCAGCAATGTAACGGCCCATTTCAAATGCTAGTACAGGGGATTCAACTCCTGGGAACGCTGCTTCGAACATCTCTGTCTGTGCGGAGCCTAAGGCTAGGCAGTTCACTTTTATACCTTGCTCTTTCAGTTCTTCCGCGAGGCATTCTGTTAATGTGTGTAAAGCTGATTTTGAGGATGAATAGGCGGATAAACCGGCGAATTTCACGGATCCTGCAAAGCCTCCCATGCTACCTATATTAACGATATGCGCGCCTTCTTTCATAAAAGGGAGCACGGCTTGGATCATTTGGATATGCCCTAATACATTGGTTTGAAATTGTGCGGTAAATTCCTCTGCAGAAGTTTCTATAAAAGGTTTATTCACGAGTGCTCCAGCATTGTTAATAAGGATGTCTACTGTGCCAAATTCAGCCGCTATAAATTGTTTTAAACCGCTATAATCATCTTTAACAATATCAAATTCAATTGGGTAAAGTTTTCCTCCATCATAGTTTAGAGCGAGTGCAATTTCTTGGAGCTTTGCCAATTTTTCTCCTGAGCGCGCTAATGCGATAACGTTATTTTCTTTTTTTGCTGTTAAATCTAATACGGCTTCAAAGCCGATTCCAGAGCTTGCTCCGGTGATAATAATAGTTGCCATAGTGTTAATCGTTTAAATTATTCGCTGATTCTAGCTCCTTGCTACTCGGTAACTTTTCGGTACCTAATGCCTTAGGTTGAAAAATGAAATAGATACCTGAAACTGCAATAGTAGCAGAAATAACATAAAAAACCAAGGAGAATAATACTGCTAAATGTTGATCTAAAAGGAAAATTCCTGCTCCCCAATAGTAGACCATTTCCCGCATGCCCAAGCCCCCTACATTAAAGGGGATTACAGCAACTAAGGAAGATGCTAAAAATAAAAATAAAAATGGAGAAAATTTTCCGTTATATCCCAGTGCATAGAGAATCATTATAGCAGCCATTACCTGCAGAGATTGTACACATAAAGCCTTAAAATGAGTTTCTATAAATCTTTCTTTAAAGGAAGGGAAGAAGCGACTTATCCCCCAGTAATAGATGCCGGTTCCACCAATAAATGCTGCTATAGGTAGATAATTAGGGATATTTAATTGGGGAATAAAAATAATTAAGGCCACAATAATAAGTGCTAAGGCCCAGAATCCCGAGAGGCGGTCAAAGAATAAGGCTGACAAGAGCTGTCGTCCTTTCAGGTCAAAGCGCTTTTTAAGAAAGAATATTTTGTAGCCATCTCCCCCCACACCACCGGGTAAAAAAAGATTGTAAAATAAGCCTAAGAGGTAAAGTTTAAAATTATACCCCTCGCTAATCTTTAAATTTATGCCTTTTAAAAAGCCATTTAAACGCAGGGAAGACATCCCTATGGAAAGTCCGTAAAAGAGTAGGGCAAGCGCTATAAATAGCGGATTTGAGTGCCATAAAGCTTCTTTTAAGTCTTTAATGGATACTTTATTGAATACATAATATAACGCCAATGATGTAATAATAATCTTTAGCGGTGTTTTAGCTATTTTCCAGAACCTTTTTAAATTCATTAATAATAATATTCTAAGTTTATCAATCTGCTGGCGCAATTACATGCCTGCTAATTGTGGGATAATACGTACATATAATAGTACAAGGTAGGCAATTAAAAAGGCTGTATTTAAGGAAAATAACCAGTTGATATCCACTTTGGTATATTTATGCTTCAGCATAATTACTAACAGGGTTACGAAGAGTATAAATAGTAATATTGGGAATATAAACGCGTAGCTACTTGGAAAGTACACATTGATCTTATTCAAGGAATTGCCAGATTTATTTAATAGGGGCACCGCACTTAAAGCAAGTAAAATTAAAAAAACGCGGAGCATAACTTTGGCAACTATTTTGCTTAAGCTTTGCTTTTGGATACTTTTCTTCATGAACAGTTATTATATTTACAACAAAAATACAATTAAGAAACTAATAAATTCTAATATGCGTAGACTTATGAAATCAATTTTTACAGTAGGCTTAGCAAGCTTATTGTTTATGGCTGTAGCAATGCCTGAAAAGGCTACTGCCGCAACCCATACTAAAGCAGCTTCTGCACCCGTGCAAAATAAGCCAACTCCATCTCAATGGAGGAAAGCTTTAAAAGGAGCTTGGGTATTAAATTCTGTGGATAGAGAAAATTTACCACAATCTTATACCGTGAAGACCATCTTTGAAGAAGCGCCACCAGAGTGTTTCATTGGCAGTGTATGGACATTACCTTCTTCGGGAAAAGGGAATATTACCTTTTCAGCGGATGGTAGATTATGTGCTCCTGGTGCCGTGCGTAATATCGTATGGTCGATTTATAACCCTGGAGCAAATATTGGGGAGCCTCAATTTCAGATGAAGAAAGTGTATGCTGGTGAGAAAGCTTCTGCTGTACAAACAGGCTACCGCTTAGCACTATCGTATACGGATGGTAATAAGTTAGTATTACGTATGCCTGTAACTACGGATGAGGGAAACTCTTTCTTGGTGTTCAATTTCACACGTAGCAACTAATTTTTTTAATAATTACAAGGGATAGAGCTATAGGATATTTTTCCTATAGCTCTATTTTTTAAGTGCAAAATGTTATACTTTTACATACAAATGAAAGAATAGCATTTTTTAGGTTATCTTCCATCTATAATACAAAGTCAACAATGTCGGAAAATCAAGGAAAAACGGCCTTAATCACAGGAATTACAGGTCAGGATGGAGCATATTTAGCGGAATTTTTATTAAAAAAGGGATATATTGTACACGGTTTAAAGCGAAGAAGTTCACTTTTTAATACCGACCGTATCGATCATTTATACCAAGATCCGCATATTGACAATCGTAATTTCACATTACACTTTGGCGACTTGACAGATTCCACGAATATTATCCGCATAATTCAGGAAACTCAGCCGGATGAAATTTATAACCTTGCGGCTCAATCCCATGTAAAAGTTAGTTTTGACACCCCTGAATATACGGCCAATGCGGATGGTATAGGAACTCTACGTATCCTAGAAGCTGTACGCTTATTGGATATGGGAATGCGTTGTCGGATCTATCAGGCTTCGACCTCGGAGCTCTATGGCTTAGTACAGGAGGTTCCACAAAGTGAGACTACGCCATTCTACCCACGCAGCCCGTATGCGGTAGCCAAACTCTATGGCTACTGGATTACTGTCAACTACCGAGAGGCTTATAATATATATGCCTGCAATGGAATTCTATTCAATCATGAGAGCCCTGTTCGTGGGGAAACATTCGTAACACGTAAGATCACACGTGCCGTAGCAAAAATCGCTATGGGCTTACAATCTAAATTATATTTGGGCAATCTTTCTGCTCAACGGGATTGGGGACATGCGAAGGATTATGTGGAGGCCATGTGGTTAATCTTACAGCAAGAGCAGCCCGAGGATTATGTTATAGCTACGGGAGTGACCACGACGGTACGTGATTTCGTACGCCATAGCTTTGCGGAGCTAGGTATTGAAGTAGAATTTTCAGGTAAGGGGGAATTAGAGAAGGCCGTAATTATTGACGTCGATGCCGATCGCATGCGTGAATTAGGATTGAATCCTGAAGATATTAAGTTTGGTGATACTGTTGTGAAGGTAGACCCACGTTATTATCGACCTACGGAAGTAGAGCTTTTAATTGGTGATCCTACGAAAGCACAAACGAAGTTAGGATGGATGCCAAAATACGACTTGCCAGCATTAATTAAAGATATGGTTCAGTCCGATCTTCAGTTGATGCGCAAGGAAGAGTACCTTAAAAAGGGTGGTTTTAACACCTTAAATTATTTTGAATAATATTCTTAGTGAAATCGATTGTTTTGGTTCGTTTTTTGTATGTTAGCAATACATTGTTATTCCTAGTTAAAAATTTAAGTGCAATAATTTTTTACAACATGTGGAATGATTTTTGTAATAAATTGTTAGAGCCCAAGCTTTTTAAAATTCGAACTTATAGAATTGTAGAAAATGAAAGAGACAGTCGTTAAAGAAAATGACAAGAAATTAGTTGAAAAAACGCGTAATACGTCCAAGATATATTTTTTCATTATTGCTATCGTGGCTTTATTGGCCACGAATGTTTATTTTTACGTAAAATTTAGAACTTCTGGGGAGAAGATTTCCGTTCTTCGTGTGGAGAAGGAAAATTTGCAGATTGAAATAGACCGTATTGAAGCGGAGTTGGATAAGGTGAATTTTCAGAATTTACAGCTTTCAGAATCCTTAAAAGTTTCTGAAGAAAAGGCAAGGGAAGTGATTACGTCATTACGCGCTGAATTGGATAATAATAACTTGTCAGAAGAGCGCTTATTAGCCGCACAAGAGCAGATCCGCAAATTGAAAAGCGATGTTTCGACTTACCGTGCTAATATCGACCTGCTAAAAGCTGATAATGAATTATTGCAAAAGCAAAATTCCATACTGAACGATCAAGTTTCCGGAGCGACCTCCAAAGCTTTAACATTGGAGAAGTCAAATAAGGAATTGCAAGAGAAGGTAAGTTCGGCTTCGGCCTTGAAATTGTCCAATGTTATTGTTAATGGTCTTCAGAATAAAAGAAATAATAACGTAGAGGTGGAGGCTAGAGCGAAGCGTGTCGACAAGCTGGAAATTAAATTTACAGTTGTGGAAAATGCATTAGCGAAGAAAGGCCCGCATCCAATCTATTTTCGTATTATAAATCCGCAGGGCAATCTTATTGTTGAAGGTAATAATATCTTCTATGTACACGGAGAGAAATTGCAGTATACATTTCATGAAACTATTAATTTCACCAATTTTGGAGAAGAGTATAAGATTGAATGGGCTGACAAGAATGGCTTTTCTAAAGGAGCTTACACGATCTTAATGTATTCTGATTCTGCGATCATGGGTAGATCTACGATTATCTTTAAATAAGAAAATAGCTTTTAAGCTGTAGTTAACATATCTATTTAAAAGCCTGCTATGAATATTCACAGCAGGCTTTTTTATGTCTATTGATCTGTCTTTAACTAACTATACGAGGAATAATAAGTATAAAGGTCGTTCCTTTACCTTCTCGCGTTTCATAGCTTATGGTGCCTCCCATCCCTTCGACAGTCTGCTTGGCAAAGGCTAATCCCAGCCCTGTTCCTGAGGATTTCGTCGTGAAGTTGGGGACAAATATTTTCTGCTGCGCTTCTTCAGAGATTCCGATACCATTATCTTTAACGTGTATCTCCAATTGATCTTCCGTCAGGGACGCAATCTTTATATTAATATAGATGCGTTTTTTAGAAAGTGCGGCTTCTACGGCATTTTTTATCAGGTTGTTAAATAGACGTAATATTTGATCCGCATCCCCCATGACAAAGAGCTTATCCTCTTGGACGAGGTTTTCCAACGCTATATTGGTATTGTCATTATTCTCATATACATTGATAGATTGAATAATTTTTTCAAGAAGATTAATCCGCTGGAGTTTTGTTTCCGGTAATTTCGCAAAGGCAGAAAATTCGGTCGCAATATGTGAAAGGGTATCAATCTGTTCTATAAAAGATTTGGTAACGCGATCGAAGCGCTCCGGAAAGCGGGCGTCATCTTCATGATAGGATCGTGAAAGCTGCTGAATACCTAGCTTCATGGGAGTCAGCGGATTTTTTATTTCATGGGCTATCTGCTGTGCCATTTCCCTCCAGGCTGTCTCTCGCTCGGCACGCACCAATTTTTTTGCGGTACTATCAAGCTTCAGAATCATAATATTATACTCCTTAATAAGGGCGCCAATTTCATCATTACGTTTCCAAAAAATAGGCTCATTATTGCTTCCTAATCCCGTTTCGGACAATTTTCTACGTATAATATTTAGGGGGCTGGTAATTTGCTTCGCTAGGAATGCGGCGATAAAACCTATAATTAATAGGATTAACGCATAGATATTAATAAGGGTGTTAAAGAGGATATTCTGACTCGTTTCTGTGTCCTTATCCGCTGAATAGAATGGAATTCCTAAATAGGCTACGGTTTTCAAGTCCGAGTTGCGGATACTTGTGTAGGTAGCGGGATATTTGAAAGTTCCGATAACTTCATTTTGTAATACTTCAGCACGGTGTAGTTTATGCAGGGCAATATAGGCCTCCGGATTCATAAATCTAGATTGCAATTTAGAATCATAGATCTTTGGCTGCGAGCTATAGATCATATATCCCGCTTGATTGTAAAGTGTAAAATCCGTGCTGATGGATCGCGATAGCAAGTTTAAATAATTACTTAAGGTTGTCAGATTTTCAAATCCATTATCGTTGTTTAATGTAGATTCCACACGTTTACTAATCTCCCTTATATAGCGTATCCTCGAGTTCTCATTATTCTGATTGAGCTGTTTATTGATACTCACAAATGAGATCACACCAGACAGCAGTAGGGAGCAAATTACGCTGAGTATAAAATATAATTGTATTCTGGAGCTAAACTGAATTTTATTTCTGATGATATAGATATTATACTTTAGGTATTTCAGTTGAAAGTTCTTATCCTTTAACCCTCTGAAGCACCAAATAATTAGGTTGCTAATTGCCAGGGTGATAAAAAGTATAATAAAGAAAGAGGATGTCGTCGCTAGAAATACCCAAAAGCTAATCTGCTTAGTGCCCATAACAATCACTGTGTGTACATCGGGGCGGTACATCAATTGGATATAGCCATCTTTATTAGGCAACTGTTTAAAAGTATGTAGTTTGAGAGATATATTTTCCGGCTTTAGCGGATAGGAATAACTCCCATTCTGATGAATAATATTTCCATCTTTATAAATCACAAAAGAGTTCTTTTTATATAAATCTAGGTAGTTCGTGTTTAAGCGGCTGTCTGTTAAGATATCCGGGTAGGAAACACTGTAGCTAAAGGCCTTATTTACAAGTTTTATAAGTACGGTCGCTTCACGTTCATTTTCCAATGGAATTTTGAATTGAGCAAAATATTGATGCGTACCTAATTCTCCTTTTAGCCGATAGAAATTTTCTGAAACTTTGATCGATTTATTGATGACATTTTCCCGAAACTGCAGCATTTCATCCCGCTGATATTTTCCTACGGCCTCATTGTTGTAATCATAGAAATAGGCTTCATAATCAAATTTGGATAAATAGCCAGATAAATACGTTTGATGGATATACTCGCGCAGTATCTGCTGATCTAACACATGACCAGTGCTTGAGAAGTACCCTTTCAGTTGCTTATCTTTTGGTAATTTGTATTCAATATCTGAGAAGAGTGCAATGGCATTTAGATCATCTTCTGCCTCCAGGCTTTTAATTCCTAATTTAAGGTCTTGAATAATTTTATCTGTCGTATAGTTAGCATGTTTTACAGAAGCTAAACTTGCTATAATTAGGATATAAATTAGCTGTAGCCCTAGTTTATATTGTTCTCTATTTTCAAAGGGAAATATGCGTACGATAATTAATAAGAAAATAACAGAATTTGAGGCTAAATAAAGTGTTGGGTCACTACTTAGTACCAAACTTACTATCCAGATACAAACTTGGAAAGACAGAAAGTACCATTTATTTTCAAAGGGGCATTTGGAGAGCTTTTTAACAATATCTACATAAAAAATTATACTAGCTGTGGTAATGCAAAATATCCCTATGCCTACCCAGCTTACCGTCGTTAGCGCGAATATTTGCGTTAAATCAGTTACCGCTTTCGCGAAGGTAATAATGGTTGCGACATTATTGTAAACTAAGTTTATAGCAATATAAACACTTAGGTAAAGCATAAAATTAATAGGCAATACTACCCATTTATTCGTCGATGTAAAGGTTTTTTCTAGCTCTCTTCTTAATGACCAGCAGTAGGCCATAAACCAAAATATAAGGATATAGAATACCAGCATGGCACCGAGATTCGGGAAAAGGCTATTTAAAGCATAATTTTTGGCTTCAAATATGGGATTAGAGACATGCCTAGTAAGCCAGTTACTAGTGAGTTCAATATACCTGATACCTGCTAGGAACAAGCCGAATAGAAGGACAGAGCTCCATAGATAACCGCGCTTTGCGAGCTCAAGACAGAGGGTATTTATGAGTGTTATAAGCGTAATAATACCTAATATCCACATAACTATCTCTAAGTTCGTGAAGATATTATTCAGTTTTCCTTCCTTTAATTTTACGGAGAATAGGAGGTTCTTGTCGCTACTATATATATTTTCTACCTGTTGTACATCATAGAAATTAGCTATTTCAATGTTATTAGAAATATTGAGATCCGAGTAGAAATCATTTTGTAAGTACTGATTGTTTTCGGGGAAATTTCTCTTTATGGGGATCAGGGCAAGGAGGCTTGTGCTTCCTATGGTTTTCTTCTTTGCTACGAAGTACCTATTTGCATCCGCTAGAAAGCTAGTTCCTTCAAAGATGCCAATATCTGTTTGTGGGACATAGACATTGGTGCTCCATTGAATGGGATTATTATATTTATAGACAAAGAGAAATATCATATGATCTTTCGCATATTTTGCGATGATTTTCTCTGCTTCTAGGGGAAATGTTTCCGCGTTTCTTAGAGTTTCCAAAGATTTGGAGTCCTCAAAAAGATCCTTCACAAGATTTTCCTTCTGGTGGATATTGCGACTTAGCTCTTGGCTTTCTACGTTCAGCATCGTTTTGGGCAGTACTGTCCGATGGATAGTCACTGCTGTCCCTATAAAACTGAGGGTTAGCACCAAAAGAAGAATCTTTATTTTTATACTGCTATGCACTTTGAGAAGGAATTGATCAAAGTAAATATAATAAAAAAGTCCTCATAATTTTCATTATGAGGACTTAATATAAATTATAGGAAAAGCTTATCCGTGAATATCTTCTTCGCGGAATACTTTAGCTGTTAAATACTCACGATTTAAACGTGCGATATTTGTTAATTTAATACCTACAGGACATTCAGCTTCACAAGCACCTGTATTTGTACAGTTACCAAAGCCTTCTTCATCCATTTGGTCTACCATCGCTTGCGCACGTTCGTAACGTTCTGTTTGACCTTGAGGTAATAAGGCAAACTGAGACACTTTTGCAGATACGAAAAGCATGGCAGAAGCATTCTTACATGCCGCCACACAAGCACCACAACCGATACATGTCGCTGACTCGAAAGCCTCATCAGCAATACGCTTAGGGATGGCAATTGTATTAGCATCTGGAACACCACCGGTGTTAACGTTTACATAGCCACCAGCTTGTTGAATACGATCGAAAGCAGTACGGTCTACCGCTAAATCTTTTAACACAGGGAAAGCGGCGGCTCTCCAAGGCTCAATCACGATTGTTTGACCATCGTGGAAAGAACGCATGTGTAATTGACATGTTGTTGTACCTTGTTTCGGACCATGTGGGCGACCATTGATTACCAATGAACACATACCACAGATACCTTCACGACAATCGTGGTCGAAATAAATAGGATCTTCTCCTTTACGAGTCAAATCATCGTTCACGATATCTAACATCTCTAAGAAAGACATATCATCAGCGATACCCTTTGCTTCGATCGTTACGAATTGACCTTTAGTTTTATCATTTTTTTGACGCCAAACTTTTAGCGTTAAATTCATATGTGCACTCATGTGATGTAGAATTAAGAGATCTTCAATAGGATCTCAGATTTTACAGAGAGATAAATTAGCTTTAACTAAGAGGTTAAAGCTAATTTATCTTATTTATAACTTCTTTGTGTTAACTTAACGTTTTCGAAAATTAACTCTTCTTTGTGAAGTACTTCAGCTTGGTTATCACCTTTGTATTCCCATGCAGAAACATAAGTATACTCTTCGTCATTACGTTTTGCTTCACCTTCTTCAGTTTGACTTTCTAGACGGAAGTGACCACCACAAGATTCAGCACGTTGTAACGCATCTGTAACCATTAATTCACCTAACTCGATGAAATCGGCTACACGACCAGCTTTCTCTAAAGAGGCATTTAACTCGTCATTTTCACCTAATACTTTCACGTCAGACCAGAATTCTTTCTTTAAGTCTTGGATTAAGCCAATTGCTTTTGTTAAGCCTTCAGCAGTACGCGCCATACCACAGTATTCCCACATGATATGTCCCAATTTCTTGTGAATATCATCGACAGTTTGCGTACCTTTTAATGCTAATAATTGGTTTGTTTTCTCCACAACATCTTTACGTGCTTCTTCGAAAGCAGGGTGATTTGCATCTACTGGTGCAAAAGAGCCTAATTTCGCTAAGTAGTCACCTACAGTGAAAGGGATTACGAAGTAACCATCAGATAATCCTTGCATTAACGCAGAAGCACCTAAGCGGTTAGCACCGTGATCAGAGAAGTTCGCCTCTCCTAAAGCGTATAATCCTGGTACCGTAGTCATTAAGTTGTAATCTACCCAGATACCACCCATGGTATAGTGAACCGCTGGGTAAATACGCATCGGTTGTTTATAAGGGTTTTCATCTGTAATTTGGTAGTACATATCAAATAGGTTACCGTATTTAGCACGTACACTATCTTCTCCTAAACGGCCGATAGCTTCTGCGAAATCTAAATAAACAGCAACACCTGTTTTACCAACACCACGACCATCATCCACTGCTTCTTTAGCATTACGTGAAGCTACGTCACGAGGTACTAAGTTACCGAATGAAGGGTATTTTCTTTCTAAGAAGTAATCTCTATCGTCTTCTTTAACATCAGACGCTTTGATTTCACCTTTTTGTAATTTCTTAGCTATTTCTTGTGTTTTTGGAACCCATACACGACCGTCATTACGTAATGATTCAGACATTAACGTTAACTTCGATTGGTGATCCCCTGTTACAGGAATACACGTAGGGTGGATTTGTGTGTAACAAGGATTCGCGAAGAAGGCGCCACGTTTGTGTGCTCTCCAAGCTGCTGTTACAGAACATCCCATCGCGTTTGTAGACAAGAAGTATACGTTACCGTACCCACCTGTACACAATAATACCGCATGAGCAGCATGTGATTCAATCTCACCTGTAATTAAGTTACGGGTGATAATACCTTTCGCATGACCATCAATTTTCACTAAGTCAAGCATTTCATGGCGGTTAAACACCTCTACTTTACCTTGTTTAATTTGACGGTTTAATGCTGAATAAGCACCTAATAATAATTGTTGTCCAGTTTGTCCACGTGCGTAGAATGTACGGGATACTTGGGCACCACCGAATGAACGGTTATCTAATAAACCTCCGTATTCACGTGCGAAAGGCACACCTTGCGCCACACATTGGTCAATAATATTTACGGAAACTTCCGCTAAACGGTAAACATTTGCCTCACGTGCACGGTAGTCACCACCTTTAATTGTATCGTAGAATAAACGGTAAACGGAGTCACCATCATTTTGATAGTTTTTTGCGGCATTAATACCACCTTGTGCAGCAATAGAGTGCGCACGACGTGGTGAATCTTGGTAAGCAAAAGCTTTCACATTATAGCCTAATTCTGCTAATGATGCTGCTGCTGAAGCTCCAGCTAAACCTGTACCAACAACGATAACTGTGAATTTACGTTTGTTAGCAGGGTTAACTAATTTTAGATTAAATTTATGATTTGACCATTTATCGGCCAATGGACCTGCTGGTACTTTAGAATCTAACATATCTCTTAATTTTTTTTTAAAGTCTTTCTAAAAGATCGAAAGGCTTAAAAATGTCTTATTTACAAAAGAAAAAATACAATGGCATTAATGCGAATCCAACGGGAATTAACACACCAAAAATCCATACGCCTAAGAATTGAATAATAGGAACGTATTTTTTGTGATCGAAACCTACTGTTTGGAATGCTGATCTGAAACCATGGATTAAGTGGAATGCTAAGGCAGCCATTGCGATTACGTAGAATGCAACTAAGAATACATTGTCGAAAGCATAATCAACTTGTTTGTACAAATCTCTCGCTTTCAAAATTTCAACACCATTTTCAGTTACTTTCGTGAAATCGTGGAAATCACCAGCTTGAATTTCTGTACTTGTCGTAACACCTGTAGATAAATCCGTTCTATACTCAATGTATGGAACTTGATCATTGTGGTACTTCCACCAAAAATTCGCCATGTGAGTAGCGATAAACACTAAAAGTACAGTACCTAAAATTCCCATATTACGAGAATTCCATTTACTATTAGCACCACCTGCAGAAGCAGCGTATCCAATTGGACGTGCAGCTTTGTTGTTTGATGTTAAGATTATTGCATATATGGCGTGAACAATCACCGACGCATATAACAAATAAGAAACCACCTTAATGGGTGCGAAATGGGTCATTAAATAAGCGTAATTGTTGAACGCATAACCCGCGTCATCTTTAAATAACTGCAAGTTACCAATCAAGTGAACGACCAAGAAAGTACATAAAAACAATCCTGTTAAGCTCATGATTAGCTTCTTCCCTAAAGAAGAATTTAAAACTGGCTTTGATTTACTCATTATCCTTTTAATTTAATTTAATTAAGCAAATCTACCATTTATCTCAAAAATGTGTTAATGATTTCTAAAAAAGGATTAATTTAGAATAATTCTAATTACAGCATAAAAAAACGAGTTAAGATTTGATGCTTAACTCGTTGTATTATGGTTATTTTTTTAGCTATTTAGAAGATGCGATAGCCTACGCCAACACTCCATAAATTTAATTTCTGTGCGCTTATATCCGATTTCGTAATCGTTGACATTCCTAATTCATAACGCACGTCAACTCGTAGACGACTCACATCAGCACCAAGGCCAAATGCCCAAGCGGTGTTGTTCTTTTTGATGTTTCTTAAGCCATCAAAATTTAAGCTCTCATCGTTGTTGTTCTTTTTTAAATTAAAAGTAAATACAGGACCTGTGTTAACGCGTACCCCGAGTGGGCCTAAGCCAAAGCGTTTACCGATTAATACCGGAACGTCTACAGCCGTGAACTTAATGTTCTCGGTATTCCCCGTCGTCGCGTTTTCAAAGTCTACTTCTAGGTTCTTTCCTGTAACGTAAACCTCCGGTTGTAAATGAAAGCCTAAGACACCAACGCGCGCATAAGCACCCGCTTGATAGCCAGCACGATTGTGAGATGATAAGTAATTGCCCTCGGATTTTAATTTTGTGAAATTTAAAGCACCTTTTACGCCAAATTCAAATGATGGAAGGATTTGTGCTTGAGACGTAGCGCAGAGTGCTGTAAAGAGGCTGAGTGTTAAAAATAATCTTTTCATATGTGTAAAATTAAAAATTCTCCTTGATACCTAATGTTTTAATTTTTATTTCTAACTTATATCCTCAAACATTGAACCAATCTATAAATCGTTATTTCTTATGAATTCCTTAATTAACCTTACTGAAGACCAATGGTCTATATTAAAACTCAAGTTCTCAAGAAAATATACTCATCTAACGGCTGAAGATTTAAATTTTATTCCTGGAGAGGAGCATAGCCTAGTTACGCGATTAGCGCAACGTGTCAACCGTCCGGAATCTTATATTCTCTTTACACTCCAAAAAGAATTAGTAAATTTATCCTCCAATCGACTCTAATACATTTTCAAAGAAAAGTCGCTTGTATATAAGGTATGAAATATATAAATTTTGAGGATAGTACGGATGTCGCCTCTGATACGTTCTTTATGCGCCAAGCACTGCAGGAAGCGCAGGAAGCGTTAAAATTAGATGAAGTTCCCATTGGCGCTGTTATTGTTAGCAATGGCAAGATTATAGGGAAAGGACATAATTTGGCGGAACGCTTAAAGGATGTTACAGCGCATGCTGAGATGCAAGCTTTCACTGCTGCAGCTAATTATATCGGTGGTAAATATTTAACTGACTGCACTTTATATGTAACTATTGAGCCGTGTGTGATGTGTGCCGGGGCGGCTTATTGGACGCATATCTCCCGCATTGTCTATGGAGCCAAGGATGAAAAGCGTGGCTATTCTAATTTCCATGACAAGCTATTGCATCCTAAGACGACGGTAACGGCAGGCGTATTGGAAGAAGAATGTGGTGAATTAGTAAAATCATTTTTTCGTAATAAAAGAAAATAATTGTCCTAATCCGCGAGTTCTTACATAACATTCGCAGCTAATTTTCGTTATATTTGTTGTACAAACTTGAGGAATTAAAACTTAAAAATAGATTTTATGGCATTTGAATTAGAAGCGTTACCTTACGCATTTGACGCATTAGAACCACATATTGATAAAGCGACCATGGAAATCCACCATGACAGACATCACCAAGCATATGTTGATAACTTAAATAAAGCTATTGCAGGTACGGATGCTGAAAACTTATCATTAGAAGAAATTAATAAAAACATCAGCAAATATCCTGCTGCTGTACGTAATAACGGTGGTGGTCACTTCAACCACAAATTATTCTGGTCTATCTTAGGTACGGAAGCTACAGCTCCAACAGGTGAGTTAGCAGCGGATATCGACGCTACTTTCGGTTCTTTTGAAGAGCTGAAAAAACAATTACAAGCTGCAGGTGCCACGCGTTTTGGTTCTGGCTGGGCTTGGTTAGTTGTTACAGCAGAAGGTAAATTAGCGGTGACTTCAACGCCTAATCAGGATAATCCTTTAATGGATATCGCTGAAGTAAAAGGTACGCCTATTTTAGGAATTGATGTATGGGAGCATGCTTACTACTTAAATTTCCAAAATAAACGCCCTGCTTACTTAGAAGCTATCTTCAATGTTATTAATTGGAATGCTGTAGCAGCTTTATATACAGCGGCTAAATAAGATAACCAACGATTTTTTTAAAGCGATATCCACCTAGGTAGATATCGCTTTTTTTTACTGGTTTAATTTTAAGATTATGCGCTTAACCATCTGTCTGATAGGGACACTTCTTAGTTTATTCGCTTGTGCCTCCCCAAAAACTGAAAAAGTCAGCACAAAGGCGCTTATTACGCCGACCTTAACACCTCCACAAGTAACGCTAGACACTGCGATTTTTGCCGCAGGATGCTTTTGGTGTATTGAAGCGCAACTAAAAATGCTGGAAGGGGTAGATACGGTGCTCGCAGGATATACAGGTGGCCACACAAAAAATCCTACCTACTTGGAGGTGTCAATGGGCAAGACGGGGCATGCGGAGGCAGTAGCTGTGGTATATAAGCCCGCAGTGATTTCCTACGATGCGCTATTGGAGGCCTTCTTTTCTTCCCATGATCCTACCCAGCTCAATAGGCAAGGTAATGATGTGGGAACGCAATATCGCTCAGCGATCTTTCCACATAATGCCTATCAAAAAGAACGTGCTTCTTATTATATACAGGAGCTTACAAATGAGTCGGTTTACAAGCAGGCTATTGCTACGCGCATAGAGCCTTTGGTAAAATTCTATCAGGCAGAGGAGGAGCACCAAGACTTCTTTCGTAGAAATCCTTCGGAAGCCTACTGCCAATACGTAATTATACCAAAATTGGAAAAGTTTAAACGGATATTTTCCGCTAAGCTAAAACCATAGTGTGAAACTTGTAACGTTATAATTTTAAGATTATTTTTATACAGTTACTCCGCATTTTTAATGTTGAATAACCCTAAAATTTTAAGTAAACAGTTAACAATATACCCTATGTTAAAAGGATTTTTTAATGTACCTAATGCGGTAAATGAGCCCGTTAATAGCTATGCTGTTGGGACCAAAGAGCGTCAATTATTGAAAGATGCTTTAGCGGAAGCTAGAGCACAGCAAGTAGATGTACCTATGTATATCGCTGGACAAGAGGTGCGTACAGGAGATACGGTAAGTATTCGCCCTCCTCATGATCACCAGTTTGTGTTAGGACAATATCACCAAGGAACGAAGGCGCATGTTACACAAGCAATTGATGCAGCATTAGCGGCGAAAGCTAATTGGGAGTCTTTAGCATGGGAGCAACGCGCAGCGATCTTCTTAAAGGCCGCGGAATTAATTTCCACGAAATACCGTTATAAGATTAATGCCGCAACAATGTTAGGTCAGTCGAAATCTGCTTATCAAGCGGAGATTGATGCTGCTTGTGAGCTTATTGATTTCTTAAGATTCAATGTCGCTTATATGTCGGAGATCTATGCACAGCAGCCTCCAGCAAATGCTAAAGGGGTATGGAACCGTATTGAGCAACGCCCTTTAGAAGGTTTTGTATTTGCATTAACGCCATTTAACTTTACTGCGATTGCGGCCAACCTTCCGGCTTGTGTGGCAATGATGGGAAATGTAGTTGTTTGGAAACCTTCCAATACACAAATTTATTCTGCGAATGTCATTATGGAAGTTTTCCGTGAAGCGGGATTACCTGATGGTGTCATCAACTTAGTTTATGTTTCAGGTCCTGATGCGGGAGATGTTATCTTTAAGCATGCAGACTTCGCAGGTATTCACTTTACAGGATCTACAGCCGTATTCCAAAATATCTGGAAGACTATTGGTGAAAACATACATTTATATAAGACTTATCCACGTATTGTTGGGGAAACAGGTGGAAAAGATTTTATCTTAGCTCACCCTTCTGCGGATTTAAAAGTTACTAACACCGCTTTAGTGCGTGGTGCTTTTGAATACCAAGGACAGAAATGCTCTGCAGCATCCCGCGCCTATGTGCCTAGCTCGATGTGGCCAGCGTTAAAGGAATTGATGGTCGCTGATTTAGCGTCATTTAAAATGGGTGTTACGGAAGATTTCTCTAATTTTATCAATGCTGTAATTGATGAGAAATCTTTTGATAAGCTAGCTTCTTATATTGATCGTGCACACGCTTCAGCAGATGCTGAGGTGATTGCTGGTGGAAAATACGATAAGTCTACAGGTTACTTTATTGAGCCTACGATTATCGTTGCTAAGCATGCGGACTACGAAACCATGTCTGAAGAGCTATTTGGCCCTGTATTAACGATTTATGTCTATGAAGATCAAGATTGGACTTCTGTATTATCGATTGTTGATAAGACTTCTATCTATGCCTTAACGGGAGCTATTATTGCACAGGATCGCTATGCCATTGAAGAAGCTACTGTAGCTTTACGTAATGCTGCGGGTAACTTTTATATCAACGACAAATGTACAGGTGCAGTCGTAGGTCAACAGCCTTTCGGTGGAGCGCGCGGTTCGGGAACAAATGATAAAGCGGGATCTATGATCAACTTATTACGTTGGGTTTCTCCACGTACTATTAAGGAGACCTTTAATCCTGATACTGATTACCGTTACCCATTCTTACAAGAGGAAAACTAAGTAGATATATATAAAAGAAAGGGCTGATTCCACATTATGTGGAATCAGCCCTTTCTTTTTGTGGAAAATGTATTCCTTTGGCAGGAACACCTATAGTTATCCACAATGTGAACTCACATTGTGGATAACCTATTTTCTTATTCTTCGCCTGCTTCTATTGGAAGAACAACCCCCGCAACTTCAGCGCGAATTTTTGCTTCTATTTCATCTGCTAAATCAGGGTTGTCAGTTAATAAGTTTTTTACAGCATCCCGACCTTGACCTAACTTGGTCTCGCCATAGCTAAACCATGAGCCTGATTTCTTAACAATATTATATTCTACACCTAAGTCTACAATCTCGCCAACTTTAGAGATCCCTTCGCCAAACATAATATCGAATTCAGCAATACGGAATGGAGGAGCGACTTTATTTTTTACGATTTTAACTTTTACACGGTTACCTGATACTTCATCAGAATCTTTAATTTGTGAAGTACGACGGATATCTAAACGCACAGAAGCGTAGAACTTTAAGGCGTTACCACCTGTCGTCGTTTCTGGGTTTCCGAACATCACCCCAATTTTTTCACGCAATTGGTTAATGAAAATACAACAGCAGTTGGTCTTAGAAATGGTACCCGTAAGTTTACGTAAAGCTTGGGACATTAAACGCGCTTGAAGACCCATTTTAGAATCTCCCATTTCACCTTCAATCTCACCTTTGGGAACGAGGGCAGCTACGGAGTCAATAACGATGACATCAATAGCACCAGAGCGAATTAAATTATCGGCAATTTCTAAGGCTTGCTCCCCATTATCTGGTTGCGCAATTAATAGGTTTTCAACATCTACACCTAATTTTTGTGCATAATATTTATCAAAAGCATGTTCCGCATCGATAAAAGCTGCAATACCGCCATTTTTCTGTGCTTCAGCAATGATATGTGTTGCTAAAGTTGTCTTACCAGAAGATTCAGGGCCATAGATTTCTATCACACGACCTTTTGGTACACCGCCAATTCCTAGGGCGATATCTAGTCCTAAAGATCCTGTTGAAATAGCTTCAATAGGCTCTACGACACTGTCACCTAATTTCATTACGGCACCTTTACCGTATGATTTTTCTAATTTATCTAATGTTAGCTGTAAGGCTTTTAATTTATCTGGATTGCTCATATTTTTAGTATGTATGCGCCAAAAGTAGGCATTAAAATTTTAATTTACAAATAGTTCTGCTAATTTAATTAGCATATTAAATTCACTTCTCAGTCCTATAAATTTACTATTAAAAATTAATATAATAGGCCTGTCAGCTATAAAATACAAATTTATACAGCGATTGTTTTGTCTACCTTGGATTTGATTTTATTTTCTTTTTCGAAATGTTTACACATATAGGTAATAGCGCAAGCTTCACATTTTGGACGTCGTGCTAAACAGGTATATCTTCCATGTAGTATCAGCCAATGATGGGCTACGGCGATTGTTTCCTTGGGAAGGAATTTTACCAATTGTTTTTCTACGGCCAGGGGTGTGGTAGCGCGGGAAGTAAGCCCGAGTCTATTTGCTACCCGAAAGACATGCGTATCTACTGCCATTGCAGGATTATGAAATACTACGGAGGAGATCACATTGGCGGTTTTTCTACCTACACCAGGCAGCATAATAAGTTCTTCAATTTTCTCTGGAACGGTATTATTAAATTTTGTGATTAGCATATTCGCCATCCCATGGAGGTGCTTAGCTTTATTATTTGGATAGGATACCGAGCGAATATAATCGAAGATTTCCGGCACTGTGGAGGCTGCCAAGGCATAGGCATCGGGGAATCTATCAAATAGTGCGGGTGTTATCTGATTGATTCTTTTATCCGTACACTGCGCTGAAAGTATGACAGCTACGAGTAATTCATACGGGTTACTGTAGTTTAACTCCGTTTGAGCATCTGGGCTATGGCTTGAAAAATAAGCTACAAAAGCTGTATAGCGATCCTTTTTTAACATAGTACAAAGGTAGCAAACATTTGCGCTTTAAGGAAATAGCCGGCAGCGGGCTGCCGGCTATTTTAATTGTTTCAGGGCGTAATCCATGATTTTACGAAGGCATTCTTCGGAGGGATTTTTTAGTAAATTATCGAGTTGTTGCTGCAGCAGACATTCAAAACTATCTCCTTCCAAAAGAACATGCTCCTGCGTAGTATGTGCTTCCTTTGATCTAACCGACTTGATAAGTATTCTATCCATAAGCCTTTTCTCTTTTTATGTATAACGTAGAAAAGGACGCTACTATTGCCTTTCTAGTGTTGCTAGTTAAGCTTCTTTGCGGATCTTAGTTTGTCAGCCTCAAGAATAGCTTTATAGGCATTGACAATTCCACCGGTAGCAGAAATCTCGGCAAGATATACTTCCTGTTCTAAGCGGTCAGGAGTCGTGATCTTAACTTTCTTGTCTATTACCTCCACCGAGGAAAGGATAATTTGCTTTGTCTCCTTCGCGGAGAATTCCGGATAATAAGAGCGTATTAAAGAAGCTAGTCCTGCCACCACAGGAGCCGCCATACTCGTGCCATCCATCGCTTTATATTCCGACTGAGGAAGGGTAGAATAAATCGCTACACCTGGCGCGAAGACATCCACGTTCTTATAGCCATAGTTTGAGAAATTAGCAATTAAGTTTTCATCCAGTTCCCACGAAGTAGCTCCCACAGTAATCCAAGCCTCAGCCTGTCCTATAATACTATCAGTATCATTCCAATAGTACTTACTTGGAAAATTAGGACTGATATCAATATCTTCGCTGTCATTACCTGCCGCTTGGATAATAAGGACATCTTTACTTTGTGCATATTTTACGGCTTCATCGACAAGCTGCTTATTTTTTGAAAATGCTTTACCGAAGCTCATATTTATAACTTTAGCGCCATTTTCTGCAGCATAGCGAATAGCGTTGGCAACATCTTTATCACGCTCATCTCCATCGGGAACGACACGTAAGCTCATAATCTGTACCGCATCAGCCACCCCTTTTATGCCTAAACTATTTTTTCTGTTGGCACCAATAATTCCGGCTACGTGGGTGCCATGTTCCGCATCAGGGCCTGCAACATCGGCATTGCCGTAGTAACGCTCAGAGGCAAGCTCATAGTGATCCCCAACCACTGCGCGGGTATCATAAGCTACATTGAGGTGGTAAGCAATCTTTGACGAGTAATACTCTTCAGCCTCTTTAATCTGCGTGTAAAAGTCGTGAAAACTTCCTTCCTCTTGAATGCCATCTTCGGACATTTGCAACGCCAATTTTTCCTTGTCATTTGCAGGAATAATCTTTTTTAAATCGGTCAGTTGAATAGCTTCAGTTTTTTTACCTACTTTACTTATGATCGTGTCTACACTAGCTACTAAAGCGCTATAGTTACGTTCCCCATAGCTCGCTTCAGCGATCTTTTGATCAAGCGTCCTCTTAGCACGTAGGTAGGTTCTAAATTCACGCTGTTCTGCTGCTGTCTTCGGTGTTGAAGGAAGCATAGCCTCATATTTCGGACCCAACTCACGGACCAAGCGTGTAAATTCGGTATTGTCGTAATCTATATGCTGCCCCTTAGCGTTGCCAATAAAGTTCCATCCGTATTTATCATTAATATAACCGTTCTTATCAGCATCCTTCCCGGAGGTCTTCGCATCTTTCTTATTGATCCAAAGGACATCCTTTAGGTCCTCATGATGAACATCCACACCACCATCGATTACAGCCGTAATTACGGGTGAAGCTTTGCGCCCCTTCAGTAATTCTTGGTAGGCTTTTTCGGTACTTATCCCCATTACGGAGTCTGTAGCATAGTCGAGATTAAACCAATTTTTGGGAGCTTCTTTTACATCTTGCGCCCATAGAAATGTTGGAATAATACTGATGGAAAGGAAGAGTGCTAATTTTGTTATCTTCATAATTTTGCGCTTGGAATTTCTTATTTAAAACATTGTACTTTGTGGTGTCAACTTTATTGATGGTATCAACCATATTAGTAAATCAACCTTAAAAATAAGTGTATTTAATTTATAAATTAATACATCTATGTAAACAAAAGTTATTCCAAAGAATTAATTAAATTTAAAATAGGTACTTTTAACCTATAATTACTAAAGTCTTTGCTAACAATAATAAGTAAGACAGCAGATTTTTTTTACCTGATTTTTTTAGACTGCTATGACAAAAGCTCACGCACAGCCTAAGGCTAACGTGCAACCTTGGCCGAAGGCTGAGGCCCCGATTGCCTTAAAGAAAGAACATATACGGAATATACATCAAGATCCTGTAAATGATCCCTATTATTGGATGAATGATTTCTTCAAAAAAGGGCCTGACTCAGCCGCTGTAATAGCTTACCTCGAAGCTGAAAATACATATACTGCCACCATCCTGAAGCATACTGAGCCCTTACAAGCTAAGCTTTTTACAGAAATGAAAAGCCGCATTAAGGAGAAAGATGAGTCGGTACCTTATTTGAAGAATGGCTATTACTACTATAGCCGTACGGAAGAGGGGCAGCAGTATTTTAAATATTGTCGTAAAAAAGGCTCCTTAGAAGCTCCTGAGGAAATTCTTTTGGATATTGATCAACTTGCCGAAGGGCATGCTTATTATACGGCAACAGGCTTTTCTGTAAGTCCTGATAATAAGATTTTGGCTTATGGTGTGGATACTGTTTCTAGAAGAGAGTATACCATACATTTCAAAAATTTGGATACCGGAGTCTACCTCACTGATACCATCCCCGGCACAGAAGGTCAGGCTGTATGGGCAAATGATAATAAGACCATTTTTTATACCGCCAAAAATCCGATAACCTTACTCTCCGAGAAAATTTACAGACATCAGCTGGGGGCAGCTGAAGATGTCGTGGTCTATGTAGAAAAGGATAACACCAATTATATTGGTGTAAGCAAATCTAAGAATGGTAGCTATATCCTAATTTCATCCGAGGGCACGCTATCATCGGAAGAGCTCTTTATTGATGCCGATACCCCTGAAGCTTCTTTTCAGGTATTTCAACCGCGTATTAAAGATGTGCTCTATCAAGTGATTCCTCTTCAGGATAGCTTTTTAATTCTTACCAATGATGGAGCACAGAACTTTAAGGTGATGCAAACGCCGCTGAATGCAACGCGTAGGGAAAATTGGAAGGAATTTATCCCTCATCGCGCGGATGTCCTAGTTTCAGGAATTGATGAGTTTCAGGATTTTATTGTTATTTCTGAGCGTAAAGATGGATTATCACAGCTGGCTGTGCGTTCGTTGACGGATAATAAGTCCCATTATTTAGATTTTGGGGAAGCGGCCTATACCGTTTATCCCAGTACAAATGCGGTGTTTGATACGGATGTTGTACGTTACGGATACACGTCTTTAGTAACTCCATCATCCGTTTATGATTATAATATGCGCACAAAGGAGAAGACCTTATTAAAGCAACAGGAAGTACTCGGTGGCTATGACACCGAGGAATATGCTACTGAGCGCATCTTTGCTAAAGCGACCGATGGAACCTTAATCCCCATTTCTATGGTCTATAAGAAAAATACTAAACGCGATGGTCAGGCGCCTTTATTGTTGTATGCCTATGGCTCCTATGGAATGTCTATGGATCCGACCTTTGCTGCAACGCGCTTAACACTCCTAGAACGTGGATTTATTTATGCTATCGCGCATATCCGTGGGGGTGAAGAGATGGGGAGACATTGGTATGAAGATGGAAAGATGATGAAGAAAATTAATTCTTTTACAGACTTTATAGATTGTGGAAACTATCTCATCGACCAAAAGTATACTTCTCAAGGCCATCTCTATGCTCAAGGAGGCTCCGCAGGAGGCTTATTAATGGGGGCGGTAGTCAATAGTGCTCCGCAGTTATGGAATGGTGTTATTGCTCAGGTGCCTTTTGTTGATGTGGTAAATACCATGCTGGATGAAAGTATTCCCCTGACGACGAACGAATATGATGAGTGGGGCAATCCCAACGAGGAGGAGGCTTATAGGTATATGAAATCCTATTCACCTTATGAGAATATTCAAGCGATGGAATATCCAACGATGTTGGTTACTACGGGACTACATGATTCACAGGTGCAGTACTTTGAGCCCGCAAAATGGGTCGCAAAGTTACGTGATCAAAAGAAAGGTGAACAGCTATTATTACTAAAGACGGATATGGCTTATGGCCATGGAGGTGCTTCAGGAAGATTTGATTATTTGAAGGATTTAGCGTTAAATTACAGCTTCCTCTTTACATTGGAAGGGATCCACGAATAATTGGAAGGGATCCATGAATAGCAGGATTTAGGACTATCAAAAAGCGGCGTTTTCAATGGATGAGAACGCCGCTTTTTTATTATCTACTTTCTAATTCTTCTTGATTATCAATTTTTCGTTGCTTATAGTTGTCCATGGCAACCTTACTAGCTTTTTGGGAAAAGTAGATTGCTAAGATTCCAATTAAGGTGATAATAGAGATCCCCCAAGCGGATTTCCTTTTATCTTGCTTTACGAGCCAGAACATAAGGATAATATAAGGGACTGCAAAGATTGCATAGAATATAATACTTGGTGTTGACATGATATCATTAGTTTAAAGATGCACATGTACATCTGCTACCTTACAAAATTATCCTTTTTTAGGCATATAAAAAATTTCTTCTTTATAAAGGGTTAAAAAAGGCAAAAATGAAGTCTTGAAAATAGATTTTTCCTTTTTCTCAACTATTTATGGAAAATGGAATTAAAATGATATATGCTTTGAAGAAAAGGGACCTTTGTAAGTTATTGAATTTCAGGTGTATTTGGCGGTGTGAAGTTGGAATTGCAAAGTTTTACATTTTTTCAAAAAAACGACATTATTATTGCCTAAAACAAAATAAATATTTTTTACATTTGCACAGTCAGAAAATAGGACAAGACTAGAAATAAAGAAATGAATTTACATCAAAAGTTTCCGATCATTGTGATCTCTTCTTTCGAGAAGTTAATGGGAACTTTATGCATGCGTTTTTTTAGTTTAGACATCCCCGTACTACGTTTCCGACGACCCATTCTACCTCGAGCTTGATTTTGAGGTAGGCCAATCCAATTATTAGCACATTGCATGCAATGCGGCTAATCCCCTATTATTCTTTATTGTTTATATAACAAAGCGCAGTTTTGGCTGTTGTTTTATTATTTGGGTCGTATATCAAATGACAATTTCAGATTTTATAATTATTCCTGCAAAGGCAGAGCATACAAGTTATGCGGAGGATATTTGCAACGAAATGTTTGAGTCCGCAAAGGCTCGTGGGACAGGTATTGCACGTCGTAAACCGGAATATGTTTCGATGAAAATTAACGAAGGTAAAGCCGTTATTGCTTTGCATAGAGATGGGCGATGGGCAGGATTTTGTTACATTGAAACTTGGGGACATGGTGATTATGTTGCTAACTCAGGGTTGATTGTAAGTCCGGAGTTTAGAAAAGTTGGTTTAGCAAAAGCGATTAAGAAGCGCGTCTTTGAATTGTCGCGTGAGAAATATCCTAAATCAAAAATTTTCGGCCTTACTACTGGTTTTGCCGTTATGAAAATTAATTCTGAACTCGGCTACGAACCTGTACCTTACTCCGAATTAACGGATGATGATCAATTTTGGAAGGGTTGCCAAAGTTGTGTAAACTACGAAATCCTCTTATCTAAGGAGCGTAAAAACTGTATGTGTACAGCGATGTTATGGGATCCTGAGGAGAAGGAACGTGAGTTAAAGGAAAAGATTCAACGTAAGGCGGAGGCTAAGGAGCGTTTGGAACGTATTTCAAAAAAGCAATCCTTATTGAAGCGTATTGAAGCGAAATTATGGAAGTCTACAAAAAAGATTGTAGGTAGTTTGCTTCCTGATTCTAAAAGAGCAGTAAGAGAAATTTAAGAATTTTATATTTTTGTTGTCCATAAGGACGATAAACTAATTAAAGAAGATGAAAAAAGTAGTTTTAGCATTTAGCGGAGGATTAGATACATCATTCTGTTGTATTTATCTTTCTAGAGATTTAGGCTTAGAGGTACACTCTGTTATTGTAAATACGGGTGGTTTTTCGGAAGAAGAATTAGTACAAATTGAAAAACGTGCGTATGAATTAGGCGTAACTTCTCATGCTGTAGTGGATGAAACTTCAGACTATTACCAAGATAGTATCAAATACTTAATCTTTGGTAACGTATTGAAAAATGCTACATACCCACTTTCAGTTTCTGCGGAGCGTGTATGTCAAGCAACAGCTATTGCAAACTATGCCAAGAAAATTGGTGCTGAATGCGTAGCACATGGTAGTACAGGTGCAGGAAATGACCAAGTGCGTTTCGATATGATCTTTAATATCCTTATTCCAGGTGTAGAGATTATCACCCCTATTCGTGATTTAAAATTAAGCCGTGAAGCGGAGATTGAATATTTAAATAACCACGGTGTTGAATATTCTGCTGAGAAAGCTAAATACTCTATCAATAAAGGTATTTGGGGTACTTCTGTAGGAGGAGTTGAAACCTTAACTTCGAATCAGTACTTACCAGAGTCGGCATGGCCTACGCCAGTGACCTCTTCAGAAACACGTACGGTAACGATTGATTTTGAAAAAGGTCAGCCTGTCGCGTTAGATGGTGAGAAAATTGGCCCTATACGTGTGATTCAAGAATTACAAGCTATTGCACAACCTTATGGTATCGGACGTGATATCCACGTTGGAGATACTATTATTGGTATCAAAGGCCGTGTAGGTTTTGAGGCTGCAGCGCCTGTAATCTTAATTAAAGCTCACCATACTTTAGAAAAACATACTTTAACAAAATGGCAGTTGAGCTGGAAAGATCAAATTGCTGCTTTCTATGGTAACTATATGCATGAAGGTCAAATGCACGACCCTGTGATGCGTGATATTGAAGCTTTCTTAGCTTCTTCACAAGAAACAGTCAATGGACGTGTATATGTTGAGTTAAACCCTTACCGTTTCACTGTAATAGGGATAGATTCTGACAATGACTTAATGTCTAATAAATTCGGTACTTATGGCGAGGAGAATAAGTCATGGTCTGGAGAGGATGTTAAAGGATTCTCAAAAATCTTCGGTAACCAAACGATTATTTGGCATAAAGTAAACCAAAAAGACTAAACAATTTTTTGTTTATGATTTAATGGGTATAATGTCAGCATTATACCCATTTTTTTATATTTTTAATATGATGGAAAGAATTAAAGTAGGAATTATTGGTTCCGCAGGATATACAGGAGGTGAATTATTACGTGTATTAATTTACCACCCTCAGGTTGATATTATTTTTGCACAGTCAGGCTCTAATGCCGGCAATAAGGTTTACGCTGTTCATAATGACCTTTTTGGAGATACAGAGTTAGTGTTTTCCAAGGATACTACGGATGATATCGATGTTTTATTCTTATGTGTAGGCCACGGAGATGCGCGCAAGTTTTTGGAAGCTAACGCCGTAGCCCCACATATTAAGATTATTGATCTATCCCAAGATTACCGCTTAAAGGCTGCTACTTCTTACCAAGGGTTGGATTTTGTGTATGGCTTACCTGAGTTAAACAGAACGGCTATTCAGCAGGCACAATATATCGCTAATCCAGGCTGTTTTGCTACGAATATACAATTAGCGCTATTGCCTTTAGCAGCAAAAGGACTGCTTCCTTCACAGATTCATATTAACGCTACCACAGGCTCTACTGGTGCAGGACAGCGCCCAGGTGCGACGACACATTTCTCCTGGCGTAACAACAACCTTTCTGCCTATAAATCTTTTGAGCATCAGCATTTACAAGAGATATCGGAATCCCTCGATCAATTGCAAGCGGGATTCTTACCGCAGTCGGAAGATAGCTTACTAACGCGCGCTGCGGAGAAGATTAATTTTGTTCCTCAGCGTGGCGATTTTGCACGTGGGATATTTTCCGTCATATATGTTGAGTCAGATTTAAGCCTAGCGGAAGCATATGCTTTATATGAAGACTACTATAGCACGCACCCATTTACCTGTGTTAGCAGGGCTAATATTGACCTAAAACAAGTTGTAAACACCAATAAGAGTATCCTACATTTGGAGAAACATGGTAATCAGCTATTAATCTTAAATGCGACAGACAATCTCTTGAAAGGAGCTTCGGGACAAGCGGTTCAAAATATGAATTTATTATTTGGGCTCCCTGAGCGCACAGGATTGAACCTAAAATCAGTAGGCTTTTAAGCTGATTGAAAATACATAAAATAAAAGCGGGCAGTCATTTGAGACTGCCCGCTTTTATTTTATAAACGATTATTTATATCGCTTTATTTACACTGCTACGCTTACTTATATTGCTACGCTTATTTATACTGCTATGCTTAGCAGAATAATTAAAAAAAATTAATCTTGAAATACTAAATCTAAGGCTGCAAAAATATGTTTTTTAGCAATTTCAAGATCTTCAGTAGTATGTGCTGCAGAAATAAATCCTACCTCATAGCCTGAAGGGCCAAAGTAAATACCACGATTCAATAGTTCGCGGTGCATCACTTTGTATAATTCCATGCTCTCCGCTTGAATTTCATTCGCTTTCTGAATTTGCTCCAATTCGGAAAATGCAAACCAGAAGATAGAGGCTACACTAAAGATCTTTACAGGGTAATTTTTCGTCGCGATATAGGCGCGTAGATCTGCTACGAATGCTGCTGTAGTCGCATTTAACGTCGGGTAAAACGCTGGTTGCACTAAGGTTGTCAGCGTTGCAATACCTGCAGCCATGGCAATTGGGTTTCCAGAAAGTGTTCCTGCTTGGTAAACAGCACCATCGGGCGAGATACAAGCCATTAACTCATTGCTTGCACCATAAGCTCCTACAGGCATGCCTCCACCAATAATCTTACCATAGGTAATAATATCAGGTTGTACATCGTAGTAGGCTGCGGCTCCTTCAAATCCTAAACGGAAGCCCGTAATTACTTCATCAAAAATTAATAAGGCACCATTTTCCTTCGTGATGGCACGTAAGAAGTGAATATATTCTTTGGACTGTAATAGCAGGCCGTTGTTTGCCGGTACTCCTTCGATAATTACAGCGGCAATTTGATCTTTAAACTGCTCAAATACTGCTGTTAAAGCTTCCGTATCATTTAAGTCAATGACAAGGGTTTCGTCGGCAAATGATTTCGGTACACCTGCGGAGGAAGTTTCCCCAAAAGTCACTAATCCGGAGCCTGCTTTTACCAATAGGGAGTCTGAGTGGCCATGGTAACAGCCTTCAAATTTCACTATTTTATCGCGTTTTGTGTAGCCCCGAGCAAGACGTATAGCAGACATCACCGCTTCCGTGCCTGAGCTTACAAAGCGGATCTTGTCGATGTATTTGTTGTTGTAAAGAATTAAATCTGCTAATTCATTCTCCAATTTTGTCGGAGCACCAAAGCTTAAGCCATTGCCAATATTGGCAATCACTGCTTCGCGGATATCGGTATTATTATGGCCTAAAATTAACGGCCCCCAAGAGCAACAGAAATCGATAAATTCATTGCCATCGGCATCCCAAATATGCGCCTTATCGCCCTTTTCAATAAATAGGGGAGAGCCGTATACGGATTTGAAAGCACGCACGGGAGAATTTACACCACCCGGAAAATATGTTTTAGCTTTTTCAAAAAGCTTACCTGATTTTTCACGTGAAATATCAGCTGTTTTTTGACTTTTCATAGTTTAATTTTATTTCAACCAACCTTTTTCTAATACTTCTTTGGCGTGGTAGGTCAGGATTGCTGTAGCACCTGCACGACGGAAGCTCATTAATGTTTCCATAATAGCGCGCTCTTCTTCAAGCCAGCCATTTTGAATGGCAGCTTTCACCATCGCGTATTCGCCAGAAACGTTGTATACGGCAATGGGCAGATCAAAGTTGTCAGCCAATGATTTTACAATATCTAAATAAGGAAGACCCGGCTTTACCATAAGGAAGTCTGCGCCTTCTTGATAATCTAATTGCGCTTCAATTAAAGCTTCCTTAGCATTAGCGAAATTCATTTGATATGTTTTCTTATCGCCTTTTTTCGGTGCAGAACCTAGCGCATCACGAAAGGGACCGTAGAATGCAGAAGCATATTTTGCGGTGTAGGACATTAAGGAGACATGGGTGAAACCATTTTCATCGAGTATTTGACGGATATAACCGATACGGCCATCCATCATATCTGAAGGAGCGATGATGTCAGCACCCGCTTTGGCGTGTGCTAAAGCCATTTTCCCTAAGACTACTAAGGTTTCATCATTTAATATTTCCCCATCTTCTACAATGCCATCATGGCCATCGGAGTTATAAGGATCCATCGCCACGTCAGTGATAACGCAGGCTTCGGGAAAATTAGTTTTTACAGCCTCAATAGCACGTAGGTATAGCGAACCTTCACGGTACGACTCAGTTGCATATTTGTCTTTTAAAGACTCCTCAACACTTGGGAATAAATCAAAGGCCTTCAGGCCTAAGTTCATACAGCTTTCCACTTCCTTCAAGAGCATATCAATGGAGTAGCGGTAGATGCCTGGCATGGAGGCTACCTCCGTTTTCTGATTTTCACCTTCCACAATAAACAGGGGGAAGATCAGATTGGAAGGAGATAATCTATTTTCTTGAATCATGTCACGGATGACAGCGGATTTACGATTTCTTCTAGGACGTTGTAACATAATAATTATATTTTAGGCGTACTTGGGTTTAGTAATCTAGACCAAATACGGCTTCAGCTAATCCAATTTCATCGGGTGAGTAAGGCAAGGTGTAAGGGATGCCCATTTCATCAAATTTAGCGCCTGTAGAGCGGCCGATACAGATGACCTGCTGTTCAGGATCTAAGAGATTTTCTGTAAAGTAAGCTTCCACATTGCTAGGGCTTGTGAAAATAAGCACTTCCGCATTTGTCTTGTCTACATTCTCCTCTAATACGGTTTCATAAACAGGCATATTTATAATCTTCGTATCTTCGGATAGGGCTTTTTGAATCGTTTCCAAGGATTCCTTAGCACGTGGTATAAGCACGGTACCTCCATTTGCTACCGCAGCAAATTCTAGGGCTATTTGTTCCATATTAACACCTAGTGCCTCACCAGAGAAATCTGGAACACGATCAAATTGGCGTAATGCTTCTTCAGAACCTCGACCTACAACGGCAATTTTTGTCTTTTTGGAAAGACGTGGTTCTAGTTTAAAGAAGTTTTCAATACCATTCTTGCTACCAAAGAAGATCCAATCTACATGTTTCAAGATAAAAGGATCTAGTTTATTAATAATAGGGTATATTTTTATTAAGGAACGCGCATCAAATTGTATCTGATGGTTGTTTAAAGCTTTGTATAAGTAGGAGTTTTCATCTATTTCACGTGAAATAAATACTGTTTTAGGGAAAACACGATCTTTCGCGTATTTCTTGAAAATACGTTGCGCCATTTCTGCAGTATCTGTTCCTTGCACATATACGCGGTCAGGAAAATCATCCGCTGTATCAGCAATGGAAGCCCAAGCTTCATAGCCTGTAGCTGTAGGGCGGCAGTAGCAACCTAAGGGAGCGTGACAGCCTGCATCAAATAGGTTTAACACCTTCCGTTCAACGGCAATAGTCTTAGCGACTTCAACATCATTAATAGGCTGTAAAGCGGCGAATAACGCGCTGTTAGATTCTCTAATTTGAATCGCTAATACCCCTTGTGCCGGTGCGGGAATAATCTCTACAGGAGGGATGACTTCAACATGGAAATCCGAAAGGTCCATATCTACGCGGGAGACCCCAGCTTTGGCCAATACAATGGCATCGTAATTCTCATCCCGTAATTTTTGTAAGCGGGTTTGAATATTACCACGTAGGTCGGTAAACTCTAAGTCTGAGCGTACAGCAGAAAATTGTGCTTTTCTACGGTTAGAAGAAGTTCCTACCGTAGCATTAAATTTTAAAGAAAGACGTCTTTTTAAGTCTACGCAATCTTTGTGTATAATAAGAAGTTCAGAAGGGTCTTCACGTTCAGAAACTGCAGCGATAATTAACCCTGGAGGGTTAACAGTTGGTAAATCTTTGTGGGAGTGAACAGCTAGATCAATGGTTCCATTCAATAATTCTTCCTCTAACTCTTTGGTAAAGAATCCTTTTCCTTCGAGTTTGTCAAGTCGTAAATGTTGAATAATATCACCTTGGGTCTTGATAATTTTCAATTCCGCAGTGATCCCAATTTCAGCTAAGCGATCTTTAACATGATTTGCTTGCCATAGGGCTAACGCAGATCCGCGTGTTCCAATGATTAATGTTTTATCCACAGTCTTTTAGTTACTATAAGTTTGTATAAAAGTTAGCCTTTTACATGTACGTGCAAAGCTAACCAAAATGACATATATTAACGACAAAGTACTGTCAGAATATAGCAAGTATTTTAATTTGCGCCTGATTCAGTAGATTTCACTAAAATCTCTTTAGCCATCACCATAGGTACTTTTATGTATTTTTTCTCCATGTAGTTGATGACTTTTTCTAAGACGATTCTTGCTTCAGGATCTAATGCTGAAACTTCCGCCGCAAAGACTTCATTTAAGGCAAATGATTTAATTTCTTTGATTTTTTCGGGCACTTGGCGCATGGCAACTTCAATACGGCGCTGCTTTACTAATGGGAGGAATTCTTGAATATTATCTTCAATAATTTTCTCGGCATATACTAACTCGCCATAGCGTTCTTGGATGTTCTGCTGCGCGATAGCTTGTAAACTAGCAACTTCGATATAAGAGATTGCGTTGTTCTCAATTACTTCAGGAGCGATGTCATTAGGTACCGCTAAGTCAATAATAATTTTCTTATCCGTCTCCCCATTTAAAAGCGATTGATATAATTCTTGGTTGACGATTGCTTCTGGTGCACCCGTACAAGTAATCATAATATCGAATCCTTCTTTATAGTCTTTTAAAGCCGTTAATGGGAAGATTGGCGCTTTCAATTCTTGCGCTAATACCTTGGCATTTTCTACCGTACGGTTGAAAATTACAAAGTTTGAAAACTTATATTTATGTAAGTACTTCGCTAAATTCTGATTCGTTTCACCGGAGCCAATAACTAGAATACGAGGGTTGCTCATCAGCTTCATTTCACGCAGCTTGCGGTACGCTAGGGAAACAACAGAAATGGGGTTTCTAGAGATTTTCGTGTCGGTATAGACTTCTTTTGCGGTCTTTACTAAACGGTCCATCATCAAACGTAAAAAGTCACCCGTAAATCCGGCTTCTCTACATCTTTCATAGGCACGTCTAACCTGTGCTAAGATTTCTTTTTCACCAACGACTAAGCTTTCTAGGGAACAAGACATACGTAAGAGATGATTTAAGGCATCCATACCTTCGTATTTATTAACCTGTCCTAAGAAACATTGCATGCGTTCTTGTGGAACACAGAAGTTTAATTTCTGCAGGAAATCACCAATAAACGAATCGGTAAGTTCATGTGCTCCGTAGAACACAAACTCAACACGATTACAAGTGCCGATATAAAAAATTTCCGGTATATCTAAGCTATGCTTTAAGTTAATAAGTCTACTTTCTAACTCTTCATTGCATATAACTAGATTGCCTAAATCTTTTAGGTCAACGTGTTTATGTGTAAATGCTATTACTCTAAGATTCTCCAAAGCTTTATCCTCGCTGAAATTAACATTGCAAATGTACTCTAATTGATGTGACGTTCTGTCAAAAATCTGTCAAACAGCAGAATTTAGAATAATTATAAATAATGCCTTTTTACTTAGCTAAAGCATTGTTTTTAAATGTTTTATGGATTAAAATTTTATAATTCAAACTTATATCTTATCTAAAATATCTATAGTTCCTTAACGGATTTCTTGAAAATAGGATACTTCCCGCGAATTGTGCTTTAATTTTTTAATTTTATATTCACTTAACATTATTTGCAATTATGCTTATTTTAAGAAAATATATAGCCCTAGTAGGCTTGGTGATGAGTTTTGTATTAATCTTAACACCTATGTTAAAAGTACCCCTAAAAGGGAATTGGAATTTATACCAAACGGACGTCTTATTATGTAGCATTACCTACGCCCTTATTGGGGGGTTAGTCTTACTTTATTTCATTCGTTCCCTTGCTGCATTCCGGATTATGAGCTTTGTATATGGGGGATGGTTTGTGTTGGCCCTCGTTGCCGTATATTTCAAAATCAATAATTACTTTGGTTTTGCTCTAGTCGATGGTTTGCTCGCACGTACGATCACACTCCGTTGGGGATGGATTGTATTTGGACTTTCGGCCCTACTTTTAATAGTCAGTACAAAGCGCGTACGCGAAGTGTAGGTTTTTATGTCAGCTGTTGATGGGGAAACTTCAAGGTGCAAGTAATGCCATTTCCGATATTATTTTCAATTGTTATCTCTCCGCCAATACGGTCGATTAACCGCTTGACAATACATAGCCCTATACCATTGCCATCAAACCCTTGGCTATTACTCATGCGGGTGAAATTCTGAAAAAGTTTTGTTAACTCCTCTTCAGGGATTCCTATGCCATTGTCTTTGATGCGGTAAATAATTGCTTCTGCCGTCTCTTCGCCTTTGATAATAATATAAGGCTTCTGCCGATTTGACGTGTATTTGAAAGCATTGCTAACGATATTCAGAAATAGCTGATATACCATGGTTTCGTCTGCGTACACGGGGTAAATATCTTCTAATAAGATATTGATTTCCTGGGAGGGGTAGACCTGCTGAAGGTTCGCTAATAAGGGGTCTAATATAAGTGCTACATCCACGCTTGTTAAAGCAAGATCTACACGTTTGGCTTTAGAGAGCGCCAAGATATTCTTCATTAGACGCGACATCCCTTCCACCTCATTAATAATACGCTTAGATTGTTTCTCTGTTAAGGCTGCATCATAGGGATTCCTTGCGATCATCTGTGTATTCAATTGGATGACGGCTAGGGGGGTGTTAAAGTCATGAGATACGGTATATGAGAAAGCCTCTAACTCGGTGTTTACCTCGATAAGTTGCTGATTTAAGTCTGCGATACGGGAGCTTGTTAGGTAGGCAATTTCTAAAATAAATTGCCGTATAGAAAGGGCGGCTTCAATATCTTTCTCATGCCATGCTCGGGCAGTATCTTTTACGAGCTGCTTCCAAATTTGGAAGGATATCCTTGGGGAGCTGGAAAGAATGCGTCGCCCATTAGACATTTTTACTTGTGTTATTTTCTCTGGCTTTCCTGCCCAAGAGATTTCTTGCTGAAGTTCCTTTTTAAACCAAATTATAGCATCATTTCTGTCATCATCAATAAAGCAGATCATAATCCCGGCACTGCTTCCATCCAATGGTAGCAGGTGCTTATAATCTTTAAAAAAAGTGTGCGAGTAGTACAGATTGTCCTGCTGCTGGTTTAGGGCCCATTGGTAGATGGATCTTATGACCGCATCTTTAGGTACCACGCCCGTGGTATGCAGCTGATTATTCTTTAGAAAAGCTGCGCCATCGGCTTTAATGACCTGCATAATCGCGGGCTGTATACTCAAAATGGCTTCTTGTGTCGTTCCTCCTAATAGGACTTTTTGCTGCAGTATGCGCTTTAGGTCATACCACTGCTCTTGATGCTGTAGTTTCGCTTTTAATTGTAAGGTAAGGTGGGCATTATTGGCTATCTGGCAGAGCAGTTCAGCTTGTTCCCTTTGATGAGGCATTAAGTGTTGAGCCTGGATATTCTGGCAGGTTAGCAGGCCCCAAAGTTTATGCTCCTTAATAATGGATATGCTAAAGCTTGACTGTACACCAGCATTCTTTAGGTATTGAATATGTATTGGGGAGAGTGCACGTAGTTGGGAGTATGTTAAGTCAAAGCTATGGGCATCTTTTTCTAGTGTGCTTGGCATAACAAGCAATGGAATTGGTTCGTCCGCTACATCAGAAAGTATGCGTGCAGTATTTTTAAGATATAGTTGGCGCGCTTGCTTAGGGATATCGAATTCAGGGTAATGTAGATTTAGGTAGCTTGGCAGGCTTTCTTTTTTATGTTCCGCTATGACTACACCAGACTTATCATGGAGAAATTTGTACACCATAATACGGTCGTAGTGAATGCAGTCTGCAAGCTGTTGGACAAGTATTTCCCAGAGATCATCTTCCTTAGCGCCGATTAATTTCTGACAGGCTGCACCAAAGTCAAAATCGGTATTTTCCTGATTATTTTTTTCTAGTTCGAGGTAGATAATATCTTGGTAACTATAGACGCTAAGTTGATAAGTTAGCTGATCGATTGTTAGCTGTTGCTTATGTTTGAAAATAGGAGATGCAGGACTGAGCAGCTCTTGGATAGGAGGAATTGGGGCGATATGGAGGGTTTTGATAACCGCTTCAAGGGAATATTTTCCTACCTGAAAATCGGGAATTATAGCGGTTATATTTTGGCTATATACAAGGGGTGTTAAATCCGTTTTGTGAAACCCAATGAGGTAGCCGAAGGATTGTATCTGCGCAGGAATATGTATAGGTTCTTCATGGCATTGCACTAAAATATTCTCCAACATAGCTTACTGTTTTTTGGTTTCTAACTGTAAGCTAATGAATTCGAGCTGTAAAAGCTAATTTTTAGCTACAAAAAAAAGCTTGCGTTGTACGCAAGCTTTCAAATTATTTTGGTCTGTGGGGGATAAAATGTGTCTTCAGCTTCTCAATACCGATATCTTCATCTTCTTTATCAATTTCGTAATACCAAATGCGTTCCCCTAATAGTTCGTTCGACACTTTTTGATTCGTCAGATCGACAGGGCGTATACGCTGCTCCTTATTAATCGGATTTGTGAACTGTTGGGTGCTGCTACTATGGCGAAGAATTTGAATTCTAAATGTTGGCCATTTTCCTACAGTTGCGAAGTTGGCAGAATAGAACTGTACGGAATCGTTGATGCTCACCTTGTCGGCAAATATCCCTTTAACCTTATTGCCGTTTACTTCGGAGATGCTTATTAAAAGCTCGTAGGATGTTTCATTAATAATATGAAGGCGTGCTAAGCCATCTTTATGCTCACCGGCAATGGCTAAAAGTATTCCTTTTTCCACGAATTTATGTGGTATATGGGGTGCACTCGCTTCGAGTTCATCATCTTCACGACGCATATTTCCATGTACTAGGGTAATTTTACTCGCTAATACAGGGATCTCAAATCCTGTGTCATCGGTAACGCCGATAAGATCATTTTTTTGAAAGGACGTGATATGCCCTTCAATAGGTTCATCGACGAAACGTACTAAATCGCCAATTTTAAATTTTCCCATTATCTATTATCTTTAATAATCGTTCTAAATCTTGTTCATCATTGTATAAGTGGAAGGCTATACGAATGCCCTTTCCACGTGGAAAGCATTTTACACCCTTTTCCAAAAAGAAGGGGTATTTTGCTTGGTCTATCTGTAAATTAAATAGCGGTGATTGTTGCTTTCTAAGGCTTAATTCCGGCGCTATTAAATGGCGTTTTTGAAACTCTTGTGCTGCGGTACTTGTTAGATTCTGAATATGTCTCTCTACAGCAGGCATCCCTAATGATGTTAAGAGTTCTATGCTTTTTTGTAAAGTGCCATGTGCTAAAGTATCCGTATGGCCGGGTTCAAAATATAAACTTAGGAGATCTCGGCCCTCCCACATTTTTTCTAATGCTGTCATTTTCGCATCCCTATAAAGGATTTCTTTTGCATAAGCTGAGACGGCTACAAAACCATTTCCATAGCCTGACAAAAGCCATTTATAACCCGAAGCGGCAAAGATATCTATCCCTGACTGCGCGAAGTCTAGTGCTGCGGCGCCCAAATACTGCGTGCCATCGGCTATAATTAAAAGGGCTGGAAATTCCTGCTTTAAAGCTTGTAAAAAGGTGAGTTCCACTTGTAATCCACTGATATATTGGACGAGAGAGAGTGCGAGCACTTGGGGTTTACGCGTCTTGACAGCTTCATAGATATGTTGCTCCAGCTGCGTGTCCAAAGGCACAAAGCTATGTTTAAATCCACGGCTGATAATCGGAAAATTTAAGGAGGGGTAGTCTGCTTCCAACAGGAGGAACTCCGTATCCTTAGGTAGCCCATTTAACACTGTTATTAGTGCTGTGGAAAAATTGCTGCTCGCATAGAGCTGATCTCTTTCGGCATTTATAAAGTTGGCTATCGTTTCCTTTACGGAATTCATAAAGGCTCCCTGCTGCTCGCGGAGGTCGCCAGCGGTATTAAAAAATAACGCGTCACGTTCCCCACGCCATCTCTTAATGGCTGTAGGAATTAACCCCGATCCCGCAGTATTTAAATAAATAATATCCTCAGGGATTTCAAATAGCGATTTATAATTGGACATCCGATGTTTTTAAAGCTGTTCTAAATTCTTCTTGACTAATAAATATTGCTCCTAGGGAGCGCAGATGAGCAGATTCTATCTGACAATCTATGAGTCTAAAGTTAAAGGCTTGTGTTAAATATATCAAGGCTAATTTTGAGGTATTCGCTAATTTTGAAAACATAGACTCTCCACAGAATACCTGATTTACTTGTACGCCATATAATCCACCCACTAATTCCTGATCTTTCCACACTTCAATGGAGTGTGCATAGCCTAGGTTGTGCAGCTTGATATAGGCTGCTTGCATCTCTTCGGATATCCATGTGCCATGTTGATCAGGGCGATGTATTTCTGCGCAAGCTTTGATGACTTTTTCAAAAGCTTGATTGTGGCTGACTGTAAAAGGTGAATTCCTAATAAGCTGTTGCATGGATTTCGTGATCTTTAGCTGATCAGGGTACAGCACAAAGCGTTGATGTGGGGCGTACCAACAAATCGGGTCTTCGGCATTAAACCAGGGGAAGATTCCATGCTGGTAAGCGAGCATTAAGCGTTCAGCGCTGAGGTCACCGCCGACGGCTAGGAGACCATCGTCCTCCGCATAGCTTGGGTCTGGAAAAGAGATTTCCTTGGTGTCAAGTTGGAATATCATAAGCTTAAAGCATAAAAAAACCAGATTGTTAATCTGGTTGTCTTGTTTCTTTACTGATTTCGTCGAACAGCTTATCCATATGTTCAACGTATTCATTGGTATCATCGAGGAAGAAATCTAGCTGCGGAACAATGCGCACTTGATTCTTAATTTTAGCACCTAATTTATATCTTATTTCAGTAGTTTTGGTACGTACAGCCTTGAGGTCTGCTTGTGCTGTAGCGGTATTTAAAAAACTTAAATACACACGCGCAATGGCTAGATCTGGCGTAACACGTACACGGGTAACGGTTATAAAAGCCCCTGGAGCCCATATAGAACCCTCTTTATGAAATAGTTCGGCTAAATCTTGCTGGATAACCCCCGCAAATCGTTGTTGTCTTTTACTTTCTGTTCCCATGATTGTCGTATTAATCTTAACGGTAGCACTAACGACATAGATAGTGCCATTTACACAAAGATAAATTAATTTTGTGGCTTAGCCAGATAAAAAACAAAAAGCATACTGGAGGAGTATGCTTTTTCATAATTAGTTTATAACTGGTTAGGTTAAATTTCTTTCAAGTTTAGCGACTTTGAGGTCCTCATAATTGCGGTTAGTTTGTTGGTTAAATTACTGTGAGTCATTGCTTACTTATGCAAGATTCGTTTTTTCATTTCCCCTTTGTTATCACAAATTTACTAATATAAAACATTACTAGAAAGCCGGTGTTGAAAATAAAGTGACTGCTCACTCACTTTTATGCATTCGGTTGTTCTTTGCATTTCTTGAAAATCATAGGCAGGAATGAATAAATGCACTTTTTGTTAAATTTTGTTAAATTATTTTCTTGACCAACTTTATAAAAAAAAATTTTTTGGGATGCGGATTTCGCTCTTTACAGGCTTCTTATTCCCTAAAAAGGCTGCAAATTTCTTGCTTCGGCTAACATTGCTTTATTGCTTTTCAAATGGTATTTTTGCAGCTACTTACACATAGCAAAATTCAAACGATGAAAATTTGGCAAAAAAATATTGATGTAGATTCATTTGTAGAGTCCTTTACGGTAGGAAATGACCGTGTGATGGATTTGCAGTTAGCAGCTGCGGATGTTTTGGGCTCGCTAGCACATACGCGCATGTTAAATAGTATTGATTTAATGACAGATCAAGACTTAGCGGTCGTGCAGGCTGAATTAAAGAATATCTACCAAGATATTATCGCTGGAAAATTTGAGATTGAAGATTCTGTCGAGGATGTACATTCGCAAGTGGAGATGCTATTAACAAAGCGTATCGGTGAGGCAGGAAAAAAAATCCATGCTGGTAGATCTAGAAACGATCAGGTGTTAGTGGATTTGAAATTATACTTCCGTACAGAGATTGAAAGTTTAGTGATTAATACGGAACAATTGTTTAACCAACTTATACAGTTGTCTGAACGCCATAAAAATGTGTTAATCCCAGGCTATACGCACTTGCAAATAGCGATGCCCTCATCATTCGGTCTGTGGTTTGGCGCTTACGCTGAGAGCCTTGTAGATGACTTAGCGATGATGCAGGCTGCCTGGAAGGTGTGTAACAAGAATCCTTTGGGGTCGGCGGCAGGTTATGGTTCTTCTTTTCCATTAAATCGTACGATGACGACCAATCTATTGGGCTTTGATGATTTGAATTACAATGTCGTATATGCGCAGATGGGTAGAGGGAAGACCGAGCGTATCTTAGCGCAGGCGATGTCTTCTATTGCGGCGACTTTGGCGAAATTTGCGATGGATGTATGTCTATTTATAAACCAGAATTTCAGCTTTATTGGTTTTCCTGCAAATCTTACCACAGGATCATCCATTATGCCACATAAAAAGAATCCCGATGTATTTGAATTGATTCGTGCTCGATGTAATAAGATTCAGGCGCTGCCAAATGAAATTGCTCTGATGACGACAAATCTGCCTTCTGGATACCACAGAGATTTGCAACTGTTAAAAGAAAATCTTTTCCCAGCCTTCAAATCATTAAATGACTGCCTAGAAATAGCGACTTTTATGTTAGATCACATTCAGATTAATGAAGGGATATTAAACGACCCAAAATACGATTATTTATTCTCCGTAGAAGTTGTAAATAATGAAGTGTTAGCAGGCATACCTTTCCGTGAGGCATATAAAAACATTGGCTTAGCAATTGACGAAGGTACTTTTAAACCTTCAAAAGAAGTCAACCATACCCATGAAGGTAGTATTGGAAATCTATGTAATGATCAGATTGAACGTATGTTCCAAGAGATGAAAGCGGGCTTTGGTTTCGATAAGGTAGCGCACTCGTTAGCTGAGTTAGTAAAATAATTAGTACGCGCTAAGCGTATAGCGATAATAGATACCTAAAAAAGCTTCTTCCTGCACAGGAAGAAGCTTTTTTTATGCTGTAACGTATTTACTAATCCTTATGTAAGCTAAATTTAAAATGGGTTTCAGAAATATATTCTTCACCAGCTTCCAGCACCACGGAAGGGAAATGTAGCTGATTAGGGCTATCTGGAAAATGTTGCGTTTCAAAACAAAGGCCCGCATAAGGAAGATAAGATTTGCCAGACTTACCGCTATCAGCGCCAGACAGAAAGTTCCCTGTATAGAGATGTATCCCTGGTTCTGTGGTGAAGACCTCTAATTTAATTCCTGTAGATAGGGAATAGGCTGCTGCTGCAGGAGTAGCGATGGATTCTTTATTGACAAAACTATGGTCATAGCCACGTGCTACTTTAAGCTGCTCATCATCTTGGGTGATATCTTTATAAATAGGCTTATAATTCCGGAAATCAAAGGCTGTACCTTCCACAGATTGCTGTTCACCCGTAGGGATTAAATGCTCATTTACGGGGAGGTAATCATCCGCATGCAGCTGTACATAGTGATTTAGGATATCGCCATTTCCTTCTCCATTCAGGTTGAAGTATGTATGATTTGTTAGGTTTACAATCGTTTTTTTATCCGTTCGCGCGCGGTATTGGATGATTAATTTATTGTCATCCGTCAACGTATAGATTACGCAGGCATTCAATTTTCCCGGAAATCCCTCTTCGCCATCCGGGGAGCTGTAATAGAATTCTAGGGAGTTGCCAATATGTACGCGTCGATCCCAAACTTTGGTGTGAAAACCTTCCTTTCCGCCATGTAAACTATTAGGGCCATTATTCTTCGCTAAAGTGTAGCTGTTGCTATCCAAGGAAAATGTTCCTTCAGCAATCCGGCCTGCATAGCGGCCTATACAAGCGCCATGGTACTGCTCCTGAGCTTCCAAATAGTGATTGATATGGGAAAATCCGAGTACAACATCCGTAGGGTGTCCTTGCATGCTAGGGACGATAATACTGACAATGCGGGCCCCATAATCTGTAAAAGCCACCTCCATACCTGAGCTATTACGAAGGATTAGCAGATGGGTATTTTTCTCATGAATTTGATGTTCAAAATATTTTTCTTTCGGAAGTTTATAGTTGTACATGACTGTGGAGTTAGGGTAAATTATCTACAGTTAAATTTAAGGTTTTTAATCGGTTTAAAAAATCAAAAATCCATTTCCAACCTTTAAAAAAAGTAAATCAGTATATTTGTATTCTTATCCAGTAGAATTTTATGATGAATTGGAAACAGCTGCTTTCAGCAAAACGTTGGGGTTATGAAGCGCGTCAAGTAGCGAGCGATTTGGCTGCACGATCGGAATTTCAACGCGATTACGACCGTTTAATATTTTCGTCCCCCTTTCGTAGATTACAGAATAAAACGCAGGTTTTTCCACTTCCGGGAGCCGTATTCGTTCATAACCGTTTAACACATAGTTTGGAGGTAGCCTCCGTAGGACGCTCGCTAGGACGTATGTTCTACGCGCGTATGAAAGAGTTGAATCCCGCTATTGATGAAGCTTACCCCTTCTTACAGGAGGTGGGGAATATTGTGTCTGGGGCCTGCCTTTCGCATGATCTTGGGAATCCAGCATTTGGTCACTCCGGTGAATCGGCGATTTCCTTCTACTTCACGGATGGCGATGGTGCAAAATACCAAGAGCAGGTTTCTGCGGAGCAGTGGGCAGACCTTACACACTTTGAAGGTAATGCCAATGCGCTACGTATTCTTACGCACCCTTTCTTTGGTAAAGATGATAAAGGCTTCGCCTTGACATATAGCTCCCTAGCAGCAATCGTAAAATACCCCTGTGCGGCGATAGATGGTCATGTAAAGGGCTCCCATTATAGAAAGAAGTATGGCTTCTTTAAATCTGAAAAGGAGACATTCGAACTGATAGCGAAAGAGTTAGGTCTCGAAAAAGACCCTTTAAATCCCAATGGATACCTACGTCATCCCCTGGTATATCTGGTGGAAGCGGCGGATGATATCTGTTATAATATTATCGACTTAGAAGATGCACATCATCTCAAACTTCTTTCTTATGAAGAGGTGGAGTCTTTATTATTGCCACTCTGTGGGGACGATAATCTTCCCCAGCGCTTAGCGACGCTTATCGATAAGTCTTCAAAAGTATCTTTACTACGTGCTAAGGCAATTAATACATTAACTACTGCCTGTGTCGAAGTCTTCGTGCAGGAGCAGGAAAAATTTCTCGCTGGAACATTTCCCTTAGCTTTAATGGACTCTTTGGCGGAAGATATTGTCAAGCAGATGAAGCTTATCTCTAAGATTTCTGTGGAGAAGATTTATAATGCTCCCACCGTAGTGCAAATAGAGATTGCAGGGTATAAGGTGATCAATGCCCTGTTACAGGAATTTATTCCCGCTTATGTCAAGACTATAAAAACCGAGTATGATAAGAAATTAGTGGCTTTAATACCTCAGCAGTTTTACACGGATCGGGAGGATACCTATTCAAAAATTCAGGCTGTCCTAGATTATGTGTCAGGCATGACCGATGTGTATGCCATTGATTTATACCGTAAAATAAAAGGAATTACCATTCCATCTATTGATTAATATTAGCTCAAAAATTATATGAAAGTTGTCATCGCAGAAAAACCATCCGTAGCGCGTGATTTAGCCCGTGTAATGGGGGCAAAGGAGGTGAATGATGGGTATATTTCCGGAAATGGCTATGCTTTTACCTATGCCTTTGGACATCTCGTGCAGTTGTGTACGCCACAGGCTTATGGCTATCAGACATGGTCGATGGCAAACCTACCGATTATCCCTAAGGAGTTTCTGTTAGAATCTAAAAAAGTCAAACGCGATGGAAAGCAAATTGATGATGCAGGTGCTTTAAAGCAGCTTAATATTATCAAAAGCTTGCTGCAAAAGGCCGATGAAGTTATTGTAGCCACGGATGCGGGGCGCGAAGGGGAGTTAATATTTAGAAATATCTACTATTACCTAGGCGTCAAGTTGCCCTTTAAGCGCCTATGGATTTCATCCCAAACGGATAAAGCGATTAAAGCAGGCTTCGCAGATCTGAAAGATGGGACTGCCTACGATAGCCTATATATGTCTGCACGCTCGCGCTCGGAATCCGATTGGTTAATAGGTATCAACTCCACGCAAGCGATTACATTAGCTGCGGGAAATCGTGGTTTACTATCCTTAGGACGTGTGCAGACGCCAACTTTAGCGATGATCTGTAGTAGATTTGTAGAGAATAAAAATTTTAAGCCTACAGCATTTTATCGAATTCAAGCAGCCTTTGAAAAGGATAATATCCGCTTCAAGGCTAGTTCTGGAAGATTAGATCAGAAGCAACTAGCCGAAGAGACTCTTGCTAAAATAACCCCGGGATCGGACGCTTTAATCACAAAGGTGGAAGCCAAGGAAGTGAAAGAAGCCCCTCCCTTATTATACGATTTAACAACTTTGCAGCAGGATGCCAATAAGAAGTTCGGCTATTCTGCCGATCAAACATTGAGTTTAGCACAGACGTTATACGAGAAGAAAGTAATCACTTACCCTCGTACAGGAAGTAGGTATATCGGTGAAGATGTGTTTGAGAAAATAGAAGAGCTCTTTCAACATTTGGCCGATACTGCGGAAGAGCATATTGCAGCAATTTCCCGAAACCTCATAGGAGCCAAGTTGAATAAACGCTCCGTAGATGAGAAGAAAGTAACGGATCACCATGCCCTACTAGTGACCGATGAGAAACCTTCAGCCCTGCTAAAGGAGCAAGCGAATATTTATAATATGATTGCCAAGCGTATGGTGGAAGCTTTTTCTGCCGTATGTCTAAAAGATATTACCACCGTAACTTTCGATGCACAAGGTGTGGAGCTTATCGCTAAGGGAACGGTTATTAAGCAATATGGCTGGCGACTGTCGGCAGATCAGATTGAACAGCCCGAGGATGACAAGAATTCTGAGGATCTCGATGTTGAAAATGCGCAGCTTCCAAAATTATCTGCAGAAGAGCTACTCCCAATCCTGCAGCTAGACCTCATGGACAAGCATACCAAAGCTAAGCCTATTCATACCGAGGCTTCCTTGCTGAAAGCTATGGAAACTTCAGGTAAGGAAATTGATGACGACGAGATGCGTCAGGCGATGAAAGATTGTGGCTTAGGGACACCGGCTACGCGTGCAGCAACGATTGAAACCCTCTTTCAGCGTGAATATATTAAACGTGATAAGAAGAAGTTGATCCCTACAGAGAAAGGGATGACCGTATATAATTTAGTGAAAGACCGCGCTATTGCGAAGGTGGAGTTAACGGGGAAATGGGAGCAAAAGCTTGAAGAAATGCGTGAAAATAAAGTTTCCTACGAAGTCTTTATGAAGCATATCAAAGACTTTACCGTACGTATTACGAAGGAGTTGCAGCAGCTTCGTGTAGCGATGGCACCCGTAGAAATGGCGCCTCCGAAGCAAACGGTAAGCATAAAATGTCCCAAGTGTCAACCTGGGAAAATGGTTCTTTACGATAAGGTTGCTTCCTGCGACCACTATGCTAAAGGCTGTGATTTTAAATTATGGCGCACGCTGTCAGGTGTTTACCTATCCGATAAGCAATTTAAAGAGCTATTGGAAAATGGTAAGCTGGGCCCACTAAAAGGGTTAAAAGATAAAGCTGGATCCGTAGTTGAAGGCACCTTAGTGTTAGAGAATTTTAAAGTCAATATTTCGTAATAAAACCCTGAAAGTGGGTTAGTCCTTGAAAAAACAATTAGTTTTGTCTTTTATTTAAACATATGTCTGCAATTACAACACTATATAATCCATTTAAATCCTTTAAGTTCGATAATACTACTTGCTTTCTTACAGGGCAGGAGCTTACTTCTGCTGCGGAGCAAATTCAAGTTTTTCCGCTATGGATGATGCGCGCCTTCAAGTTGGAAGATCAGCCTTTTAAGATGCTAGACGAGAATCTGGTAACTTATAAAAGCTTGACTTTACCTTGTTCTGCCGAAGCGGCCTTAGCTTTAGAGCAGATGGAGTCTGCGGTAGAACGTGCCTTTGCGGAAGGTTATGAGGCGGTAAAATTACTACCTCCAGTAACCTTGTTTCAATGGATGGTGAAAATACTTTACGGCGTAGTATTCAATGAAATTCAAGCGGGGATAAGACAGCAGGCTATCAATGGGGAGGAAATAAATTTCTCTCAAGCTTTAGTGCAGAAATTTAGAAACCTGCATGCCATGCTTCAATCGGTGTTAATACCTATGGAGTTTGAGGGTTCTCTACCATTTTCCTTGAAAATATTCCACGTGGAAAATGCTGCGGAAACGTTTAACTACCGCGACGAAATAAATACGCTAGTATTCTCTTTAAGAATGAATAATTTCGGAATTATCGCTTGTTTACAAGATAATGCTACGAATAATATTTATCACGAAGATATTTTAGCTAAAGTTGAGGGAAAGGTGCTTCACCCAGTGCAATTTGAAGAATTATGTGCCCGTTATTTCTATTCGGCCTATTTATTCAATCGCCTTCCTGAATATACTTACTTGCCTACACCAAAGATGTTGTACGTGGAACCTATGCCTTTAGCGGATATGAGCATGAAGCCTATATTTGACTTTTGGACGGTGAAAACTTATGGGCAGGTGCTGGAAAACTTTTGGAAACCTTGGGGATTTCTATTATTTGAAATTATTAAGAATCCTGATGAGCCTATGAGCTATTTGCTAGATGCTGAAGGTGAATTTATTCCTAAAGAAACGATTGAACTTCCTTTGGGATAGGGGTATTGATATTTATTTGATATTGGGGAAAAGAATTTCATTAATTCTGAAAAGGTTGCGCTAGCATTAGGATTTAAAAAAATAAGTGATTCTAAGTATTTATTATCGAAGAAGGATTATCCTAAATTACCTTTAAAAAATACATATGAAGGGCTTTCTTTTGATGAAATGGATAGCTTAAGAATTAAAGTGTTTTATGCATCGCAAATATTATGGACAGTCCAAACTGAATTAGAAATGAAATATGGTAATAATAAATTAAGTGAGGATTTACTTGAAATTAAAGATCAATTATACAAGTATTATTGGACAATTGATGACCTATGGCATGAAGAAACCGATTAAAGGAACACTAACTAATCTCACAAAACGATGAAAAATATAAAACAATTATAGTTTAAAATTCGGTTTTGTTATAATATTGTTATAACTTTAGTGTATGAAAACTAAAATTAGAAAGATTGGTAATTCTTTTGGAATTATAATAGGAAAGCAAATTCTTGACCAACTCCATATTACGGATGAAGTTTCTTTATCTGTCAAGGATTCTAAAATCATTATCGAAGCAGTTAAACCAAAACATCGTGAAAACTGGGAAGAAATGTTATTAAAAGCCAATTCTTTAAAAGATAAAGAGGTTTTAGAATATTTTGATAATGATTTCGACAAAACAGAATGGACATGGTAAAAAGATTTGAAGTTTATTTTATTGACCTTAATCCTACCATTGGTAGCGAAATTAATAAAATTAGACCTGCTGTTATAGTTTCACCAAATGAAATGAATAATGCTTTAAACACAGTAATTATTGCACCGCTTACATCGACACTAAAGCCTTATCCTATGCGCGTTAATTGTAAGCTAGATGGAAAGCAAGGTCAGATTGCTTTAGACCATATAAGATCTGTTGATAAAAAAAGATTGAAGGGTAAACTAGGAGAAATTGAGAATTCTACACAAAAAGAAGTTGTTAATACTTTATTGGAAATGTTCTCTTAAGTTATTCTCAAAAAACGATTACAATGACCACTTCACTACTAATAAATGAGTTTAAAGGCTTTGGAGTGTAACTCAAACTGTGTCATTGGCTAATTACCCTAAAACTAAAAGCCTCTGTCGAGCTTGAGTCAAGCTCCAAATTTAATAACTTTTTTAATTACTGCTAGTAATAGCCGTTAAGCTGCTATCAATCTTTTGTAGCGCTTCTTGAAGTTCTTCCATTGTAACCGTTAAGTGAGGTCTAAACCGGATACTTCTAACACCACAGCCTAACAGAAGCAGCTTATTTTTATAGGCTTCCTGCACGAAAGCATCGCGTTGGTTTCCATTGATTAAATCGAAAGCTATAAATAAACCCATTCCTCTAATATTAGTAATCGTGGGGTGTTTCTTGGCTAATTCATGCAGCTGCGCTTTTAAGTAATCTCCTGTGTAATTTGCTTTTTCAACTAAGTTTTCGCTTTTAATTACTTCAAGTATAAATTTAAAGCGAACCATATCTATTAAATTACCTCCAAAGGTGGAATTTATACGCGATGATTCACGGAATACATTTTGGGGTACCTGGTCCATTTTCTCTTTATTTGCTAGGATCCCGCATACTTGGGTTTTTTTTCCAAAAGCTATAATATCAGGTATTACGCCTATTTTTTGAAAGGCCCACATGGATCCTGTTAGCCCTATACCAGTTTGTACTTCGTCAAAAATTAAAAGGATATCATGCTTGTCGCATACGAGTCTTAGCTGTTGTAAAAACTCTTTGCGAAAGTGATTGTCTCCACCTTCTGCCTGAATAGGCTCTATGATTAGGCAGGCTATTTGGTGTGGGTTTTCTGCAAAAGCAGTTTCAATTTCTTGTAAAGCTTTATTTTCCTGCACTATAAGTTCATTCAGGCGTTCTTCTGTTAAGGGGAACTGCACCTTTGGGTTGCTTATGCGGGGCCAATTGAATTTTGGAAAATACATGTATTTCCTGGGGTCTGAAGTATTTGTTAGGCTTAGCGTATATCCTGAGCGTCCATGGAATGCTTCCTTAAAGTGTATTACTTGGGAAGCTTCTTGCTGTATCCCTTGCTCGAAATTTTTCCGTGTTTTCCAGTCAAAGGCTGCCTTTAATGCATTTTCTACAGCTAATGTTCCACCTGAAACAAAATAGGCGTATTGCAATTCCGCAGGCATTGCTATTTCTTCGAATGTTTGCATGAAGTCGGCAAAGGCTTTGGGGTATATATCTGATAGGGCGGGTTTGTTGATAGCCATTTTCCCGAGGATATTTTGCTGCTGCAATAGATATGGGTGATTATAACCTATGGCTACGGAGGCGAACATGCTGAATAAGTCTAAATAGGAGTCTCCATTTTCAGCTACTAGGTAGGACCCATGGGATTTTTCCATGTCCATAACTAGGGGGAATCCATCGGCTAAAATATGTTTGTTTAAAATATCGTGTACTGAGGTCATAATTTGCTGGTTTTAATGGGTTGGCTAAAGATCAAATTTTATTCCTTGTGCTAGGGGTAGGGTGGTAGAATAGTTTATCGTGTTGGTTTGTCTCCGCATATAAGTTTTCCAAGCGTCCGATCCGGACTCACGGCCACCACCAGTATCTTTTTCTCCACCGAAAGCACCTCCAATTTCCGCACCTGAAGTGCCTATATTTACATTGGCGATACCGCAATCTGAGCCAGAGGCACTAAGGAATAATTCTGCTTCTCGAATATTTGTTGTCATAATAGCGGAGGACAGTCCTTGCGCAACACTGTTTTGAATTTCTATGGCTTCTTGGATTTCTCCTTCGTAAGGAATTAGGTATAAAATAGGGGCGAAGGTTTCCTGCTGTACTATTGGGAAGTGATTTTCTACTTCGGCGATGGCAGGCTGCACATAGTAGGCTGTTTCGAAGCCTTCAAGTTGTGCCCCTTCAATTAGGAATGTTCCACCTTGTTCCTTAATAGCGTTTAATGCCGCTAGGTAATTATCTACTGCTGCTTGATCTATTAGTGGGCCTACATGATTTGTTGCGTCTAGGGGATTTCCTATTTTCAGCTGGCTATAAGCTTTTACTAAGGCTTCTTTAACAGCAGGAAGAATACTTTTATGAACTATTAAGCGTCTTGTTGTGGTGCAACGCTGTCCAGCAGTGCCTACAGCTCCGAATACGGCAGCTAATACGGTCATTTTTAAATCTGCTGTTGGGCTTATTATTATGGCGTTGTTTCCGCCTAGCTCTAATAAGTATTTTCCTAGGCGTGCGGCTACTGTTACAGCTACGGATTTCCCCATGTTTGTAGAACCTGTGGCTGAGAGTAAATTTATTCGGGGGTCTTCAGCCATGAGTTTTCCCATAGTAGAATCAGCAACTAGTAAATTGGATAGGCCTTCTGGGTAATTATTATCTTGCAGCACTTCATTTAGCAGCTGTTGACAAGCTACTGCGCAGATTGGCGTCTTTTCAGAAGGTTTCCATACGATTACATTTCCACATACTAATGCTAAGGTGGCATTCCATGCCCATACAGCTACGGGAAAGTTGAAAGCTGTAATAATTCCTACTACGCCTAGTGGGTGGTATTGATCGTACATTCTATGTTCAGGACGTTCGGAATGTATGGTATTTCCGTATAATTGGCGGGAGAGTCCTACTGCGAAGTCACAGATATCTATCATTTCTTGCACTTCACCTAATCCTTCTTGTAAAGATTTCCCCATTTCATATGATACTAGCTTTCCCAGTGCAGTTTTGTAGCTACGTAATTTATTTCCCAGCTGTCTTATTAATTCACCTCGGTGGGGCGCAGGAACATCACGCCAATATAAGAAGGCTGCTTTTGCGCGTTCCATAACTTCTTCATAGTCTTCTTTGGTCGCTGTTTTAACTTGCGCAATTACTCGGCCATCAACTGGTGATAGGGAAGTAAGTAATTGTCCTTTTGCAAACCATTGATTTCCGGTACTACATCCTAGGTTGAGTTCCTGTAGATGTAGTTTGTCGAACTCTGCTTTTATCATAATTAAGGATTATTCGTTTATATTCTAAATTTAATGAATAAATTATTGTTTATGAAATATATTGTAGAATAATAATTTGCTAAATATTGTATATATCGAATTATCTATTGTATTTTAGTTTATAGAATTGTGAAATTTCTCATTAACCAATATTTGTAAGCCTATGAATCCTGCTGTAGATTATTTTAATATGGATGCTTTACTTACTGAAGAGCACCTGCTAATTCGGGAAGCAGTCCGACAATTTGTTGAGCGTGATATTATCCCTATTGTCGATCAGTCGGCACAGCATCACTTAGATATTCCTGGTTTAATGCCGAAATTGGGAGCTATTGGGGCATTGGGACCTTATATACCTGTAAAATATGGGGGTGCAGGCTTGGATCAGATGGCTTATGGATTGATCATGCAGGAATTGGAAGCTGGAGATTCTGCTATTCGTTCGGCAGCCTCCGTACAATCTTCCTTAGTGATGTATCCTATTTACACATTTGGCTCCGAGGAGCAGCGCATTAAATACTTGCCTTCGCTTGCTGCGGGTACACTTATAGGGTGCTTTGGTCTTACGGAACCCGATCATGGTTCCGATCCTTCGGCTATGGAAACGAAAATCCGTGCTACGGAGGGAGGTTATATCTTAACTGGGCGTAAGATGTGGATTACAAATGCTCCTATAGCGGATATAGCTGTTGTATGGGCAAAAGATGAGGGAGGTTTGGTGCGTGGAGTCTTAGTAGAACGAGGCATGACTGGTTTTTCCACGCCAGAGACATTAAATAAATGGTCTTTACGTGCTTCTAAGACGGGTGAGTTGGTCTTTGATGAGGTATTTATACCATCAGCTAATATTCTTCCAGGCGTAAAAAGTCTGCGGGGGCCATTTTCCTGCTTAAATTCTGCGCGATTCGGAATTTCTTGGGGGGTTATTGGGGCGGCTATAGATTGCTATAAGACGGCGTTGCGTTATGCTGTAACTCGTGAGCAGTTTGGAAAACCTATTGCGTCTTTTCAGTTGCAACAAAAGAAGCTTGCTGAGATGATTACTGAAATTACTAAAGCGCAGTTATTGTCGTGGCGACTGGCAGTATTAAAAGAGCAGGATCAGGCACGTCCAGAGCAGATTTCTATGGCTAAGCGAAATAATGTAGCTATGGCTTTGCAGGTAGCTAGGGAGGCAAGGCAGATATTAGGGGCGATGGGTATTGTTGGTGATTATCCCATTATGAGACATATGATGAATCTGGAGTCTGTGGTAACATATGAAGGAACTCATGATATACATCTTTTGATAACGGGGAATGATATAACTGGCATTTCAGCTTTTCAATAAAGATTCTGTAGTGGATAAGTTCGTTGTTCTATAAGTTAGTTGTTGTTTAGATTAGTGGTTGTTTAAGTTAGTTGGTGTTTTAGTTAGTGTTTAAGTTCGGTCGGATATGCAAGCTTGAAGAAGATACCCTTGTGGTTAATATATAGCATATGTATATTGTGTATCTATATATAATAAGGATACAGCATATATAAATAAGAAATATAGGACAAATCTATAGAGTTGTCTGTTTGATGAGTGATCGGATTGACTATAAGGACTAGATTTTAGCTTTAGACAGCTGTTATAAGGGTGGATTTTAAATTTATCGTACACTTAAATAGCGAGTTACAACAAATATCAAAACAATAGTTGCATCGTATTTGTTTTTTGCCCTATCTTTGCATCACTCCGCAAGGGAGGAACGGTATATACGAAGCGAAAATAAACGAGTTTACTTGTTTTAATTCAATAAAATTACTCTTCGGAGTTTTTTAGTACATATCCTGAAAAACGGTCTTTAAATAAACCAAACAAACTTTTTTCAAATAAAGTTTGGAAGTTTAAAAAAGATTCCTACCTTTGCAGTCCCGACGGAAACGAAGGGGTTAACATCGCAAGGATGTTAACATTACAAAATGACAAATCAATCAGCAAACGTGCTGAACGATATATAAAGCAGAAGCGAGATGCGGATGCGATCAAGTTCTTTAAAAGATATAATCAAGTAGCGTAATGAGTAGTTGAAATTTTAACAACGAAAGTTATACTAAAATTCAACCAAGTCAATTCAGATTAGAAATTATAAAACGATCAACATTTCTATTTTTATAAATAGTCAAGTGATCACACTTCATTTTACAATGGAGAGTTTGATCCTGGCTCAGGATGAACGCTAGCGGCAGGCCTAATACATGCAAGTCGGACGGGATTGTTTAGAGAGCTTGCTCGAAGAACATGAGAGTGGCGCACGGGTGCGTAACGCGTGAGCAACCTACCTTTATCAGGGGGATAGCCTCTCGAAAGAGAGATTAACACCGCATAACATTGTTTGCTGGCATCAGTAAACAATCAAATATTTATAGGATAAAGATGGGCTCGCGTGACATTAGCTAGTTGGAGAGGTAACGGCTCACCAAGGCGACGATGTCTAGGGGCTCTGAGAGGAGAATCCCCCACACTGGTACTGAGACACGGACCAGACTCCTACGGGAGGCAGCAGTAAGGAATATTGGTCAATGGAGGGAACTCTGAACCAGCCATGCCGCGTGCAGGATGACTGCCCTATGGGTTGTAAACTGCTTTTGTTAGGGAATAAACCTATCTACGTGTAGATAGCTGAATGTACCTAAAGAATAAGGATCGGCTAACTCCGTGCCAGCAGCCGCGGTAATACGGAGGATCCAAGCGTTATCCGGATTTATTGGGTTTAAAGGGTGCGTAGGCGGCTTATTAAGTCAGGGGTGAAAGACGGTGGCTCAACCATCGCAGTGCCTTTGATACTGATAAGCTTGAATGTAGTTGAGGTAGGCGGAATGAGACAAGTAGCGGTGAAATGCATAGATATGTCTCAGAACACCGATTGCGAAGGCAGCTTACTAAACTATAATTGACGCTGATGCACGAAAGCGTGGGGATCAAACAGGATTAGATACCCTGGTAGTCCACGCCCTAAACGATGATAACTCGATGTTTGCGATACACTGTAAGCGTCTTAGCGAAAGCGTTAAGTTATCCACCTGGGGAGTACGCTCGCAAGAGTGAAACTCAAAGGAATTGACGGGGGCCCGCACAAGCGGAGGAGCATGTGGTTTAATTCGATGATACGCGAGGAACCTTACCCGGGCTTGAAAGTTAGTGAATGATTCAGAGACGAATCAGTCCTTCGGGACACGAAACTAGGTGCTGCATGGCTGTCGTCAGCTCGTGCCGTGAGGTGTTGGGTTAAGTCCCGCAACGAGCGCAACCCCTATGTTTAGTTGCCAGCAC
>JAGKSB010000020.1 GCA_017942165.1 Rhinopithecimicrobium faecis | reverse complement strand
ATGGACAATGCCGATTCATAATTGGGGAATTGTTTTAAACCAATTTATGCTTATTTTTGACAAAAGGCTCAGATTATAAAATCCAAGCCTAACTTTTTAACTTACACACTTGATGGGATAGTGTCGATTTATCCTTTTTTTTTGCATAAATAATTCCGTATTTTATATCCCACCACCAAAATATCCCGCAATTTAAAGCCCAGCAGGAAGAAAAAAAGCAAGCCCGAAGACTTGCTTTTTCAAACGATATATCCTAATACAATAGTAGCTACTAAAAATATTAAAGTAGCGTTACTGAAAATACAATAGGCTCAACGGGAGCATCACTCTTATCCGTAGAAACATTATTAATCTTTTCCACGACATCTAAGCCTTCCACCACTTCCCCATAGACAGTATAGTCACCATCTAAGCGGGCTGCACCACCTATAGACTTATAGGCAGCACGTTGGACCGCAGAATAGCGTATACCTTTTTTTATTTCTAAGCTATCTAATTCCGCATCCGTATACACCTTACCTATCACAAAATAGGGCTGCTTAACATAGGAAGCTTTCTGTGGGTTATCATCTCTTCCAGCACCTAGAGCACCTTTTTTATGAAAATATTCAGGCACTATTTCCGCCGGTAAGCGGACTACAGGCTGCTTTGCCGCAGCTTCCAACGCTAAGGTTGTTTCGTCTAAGAGGCCCCCTTGATTTACAAACTGCTTCACAACCCGGTTAAATAGCTGCTGCTTATAGTCGCCTGCGGCAACCAGCTTTAGAAACAAATCCCTATGTGCAGGCGTCTTATCGTACAATAGGACTATAAAATCACCCTTTGAAGTAGCGAATTTCACCCGATGTGTCTGCGCTGAACCATTGGAGAGATTCAGCACAAACACAGCTAGCATACTTATAAATAAAGCTTTCATATTATTTCTTTAAAAGTTCCTTTACAGCACGTTCCAATTGTGGATCCTCCCCTTTTAAAAACGCTTCATAAGGTAGAGGAACGCGAATATCAGGCTCTACCTGTAGATTTTCTGTCGTACGTCCATCCGTGCCAACAGTACCTACCATGGGAATACCAAATACTAACGTAGGATCAATCTGCGTCTCCCACCATACCGCTGTTCCTGTACCCGGTACAGGCATTCCAATAAGTTTTCCCAAACCATTTTGCTTGTAAATATAAGGGAAGATAAAGGCATCCGAATAGTTTCCCTCAGACATCACTACTGCCGACGGCTTCGTCCATCGCGCCATGGGCTCACCACCTTTTAGAATCGTCCCCTGTGGGGAAAATTTCATATATTCCTTACCCGAAAGGAAGGTATTTAGATCATCATGCAGCCAGCCGCCACCGTTAAAGCGTGTATCTACAATCAGGGCTTCTTTTTCCTTATTGTCACCCATCACCTTATCGAATACCTCACGGAAAGCGCCATCATTCATGCCTTCGACATGTACATAACCTATTTTCCCATTGGAGATCTTTGCTACATATGCTTCCATTGAAGCCACCCAGCGCTTATACATCAATGTATTTTCCTCACCAAAATCTATGGGCTTAACCGTTTCCGTGAAGGCTGCACCTGCTGCCGTCTGACCAGAAATTTTTACAAATTTACCAGACTTACGGTTTAATAGTGCCGCCCAGTCTGTCTGATCTGTAATCTCTAAACCGTCAATACTATGTATGATGGAGCCCGCTGTCAGTTTGCTCGCCGCTTTGGAAAATGGACCACCGGCGATCACTTCAGCAACTTTCAATCCTTTCCCAGTATAAAGCTCATCATAGAGTAAGCCCAAACTTGCCGTTTGATCTGCTGCGGCCATACGTGGGCTATATCTACCCCCAGTATGCGAGCCATTAAGCTCCCCTAAGAGCTCTGATAGCAGCTCCTGGAAGTCATAATTGTTATTGATATGAGGCAAGAATTTATTGTACGTATCGTAATATCCTTTCCAGTCGATACCGTGGATTGTAGGGTCGTAGAATTTCTTTTTGACCTGAAGCCAAGCATGATCGAAGATATACTGGCGCTCCGCAGCGGTATTTAACTCCATTTCGGGGTTATTTTTAATCGCTGTTGGTTTTCCCGAAGCGACTTCTATTTTCAATAAGCTTCCGCGATTAGATACGATAATAAATTTTTCGTCTTTACTCAGCTGAATCCCTGAAGGAGAGCCCCCCAGCTTGGCAAGGATTTTCGTCTCCCGTGTACGGGTATCCGTTTGCCAAAGATCATACCCCTTTTCAAAGGCCGCGAGATAAAATAATTTCTCCCCGTCCTTCGTTAACATATAATCTGCGATCGAAGAACTGTTAATCGTTAGGCGTACTTCACGGTCGCGTAGATTTTCAAGATTTAGCTTGAGATCAGCCACCTTATTTTTGCTGGAATCATCCTTATTATCTCCTCTGCTATCCTTTCCTTTTTCGGCATCCTTCTTATTCGTATCCTTATCTTTTGCTGGCTCCTCCTTCTTCTTGTCGGCCCCATCCTTAAAGAGGTCAAACTCATCTTTCGATAAATTGAATTTATCGAAGTCTTCAGGATTTAAGAATACCCCAAGCACATCCACCTCACGGCTTCCCTGATTGGCCAGGGATTTACGGCCATAGCGTGCCGACTCCCAGGTAATCAACTTCCCATCCATCTGCCAACGTGCATTGTCCTCCCCAAAGCCGGAGTTTATAGGATACTGAATCGGCGTGGAGCCATCCGCTTTAATTAGCGCAGCATTTGAACCACCAAAATAACCTTTCTGATCATCTACAAGAAGCCATTTACTATCTGGCGACCAGGAAAAACTCCAGTCTCCATCCGAGTAGGAATGATTATGCCCCTTCGGTAGCAGCGTGGTCGTCTTTTTGGATTTTATATCAAATACCTGGAGGATATTACGTTCCTCTACGTAAGCTATTTTCTCTCCATTAGGTGAAAATTTAGGCGCAAAATTATCGTTTTTATTAACTATTAAAGGTGTTTCTACGAATATCGTACCCTGGAAGAAGTGGCCTTCCTCAGTATCTTTTAAGCGGCTTTCATAAATCCCCCATCCCGCAGTACCGCGTTCAGCAGCATAGATTAGCGACTTCCCATCCGGGGCCCACTGCACCATACGTTCCTGTGAAGATGTACTCGTAATGCGCTTCGTAAAATCCCCTTCCACAGAAGTTACGAACACTTCACCACGGGAGATATAAGCAATTTCCTTATTGTTGGGGCTCAGCTGATACTGACTTACTTGCGACGCCAGATTCGTAAAATTACGTTCCATGTCACCCACATCTACGGGCACTTGAATGGTTATTTTCTGTGCTTTGCCCCCTTCCTTAAGGATGTAAACCTGGCCATCCTGTGTGAAGGCCATGGTGTTGTCCTTGGCAATAGAAAGGTGGCGTACAGGATTTTTTGTAAACGTTGTCAGCTGCTTATCAGCCGTCGTCGCTCCTAAGTTTTTCTTGTAAATATTTTGCGTGCCATCCTGCTCATTCAAATAGAATACCGCTTGACCATCAGCAGAAAATACAGGCTCACGGTGTTCAATTTCTGCTTGCGTCAAGGCCTGGTAGTTACTTGATTTTAAATCATAAATCCATATATCTCGCGTTACAGCAGACTTATGATGCTTACGCCAAGGGTCTTCATAACCCTTACGGTCTTGAAACACTAATTTGCTGCCATCGCCATTAAAATGTGCATTTTCTACCCCTGCCGCAGAAAGGAGCTTCGCGCGCCCCCCCTGCTTGGAGGCTTGATATAAATTCTGAAAAAGTCGTACACTTGGAAAGCGTACCGATGCCGCTGGAGCTTGACGCGCTGAGCCAAAGATAACATCCTTATTATCTACCGTAAAATCATAGGGATAGTCATTGGAAGAGTGGTATGTCACCCGCGTAACAGCGCCCCCATCCGCGGGCATCGTGAAGACATCAAAGTTTCCATAGCGGTTATTAGCAAAAGCTAAGGTCTTTCCATCACGCGACCACACGGGCATCATAGCATGTGAGGAACCTACAGTTAGCGCTGTTGCAGTACCCCCTGCCGTTGATACTTTATATAAATTCCCTTTATACCCAAATACAAGGGTCTTGGCATCTGGGGAAATAGCGGGATAACGGATCCATAGTGCTTCCTGCTGCGCATGGGCTACCGTCGTTGACGACAGGAGCATCATCAGGGCAGCAACTTTGGACCAACGTTTTTTTAATTGGGACATATATTTCTTTTAAATTTACAATTTTTAGGAGTTACTAATTTATGTATTTTTAAGAAAAATAGCGCAGTGCGAACGATTATATTTTAAGCTATTTGACATCTAGGGAGCAAAAAGAAGCTAGGCAGCTAATTTTTCTCACTAACATTTAGGAAGTTAGGATAAACTCCGTTGAAAAGTTTGCGTTTAACCACATTTTTCCTACCTTTGTATCATTCCAAACAGGAAAGGATTCCGTAGCTCAGCTGGTAGAGCAATACACTTTTAATGTATGGGTCCTGGGTTCGAATCCCAGCGGGATCACTTAAAAAGCTTCACACTCGTGTGAAGCTTTTTTTATGCCCTTTAAATTTTATAGCCTAGCGAAATTAATAAAGCTTATTTTTTTAATGTCGCTTTATAGCCTTCATCCCAACGGGGGATATCAATATCAAAGCCAAATAAATCCAAGGAGCGTGCTACGGTATGTGTGACCATATCATCGATGGAGCTTGGCTGTAAGTAAAATGCCGGTACTGGAGGCATTATGATGCCCCCCATTTCTGTCACTGCTGTCATCGCACGAAGATGCCCTAAATGTAGGGGCGTTTCACGTACCATAAGTACTAACTTACGACGCTCCTTCAGCACGACATCTGCCGCACGTGACAATAGCGAGGAAGTTACTCCTGTAGCAATTTCAGAGAGTGTCTTTACCGAGCATGGGGCGATTAGCATGCCTAGGGTCTTAAAAGATCCCGAGGAGATGGCTGCACCAACATCGTTCAAAGGATACACTTTATCCGCTAACGCTATTAACTCGTCATGACGATAGTCTGTTTCATAATTCCGCACCATCTCTGCTGCTTTAGAAATTACCACATGCGTTTCCACCTCTAAGTCACGTAATAACTCGAGCGCTCGAATACCATACTGGATGCCTGTAGCACCACTAATACCAATAATTATTCGTTGTTTCTTTTCCATGCCTTACTTATAAGCTTGCCAATATGCCTGCCAAAGCAAATATACTGTTTGTTATGAAAATCTGTTTATAATTCCAAGGATTGTGCTGTTTTAATAAGTATTTCAAGGAATTATCTAAATAAAGTTTTTTGTTCGTGTGTCAAATCTTAAATTTGCGCGAACAAATTTTCAACTATGATTTCAAAGAAAAATCTGATATTAATATTAGCCTCGATGGCAACCTTTGTGGAAGCCTTAGATATCGCTATTATTAACCTTACAATCCCCTCCATACAAGCACAATTTGGCGTTAGTGCCGAAAGCATTCAATGGCTACAATCGTTGTATGTACTTTTTTTCGGGGGTTTTTTAATTATTGGTGGTAAAATATCAGACTCCCTAGGAAAGAAGAAAGTGTTTATTATAGGATCCACATTTTTTATGTTAGCCTCCCTGGGTGCAGGACTTTCAAGCTCCTTTGAGGGTTTAGCACTCTTTAGAGCGATCCAAGGATTGGCTGCCGCTTTTGTGATGCCTGCAGCTTCCTCCATTGTTACATCGACCTTTACCGATGAAAAGGAACGCAGTAAAGCATTAGGTGTATTTTCATCCTTTGCAGCTATTGGATCCGGCTGTGGTCTCTCCGCAGGCGGTATTATCAGTACTTACTTAGGATGGCATTGGGTATTCCTAATTAATGTACCAATTTTAACCGTTATTATTATTGGCGCTATTTACGCGATGGAGAAGGACGTACGGACGAAAGTTGAAAGTAAAGCGGATGTATTCTCTGGTTTACTATTAATTGCTGCCGTGTTATTGCTGACTTATGGTATCCATAATTTAGGGAGCATTGCGACACAACCCCTACTTGTGGTAGGTACGTTAGCCTTAGCAACCTTACTTTTAACGGTGCTTATCAAACGTCTAAAGACGGTTAGCAATCCCTTATTCGACCTTTCTATCTTCCAACATAAGACTTTAGTGCTTTCAAACTGCATGTTCTTTGTGTTGGGAGGATTTTTTGTAGGATTCTTATTTTTAATATCGATGATGCTACAGAAAGATATGAACTATTCAGCAGCTGCCGCAGGCTTACTACTGGTACCATTTTCTGTGCTTTCGACTTTAGTGGCAAAATTTGCTATCCCTACATTATTAAAAAAATTGGATACACGTCAACTGGGTATCTTAGGAATGTGCTTTATGCTAGCTGGAGGGCTCTTACTTTGTGGCTCCGTTCTATTCGGACATCCTTTGGCGATGGTATTAATTGCCGCAGCATGTATCTCCGGTATTGGTATGACGATCTGCTATACTAGTTTTGCCGTATTCTCGGTTAAAGAAGTTCCCGCAGCACATTACGGTATTACCTCCAGCCTTACAAGTACGACTTATTTTGTAGGTGCAGGAATTGGGCTTTCTATTATCACGATCTTTATGCAGCTGATGCCTACTGAAAATGCCGTTGGTATTTTGGGTACTGCGGTCCTTGCGGCCTATGCATTTATTGGTATCCTTATATTATTGGGCTACCAGGGTAAAAAATAAGACATAAAAAAGCAGCCAGTCCTCCAACTGGCTGCAAACATTTGAAAACGAAACACTAACAAACTGTAATAAGGATCTACCCTTCTAATAATTACGATAATTCAAAGGTAATACTTATTTAGACTAATTCCAAATAATTAGCGTGTTAATTGCTATTTTCTGAGGGACTTTATTTTTTCTCCCTCACACTAAATAACTTAGCAATTACAGCTCCTTAAATCAGGTTATTTAGTTGCAGGGAATACCATCTTTTCCTATCTTTGCATCACTTCAAACAAAGGAAGTAGGATTCCGTAGCTCAGCTGGTAGAGCAATACACTTTTAATGTATGGGTCCTGGGTTCGAATCCCAGCGGGATCACTTCAAAAAAGCTTCACAAAATGTGGAGCTTTTTTTATGTTCCGTAATTCCTATTAGACGCAGACTGATGACACATTTTTTTAAGACGAGACGTTCTTCTATCCTTACAAGTTCCCTCTGTTTTCTTTTACTCTTTGCTGGATGTGGCAAGAGTTTACAGCAAGCTAAACCAGCTCAAATTAGTTTTAAAGCTACCCCTCCGACCGCCAACAATTCCGAAAGTTCCGAAAGTTCGTGGAGCTGGAAAAATAATGACCGCATTGGTGTTTTTATGTTCAAAAAAGATGGCGCGCTGAGTAAGGAAAACATTTTCCAACAACTAAATAATGAACTTTTTATATATGCCAACGGCCTATTTAAAAGCACAACGCCTATTTTAAATACCGATGTCGCTGCCAATATCGTTGCCTACTACCCTTACAAGGAATTGAGCAACTACAAAGTTTCCTTTGACATCACTGATCAAACAGACCAGCATGCATTGGAATTAATGTATGCCAAAGGAACCAATGAAAAGGCCTTTCCGATGGCTTTAAAATTTGAAAAACAGCTATCAAAATTAATTTTCAAGCTAAAATTAACGGACAACTTAAAGTATCAAAATCTAGCGGTATACGTATCTGCGGTGAAGTCACGGGCTAATTTAGACTTAGCAACAGGTGAACTTAAAATCACAAAATCTAGCGCCAAGCAATTGGAAGCTGATTTAGTAAAACTTGCCGATGGCAGCTATCAAGCAGAGTTAACTTTAATGCCTGAAGAGGAAATAAGCAGTAAGAAAATACAATTTAAATTTACAACAGGACAGAATTTTGCCTATACCATCCCTGGAAATATTGTCCTAGAGAAAGGTGCTACCTACAGCTACCCCATTGAAATCAATAAAAATGGAATCGCCGTAGTGGAATCTTCCTTTAAAGGGTATTTTGAGACGCCAACGTTAACAATGCCCACGGCAACTTCCGTATTCTTAAAGTATAATCTACCCGACAAGCAACAAGTACGTAATTTCTCCATGCTCTATGATAAGCAGCTAGGGATCGCTTACTGGGTAGCATACCCTTTACATAGCTCCTATTTGGGTACCGCAAAGCGGACGGATGAATGGGCCTATGACCCGCGTGTTGCTAAAATTGATCAAGCAACTTTATTCTCCTCGTATGCAGATCCGGACTTTGACCGAGGCCACCAGCTGCCGAGTGCTGATCGAAACTACAGTACTGCAGGTAATAAGTCCACCTTTTATTTCACGAATTTCACCCCTCAATTAGACCGTTTAAATCAGGGAATGTGGGCTAATTTAGAGACGAAAGTTAGAACATGGACAGCGCAATGTGATACGATGTACGTCGTGACAGGCGCCATGCCAACTTCCTTAAAGGATAAAAAGATTAGCTATGTACTGGATAAGACAGGGAAGAAAATTGCAAAACCGCAGTATTATTTCAAAGCTTTAGCCATGAAAATTGGAGCCAATTATCACACAATAGCATTTAAGATTAATAATGAGCTCCCTACGGAGAAGAATTTTATGAGCTACACCTTAGATGTTGCTGCCTTGGAGGAGATGACAGGCTTTACGTTCTTTCCAAACCTGAGCAAGGTGCAGAAGAGCAGCATAAATACAAAAGTGTGGTCATACTAACGGTGGGATACTTCCTGTTTTATAAAGAAAAATTATCCTAAGTCAAGAAACTTTATAAATTAAGCTTGTACATTTACGTTTAATAAATGTTAAAACATTAACATGAATTCTACGTTTAATATATAAAGAAATACGATGTCAAATATTGGATTAATTATTGAAGAGCGTGCCGCGAATATAGGGAATTTCATGGTCGGCCGCCTCCTTCCTTTTCGTCAAAAAAGGATGGTTGGCCCCTTTACTTTTATAGACCATATGGGCCCTGCAGCTTTAAATAAATACGAAAATTTAGATGTAGGTCCACATCCACATATAGGTTTATCGACGCTAACCTATCTTTTTGAAGGTGCAATTATGCATCGTGACAGCTTGGGTACTGAGGTTGAAATTCAACCCGGCGCAGTAAATTGGATGACTGCAGGAAGAGGCGTTACGCATTCTGAACGCACGCCAGCCTACCTACGGAAGAGTGACAAATTCCTTCATGGCTTACAGATATGGGTAGCTTTACCGAAAGAGTTGGAAGAGTGTGAGCCGAGTTTTCACCATATTAATGGCGAAGATCTGCCGCAATGGACATTGGAAAATGGTTTGCAGTTCAAACTTATCGCCGGAGAGGTAGCCGGTCATAAGTCTCCCCTGCCAACCTACAGCCCCCTGTATTTTATAGAGATAAAATCTACAGCAGCAGCCACCGTTAAAATTGGTGATGAACTCTTTGGGGAATCAGCCCTCTATATTCTATCCGGAGCAATTAAGGAAGGTGAAAATACCTTTGGCCCCAAGCAAATTCTAATCGCCAACAATGCTAAGCTTTGTGAATTTGAAATGGAAGCAAACAGTACGGTATATATTTTTGGTGGCGAACCGCTACCCGAAGAACGTTATATATTCTGGAATTTCGTGAGCAGCTCAAAAGAACGATTAGCGCAAGCTAAAGCGGATTGGATGCAAGGGAATTTCCCTAAAGTACCGAATGAAACGGAAGGGATTCCTCTTCCAGACTTTTACATTGATAAAACGCCCTAATATGCATACAGTAAACGCCACCATAGGCAAAGATTTATATCAGACAACATTAACCGCAGGTACAAACACGATTATTGCCGACGAGCCCTTAGATTTAGGAGGTCAAGATAGTGGCTTCAATCCGAAGGAACTCCTTTCAGCATCGCTAGCTTCCTGCACAGCGATTACTTTAAAGATGTATGCGCAACGAAAAAATTGGCCTGTAGCGGAATTTTTTGTGGAGGTTTCCATCCTTGAAAATATCGAAACGAAGCACACTGAATTTCAACGTGTCATTCGCTATACTGGCACATTAGAGGAGTCACAAGCGAAACGGATAGAGGCTATCGCCAATGCATGCCCTATACATAAGTTATTGAGCTCCGCTATCTCTGTGAGTACGACCATAGAAGGAAATTAAAAAATATACAGTCAAAAAAAAACCAGCTATTGTTTAAAAACTATAGCTGGTTTTTTTATGCTAAGTAATTTTTGTGGGATTAATATTCCTTGGAGAAGGTAGGAATTTAAAGGAGGGTTTCAATGACCTAAAGGTCCTTAAACACGAAATGCTTTTTTTCAAAAGCAAGTGGGTAATTAATTGGTGTCTTTAAGCGATTACTTCGCTATCTTTTCTGGTTGTTTCTTCGTAGCGTTTAGCTCTGTATCGATGTCTGTATCGATGAATCCCCAATTTGTGATGTAAAATAAGTAAGGATTTAATTCGGTTTTTACTTTACGTGTTTTCTCTTTTTTTATCATATATTTTAATTTTGTTTACACTTTATTATCATCAAAAACTAGGCCAAACTTTCATACCTATCTTTCGAATTATTACAATATACGGAATATTTATTGATTTAGCAAATTTTATTCTTGTTGTTACAATCAGTGGCAAATTTACTTTTGTTTCTAGCACGTTATTTTAACGTTAAAATAACCGCTAAACGCATACTTATTTTCATAGGCTATTCACGGCTTAACAAATTTCTAAGAGTAAAGTAATTTAACCTTAATAAGTGAAATATTTTTTCTTATTAAAAATCATGATTTTACTACTACTAAATTTTATCGTTTAAAAATTAAGTATGAAAATGACTAGCGATCTATGAAGTAATTTAAATATCACAAAAAATAATTATTTCATTTTTTTATAAATAAAATTTCTTAAAACTAATTAATCTTTTTAATTAAATAATTTCATACTAGATATATATATAGCTCCTAATATTAAATTAAAAGATACTGCATTCGGGTGGGTTACTATAATTTAAAACAATTATAGTAAAATAACCAACTAATTTAATTTTTAAAACACTTTAATAACTTTAATATAAAAATAAAAGAACTGTAAACATTTATCTACAGCTATAGTTTCCAAATTAGAAATAATTATGCATTTAAATGCAAATGAGATAATTTTGTTTAACATTTACGAATAAATACTGCTTTTAATAATAATAAAAGAAAAACAGCAAGCCTATTCATTGTTTAAACAACAAAAAAGCATATAAGAATGAAAAACTTAAAACTAGTTTATCTAAAACCATTAATTGTAAAATATAATATTGAATTGGAAAATGGTATAGCGGCAAATTCTGCCAAAGTTAACATTGGATCCCCCCTAAATGAACAGACGCCACAGGTAGAACTATGGAAAAATAAAGGAAGTGAAGATTATGATTTTGATATGATGTAGGGCCTACAAGCCATTTATCTAAATTAAACTATTAAAAATATGACTAAAAATTTTACAAAATCAACACTTTTTTACTTCTTATTAATCACACTGACAGTTTCCTGTAAAGACAATAAGGACGATGATAATGCAAAGCAAGGAACACATATTATCGTTAGGCCCACCGTAAATAAGGAGCAATTTATGGGTGCAAGCAAGCCTCTTTTAGCATCTAATACTGGACAGCAGAAATTATCAACAATAAATACTGCGCAAGAAGTACAGTATTTAGGGGATTTAGATGCAATTATAAGTAGCCCCAATGAAAGCACAAGCACGCTAAGTAGCACTAGAAAAGCACCTATAGCACAAGCTGGAAAACTGCTTGCATCCGCCAATGCTACTTCACCTAATAATACTCAGCCCATGAGCCCAGGTACGCGATTCCGACTAGTCATTGTAAAAGGAACCCTGATTGTCTTAAATGAGGTGTACAGCGTTGGTCAGCGTATTGATATCGCCCTCGATGGCCAACAAACATATACCTGGTTTGCCCTATCCTTCGACAATACATCAACCAATATACCCATGCCTAATAGTGCTGGAGTGATAGCGCGCACAGCATTGGAAAATCAAAACTTTCTATTTGCTAAAGGTACGCTTGAAGCAAAAACTGGTGTCAACTATTTGAATTTATCCTTCAAACGGTTAACGGCAAGAATACGTGTTAAATTGGATGTCCGCGGCCTATTTGGCCGTATTAATAATTCAACCACCCTATCTATAACTAAAAATGCTTCAAATGAGAGCGCTGCTAAAAGTGGTGATTTCAATATATTTACAGGTAACTACACGAACATTCAAAATTCAAAAGCGCTGACTGCTGCAGCAATGTTTATGGATCCATCAGGCTCAGATGGTGCAGTGAAAATTGGTGACTTTTATACCATTGATACAGCAGACGTCGCTGCGGGAAATTTAAAACTTACATTAAATGAGATCAATATTACGTTAGACGATGGCAGGACACGCTCCTTTAGAAAAGCAAATAGTATAATCTACAAGAATGCGTATAAACCAAAATTTGGTAATCACTACGAATTAAATACGCGCTTAATTGAAGCTGCCGTGAAGGTGAAAAATATCTATTGGTCGCGATCTAATATCATTTATAATAGCGCATATACCGACTCCTACCGCTTGAAGTCTAACCCCGGAGGATCTACCTCAGCAAATGGCGATACCGAATTTTGGAATTGGATGGTGAATACCCCAAATGCCAGTAATTACGGGCAGGTAGATCCATGTACTCGTATATACCCTGCTGGTGTATGGCGTATGCCTACAAGGAATGAGTGGACAGCCATTGGACAGCCTGATAGAAAGGAAGAAAGTTTAGGCCTTATCTTTGGCGCTCAATACGCATATATTTGGAACCGAGATACAGACTTCCCCGCAAATAACTCGTACGATGACAACAATCTATTTCTCTCTTTTGGAGGCTATCGAGATTCTTGGGGTCGTGTTCAACAAACGCCTATTGGCGTGGGACTTGGCCTACTCGCTTCCGGTCAATGTCATTATTGGACATCATCTACTTCGGCAGGACAGCCTATAGGTGTGCAAGCCGCATTTAGTAGACTCATTTGGGGATTTTCATGGGGAGATGTTACCTACCCCACTTCCTCAGCAGACAATGGTAAAAACATCCGCTGTGTAAGAAATATCATTAATAATTAATACCTGTAATTTTCTCTTCAAATTTAAACTCTTCTAACAAAAAAAAACCTTTAAATGAAAAACTTACCTGCGAATGATATCACCTTCGTAGGTAAGTTTTTTTTTAGTTAAACACTGCTACTAGTTCGCACGCAACGAATATTTTTACCGTTGTTTGTCGTAGATGTAGGATAGGTAATGCTTCCCCAAGAAATCCCCCAAATAAGCCTGCTAAAAGAAGCCTGCACACCTACGGGGGCTCCATTAACTTGGGATGAAGTCCAATAGTGACATTGACCACTCGCTAGGATCCCTAAGCCTATTCCGCTGGGAGATTCATAGACGATCCCTGTGCTATCTCTATACCCTCCAAAAGAGAGGAATAGATTATTATCATCGTAGGCTAAATTTTCAGGAAAGTCGGCATCTCGATTCCATAAATAGGCATATTCAGCGCCATATATATAGCCTAATATTTCCCTATTTTCATCAGGCTGCCCAATAGCCTCCCAGTCTTGTTGCGTAGGCATACGCCAAGTGCCTGCGGGGTATACTTGCGTACATGGGTCAAGGGTTCCATAATCGCGACTATTGGGGCTGGAAGTCTGCCAATTCCAAAACTCCGTATCCCCCGAAGACGTGGTGGACCCGCCAGGATTAGACTTTAAACGGTAGGCGTCCACATTTTCAATGGTATAAATAATATTTGAGCGAGCCCAAAGAATATTTTTCACCCTCACTGCAGACTCCACGAGCCTAGCTTGCAATTCATATAAGTTTCCAAATTTTGGTGTGAAGGCCGTATTAAAGACCACGTCTCGCGCTGTCATGAATGACCGTGTACGGTCGTCGTCTAAGGTGACATGAACCTCATTTAATCGAAGTTTTAAATTCCCCGCAGCAACGGCTGACGTATCAACGGTATAAAAATCGCCATTCTTTACGGTGATATCGGGCGTCCCTGGCTCGTCAACCATGGTAGAAGCAAGCATAGGCCCCACATTTTGGATATTAGCGTAGATGCCTGTATAGATATTAAAGTCGCCACTTTTTATGGCATTCTCATTGTTGGCATTTTTAACAATGGATATACTTGTTTCATTATTTATTCTACCAAATAGTCCGCGGGCATTCAGCTGTACACGAATGCGAGCTGTTAAGCGCTTAAAGATAATTTCCAAATGATTCTCCCCAGTTACCGCTGCCAAGGTGCCACTGGCAAAAAGAAAGTTCTTATTCTCGAGCTCACTACGAGCAAGTGTACCCGCTAAATTAGGCATAGGCAACTCGGGGTCATTACTTTCAAAAGATAGTGCAAACCAACGATAGGTAGTCTGCCCATCCAGTTCGATATTTATCTCCTCTCCCACCTTATACACACTATTGGAAATAATTAAATCCCCACTTAACATAATAAATCTAAAGGTAACATCTAATGCTAACCTTTGCGTAGCAACATCATCCGCCGTGGCTGCCAAAAGCTTAGCTGCTCCTTGCTGTAAATTAGCACGAGATATATTGCGTATTGATGCTTCCAGGTTACTTACAGTTGCCAGTACATCATATTCGTCAAAATATTGCATGTTATCAACCGTAGAATTACCCGATAAAATATTTTGTGACTGCGCGGACGCAACTAAAGAATTTGTATTCCTCGCTGACGTTTCTAATTCTACGGATGGATTAAGTACAAGGTAGGTGCCCCTTCTTTGCGGATTATCCTGCTTTTCTTTATCAGCACAGGAAGTAATTACAAGCAAGAATAAAAATAACGTGTAGATATTCAGCGTTCTTATTTTATCATTCATTAGATATATAATTTAAAATTGTTAATGGTGGTGTATTACATCATATCGAAATCTTGACTTTCAAACCCTTCTTCGATCCACCCCTCTACTTCAGGAATGCTAGGTGCTCCTGGTGTACCTACTCTAATCAATGCTGAATTTGCGGCAAACCCATTTTCTATTTCTAAATCGATACGTTTAATGATGGGCATTAAGTAGCTTTGTTTTAAATTTTCCTTTTTCATAGCTTAAGTTTATTAGTGAATAAAAAATAACTATACTTAAATATATTTAACGAAATATTTCTTTCAGATAATTTAATGTTAAACAAACATAAATTATATTTCAATCAATAACTCTTTATTTCGCTATAAGAAATGCTTATTGTAGCTGTTAATTTACTTAATACTACATAAATTATCGACATGCGATAGTGTTATAACAAAAATTGCAGGCTAACTATTTTCAGTTATTCCATCTTTAGAGACTGCGAAATCCTAAAAAATAGTTAATTTTATAGTCTAATCAACCCTTATGAAAAGAATATTTCTATTACTGTTATCTGCTATTTTGCTGAAACCAGCACTGGCGCAAACATCGTATGTTCAGCTGGATAAAAAAATAGAACAGTTACGTGAAAAATACCAGAATGTCGGTATCGCCATTGCTTTAGTTAAAGACAATGCCCTGACCTATCACGCTGCTTATGGCTTTAAAAACAAGGAGCTTCAGGCACCTTTGCAGAAAGATGACATCTTCCGTATAGCCTCTATTTCCAAGTCTTTTACAGCAACGGCATTGATGCAACTCGTGGAACAAGGGAAAATTAAACTTTCGGATGATTTTGGCGATCTTGTTGGTTTTCCCATCCGTAACCCCAAATTTCCGTCCACAAAAATCACCCTGGAAATGGTGCTTAGCCACCGGTCTTCACTGAATGATGTCAATGGATACTTCGATTTAAATGTGGTCAATCCAGCGAAAAATAAAGATTGGAAACTTGCATACAGTGATTATAAACCCGGAACAAACTACGACTATTGTAATTTAAACTACAATCTAGCCGGTGCCGTATTAGAGAAATTTACCAATACACGTTTTGATCAGTATATAAAGCAACAAATATTAACGCCGTTAGCTGTCTATGGTGGTTACTGTGTGGATTCCTTAGATGCCTCCAAGTTTGTCACACTTTATGAAGATAAAAAGGGCGTGTTAACGGCATCCCCTGCAGCCTACAACACGCGTAGAGAGGAATTAAAAAAATATGAAATGGGCTACTCCACGCCCCTATTCTCACCCACAGGAGGAATGAAAATTTCCGCTAAAGATTTAGCGACGTATATGATGATGCACATGAATTATGGGGCTTACCCTGGGGAACGTTTGCTAAAAAGCAAATCTGCAAAAAATATGCAACGTAAGCGTTCTGAAAAGGAGCAATATGGATTAGCTTTACGGGAAAATACAGAGCTGATAGCTGGGAAGAAACTTATCGGGCACACAGGGTCGGCCTATGGTTTATATTCGGCAATGTTCTTCCATCCCAAGGAAAAATTTGGTATTGTTGTCATCACCAATGGATGTGTCACAGGCTATACCAACGATAGCAATGATTTTATTCGGGAGGCGATCCAAGTAATTTACGAGGAATTAAAGAAGTAATGTCCATTAAAAATTAGGTAGCGCATCCACCTAGTTAATCTCTTAACTAGGTGAATGCGCTACCTATTTAGTATAATTCAATGCGCTACCTACCTATTATAATTCGGAGCTTTCAATAAATTTAGGCCCTGCGGCAAGCACATCATCCGATAGGCCAGCCTTATACTTATCCATATTTGCTACAAAGCGCTTTGCTAACTTATTCGCAGATACATCATAAGCCTTCCCATCATCCCATAAGTTTCTAGGATTCAATATTTTTGCTGGCACCTCTTCCGCAGAAGTGGGAAAAGACAACTGAAAGAATTCATCCTTCTCAAAAGCAGATTCTAAGAGCGTCCCAGCAATAGCTTGGCGTATTAAATCCCTTGTATAGGCTAATTTTATACGACGTCCAACACCGTAAGGCCCCGCAATCCAGCCTGTATTTACTAACCACACATGAATCTTTGGATTAGCATTCAGCTTCTCACGTAATAATTCCGCATAGGCTCCCGGGTGAAGAGGGAAGAATGCTTCGCCAAAACAAGCAGAAAACACTGTTTGAGGATCCTTAACACCGATCTCCGTGCCCGCCAACTTGGAGGTATAACCAGAGATAAAATGATACATTGCTTGTGTCGTTGTCAACTTTGAAATGGGAGGAAGCACACCCGAAGCATCTGCCGTAAGGAAGAAAATATTCTTTGGTGCCGCACCTTTTCCAGAAGTTAAAGCGCCCTGCATAAAGGAAAGCGGATAAGAAACGCGCGTATTCTCCGTTATAGCGATATTATCATAATCCGGAATATCGGTACCTTCTTTAAAAATAACATTTTCTAGGAGTGCCCCAAAGCGCACAGCATTAAATATCTCAGGTTCTTTCTCTTGGCTGAGATTAACACATTTGGCGTAGCATCCTCCTTCAAAGTTGAAGACACCTTCATTAGACCAGCCGTGTTCATCATCACCTATTAGTTGGCGCAAAGGATCTGCCGACAAAGTCGTCTTACCTGTTCCTGAAAGACCAAAAAATAAAGCCGTATTTTCCGAGTCATCAGTATTTGCCGCACAGTGCATGGTAAGCACCTTATGATGCAAGGGCAAGAGGAAGTTAAGGATGGAGAACACCGATTTCTTAATCTCCCCCGTATAGCCTGTACCTACGATTAATACGACTTTTGCGGTAAAATTTATAACCACAAAATTCGCATTCTCAAGACCGTAGTCGGCGTAATTTGTAATCTTTAAGCTGGGCGCCGAAAGGATAGACCAGCTTGGACGCTGCTGCGCCGACACAACCGGTGGATCGATAAATAAGTTGAGGGCAAATATACTCTGATAAGCATTTTCCGTAACTACGCGTAAGTCTAGCGCATAACGACTGTCAGCTCCCGCCTGCGCATCACGAACATAAAGCTCTTTTGATGAGAGGTGCTCCCCAACAATTTTAAATAAAGCATCAAATGCCGACGCTTCAAAGGGAATATTGATAGCTCCCCAAGAGACGGTATCTTTTGTTAAGTCGTCGCGAACAATAAAGCGATCTTTGGGAGACCTTCCTGTAAAATATCCCGTAGAAGCATTCAATGCCCCTGTTTCGGAAAGTTTACCCTCCTTATTAACAATAGCATCCGTCACTAGTTGCGCTAGCGATTCCTGATATTTTATAACCCTGTTTTGCTGAATATGTAAATATTCGAGATTCGGCAGATCTTTAGAATTGCCCATAGCCTGATTTTTTAGTGAGTGATATCTACAAAATTAGTTGTTATAGTAACAATAGCAAACCCGAAAATAGCTTATTGTAAATTTAACACCCACTTAACACACTGATAATACAGTAGTTATAAGTGAAAATAAATTTCATTTATTTTAAATAATTTATCTACACCTATGACTATGATTTGAATTTATAGCATTATTTCAGTAACTTAGGCTAACTAACAAGCATACTTATGAAATTACATACTATAGATACCGGATTTTTTAAATTAGATGGAGGTGCGATGTTTGGCGTGGTACCCAAGCAGATATGGCAACGTACAAATCCCGCAGATGACCTTAATCTCTGTGATTGGGCGACGCGTTTATTATTAATTGAAGATGGTGATAAGCTGATTCTGATTGATACTGGTTTGGGCGATAAGCAAAATGAAAAATTTTTCGGCCATTACCATAGACATGGAGAAGACACCCTGGATAAGTCGTTAGGAAAATTAGGCTACACACGGGAAGATATAACGGATGTAATATTAACACACCTACATTTTGACCACTGCGGTGGTGCGATCCATCGTGTAGGAGAAAAGCTGCGCCCATCCTTCTACCATGCGACATATTGGTCGAATGAAACACATTGGAATGCCGCCACGAAAAACCCTAACCCCAGGGAAAAGGCATCTTTCCTACCGGAAAATATCCTCCCCCTCCAAGAGTCTGGGCAGCTGAAGTTTATCGATGAGCAGAACCCCCAGTTTAATGCTAATATTACCATTAGATTCGTCCATGGGCACACCGAGGCGATGATGCTTCCACAGATAAAATATAAAGACAAAACAATCTTATATATGGCGGATCTGCTCCCTTCTGTAGGACATATCCCGCTCCCCTATGTGATGAGCTACGATGTAAATCCCCTTATCACCATGGAAGAAAGGGCTCTTTTTTGGAATGAAATCGTAGCCAATGAATACATCTTATTTTTGGAGCATGACCCGACTTTTGAATGCTGTACTTTACAACATACGGAGAAGGGAATTCGCTTAAAGGATACTTTTAAATTAGCAGATATTCTTTAAAACCATGCTTTTATTCTTTAAATCTGTGCTTTTATTCTTTAAATCTGTGCATAACAGATAAAACAATCAGGCCCAACACTTGTTTTAATACCATATGATAAATAGACTTTTTCTCTTACTAATTATTTCCTTGTTTACCGCTACAGCTAACGCACAGGACAACAGCGCTAAAAGTTCCTTGAGCGATTGGATTTTTGGTCCTTCACTGGGCTATCAATACCAATCTGGTAATTTTGTTAAAGTCTCAGGTTGGGGACTTTTTGCACCTAATGATGATCAGTATATGAAAATAGATGCCGGAGCAAATTTCACCTGGATGCAAGGAAAGCCCAGGGTAATTCCAGAATTGGGATTCACCTACTACCTGAATAACCAATTGATTTTACCCTTTGTAAAGGGAGAATTAACTCCATACACGATAACTCCAAAAGTTGGGCTAAGCATTCTTTCTATCGTTGAAGTTGGTGTTGGCTATGGATTTGATTACCATACAAAAAAGAATTTTAAGTCCTTAGATGGCGTTACCGTATCACTAGGACTTAATGTTCCTTTAAATTTGTATTAAGCAGCTGTTTTCTTCGTTAAATAACGTCTTACAGGGATATCATAAAATTTTAAACAGATAAGTGCCAAGATAATGCTCCCTATAAATAAGGCGGCGGCACCTGGAAAAGAGTCTTCAAAGGTGAGCTTATTGTTTTTCACCCAAGCAAAATAGAGGTAGATAAAAGGGTAGTGAACAGTATATAAGGGATACGATAAATCCCCCAAAAATTTGTTTACTTGCTGCATCGTTTTAGAACTTACTACATCGCAGGCCCCAAGATATACCAATGCAGGAAATAGCAGTAGACAGCAGATGGAATCGTAAATTCCATTGAGCCATAGCGTACTGGCATCCCCAATACGAGGCATCCCTAATAGTATAATTAGTAAGATACTGCAGTACCAAAAAGCGCCTTTTATTTTTATAGGCTTAAATACCCGCGCGAGTAATAAACCGGCACTAAAGGAGAATAACAACCTTAAGGAGCCACCAAGAAAGCCTATACCTGTCAAAGAAAATCCAACAGCTACATCACCATCAGGCCCTTTTATAGCATAAGTAACCAGCCCTGCTGCAGCTATAAAAACGACGATTGCCAATGCTTTTGTAGACAGCTTTCGCAGTATAAAGATATAGAGTAAGTTGCCCACATACTCAAAAAATAAGGACCAACTTGGACCATTTAGTGGAAACATCTCCCCGACGCCTCTAATCTCCGCACCTGGAGTCACAGGAATTAAGAATACATTGAGCAGCGTCGCAACGAGAAGACTGAGAATAGAAATTTTGGAAACTTCCCAAAAGCTACACCCTTGGGTATAAAAAAATATCGCCCCTATCAATGCGCCCATAACGACCATGGGGTGAAGCCTTATAATACGTCGTTTTATAAATGCCCAGGTAGACATGGAAGTGCCTTTATTATCATAGGCATGAGCCATTACAAAACCAGAGAGCAGGAAGAAAAAATCTACGGCTAAATAGCCATGGTTTACACGCTGGTCGATATGGCTTGTCGCAAAAGCTTCAAATATATGGTAGCATAAAACCATTAAGGCGGCGACGCCACGTAGCCCGTCTAAGGTAATAAAATGAGGTTTAGTAGCAGGAATAATATCGGAATCGGCATTTGTACTTAACATAATAAAAGTTGTGTTTTTCAAGATTTTAAATTGATTTTGAAGATAGCAATTTTCATCACAGATTTTTCTATTTTACAAAAAAAACCAATCTCTTTTCAGAAATTGGTTTTACAGGAAATTGTGTTTTATAAACCTTTAAAATCTAAATCCTAAGACCCAATAATTTTCTAGGAAGGTAATACTTTGTGAAGCCTTATCAATATTATTTCTACCAGTAGTACGAATATTATTTAAATCTGTCCAGCCTGCTTTCATGCTTGTTTGCAAGTATAACCATTTATTAAAGTGGTATTGCAAACCTACTTTCGCTGCTGCACCATAACCGGCAATATTCCAATAATGATTATCCCCTACCCCGAAGAGACGCACATCAGTCCGCGGTACCAAAAGACCAACTCCTACACCCGTTTCCATGGTTAAATAGCGTTTTCCATTTTCTGAAACCCAGATATCATCGTAGCGTTCAATATCTACTGAGGCAAAATTATAGCCATCAGTATGTTCAAATTTTAATACGGAATCCACGAGTAGCACCATCTCACCGTTATACTGTCCCGCCATAGCCCCCGTAGGGATTCCAGGCTCGGAGATTTCAGAATCAATATTACCAGTAATTTTTACTGACTGAGGGATATCTACGACATATTTCATGTGATCCCATCCGATGGAAATACTGTAGTTATCTTTGATAAAATAGCCTACATGGAAATTAAATTGAGGAATGGTAATCGTGGAGGGATTGATATAAGTCGAAGAAAGTTTTGTAGGACGATCTGACGCCTTTACATCATGCAGAATAAAGTCATGGCCTTTACCCTTAAAATGAATATCTGATTTAGCATAGGAGGAAAAATTGTATCCCCAATGAAAGAAGAATTTTCCTTTATTGCTTGAAGTCCGTGAATACCGGGGATTAAAAATTGATTTTGCTATTTGATTTTTATCTTTCGTTACTTGATCTTCCGTTTGAGCTTGAAGAAGTGAAGTTGTTAAGCATACTACTGCTAGGGAAAGTAATTTTTTAAACATATCTAATAGTTGTGGAAATTATAACTTGCAACAAATGTAAGTTGCTTTTAGGGGATTAACAAAATTATTTCACTTATTTGTTTAATTATGACGAAAGATAGGATTTCTTAGAAAGAGAAAACCCCCAAAAGTTTTTAAGTAAACTTTTGGGGGTTTTCTACGGGATTCATAGCGGAATATTAATTGACCGTTTTTACACAACGTATTGTATTAGCACGACGGCTATCTAGACCACCATTATTTTTAGCACTCATATAACCTGAAGCAAATTGATACGAAGTACCTTCATTGTTTACGCCTAAGCCCGTATGCCAATAGTATCCTTCAGTTTTAATTCCTGCAGCACTATTTGTGTTATACGCACCTGCAAAAGGTAAAAACAAATACTTATCCTGGTCAGCTGCAGTGGGTTGACTTGTAGTACCCATATAGACGCCGTTAACCTTTTCATTAGCCTTATTGACATAAGTTCCGACGAACTTTTTAGTATTATAGCTCCAGCTGGCGTAGGCTTCAAGTTTGGACACATCATCTTGCGTTGGAAGTCTCCAGTTTCCGCCTAACTGTGTACATAAATCCTTTAGCGTAGCGCCTGAACCTTCACCGGAACTATTGCTTAGCAGCGGTGTTACAAAGAAGTAACCATCTGATTTTCTATACCAATAGTCCCCATATTCCCCTTGCGATGCTGCTTGTTCGTAAACACCATTCTTAAGAATTAAATTACCTGAGCCCCAAAGAATATTACCGATAACAAATCCTTCAGGAGAAAATTTCTTAATCTGCAAATCAATCGTATAAGACACCCCTGGTAATAACTTAAAGCCATCGACTTTCAAATTATTCTTTACGATACCATTAACTTTAAGCTCCTTAAATACAAGCGCTTGTGTCAAAGTACCATCTGCAAATAGAATCCTTGCATCACTGGTAGCCATTGTTTTAGTAGCGTCTATTTTAAAGGCCGGTAATGTTAAAGAATTAAGAACAGAACTGAATGTTATATTCTTGGGATATTGACTGATATTAGCAAAAGAAAAATCAGCTTTACTGTAAGTATTGGTAATGGACAGATCACCAATTGTCTCAATTGTTCCAACAGTACTTACATTTAATGTAGTCTTAACTTGCGTAAATATATGTCTCAACACTACAGCAATGGTATTTTCGCCACCTGTTAGTTTTAAATTCTGCTTGATATCCACCATGAGATCCTCATTTCCTTGAAACGATCCTACTACTTTCGCTAAAGGGTCTCCTAAGGAAATATTCATCGTAGGCAAAGTCGTAGTACCTAAGGAATAAAATATAAAGCTGTAAGCATCAGCTACAGAAAGATTTGTCTCTTCTGAAAGCTCATTTCCTACTGTGAAGTCCTTCATTTCTACCAGTACATTACTAGCATTGAATACCAACATTTTATAGCGAGTACCGATTGTTAAAGGACTTTTAGTGGTTGCCGCTTTATTAGTTGAAGCAACCTGTTGAATCGCCGCCTTGTCCTTTGTACGAATACTTACAGCCAAGAGGTTATTTTTATCCAAAGGTATTTCTACTTGTTGAATAATATTACTTTTGGCATTAGCTACTGGCAGTGCCTCGGATTCAAACGTCGTAGCTTGCACACTGATGCGTAATTGAGGGCTTGTTGATACAACCTGTACAGAATCCTTCGAGCAACTGAAAAAAAGAAGGAGTGTACTTATTGTTAAACAATAAAAATATTTGTTCATATTTTCTAAAATTACCATTCTAGCTCTTTTGTTATTTGCTCATTTTCCCATTGGGATTCTAAGTATTCAGAATTAACTCCTGTAGTTTGCACGCTTACAGAACTAGCTGCAAACGAATACTCCAATTCCAGCTCAATTAACTGAATAACAGGTTTTTGATAAATGCATTTATTCATTGTAATAAAAGTTTAAATCACTTTTTTCTGGTGAACTTCCTTCGTAGGATTGAGGAAGTAAATGTTAGTGTGACACCACCCAAAAAGCAATTGCAAATCTAAGGCAAAGAATGTAGGTAAGAATGGTCAAAAGAGAAAAACAAATGGTAAAAATGACCGTAGTCATTTTTTTACATTCTAAAAACATTTTCCCGAAAAGCTTCCGGTGTAAGGAATGTATATTTCTTAAAGAATTTGGTGAAGTTAGTAGGTTCTGTAAAACCTAGTTCGTAGGCTACATCTTTTATTTGTTTGTTAGCCTGACTCAACAGTCTTTTAGCCTCCAAAATAAGAATATCCTGGATTAGGGATTTTGGCGATCTATCGAATGTTGATCGCGTAGCTTTCAGTAAGGTTGCTTTGGAAATATTTAACTTTTTGAGATAAAAGTCTACCGTATTTTGGACGTTCAAACTGTCACACACAAGCTTCTTAAAGCTCAGCGCAATTCTTTTATCATGAAAGCCGGCATCATTAGGCTCGTTGATATACATCTCGCGATGGATGGTATATAAGATAATGGAGAGCATACTTTGCAATAAAGGTGTTTGATTCTGATCAAGTTGATGACGTGTTTCCAACTCTATTGCTGCTGCTATTCCGCTTAAAATTTGCATAACGGATTCACTTACTGAAATAAAGTTTTTCAGAATAAGCTCATCTAATATGGAGTAGGAATCCTTCAGCGAGATAGTAGATTTATAGTTTATAAAAATATCTTCTTCGAAAGCTATTACCGTACATTTCAAATTTTCAGGCACCGTATATTGGTGAATCTGTCCTGGAAAAATTAAGAGTATGTCGCCTGTTTTTATAGAAATCTCCTGAAAATCAATTATATGCTTCCCCTGCCCTTGAAGTACAAGAACAATGGCAAAGAAACTGATTCTATGGGGTTTAAAAAGGATTTTACGTCCTCCATCTAACAATTTCTTGAGATCATAAACTTTTATTTTTTGATTTACGTGATACAGTGGTTTAAATACGTGTGTAAGAATTTTGTCGTCGTCAGAAAGTTGTTGCATAGGTCTATTAAAAGATTCTAAAGCTAAACAATTTATCCAACATGAATCATGCCCAATATCACTTTTTGAAATTATTGGGCATAAAAAAACCTGGCACGTTGTGCCAGGTTTTTTATATTTACAAAATAAGAGGCTTATTTTGCTGCGTTTTGACGAATGATATTTAATGCGCCACCTGCTTTGAACCAACCAATTTGTGCTTCATTGTAAGTGTGGTTTGCTAAAATTTCTTCCGAAGTACCATCAGCGTGATTTAACACGATCGTTAATGGTTGACCTGGTGTAAAAGTTGTTAAACCTAAGATATCGATTGAATCGTCTTCGTGAATTTTGTTGTAGTCTTCTTTGTTTGCGAAAGTTAAACCTAACATACCTTGTTTTTTCAAGTTAGTTTCGTGAATACGAGCGAAAGATTTCACTAATACAGCACGAACACCTAAATGACGAGGCTCCATTGCAGCATGCTCACGAGAAGAACCTTCACCGTAATTTTCATCACCAACAACGATTGAACCGATGTTAGCAGCTTTGTATGCACGTTGCGTTGCTGGAACTGGACCGTAAGCTCCTGTCAATTGATTTTTCACAAAATCTGTTTTCTCGTTGAAGTAGTTTACTGCACCGATTAACATATTGTTAGAGATATTGTCTAAGTGACCGCGGTATTTCAACCAAGGACCTGCCATGGAGATGTGGTCAGTAGTACATTTTCCTTTAGCTTTCACTAATAATTTCAATCCTTTTAAGTCAGAACCTTCCCATGCTGCGAATGGCTCTAATAACTGTAAACGATCTGATTCAGGGTTTACATCTACTTGTACAGAAGAACCATCTTCTGCTGGAGCTTGGTATCCTGCATCTTCTACAGCGTAGCCTTTTACTGGTAATTCATCTCCTACTGGTGGATCTAATTTAACTTGTTCGCCATTAGCGTTAGTTAACGTATCCGTTAATGGGTTGAAACCTAGGTTACCTGAGATTGCAATAGCAGCTACTAATTCTGGTGAAGCTACGAAAGCGAACGTATTCGGGTTACCATCAGCGCGTTTTGCGAAGTTACGGTTAAACGAGTGAACGATCGTGTTCTTCTCTTGTTTTTCCGCACCTACACGATCCCACATACCAATACATGGACCACATGCATTTGTGAAGATTGTAGCGTTTAAGTCTTCAAAGTTTTTGATTAAGCCATCACGGTCAGCCGTGTAACGAACAACTTCTGATCCTGGGTTAATACCGAAAGAAGCTTTCGTTACTAAACCTTTGTCAATTGCTTGTTTGGCGATCGATGCAGCACGTGATAAATCTTCGTAAGAAGAGTTCGTACATGAACCAATTAATCCCCATTCAACATCTAAAGGCCATCCATTCGCTTCAGCAACTTCTTTCATTTTAGAGATTGGCGTCGCTAAATCTGGTGTAAATGGACCGTTTAAGTGTGGTTCTAATGTATCTAAGTCAATTTCAATAACTTGATCGAAGTATAACTCAGGGTTAGCGTAAACTTCAGCATCGGCAGTTAAGTGTTCTTTAACAGCGTTTGCAGCATCAGCAATTTCCGCACGGTTGGTAGCACGTAAGTAACGCTCCATAGACTCATCGTAACCGAACGTTGAGGTAGTAGCGCCAATTTCAGCACCCATGTTACAGATCGTACCTTTACCTGTACAAGACATTGAAGTAGCACCTTCACCAAAATATTCAACGACAGCACCCGTACCACCTTTTACAGTTAAGATACCAGCAACTTTTAAGATTACGTCTTTCGGCGCAGTCCATCCGTTTAATTTACCTGTTAATTTAACACCGATTAATTTAGGGAATTTTAGCTCCCAAGGTAAGCCTGCCATTACATCACATGCATCAGCACCACCTACACCAATCGCTAACATACCTAAACCACCTGCATTTACAGTGTGAGAGTCTGTACCAATCATTAAACCACCTGGGAAAGCATAGTTTTCTAATACTACTTGGTGGATAATACCTGCTCCTGGTTTCCAGAAACCGATACCATATTTATTTGCAACAGAACCTAAAAAGTTAAATACTTCTTTACTCTCCGTATTCGCTCTTTGTAAATCGGCTTCTGCGCCAACTTTTGCTTGAATTAAGTGATCACAGTGAACTGTTGAAGGAACGGCAACTTTTGGACGACCTGCTTGCATAAATTGCAATAATGCCATCTGTGCTGTCGCATCTTGCATTGCTACGCGATCTGGTGCGAAGTCTACATAAGATTCGCCACGCACATAAGTTTCTGTAGCGTTTCCATCCCATAAGTGAGTGTATAATATTTTCTCAGCTAGGGTTAAAGGTTTATTCACCATTTTACGAGCTGCATTAACGCGCTCCTCGTAACGGTCATAGACCTTTTTAATCATATCAATATCAAAAGCCATTTGTAATAATTTATTAAATGCAATATTAATGCTGCCGCAATTTCAATACGACAGGACCTTGTTATTATCTTCAGCAAAATTACTAAAAAACATACGCTAAATACGGAGAATTTAACGTTTTGAAGTAATTTGGAAATATTCTAAACAAGTTTTAGAATACGTGTTAATTAATTGAAAATAACCTTTTTACGAAAAAATATCCTTGCGAATAAAAAGTCGCTGTGAAGATTTTATTTGGTAAACCTGGTAATTTCTGTTAATGATTATACAAAAAACGCATAAAAAAAGGAGATTCTTGTCAGAATCTCCTCATTTTATATAATATTTATTTATTTACACAGACTGAACCTGTGGATCAACAGCTTTTAAGGTTGCAATGGTCGCCGTAGGATCTTCTGAAGCAAAGACAAAACTTCCTGCAACAAGCACATCAGCACCTGCAGCAAGCAACGCTCCTGCGTTTGCTGAACCTACACCACCATCAATTTCTATCAATAAGCTATCGTTGCGACCAGCCGCTAAAGCGCGTAGTTGGCGAACTTTCTCATAGGTATACTGAATGAATTTCTGCCCACCAAAACCTGGATTCACAGACATAATACACACTAAATCGATATCTTGGATAATATCGGCTAATACTGAAACTGGGGTATGTGGATTTAAAGCAACCCCAGCTTTACAGCCTAATTCTTTAATTGCCGCTAATGTACGGTGTAAATGTGTACATGCTTCGTAATGCACGGTAATAACTTCTGCGCCAGAATCTTTACATACCTGTAAGTAACGATCTGGATCAACAATCATAAGGTGTACATCCAAAGGTTTTGTCGCATGCTTTGCAATTGCTTGCATCACAGGAAAACCAAAAGATATATTAGGTACAAATACGCCATCCATAATATCAATGTGAAACCAATCCGCCTGTGAATTGTTGACCATAATAATATCATCGTAAAGTTTCGCGAAATCAGCCGCTAATACCGAAGGAGCAATAAGATGTTTTGATAAAGACATGAATTTTTTATTTTTTTTACAAAGATAGTAATCCATATTTAGTTTTGAAGCCTCCGAAATCAGCTAAATATTAATTACTTTTGTTAGGTATCCTTATAATTTCCTACGTGGCTAGATTAAAAATAAAATATAATGCGCAGCAGTTAGACCGCACCAATCTTCTAAAGAAATTTGGTATGGTGCTCTTGACGATCATCATCATCTGTTCTATACTCCCTAAGCAACCACGCTTCAGGTATGAATTTCAAAAAGGAAAAGTTTGGAACCACGAGAACTTAATCTCTCCCTATAACTTCGCTGTATTAAAAACGCAGGAAGAGCTAAATACGGATAAGAAAAATGTGCTGAAAACCATTCAACCTATCTACAATTATAATCTTACGACAGGCAAGGAGCAGATCGACCAGTTTAATACGGATCTTATCGAAAAGTGGCAAAGCACAAAGCCTGATACCATAAAAAATAATTTTGACGACTATAAGGAGGTCGGTGTACAGCTCCTCAATCATGTCTACTACAAGGGCGTAGTATCCTTAAATACACGCTTCCAAAATCGGGGTAACAACCCCAATGATAATGCGCAAAAACATTATAATTTTAATCTTGTAGCAGACAATGTTGTCCAGCAGAAGAATACCGCCGACTGCTACACCATAGAGCTAGCCTACGCCTATATGGGAAATGCTCTCCAAAAGATGAAGGACATCCAAAACAAAAAGTGGCTGCTAGACAATCTTAAAAATTACGTTACCATCAACTACGTCTTTAATGAAAACCTGACGGAGAAGCTAGAGCAGAATGCCTTAGCGAATATATCGTCTACACGTGGCGTGGTGCAGAAAGGTGAATTGATCGCTGAAAAAGATAAAATTATAAACAACGAAACTTATCAAAAACTAGAGTCCCTTAGAAAAGTTTATGAGGATGAGTCCAAAATCTCGGGGGCACAAAATTTTGTCACCCTAGGGCAGTTTTTAATTATCTCACTCTCGCTATCGCTGCTACTGGTATTCTTAAACCTCTTTAGAAAAGATATTTTCAATAACAACAGGCTTCTTTCAATTATTCTAATCATCGCTGTAGGGATGTTATTTGTACTTTCTTGGGCTGTGAAGCTGAAGATCCCCAGCCTTTATTATATCCCCTTCTGTGGTGTACCCATAATTATACGTATTCTCTTTGACACACGTGTAGCATTAAATATGCACCTCTTGATGGTGTTGCTTGCCGCATTATTTGTCCCCAACTCCTACGAATTTGTGTTCTTACAGTTTATGGCCGGTATGGTAGCGATCTACAGCATTAAGACCCTTGTTAAAAGGGAGCAGTTTTTCGTTTCCTCAGCGATTATTTTTGCCACCTATCTAATTGCCTATATCGGGCTAGGGCTTACCCGAAATGGTTCTTTTTCAAATATCTACTGGTCGGACATCATCCCCTTTATGGTTTCTGTAGGGCTAACGCTACTAGCCTATCCCTTAATATACGCTTTTGAGAAGCTCTTTGGCATTATTTCAGATTTAACACTCATGGAGCTTACAAACTCCAACTCCAAGCTCTTGAGAGAACTTTCTTTCAAAGCGCCAGGCACCTTTCAGCACTCTTTACAAGTGGCAAACTTAGCTGAAGCAGCAATCTATAAAATAGGTGGCAACCCCCTACTTGTACGTGCGGGTGCACTGTACCATGATATCGGGAAAATGGCTAACCCCCAGTTTTTTATTGAAAATCAAAAGACCGACAAAAACCCACATGATGAATTAACACCGGAGCAATCGGCACAGATCATTATATCCCATGTAATAAAGGGTATAGATATAGCTAAGAAAAATCAGCTCCCTGAAGTGCTCATAGACTTTATCCGTACACACCATGGTACTACACGGGTAGATTATTTCTATAACCTCTTTATAAAAAACAACCCTGATAAGCTTGTGGACACGTCACTATTTACCTACCCCGGACCTGTACCCTTCTCCAAGGAAACAGCCGTATTAATGATGGCAGACTCCGTAGAGGCTGCATCACGCTCTTTGAAAGAGCATACGGAAGAGTCCATAAATGGGTTAGTGGATAAGATTATTGCCCATAAGCTACAAGCGCAGCAATTCTCCAATTCCAATATCACGCTACGTGAAATTACTGAGTCCGCAGATATTTTCAAGGCTATGCTAAAGTCTATTTACCATGTACGTATAGACTATGACATAAAGCTGAAAAAATAAATTATTTTTTTATCGCAATTAAATAAATTGAATGTCAGCATATTAGTATTTATAGCCCTATTTTTTACCAAAAAAAGTTTAACAGGACTTTGCAAATCCAAATAATTGGCTTATGTTTGTACTGTCAAAACAACGGAGGGGTGCCTGAGTGGCCGAAAGGAACAGTTTGCTAAACTGTCGTACTGGAAACGGTACCGCGGGTTCGAATCCCGCCTCCTCCGCCACGACAACCTCAAAAAGGTCGCAAACCCGCTTTAATTAAATTAAAGTGGGTTTTTTGTTTTTTGAGTAGCCCAATATTTCCTATAATAAGGGATCATAACCAAAAGTTGTGGAGCACAGATTATTTTAGGCGTATAATTTCGCCAATCTAAAAAGAAAAAAGTCAATATTACGGACACCTCTTAGCTTGGCTCTGAAGGATTTTATTTTAGCATTGAAGGATTCAGCCGAGGCATTTGTTGACCGATTATCGAAGTAATTTAAGATTGTTTTATAATGCAATTGAATGGTTCTTGAGATGGTGTTAAAGGATTGGAAACCGCATAGTCGAACCTTTTCATGCCACTTGGCTAAGCGCGTCATTCCATATAATTTATCTGGACTATTCTCAAAGATATTACTCAACTCTATGCTCAGGTTATAAGCTCTTTTTAGATCAGGATACCGCTCGAATAACACTTCTGCTCGTACCTTTTGAGAATCGGTCCACTCTGCCTGGATAATGAATGACTGCAACAGGACCCATTTAGACTATATAAGAAGAAACTTCTTGCAGTAAACCGAGATTTCTTAACCTTAGATGAGCTTAAGCATGTAATAGCTCTTAAAACTGAATTTGAGCGTCTAGAAATGGTGCGTGATATTTTTGTATTTTCCTGCTTCACTGGCCTATCCTACAGTGATGTAGTTACATTATCACCGGATAATATTATTAAAGGTATTCATGGGGAAGATTGGATACAAATAAATCGTCGAAAGACGAAAGTCTTAGCATAGATCCCACTAATGGAAATCCCGCGACAGCTTATTGAAAAATACAGCCACCATGCCAAGTGTATTAATGATGGGACGCTACTCCCCCGCTACAGCAACCAATTAATGAATAACTTTCTGAAAGAGATTGCTGTGATAACGAACATCAATAAGAATATTACCTTTCATACTTCAAGGCATACATTTGCGACAACGGTGACACTCTCACGTGGGGTACCTATAGAAACAGTCAGCAATATGCTTGGCCACCGAAGCATGAAAACGACACAGGTATATGCTAGAATTACTGATCAGAAGGTCGCTGAGGATATTGCTAAACTGAAATGGATGGATTAAAAAATTCAATAGTCCGCTTATTAAATAAACAAGTAAAAGCCTATTGTTTAAGATTTTTATTGTGCGCGAAGGCGCTACTATTAACTTTAAACAATTATTATGGCATTATTTCTCGATATTACTACCGTTCGTAGACTTACAAATAAGATACTTATAAAAGTAGAACTTTTAAAAAAAAGACCTTTTAAACGTTGACCATCAACTTTATCAAGTGGCCAACGAAATGACCAACTATATTATAAGTTTACTTCCTCCTCTTCGCGAATTGGTTGTAAAAAACAATTTTGGCAATACGGCTGAGGAAATTGAGTTTTTCAAACTCCTCAAACCGCAAATATTTAAGGAGTTGTTATACTTCGTTGATGTCTACAGTATTGAACGTGATAATTCCCGCACCTCTCGTGAACATGAAATTAGCTATTATAAATCTTGGATTCAGCAAATTCATACGAGTTTCATTGTCGACAACCAACTTAATGGATATTTTGATTTAGGAAGATCCGAAAAGGATATTCAGTATTTTACGAGGTATCAATCTAATCCTTTGTATCATACAAATTCTATTGAGTGTATGCAAGACCCCGGATTCAGCACCTTTCATGATAAAAACTATGCAAATTATTTGGCTCGAAAAAATACGCTAGTCTATTTGAAGAATAGAATTCTAAGCCTTGAAAGTATTCAAAATTTGGAGAAAAAAAATACAGGACCTATTGAAGGGGTGCGCTGGAATGGTTGTAAATCAGAATTAATCCAAGTGATATATGGACTCTATATGGCGCGTGTTTTTGAACTGTTCTTCCATATTAAATTTTCCAATATAAACGTATCGATTCATCAATTGAAAAATGCGAAGAAAGATCGTTTTCCTTTTATTAAGCGCATGGTCATGCTGCTTAATTCTGACAAGGATTAGTTGAGTGAGTACTGTTTTATTAACTTGGTTGATTTTGAACAGTTATTAATTTATGGCCTTCTGCGCATCCGCAGCCACTTTTTGAAATTAAATTTATTAACCTTTTTTAAGTTAATAAATTTCTGTTTTAAGTCTTTGTAGTTTTATGGTAATCAAATATTTGTATTATGATAGTTGAATTATTGACCAAAGCTGATTTTGATTATTTCAAACATGAGCTTTATGAGAAGATTAATGAATTGAGAAATGACAACATATATTCTCCCGCAAAGAAATGGCTTCGCGGAAAGGAAGTGGAGAGCTTGTTGAATATTTCCAATTCACATTTATTTAGTCTGCGCAGTCGTGGGTATCTAACATTTACCAAGATCGATCGCACCATTTATTATGATTACGAAGAAATAATGGATCTTATGGATTCGGAGAAAGTTATTAGTGTTAATAAGATGAAGCTATGAATTATATTAAACATATGACAGGATTCTTGAAGAAATCAGCGAACGATCCAATATTAAGTGTTTTTGGAATTAGCCTGTATTTAAACTTGTTTCAATATTGGAATTTGAATCGCTTTCGCAATCCTATCCTAGTTCTCAGAAAGGATTTGATGGATCTCTCTAAAATACGATCAACAGCAACGTATCATCGTTGCTTGAATTTGTTGATCGAGCATGAATACATTTCATATAAGCCTTCTCATATACCAACTATTCTAAGTGAAATATACTTACATGATCTTTCTGATTTCCAGGGGCCAAATCCTTTTGGTATGCTGGGCGACTTTAAACAGGTTGACCAACGATCTAAAACCATACGAAGTACAGCTCGAAGAGCTGCTAATGTAAGGACAGAAGCAAATGCTACTATCATACATGATGCGGAATCATTGAATGAACTACCTCCCCTACAATCTGAAATTTTTAAAGTAAATCAGTCGGAAAGTTTCCTTGCTACTCAAGCAACTGATCAGGTAGATAAACCAATGGATAAACTGCTAGGTAAACCGATACTTGAATCGGCTAATGAACTTGCAGGTAAACATCTATTAGATAAGAGAAAACAAACCCATGAACAGGATAAAAACAAAACAAAGGTAAACGAGGGCGCGCTCTCCTCTGCCGAAAATCTTTTGGTTAAGGAAAATATCGGAAACGAAGGTTTTGACAGAGCTATTCCGCCATCATTGGATCTTGTTAAACGCTTTTTTCAAGGTAACCATTCAACAGCACTAGAAGCCGAAAAATTTGTTCATCATTATACTTCAAACGGGTGGAAAGTAGGTGGAAAAACTCCGATGATTAATTGGTGCTCTTCTGCTCATAGCTGGATTTTGAAAATTGATAATTTTAAATCGAAACGTCATGAAAAAGATCGCGCAAAACACCTCCGAGTTACCACTAATAAGCGCTACGACGACCCCTATTAATTATGCAAACGTTGTGGATGCTCTGGAAAAAAGAGCGAGTGAGAGATTGAATAAGGAGTTCCAATTTGATACGTTAGATTATAAAACGGTCGTTACGATGGCAGCATATTTTCTCAATGACACATTTATGTGTTCCGAATTGGGTATAAATCTTAAAAAGGGGATTTTACTTGCAGGGCCTATAGGCTGCGGAAAAACTTTCTTGTTTGAACTAATTCGAACTATTCTAGATTATGAGAATCAATTTAAGATAAAGAGTTGTCGTTCAATTGTTTCTGAATATGCCGAAAATGGCCCCTTAGTCATTAGGCAATATACTCGAGGACATATCTACCACCAGAAGCCATTTGTATTTTGTTTTGACGATTTAGGTGCTGAAATGAATACTAACTACTACGGTACAGAAATAAATGTACTGGGTGAAATACTATTAACACGCTATGATGTGTTTGTTCGTGAAGGGGTTAAGACCCATATAACAACGAACTTATCAACACATGAGATCGATGTCATTTATGGCAATCGTGCGCGCTCGCGCTTTCGAGAAATGTTCTTAAAACAGAAAGAGTCTCCAAAAAGGGGACTCTAACTCCAGCGCTCGGGTACGTTATCCGGAGATAAGAGGCTTGCCCGAGCCTCATAGTATAAAGGTATAAATTTTATTTCGTTTCTAATAACTATTTTTCTAAAAATGAAAATTCAGGAGTTAAGTTTTATATTTTCCGCAGCACGTATTGCTAAATATCAGGAGATAAGTCAACTATTATCTATAAGCAGTTGGGATTTATATAAGTTGAACATTATGTTATCTAAGAGTTTCTACCCACTACTGACCCTTCTAGAGGTAATACTTCGTAATCGTTTAAACCAACAATTAAGCAATCATTTTCAAGATGATAATTGGATCATAAATCAAGTAAATGGATTTATGTGCAATCAAGAGTTATACTACTATAATGCATATGCAGGAAAAATGAGTTTGAATACATATTTGTTATCAAGTATAAAATAGGTCTCCAAAAAACTTAAGGCAAGTGGTATTCCTGTGACTAAAAACAATTTGATTGCACAACAAAATTTTGGATTTTGGGTGTTCCTTTTTAGAGTTAAACCGTATAAAGTACTTCGAGGTGTACCCATAAAAATCTTCCGAATGCATCCAAAGAAATATGGACGTAATGAAATTTGGAAAACCTTAATGGATATTAAGTCCTTTCGCAATCGCTTATATCACAATGAACCTATCTGTTTCAATGGCAATAAATTGAGCTTAGAGGAGCCAAAATATATCTATGATGCTATCATCTTACTGTTAATGAGTTTGGAGCCTAAATTAATAGAACATCTTTCTGATTTGGATGAGGTAGATGATATTTTAGCTAGGTTTGATCAGTTGATACATTAAGGGTTGAATGAAAATGGTAGAATTCCCTATTTTGGTAGAATTCCCTATTTTTCAGACCACATAAAATGTTAAATTCGTCTGATAAATTATGAAAAGAAGTAAATTCACAGAACACCAAATCGTCAATATTTTAAAAGAGTACGAAGCTGGAAAATCGACGAGTGATATCGTCCGTGAATAGGGTATTTCCACAGGCACT
>JAGKSB010000019.1 GCA_017942165.1 Rhinopithecimicrobium faecis | reverse complement strand
GATGCTCAGCATTTGAAGGAATTAAAATCTCTTCAAGAAGAAAATGCTCGTTTGAAACGCATGTTTGCAGACTTAAGTCTGGATCATCGTATTTTAAAAGATATTATTTAAAAAAAAGCTCTAAAGCTTTGTGAACGTAAGGAGCTGGTAGAAGCAACGATTAGTGAGATAGGAATCAGTATTCATAGCGCCTGCAAGATTGTAAATATGAGTCGCAGTATGTATTATTATGCGCATCGAAAAGATGATTCAGAGGTGGTTAATACATTAATGGATCTAGCCTGTAAATACCCTAGACGTGGATTTCAAACTTATTATGGGAAAATAGGTTTAGCAGGTTTGTCATGGAACCGTAAACGTGTTTTACGGGTGTACCGCCTATTAAATTTGAAGCTACGGATTAAAAGAAAACGTCGTTTACCAAATCGTATTAAAGAAAAATTAATTGTTCCTGGAGCAATCAATTAAATGTGGTCAATCGACTTTATGAGTGATTCACTAGCCAATGGTAGACGTTTTCGCGTATTGAATGTCATCGATGATTATAACCGTGAATCGTTATTAAACGAAGCATATTATGCCATTCCAGCTGTAAAATTAGTAAGTTGTTTGAAAAATTTAATTCGTGATCGAGGTAAACCTCTGAAAATCAGAACAGATAACGGTCCGGAGTTTATATCGAATATGTTTGTCGATTTTTGTCAAGCTAATAAGATTGAATTACACTTTATTGAACCTGGAAAACCAGCTCAAAATGCCTATATAGAGCGGCTCAATAGAACTTTTAGAGAAGATGTATTAGATCCTTATCTATTTGAATCTCTTATTGAGGTCAATGCCTTAGCCTATGAATGGCAGATTGATTACAACAGTAATCATCCACATAAAGCATTAAATGGACAGAGTCCATGGACTTTTGCGCAAAATAAAATGGTTAGTTAAATTAAATTTTTGTAATTATAAGTTGTGTGAAAAATGGTAATTCTTCATTGGGATTATTTTTGAAAACGAAGTATCAACAGTTAAATCAAAAATAGTGACAAAGTCGAAGCCTGAACTATATATTAAAAGAGTTAAGCTCTAAAAGTGAATGGATTTTCACCAGTTCCTAATAACTAGATAAAAAAATAATAAAATTTTATAAACTATAAGAAACTAACTGGACTTGCAAATAAAATCGGCAGTATCAGTTAAGCAGTTTTTTTAAGATATTGTTCTTTGTAATTAAATTGCTCTATTGTAAGGTTTCCTAATGTGGAATGGCGGCGTTGTCGATTATACCAGATTTCTATATATTCGAGACACTATCCCATCAAGTGTGTAAGTTAAAAAGTTAGGCTTGGATTTTATAATCTGAGCCTTTTGTCAAAAATAAGCATAAATTGGTTTAAAACAATTCCCCAATTAT
>JAGKSB010000018.1 GCA_017942165.1 Rhinopithecimicrobium faecis | reverse complement strand
TTAGGAACTAAAGCTGGCTCAAAACTGCCTTCACGGTCTCTAGGAACTTTGATCTCAGATGCTCCAAAAGAGGATTTTATTTTCTTGATTCCGTGTCCATTACGGTAATTTCCGCTTAACGTTTTTTCATGTTTTTCATTGTCCAGATGGCTGTCTAACTCAGCATCTAACATATGCTCAACTGCTTTTTTATGCAGTTCTTTGAAGAATGACGTTAAATCTTCTCCACTTTTGAAGGACTTATAAAAATCCTTGTTGTTCAATAATTCTTCTTTGTCCATCATAACTATGTAACGTTTAAAAATAATAAAAAGTTATTTCCAAAAAATTATTTGAGCTTTCAGGGCTCATAATTTTTCAGAATAACTTTTCAACTTACACAGTTAGCGGGACGCTACCATATTCTCGAATAATTCAGCCCTCATCTGATCTTTGGAGACTAATTTATTGCCATAAATTTGTTCTGATTTCAGCGTTTTGAAGAAACTCTCCGCTACAGCATTATCCCAACAGTTCCCTTTTCTACTCATACTTCTTGTTATAACTTTATATGAATCTAACGTGTTGCTAAATTTTTCACATGCGTATTGTACTCCACGATCGGTATGAAAGAGTAAATCGGCAGATAGTTTACGGTTTTTAAGGGCCATTTTCCAAGCTGCTAATGAAGTTTCTTCAGTTTTCATGCCATCACTAACACTCCAACCAATACATTTACGGTCGTATAAATCCAGAACCGTGGTCAGATATAGAAATCCTTCCTTGGTATGAATATAAGTAATATCAGATACCCAAACTTTAGAAGGCTCCGAAGGTCGGAAATTACGTTCTAACACATTATCCATTATTTTATGTGAATGCTTTGAATCGGTAGTTACCTTGAATTTCTTACCTATTTTACTCCGTAGTCCCATATTCTTCATATACTTAGCAACTGTGATTCTAGAAACCTTAATACCCAAATCTAATAATTCAGCAGTTATTCGTGGACTACCATACCGTTGCTTTTTATCGAAATAGACAGCCTGTATTTTGTTTTCAAGAATGCTGATTTTATTACTTTTGGTCTGCTTAGAGCGGACCTGCCAAGTATAATAGCTTCTAGAACTGACTCCCATAACCTTACACATCTTTTCAATCGGATATAGTTGTTTATGCTCCTTGATAAAACTATATATTACTGATCGCTCTTGGAAAAGATGCCTATGGCCTTTTTTAAGATTTCAAGCTCCAATTCTGAATCTTTAAGCTTTTTCTCTAGCGTGTTTATGCGCTCTTGCTCTGGTGTTTGCTTCAAATTTCCATTACCAGGAAAACTGCCAGATCCAAATTCAGCTGACTCTTTACGCCATTTATATAATTGAGCGGCTGAGATTCCTAGCTCACGAGACAATTCAGAGAGGTTTTTCCTGTTTTTGATTAACTCAACAGCGCGATCTTTAAAAACGCGATCGTATTTCTTACGGACTTTTGTCATTATTTCAAATTTAAGATATTTTTGTATTCTTAACTTGATATGCCGACTAAGTTAGCAACTCCAAACCTAGCAAATAAATAACACATAATGTCATTTTATTTATTGCTTAGTTTGGCGTATATTGATGACGGAAATTCCTAAACGGAATACCTAAATAACCTAATTTATATTATGAAAATCAAAAGATTTATTGCGAAAGATGTACATGGCTTTTTAGATTTTGATATCGAGTTTTTTGACGATATAACATTCTTAATTGGTATAAATGGCTCAGGAAAGACTTCTGCACTTAAATTAATTTTAGGATTACTAAATCCATCTTATGAGAATTTAAGCAAAATAGATTATGCGTATTGCAAGATCTATTTGGACCACGATGATACCGACGTAGAAATTACAAGTATACAAGAAGATTCAACTCATTTTAAACTTATGCTTTCTACAGTTGGAAAAGAATTAGTATCAAATAAATTTAAAAGAAGTATTGAATTTTTAGATGATTTAGATGATGAGAGTTCTGATCTTAAAGCTCAAGATGGTTGGAAAAGTATCTTTGGAATGGATGGTGTAGTAAAAAAAATTAAACAAATGAATAGTCCAAAATTCCTTGGTCTTGAAAGAAGAGTCCTTGATGAATATGGAACACGAGAAAGAAGATTTTCACCAAACAGACCCAGCCACTATACAAGGAATCATAAATTAAAAAGATTTAATCCAATAGATTCTAGTTTATTGGATGTTCAAATTTTGATATATGACTATATAAGAAAAATTGCACAAAAGCAACCAGAAATATCAGGCCAATTTAAAGATAAAATATTCCGACAATCATTTAATTTTATTGAAGATAACTCAATTTTTTCACATAGAACTAATGAAGTAGAATTATTAGAGAGAAAAGACAGTATAATTGAAGCTGTTGTAAAATTGGAATTGGAATATTTAGTTCATGATGTTGAGAATTACTTTCTTCAGATGGTAAAATTAGCTAATGAGATGAATAATCCTTCCATCATCACAGAGTCAAAATCAGAGAATCTTGAAAATAAAAGGGACAAAAGAATATCAACATGGTTAAATAATTATCCTCAACTAAAGAAGATTGATGAGATAATAAAATTTTCAAACGAGTATCAAAAGCAAATTGATGAGTTAAGAACACCAATTAATAAACTAAAATTAATTGTTTCAAAATTCTTTAATGAAGGAAATAAATTTTTAGAAATAGCTCCTGACGGAGAAATACAAGTATTTTATAAGAATGGGAATTTAGCAGAATTATATAATTTATCATCTGGTGAAAAACAAATTATTATCATGATAGCACACCTTATTTTTGCTGAAGACTTACAAGACGCTGGTGTTTTTATCATCGATGAACCTGAATTATCATTACACATTACATGGCAAGAAATATTTGTAGACGCAATATTGGAAGCTAGCCCACATACTCAATTCATTCTAGCAACTCATTCTCCATCTATAATTTCGAAAACTGAGAGAGAGATGTTTTATCAAGATATTAGTAAATCGTATAATGCTTAAATTCAGTAACGAAAGTAGGAAAATATCATCTTCCTTTAAAGCCTATCGCAATGATGTAAGTATTTTTACTGAAGATGAAGAAAAAGATAAAGAATTTTATACACTTCTTTTAAAGAGAGTTTTAGGTGACAGTGTAAAAATTAATGATATTACACCACTTGGATGTAAGCAAAATGTATTGAAATATTGCTTTGAAAGCTCTGTTTCAAAAAAAGAAGTATACATAATAGATGGAGATATTCAAACAATCAAAGGAGATCACAGTGTTTCACATCCCAAGCTATTTATACTTGACAGATATTGTATTGAAAATTATTTAATGGATGAAAATAGTGTTATCAAATACATTTATAATCATACTGGAACATATTCAGAGGAAAAAATAAAAGAAGATTTGAATTTTGAAGAATGGTTATTACAATTCTCTGAGCCATTCACAAAACTTTTTATTCATTTTGCAATTTCAGACCACTTTCATATCGGGTACACACTATTTAATGCAAGGAAATATTTTAATGTAAAAAAGGATTCTATTTCATTTGACTCAGCATTGGTTGATCAAGACATAGAAATAATTAAAAATATAATAATTGAGAATCACGGAATTGATGCTTATACAGATATCGTTGATTTTTTTGAAAATAAATGGCAACCAAACATAGAAACTTTATTAAAAATTGTTTCAGGCAAGAATTACTTAATTCCTTTACTACAGATTAAAGCAAATGAATTTAAAAAAAATAAAAATATTGAAACACTTGAGTCTTGTAAAATCTGTTTAGTACAAAACTTCGATGTTATTAATTTAGATAACTTAAAAACTTTTATTGAAAAAATAGCATAAATTATTTAGAAAAAACATATCTATTCTGCATCATTAAAAGCTTCAGCTTCATGAATTGCTAAAAAAGTTTTTATTTAATTGTTTTAACATAGGTGAGCAATTCGAGAGTATAAACTAAAAAACTTACTCAGAAGACATATAGGAGTGCATTTTGAAGAGCCGCCCTCTCCGCCACGACAACCTCAAAAAGGTCTCAAACCCGCTTTAATTAAATTAAAGTGGGTTTTTTGTTTTTAGGGTATGCCAATATTTCCTATAATAAGAGACACCGAGGTCTCGGATCAAGGTTATTCCTACTTTTAAAAAGAAATCCTGTAAATCTGCGTAAAGGCCTCAGCAGCACTTCCCAATAAAACATTAAACACCAACGATCTACCATCCGGCGCGTATACTGGAGCCCCCACTAAGCAGTAATTTTCAAAGTTCGTAAGTTGCTCTAATTCTCCGGTAGCCAAGCCATAGCGATAGACTTGATTATTAGCAAAGAATGCGACTTCTTGGGAATTTGCAGAGAGATTTATGGGCGAACTAATTGAAAAGTCAAAATTCGTTAAATACACTAGTTTTCCCGAAGAAAATTCACACTGCATCAGTTGGTTATTGCCGTAGTCATCCTCCCCCAGCGCATAGATATAGCGACCGTCATTACTCGTACGAAGCCAATGCCGTAAAGTGGAAATCCCACGCTCAGAATATGTAATTCGTCGTTGTTTTACACCCTTAGGAACTCTTGGACGCTCCCCAATATCCCCTACAGCCTGCTGATCAGCAAGGATAACCTCCTTATCAATCGCTACATAAAATAGCTCCGTGACAAGCTCCCCTTTTCTATTGCGTGTATTTCCCTGAAAGACAAGCCCTAAGGAATGCCGCAGCTCCCCCTGCGCCTCAGAAGAAGTATGCTGCAACCAACATTCATCAAAAGCCCTTTCTATTTCGTCTGTACCCCATGCTGCTTGCAAGACGACCTCCGATACTATCGCCGCATAATAGGTGCCTGCAATATTTCCGGAGCGCAGATCCTGTCCACTTATAGCATTATGGAAACAGTGCTGCATAGCATGATCACCTAAAGGATGTGGAAACATCACCCCTACAGCTCTTAAATGCGCCTCGACGGCTTCATCATTGTAAGTAAAACTTAGAAAATCTCCTATAGGACTCCAAGCGTGAGAATGAGTTCCTCCACGTAAAGATCCTGGACAATAAGGAGCATAGATATGACGTGAATCGGCATAGCTAGCCTGACCATCCACAAGGGACACCAACATGCCCGTTCGTCGACTTACAGCATATGGTTTCTCCTTAGTTGCATCTTCAAGTCCATGAATAAAGATCACAAGATCCGCAACAGGGCTAAAAGATGCAGCCCCCACTCCGGGGCCATAAAGCGTAGAATTAGCGCATTTATATACGATAGACTCCTCCCCTGTCTCCAAATTTAGGAGCCCAATAAAGCTTGTCTCGCCGATCTTTGTTTCATCATTTCTGCCATCGAAAACAAGGTATTTTCCATCACTGGAAAATACATTATTGTGGTGTAACGTATGCCCCGTATTACTAAATGTTAGTTGTTGAATCGTCGTGGCTTGCATTTTTAAAATTTTAATAGATAGTTAAATCTAATTATAGATAAACTTATTTTTTGATTTTAATAAATAACAAATAAAATTTCGTAATTTGTTAGTTTTAAAGGAAATATTATCAACATAAATACCTAATTTTTGAAAAAATTAATTTTCGTAGACACTATTCTATTGGGTAGTTTTACATTTAAAGCCTATATATTCGAAATCAAATTAGATAAAATCGCTTACGGTATCTTTATTGAATCTATGCAAAGTCCTCTGTTATGGATGCAAAAAGACAATAAAGATGAAAAGATAAGAATTTCTTTTGATGAAGATTTAGTGCAATATATTACGAGCAATAGCAAAGCCAGCAAGCGGCAACGGAAGCTGATTGCACAGGAACTTATAAAGTTCATTGTTTGCAATGAGAAGAAGGCAGCCAACTTAGTGTTTAAAGAGGAAAATCTTGAATATCTAATCAATCATAAAGAGATTGTCCTCAACATGAACTACTATATTAATGGGGCTAAAAGCAACTAAAAAAAGCAACTAAGATTAGTTGCTTTAAATAAATTTATAATATCCGACTCCTTGTGCAAGCTAATGTGCTTCATTGAATCTATTAGCTCTTCTAAAAGTACCCAAATCATTAAATCTTACGCCATTTTCACGCATCACTTTCCAAGCATGCTTACGTGCTAGATGTCGCACATAGAAGGATTCATTGACAACGAAATGGTGAATGGCATGAGTCCAGCCGAAGAAAAAACAGAATACTTGAAATGGATACGTCCACCAAACGGTTAAAATCTGTGTTTGCTCCAAGACATTGCCCTTCTCAACATCCCCAAAGTAATGTAAATTAGAAGTTATAAAGTGTAAACTGAATTGACGTAATAAATTAGGTAAAAGCACGATATAAGTAATCGGATTGCACCAGTTCATCACATCTTTTATCCATGATGGAAAAGCTATTCCCGAATGAAATTGCGTGGAAAAGAAATCTAAAATATTGTCCAAGAAGAAAACATATAGGACTACATGAGACAAGATTGTCAAAGGAATCAAACCAAAAACGCCATAAAGTTTAATTTTTTTTGCCGTTTCAAATTTTAAATTACCGTTTTTAACCTCTTTCTTAATATCAGAAAATAAACTATGAACGCGAAAAAGATTACCTACAACAAGGTCTGCTAGCAACATCAGACGCTTAAGCCCCCACTTCTCGCCATTGGAAACCCCACGCTCCTCCACATCATGTAAGGTTCCTGAAAAACGATGATGGTGTAAGTGCAAGGTCTTTCGAAACCATGGATTCAATGTTAAAGGTCTTAAAAGCCAAATTATAAGTAGCATGAAATGGTGCACAATAGGTTTCGTCTTAAAATACATGTCATGGATTAAATCATGCTCCAATTCATGAAGCACACCATAGAAAAATGCATTGATAACGATCAGTGCCCAAGCAGGAAGAACTCCCACATACCAGAAATAACCTGATAGTAAACTCACCCCTACAGAAATAGCAAAAATGATAAAGCCAATCGTATTTTGATATCTCAAAACTGGGTATTTACTTTTAAGGTTTTTATAAGACTCAGTGATACCTTTTCTGATCTTACTTGTTCTCTCTTGATGCGTCACCTCGGTAGAATAATGTGAAAATTTATGCAAGTTAAGTAATAATGAACAAATATCAATAGCATAGCTATCGTTCTGCCATAAATTAACCGTTAAATGATTTAAGCCCCCGAATAGTAAATTATGATAACAAAAAAATTACGGCCTTGTTCGTATTTTGTAACGGCCGTTTTAAGCGATATCACTAGGCAATAAAAAATCCATCGCCCAGAACGAGCGATGGATTAAATGATTAACTAATAACTATTTACTAATCGGCTAGGTAACCAAATTTACCTTGGTTAAATTCCTCAAAAGCCTCTCTTAATTCTTCTTGTGTATTCATTACAAAAGGTCCATAATGTGCTATTGGCTCATTAATAGGTTCTCCCGACAACACCAATACCACAGCGTCCTCCTTCACTTCAATAGTAAATTCTTCCCCTTCATTTTTCAATAAAGCAACATGGTCTGTAGGAACTAACTCCTGGTTGTTTACAAGAATCTCCCCCGATAACACAAGCGCAATCGTATTGTAATTCGCCGGAAAGGAATAACTTGAAATAGAGCCCGCTTTAGCCTTTAAATTATACATATGTATAGGCGTAAAAGTTGAAGCTGACCCCTGCACACCCTGATATTCACCGGCAATTACTTCTAATTCTCCAGTGCCATCAGGCAGCTGGTAGCGGTTAATTTCTGCATTTTTTAAAGCCTGATATTTAGGCGCTGACTTTTTATCTTTTGCTGGTAAATTCACCCATAGCTGAACCATCTGAAATTCACCCCCTTTTTTACTCCATTCTGTTTCATGAAATTCTTTATGCAACACACCAGAGGCAGCAGTCATCCACTGAACATCACCCTCCCCGATTACTCCACCACCACCAGAGCTATCTCCATGTTCGACACGGCCTTTATAAGCTATCGTCACAGTCTCAAATCCTTTATGTGGGTGCACACCTACACCTTTAGGGATTTCCGAAGGTGGAAAAGAATATTTTGAATTATAATCTAACAAGATAAAAGGATCCATATTTTTCATATCCATGCCATAAGCATTGGGTATAAAATTATGTACGCGAAAGCCATCTCCTACAAAATGAGGTTCCCGTGGACTTACAACATATGCTACTTCTTTCGTTTTCATATTATTTTCTTTTGTTCAACAAATATACCAAGTAATAATCCTTAATTTCTTGACTTAAGTCAATTAAAAACGTTGTAAATTATTTTCCAAAATAAACTTTAATTGTATTAATATGCTATTTAAAAAAGTCGAATTAGAAAAGTCAAATATCACTAAGTAAAGCCAAGTACTAAAATATCACTAAGTAGAGCAAAGTACTATTTAATAGAGCCGAATACTATGCTAATAAAGCAGCTCTATAAAATCAGTTAGACTGATAGGGCCAAAATAATGTGTGATATCTACATCTGCTAATGCTGCTCGCAGGTCGGAAGGATTATAGGGTTGATTTAATAACCGTTGTTCGATATCTGCGACCTCACCAACACCGAAAAAGTCACCAAAAATTTTTACTTCCGTAATGGTTCCTTTTACAACATTTAAATGGACATCAATGGATCCTGAGGGAAAACGCTTCGTAAAATAGGTATTAAATGCTGGAGAGTTTCCATAATTCCAATCCCAATTGGCATATCGCTCCTTAGCAAGTGCATGAATGTTTACCCAATCTGTTTCTGTAAGCTTATACTCCCTTACCTGATCACGAGAGTCTACACCAAATACCGATAAAAGGATATGCTCCCTAAATTCGTTTATATCCATCGGTGCTGTCAGGAACTCCGCGATATTAGCCACCCTACTGCGAATAGATTTCAATCCTTTGGATTCAATCTTATCTTTTCTAACTTTCAACGCATTTACGACCTCTGATATATGTGAGTTAAAGAGGAGTGTTCCATGCGTAAATAGTTTTCCACCGGTAGCATACTGCGCATTTCCACTCACCTTACGCTCCCCAATAAGAATATCGTTTCGGCCCTTCACCTCAGCATCGATTCCCATCTTTTGTAAGGCCTCAATAATAGGTTCTAGAAAACGTTTGAAATTCGCAAAACTTCTCCCATCATTAGGCGTAATAAAAGAAAAATTTAGATTCCCTTCATCATGATATACCGCCCCACCCCCAGACAAGCGTCTGACCACCTGAATACCATGCTCCGTGACATAGCTGGTATTAATCTCTTCAATGGTATTTTGGTTACGCCCAATAATAATTGAAGGCTTATTTATATAAAATAATAAGATCGGCTCCTCAGCAGCAATATGGCGAAGTGCATACTCCTCGATGGCTAAATTAATTGTGGGATCAAGAACTCCCTGATTGTCTATAAATAACATATATTAAGTAACATATATTGCGAAAACACAAATTTACGCTATTTTTTTAGGTTTTATTGGCAAAACTTACGCAGTTGTGCCACCACAACTGCTTGCTCCTCGAAATCCAAATGTGCAAATCCTAAGCGCATCCCTGTAATATCCTGCGTCTGATAAAGGAGATTTTGTGGTAAATAGAGGCCTTGCTGGGCGCAATTCCTACTTAAGCGAAGTAGATTAATATCCGAACGCCAATTTATCCACAGGGCTAAGCCCCCCTGTGGAATTGTAAATTCAACAACATGCGCTAACTGTGCGGATAGTAAGCCTGCCATATGATCCCGACGTCCTTGATAAATAAGCGTATTTTTTTTTGTAAAGCGATGAATTTCCCCCTCTTCAATAAGCTCCCCTAAGACATGCTCCATAAAAACATCTGTTTGAGGATCCATAATCTGCTGTAATTTACCTAATTCCACGATTAAATTTTCCGGAGCAAGGATAAACCCGCGCCTAAAGCCTGGCGCTAAGGATCTGCCAAAACTACCCATATAAACGACCATTCCTTGATCATCAACCGAAGCCAAAGGGACTATCTTTACAGGGCTGTAGTGATATTCATAATCAAAGTCATCTTCTAAAATAATAAAACCATACCTATTCGCCAGCTGCAATAATTGGATACGTCGCCCTGCACTAAGTGTTACTGTCGTCGGATAATGATGGTGTGGTGTCAGATAGAGCATACGAATAGGCTGCCTCTTACACAAAATTTCTATTTGATCCACATCGATACCATCCCCATCCATAGCTACTGGAAGCATGATAGCTCCAGCCTTCTGAAAAATCATATTCGCGGTATAATAGCTTGGATTTCCTATAATGACATGGTCTCCTTGTCGAAGTAAGGTCTGCGCCACCAAATATAAGCTCAACTCCGCAGAGCGCGTTACCAAGATCTGTTGTGCACCGATATATAGCCCGCGCGTAAGATTTAAATAATTCGAAAGCTGCCTTTTGAAATACTGATTTCCATGCTGATTTAAAGTATGGAGCTTACGTTCTGAATTAGCACGCTTCAGCACAGCAGCATAGCCCCTATTTAAATCCTTAAAGGAGGACAAGCGAATATCAGGAAGACCATCATTACAGGCTAAGCTTACATTGGCAGGTTTTTCCACACTATCTAACAAAGCATCCCGCTGAAAGTCATAGCCTGTAAGCTGTGGAGAGCTTTGCAACGGCCCCTTTGATGTCACTAACCGCGACGTTTTTTGCACCCAATTATCACGTACAAAAGTCCCTTGATTAGGTAATATTTCAACCCAACCTTGTACGTCTAACTCATTATAGGCTGCCACAAGTGTATTCCGATGGATATTGAGGAGCGCTGCAAGCTGCCTGCTACCAGGAAGTTTGGTCCCTCCAGCAATAAAGCCGCGCTGTATGGCATGCATTAGTTGTCGCGCAATTTGGAGATATACCGCCGTGGGTGCTTGACGATCAATTTGTATAAAACTATGATAGGGTGTTAAAACCGGACTAGCCATTTTCTTAAAACTGGTTATGTTTACTATCCGGTAAGATACTAATTTGGCGCTAAATATTAATTAAATAGATGCAAACTACCATTCGTCACAACTGGACACTAGAAGAAATTGAAGGGATTTATAAATTACCCTTATTGGAGCTCACCTACCAAGCTGCAAGCGTACACCGTCAATTCCAAGACCCTGGAAAGATTCAACTCTGCACACTCCTATCTATAAAAACTGGAGGATGTCCGGAAGATTGTTCCTACTGCGGTCAAGCTGCACGCTATCACACCGACATTAAGGTACAAGCGCTACTTCCAACGGAGGAAGTAATTGCACAAGCGAAAAAGGCTCAGGAAGGAGGATCCACGAGATTCTGTATGGCTGCAGCCTGGCGTGAGGTGCGAGATAACCGTGATTTCGACCGCGTAATAGCCATGGTAAAAGGGGTCAATAAACTAGGACTTGAAGTATGCTGCACCCTGGGCATGCTTTCCGAACAGCAAGCCTTACGCCTCAAGGAAGCTGGACTTAAGGCATATAACCATAATTTAGATGTTTCCGAGTCGTACTATAAAGAAGTTATAAGTACCCGAAAATTTGATGAGCGGTTACAAACAATACAGCATGTTAGGAAAGCTGGTATCAGCGTATGCTCGGGAGGCATAATTGGTCTTGGTGAGACTTATAGGGATCGTATTTCCATGCTTAGAACGCTCGCAACAATGGACACTCACCCTGAATCTGTACCCATAAATGCGCTAGCCAGTGTAAAAGGTACTCCCTTAGAAAATAACCCTAAGGTGCCGCTATGGGATATGGTACGTATGATTGCTACAGCGCGTATAATAATGCCAAAAACTATCGTAAGGCTGTCGGCAGGAAGAGTAGAAATGACCGATGAGGAGCAAGCTTGGTGCTTTATGGCAGGTGCCAACTCTATTTTTACAGGCGAAGAAGCAACTTTATTAGTAACCCCAAACCCAACATTTAATGCAGACATCAAACTGCTAAATACCCTCGGTTTGGAAGCTTATTCGGTTTAGAAGCCTATTCCGTTTAAAAGCTTTTTCGGTTTAAATAGCCTATAAAAAAAGCATATCATTATTGATATGCTTTTAAATGAAATCGTATATATGAATAGTCTATGACTATAAACTGTTATTAAGAAATTTAAGGACTTACTAATTGCATTAATACAGCACATAACCAACCGCCATAGGTTCCAATAGCATAGCCAAACACTGAAAGGATAACGCCAATAGATATTAAGGATGGGTGAAATGCGGCAGCCATTACGGAGGCTGATGCTACCCCACCAATATTTGATAATGAGCCTACGGAATAGAAGAAAAATGGCGCCTTAATCCATTTTCCAACAATAAACATAATAGTAGCGTGTATTAAAATCCATATAAATCCAACGATAAATAAGCCTGGATTTTCTAAAATTGCAAATACATCCATCTGCATACCGATGGTTGTAATCAGGATATAAAGAAACAGGGAGCCTAATTTTGAAGAGCCTACATATTCAAATTTCCTTGCTGAGGTAAAGGAAAGGCATATTCCAAAGGCCGTAGCAAAAAATATAATCCAGAAAAATTTGGACGTTAAAGAGAAACGCTCCATCTCAGGCATATGCTGACTGAACCAGTCCGCAATAGGCCCCGCACAGAAATGGGCCAAACCGGTAGCACCAAATGCAATCGCCAACATATAGATATAGTCTTTTACTTCTGGTGTACGCGCATTGGCTTTCTCACGTTGCTCCATACGTACCATCAGCTCATCCACATCTTTAGAGTCTGCTTTAAAAATGGCATCCATCTTTTTATTACGCCCTGCACCCCAAAGTAATAAGGCCATCCATCCATAAGCAACAAAGACGTCCACAGCGATCATCGCTGAAAATAATTTTGGTGAAGGCTGTAGAATTTCCCGTAGAGCTACCTGATTTGCAGAACCACCAATCCAGGATCCCGCAACCGTACCTAAGCCGCGCCATACCTCATCCGCTCCCTCGCCCCCAACGATATGTGGAGCCATCTGCGCCACTATCCATACCGCAATAGGACCGCCAACTAGCACCCCAAGAGTACCCGCTAAAAACATGACTCCCGCTTTTTTACGTAAAGCCCACATCTCCTTCATATTTAAATTGATAGTAAAAAGGATTAAACATGCAGGGAGTAAATAGCGACTTCCAATACTCGGTAAAGGTGAGTCATTCCCATCAATAAGTCCCATTGTATTCATCATCCCAGGGACAAAGTAACATAATAAGAGTGGTGGAAAAACTGCGAAAAACTTCTTCAATAAAGGATTTTCTAAATTGGAGGCATAGAAGACGACCCCCAATAAGGACATCAATAAGGCAAAGACAACGACGGTATCGGTTATAGGCATATGATTAGATTTTTTTGTTAGCTAATTGCGTGTGCAATTATTTCGAACCGAATTTAATATAAAAAATTAATTATTTAGCAGGATACAAATAAAATATTGCACAATAATGCATTTACACCTACCAATAAGTGCATCTATAAGCTACCCTATAATTACATAGGTAAATCCAGCTCGCGCATTGCCGCGCAATCGCCCGCTAATTAGGAAAAGAAAAAAACAAATTTAACGTAGGTTTGATTGTATCAAATCAATAACTCTTGTTCGAAAATCTGCCGCATTCAAATCATGCTGCAACTCGTGGTAACCTCCTTCAATTTTTATATAGGTAACAAATTCTGGATTCTTTAGGGCAAATGCCTCAGACGCTAAAGGACTCGTGATCATATCATCCGTGCCATGGTAGATAAAAGTAGGGATCTGTAACAAGGAAGCATTCTTCATCGCATAACCTGCTGCAGCCTCTAACGCTAGAAATGTTCGAACAGAAATTTTTGTGTATACTAAAGGATCAGCTAAATAATCGCGCACTACCTCGGGTAGCTGCGTAAGTTTATTTTCATTGATGCCATTGCTTACACGAAGTGTGGGACACAGCTTATTTAAGATATTTGCGGTTTTCATTAACCAAGATGCCTTGGGATTTGTCAACGCCAAATACGGCGCAGAAGCTATAATAGCCTTCACCTTCGTACGTCCACGAAGGCCATAGTTTATAACTAAATTTCCTCCCATGCTATGGCCGTAAAGAAATATAGGAATCTCAGGCGCATAGGCTATAGCCAAATTTTCTAGCAACCGGATATCATTTAATACCGCTTTATAACTTGAAAAATCACCTTTCAATCCCTCAGAACGTCCAAATCCCCTGAGGTCCATTGTGAAAACAGCTATATTTACATCGTTTAACTCCTTGATAAATGTTAAGTAACGATCAGCATGCTCCCCCAACCCATGGACTAATAGAACACTGGCAATGGGATTGTCAACTTTAAATTGTTGGACAAAAATCTTCAAATAACTGTGACTTTTAATTAACGATACTTCGTGATTCATAGGTTGAAAATATAACAAGAGGCTATAATAAACTATAAAATTACAAATTAAATTAGTAATATTATTTAATATCTCAATAATAATTTATTTTCCTTATTAATTATTTAATAACGGTTTCTCAAAACTGGGGTATTTGTATTTTCAAATAATAATTAATAGGTTGCATTATGAATGTATATTCTTCTCTGACTATTTCATTATTTGCGATCTTAAATATTGAAAATAGCTATTCACAGCCTAAAGACAGCATCACAAATATTCAATTAGATGCCATTGAGGTGAAAGCCTATTTTCAAAAGCAGCTCTTGAAAGACGTTACTTCAGCGGCACAACTGCTGAGCCAGCAGCAACTACAGCAGCAGTATGGAAATAATATAGTAACAGCCCTAAATACGGTGCCTGGCATGCGTATGGAGGAGCGGTCTCCAGGAAGCTACCGCCTTTCTATACGAGGAAATATACTACGTTCCCCTTTTGGAATTCGAAATATAAAGATCTATATGGATGAATTTCCGCTGACTGATGCTGGTGGTAACACGTATTTCAATGTTATCGACCCGCAGACGATTGCTTCGATTACGGTGTTAAAAGGGCCTGATGGCAGCTTATTTGGCGCTAATACCGGGGGTGTTTTAAAAATTACCCCCATGGGACTGCAGGAGCAACAGCCCCAGAATCAGTTTGCCTTAACATATGGATCCTTTAGAACGTTGCAGCAACGCCTCCTTATCAACCAACAGCCATCGGAGCGCTACAGCTACTCATTTTCTCAGAATTATTCGCGCTCGGAAGGCTATCGTGCACAGTCTGCTATGGAAAAACTTAATTTTCATACCGCACACAACTGGAAATACAGTAAATACAATGCCCTAAAGCTATACAGTTATTATACGGATTTAGCCTATGAAACCCCCGGAGGACTTACGCTGGCGCAATATCAGGAGAATCCACGCATGGCAAGACCTGCGGCAGGTACTACGCCAAGTGCTGAAACACAACAGGCGGGTATAAAAATGAAGTCATTTTATACAGGGATAGCACATAGCAGCCAGCTGACAAGAAATTTCTCCCATGAATTTGTCCTATTTACAAATATTAACCACATAGAAAATCCTTTTATCACAAACTATGAATACCGAAAGGAAGCGAATGTAGGGCTTCGTACTTTTATAAATTACAAGCAATCATGGAATGAACAGCTGCAGTGGGAAAGCCAGGCGGGAGTAGAATATCAAAAAGGGTGGTTTCACATTACCAATCGTGACAACCTGCAAGGAAAGCCCACGGGGCTACAGGCGGAAGATAAACTCCAAAATATGCAGTACTTCCTATTCGTTAGAAATGCCCTATATATTGGTGGAAGAACACGCTTGGAAGCCTCTGTTAGTTATAATGAAAATGCCATCAACGTACAGCAGCAGTTTCCCACTCCCAGCCTTGGGGCTCAGCAATTACGCTTCCAGCCCACCTGGATGCCGCGCTTTGCAGCCTCCTACCGCGCCTTTGACAACCTCACCCTGCGCGCTGTACTAGCGAAAGGATTCTCAGCGCCAACAATCGCTGAAGTTCGCTCCTCGACAAATGCGATCAATACAGCGCTGCAAGCGGAGGAAGGGACGAACTACGAAATCGGAAGCCGCATAGACTTTTGGAACAAGTGGTTAACCATCGATGTTGCAGCCTATCGCTACGATTTAAAGCAGGGTATTGTGAGGCAGCTCGACGCTCAAGGGAATGAGTATTTCCAAAATGCGGGACGAATTGCCCAAAAAGGACTCGAAGTAAACCTGACGCTAAACCTTGTGAAGCCTAGAAATAGTGGGGCAATACGCTCATGGAGCCTAAATTCCGCATGGACACTCCAAGATTACCGCTTTAAAAGCTATCAGGTAGACAGGAATAACTTTTCAGGAAATGATGTCACTGCGGTACCGAAAAAAAATATTGTAAATCAAATGACTATGCAGTTTTCCTCCTTTGGAGCTTATCTTCTACATCAGTACACCTCAAAAATGCCCATGAATGATGCCAATACTGTCTACGCCAATTCAGTAAATATTATGACGCTCAAAGGGGATTGGAAAATAAACCTTTCCGGAAAAAGAAACCTACTTCTGCACGCACAGATAGCGAATATCTTCAATGAGAAATATAGCTTAGGGAATGATATAAATGCTTTTGGTGGGCGCTATTACAACCCTGCGGCAACAAGAAATTACACAATTGGCTTAAGCACGCAATTTTAAATAAACATTAATCTGTAGCTTTGCGCCATGGCAAATACATCGAGCAACCCGTACCACCTATTTAACAAGGAAATCTGGCAAAATTGGGTAGATCAGGACGTCACCTACATTAAAGTAGAGGAATTAAGTGACAGTCGCGGCATAAAATTCTTTGAACTCATTCCTGATTCCGAGTTACCTGAAGCCGAAGAAATGATTTATAGCATTGAATCTGAAGATATTCTAGACATGTTAATACCCATGAAAGACGTTAAATTCGTCGTCCATGAAATCTATCTCGCAGATTTAAATGATTAAGGTCTATGCGTAGTTTTCTACGCATAGCTTTCAGATATTTTAGAAATCCTTGGCAATTATTATAAATAAAAGCTAACTTATTTTTTAATTACCTATCTTTGTGTCTGAAAACTTACAACATAAGTAACAAGCATTTTAAGAACAATCATTTGCAATTCAAAGATTTAAAATTAATAGCGCCTATTCTAAATGCATTAGACGCTGTAGGTTATACAAATCCTACCCCTATTCAAGAGCAAGCAATCCCCGTTATATTTGACAAGAAAGATATTCTAGGTTGTGCACAAACAGGAACTGGAAAAACAGCAGCTTTTGCAATTCCTATCCTTCAAATGTTATCCTACTCTAAAGTTAAATCCGTAAATAAAAGAATCCGCGTGCTGGTAATGACGCCAACACGGGAGTTAGCGATTCAAATTGAGGAAAACTTTAACACCTATGCTAAAGATCTTCCTATTAAAAATTTAGTGATTTTCGGAGGTGTGGGTCAGCAGCCACAGAAAGACGCATTACGTCGTGGAATTGATGTTTTAATCGCCACTCCAGGACGCCTTTTAGATTTACAGGGACAGGGATTTGTTTCCTTAGACGAATTAGAATACTTCGTCTTAGATGAGGCTGATAGAATGTTAGACATGGGCTTTATTCACGATGTTAAACGCGTCATAAAATTAATCCCTAGCAAACGTCAGACGCTCTTATTCTCAGCAACGATGCCGGCAGAAATTCAAAAATTAGCCGACACCATCCTTAATAACCCCGTAAAAATCGAGGTTACACCGGAATCAACTACTGCAGAGAAAATTAATCAATCGGTCTACTTTGTTTCTAAGAATAATAAGAAAGATCTCTTAATCCATTTATTAGAAAAAGGTAATATTCCTCATGCATTGGTATTTTCACGTACTAAGCATGGTGCCGATCGTATTGCTAAAGAATTAAATAAAAAAGGTATTGTAGCGGACGCTATTCACGGTAATAAATCACAAGGTGCGCGTCAACGTGCTTTAGCAGATTTTAAAGACCGTAAATCGCGTGTACTTGTAGCCACAGATATTGCCGCACGTGGTATAGATATCGATGAGCTTGCTAATGTAATCAACTACGACCTTCCAAATATTCCGGAATCTTATGTACACCGTATCGGCCGTACAGGGCGTGCTGGTCATGATGGTAGCGCAGTTTCCTTCTGTGATGAAGAGGAATTTGAATACCTTCAAGATATCCAAAAATCTATCCGTATGGAGATCCCCGTTGTGGAAGATAATCCCTACGCTTTAGATGCTAGAAAATTAATTCTAGACGCTATTCGTATCCCAGGAAAAGGAAATAAAAAACCTGGAAAATCACCTAACCACGGCAAAAGCCGTCGTTCTGCACCCAAACCTGCCAATGCACGTAGCAACGCAGGAAGTAAACGCAGCAGTGATTCTTCCTCCAAAAGAAATGCCACTAGTAACGGCAGAGGCTCATCTTCTAGCCGAAATGCACGATAACGTGTAAATCGCTGAAAGATAAAAAGTCATCCCTAGGGATGACTTTTTTTATGTTTTTAAGTTGCCGTTCTTATTATTTCGCTAATGCCGCCCGCACTTGTGGGGCAACCTGCGTACCATAAATCTCAATAGCCTTCATTATATCCGCATGTGAAGGCCCGCCAACATCTAAGTGTGCTGCAAATCTCGTCAAGCCGAAAGATTCCTGAAACTGCAATATCTTCTCAGCCGTCTCATTGGCGTCTCCGATGACCAAAGCGCCATGTGTGGACCTTCCAAAGTCAAATTGCGAACGCTGATAGGTCGGCCAACCCCGACTCTTCCCAATACGATCCATCTGCGCCGCATATAATGGAAAATAGTTGTCTGCCGTCTGCTTTCCATTTTCCCCAAAAAAGGAATGTGCATGAATCCCTACTTGGAAGTCCTCCATAGCGTGACCTGAAGCTTGATACTGCTCCTTATACAAGTCGAATAAAGGCTGGAAATGCTGCGGTGCTCCGCCGATGATTGCCATCATTAAAGGAAGCCCCAAGCGTGCTGCACGTAACACCGACTCAGGGGTACCTCCTACGGCAATCCAGATAGGAAGTTTATCGTTCACAGCCCGTGGAAGGACCTCTTGATCGACTAAGGGCGCACGAAATTTACCCGTCCAGCTGATCCGAGCTTGCTCATTGATCTTCAATAACAAATCTAACTTCTCCTCAAACAAAGCTGCGTAATCAGCTAAATCATAACCAAATAAAGGAAAAGACTCGATAAAACTTCCACGCCCAGCCATAAGCTCCGCTCGCCCTTGAGACAGTAAATCCACCGTAGCAAAATTCTGATATAACTTAACAGGGTCGGCAGAACTTAATACCGACACGGCTGATCCTAGTTTTATATTTTTTGTTACTGCGGCAGCGGCAGCCAAAATAATCTCTGGACTTGAGACAGCATAGTCTCCGCGATGATGCTCCCCAATTCCAAAGTAGTCTAAGCCTACTTCATCCATCAATTTAACTTCTTCCAAAAGCTCAGGTAAGCGCTGCGCTGGCGATTGGATATGGCCATTTGCCGCTATTTGCAAATCGCCAAACATGCTTATTCCTAATTCCATATTCATCGGTAATAGAGTTATTTTTATATAATGATACAAAAGTAATTTTTCTTCGCAGCATATTTCTTGACCTAAATCAACAAAAAACGTTATCACTTTAATGTTTGTTAAACTGCTTTTTAGCCAAGAGATGCAAGCCTATAAAACTTGCTGCCATAGCAACAAGCGCACATATCCAGACAAGCGATTCATTATCTTTAATTGCAGAATGTGCCCTGCCGACACAGATGATAACAATTAAATGCGTTATATTTTTGAAAAAGCTCTCATGGAGGACCTCTGCAGGCTGCGAAAATGGAATATATGCTGGGCTGTAATACACCTTCACAATCATCAGGATAATGGACAATGCGCCAGCTAACAGCACATCGTTGACGAGTTGGACCCCAAGTATAGCAACCAAAGCCCCTCCTAACAAAAGCAGAATAGGTAGGTATAGACGCAGCACTATCGACTTTATCACGCCTGCTTGTATCTCGCCCATGCTCGAAATTGGAGCCGCATAAAACACCCACGAAGCTTTGTAGTCCTGTGCTAACGAAATATTTTTCAGGAGTGTAATAAATGCTAATAGTAGCATATATAGGGGAAATAAGTAACTCCCTTTTGCGAGCACATGGGCAGCGATTTCTGCCATTGTATACCCCTCGACACCTGTCGTTAAGAAAATATAAATAAAGTAGATCGGCACAATCACCAAATTAGGGTAAAACTGCTGTTTTAATGCTTGGCTACGCGCCATCATCCGCCCTACAAGAATAAATACCGCGCGCTCCACTTTCGTGCTACATACCAGGGCAGAAAGGCGAAATTGCGCCCCTACTGCGGAAGGTCGATTAGCCTTTTTCACCACCGACCCTGCGACCTCAGCGACTTTAGAACCAAAGCCCTGCGCCAAATACCCTCGGCTTAGATACATCAGCAGTATGGGAAAGCCTAAACCAAGAATAAATAGGTAAGCCACATCCGAGGCTTCGCTCGTAACCTGAAATATACTTGCCAACCACAGGGAAGGCAGAAGCCACATAAAATGAGGCTCTTTAAGATTTAGCTCAGCAATAAATTCCCACGCTATAAAGTGGGAGCCAAACATATATAATGCGAAAATTAAAGCCGAAATAAGTAATTGAAAGGTTCCTAGCAGTTTCTTAAAGCGAGCTACAGAAAGAAAGCGCAAAGCTACCACATAGAGAAGGATAACTAAAAATAATACGGTGACTGCCGCGACTGGCAGCACCAGCAATAGAAGCCCACAGTCCTGCCATGGAAATTGGTATATAAAGTAGCTTATACAAGGAATACTCAGAAACAATGCTTGGCTGAAAAGCTTGATAAACATATACAGTATCCGCGCCCACAAGATTACATTATCAGGTATGGGACAGGGATTTATAATGCTGTAATCCTTAGAATCAAGAAGGATGCCCGTGAAATCCTGCACCAAGGAAGTGCCTAAAATCGACATAAACAGCAGTAGAAAGATGCTGACACTGGTGAAGAGATCAACATGTAGCGTAAAGACTAGCACAAGCATGGAGCCTAATACAAGCTGAACCAATGCGACCAACCAATGGGAATATGGACTTACTTTACTTGCCTTTTCACCGTAGAATAGCGGCTTTGGGGTACGTTTTTCAAGAAGTAACTTCAGAGACAATATATGAAAGAGCTGCGTAGGATTTATACCTATAGCGCGCCATATGGGATGCAGGGCTTGAATAATTTTAAATAGTATTTCCTCCATTAGTTAAAATCTTGAAGGGCAATATTCAAATCCTGTTGATAGGTAAGCTGCTGGGATTCTTGCGTTAAGGTGGAAAATAGTTGTTCTAGCGACTGCCCTTCACGCTGCTTCAGCTCTTCCATGGTGCCCTGTGCGATAATTTCTCCAGCCTGCAGAAGGACAATACGGTCAGATACTTTTTCGACAACATCCATGATATGTGAGCAGTAGAAAATAGTCTTCCCACGTGTTGCCAATTGCGTAATAAGCTCTTTTATGACGATCACAGCATTTGCGTCTAAACCTGATAAGGGCTCATCTAAAATAAGTATCTTAGGATTATGGAGTATTCCCGCAATAATCAGCACTTTCTGCCTCATACCCTTTGAAAATGTATCCATTGGCACATCGGCATAGTCGCTCAAAGAGAACGCTTGCAAGAAATTGGTAGCACGTCTTATTATCACCTCCTCATCCAGCCCATGTAAGCCTCCCACAAACATAAAATATTCATTAGGGGTAAGCACTTCATAGAGCGCTGCTAACTCAGGGACATAGCCAATTTCAGCTTTAACAGCCAATGGATCATCTTTTATGGAAATCCCATTTATTAGCAACTCCCCTTGAAATTCGGTGATAAGCCCTGCCAATATTTTTACAGTTGTCGACTTCCCTGCCCCATTGGGACCTATATAACCAATAATCTCGCCGGGATAGATCGTTAAGTTGAGCTCCTTTAGTATTGGTAAACCATCATACGACTTGGAAAGATTGCGCATGACAACAATAGGTTGCTTCATAAAATCGTGCTTTATATGTTAGTATATTATATCAAGTTATAAAATAAAATGGTAGGAAAAAAGTTTGACCTTAGCATTAAGCATCGGCGTGGCACAGTTATGTAGGGGTTGTAAAAACTGCAGAAATCTGTTGAAAATGCTTTAGAAAGGCTGAAGAGGAATATTAAAGCAAAAAAAAAGCCCCCATAATGGAGGCTTCTGTATATATAGTAGATGGAATCTAAAATAGATTAAACATCTAGTTTCACATTCACAGCATTCAATCCTTTCAGACCTTTTTTCACTTCGAATGTAACTTTATCATTCTCTTTAACGGCATCAATTAAGCCATTCATATGCACAAAAATCTTATCTTGAGATTTTAGATCACGGATAAAACCATAACCTTTTTGAGCATTGAAAAATGCGATAATACCTTTACGGATTGGATCTACATCCTCTTCCTCACGTTTCATAGCACCTAACTGAATATCTTCTAAATTAATAGGCTCGATTTTCTTAGTAGGATCTGGTGGAGTGGATGTAATATTACCATATTCGTCAACATAAGCAAACATGTCTTCCATGCTCTTACCTTTGTTAGAATTAGACTTACGATCCTCTTTTTTAGCTTCTTTATCTTGTCTCTTCTTTAATTTTTTCTTCTCTTTTTCTTTTTTATTGAATGTTTCTGAACCCATTTAATTTGTATTATTTTAAAAATTGTTATATCTAGAGCTACATATCTTACAATAGCACGGAATTTCAGCAATTAAAACAAGATAATTCTTTCGAAAGCCTATATCCTTCAATCTAAAAAATGGACTAATCGTTTTCAGAGAAAAATGATGGGAATTGATGATAATATGAATCTATCGCTGAGCCTAATATGTAAACAAAAGTAAACTAAAAATCCTGAAAAAACCCTATAAATTAAAACTTTATTATTTAAATAAGCCCAAAGGGGTAAGAAATAGCCTTTTACTGTGACGAGATTACAGCGTACCCTATACTTTTGTTACAAAAAGTCCAGCTTAGGATTAGGAAAAACTGCCTGCTAGTATAAGCAAAAAATTATGTACTTTTGTAATGAAATACATTATACATGGCAATTATTAATAAAAAAGAGGATAAGATTCAAGCAGTTGTTGAGAGACTTCCTGCGAATTACAGTGAACAAGATTTTGTAGAACTATTCAAAAAGTTATTTTCAAAAGATTGGGGAAAGGTAAAAGCTAACTATATCCGCCAGACACAAGATAAAGAAGTAGATGCGGTTATCACGATGCCAAAACCAGAACTTTATCTAATAAGCTTACTAAACACTCACTTGGCTAAACAAGGTAAATAAGCTAAAATAAACGAGTTAAAAAAAACTTGCTTCATTTTTGTGAAGCAAGTTTTTTTTTGCTTATTTCAAGTTTTCGTAAGCGGTAAACAATTGTCTCCCCTCTCCCAATCCGTCAATACCATATTCAATGATATCACCATCTCTTAAGAAACGAGGTGGATGCTGTCCGATCCCTGTTCCCGCGGGAGAGCCCGTGGAAATAATGTCCCCAGGAAAAAGACCAAAAAACTCGGATATATAGGGTAGTAATGTGTCTATATCATAAATGAAATTTTTTGTGTTTCCTGCTTGCATCAATTTTCCATTTAATTTCAACCAGATATTTAAATTATTAACGTCAGAAATTTCATCTTTAGTGACAAAATAAGGCCCTACAGGAGCAAAAGTATTACATCCCTTTCCTTTATCCCATGTTCCGCCACGCTTCTTCATATAGGCACGCTCGGAGATATCATTAATTAACACATATCCCGCAATATAATCAGCAACCTCTGCACGCGTTATGTTGGTACCCTCCTTCGCAATTACCAACGCTAATTCTGTCTCCCAATCAGTTTCCAGTGATCCCTTCGGAATAGTAACACCATCATAAGGGCCATTTAATGCTGAAATAGCTTTCATAAATAAAATAGGTTCCGCTTCTTGCGTAAACCCAGTTTCAGCCACATGATCTGTATAATTTAACCCAGCACAAACGATCTTACTCGGATTTGCTAAAGGTGTTCCCAGTCGAGCGCCTGCTGGAATCTCTTTTAAATGCTGCTGATCCTTAGCCAAGAATTCTGCTAAGCGTGATAAACCGCCTGTAGCAATAAAATTATTTGTAAAATCTTCGCCAAATGTGCTTATATCGAAATGCTTATCCTGAAGTAATACCCCAGGTTTTTCTGCACCTTTCTCACCGTATCTAAATAATTTCATACTTTCCTATTAAGAGTAAATAGTCGACCTATAAAAAGCACGACCTTTTTGAGCTGCCAAAATTACAATAATTCAACCATAATACGATGCCTCCATGCATTAAAAATAGCGGAAAGACCGAAGCTAAGTTATTCGTAATAAATTATCTATATCAGACAAGCAGAACCTTTAATTCAGGATAAATAATGACTTATATTAATTTTTTATTTTCCTGATTAAAGTTTATGCATAATTATTTCGTTAAAGTTTTAATTTAAGAGAAATATTTTATAATTTTAAACTTCCAAAAGAGTTACTTTAATTTTAAATAAATATTACTTCATTTAAATACATTTAAACATATGATTAATCATCAAAATATCCGTCACGCTATAGGTAAAGAATTTAAGAGTAAGCGCACCAGCTATGGTTACACTATTAAGGATTTTGCCGATATATCTGGACTTGCTTTAAGTACGATTAATAAAATTGAAAATGGAGTGATTGTCAATATAGACCTGTACCTTCATTATGCTTTGAAAATTAATTATTCCCTAAAGAAACTATTAAGCCAGCCAACCATTATTGAAAATCAGCAGTACAATAATTTAACACCGAATAAAAAGAAACGCCTCACACATAGCATCCGTGCCCATATTATCGAGACAGACTTTCTCGATGAGCCTAAAAGCTCGGCCTTGATTCAGGAGGAACTACTTCGTTTAGGCCTAATTTCTAAGAAAGAGAATACTTCCATTGCTATTTCTGGTGTACTCAGAAACTTTGTGAATAAAAAGCAACTGAGCATAGTAATGAAAGTAGGGCGAAAAAATTTATACGTAAAAATTTAAGGAGCTACTGGAGTAAGGCAGGATGTTAAGCCCGATTATTAAATTTAATAATGGGGCCTACATTATTTTATATCAGGAAGCAGCGTTATTTTATATCAGGAAGCAGCGTTAGAATAAGTATCTTTGCTGGATATAAATTACAATATGGCATTTGAACACCTAGGATTGTCCTCCTATCTTATAGCATCTATTAAACAAGCTGGACTTACGCAGCCGGCACCTATTCAAGAATTGGCGGTGCCAAAAATTCTCGATGGTCAGCACCTGATGGCTATTGCCCCTACAGGATCTGGCAAGACGGCGAGTTATGTATGGCCCATTTTAAACCAACTTCAAGAGCAGAAGATTCTTAGAAATCGTGCTATTCATAGCTTGGTATTGGTCCCTACGCGCGAACTAGCAGATCAAGTACTTCAGGAATTTAACACCTATAAACTACGCCTAAAAAGAGAAATTAAAACCATGGCGGTATATGGTGGCGTTTCCATTAATCCACAGATGAAAGCTATGTTAGGAGTAGAAATCCTGATAGCAACCCCAGGACGTCTCTTAGACTTATTGGAAAAAAATGCACTAAGCTTATCAAATCTTCAGTTCCTAGTAATTGATGAAGCTGACAAATTATTGTATACAGGCTTTGAGGAAGAGTTAGATCGCATCCTGAAATCTTGCCCTAAAAAGTTGCAAACACTGTTGTTTTCAGCCACAAAATCGCAAAAAATTGAAGCCATTACAGCTCGTATTGGTGTTGTGCCTACTTGCATTGAAGTAGAAGGATTACCACAAGCAAAGGAACAACTGGCGATCAAACAGGTCGCTTACCAAGTTTCCGAAGAGCGTAAAGGGCCGTTTCTACGGTATCTTATAAAATCAAAACAGGTTAATAAGGTATTAATATTTGTCTCTGCGATTCATACAGCTGAAAAGCTGATGACAAAATTAAAAAGAAATAAAATTCTTGCAACGACCATCAATAGCCAGAAGTCGCAGTCCGCACGATTAATTACTCTTGAAGAATTTAAACGCGGGAAAATTCAAGTCCTGATAGCGACTGATCTAATCGGCCGTGGTATACATATCGAGGAGCTTGAAACAGTTATTAACTACGAACTTCCACGCTCACCACAGGATTATATCCACCGTATCGGACGGACAGGAAGAGCCGGCAAGGAAGGAGTTGCCATCTCCCTAATTAGCCCTGAAGAAGAGCAGCATTTTGCACTTATTCAAAAGAAAAATAAACTTGAAATCCCGCTTTTAAGCACCGAAGAAGTAAACCTTCACGGCTATTAAAAAAAACCGAATAAATACATACGTATATAAGGCGCTATTTACCCGTAAATTGCGCCTTAAATGCGCTTATAGTTTCTGCGGTATACGCCGGACAAGCACCCTCTTGACTCGCGACATAGGCACTTAAGGAAGCCGCCTCCTCCAAGCAGATAGGGATTTTCTTACCGGACAACTTACCGGCAATAAAAGCCGCTAAAAAAGAATCTCCACTCCCAATCGTATCGCCCACCGTAATAGGCAAAGCAGCAACGCTATAACGCTCTTCGCGAGAAAGGTAGATCGCTCCCTCCGCCCCTTTTGTTAGAATTATCTCTGTAAGATTTGGATAGATCACAAAAAGCGCCTCCATTAGCGCATACTCATCCTTACCCGCTATCGCAGACCATTCCGCTACGACAAACAACTCCTCATAGTTTAACTTTAATGTAGCACAATATTTTAGGAGCGTTACCATCTTAGCAGCCTCATAGTGTGGCGCACGTAGATTAATATCCATAACCACCCAATTTGCAACGGCTAGATAGGCTAACAAGGTCGTATAGGAAACCGTGTTACGAGCACCTAAGCTACCAAATACAAAAACCTCAGATTGACGCACATACTGTGCTACCTCTTCTTGGTAGCTGATATAATCCCAAGCTACATTCCGAACAATATCGTAGGTTACATCACCATGGCTAGTAAATTCCACTTCCACCGAGGATGTAGGATGCTGAGAATCCGTGGTACAGTAGGCCGTATTGACACCTAACTCTTGCAGGGCATCCTGCAATTTCTTTCCCGAAGGGTCCGCTCCCACTTGTGAGATAATTGCGGTGGAAATACCACATTTTTCTAAATGGTAGCACACATTTAAAGGCGCACCTCCTACCCGGGGACCTGATGGCAGATTATCCCATAATACCTCACCATAGCAGCTGGCATATTTAAGCGTTAAATTGTTCATAATTTTTAGGTTACTATCGTAAATATACTTAAAGTATAAGAGTTAACACCATAAAAAATGCCCCCAGAAAGTGTCTAACTTTTTGGGGGCATTGTCAATATGCTCCTTTTGAAATTACTAAGAATGCTTAACTTATTAGCCAATACGCTCGGCTACTTTCTTCCAATTCACAATATTCCACCAATTTTTAATATAATCAGCACGTTTATTTTGATACTTTAAGTAGTAAGCATGCTCCCAAACATCTAATCCTAAAACAGGAATTCCGCGAACTTCAGCGACATCCATCAAAGGATTATCTTGATTCGGAGTTGAAGTAATCTTTAATTTACCTGAATCATCTAATATTAACCAAGCCCATCCGGAACCAAATCTTGTGGTAGCAGCTACCTCAAACTGTTGCTTAAACGCATCAAAAGAACCAAAAGACTCTTCTATTAAACGTAAAACTTTTCCTGATGGAAGGGACGACTTCGGTGAAAGGCTTTCCCAAAAGAAATTATGATTCCATGTACCGCCTGCATTATTTCTTGCTTTTACAGAATACTTAGATATATTCGCTAAAAACTGCTCCTCAGAAGGCTCCTCAATTTTCTCCGCTTCAATAGCTTCATTGACAGCCTTTAAATAAGAGACATGATGGCGTGTATAGTGAATCTCCATTGTCTGAGCATCAATATTAGGCTCTAAAGCATCATACGCGTACGGTAATGTCACTTGTTTAAATTGTAAACGAACTTTTGAAGCTGTTTGCGCAAATGATAAGTCTCCTAATATGGTAGCTGAAATAGCTATCGCTAATCCCATCTTAGCGGTATTTTTAAAAAAATTTCTACGTGTTGACATACGTTATAGTTTAAGGCTGTTAATTTACACATTAAATCCAACGCTAAAATAACGAATTTTAAAAAGAAAAATTATTTATTGAATGTCATAAAAATGACAACTCTTTTTATCGCCAGCACAAGGAGCTAATAGGGCACTTTATAAAGCCCTATAGCGCTCTTTGCATCCTATAACTGAAAGATTAAATTATATATTATCTATAGAAAAAATATACTAATTTATTAAAGTTCAGAAATTAATTCAGAAAACTCACGTAAATTACCTGTTTGCAAGTAGTATTTATCACTTTCAACAATACGATCTGGATTTATTAAAGCATCTTTTGGAAGCACATAATCCTTATTTATCAATTGTTTTAATTTTGATTGACTAAAAAAACCTGGTATATCATAGGTTATTTTCTTAGGTAACATCTTTTTAAATAGCTGCTCGTCGGAAGGCAGATCTATATTCATTTTACGTATAGTCTGCAGAAACTCGGAGAGATCCTTGGACAAACGAACCATTAGAAAATAATCATAAAGCCCTTTTGTATCTTCTTTCAAACCTGGAATAAAAAAACCATCTTTATTCCATTTAGACTGCTCCAAAGTGAAAATATCCTCACTCTCTACACCTGTTTTGATCTTGATATTCTGACCCTCACAAACCATATCACAAAACTCAATAATCCCCTGGCTTTTAACTTTTATAGCGGTCATCTCTGGAGTTCTATTCGACTTCACAAAAGCTGAATAAATTAAAACTTCAGATAACTTAACTTGAAAGATGTTACAGAAAAGTGACAACTTGGAATAATGATTATTGGGTATATCGGGAAACCGCTGTTCAAAGCCTGCAGCATAGATCATATGATATGCATAGTAATAAGCTTCAGAAACAATGTCTTCAGAAATCGCTTTATTCTCAAACGTCTTTGGATTACTTACGAAGTAACTGTTACTTCTGTTTTTGTAATAAAGTTTCATATGGTTTAATTTAAATATAATAATGTTTCAGCTAGTTAAAAGAAGGGGATTCTGGCAGTAAACAACAATAATTAGCAAACTGTAAAATTAACTACTTAATAAATATTAAATAACAATTTTAATTAAAATAAAACAAATCAAATTATTAAATTCATAATCTAACGATATTTTTCAAAATAAGTCAAAGTACTTTGCAATAAAATACTTTAAGTAAAACATCGCTATGTCTTGTAAAATATTCTTATTTAGTTATGAAAAATAAATTAGATTAGAATCATTTTCTACTTGATTAATTTATCACCCTTTCTACAGTACAAAAGTACAAAAATGATTATAAAATACTAAAAACGTAGTTTAAAGAATAGATCAATTAACTGAAAATTAAATATGAAAGATACCTTTTTAGCCCTGCTAGAATCACCCTAAAATATAGCCCTATTAAATTTTAATAGTAATTTTAAAACAGGACAAATTCTACAATTAATTATCAATGCAACCAATATTCGGGACTAAATTATTTTCACTTTACTTATAGTTAATACAAAATTAATGTCAAAAAATTAAAAAAACCCCTAAATTATTGACTAGACAATGAATATCGTCAGTTAGTCTAAGAGTTGAATTTAATTAATAAAACAATTAATCCTGCAATATATAAAGAATAGCAACGTAGTTTCTAGCATGCTATATAATGCCAAATTTTACGCATACAGAACTATTTTCAATAATAGAAACGCCGTGTTTGTCAACGCAGTCACGCAAGAATCTTACCGCTAAGATGGGAATATCCGAATCGAAGGATTGTGCTCCAAGGGAAAACAAAGAAGCATAGCTATAATGCTCACCATTTGAATAATTAAACTCTTCAATCAATATAGTTAGCTAGCTAACTACTGAGTACGATCTCCATCACAGCATATCTACACAACTGCCCTTATCCAGCAGCTTCCCTTATCCACACAACCGTCCATACCTAACTTCACGCAAGAAGTGGCAGCATACAGTTAAAGGAACAGCTTGAAGCGAGCAAGTAAATCTTAAGAAATTAAAAGGCTGCGAATGGGGAACAGGCGCATACTTTTTTAGGCCGGTGAAAGTGTTTTAGATTTTAAATACAAAATCGTCTTATTAACAAATGGCATAGTAATAATAATTAGAATCATTATTACAATCAAAATGCTCATTAATAAATAATAGTCCATAGCATACCTTAACTCTGCCTGCTGATGTACCTGATTGACCAAGAGCTTATACCCTACTTTTACAGCCTTCCCATGCTCCATCCCCCGCTGCATGAGGTTTCCGGAAAAGGTAGCCAACTCCTCCTTCACTAGGGGATTAGAAGAAATTATCTGATGCTGAAAGCGGTTAAAATGCAAACCCTTGCGGTAAAGTGAAAAATAATTGATCAGAGCAATGCTACCTATATATCCGAAATACCGAAACGCTAAAGCCACTGCCGCAGCGGAAGGACCCAACTTTACATCCACAGAAGCTATAATAAATATAATGGTAGGCACCATAATGAGCCCTACCCCAAACCCCTGTAAGAATAAGGGGAGAAAATAATGCTGTTCATTAGCGGCAACATTAAATAAGTAATACATGCTGCCATGAAAAGCCAACAAACTTATAAATCCTGAGATCCACATCCTACGTATAGGCATTTTCTGCAATACCAAGGCGCAGGAAACTACAACCCCCATCATTAAGCCCATCAAATTGAATATATTGATATACGATATATGGCGTGGATCAAAATGTAAGGTATTAGCAAAGTAAGTATTGGTAATCCCCGATGCAAAGCGGCAGATATATAGCACAAAAATAATAAGTAGTCCGAATTTAAAATTACGGAATCTGAAAACCTCCAAATTTATATAGGGACGTCTTAAATAGGATTGGCGTACAACAAATAAGATCCCACAAAGCATAGCAATGGCCGTAGCCATTTGAATCCGAGAATCCGTAAACCAATAGAGCTGCTGCCCATAGATCATCATATAGCCCAAGGCTATCAGTATACTGCTATATAGAACAAATGATGCCCAATCTAAATTATACAATGGAAAATGTACTTTCCGCCGGGTGGCATTCATCGTTATAACGATCAAAAATAATCCGGGTAGAAAAGCAATCGCTGCAACCTTATATAAGAAATTGAAATCAAATTGATCAATTAAATCGGCCGTAACGATATTATTAAATGGCGTTGTACAGATTAACATACCATAGAATACGGAAAATGAAATCTCCCGCGCTTGCGCTGTCTTAAGCCGCGAGAATATACTCGATATAGACAAGTTTACAGCACCCGCAAAAAGCATCCCTTGAATAAATCGAATAGGGTATAAAAACCATAAATTTTCAAAATTGAATAACAGCACGCAGGTTATTATCTGCACCAAGTGGAAAATAATAAAATACTCTTTTGCTGCTAAGTAAGCGAAAAACCTGCGCTCCAAACTATAGAAGCCTACAAAGCCCATGTAAAACAAGCCTACAGCAAATTGGATATCCAAAGGCTCACAGCCGTAGTGCCCTGCTGCAGCATTCGGATTTGCCATCGGAAGAAAAAAGAGCGTTAAACTAGGCATCAGCAGGCTAAATAAAATAATTTTTATCAGCCACTCTGGAATCCAATACTTAAATAAATTTCTACTTTTTACGCGCATTGGGCTGCTCTTTTGGTACATAAACATTCACATTCATCCCCGCTTTCAATAGATCCACGACCTCGCGCGCTCCTTGAAGCTCTATCCGTACGGGAACACGCTGCACAATCTTCACGTAATTGCCCGTCGCATTATCGGGAGGAAGTAGCGAGAAGCTCGCTCCTGTAGCCGGAGAAAGTGAGATAATCTTTCCCTTAAATTCTTTGCTTGGATAGGCATCGGCTATTACACGTACTTCATCCCCAATTCCCATAGCAGCAATTTGTGTCTCTTTAAAGTTTGCCACCACCCATTTTGGCGTCTCCCCATTCACAATATAGCCCAATACTTCCCCAGGGTTAATCATCTGCCCCACCTCTATCGTACGCTTCCCCATACGCCCGTTGTAGGGCGCGCGAATAACGGTGTAATCAACATCGAGTGCTTTCCGGTTATTCTGCGCTTGTAGACGCCCAATTTCCGCATAGATTACTTTCTTCTGAGATTCAATATCATGCAATTTTGAAAAAGCCGCGTCATAAGACTGCTTAGCAGCTTCATATTCGGAAGTATAGATATCTAAGTTTGCTTTTTGCTTTTCCACCATCTGCTTGGTCGCAGACTCCGCCTCATAGAGCTTGAGATACCGCGTATAATCGAGCTGCTGCTGGGTAAGCTTTGCTTCCTTAGCTTTAATAATTGACCTCGTGGCCTCGGCATCATTGACCAATACCTGCTTTGTAGAAGTTAACACTTCCAATTCTGCCTGCTGCTTAAGTATGGAGGCTGCAGTCTGAGCTTCTTCAAGCACATACTCACGGTTGTCAATAATTAATAAGGTGTCCCCTTTATTCACAAGTTGATTTTCCTCAAACTTTACCGCCACGATATATCCACCAACACGCGCAATCACAGGATTTATATATTCTTGAACTTGCGCATCATTGGTATGCTGAAATTTCATATCATCAAAAATCGTCTTCGCCCCCCAGGCTAAGACAGCAATGAACACTATGCCTGCGGCAATTGTGGATACTTTCGTGATTATACGCGCCGTGCTTCGTTTTGCTTTTATGGTTTGCATTATAGGGTACCTTTGGTTAGTTGTAGTATATAATATTTATTTTGAGCGACTATTTTCGCTGACTCCAGCTCAAACTGCGTCTTTAGTACCTGCAAATTGGCATCTAATAAATCCGTAATTAAAGACGTTTGATTGAAATAGGTATTTTTTATTATTCGCGCATTTTCTTTAGCCTGGGCGAAGTTTTTTTTCTGGACATCGATACGAGTAAGGGCCTCATTATACCGTAAATAGGCCTCTTTCAATTGCTGTCTGACCTGATCCTGCACATAATGGTGGTTTACCTCCTCTTGTTCATAGGCTAATTTTGCTGCCGCAATCTTATGTTTTGTATGCCACAAGGCGGATAGCTGATAGGAAGCTTTTAAGCCTATCATTCCAAGAGAGTACCAACTGTCATTATAAGGATATAAGAAGATTTGAGGATTGGCAAATGTAAAGTTACCGGTCATCCCTACGACGGGACGTAGGTTGGTCTTTACCTGCTTCACGGCTAAAGCGGCATGTTCTGTATGCTTCTCAGACAGGCGATTCTCATAGGATTGATGGAGAGCTAGCTGCAGGGCATCTTCATAGGACTCCACAGGCGCCATATAATCCCCAAGTCCCATGGGTTTGATGACCTGCTCGTCGGGAAGACCCATCAGCTGATTTAATTTTTGCGTAATAAGCTTAATATCGTTTTCTATTTCTAGGAGCGTCATACGACGCTTAGAAAGCTCTAAATCCATACGAAGGATATCAGACTTTAAGATGACACCCTGCTCAAAGTAATCTTTTACTTCCTTCAATTGATGGGCTTGCTCCACAATATTCTCTTGCATCACACGCTTAAATATCAAGGACTGCTGCAGCGACAGAAATAAAGATGAAGCCTCATAGCGTAAGGTAGCCTTACTTTGATCTACTTCAATATCAGCTATCTTCTTAAGCAACTTCTTCTCCTGAATTGCAAGCGTAATTTTTGAACCTGAATATAAATTCAAGTACATGTCTGCACCCGTATTATAGAGGGTATGGATGACCTCATGCTGACTGGGCTTATGAAAAATCCCCTGATCATAAATTGGGATGTTACTGGCTTGTTGTACAGAAGCAAATACCGCTAGCGTAGGCCATTTATCCCGAATGGCATCCTGCACCTGCTCCGCGCGAATTTCATTTGCTAATTCTTTACTGTGAACTTGTTTTGAGTTTTTGTTCGTGCGCTCCCACACTTGCTCGACAGAAAGACTCAGGGTATCAGAAAGTGAACTAACTTCTTGACTATAAACAGGGTTAAGAAGCGTTGTTAAAAGCAAACTTCCAACACAATAGGTTACTAAAGGATTCATTAATTTATTATATGGCTGCAAATTTAGGGAGATTTAGAATCACAATTTGCACCTTAAATAGTCAATAATTTACCCAAACCAGCCAATTATACTATCTTTGTCTTTCACGTTCTATACAAGCCCTATATATGAGTATAATAGCATCCTTATCAGAAATTAATAAAAACCCTAATGGCGTTTTTGTGGCACATGAAAAGTTGGAGCGCGAATTCCCCTTACACAGCCATGAAAAGGGTCAATTGAGTTTTGTCGAAGGTGGAATAGCTTATATAAGTATCGCTAACAAAACCTATGTGGTACCCGCACGTCATTTTTTTTGGATTCCGAAAGGCGTGGCACATAAATTACGTGTTGGGCAGCAGGCGACAGTTTTACATAGCTTTTACTTCTTTGATGAGCAAGAAAATGAGGCTTCTTTTTACCGTAATCTAGGGATCTACCCAGCTTCAGAATTATTGATTCAAATGATTAACTATACCGAGCGCTGGTCCGGGAAAATGGTAGACCCCAGTGCTAAGAACTTTGAATTCCTAAAAGCCATGAAGCAGATCCTTCCTGAGTTTGAAAAACTGAATCTACCGATTCTCCTTCCGATTACAGAGGATGAGCGCATGAATAAAATTATCAGCTTCTTAACAGAGAATATGCAGGATGAAATTACCCTAAAAAGTCTTAGCAGCCGCTTCAATGTTTCGGAAAGAACGATGTCACGTATTTTCCAGGATACATTACATATGTCTTTCCTGCAATATTTAAAGTCCCTACGTATGGTGAAGGCAATAGAATTAATCTTAAAAACAAATAAATCTATTGGTGAAATAGCCCTTTGTGTAGGATTTCAAACGCTGGGTGCTTTTAGCAATAATTTTCACGATTTCACAAAAACACGCCCATTAGATATGCGCAAACTTAAAATTAAGTCCGACCCTACAGAGGAAAGTAACCTCCTGAATTCCTAAGATTTATAAATTAATGTTAAAAATAAATTAATGTTAAAAATAAGGATATTAGCAAAAAGTTTCCCATATTTGTAATACTAATATTCTTAGCAAACAATGAATCACTTCAAAGAGCAGCTATACGCTATTGTTGATATTGAGACTACGGGAAGCTTCGCCGCAGGCTGTAGGATTACTGAAATCGCTGTTTTCATAAGCAACGGTAAGCAAATAATAGAAAAATTTCAGTCCCTAGTAAATCCGCAGATGCCGATTCCTTTAGGCATTCAATCGCTTACAGGCATCACCGATGAGCTCGTAAAATCGGCGCCTCTATTTGAAGAAATAGCCCCAGAAGTCATGCGTTTGTTACACGGGAAAATATTCGTCGCCCATAATGTGAATTTCGACTACTCCTTTGTACGGCATCAACTCCTACAGGCGGGCTTGGAATGGAAAGCCTCCAAACTATGTACTGTACGCTTGGCAAGGAAAATATTTCCTGGACAAGCCTCCTACAGTTTAGGTAAGTTATGTCAGTCTTTAGGTATCCCTCTGGACAATAGACATCGTGCCGCGGGAGATGCCGAAGCCACGACCACACTCTTTCACCTCCTTCAGCTACAGGATGAGCAGCAGTTTATTCAAGCAGCACTAAAGCAAACTTCGAAAGAACAGCGGCTTCCAAACCATGTTTCTGCGGAAGACTTTGAACAGCTTCCTGCTACAGCAGGGATCTATATCTTTAAGGACCGTGTTGGAAAAATTATCTATATAGGAAAGGCTATAGACTTAAGAAAACGCGTGCTCACGCACTTTACAGGAAATAATATTGGCTTACGTAGACAGCAGTTTTTACAAGAGATCTACTACATAGAACACCAGGAATCTGGAACGGAGCTGATGGCCTTATTAATGGAATGTCAGCTGATAAAGAAGCATTGGCCGAAATACAATCGAGCATTAAAGCGTTTTGAACCTAAATTTGGACTTATACAGTATCAGGATTTAGCTGGCTACAACCGCCTAGCGGTTATTAAAACACCCAAAAATAGCCCTTGTATTCAGTATTTTGATCGGGCCACGGATGCCAATCAATTTTTAATTAAACTTATTGACAGCTATCAGCTACACCCCTTTTTATGTCAATTTTTTATCGACAGAACATCGGATAAAGTTAACCGTCAGCAACAGCTACAGCAGCTCCAAATTGCAGATAAAGAACAGTATAATAAGCAAGTGGATCAAGCTATTAAAAGTTTGGAGGACCACAGATCCTCGTATATTATTATTGATCAAGGACGAAATACAGCAGAGAAAAGCTACCTCTATATTAAAGATAATAGGATGTATGCCATGGGTTTTGTAGATCAGCTAGCAGAGATTGCAGATCCTGAAGATTTAATAAATAAGGGCGACTACTGCAGCAGCAACTACTATATGATGCAGCTTGTAGAAAATCATATTGAGCGCTTTCCGCAGCGTGTGCAGCATATAGCCAAACAATTTGCGTAACTTTGGGCAAATAATAATTTCAGGAATATCCCTATGTTAGCACTTATTAAACAGCTCGAGCAGCTACAGTTAATGAACCAGGAAATTAAGGAACACAGCCTGGTAATCGATCATAATCAAGTTACCCATGGATGTATTTTCTTCGTAAAAATACAGCTTAAAAATTATAAGATTTTTATTCCTACAGGATTTTATGAAACACTCCTTGCGGATGGAAAGATGCCTACCATTAAGGCGGTAGTAAATCATAAAGAAGCGATGTTATTGAAATAAATAACATCGCTTCTTTCGTTATATAGGTGATAATTAATGTACTTAAGCTTGGAAAACTATTTTCCTGCAGCAATCAATCCCTTGCAAATATCAGCTACTAATGCGGGTCCTTCGTAGATGAATCCGGTATATACCTGAATCAAAGAGGCTCCCGCAGCTAACTTTTCTAAGGCATCTTCAGCAGAGTGAATTCCCCCGACACCAATAATTGGAAAAGAACGATTGGACTTTTGGGATAAGTAGCGTATTACTTCCGTGGAACGCTTGGTCAAAGGCTTTCCTGAAACACCGCCCATCTCTTGAACAAGTGCTGGAGCTGATTTTAAATCAGCACGTGACAGCGTCGTATTTGTCGCTATCACACCCGCAATATGCGTCTCTTGCACGATTTCTACGATATCGTCAAGCTGTGAATCTGTTAAGTCTGGCGCTATTTTCAAGAGAATCGGTTTGGGCGCAACTTTCTTCTCATTCAACGTCTGAAGTGTATTAAGAATACGCTTTAATGGCTCCTTCTCTTGTAAATCACGTAACCCCGGGGTATTGGGTGAAGATACATTGACCACAAAGTAATCTACATAGTCAAAGAGGGCGTTAAAACAATAGATATAATCATTTACAGCCTCCTCATTTGGCGTGATCTTATTCTTACCAATATTTCCACCGATAATTAGCTGACCACGATTTTTAAGATGCTTTAAGCGGCCTGCAGCGACGTCAGCACCTTGGTTATTGAAGCCCATACGGTTGATTAATGCCGAGTCTGGCACTAAACGAAACATACGTGGCTGATCATTCCCTGGCTGTGGACGTGGGGTAACGGTACCAATTTCAATAAAGCCGAAGCCCAAATTAGCCATATCTTCAATGTACTCTGCATTCTTGTCAAACCCTGCAGCAAGACCTACGGGATTCTTGAATTTTAATCCAAAAACTTCACGCGCTAAGGAAGGGTGTTCCACAGTATATAAACTCGATAACAACTGCTTCGAGCCCCAAATTTTAGTGAAATTTTTTAAGCTTCCCGTAACGAAATGATGCGCCTTCTCAGGCTGCATAGAAAAAAATAAAGGTTTGACTAGTTTGTACATGTTACAAAGGTACTTAAAGAAGTAAATATTCCATACCAGGAAAGTATAATTTCTAAAAGATACAGGAAAATTAATGGTACTTTTGCAAGGAAATGATATCAATAAATAATTTAACCTTTGAAATTGGCTCTCGAGCCTTATACGACGAAGCCAGCTGGCATATCAAACCCGGCGATAAGGTCGGTTTAATTGGTGCCAATGGTACCGGAAAATCTACGCTATTACGCCTCATTGTAGGTGAATATAAGCCTACTGCAGGATCCATATCCATGGCCAAAGACATTAAACTTGGTTACTTGAACCAGGATTTGCTGTCCTACCACTCCGATAAAAGTATTGTTCATGTCGCTATGGAAGCCTTTGAGCGCCAGAATCAGCTGCATGGAGAAATTGAAGAGTTACTCGCAAAATTAGAATCCGATTATTCGGACGATATATTAAATAAACTTTCCGATAAGCAAACGGAATTTGAAGCCCTAGATGGCTATAATATTGAATTCCGTGCCCACGAGATCCTGGCAGGTTTAGGATTCTCTGAGGAGGAACAAAGACGCCCACTAGCGACCTTCTCTGGAGGATGGCGTATGCGCGTGATGCTTGCACGTATCCTTCTTCAAGCTCCTGACATCCTGCTCCTAGATGAGCCTACCAACCACATGGATTTACCGTCCATTAAATGGTTAGAAAATTACCTGCAGGCTTTTGAAGGCGCTATTATCGTTGTCTCCCATGACCGTTACTTCTTAGACCGCGTCATTAAAAAAACAGTGGAATCTCGAAAAGGTAAATTAACGCTTTACGCTGGAAATTACAGCTTTTACCTAGAGGAGAAAGAGCTTAGAAATGAGCTTCAAGCCAATCAGTTTAAAAATCAGCAGGCAAAAATCAAGCAAGAAGAGCGCCTAATTGAGCGTTTTCGTGCGAAAGCTTCGAAGGCAAAAATGGCTCAATCACGTATTAAGGCATTAGATAGAATGGAAAAAATTGACGATGTGGACGATGATAACCCTTCGGTAAATTTCAGCTTCAAATTCTCCAAGCCCTCCGGTAGACACGTCGTAACGCTAAAGAACATTTCAAAATCATATCCTAACTTGGAGATTTTAAATGATACGAGTGCCATTATTGAAAAAGGAGATAAGATCGCACTTATTGGTGCCAATGGGAAAGGGAAATCTACGCTGCTACGTATCGTTGCTGGTGCAGATACCGTCTATGAGGGAACCTCAGAACATGGCCATAATGTGTCGCAGACATTCTTTGCGCAACATCAACTCGAAGCTTTACATCTGGAAAATAGTATTATTGCAGAGTTGCAAGCCTTCGCACCGAAGCAAACAGAGACAGAACTACGCTCCATCTTAGGCTGCTTCTTATTTACAGGAGATGATGCTTTTAAGAAAATTAAAGTGCTTTCTGGGGGAGAGAAATCCCGTGTTGCACTCGCAAAAGCGCTGACTGCAGACGCCAACTTCCTGGTGCTCGATGAGCCTACGAATCACTTGGATATGCAATCGGTAAATATCTTAATTCAAGCTTTACAACAATTTGAAGGTACCCTTATCGTCGTTTCCCACGACCGTTATTTCTTAGATCATGTAGCCAATAAAATCTGGTTTATTGAAGACAAAGAAATTAAGGAATACCCTGGTACATATGAAGAATATGAGGAGTGGAACGCCAAGCGTAGCCCACGAACATCTTCTAAAGGGGATAAAAAACCAAAGGCAGTGAAAGAAGAACCTGTAAAGGTGGCCAAGGCTCCTTCGGATGATACGTTTAAATTAATAGCCAAGAAAAATAAAGAGTTAACGAAATTAGAAGAGGAAATAGCCTCGAAGGAAGTTCAAGTGAAAGATCTTGAAGTAGCCTTAGCTACGGAGGAAGTATTTTCCAATGCAGTGAAGTTACAAGAGGCAACGCGCAACTACAATTCAGCGAAAGCTGAGTTAACGCAAATGCAAGCCTCCTGGGAAACATTAGCTGAGGAAATTATGGACTTAGAAGCATAAAAAAAAAGCAGGTTTAAAAACCTGCTTTTTTTATGTAATATCGTTTTAGTTAGAAAGAAAAATCATCCTTAGAACTTGCTTCAGCAACATAAGCCGTATCCTCGAAGTTTGGCTCATAACGTTTTTCTACCACCTCTTGGTTATTCTTAATATATTCTACCACATCGTTTAAGCCTTCTGCGAACTTCGCGAAATCTTCCTTATATAGGAAAATTTTATGCTTGATAAATTGCCCATCTTCAAAGCGTTTCTTGCTTTCAGTAATGGTTATATAGTAGTCATTTGACCGAGTTGCTTTAACGTCAAAAAAATAAGTACGTTTTCCCGCTCTCACCTTTTTTGAAAATACCTCTTCACGTTCTTTGTTTTCAAAATCTCCCATTATCTATTATTTAAGTTTAAGTTTTCTCGTTATATGTCATAAATATATAATATTTCTTTATAAAGAACCAAATTTAATTTTAAAATTTTTATACTTTTAGCTTCCATCTATTAACTGTATTGTAGCGTTAACACAAAATACTTAGTAATTTAAGCAACAAAACACAGGGAAGGAATATTCACCGATAAATAGTAGCCTTTTACCGATTTTTTAGCTTGTTCAGCCTAATACATATTTCTAGCGCCTCGATAAACGCCTACATTTGAATTATAAAACTAAAGAGAAATGAAAAAACATAACCCCATACCACCCGTAGATTCAAATAATAAACGTAATATGATCGGCGCCATAGTCATCCTATTCGGTATATTATTACTTTTTAAAAATCTTGACTTTGATTGGTTATTTCCAGGGTGGTTATTCTCATGGCCTTCTATATTAATAGTCATTGGTTTTGTAATTGGTATTAATTCGCAGTTTAAAAAACGCTCCTCGTATATATTGATTATTCTGGGATCGATATTTTTGGCTAAGCGAATTTTCCATACCGACTTCGGGGGCCTACTGATACCTATCGGTATTATTATTTTGGGTGCATTCTTATTGATAGATAGAAAACAAGACAGCTTTCCTCCTTTCACAAACCCACCGAAAGATCCTGAAACCGACACAGAATACGACTGGGATAAACGTGTTGATACCGCAACTCCGAATGAGCCAGTAGCGGATCAACCAGGCGCTGAGAATATAAAGGCTGCAACGCCTATTGAGGGGCCAGAGAAAACGGAGGAGTTGCCATACAACTCCTTTGAAGACTATCTACGTGTAGATTCTATTTTTGCAAATGTCAAAAAACATGTGCTCTCTAAAAAATTTCAAGGGGGAAATATCACCAATGTCTTTGGGTCTGTGAAAATAAATTTGCTGCAAGCAGATATCCAACAGCCTGTACGCATTGATGGCTTTCTACTATTTGGCTCTGTACAATTAATCGTGCCCACCAACTGGTCCGTACATACAAACGTTGCTTCGGTATTTGGGGATGTCGATGACCGCAGAGATTTAGCGCTTATTCAACAAGATCCGCAGAAGAAGCTGCTGATCACAGGAACCTGCTTATTTGGCTCTTTTACCGTTAAGACAATTTAAGAAATGACGCTGTAAGTATGGTATCAAAAAATATAATTCATTCTAAAAAAAAACTTATTTACCTCATATGCTGCGGCATATTTCTGGGGTATCTTTGCGTTCAAGGCTTATTGTTCTACTGGAAAATACCTCTTACAAACGAGGCGCTTATTGATATCGGGGTGTCCGCGCTATGTGCCACACTTTCCTGTTTTGTCATTTCTAACACCTTAAATTTCTACTTACCTAAAGCTAATAACCTTTGGAAGGTACTGGGATTTAGCGTCATCCTTTCTTTTATAAGCCTTTTAATCCTCAGGCTCTTGGTGCGCGGCTACGCGACGGAGGCGTATATGGATTTTTTTGATGATGGCATCCCCTATCGGCTGTTAATAAACTTTATATTGCTGACCTGGATGGCTGTGATTATTATTATTTGGAATGTGCAGGAAGAAGCTCAGGAAAATAGTTTACGCAAGCAGGAATCCGAGCGTCTCTTACGTGAAGCCGAACTTTTTAATTTACGCCAACAGCTACAGCCCCATTTCTTATTTAACAGCCTGAATTCTATTATTGCACTCATCGGTACAAAGCCTGAAGAAGCTCAGAATATGACTTTTCAGCTTTCAGATTTCCTGCGCGGCACACTGCATAAGGATGAACATAGCTTAATCCCCCTCCAGGATGAGATTGAACAGATGAAATTATATCTTTCTATTGAAAAAGTACGCTTTGGGCACCGTCTAAATAGCGTTATTACCTGCGAAGAATCCCTTTTTAAAAGTACAATTCCTGCTATGTTAATTCAACCGCTCGTGGAAAATGCTATAAAACATGGGCTCTATAATATCACGGGAGAGGTGCTTATTACCATTGAATGTCAGCTCCTAGCAGGCATGTTACAAATTCAAATTACAAACCCTTACGATGGCGAAGCTGCCAATCCCAAGAAAGGTACGGGCTTCGGCATACGTTCTGTACAACGTCGACTATTCTTGTTATTTGGGCGCCAAGACTTACTACATACTGAACAGCAACAGCAACAATTTATATGCACTTTAACCATCCCACAATATGATTAAGACTTTAATTATTGATGACGAACCTCTAGCGCGCAGCATTTTGCTAGGCTACTTAAAAAAAGACCCCGATATTCAGGTGTTAGCAGAATGTGGTGATGGTTTTGAGGCGATGAAAGCTATTCAACAGCATCAGCCAGATTTGCTGTTTTTGGATATTCAGATGCCCAAACTTTCGGGTTTTGAATTGCTGGAGCTTATCGACCAACCTGTAGGAGTGATATTTACCACAGCTTTTGATGAATATGCCCTTAAAGCTTTTGAAAAAAATGCCGTAGACTATCTACTCAAACCCATAGCTCCCCAGCGATTCGAGAATGCGCTGCATAAATTTAAGCAACAGTTTGCCCTAGGAAAAGCTGCTAACCCCACCTTAACGTTGAGTCAACCGCTTGATGAAAAGTCCTATTTAGAGCGTATTGTAGTGAAAAATGGATCCGAAATTAAGATTATCCCGATCAGCTCCATCCGCTTCCTGGAGGCCTATGATGATTACGTAAAGATCCACTGTCAGGAAGGTATGTATCTCAAAAATAAGACAATGGCCTACTTCGAGAAAAATCTGGACCCTAAATTATTCGTGCGTGTCCATAGATCCTATTTATTGAAAATAGATCAATTGGCGAAAATGGAACTCTATGAGAAAGATGCTTACATCGGAAGCCTTATTACGGGAGAAAAAATAAGCATCTCAAAATCAGGCTACAGTAGATTAAAACAAATTATAGGTTTGTAAAATGGTTTCCCTAAATTTGTAGGAAGTACACGAATATGAAGAACTATATCACAGGTCTACTTGTATGCCTGGCAGCGAGCAGCTATGCACAACAGGAGTCCGATCAATTAGCAAATAAAAGGCTTTTTAATAAGTTAGAGTATTTTATCAATAGCCAACAGACGGACTCGATCTATGAGCTGGGTAGTAGCACGTTCAAAAAAGAACTTCGTTTTGATTTTTTCGCAGATTACCTACGCAAAAATGTGTATAAGTTAGGCCGTATTAGAAATGCCACAATTGCAAATTTTGAAAATGGAAATGCCCTTTATAATTTAGCTTTTGATGATGCGGCATTACGCTTGCTTTTTAGTGTCGATAGCAGCTACAAATTTCAAACCCTCACGTTCCTTCCGGCAACAATAAATACAGAAGCCTCCCAAGTGGTGACGGAATCTACTGTGGCGGCAACCGCTGAGCCATCGAAGCCTGAATCGCTTCAGCAGCAACGTAGCCCGCAAGCACTATTTGTAGACTCCCTAGCGGCGCAGTATCTTCAGCAACATCCGAAACAATCGCTTAGTATAGGCATCATTAATAAAGGCGTTACGGAGCGTTATTTCTATGGGGAGACAAGTAAAGGGAATCAAACGTTACCTACTGCCACATCTATTTATGAAATAGGCTCTCTATCGAAACTTTTTACAGCAATTTTATTAGCGGACTTAGTAGAGAAAAAAACAATCAACCTCAACGATTCCATTGCTAAATTTTTGCCTGACTCTGTACGCACAAATCCAGCGCTAAAGAATATCACCTTTCAGCAATTAGCAAATCATACTTCAGGCCTACCTCGACTACCCGATAATTTAGAAAAGACAGCTAATTTCACCGAAGCTGATCCCTACAGAAATTATGGTAAGAAAGAACTGTACGCATACCTAAAAAATATGTCTATCAATGCAGGCGACGCAGAACAATATGCCTACAGCAATTTGGGTTTTGCGGTGCTAGGAGATTTAATTCAGACAATTACAAAAAAGAGCTATGAGCAGCTCTTAAATGAAGTCATCAGCACGCCTTTAAACTTAACGCATACGGCTGTTCAGGTAAACCCAAAATTGTATACACTGCTTCAAGGAATGGACAATGAGGGAAAATTAGCCGCAAGCTGGAACTTCCAATCTTTTGCTGCCGCAGGAGGGATAAAATCAAGCTTAGAGGATTTATTAATATTTGCAAAAGCCCAATTTAAAATGCCTGAAACACCTATCGAGCAGGCCATGGCTTTGACAAAGCAATTTACATTCTTCTTGCCACCGACAACAGATATTGGCCTCGCGTGGCATATTTCTATGTATGAAGATCTTATAAGTTATCAACATACAGGACAGACAGCAGGAAGTAGCTCTTATATTATCCTTACGCCAGATCATAAATCAGCGGTAGTAGTTCTTTCCAACGCGAGTGCTCCAGTAGACACATTAGGCGATAAGCTGATAGACAGGGTTCTGTCTCAATAAACAGCGTTCTGTCTCAATAAAAGTTATTGAACTATATATTCTAAGACGCTATCCACTGTATCTATGCCGTCAAGATGCTTGATTAATTTCTTTGTCTTTCCATCATAAATATACATGGAGGGGTATTGCGAAGGATTAAATAGGGGTATAAACGTTACTTCAGGGTCTCTTAAAAACGTGATATTTGATGCTGACTTTAAGCTGGGGATATGCATATTTATAAATCCATCGATATAGACAGCATCATTCATGGCAATAAATAGAATCTGCGCCTGTTTAAATTTCTGCATATTTGCGGCCATACCAACAGCCAACTTTTGACAATGCCCGCAGCCGGGATCATAGAAATTTAGAATAATATACTTCGCAGGTTTTATTTGCAGATTAGTAAAAGCGCTATTAGTATGTAAAGCTTGGAATTTGAAGGCTGGTAATATTTTCGGAGCTTCTTGGGCCATTAATGTTGCGTGGCTCATAAATACGTACGAACAGCCTATAAAAAATCGTTTGACGATATGCATCATTACAGTGAGGATTATACCCTTGAAGATACTAAAAATTCCAGAAAAAATGTCCTTTCCGAATAATATAAACCTAATTAATCTTAACTATAAAAAAAAATAGGTAAGTTTGAACTACAAATTAGGGTACTTAAAAACTTAAAACTGTGAAAAAACGTATTGCCATTTTTGCTTCCGGATCCGGGTCAAATGCACAAAAAATAATGGAGCATTTTAAATATTCTGAAGATGCTGAGGTTGCACTCGTGTTAGCCAATGTATCCGATGCCTATGTCTTACAAAGGGCTGATAATTTTGAAATCCCTTCTCACGTATTTGACAAAAATGAATTTTTTAATACGGATGACGTTTTAGCTATGCTACAAAATCTTTCAATAGATCTTATTGTACTAGCCGGTTTTCTGTGGTTGGTACCAAAAAACCTTTTAGAAGCTTATCCAAATAGAATTATCAATATCCACCCTGCCCTACTTCCTAAGTTTGGCGGCAAAGGGATGTACGGAGATCGCGTACATAAAGCTGTAATGGAAGCCAAGGAGACAGAACATGGCATCACTATTCATTATGTAAATGAAAAATTTGATGATGGTGAAGTAATTCAACAGGCTAAATTTAAGGTAGAACCAACGGACACCTTGGAAATGATTAAATTTAAGGGCCAGCAGCTGGAACATATACACTATCCAAAAGTAATTGAACAATTAGTGAAGAAAATAGATTAATTTTTTTGTTATTTTCGCATTACATTTAAGACAAATTACATGAGTATAAAACAAGGATTTTTAATTGAACTAGAGCGAGAGACCGCTAACACAAGAAGAATCTTAGCAAACCTGACAGATGCTGATCTAACTTTTCAACCCCATGAAAAGTCAATGACATTAGGGAATTTAGCGGGTCATATTGTAGAGCTTCATAATTGGGTATCCATAGCAATTTCAACGAACGACTTTAATATAGCGACAGATTATAAGCCTTTAAAGCCAACTTCAGTTGCGGAACTTCAGGAAGTGTTAGAAGCTGGATTTATCAAAAATCAATCGCTTATAAAAAGCCTTCCAGAAGAGCAATGGTTAAGCCAATGGACTGTGCGTGTGGATAATTATATCATTGGTGAGATGCCAAAACTTGGCGCTATAAGATTTGTAGTTTACAATCATCTCATTCATCACCGTGGTCAGCTATCTGTATACCTACGGTTACTAGATATCCCTGTTCCTGGATTATATGGTCCTTCTGCAGACGAGCAGATTGCTAAATAATTACAAAGCCAGATCCCAATCTGGCTTTTTTTATTGCTGTATATCAGGTATTTACCCACAATTACATATTTTCCTATAATTTGATGTAATATTATATCCCTTTAAACTGTCTTCTTTGTAAATAACCTAATTAAACGATGAACCAAGAAACTTTTAAAAATTCGGTATTTGTCCTAAAGGATAAGCTGTATCGATTTGCGAACAGAATTTTGGCTGATCAGGACGATGCATATGACTTAGTTCAAGAAGTCATGCTGAAACTTTGGGAGCAGAAGCATACCCTCAAGGAATTGAAAAATGTGGAAGCATATGCCATGCAGATAACAAAAAACATGGCTTACAATAAGCTCGAAAAGTTAGTCCCTAGGAATAATTATTTAAAACAATTGCCCAATGATATACAACAAGAAAAATATCCTTCATTATAATTTAGCCCCCAATAAGTTCGGAGTGAAATTTTAGATTTCAAATTAATACATTTGAGATAATGAAATATAAGAAATGGACTTTAGCTGAAAAGCTAGAAATCTTATCTAGTGGCGATGCCATAGG
>JAGKSB010000017.1 GCA_017942165.1 Rhinopithecimicrobium faecis | reverse complement strand
GCCTTATCCTCTTCAAGATGATTAGATAGTTCAGCATCCATCATGGATTCCAGTAAATGCTTCATTAAAGGCGCCAGAACGCCGTCGTTCGGAGATAAACTCTTGCCGTTGTAAAGACCTTGAATGGTACTTATAATCTTTATTTAAGGCTAAATAAACCGTTTTTAATCCTTTTTTTTGTAACAAATGGTACTCGTACCTGTTTTATAACTTGATAAGGTCTTAAAATAGTGTCAAAATGGTATTAAATGAGCATTTTGTTTTATCAGCCTTTGGCTGGCATTTTTGTGTAAAATGCCATTTTTAAAGTCATTAATATTGATTTTAGCCATTTTCTATATTATTACATTTCGTTTTAGCCCCTATAGGTGGAAAATATTGTTGTTTTTTGAAAGTTTTTTTGGTTCCTTTTTTCATGCATTTTAAAGGGATGAAAAAATAATCTCTTTCATTTACAATCAGTTCAATGTTTAGTTGATAAATAATTTTGGAACTATCAATATTTTTTGCACCTTTGCATCACTCCAAACAACATAACTGTTGATTAAAAGTACGCCCGGATGGCGGAATTGGTAGACGCGTTGGTCTCAAACACCAATGGGAAACCGTGCCGGTTCGATCCCGGCTCCGGGTACTTTCAGGATAAAAGAGGACTTTTTGAGTCCTCTTTTTTTTTGCAAATCTTCGTTTAAATGGCCTAGAGCCATATTCCATAGGTAGTTAATTAAGGTAGCTTTTATAGGGTTTTGTATACATCTCGTATACATCATTTTTAAGCTATGATTTCAAAGCAATTTACTACTGAACTCATGTTCAATTTTTCGACAAAGCTATTTTTTTCAAAAAATAGAATTAATAAAAACACAGGTATGGTTTCATTATCCCTTGAAGTTTATATTTCAACCAAAGGTAATGCTGAGCGCGTGAGACTCGCCTTGAACCTGCAATGGCCTGCAAACAAAGTTGATACAACAAATTCAGTACTTATGGCTCGATTTAAAGGTGATGAAGATGTAAATGATTTTAACATGATTGTCATGACTGAGCGGGCAAAATTGAATGAGATTGCAAAAATTTACCGTCTATCTGGGAAACATTTGGATTTGAAATCTCTTAAAAGAGAACTTACTTTTGCGGATTCCAATAAATCATTAGTCGCGTATATGCTAAAACGTCGCCGGGAACTCTTTAAGAATCGTGAGATCTCCGAGCAGACGTATAAAAACTATGGGACCACCATTAATTCAATCAAAGATTTCAGGGAAGCAGTTAGTTTTGACCATATCAATGTAGCATGGATGTCTGAATATAAAGCCTTCCTAAAAAGAAAAGGAAATGCGCACAATACCATCTGGACCAGACTCCGCGATTTAAAATCTTTCCTGCGTATTGCTAACCAGGAAGCAACCATATATGTCGATCAGGCTGCTATCGATTTTAAGAATACATCGATAAATACACCTATCACCTATCTTAACAGAGTTGAAATTGGACTTTTAATGAAATTGCATGATATAGAAACCCTTTCTGAAACGGAATACAATGTTCTTTCAGCCTTTTTATTTAGCTGCTTTACCTCTTTACGTGTGTCGGATATCTATAATGCCAATAAGAACTGGATGCTTTCAGACAACTTCCTAACCTTCACCATGAAGAAAAATTCCGATCGCGCTCCAAAAACTATTAAGATTCCGTTGATTCCCATTGCGCAAACTTTTATATCAGCAACCTTTAATAAGTTTTTTGACCTTCCATCCTCTCAGGAATATAATCGAACGCTAAAAGATTTGGCTAAGATGGCTGGAATCAGAAAGAATTTAACTTCTCATGTTGGTAGGCATACTTTTGGCTTTTTGTTTATGACGGCCGTTGGGGATATTTATGCCTTGAAGAATATATTGGGACATTCTAAAATAACAACAACTGAGCGATATGCCCATATCGATGAAGAATATGAGTTCGCCCAGGTGTTGAAATTGCAAGAGGGATTTTAAAAATTCTTAATTATAGATTTCTTTTTATGAAATCAACTAACAATTCCATTCCAGAAGAATTAGGATGTAACGCGTCAAATAAATAATTGCTTCTATTATATGGAGTAATATTTATTCGACGTGTATCAATGTAATTAACGCCATATATTTTAGCAATATCAATAATTCTATCACACATTTGATCAACTGAATAAGTGCTATTTTTAGTAACTACAATTCCATTGGCACCGCGTTTTAGTGGAGTCATACAGTATATCATAGCGTTTGGATAGTTAACACTAACTTGCTGAATTACATTACAATAAGCATCCGTAAATTGCGTTAAATCAAATTCTGTTGCAAAATCAATATCACCCAATGGAACATTTCCGTTAAAATCATTTGTTCCTCCGAAAATAAAAATAACATCTGGGGTTCCTAGCAAATTCAATCTATTCTGAAATGAAGATACTGCACCGCCATTTGAAGACACAAACGAACCACTCCAAGAATTATTAATAGATAAAACACCTCCCGTAATATTTAGTAATTTTTTCCACCATGTCATTTCCACATTCGTAACATTATTACTGGGATAGAAATGAGCATTACCCGTAGGAATATAACCTGCGTAGCTAGTAATTGAATCTCCTAAGAATGATATTTTTTTGTTTGAAAAAATCTTATTATTCAGAGCTACTTCAATATCATCTAAGCGTTTTGAAGCAGGAACAATAGCTTCTGTTGCAATACCTATATTGATATCTTGATTACTTAAACCACTCCAAGAGCTTGTTGCAAAAGTGTAGAATCTGAAACCACCACCTACAGGATTAACAGCAGCTGCGCTGTATCTAAAATTACCGATATCCCCCTGGTCCGAAAAAGCAATAGTTTCCCCTTCTTGAAGAATTAAAGGCGTTGCAAGATTGTACTCTGTTTGCCCTAGACTTAGATTTAGTACCTCAACAACTACCTTTGTGAATCCTGGCGTTGCTGCTCCTGTTAACTTTAAAATACTGAATGTTCCTGCCGTTGCTACGTCTATGAAAATCTTGTTAATAACCTTACCAATTAACAATGAATTGTTTTGATAATATAACATTCCTAATGTTTTTTGAGCGAGCGATGCGGGGCTTGTAACAAGCTTAGGTATTAATGTTATATACCCTTCTGAGCCTTGTAGGTCTAATATACCATTGATATTAGTGTCATGATCTTGCAAATCAGATATGTTACTATCAATTAAATCTATCTTTTCAGAATACAAGCCTTGTCCTACAACTTGCACGCCTATAGATAAATCTCTCTGAAAAAATGCGCTCCATACGTTGGAAGAAAAAGTTATATATTTAAGACCTCCACCATCTGCATTTGGCATTGAGTTGTTAAATCTAAATCTACAAGTATCTGTGGAATCAAAAAACGCTAAAGTTTCATTCTCATTTAAAACAAATGGTGGCACATCATATCCTGGAACACCTACAGTTACATTCAAAGTTGTTATAAGCGTTTTAGTGTACGCTGAAGAACCTGCATTTAATATTTTAAACACTGAAAGTGTGCCTGCAGTAACTATGTTAACAAAAATTTTATTAATTGACTTACCTATTAATAACGAATTATTTTGGTAAAAAAATAATCCATCATTTCCAGAATTCGATGCGTTCACAGCTGTATTATGGGGTATTGCAAAATAATTTTGATCTACCTCAGCACCTTTAATATCTAATATTTTTCTTAATTCCTCTTGTCCCGCATTAATTTTCTTAACCCACTTATTAGAAACACCTGGAATATCACCAGCTACAGTAGCAGCATTATTTTCGTAAATAATACCTGAATTAAAAACTAAGCTACCTTTACCATTTACGTAGTTGTAAGATTTAGCTGTCCAATCTGTAATATCTCTACCATCCAACCCTTTAGGATACTCCCATTCATCGACCTTGCTCCAGGTTTTTAACGTACCATCCCAGAATAGTCTAGCACCATAGCTTCCATTAACAATTATATTACCACCGGACCATGTAAAAGTTTTCCCTGCTGCTCCTCCTGAAACTTCAGCTGTTTTATTAACGTCTCCCAAACTAGGTAAAGATAGTCCAGTAATCTTGACGGACTCACTGACGTTTGCTCCAGCTTTTAATACGAGGTCATTAAATTCAATCGTTCGAAATCCTTGCTCTAAAGCTTGTTGACAAACGATATAAGCGGAGTTAAAATCGGATACGGGAGGTTTTCCATTAAATTTTGGTTCAGTTGCCATTTTTAAATATTTAAGTATGTAGGTATATAATTAGTGGTCGGGTTATTTAGTAGCGCATCAGCATATGAAAACTCGATATCAAAACTATGGAGCTCATCTTTATTTAATTCCATTTTAGGATTAGCTAAAATAATTTTATTGAAAAGTCCATTTTCAACCAGATAGAGCTGCTCACTGCTGATCATATCGACCGCTTGATTTGCGTGCTCCTTGGAGGTCAAAAAGCCTGAATTAATAGATCGCTCTAAGGTGTTTTTAGAAAAATAGGATTCATTCAGATCACTGATCAGCGCGTTACTTTTTTCAGCACTGTATTTACTTTTGGATTTTCCACCAAGCTTAAAGCAGTCTATACCTCCTAGCCTATTTTCATAAACTACGACATCTTGTGAACTGCCTGAATATGGACTTAGATAGAATCTCATTTTGGGTAGAATTTCAGTTTCGCTCTCTGAGGTTGCATAAACATCTATATAGCTGAATTCACGCTGAAACTTCCCACACAATACCCCTAGATTTAAATTCACCACTTGCATTTTAGCAGGCTCTAAAGAATACAGTTTTAAAACGCTGCTTTCACCATTTTCGAAGGTTGCTTTGGCCATCACCGAAATAGTTTGTAATGGATACGTGCTCAAAAATAATGGTCCATGGTATCCATGCGTTGAACGAGTAGGCATCCGTGTTAACCAGGATGAGCCTAAATACTTCTGAATATCATAGCTGAGCTGCGTTCGAAAACCTTTTATAACAGTAAAATTGATTTCAATAGCAGACTGAATCAAAATTTTGAAGGATTTGATAGCCTTGTGCTGAACAAACACCTTTTGATTAAAGGAAGGCAATTCAACTTTCAATAACTGATGAATCAATTTTGAATACTTGACAGTTATCCGCTCACCTTCCACGCCTGGATTAAACTGCTCATTAATTAATAAGTCCGATCCGGCATATAACTGCACCGATAGCGCCTCTTCATCGGTTTGAACAATCAAATCATCAAGCTCCAGGCTAAAAGAAAATGGTTTTGGCTGTTGGATGATGGTAATCATTAATTCGAAATTAGATCATAGGTTAAACCAAATCCTACACCATAACTAAATCCGTGAGCGGAATATATCGGCCCTGCAGACAGGCCAAGACCCCATCTGGAAGGCGATTTTTCTACATTGACATCTCGAATATTGGAGATTTGAACCCGGCTATCACTCGCTTTAATCGCTGAATAATATTGGTATTTATGAAAGATCGATTTCCGCTCTTTGTAATTCACCTTATCCAAGGTGAGCTTTACCGAAGGATAAAAAATATTGGAATCAATGTTGTACCTTATATTAAAGGTAGGATCCTCCATAACTGCCCAATTCACCCCAGAACTATCCTTCTTCAACAAGCCTTTTATCTTATCTTCAAGCTTTACGACCATCGATTGAAGGGATTGCGTTTTGTTAAAGGATATATTCAATGCAGCTGCTAAGGTATCGGCAAAGCCTTTTGAAACATAATTACCAGGACTTTCAGAAACCATGATAGGAATATATTTAACAGAGGCAGAATTCAAAGCGGTATCCTTTTTTATCGAAATCGGTTCGATAAATCCTACATCATGAGACTTTAAAGCCACTTGATATAGATTTTCTAAATTTTCATACGCTTTATTTCGCTCGGTGTATTTATGAAATAGTAGAGCCGTGATGCACGCTAATACTATAAATGAGAAAATTGCTATTGATTTTTTCATGGCAAAATTATTTTAAGTGGTGTTTTGATTTGTGATTTTATTAATGAATCGTTATTAATGACTTTCTTTTCAATTTCTTTGCTCCCTAAGACATATTTCAGTAAGAGCGCCCTGGTCTCGGCAAGCTCTAAAGCTTGCCTTTTATTTTCTTCCCGGAGTAAGGTATTGTTCGTCTCATCGTTATCTCTCAGATCGTTGTAAAGGAAAATAATAGCAATTAAAGCCGCCGATAACAGGGCCGCGAAAAGATTCTTTCTGATTGCATCGAACAAGATTTTAAATAATTGCATTACATTTTCAGTTAATTTGATATCCAAAAATCGGCATCTTCAGAAAATTAATAAAGGACATCACTAGCACTCAATCAGGTCTATTGCAGCGGGTTCAATACGGTCATATCTGATTGTAAACTGTATTTTATCGAAATAAAAATTCCGCCCATTTACATGAACTTTCTCTGTGATATCTAATTGGTGAAAATCTAGCGCCGTCAATAAAAAATTACCAGATACGCGGAGTTTATCCTTTTCAATCCATTCTTTAAACGCTGCATGATAGTTCTGTAATAAACCTGCAGGGCCATCCCATTCGAGTGAACTTTGGTTTGCGGATCCATAGGGAGACAGTAAAGGATACGTTTGCCCAGAAATTGGATTCTGTGGTTGATTATTTGGTTGATGGATGCTTGCAAAGCCCTTATAATATAAAAGGTAAATATCATTCGTTCGCGCATTGCGGTCCAGGGCCGACCATTCCGGAACCACCCAGTTGAAAACTTCTGGATAGATATATTGTTCAGGGAATATATTTTTTCGTCGTACTTCTAAATGTCGAAAGCTTGTTTTTACATTCAGGGGCATCGTTTTAATGGTAGATCGCATCTTAAAGGAATTGGAGCTATCTTCTAAAGCCACATGAAAACCTTTCGATTGCACCTTGTATTCTACAACAAGCTCTTCAAGTGATCCGCCCATGAAGAATTCAACCTGATTCTTAAAGGCACGCTTTAAGATATATTGATCGGTTGATGTGATATGAAAAAGTTTCTCATATTCTCCCGAATCCGGTATGGAATAGGCATAATTCACCATATCGTAATGCGTTTCTACATCAATAAATTCCGAATCTGGCGTGTATTTTTCGGACCATTCATACCCATAAAAATAGGTTTGCTTTCCGTGATGACTGATTGACAAGCCATCCAGAAGTCTACTAGAATAATCTGCGACCGGCTTCTTTTTAATAATATCCTGGTTTAAAATAATACCATACTGGCCCTTTCGAACGGTTAATGTCGCACAGTATAATTTTAGAATTTCTTTTATAAAATCATTGCCCGCAATGTCTGGAAGAAAGGATTTGAGTTCCACATAGGGAGTTGATGGATAAGGCTCCGTTTTCTTTGGCTTGGGGTTGGATACCATGGCAAAATTTTGGATCGTAGTATCAACCGTTGCCGAGGATCTTTTCACCCATTTATCAAAATTTAGCGAGGGCACTGCCAGCTGATAAAGATGGCCTGTGGAAAATGGATTGCTGAATAGCGTGTTGTTAAAAAGGTTTTTCAATAAATAATTGACCCTAAATGCAGGGAAAATATTTGCATGCGTGAACCGCATAGAATGCACGGATTGCTCCGGATCGACCATGCCAAATAGAAAATTGGCATTCAGCGGATTAAACGCATTGACGTATAAATAATCTATGTAAGGAGCTAAACCGCGCTGCGTGTATTTAAATGTTGAATTTATATAGCTATAGAATGAAAATGATTCTTCGGATTCAATGGCGATTGGGGCAGCAATTAAATTGGGATGTGACCCCTCGGCCAGCGATGTGCTCCAAGCCTTGTAGGAACTAGCAAAATTACGCGCATCGGTATAGTCTGTATCTTGATAGGTCCCCGGAAAACTCTCCCGACCAAAATCAATATCAAACAGTTTATTTTTGATGACATCGTTCATGTCAGCCCCCACAAATCTCACTTTGATATCCTTATCAAAGGAATCTAGTTCTAAGCGGCCCTTAGAAATACTTAAACTCTCGAATCGTATCACACATGGAATGGCCGCTTTTTTTGCACCAGGAATGTACGCCCCTAACCGATTAGGATAATCAAATAGGTTAAGGTTTGTTAAGGTTGGAGGAAGATTAAAAGCTAATGAATATGGAATGGGTACCCTATCTTGCAGTAAGAAAGGATTTTCAATCGTGATAGCCAATTGAATATCAAGTGGAAGATCGAGCTTTTTACCTTTTGCGATGATTTCTAACATAAAGTAAAATTATCTTAGAATTTAGGCTATTTAAAGGACATACGCGGCATATCAAAGCAATGCCGCGCAGGTGGAATTATAAGTTAGCATTGGACTGAATGGAAGCTAATTCTTTTTGTTTTTCAATAAAACCGCCCTTACCTAAAAGCGAAACTTCCGCTGTAATACCTTTATCTAGCTGATTAGTTAACTTCTCAACAAGGGCACTTTGCGATTTTAAAATAAGAGCTAATTCTTCAAATGAAGGCGCTTGTGTAGCGACGTTATTTTTTGACTGTTTAAAGAATCCACCATTTTCCCGGCCAGCAATACGGCCATTTGCTTGTGCTAATACTTCCCGGAGTGTTAAGGAGCTGATATGACCATTTTTTTGAGCGATATCCAGCACATCGATGATCGGACGCAATTCCGGGTTATTCACCACCGAAGCGTTTGCCACCCACTCATTTCCATTTTCCCCAACTAAGACTGTAGGCCGGTTTATAAAACCTCTTTTTCCAGGATTGGACTGAGCGCGGAATTTACGGCCATCTTGCTCCCGAGTCACTGAGAAATAACCACCGGACTCACGCCCTGAAACGGTGGTGGAACTTTTATCTTTCGATTTTTTATTATTACTTGATATCCCTTGAATGGTCGTTGCTGCAATGGTAGCCAAGGATATTCCGGCTCTGATCTTGGCAGCCCCAGCCATGGTGGAAGCGATAACCGCACCAGCAGGACCCAATAAGGCATTGGCAGCATAGTAGCCGGCAATCTCTTTCTGTAAATTCACAATCACACTGGCCGCTGCTGCCGCCTTCTCCAGTACTAAGAATATATTGGCAATCTTAGCATTCTCACTAAAAAATCCACCAATAATAGAAAACGCATTTTCATAAGCTTTCACTGTATCGGCCTTTAATTGATAAAGAGCCTCATTGGTATTACGCTCAATTTCAAGTCTTTTGGCAGACTCTCGCTGTGATTCTGCAATTTGATTGTTTACATAATCTTTTTGAATTTTAGCTTTTTCCTCAGCGATTTGCTTGACTTGCTCTATTTCTAAGTTACCGGATTCTTCAAATTGCGTTAATAGCAGTGCCTTGGCCACTAAATCCTGCTGCTGCTGGTTAAATTGCTGCAGTCTATAATCTTCTTCGAGCAGCGTCTTCTGAAGAAACTTTTCTTCCTCTGTGGTATTTTGAAGGTCAATTTGCTGCAGCTTAAATTGGTATTCCGCTTCTGCTTGACTCCTAATCAGCTGGGAGGAGCTTTCAAATTCTTGTTTCTTCTGGGCTAAATAATCCTTAGCAGCCTGCTCATCCAACTCATGTAGGCGCTTTAATTTCAAGGTAGTATAAATTTCTGCTACCTCGGCGCGCTTAGACTCATGATGAGTCGTTATTTTTAGAAACTCCGCATACTTGGCATCTAGATCAATTAGCTGCTTATCCATCCCATCATTTTGAATGGTATTCATTTTTTTCCACGAATCAATCTCCACCGCGATCCTATCCTGAACCTTTTGAATACCAGCATCTTTTTTAGGTTTATCAGCATCCATGAGGGTTACTTTATTGTTCGGGATATTCGTGCTGGGCAATGCGACCAGCGATGCGTTCAATTTGGCTTGTTCCTCCAGGGCTTTATTGCCGATCATGGCTTGCGCCTTTTCGATAGCCCCGATTCGCTTTTTCACAGCCTCTTGATAGGACTTCTCATAATTCGATGAAAAAATAATTTCAGGCATAATCGATAGCTTATCGCTAAAGCCGGCACCTTGATATCCCCGTTCTAGTTGATCATTTAAATCCAACTTCTGAGCGGATAACTTTTCCATTTTACTTTGATAGGCGCGTACCGTGGAAAGTGTTATTAGCTGCTTGATTTGATCTTTAATAGCTGCCGTTGCTTTTCCTGCCATAATCGCCTCATCGGAATAATCTTGTAGCACGCCCGGCATTGCATCACGCAAGTTTTTAATCGCGGCAAGTCGAAGTCCATCCGATTTAGTTTTATCGAGTGCAGCAGCCAAATTACGCTCGATCGCTTGCGTTTGCCGTTCGTAATCTTTTTTAGCTTCCTTCATGGAGCCCGAAAGTTCCTTGGTAGCGAGCTGCGCATCTTGGGAATGATCCCTATAAATCAACAGCGCGGAAGCCACACCAACTAAGGCTGTCAAAAATAAACCCAAGGGATTTGCTGCAATAGCCGCATTAAATAACCGCGTAGCCGCTGTAGCGATGGCCGTGGCTTTCGCTTTGGCATATTCAGCAAGTGTAGCGGCATTCACAGACAGGGTGTAAACCGATAAGGTGATGGCTAAAACGGAGATTAGTTTAATATTAGACGCAATAAAAGTAATGGCGGTAGCTAGCACCTGATAGAAAATAGTTAATAGCGAATTACCTGTGGTCATAATAGGCCAAAGCTTCTCCCCTAATTCACGCCGGAATTTAGCTGCTTCCTTCTGAGCCATTTCTAATTTAGCAGCCGCATTTTCATTTTTAATGTTGTATTCCGTGGTGATGGATGTGCCATCCTGCATAGCCTTATTGGATAAAGCAATGGATCCCGTGAGCACATCGACATTATTTGCCATCGTTCCCAGTACGCCAATAACACGCCCACTATCTTCCCCCAGATCACCTAAGGTTGCAGCAAGCTCATTAATCCCTGCAGAGTTATCTTTTACGCCCTGAAGCACTCTAGTGAAAGCCAGCATAAAATCATCTTCCAATAGCTTTTTAAAATCTGTAATTGACATACCGGCATATTTGGCAAAGGTGCTTGCATCGGAGGCCATTTTCACAAAAAGCTTACTCAAGGCTGTTGAGGCCACCTCTTCGCTTTGACCAAGCTGATCCAGCGTAGCTCCTAAGCCTAAAATTTGTTCAATGGTAATACCGGCAAGTGGAGCAACCCCAGCCATACGCCGAGCAAATTCCACCATATACCCTTCATTGGCTGTGGATGCCATACCCAATTCATTGATCGCAGATCCTACCTTTCGAAAGGCATCCTCGGTAGAATACATATCTTTCAGCTTAAAGATATCGACGAGCTTTCCTATTATATTGACCGTCTCTTCTACGTTCCCACCTAGATCATCGTTTAGGGCAACAACAATTTCATTATTGGCACGTACAAACTCTGATATCTCAGCAATTTCTGTATAGCCTAGCTTTCCAGCGATACGGCTAAGGCCCAGAAGATCCTCCTGGGAAGTTCTAGTTTGCAGAGTTTCCAGCTCAGCATTTAATTCTTTAACGGCATCTTTATTGAGATTGGTCGTTTTCATGACATCCGACAAGATATCATCAAATTTCGCATACTCATCCGTAGCCCCTTTCACACCGGACCAGAAAGCAATAAATGAAGCCCCGGCAGCAACAGCGATACCGATGTACTTATTCAGATTAGATCCCATATTAGACAGGACATTCCCAGTTTGCTCGGTGCCAACTTGAAGCTCGCGAAGCCTGCCAGTAACAGCCGTAATTTGCTTAGAGTATTCTGCATACTGATCACTGTTTGGCGCTGATTCTTTGCGTAAATTCTTTAAACGTTTCAGTGAAGTTTCAAGCTGCTTAATAGATTGATCTTCCAACTTCATCGATTGGTTTAACTCAGCGAGTCGCTTTTTACTATCTGTAATCGTTGCATTATACTGCTGAACCTGGCGTGAGAGTTCTTGATAGCGCGTGGAGTTGGACTGGCCTTGACGATCCAGTTTCTTCATCTCCTCTTGCGCCGCCGATAGCTTAACTTTCGTATCCTGAATATTGCGGCCTAATTGGCCGATCTCAGATTTCGCTTTATTGCCATTGACAATAATATTCAGTACTAAATCTTCCTGCGTTAGTTTCTTACCCATTGCTTAACCTTCCTTTAAATCGTTTAACAATATCATTTCTTACTTCATCAGTGAAATCAAACATCAGCCGGAAGCCAATCGCGTAGTAATGTCCCATGACAAATCGATTGTGAATACGATAGGATTTGGAGGTGGTCCTGGCGCCTGCTTTACCGGGTTTAGAAGATTTCTTCCGAAGGTCTAACAAACGGCCATAATGGGGAGTCTTAATAGATAAAACGGCATCAGATTCCGCACTGGATAACACCGTAGCTGTTCGGTCCTGCAGAAGCCGTTTAGTCTTGAATTTTAATTCCTTTCGAATGGCCATCCCCTGATTTCTCAGAAAACGTTTGCCTTCGGATTGCAGTATTTCTTTGATGAATTGAGTCTGAATTGTTGACATACCTTAATATTGATAAGCTAAGGTATTTACATGTACTCGGGAGCAAAAGGACAAGATTCAGGAGAATGCGAATTTTGTCGAAATTTATCCAATTTGCTGAAAAATAGAAAATGCAATTTAACAAAAACAGCCTTTAAATGCATTTAAAGGCTGTTTTTGTTAAATAAAGGTCATATATCCCGTTTTTTCGAAAAAATGCAATGCATTTCAAGTGTTGGGCGGACTGGGCAGAAATGTGTGTGAGTTAGTTATATTAATTTCAGAAAACACATAAACACCTGTAAAATAGCATTATAACTAATTATAAGAGTTAAATTTATTAAAATTCAGTGTTTAAAAATTAAAAGTCTTGAATATTACTATATTTAGGATCAATTACGAATGTATTAGGGTCAAATTCTGAACCACGTCCTTTTTCAAAACTTATTACGTCTCTTATAAACATAACTATATCATCACGTACCTCATTTTTTAATAATGTCGCATAAATTATCAATGGTGTTCTAAGATTAACTTCGTAAAAATTAGCCATTTTATAATTAATAGCATGTTTCGATTCACTATCAATATTAAGAGAATACAGTAAATCTTGAACTAAAATATAAGAAGAAATAATACCACTTATTTTTGAAAATCTTTCAGAATTAATAAACATTTCTGAATCTTTATTAATTAAAAAAATAGTACGTATAAATGCATCCGATCCTTTAAATATTTTGATATTTCCTCTATGATAATCTTCTACTTCATAATTTGAATATTCCAAAACTAATTGATTAAACATCATAAGAATTAATTCTACATTTCTTCCTTGTTTTTGATCATTTATTGACTCATTTTGCTTTAAAAGAGTAATATATAAAAGTATTACCGAAATCAACGAAACTATTGGAGTCAAAACGCTATTAAAGACGGTTGATACAGTTAACTTATCTGAATTATTAAAATTAAAAATCTTAAAAATTGGTGTTTGGAAAATTATTATAGATGTTAATAAGATTACAAAAACAGTTATTAGAACTATTATGGCAGATAGCTTTGCAATTTTGTTTATCATTAGATTTACTTTTTTTTAAAAAATCGATCAGCTAAATTTTTGGGGCTTAGCTCAGATTTTCTGTGTTGCGCCTGCGCAAGAAAAATGGAGCTAAGCATTTAATGTAGGTAGTATTTGCTCATCTAGGTAAGTTTTAAAGTTAAGTTGTATCAATTTACGAGCTTCTGATAAAATTTTTCCTGACGAAGGTGTGTACGATTCTATTATCTGATCTAATAGGGTAATTATATCAAGAATTGACTTATTGATAACTGTGCTCATATAAAGTACGTAAAATACTTTTTGTTCACTTGAAGTAATACTTGCTTTTAATTTTTCATATTCTTTTTTTACAAGGAAGTAGTTTATGATCATCTCTGGACAAGATTCCAGATTGAAAGCTTCACTAAGGAACAATTCATCATAATATTTATCAAAAATGAATTTTTTCTGATTAGTAGCTCTTTCAGGCTTACCTCGAAACGACATTAAGATTTGTCCAAACCTTTCCATACTTATTTTATGTAAATATTTCTTAGTTAAATCTAAACCTATGTCCCCAGTTTTTCTTGAATATATAATATTATGATCGTCTAGGAATTGTTCTATTTGTAATTGTTCGCTTCGAAGTGACTTCAAATCTACATTGGATATAGAATTTTGACTATTTGTATATTCCGCAATTTTATTGTTCAAATCGGAATCTTTGGAAGTTTTAAAAATTCTAACTAACACTTCACTTTTGGAAAGATAATCTTCTAAATGTTTAGGGTCTTCACTGTTAAATTGATGTATCGTTCTCAAAGATTGACCTCCATTTAATACTTGAAGGGAATTGATTGTTAGGCGTATTTTTTTATTAGCATTAATTGGTTCTGCTTTAATGTCATTAGCGGTAAGTGTTAAACCATTGTTGTACATGAAAAATTTTGTAGGATCATTTTTTAAACTAAATGATATGTTCTTATTGTATTTAGATTTCACTACCAAACCGCGAACATTATCAAACAATACAGAATAGTCTATATTCACCTTTGTTAAAGGTTCTAGAACTTCAATTCCATAATTCATTCTTAAATCTCTATCTGCACATGTTATTCTAATTATTTCTGATAGTGGTAGTCTAATAATATAAGATTTTGAAGATGAAATAGAACTTTCTGAGAATGACATTATTGCATCATTATCAACAATTAATTCTGCATTCACGGGGGTTGGTCTTAATGAAACAAATTGGCTTATTTGCTCTAATCCTACTAGTATTACTTCTAAGCCATAAACTTTCTCCATTTGTTCAAGATGATAATCTTTTGAAGTAATCTCAATATCCTCATTACTTACAACAAATAAAGAAATTTTCCATTCATCATTACTATTCAATTTTTCAACGATCTCTGCTGCTCCTTTTTTAGTCTTACCATCTAGTTGTGATAAGTCTTCATTAATAATTGCATTAATAAACTTACTTGATAAAATAGTTTCATTGAGGCTTTGTTTACCAATATTAAATTTATTTCTATACTTAAAATTAAACAATTGAATATTGTGCTCTTCTTCATCCACGATAATTGCATCTATTCCGCAATCATCAAATTTCTCATTATACAGCAAAGAATTAAAATCTGTATCTGTCACTAAATCAGCAATATCTAGGATATCCGAGTAATTTGATAAATGTTCGATTATAAATAAATAAAATCCAAGTCTTTCAATTTGTTTTTCATCTAAAGAAGAATAATCAAAGTCCAACTCTGTCGCTAATAAATCAAAGTACTTTTTACTTTTCTTGCCAATTATTTTGTAATCATTTATTCCAGCCATTTTTTTTTAATTTTGAGTAACATTTTTGTTAATCACAGTTTGTTATTTTTTTATATAGTTTCACTTGCTCGATAGCAACAAAACATTCTGATTTACAACGAATGCTATATTACCCTTAAGCATCGCTATTAGCAAAACCAATATACAAAAAGTTTCACTAAGCATTCTATCTAAAACTATTAATTATAACTACGATTATTTGACTTGAATTATAAAGTAAAAAATAATTATAGATATCTTGATTGTTTTCTTGATAATATATATTTAAAATATGGATAGCTAATTTATCACATAAACCAACCAGCAGACTAATTGGTGAATTTGAAGAATAGATGGAATTATTTACCGTGATCGAAGTTATAATACGGCTAATAATATATTGTATGCTTGAAGAATAATAATTGAGAATATTTTATTAATTATATTGAATTTTAATATATGAATTTTATTGACCAACCTAAATACTTCCCAAACACATTATATTCAGGATCTATGCTAACAGATGAAATTTTCAAATTTAGGAATATCTTACATAAGCTTTTGCCATCTTCAAAAATCCATTCTTTAAACTTCATTAAACAATCCTGTGTTTGTGAATATTGCTCTAATTCCTTTTCTGATGACTGGCCTTCTCTCTCTTTTTGCAAAAAGAAAAATAGGCATGCTGAATTAGCAATATAAGCGTCCTCAGTTCCTGAAAATTCTATGGAAGGAATTACGCCTACTAAGATGGTTCCAGTCGCATCTTGGAGCTTACGCATGCCCTGATCCTCCTCTGCACAAATTTTAACACAGTCTACTCCAGAAACATCTTTAATCTGGTTGCATATTTTTACAAATTCACTGATTTTTATCATTTCTTAAGTTTTTTATTATCTAAATACTTTTTATACAGGAAAGCGAGTATCTGAAACAAATTGGTCTGATCAGCAGCTTCTACATTGCCAAAAATCCCCGATTCAGCAACTTCAAATAATAAACCTGACCACCCAAGACTTTGCTTGGTTTGGTTTGATGGAGAATCATTTTTCGGGAACAATAGGAATATATCTAACTCATTTCCATCAATCACAATAGGCTCGGATTGAATAAAATGTATACAGTAACAAAACCAGATTAGAATAGCCTGCTTGATATATAACTCGACCTTAGTACAATCTTCAGATTTGTAGAGTAATGAAATAAATGTATTTAGCAGCCCCTCAGCCTCTGCTATTTCTTCATTTTGAATACATTGAAAATAGTCCTGCATAATGGATAGTCCATTTCGAAATTCAGCGAATGTTAAATTACCTAATAAGTCATCTGGCCCCGTGCAATGCTTACCCGAAATTTCAATACATGGAAATGGGTTTCTAATAGAAGTATAATTTAGCTGTACTTTAAAATCTTGTTTACTACCAGACTCCAGAAAGCACCAGGAACACAGTTCTGCAGACAGCTTATAAAGGTTTTCATTTATAGCATCGGACAGCCCTAATCGGTTATGATATTGATACTTTGGTGCTACTTGAAATCCGGTAAGCAAACAAAAAACTTGCAGCCTAAATTCTCCATAACTGAGCTTTCCAACACTTACTTGGAATGCATATTTCAGCATGGAATTCAACTGCTCAATCGAGCATTCATCCCAATGAGCTGGAATTTCAAGAACTTTTCCTTTCTCGAATATTTCAATTACATGCATATTAAGTTCTTGCAAATTTATTTGATGGATTATTTTCAGGTATTAAACGCGCATTTACAATGGAATCTGCGTTTCTGATTTTTTTGATTTCATTTAATGCGTCTTCAGCATCCAGCAGCATGCGAGATGTGAATCGTTTAAGTTCATCCAAATTGGCGGAACTATTGGAATTCACACTTTGAGAGGCCGATTTAATCTTTTTTACAACACCTTCTGGCAAGACTTGAATAGCCAATCTATCCACCGCTATTGCTATGGTAAATAAGACTTGCGCCCGGCGTGCATGATCCAAGATCCGCTGTTGAGCATCCGATAATGAATCCGCTTGAAAGCCGCTTAAAAGTGCTTCGTAATCTTCACCAAGTGATTTTTTTAACTTTAAATTTTGCACTTCGCGCAAAATAGGTTCTGCCAAATAATAAAATCTTGCTGAATTGTCAATTGGGAAGTAACGCCCAAAGACCTCCGTATTATTCACAAATAAAGATTTTGACTGCAGATACTTTTCAGATGTTACCCACTGCTCCATTTTATTTTTATCCAAAAAGTCAATTAGATTATCAATTGCTCGTTGCGCTTTTTTCAGGTGCGCCTGATCATCGCGGTCTAGCATCCATTCCCAGGCTAGCTTTTCATTCTCAGCATTGACTTTAACGACTCTAGAAGTAGTCTCATGAGCCACAATATTGGACTGATAATAATGATAACTCGCCATAATGGCTATTGGAAGCTGCACTTTCCTAAGTAATACTTTTTCAAGTTGGGTTACTGCTTCCTCTAAATTATTTTCTGCATGGAGTCTTGTATAGATACTCTGGGCTTTTTCAATCAAAGCGTCACCGATAATATTCGACAAATCATCCGTTTCAAATTCGATATCGTTAACCACCCGGCTAAATACATTGGATTCATACCAGGAGCCCGTGAGCTCCATCATCTCGGTACTACTATTAATTAGCATCATATTACACTTGATTAGTTACACGGTTATCTGGAGAAACACTCGACTCATTCATTACTACTTTGCGGTAAAATCCAAGCTTTAGATTTTTATCTGGCCAATTAGCTGCTATTGCTTGATTGATAGGTTCAAAGATGACTTCTTCCGGAATAGTGGTATCGGCCGCAAAATATAATTTCAACGCATACAGCATGGTACTTCCAGATGACAGTGAAGAATTTAAAATGATATTAGCCAAAGAGGGATGCAAGCCCATACCGGAGGTAGCCGCTGAATCAGCCTTCTCACCTATCTTAATCTGCGCATCAATAAAATCTTTAATCTTTTGATCAATGGGTTCTATTTTCCAGCTGCACATCTGATCCGCTTCCGGATCATAGAAGTCAACGGTTTCAATAAACTTTCCGGCATTCTTCTTTCCTGCTAGCGCCAAAGAAATATCATTGAATAATTTATCTTTTAATTCATCCAGGCGTGCATCAATGAATTCAGGATCTTTTTCTGGGTAGCGCTCCTCTAATTTATCGCGTTTACTTTTCCAATAATTTTGGGGTGAATGAATATGGAAAGCTGCTGCAATACCATTCTCCGTTAAATATTTTATAATCTCCGGGATTTCTGATGAACGCGTCAACCAGGGCAATGTTCCAAAATAACTAGGTACCGGATAAAAACTGCGCGCAAAACTATAGGAATTGTGATAGCTCATAGATACAGCATGCTTAAAGGGATCTGCATTAGAGTAAACCGGGAAAGTATTAATTCCTGTTCGGTAACAGCCGTAAGAGAAATCGCCCGTATAAATAAACTTGACGTCTTCCAATCTTTTGAAGTCAGATTCCGGCCAACCTAGGCGTGCTTGTGATGCAGGAACCACTTCTAATTTAGCGATCTTAGCACCTGCTGCGATACGCGTAGCTTTACTGCGGTACCGGCGTGCAAAGAAACCTTTGAGATGCTTATACTCTACTAATGCCTTTTCTAAAAAGCTTCTTACTTCCCAGGTTTTCAGCCAGGTTGAAATCTCTTTATCATCCACATAGTTCCTTCTTACTTCACCATGTTCGAAAACAACTTGGTATAATTGCGGTCCTTCACCGTAGAGTAAACCAACTTGACGCTCAATAATACCTGGGGCCAGATTATTTTTATCCATAATATCACGGATGGCAATCGGCAGATCATTATTCATTCCATAAGGCACAATTTTCTTTCCGAGCACAAATGAGGGATCGGATTCCCAATTGTTATTATATAAGTGATTGGAGCCCTCCAGCACATCTTCATGTGTGTTCAGGGATATCGTATAGACAGAGGAATCTGGCAACTTAATAGCTGCTGTATTCTCCGTGATTTTCTCTACTTTATTCATTATTAAATAATTGTTAGTGATTTGCCATTAAAACTGATTAAGCAACAGTGCCAAAATCTTCTAGGCTCCCCTGTCTCTACATTGATATATGCTTCTTGCAATTCGGCCATTTCATTATATTTCTTTGATTCGCGCACTCGTAATCTAGCTTTTCGAACTTCAATTATTCCATCAGAAGTTTGTCTGGTACGATTATAACTCAGAAAGGAAAATGAAAAATTTTTCCCTTCTTTTGTTAGTTTACGCATTTCATTTATAGCTTGATGAATAGTCATAATATTTATTATCTATTCAAAAGTAATCGATGTATCAAGGGTTAAAAAGGACATAATTAATACCCTTTACCGTACTGAAGTATCTCCCAAATTCAAGGTCGCTACCGTATATTTCACCAGGTTGCGCCACTGTTTACGCATCATCAAATATTTAAATGAATCTGATGGATTCGTAGATTCTAAAGGAAGTCTTTTTAGTGGCAAATGCTCTGAGGATTTATCTTTTACCGTTGATTTACCTCCTTTACGGGCGTTGATTACTTTCGTTTTTGCGTTCTGCAGCGATTCTTTTAGTGGCTTACATTGAAACTTATCAATCAGCACTTTAGGTAATCGTCTATTGTTATTACCTAGTAGCTCCTGCATAAAATTGTACTCTTCATTTTGACCGATGTTACCTTGATTTAACGACATCAAGGTCACCTTCCACCCTGTCTTGGTTTTGCCATCGGCAAGGTGCTCCAGAGCATTCTTTAGCGCTGTGGCATAATCTTGCCCAGCATCCTTATAATTGTTTCCCGCCCGGTCATAGTAGAGGTTTATTTTCTTTTCCTTTTGAGGTTTGAAGTATTCCAAAAAATTATCAGCGAGTTCTCGTATCCAGTCTGGAGAAAGCACATACATAAATTTTAAGATTCTATAATCTTTGATATTGTCCTGGGCAATGCTCATCGACATCATTTTTCCAAAATCAACCCCCAAATCAATTGATTTATTTCTGTTCAAATATTTCAATTCCCGGCAATCAGGCAGGTCGGTAATACCAAATCTTTCAGACCATATTGGATCTAATCCATCATCATAAAAATGAGCTTCACCAATATTGGCATAAAAGCGTTCTCCGGAGGCTAACTTAGGTTTTAAACTCAATACAGCTGTATCAGTATCTCCTAAATCTGAATCAATTTGATCTTCAAACCATTCATTCGTTAAAATATCAGCATTGACATAAGAAGATGCCGTAAAAAACAACATCTGTGCTGATTTATGTTGTCGCACTTCTATCCATCTCTCATTCCATCGTTCAAACGTTCTTCTTTTCTTGACAGCCTCTTCACGGTCCCCCCTTTGCTCTTGATAAATCCATTCATGCTTTGCCTCATTCATTACTAGGCCAGTCTTTAGAGCAAGCATAATTCCATCTTTATCCATTCGACCAGCTTGTTTAACGATCCAATCATGCTCCCCAATATTGCCAGGATTAGGCATATCGGTAGTGAAAGTTTGCCCCCTATAGAATACAGAATTGCCATATTTAACTTTATAGCCACGAATGGCTTTTAAGAGGTTGGAGATTTTATGTTCTGGGAAATATTTAACCTCATCACCGATCACATGAACATAAGAGCGGCCCGCTAAAGATGCCGGACGATCTAGGGAGCCAAATGTTATATTCAGGCCCGTAAACCAAACCATCGTATGTTTATAGGTTGCAAGCTTATTATATGGTTTCCAGAAATGCTCTCTAATATCATTGGGTAAATCTTCTTTTTCAACTTCAGAGTATACTGGAGGCTGTTTACCCAGCACAAAATGAATCCCTTCTTTAAATCCTTTTCTCTCCAAACCTTCTAATATGGAGGGTAATACATTTTTTTGCAAATTTGAATAGGTATCAGAGACCCATACAATGGGTGCCCCGGGCATATCATAGGCCATTTCAATTAAGCGTGCAGCAATAATTTCAGTCGTTTTTGCAGAACCACGACCAAGGATTAAATTCAATATTTTAGGCATAATCAAGGCTAGCATTTGCGCTAGCCAATGTGAAAATTGAACGGATACATTTCCATTGTCTGTTTTTATTTTTGGTCTCCAAGCCATATTAATCTGTATAATCCTCCTCTATTTTTTGAAATTTATCTTCTAGTTTGATGGGTATAATCATCGCATCCTGCTTCAATGTAATTTTCACGGACTCTGGCTGATTTAAAGAATCAATTTGAGCCGCTAATTCATTTCGATTGATAGCCGGTAACCCCACTTGTTCTACATCTAACGTTTGGAGCGTGAATTCTTTCCGATAGACTTCAGGCGGTAATTTATCTACATCCGGTTTATCTAATTCTTGAAGTTTAGCAGCTTGAGCGATGATGGTAGAATAGATTTCATAGTCTTTAGAAGACTCCGCTTGTGCTAGCACCACATTTGCTGCATTTTCTAAATTCTCAGCGTACTTGTGGCGTAAAGCTTTTTTTGAAATATTACGATCGGAGTAAAATAGGTTGATTGATTCATCAAACATTTCAGATGCACGCTGGTATTTTAGTTTGAAATGATTGACTAAAAAATCAACTGTAGCACGGCGGCCATATTGATTATCTAGATCTCGAATCATTAACAAGGCATCGATATACATTTGCTCTTCGAGCGATACATCGAGCTTACCGCCAGACTGAACATAATCCTGCAGCTGCTTTAAGATTTTCTTATTATCAAAGCCGCCAAAAATATCGAGCTTGGAGATTTTAAAAGCACGTGTTCTTCTGACCTCATGCAATTGCTTCTGGGCAGTTACATCACCTTTACGAGCAAGCTCCATTATTGCTAGCTGCTCATCGGCTAGCTGCTTCAGCTTGCCTGCAGATAAGTGATGATGAAGCTTAGATTCTTGCTCAGCGGCTATCTGATTAAATAAGGTTTTATTGATATCGAAATAAATGGCAATCTTTTCATTGGAATAGCCTAATCCGGATAAGATCTCTAATTTATCCCATTCCTCTTCAGATAGATTTAATTGTCGTTGATGTCTAATTGGGGAATTTTCCATACAACAAAAATGCCCTTAATTCAAGGGCATCTAAAGGACCAATAATTTTAATTAAATAATTTATTAATTCAATTAATTATTAATCATCTTATCTTCAATTTTTGAAATAAATTTAGACATGTTACTTAGTATTTTTTGAAATTCAATAAGATTTTTAAATTTGCCTTCAATATCCATATTTATGATCATATTATAAACTTTTATTATTTTATGATCATAATGAACGGATAAGCTCCTAATTAAATGTTCATTATTTAATTTTAAATGGATAGCATCAAGCTCTTTATTAATTTGTAAGTATTCATCCAAGAAATTTGGAAATTCTTTTATAATTAAAGGCTTAATTATTTTGACCCAGAATGATTTCTTTCTATTTCTATTTGGAGCCCCTTTAAGATTTACTTCAAAATCATAAATCTTTTTAAAAGACTCATAAATAATTACAACAATTTGCCTTGTCGCATATATTTTCTCATAATTATAATTAGATTTTAAATACAATAAAGTTACTGTATGTAAATCTAGATTAACTATTCCCAGAAACATTCTGTATTCTAAAATATTTTTAATAGCTATGAAATCTAATTTTAAGTCATATCTTGAACAAGTTTCCTCAGTAATATTTAATTTTTGAAGTTTTGAATTTATAATATCAAGATCTTTCGAAGAATAATTATATAATTTATCAATTTCAAAAATTAACTCAGATTTAGTCGCGTCAGTTATTAATTGTTTCATAATGATTGAAAATATATTTATAATCTTCCAATCACCTAAAATAAATTAAGAAAATTGAGACTTAAATAATTAAAAATATTAAATAAATTAAGTAAGTAAAGGGCACTTAAACATAAAATAATGCTCAGTCCAAGACTTAAAAATATTAAACCAAATTTATTATGATTTGTGTTTTCCTTATCAAATATTGGCAAATAAAACGCTGAGAAACTTGACCAAGAAAACAGCAATAAAAATATTGACAGGCACTTATAAAAAAAACTAACCGAAGTAAACCAGGGCAATATCAACATTGCAGGGATAGCAATAATTAATACCGAATAAAATATCGGATCTAAAATTTTCTTTAAAGTATGGGTAGTTGGTTTATCAATATAATTATATCGAATATTTATATTTAGAACGTTTGAATATGGAATGATAAATTTATCTCCAACAATTTCTTTCTCATATATACTGCCATCTGAATTTTTACTAAACCTTCGTGTACCCTCTAAACAAATTCGGTCTAAATTTCCGTTGTTATCTAAATAATAATCATCTAAAATTCCAGTAAAAAAATTAGTCTTACCATCATGGTCTTTAACAACTACATCTAATTCTGTTGTATTAAATACTTTGGTCTTGTTAACGAATTCTTTTCTAAGTATACTTAATTCATCCCTAAATATATAGTTCCATTCATTAGCAAATCTTAGAGGAACTAATTTAACATCTAGTTTTAATCCTCTAATAATTCTATGCGTTAAATATCCAGTAGCTGCTGAAATAAATATTGAAATTAAAAATAGAATTAAAATATATTTAAGTTGTATGTATGACATATCTGGAATAGAATTAGTCACTAAAAAACTGTGAATTTTTTTTACCCTATCCAGAATGTCAATAAAAGAAAAATTAAATATTTTTTTAAAAGCGATGATGCTTATTAATTGAATGATTGCTCCCCAAAATAAACTTGTAATTATTCTATCAGCAAAATTGCCATTAGAGAATTCTTGACTAAATTTTGATTGAAAATAAAATTTTTTAAAAAAAATCCCAGGAACTATTAAAAATACAATATAAACAATTGTAACAATGGTTAATCCAAAACTCATAAATTATTTTAGATTGTCAAGGTAATTTGCTTATTATTTGAAAGAGTGATTTTCTTAGATCGCTCAAATTTTTCACCTTTGCTCTCTATTTCTAGTTTCCTTAATTCCTTAATTGTTTTCAGGAATTGCTCTTTGTCAGAAGGGTTTCTGAATATTTCTTTGGCATCAGAACTCATAACATCCATATCTGATTCAAAAAAATTTTTGAACACAGTCGATACTGAACTTATAATGTGCGTTAAAATATACATTTTTCTAATTTTTAGATATTAGTCCAATATAATATTATTGACTACAACCTCAAAATAAATTTTAAAATTTATTTTAAAATTCTTAGCATTTCAAATCTTTGAATTTCTAATCTCCTAACTCTATTTTCTCTTTTAAGTCTTAAATCTTCTCTTTTTTCAGTTTCTAGCTTCTTTCTATTCCTCCATAAGTTATGCTCCAAATTCTTCAATTTAATAGCCAATTGAGCTAAAGGCATCCTGCGTAACTCTTGAATATTTTTAAATTGATCAAATATGGAATGATTGCCTAAAATCACACCATATTCTTTATAATGTTTAAGCTCCAAATAAATCAGGTGATTTTCAATATAGTTCTCCACTAGATACCGAATATTATTGAACTGATCAGTAACACTGGTACAGTCTCTAATACGCTCATATGCTCCTTTATAGTTATGATAAGCTGTAATCTTATCACCTACTAATATTTTAAGCTCTGGTGGGCATGCTGGATCGCGTAAAAATGGCCAGTCATCGCGAAAGCTTTTAGGTTTTGATTCCACCGATGTTAGCGAAATACCAGCACACCTGCAAAGGGCAAGCTTGATAATAGGTAAATACCTATCTGGATAATTACTTACAACAGCCTGAACTTTGGAATTCTGATTTCCATATTGTGCAAAAAGCCGGATTCCGACTTGCGCATCGGATCCGGCCATTAACCAATTATAAACTTGAGTAGCAATATCAGTCATACTTTTATAGCAAATTTCTATCTAACAGCGCGTGGTTTCCTTGAATCCAGGCGTATTCAAAGCTCGCATCAAATGATGGACAATCCTTGGTCCACTCCCATGTATCTACTTTCCCATTTTTATTCGTATCTGGCGAAAAATCTCGATGACCACGAATCTTAATGTTTCCAACGTCTTGCGTTTTAGAAAGCTCCTTGTACACATCATTGATGGCTTTTAAGATACTTTCTTTCTGAGCAATACTTCTGGTATCTACCCCATTCATGCCGCCTTTATAGGAGATGTGAACGGAAGTTTGATTATATCCCTGTACGCCGTTGGTGACAGCTGATAAAGGGGCTAAATCTTCAATACCCCCATCAAAGCTGATCAGCTTATGATAACCTACCTTTTTCCATCCTAGCCCATCTTTCCACCAACTGCGAATGGATGCCGTGGTTTGATTGGGAGTTCCACTGGTGCAATGAATGACGATGTATTTAATTTCACGCATTAAAGTTCGAATTTTGATTTGTCAGGAAATAACGAGTTTAAGAATGGAGCTACCGCCGGCCAACCTTTGGAATCAAAGTTTAAAAATTTACGCGTTTTGATTGCCGTATCAATCACTTCTACAGGCACATCAGCGCGATATACAGAGGCTAAGATGGCATCACCTGCTCCTCCGCTAACTTGTACCGGCCTTGCATTGGGATAAACTTCATTATAATAGAGCGAAGTCAGTAAATAGCCGTGCTCAGTAGCATCATACTTTTCAATAACTTCAACAAGCTTTTCAGCATCTAAGATCATCGGCGTATGGGTGCCATAACGAACCGTAGGCAATCCCTTTTTCTCTAAAACCTTCGCTGTAAGCAGCGCGTTTTCACTATATAAGCCACTTTTCTTTGCTACATCTTTAAGCTGCCCAGCGGCTTTTAAACTAGCTAAATCCGCCAAAGAAGTCTCACCTAATAAGATGATATCATCATTGGATAAAATAAAATCACCTTCAATAGATTCTGATACAATAGCTGCTAATATTTTATGCGATACATCCGCTTGTGGATTTCGAATTAAGCTCGGTGAAGGGCAGTAACAAACCTCTTTAATTAATTTAGGTTCCAGAGGCAAATGAATAACCTGATCAGAAAACCAATCTTCTTGGTCTCCCACAACAATTACGCGAAACTCCTCTTTAAAATTTTTCTCAAAGGAGCGTAAAGCGAATTTCAATTCATCTGCAGCAGCTTCCGTTTTTAAATAAGGAATTACTACAGCAATCGAAGCTGACTGTTCTATTAAATTTTCTTGATTAGTATTTAAGTCAGGTACCGGCATTTCCAGCGGCTTTACCCCCTGCTCATCTTTCACTACAAGCCCTTTTTTAACTAGGCCCGTAATCAGCGGATGTACGCTCTTGATATTTAATTCCGTTTTTTCTGAGATAGCTTCCGCCGTAATTAGGCCGCTTGCTACACTCTGTAAAACGAGTTGTTCCTTTTCGGATAAATTTACCACTTCCATAAGTTAAGTTTTATAAAAGCCCTGAGCAGATCAGGGCTTTTAAGTTTATAATCCACCATCTGAAGATCCTTCAGTAGCAACATCAGCGACTGCAGGCATTTCACCTAAATAATAACCTGATTTAAGTTTAGAGCGTAGGCGCGTTGCCCAGGTTAATGTTGTTTTAACGGCTTCATTATTGTCTTGCTCTTCTGGAGTGAAGAATATTGGGTTACACTTCCAACCGTGCATACGGCGGCCGGAATTATCCCCACATTCATCAGTAATGACAATAAAGGGCTCTCCTAAAAATTTTTGAACAAATGTTTCAAACTCTTTGGAATTTCCTGGATGATCAAAAACAAGATTTTGAATAAAGCCTTCAGCATCAGGATCGCCTTCAGTAGAATCATTTCTGCTAATAGTGGATGCCGTAGCATATAAGTTAATAGCCTTAGCATCTGCTTTCAACGTAATATTTCCAGTAACGTCCAAACTATCTTCCGTTCTTTCCGGCCAAGTAAGGATATCATTAAAGGGAATAAGCGTAATCAAAGAAGATTTTGGACGTGGTGTACCTGATTTTTTAGGTATGGATACTCTTTTATACATAATAGGTATTTAAGATTTTAGAAAATAAGTATGGGCAGCTGGGCCCATACTCGGTTTATTGGGTTGATTATTTGCTCTTATAAACCACCATCATCAGAACTACCACCTGGCGATGTGCCATCATTGTATTCATCAGAAGGATTTAAAGCCGCTTGTGGGTCATAGTTTGCCGGTACATAAGCAAATACTAATTCACCGATTTCAAAGCCTGCACCAAGCCAGAATTCACCGTATAAGCGAACTTCATAGTCATGGCGTTGTACGTCGTTAATTACGTAGGGAGCCGTGTTTTTGTTCATTAGCACCACTTTGTTTTCCGGAGTGGTTGCATATAGAATTGGAGATCCATCCATTCCATCTAAAGCAACAATGGTTTTTTCACCATAATCAACAATAGCATCTTTGTTAATCTCTCCAGTGATTCCTGATTTACCTTTATAAAGGGAATCATAAGCACGCTGATAGCGACGTTTCACTTTTGCAGAAGCAAAAATTTGTTTGATCTTCAATTTATCATCAACGAAATCAGAAAAATCATTTACAAATTTCACCACCTGGGCATCTGTAGCCGTATCCCAATTAATTGATTCTGTAAAGAAATTAATGGATGAGCTATTGGATGCCTTTTCCTTCACTAAAATTGTTTCGATACCATCCATCGATTCTTCTGGGTCCGTTGCTGAATTAGGATCGGTAGATTCCACGTATTTTCCTTTGAAGATCATACGGAATTCGATATCATCCAAGATTTTCGGATAAACAAGCTGCTCCCAAATGTATTTGGTAATCGGCATCTCATCTGGGCGCTTTGACTCATCATAAAGAAATGACAAATACGTATCCAATACATCCGCCGGGATAATAGGCACGTTAATTTTATGGTGCCTGTTGTGAATGGCAATAGGCGTAAACTTCGCAATTCCTTTGGGCGTCCATTTTTTGGAGAATTTTTGAACGACCGAATTTATGTGCGCGGAAGTTGCGCGATGCACCTCTCCGGTACGGATTGTACGGAAATATTTTGCTGAAGTAAAACCATTAAAGATCTGACGAATGATGCCTAGGTTCGTGCCATTACTCGATAGGAATGATTTAAACTCGGAAGAGGCATCCACCACGTCAATGGTCTGACCATCAGCAGCGGAAAGATTATGATTGTTCAGACCATTTAACACCGCGGAATAATGGCCGGCATTCTTATTAATCTTAAACGCTTGCGCTGATCCATTGCTTGCTCCCACATGTTCCGGCGCAGGAAGGTCCTCGGGTGAGGCCATCAATGTAGCAATTAATTGATCCTTTTTCTTATTCTCGGCCAAAGCAGCAGTCAACTGCTCAGCTACAGATGCTGAAGTTGCGCTTGCTTCGTCGGCAAAATGAAGTCTTAAAGACTCTTCGAGCGCTGCTTCTGCTGATTTAGGATCCTCAGCGGCAATCGCTTTTTTGAACTTAGCCGTAAAATCAACGCCATACTGGTCCGTTAATTTCTGTTCTTGTTCTTCAGTCACAGACTTGGCTTTAAACTCAGACAAGCCTAAAGAAACTGCAACTAATCCAATGATTTTGTTGAAATCTAATTTCATTTTTTAAGGGTTAGGATTTAATAATTATTGACAAACTCTTTTGCTAAAGCCATATTGGAAGCATATTTAATGGCGTCGGATAGTGTTCCAATTGTATCGGCTAAACCGATATTCACAGAATCAGTTCCCGAAAATGTCTTACCATTTAAAATGCCAGGTGTATCTATAGCTAATTTGGATGAGCGATATTTTTTTATTGCTTCTTGAAATTGTAAGGCTACTGGGTCCAACATCTCTTTAGTAATCAGATCATAGTCCCCATCAAGCGCATTTCTGAATGCAAGATTCTTTTCTGCAGATGGCGTCGCATAAATTTCATGCAACTTGATTCCTTGCTTTTCATAATATTCTCTTAGATCAGGAAAGGAAATCATCACACCAATAGAACCAAATGTGGAAGAAAGGTTATTATCGGAAAATATATAATCACAAGCTGCAGCGGACCAATAAGCTGCTGAGCACGCCGTATCACAATGAGCAATCACTGGCTTGCCTAACGATTGTGCATATTCAATCGCATCAATAATGGGGGGAATCGCATTGATGGAGCCTCCACCGGAATCAATATCTAACACAATAGCGGATACATTTTCTTTCGCTGCTGCAACTTTTATTAAGCCGGCAATATCTAAGGTTCCATAGGTGCACCAGGTTCCATATTTCAGCATCACTCCTTTTAAGGGAAATACAGCTATTACAAATTCTGTCGTTTGTTCAAGATCTTCATACACTTGCTCATCATCTGAATAAGCCCGTACTGGAATCTGTTCCAATTTTTGGGAGTCTGGAAAGCTAGCATCTTTATTAAAAACAGATTGAAGTTGTGGACCTAAGCCGATCGCAATATCCGGTGACAATAAAAATTGACCTCGAAGAAGTGCGGACGTTAATAGTGTTTGCCAATTGGCTTCCAATATCCTTTGCATGGGATTATAATTATTTGTTATGCAAAAGTGTCTAATCCTTAGGGGGGATTAAAGGACGATTTGGATGGGAAGTCAAAAAGAAATAAGCCTACCAAGCGGGGCTTGATAGGCTTATTTTCAATTAAATAATAATTTTATAGGGATAATGCCAGGATTGATGATCAATCGTTAGTTTGGTGACAAAGGCAGAATGATCACATTGATAGAATATCGGAAGATCAGAATCTCCAACCAGGTAAGCATCTCCAGTAGCTACCGTAATTTTCAAAATGCAAGGTTCTTTAAATGCCAGCGAATCTTTCAAAGATGCATTCAATGAAAAATCAATCTGGGTACCGGCATCCGTTTGCTTTTCCCTAATACTAGAATTGATAGTGCCTATAACATGTACCAAAGCGGTCCAATTTTTAACCTCCAGCTGCACTCCTCCAGATTGATTAGCTTGCAAGGTTATGATTACAGAAATTGGTGTGATATGTAATTCTGTTATTTGATTGAAGAGATCTTTCATATTATTTAAGACTTAGGGATTTGTTAAACACTTTTATTGTCTGTTGAATAGCATTGTTTTGATACTGAACACGTCTAGCTAGGTTAGAAGCAAGCTGCTTTATTCGTCGCGCCTCCGATCGATACTGTCTCTTCTTAAGCGTTTCAATGTCTCCTATCTTTGAAACTAAGCCTTTAGCGATAATGAAATTCTGGATAATAATTTTTTGTTGTAAGCCAAGCTCTTTACCGTTATAATAGTACATCTTGAAATCTACCCGAAATAGTACGTCAAGCATATCTTCAATCTTTTTGTTAGCATCTTCATCTAAGTAAATGAACTCACGATACATCCTTGGATAATGAGAAGTTTTAGGCATACGAAATCTGACGACCTCATCACCTTCTAATAGTGGTACTGGATCTTGTGAATATTTAATCATCGAACAGAGATATTTTCCAAACTCCTCCGTTCTAAAAACGGAAAAAGCATTATCCTCAAAAACGAATATAGAATGGATGTAATCTCTTAATAATTGGGACTTAATAGTACAGCTTACAATCATAATAATTGGTTTAGTTAATCATATGTAAATATACAGAAAATGAACACGATATGCGAAATATATGTACTAATTATTCCTATAAATTAGCACATATATTAAAAGCTTAAATCTCTTTTAATGAGCTTTCAATTACTGAAAGCATATCATTTGTTTTGAATTCTGTTTTCATAATCTTTCCATCCGTTATGCAATGAAACAATGAGGCTATCTTATCATTTTGAAAGTTAAGCTCACAATTCTTATTCAATAATAATTCAATTATTGCTGATTTAGTTAGCATGGAGATTTCGTGTTTCCATTCATTGATCGAGAGATCAGGGTTGATAGAGTGTCCCATTGATGTTTTTCTGTTAGTAAATTAAGATTACAAAGCTATCACTACGCTTAGGATCTAACTAGGAGCAATATCACGTTAATATATGTTTATTTTCAGAGGAAAATAGCAGAATTTTTATAAGTGCCAATTGCGCTGCATTTTCTTTTTAAACGTGCTATTCAGTTTTTGGCCAATATTTTTGTAATTCTGTAATTTAAACTGATAATCAATTGGTTACGTAATTCATTTTTGTAATTACAAAAAAAATAAGTTTGTAATAATTTGTAATGGCTGAAATATATTACAAATCATTACAAATTTTTGTAATCCATTACAAAACCCATAAAAAATTTGTAATGTCATAACTTACTATATCCTAAGTCATTAACTTATTGATTTTTTATTAATTACAGAATTACAAAAATTTCAAGGTTTTATAGATAAAAGGAATAAAAAGGAAACGGTAAGCAGAGCCTAGTAGGTGAAAGTAGAAAAATAAACGTAAAAGTAAACGGATATTATCCCAAATATATTTGTTTAAACATTTATAAGACAAAAAAAATGCCTCGATATATTCGAGGCATTTTTTCAGCTATTATTTGATTCTATTATTGAGGCTAAATAAGCCAGGATAAATGAGCATACTAATGGAATCATAACGCTAGAAGTTTACGTTTCAACTCAACTTCAAATGCTTTAGCTAGCTCCAGTTTCAATCCATTCTTCTGGGCAAACCAAACAAGATATGAACTCTCTAAATATTTGGATCCATGGGCATGCTGAAGAATCTGTTTACTTTCCTGGAATATTTCCCATCCCCTGAGTGATAGAAAATTGGTTTGCTCTATTTCCGTGAAATATATTTTTAACATTATAAGATTGTTATGTGTCTATTCATTTCCCAAATCGTCAAATCTTCGACAGATGCAATAATTACTTCCCCTTTTCGCTGCCCATTTACAAGCTCAACAAAACCAACATGAGTTAAGGGCGCTTTCTCTTGTCCAATAGGTTGCGTAATGACCTCTCCTTCTGATAAGGCTACTGAGAATGAAGCAATATTATCATTGACTGTATTACCATAATAGGTATTTATGATTTCATAAATCTTACGGTTTGACCGAATGAATTTAAGCCAAAGAGCGTATTTGAGTAACCTTGCCATATTAGCTAACTAAGAAAGAACGTAGTCGAATATCTAACTCCGAAATCTGCAGATCCCATTGATGCTTATCAATAAGCAATTGAGCTTTTTCTCGAGAAACGTCCAAATTGGAAACGCGTATCTCAAATCCATTTTTATATTTTCGGTAATGACCGTGGTCAAATGCTTTTACAAAAGCCTTAAGTTGAATAGTTTTCATATTTAGTGGTTTATAGGTTAAAAATTAGGTGCAGTTGTACCTGCCACTGGTGTAGGTAGTTCTTCATAGATTAATGTCGGATCGAAGATTGTTTCGCGATCCACCGGATTATTTTTAGTTTGTAGATAGATCATTGTCTGGGTTTTACTTCCTCCGGACTTAAACCAACGCTTCGTACGCGAATCATATTCAATAGCCTCGGAAAATCTAGTCACACGACCATCGGGGTTTAACACTTCTTTAGGGGCTAGCACATAATTTTTCATTAGTGCATACAATTTCATTTTGTTATTAAAACCTTGGCTTGTAATCGATTTAATACCCATATCACGTAGATAATCATTTTGTGCAATAGCGGCTGGAACAAGGATATCCAAACGGCCTGAATCTTCAGAAAAATAAGTTTCTGCCCATTCAAGAAAATTTACACCCATATTATTGGTTAGATTTCGTTGCATGATATTAGCCATAGGAGCTTCAATCATATCATTGTAATTCAGAAATAGACTGCAGCACTGAGCCATAAAATTTAGGGTTGTATTCCATTCTGCAGCGTTAAATTCATTAAACAGCTCCTTACCGAAATCATCTTTTGGTTGTCTATTTTCATTAAACTCCCCCATTTTATCTACATGGTAATAGTTGGACATTCCGATGAATAGAATCCGTCTTAATGTAGAGGGGCTTAAATCATCAGGCGCAAAATTTGTAGTCAAACCCATTTTTGGAGAATCGTTAAATTCAATGGTGGTCCGAGTTTTACCCTTTGGATTGACAGTGATGGCTCCAGTTGTCATGGAGAATGTTCTTTCCATGGGGAAATTCCGGGAAGCATCATCAATGTAAATGATATCCGTATTCTTATTCACCTGTTCAAATACGTGGCTATCTTCAAATAACTTGTCATTTTTTCCGTCGAGCTTCAATACATTCTTAATTTGATAAAGCCCTGTGAAGAAAATTGATTTACCGGTACCTCCATGAGATCCACCATCTTTATTGGGTGTATCATCCATTGGCATCACAATCCAAGGACGTGAAGTGGATTTATAGCGATGCATCAAATATCCAAAAGCATACATTTTGTTGATCAAGTGTAGCTTCTGCTCATATTGCTGCTCAGGAGTTAAGTTAGGTCCAGCAATATTAAATTTATTAGCTTCTATATATTTTTTACGCTCCTCTAAGGGTAGATGAACAAGATTTTCTTCGAGTTCTTTACGCCAATGTACGCGACTCGTTTGCGTTAAAAATTTAAAGAATAAGCAGTCATGGTTTTTAATTTCAATATCATAACGTCCTTCTTCATTTTTAGTTACAGTAAACATATTATCCATTTGTTGAACTGAATGAGGAAGGATTTTTGAAGCCCAAACCATCCGGTCCACATCTGCAGGTTTTAATTGCTTTACCCCACTGGCATCAATGCGCCAAGTCGCATTTTTGAAAAACATGTACTGAGCATCGCGGTCGTGATCTGTAAAATCTAATTCAAGTACCGGAAGCTGCGCAAAGGATGCCTCGTTTAATAAGGGAGAGCGGTGCAATACATTAATTAACTCTTCAGGCATATAACGTTTTCTAAGAAACTCAATTAAGAATCCTTTGACATCTTCTGGTTTAACAACTTTCACGGTGTTAGAATCCATATGCACAAATTCTGTTGTTTCCTCAGATACCTTATGACGACCAAAACCACAACGCTTAAGAAAATTCAAAACACGCTCTGAGCTTAGCTTATATTCATATACCGGGCGACCAAATTTTATTTTTGCATTTCCATCCTTATCCGTAGCCTGATGATAGTCCCAAAAGCGGTACATTTTAGCCACTTTAACGATGTTCAACAAATCAAATGAGGAGTAATGACCTAAATAATCTCTAAGGTCCTTACAAGGCCTGCCATACTGATCACGCTTTTCTTGTAATTCTTCTGGAAGCTCGATGGTACAGATATCTAGAAATAGATCCCCGGTGCTATCCATGCATAATTTATGATTCTGCTTCTGCCCTGTTATATCCAAATCGGGGCATGTCAATACACGCTCTGCTTTTGCAAATAGTGATTTTAGCGTGGTATTAGAAAGCTTAAAATATTCAGACGATGGATAAATGGTATGATAGCCTAAAGCGCGGAAATTTAGCGCATCAGAGCCGCCTGTACAATAAATAACCTCTTTGAGTTTAGGATTCTTTAATGGTTCCCCACTTTCATCTTCTGGGCAATCTTTTAGCATCGTATCAAAAGCCTTTTTAAATTGCATCAAACCATGCAGAAATTGAGGATCAAAATCCCCATGGTAGAAGAACCTATTTTTCTTTTCCTTGGCTTTAGGTTGATAAATTTTTGAAAATACTTTTAACTGATCCCCTGGACCTTTCACAGATTCCTCAATGCGGTAGATGGGATAATATTCAGCTGCAGTAATCGTGATTGCTTTACGATTTTTGATAATGGTATATGATGTTAGACCATGCCAGTGCTGCTCTATAAGAACGGATCTCAAATGAGATAGCACGGCTTCTTTGCGTTCATTGGCATCCTTTATATCACGTTTGTCATAGTCTATGCGCGTGAATATTTTATCTGCAAACAGAATCCTCAAATGAGATTCAGGCACAATCTCTATCGGATTGAATATCCAAGTTCCATCAGCCTGATCAGGTGCTGCATTATCCGTTTTAAAAGTTGGCTGAAACATAGATTCAACCTGCTCAGCATTGGCAATACCAAATCGTTGCGCTAGTAGTTTAATAGTTTCACCATATTCCAAACGCTCCATCTTTTGAGCCAGAGCAATACCATTCAACCATTTGCCATCATCCCCAAAATCAGCCACAACATAATTGCCATCAGCCAATTGTTTAATGGAAGCTGAAGGTGTTTTTTCATCGTGTAATTTAAACTTCTTACGAGTTCCTGCGAATTGATCTATTTCTGGCACATAAAAGCGAATTATATCCAATCCCCCGTTGGTTTCGCGAAGGATATCATCCTTTGATATTTTATAATTGTTCATTGTTTTTATGGCTTTATTTAGAAAAATTGAGCAAAAGAAGTCCTGTACACTTAGTTAATAAGTGTGTAAACATTTGATAATAAATTAATTGTTGATTTTTTTTTAAAACCGTTAAACTACATAATCCGGTTTATGGTCTTTAAAGAACGATTATAGTTTGACCGACCATACTCCATAGGTTATTTCTTTAGGATTGGATAAGCAGCAGCGGCATATTGGTCGCACCACTCCAATACAGGTTTTATTTTCTGCTCGTAATTAATGCGCTTACTAGAGTTCAGCGATGGCTCTATTTTATTTAGAGCATGTTTAGCCTGGGCAATGCGGTGAGTTAATCGGATTAAAGATCCCTCAGAAAAAGTATCTAAGATTAATCGCAATTGTGCAATGGCTGTTATTCTTGGAATTGTTAAGCTGCCAGCATAAAAATAGGCTACTTCACGGCCATTAACATAGCTCCGCAATGCATTGGATATAAATTTTACGGATCTAATCCGAATTAAATTCTCAGCATGTTGATTGCTTGAAATTAAATGAACCTCTTGTTTAAGATTAGTAAAGTCAGGATACTGAACTACTAATACGCGTTGATCAGGGTGGATTGTTGCAGTAATCATATTGTTAGCCTTATTGGTTGTTAAATTCTAGTCCTTTAAATTCTTTTAAAATTCGTCTCGCTTGGGTAATTATCTCGGCATCATATTCTTTCTTTAGTGTTTGCAATTCGCGATATATATTCTCACGTTTAGCACTTAAACCATTTTCATTAAGCCTATCAGCCACCATACGTTTCATCGTAGAAGTCATGTTATTATAGAAGAACACAATCTCTAATGGACTAACCTCAATTTTTTGTTTCTCAGTGTTAAGCATATTTTTAGTAAATTTGTATCAATCTTTTGTATTAACTAATTATATATACATTTTATTGATACAATTATACGCAAATTGCACACGCAATACAAATAAATATTTTCAATATGAACACAATTTACGACACTAGGCTGATATTCAACGAAATAAAAAATCATTATAATATCAAAAACGATGCTGAATTGTCTAGATTCTTAGGTATTGCTACTACAACATTAGCATCATGGTATAGAAGAAACACTTTTGACATTCATTTAGTATACGCAAAATGCACAGATATTGATGCTAATTGGCTACTTACCGGCAAAGGAAATATTATACGAAATTCAATAAATTATAATAATCAAAACGAGCATATTACACCTTTTTCAAATGAAGATGTTACAGATTGGAAAGGTGAATATTTCAAGGAGAAAGAAAAATGCGAACAACTTAATGGGAAATATATCACTCTTTTAGAAAAGTTCGTCAAATAAAAAAAAACCATTTAAAGGTTAAATGGCATTATTAATAATAGATGTATACACCCCGTATGCATAAAAGCTAATCGTTTATCTGTAAGATATAGTACCCTATCGGCTCCGGGTACTTTCAGGATAAAAGAGGACTTTTTGAGTCCTCTTTTTTTTTGCAAATCTTCGTTTAAATGGCCTAGAGCCATATTCCATAGGTAGTTAATTAATATAGTTTAGATACTAGTTTGTACACTTTTCGTATACCCTATTTTTAAGCTATGAGTTCATATCAAAAAGCTACCGAACTAATGTTCAACTTTTCAACAAAATTGTTTTTCCTGAAGGCTAAAATTCATCCTATCACAAAAATGGTGTCTTTATACATTGAAGTTTATATTTCAACTAAGGGAAATTCTGAAAGAATTAGACTTCCATTGAATATTAAATGGAAAGCAGACAAAATTGACCGACCTAATTCTTTACTACTTCAAAGACATAGAAATGATGAGGATATGAATGATTTTAACATGATCATCATGACTGAGCGCTCAAAGCTGAATGAAATTGCAAAAGTTTACAGACTATCGGGTAAGCGCCTTGACCTGGCAACTTTAAAAAGAGAACTTACTTTTGCGGATTCAAATAAATCATTAGTCGCATATATGCTGAAACGTCGCCGGGAACTCTTTAAGAATCGTGAGATCTCCGAGCAGACGTATAAAAACTATGGAACCACCATTAATTCAATCAAAGATTTCAGGGAAGCTGTTAGTTTTGATCATATCAATGTGACCTGGATGTCTGAATATAAAGCCTTCCTAAAAAGAAAAGGAAATGCCCACAATACCATCTGGACCAGACTTCGCGATTTAAAATCTTTCCTGCGTATTGCGAACCAGGAAACAATCATATATGTCGATCAAGCTGCTATCGATTTTAAGAATACGTCGATAAACACGCCTATCACCTATTTAAATAGAGTTGAAATCGGACTTTTAATGAAGTTGCATGATAAGGAAACCCTTTCTGAAACGGAATACAATGTTCTTTCAGCCTTTTTATTTAGCTGCTTTACATCTTTGCGCGTATCGGATATCTATAATGCCAATAAGAACTGGATGCTTTCAGACAACTTCCTAACCTTTACCATGAAGAAAAATTCCGATCGCGCTCCAAAGACTATTAAGATTCCGTTAATTCCCATTGCGCAAACTTTTATATCAGCGACCTTTAATAAGTTTTTTGACCTTCCATCCTCTCAGGAATATAATCGAACGCTAAAAGATTTGGCTAAGATGGCTGGAATAAGAAAAAATTTAACTTCTCATGTTGGCAGGCATACTTTTGGCTTTTTGTTTATGACGGCCGTTGGGGATATTTATGCCTTGAAGAATATATTGGGGCATTCTAAAATAACAACAACTGAGCGATATGCCCACATCGATGAAGAATATGAGTTCGCCCAGGTGTTGAAATTGCAGGAGGGATTTAATTTATTCCACTCCTCTTCAGAAAGATTTAATTGTCGTTGATGTCTAATTGGGGAATTTTCCATACAACTAAAATGCCCTTAGTTTAAGGGCATTTAAAGGACTTATAATAAGAGTAAAAAGGATAACAATTAACATATATCCTGACTTCTTCCTTTTAACTCTGACTTAAGATATATAACATTAACGACTAAAAGTAATAATTTCCTCACCAAAGTACTCACTATTTCTCAAACTGAGTTAATCTTTTTTCGAAACGTTTAATGGTTCTATTAAAAGATCCAGCTTCCCAATTTAAGTCAAAATTTTTCCATAGAATTCTTAGATCAAATGTTGTAACACTATTACCTGTAGCTAATATCGTAATATCTTCATAACTAAAATAAATATTACTATCAGAACCCTTTTTAAGATATTCTTTATTTAATTCTATATTCTTTTTTATAATTGACAAGAATGACAAAGCTTTTTGGGTATCGAAATTCGAAAAATCATATCCTTGGAAAACAATACCATTTTCGTTCCAATAATTCCCATAAAACACTAATAAGATTCCTTGATTATTTTCATCTTCCTTTGCATTGTATATCAAGGTTGTTAAGTCTCCTGAACTTGCCGCAGATAATCCATAGACTTCGAGTTTTTTGGTTTTTTCATCTGGTTTTAACACCTGCTCTAATAGATATTTTTTCCCTTTCTGAATACTAATTTCCTTACTATAGGTGCCAAATAAATCGTTCTTTACTTAAGTGACCTCCCCCCTAAAAATCGGACGATTTAAAAATTAGAGAAATCCTGTTAAATAAGTAACTTTAAACTAGGAAAAAAACGATGAAAAGATCGAAATTTACAGAAGCGCAGATTGCCTTTGCGATCAAGCAATCCGAATCAGGAACTCGTATAGAATAAATCTGTCGAAAGCTAGTGACTTGATTTTTAGTTATCGAATTTCACTAAGTCGAGCATGTGCAGTTTCGCTCCTGAATAGATCGATGTGGTATTGCAAGAATTGCAAAATAGCGGACAAGCCACTACGTTTACGAATCAGAGATATCATGCTCTTAAAGTATCACAACACGCTCAATAATAAAAGCTATTTACCTTCTAGGATTGTCAATAGTTTTTGATTCAAATACAATTTTTCTTTACCAACTTTTACGGATTTCAAAATTCCACTTTCTTCTAATGCAATTAAGTAATTACCAACAGTTTTGGCTGTACCAAGGTTCTCCTCAATCAAATTTTGACGTTTAGTGTAGGGTAGTCGAAATAATATCTCTATCAAATCCTTAGAATATATTTTTGGAAGCTTTACTTGAATCTCTGCAGTCATTTCCTCCATAGCATTAGTAATTAGACTTAGACGATCTAATCCTTTCAATGCAGTATATTCAATCATTTCCAACATATATATAATATAATCTTCCCAATTGTTATTTTCCGTCACGCCTTGCAGTTTAGTATAATATTCACTTTTGTTGTGAATAATATAGTCACTCAAATAGATTGCAGGAATTTCCAAGAGTTCAGAAGCTTTTAAATACAACAAAAGTAAAATCCTACCTGCTCTCCCATTTCCATCAGCGAATGGATGAATAGCTTCAAATTGATAATGCAATAATGCCATTTTTATTAAAGGATCTATTTCATTATCCTCATTACTAAAACGCTCAAGATTAGCTAATTTTTCTCTAATCACGTCTTCACCACTAGGAGGAGTATAGATAATTTCTCCCTGAGTATTACTCAGGGTTGTTCCAGGGGTAACTCGAATTGAAGCACCATTCTGTTTAATACATTGAACAATTTTAATACAAAGATTTGTCGTAATAAATGGCTTACTTTTAAGTTCTTCTAATCCTAGCCAAAGTGCTTCCTTATAGCTTAAAACCTCTTTTGTTGAAAAATTTTTAATCTTTTTGTCAGCAACATAAGATTTATAAAGGTCATCATTGGTTGTTATAATATTTTCAACTTCTGAACTTGATTTTGCTTCTTGAAGATAAATTGTATCAAGAAATAAAGTAGGGTTAGGTAAATTCAATAACGTCCCATTAAGTTGAGCTAAGGCACGACCTGCTGAAATTGTTTTACGTAAAATTGCTTTAGTCTCAACATCTACATTTGGAGGTAATAGAGGTAAATCATTATATGGAACTCTTCGATCAAATTTACTCATATTATATAAGGATAAGTTTTACTTCTACTTTTTCAATAAGGGTAAAAATAATAAAAAAATACTCTCATTCAATATTCGAGTGTAAAAATTACTTCTGTTATAGAACTAGAAATATAATTGAATCTAGGCGTATTCAGCGGTCGCATCAAATGAGGGGCAATCCTTGGTCCACTCCCATTTATATACCTTACCATTTTTATTCGTATCTGGGGAAAAATCTCGATGACCACGAATCTTAATCTTTCCGACGTCTTGCATTTTGAAAAGCTCCTTGTACACCCCATTCATGCCGCCTTTATAGGAGATGTGTACGGAATTTTGAATATATCCTTGTACGCCATTTTTAACAGCTGACAAATGGGCTAGATCTTCAATACCACCAAATGCAAATGGATTCAGTGGTTTGATTCGGGGATCAATGCATCCAAGTTTTACTATTGGATTTCCCGCATTAAAGAAAGCGATAAGTCCGCTGTTGGCTTTTTAGCCATCGATAAAGGGATTAAACACGGTACTATTGAAATTATCTATCCCAATGGTGAACGTATCAAGGTAGAGAATGATCTTGCTTTTCTCTCCCAATTAATTCGTTTATACTGATGTTTGCCCTACGCTCATAGCATAGGTTTTATCAAAGAAAAAATCGAGTATGTCCGCAAACGTCCAAACCATAAAGGACGTGCTCAATTACCTACACACCTTCCTGTGGAAGAGATTGAAATCCATCCCGAAGGTGATCTGTCCCAAATGGTTTGTATCGGTAAAAAAATCACTCATCTAGCATGTTTTTAGGGTAATAATACTCCTGCAATAATTCTGATAACAGCGATATATCATGGTTTTGCTTATACATCATAACGTCGACAAGCATCAACGATGCTTGTAGTTTCATCTGCCTCCTGATTTTCTAACTTCTGTGCTAAAGAAACTTTTTTCTAATCGTAATTGATAAAAAATAGTATCCTTGGATTTCTTCCCAATTAAAGTTATATTCATTTTGGAGCATAATTGAAATATTATCTCTTCCTTTTGAAGTCGAGACATAAGGTACATTTGGAATTGTCTTATAACCATTATGCGTCGAAAAAATGGTTCCAACTCCTTTGATAGATTGTTTAATATATGCCTTACTATCAGTTATTACATATAATTTCCCAATGTTAAATACCTCTTTGCAAGCCAATTCTACGGCTTCAAGATCTTGAAAAATATCAATCCGCCCGTGGTCTTGAGCACCTTGACTTTCTTTTTTAAATTTTAGCTCGATTGCGCACTTACTTTTTTTGTAAAATTCACAAGTAATGTCAATATACTTGTGCTTATTTTCAAATTTCAAATTAGGAAATTTCGTTTCCAAGTCAGTGTAAAAGGCATCTTCTCGTGTTAAACAAAATAGATTTCCAACCTTGTTAATAATGTCTGCAAAATGATGTTGAAAAGGTGCTTCTTTATTTATTTCGTGCCTCTTATTAATAAATTGAGATTTAAAAATTTCCCAAGATAAATCTAAAACTTCATTTAATCTTTCCGTATGTTCGTTTTGTATCATTGCATTGGTTTAAAATATCAGCTAACGTTTGGGGTATTTCCGAAGGCGGGGAGTTTTAACACTATTGCCCAATAGAAATACCACAATTTAAATTTAATAAAAAAGTTCAATCGAAGCCGTTCATCCCCGCTTTTGACAATACCTTATTAGCTGTAGTTTCTATTTATCTAAATAGCATTTTTGCTGTAAAATTTCAGGTATTCAGGATTTTAATCACCTTTAATAATAAATCCAATTTCTATGAAAAATGAAGCTTTATCGAGTTTATTTACAATTCCGATAGTGTTCTTCAAATGTTTTACTTCATAAAAATTTTCGTTAACATAAATATATTGATCTTCAAAAGTGCCTGTTGAAAAACCATGTTCACGAACGATATCATTCGTTGATTTTTCAGCTTCATATTCATTTAAAATATGGAAGATTTGGTGTTTTGTGAATTTAGTGTAATTTTTGATTTAATAAAATGATATTATTTTTTTATTTGATATACGCGCACATAATCTACATACATTTCAAACGGCAGATCGGCATCTACAATAGCTCCAGGCCAGCCAGCACCACCAGATTGATTTAATATTAAGTAAAAGGGCTTATCAAAAGGCCAGAATCCAGACTTGTGATAGGTGTATGTTAACGCATCATTCACAAAAAATTCAATTTTCTCGGCATCCCAAATAATACCATAGGTATTGAAATCATCCGCATTATAAGGTACTTGTGTTGTCGCATTACTAGCGCCATTTTCATTGGTCTCGCGCTCTGAGTGTATCGTTTGATGCACCACAGCTTCCGTATTAACATGTTCCATGATATCGATCTCACCACTTTTAGGCCAATCTCCATACTGATGAGGCACCTCAGGCATCATCCAAATCGCAGGCCATGAACCCTTACCTTGATTAAATTTCGCTCTGACTTCAACTTTACCATATTGAAAACTAAATTTTTTGGATGTTTGAATACCTCCTGAATGATAAGGAACAGGATCCCCTGCTATGGACTTATTGTCCATGCGGAATAGCATATTCCCTCCTCCTTGCTTCACATAATCTTCAGAATGAGTTAAGAACTTTGCCCATGCGGGATTCCATCTCGGGGAATAGGACCACTTGGCAGTATCAAATCCATCCTGTCCATTGAATTCATCTTCAAAAATTAAGTTCCATTTGGAGGAATCTTTAAAGTCAGTCGAGGGCTTACTCTGTGCTTGTGTTTGACTTAGACCATTTAGACCTAGGAGTAGCAAGAAGGCACAGGATAGGCTGTGCGGTAGGTTTATTTTCATTTTTCTATAATTAGGTGGTTATTTTAATACTGTACTACGGTAATCTATACCCCATTCTGCCATGGCGGTAATTATTTTATGTAGACTGCGTCCCAAGGTGGTCAACTCATATTCTACAGTAATAGGCTTGGTATTACAGACGGTTCTTATTATCAAATGATTAACTTCTAAATCTTTTAGTTCTTTTGATAAAACCTTCGGCGCTATTGTGCCTATCTGTCTTTTTAAATCCATAAATCTCATTTTATCTAAAAAATATAATGACGAAATAATAAGATATTTCCATTTTCCCCCCATTAAATCTTGAACATCACTAATCGCCTTCATTGACATATGACATTGTTCAGATAGCTCAATTTTTGTCTTCTCCATGCATAAATTTTAGACTAAGATAGTTACCTTTTGGTAATTAGTTACTAAAAGGTAACATAGAATGTGTTTAATGCCCTAATAATTTACTTTTGATAAGTTTGTTAATTAGAAAATATATGAAAATAGCAATTATTGGTATTTCCGGTTTCGTTGGTAAAACTATTACAAAGGAATTAGTAGAAAGGAATCATCAGGTACTAGGAATATGCAGACAAAACATCCTATCTGATACGCAAAATCTGACATATCGTAGTTTGGATGTAAACCAGACGGATCAATTGGCTAAAGAACTCGCGGAATATGATGTCGTAGTGAGCGCTTTTAGTGCCGGTTGGAATCAGGAAAATATGCATTTAAAGTTTGTAGATGGTTCTACATCTATTCTTAAAGCAGTAAAACTGGCCAAGGTTAAGCGCTTTATAGTAATCGGTGGTGCGGGAACTTTATATGTCAACGAGCTAATTCAAGCGGTAGATACACCAGAATTTCCAGAAGCATTCAAAGCTGTAGCCCTTGCTGCTAGGGAATACTATCAGATCCTTAAGCGTGAAGAAGATTTAAATTGGCTTTACTTTAGTCCTGCCTTTGAGATTCATCCCGGAATTACAACTGGTAGAACAGGTAATTATAGACATCGTATGAATCATCCAATATTTGATGAGAATGGAAAAAGCACACTATCTGTTGAGGATCTTGCAGTAGCTATTGCAGATGAGATTGAAGCACCAAAATACAGTCAAACCATTTTCACTGCAGCTTACTAAAGTCCCCTGATTAACTGCTGTATCTACGAAAATTTACACCTTCTAGAAGGTAATTTTTAAAAAGCCTTGTATTCTTGGAAGGCTTTTTGAATTTATAATCCGCCACTCCATAAATTCCAATGGCGAAAAAGAATAACATCCACGAAATCTTAAATTTCAAGCAGCGATAAAAAATTATTAAAATAAAATATGATAATTAAATTTTATTCCTTACGTTTATTAAATCTATCGTAAAGAATTGACTGTCAATTTTTAGAACATTTATTAATTATTATTTAATTATAGAGGATTTTATACCTCATAGATAAATATTAATGAAATTCCGCTCCCTCCGTTATAAGTTTCAAGCCGCACATTATACTACTAGTTAATAGTTAAATTAAATTTTTAGACCTTTTAATTTCACATGCTATGAATACAATACCACCCTAGGAAACAGAATGTTACAAAAACATTTTATTTAAATTTTAACATTATAAACTATGAAACCAAGCAATAAATACCTATCTCCCAAGTTTGAATTAACTCTTGTGCAAGTGGAATCTTCGATAGCCAATTCTTCAGCGCAAGTATCTGGAGGTGATAACAGCAATAATTATCAACCACATGTAGAATCATGGCTGCTAGAACGTCCAACGCTGGATAATGATGAGTATAAAAGAGGGGATATTTAATACCTATAAACCTACCAATATGAAACTCAAAAAAATTAAATTGCTAACGCTAGCCATCCCGCTTCTATTTTCATTAAACAGTTGTGATAAAAAAGAATCCAACGGTGGAGGTACACAAGTTGAAGAATCAGGCCTAGAAGTAAATGTGACGCTATCAAACCCGGAAGACATTCAAGTCACTGAGCCTAAAAAAGTAGCTTCAAATAATAAAAATGGCCTAAATGATAAGCCTAATATTAAGGAATTTAAAGAGTTTGACGCCATACAAACGGCTGGAATTCCTGTGGAAGAAAAAAATAAGAAGCTGCTCGCGGAAACGACCTCCCCAGGAAATGTACCTGTACCAATGAAAGACGGAACAAAATATGTCCTCTTTCTATTTAAAAAAACAGGCTCAACGCAAACTTATTATACTCACCGTGTACTTACTGCAAACCAGGGTACACCTGGAAACGCCGCTACACAACGGATTGATGTGATTAAAGGTGATACCTATTATTGGTATGCATACTCGTTTAATTCTGCGGATAATCCAGCCATTGCAACTTATACTAACACATCGTTAACCCTACCGGGTATTCAAAATAAGGAATTGGTGTATGCAGCAGGCGAAGTGACAATCTCTGCTACAGGAAATAAACCGCTTAATATTAGTTTTCTACAGCAAATGGCGCGAATTTCAATAGAATTTGATGCACGTGGCATGTTTACAGATGATATAGAAAAAATTAATGCTGAACTATTCTCAGGAACTACAACGCCAACAAAATTAAACCTAAAAAAAGGAGACTTCAACCTGTTGACAGGAACTTTTGTGCCAGCTTCAGTCCTAGATTATGAGTTGCCTAATCAAGTGCATAATAGTGTGACGCCGCCTCCAACTCCCATGTTCGTTAATGTAGAGCCATTATATAACGACCGAAAGGTAGCGTATATATATAGTGTTCCCACAACTGATATTGCTGCTTTTCGTGTTAAATTAAAAGATTTAAGCATTAAAATTGACAACAATACAACGCGTGCATTTACAAATCTTGAAAGTAACTTCGACTTTACAGCCGTAAAAATTCAGAAAAATAAAAACTATCGATTAAAAATTGATTTAATTGAATCGCCGTTAAATCTTACGGGATTAGGGTATAATTCATTAGGTATAGTCTCAGGCTCTAGACTTGTGAGATGGGCAAGACAAAATATTTATTTTACTGGTGAAGGGAATAGAAATCCATACAGATTCTACCATACCTATGCTCACCAACAGAATAAAGACTATAAATCCATGTTTGCTTTCTTATCAGATCAGCCTGCTAAATATAAGGATCAGTCAATATTCGCAACTAATGGTGGAGACCCTTGTTTAAAAGTACACCCTGTAAATGTTTGGAGATCGGCAAATAATGATGATTGGAAATCACTTGGAGAAGCTGATAAATCTCTTATTGGATCAAGTCAAACTTCAACAGCAAATGCACCAACAAGAAATAAAAATCTAACATATTACAGTAATGGGTCAGATGGCGTTACTAGCACGTTAGGATATTGGGAATTTGACTCAGAATCAGCAGTACCTCAGGCAGGAACCTACCCCAGTAATAAATTAAGATTTAACGCTAATGGTTACATCGGTGAAGTGAGTATTATAAATGAATTTTTGCTTACCTTTTCTAATTCATCACATGGATCTTCAGCCTATTACTGGGCTCAAGAAAATTTAATTACACTCCTTGGTATACCTGGTCTACTGGATGTTGGTCAAGCTTATACTTACTTCACAAGAAATGATGGTTTTAATAAAGTTGAACACAACTATAATCTAACATTAGGTTTGCTTGGTTTATCTGTTCTAGAATCCAATTTTTACAATGTACGTTGTGTGAGGAACTAAACACAATAAACTACCAGATAGATTGTTAAAAATAAAAAGAGGCTGTCTCAAAATAAATGAGGCAGCCTCTTTTTTATTTAATGTTCGGTAATTAAACAGGTAAGAGCTAGTAAAAATAAAAAGTTGAATTGCAAACTTGTTTAAAAATCACCTGCTAAGTATAATTAAAATTAAGAAATAAATCTACTAACAATTAACAGTGACTATTTTATTATCTCATCTATTAAAGCTATCTTTGGTACAACTTGTTTGCAATCGACAATTAACAGCACAGTAAGCTGCATAAAAGAAGAAGTCAAACAAGTTTAATTAGAATGCAAACAAATGAAAAACCTAGCTTTTAAGATGGAAAACCCGATAAGTCAACGAATAAAAATAATAATAGCGCGAGAATGTGACGGTATAGTCTTGCAGTTTGCAAATAAGCTTAATAATATCTCTCATCAGATTATTACAAGATTATTTAAAAAAGATGTTAGGAATGGAAACTACCCAACGCCTTCCACAGAAATCATATTAGCGATTGCAAACAAGTTTACATTATATAATCCAACTTGGTTATTAACAGGTGATGGTGAAATGCTGAGAGAAATGGAAACTTCTACAATTGCTGAAACTAAAGCCCCCCCTATTAAGACGATAGATTGGGAAGATAAATATTTGAAAATAGTTGAAAAACATGAAAACTTAAATGATAGATATATCGCGCTATTGGAAAAACTAGTTAAAAACATATAACCCCCCACTACAGGCTAATTCATAGAATTAATATTGGCTTGAAAGTTGAAGTGATATATCCTACTTAATAGCGTTCTATTTAACCGGAAAGTTCTTAAATTTATAAAGCAAAATACATTTGCTTAACATCGTGTCCAAAAGGTATAATTCAATTAATATAAAAATGTCAAAACCCTCTGTTTATTCCATTATAGTTGGCAGCGGAAGTTACCTTCCTGAAGTTATAATGCGCAATGAAGATTTTCTACATCATACATTTTATGACCCTTGTAAGCAGAAAATAGCTAAAACCAATGAATTTATTATTAATAAATTCCATCAGATCACAGGGATTTCTGAAAGACGCTATGTACGCCCTGATCAAGTGGCCTCTGACATTGCGACGGAAGCTGCCATTGAAGCAATCGCCGACGCTAAGATAGACGCTGAAACATTAGACTGTCTGATTGTAGCACATAATTTTGGTGATGTAACGTTAGCAAGCGGCCAATCAGATTGTGTACCTTCCCTAGCGGCAAGAGTAAAATATAAATTGCAAATTCTCAATCCTCAGCTGATAGCCTACGACCTACCCTTCGGCTGTGCCGGATGGTTGCAAGCGGTAATTCAAGCCAATCAATTTATCCAAGCAGGAATCTATAAACGCGTACTTGTTATAGGCGCCGAAACAATTTCTAGAGTTTCCGACCCGCACGACCGCGATAGCATGATCTATGCCGATGGTGCTGGAGCAGTAATCTTGGAAGCAAAGGAAAGTGAGTTTCCCATTGGAATTTTGACGCAACAAGCTAAGTCGCTAGCCTACCCTCATGCCTTAGCATTACGTATGGAGAAATCCTATAACCCTGATGCTACCACTGAAAATCTGTTTTTGAAAATGGATGGCCACAAATTATATGAGCAAGTTATAACACATGTGCCTCAAATAATGAAAGAATGCATCGAGGCCTCTCCAATAGAAATTGCTGATATCGATACCTTCTTAATTCATCAAGCAAATTTAAAGATGGACGAAGCAATTCTGTCAAGGCTCTTTGAAGCTTATCAGATTAAGCCAGCACCGCTGGAAAAGATGCCTATGAGTATCTCCTTTCTAGGAAATAGCTCCGTAGCAACAATTCCCACGCTCTATGACCTCATCGCGAAAGGAAAGTTTGAAGGTCATCAGTTTAAGTCAGGTCAACATATTATGTTCGCCGCAGTTGGAGCAGGCATAAATCTGAATGCCGTAATTTATAGAATCCCTTAAGTAAAAGAATAACTTTAAGATATATCCAATAAGAAAAGGCCTCGCTAACAAAATTAGCGAGGCCTTTTCCATAAAACAACAACTAGAAATTCGCTAAAATAAATCCAAATCTAGAATTTTTGATAGCTTCTTTAAATAACCCCGTGACACCTCTTTGGCACCATGATAAGGCACCGAATAAATACGCCCATTTTTCTCGTAAATGTAGTGACTGCCAATACTACGCTTATGTTTCCAGCCTTTGCTTTTTACAACACGATGGAATTCGGAAGATTTCATAATCAAATTATTTTGGTGAGCCCTTAGTAATCTGATTTATAAAAAAAGCCATCCTATTGAATAAGATGGCTTTCACTATAAGAATAAAAAAACTAATTATCCAGCAATGCTAGGAATCATAGTCAATTCATTAGAATCTTTTGTGTAATCAATTTCCGGGAAGTTGAATCCAAATAAATGGAAAAACTCATCACGGTAACCTGCGATATCAGAAATTGTAGGTAATGTTTCCGTGGAAACTTGTTTCCATAATTCCGAAACTTCAGCCTGTACATCTGCACGCATCTCTAAATCGTCCACACGGATACGACCTTTTTCATCTAACTGAACATCCGCACCATTGAATAAACGCTCAGCAAATAAACGTTGCATTTGCTCAATACATCCTTCGTGAATACCTTTTTCCTTCATCACTTTATATAAAAGTGAGATATATAACGGCACAACAGGGATTGCAGAAGAAGATTGCGTAACAAGAGCCTTATTTACAGACACGTAAGAAACACCATTCAAGTCCGCTAATAACTCATTTAAAGCAGGTACAGTACCTTCTAAATTATCTTTAGCCTTACCAATCGTACCGTTACGGTAGATCGGGTACGTTAATTCAGGGCCTATATAAGAATAAGCAACCGTCTTAACTCCTTCAGCCAATACACCGGCAGCTTTTAAGTCTTCAATCCAGAATTTCCAATCTTCACCACCCATAACAGCAATGGTATTTTCAATTTCTTCCTCATTATCAATTGGGTTGATAGTGATATCTGAAACTACCCCTGTATGGAAATCTACTGTTTTATCAGAGAATGGTACAGCAATTGGCTTAAGTACTGAAGAATATGCAACACCAGTTTTTGGGTGTGTACGTCTTGGAGAAGCTAAACTATAAATAATTAAATCTACTTGACCTAAGTCAGCTTTTATTAAATCGATTGTTTGTTTTTTAATATCATCGGAAAATGCATCACCATTGATACTTTTTGCGTAAAGTCCTGCAGCCGAAGCTTCTTTCTCAAAAGCAGCAGTATTGTACCAACCTGCAGTACCTGGCTTACCTTCAGCAGCTGGTTTTTCGAAGAATACACCAATCGTTGCCGCTCCAGAGCCAAAAGCTGCAGAGATACGAGAAGCAATACCAAATCCTGTAGAAGCACCAATTACTAATACCTTTTTAGGACCATCTTTAATTTCACCTTTTGATTTAACGTAGTCAATTTGGTTTTTCACATTTTGAGCACATCCTTCAGGGTGAGATGTCAAACAAATAAACCCTCTTGTTCTTGGCTGTATAATCATGTTATATAAATTTCTTGTTCAATGCGTATTATCCAGCAAAAATAAACAAATTATCATGTATTATATAACAATAAATTTATTTCACACATTTCTGTCGTATTAACTACGAAAGATGTGCCCGTAACATCCATGCCATCTTCTCGTGAGATTCCATCAAACCCGTTAGGAAATCTGCCGTTCCCTCATCGCCATACTTTTCACCGATCACCTCAATATCTGCACGAAGCTGAATAATAATAGACTCATGATCCGAAAGTAAAGCCTTGATATAACTGATGCTATCATTCTTTATAAACTCCTCCTCATCCAAATGCGTTAACTCCAAATATTGCTTTAAGGTAGCAACCGCGATATGACCTAAGGCACGGACACGCTCGGCAATATCATCAATAAACGTTTGAATGGCACTGTACTGTGTCTCAAAGAATAGATGCTGTGCATGAAAATCTTTACCTACAACATTCCAATGCGCATTTCGCGTCTTCATATATAGAATGTGTTCATTGGCTAATAATTTATTTAATAACTCTGTAGTGGCTTGTAGATCCTGCTCTTTTAATCCAATATTTACTTTCATCTTGCTAACTTAATTTTAAAACTAAAACAATAAATTTATAAATTTGTTTATCAAAAGAAAAAAAATTTCGTCTGCTAAATGTCAAGAAAGTTACCCTATTATACACCTTTTTATCATTGCGTAGATTTATATTCGTAAATTTGAAGGCCTTTATAGAGAAGGTTAATTACTTATGCAGCATACTTATTTTACGTCTTTTAAAACTTCAATTGCTACGCTAAAGGCTCCCGCATTGTTTACGTTCCCCTTCTGCTACCAACCCCACCCCTTAGCTGAAATTGCCGCTGAAGAGCTTCAGGAATACTTACTTAACCAGCAAGACTTCAAGCACAACTTTGGGTTAAATCCAGCAGACAATAGCCCTGCAATCGGGAAAATGTTCGGTGTACTCGTCGTAGAAAATAAGGCGGGAGAAATCGGATATATTGCAGCATGCTCCGGAAAATTAGCGGGCATAAATAACCATAAAAGGTTGGTTCCTCCTGTATTTGATATGCTGCAAAAGGACAGCTACTTTCTCCAAGAGGAAGAGATATTGAATGCCTACAACGCTGCATTAGCAACCTGTGAGTCAAATCCTCAAAGACAATTTTTGAAAAATGAAATTGCCGCACTTACAGCGGAAAGTACGCAAGAGGTCGCTGCCAAAAAAATAGCCAATAAATCTTTGAAGCAGGAGCGCGCTCAAGCACGCCTTGCATTAAGCCCTGATACCCCTGATTACGACCGCTTGCAAGCAGATTTTATTAAGCAAAGTCTGCGCGATAAGTTTGAGCTCAATCAGCTAGTAGCACACTGGAATCAGCGAATAAACGAAAAAACAAACGCCCTAGCGGACCTCGAAACGGAAATTCAATCCTTAAAAAATGCGCGAAAACAAAAGTCTGCGGAGCTGCAGCAGTATTTGTTTCAACAATATTATTTTCTAAATAAAGATTTAGAACGTAAGAATATCGCACAAATATTTCAAGAAGCCCTACAGCAACTTCCCCCTGCTGCTGCTGGTGAATGTGCTGCTCCGAAGTTGCTTCAATATGCATTTTCCAATGACCTAAGACCTATTGCAATGGCTGAATTTTGGTGGGGTCAGAGTTTTGGCGCCGAAGTAAGACAACATAAGCAGTATTACCCGGCATGTAAGAGTAAATGCGAACCCATTTTAGGGCATATGCTGAAAGGTATCCCCCTAGACCCGAATCCCCTATTAATAAATACAGCCGCAGATGTAGAGCTCCCCATTTTCTATGAAGATGAAGCTATACTCATTATTAATAAACCCGCAGAATTCTTATCGGTACCAGGTATTTATGTGAAAGACTCCGTTTACACTCGCATGAAAACCTATCTTCCAACTTCGGATAGCCCCTTAATCGTGCATAGACTGGATATGTCAACCTCCGGAATATTGGTGATCGCTAAGACCAAAGCGGCGCACAAATATTTACAACAGCAATTTGCAAATAGAACCGTCAAGAAGCGCTATGAAGCACTCCTCGCTGGTAGGCTACAAGAAAATGAAGGCTTTATTGAGTTACCGCTACGGGTAGATTTAGAAGATAGACCCCGACAGCTGGTATGCTATGAGCATGGAAAGCCCGCAAGGACAGCCTGGGAAGTGATTGCTCTACGGGATGATAAAACCCTAGTGAGCTTCTACCCGATTACTGGGCGCACGCATCAATTACGCGTCCATGCGGCACATCATGCCGGCTTAAATACCCCCATTTATGGGGATGACTTATATGGTAAAGTAGCCGATAGATTGTATCTACATGCGGCATACATTGAATTTATTCACCCCATTACTAAGGAGTCTATCTCCTTTAATATACCGGCAGAATTTTAACATTCTTTACCATATAATTCACGCGAATGTCAAAAAATAAACGTTATATAGGTGTACAATGAAACAAAACTTGTTTAAACACTGTTTTAATGAATAAAGTTAGTGATGTGGTCTGTAGCGACTTAAAGTAAACTTAAAATTACTTTCTAGTGATATAAAAAATGTGTTAATTTGTACTCGAATATTTAGAACAAAATGGTTAAAAAGTCAGAAATTAAGTTTTTTAGCCATGCGTAAAGCAGAATTAAGTTGATATAATAAATATGAACACTCCTAAACTTTGGAAAAATAAGATACAGGTCCTTTTTTTAGGTATCCTGTTTTCCTTGTTGACGTTAAATGCCGTTGCTCAACAGTTGCTATTAAAAGGGACCGTTATTGCAGACGATAGCAAGCAGCCTATACCACGAGCTACCATTGCCGTTATTGGCGCCCCTGTAGGTAATAGCACGCAAACAAATGATAATGGCCAATATCAACTTAAAATTAATGGCAACTATACAAAAATTAGAGTTTCCTATATAGGCTATGATAGCAAAGATATCGTCCTGACAACAGCTCCCACGCAAACGATCGATGTTTCCTTAGTATCTCAGGATAACCTCTTAGGTGAAGTGGTCATCAAGGCGCCGAAGAGAAAATATTCTAATAAGGATAATCCTGCTGTAGCCCTCATCCGTAAAGTAATTGAGCATAAAGATAAAAATCGCTTGACAGGTCAGCAGTACGCGCAATATGAGCAATACGAGAAAATATCTTTAGGCCTAAGTAATCTTTCGGAGAAATTCGTCAACCGGAAGGTATTTAAGAATTATCAGTTCTTATTTGAAACGGATGACTCGGCAAAGACTGCGAATAAATACTACCTACCAGCCTTTATTGAGGAGAAAGTAGCTCAAGTATATTATAGAAAAGACCCTAATAAGCGTAAAGAAATTGTGCTAGGACATCAACGCGCTCAGTTTGACCCTAAATTTGTCGATAATAATGGGATTTCAGCATACTTCAATAAATTGTATGAGGAAGTAGATATTTATGACAACAATATCACGCTCTTAACGAATCAGTTTTTAAGTCCAATAGCCAACTCAGCGCCTTCATTTTATCGCTTTTATATTACAGATACGATTAAGACGGTGCAGCCTAACTTGGTCGAGTTAAGCTTCTTCCCTCGGAATAAATCCGATTTACTCTTTAAAGGTAAGTTGTATGTAACGTTAGATGGAAATTACGCTGTATCGGAAGCTGCATTGGGCGTCACTGAAGATATTAATTTAAATTTTGTACGGGATCTTAATGTAGACTTAAAGTTTGATAAGGATGCCAATAATCGTTTTTACTTAACAAAAAGTTCTTTAGGTATTGATTTTGCAATCACCGATAACGGTAAAGGGATCAAAGGAAATAGAACGGTAAACTTTAAAGATTATAAATCCGGCATCGCTCTTCCTGATAGCATTTATGAGGGCCCGGACAAAGTTATCGCCTACACGGAAGAAAAGAAGTCAGATCCTACTTTCTGGGCTCAAAAGCGTCAGACTCCCTTGTTAGCTAATGAGCTAAAGATCTACCATAACTTAGATACGCTACAGTCCATGCCTTCTTTTCGAAGATTTATGGATATCGCAGCCTTGGTGTTATCTGGATATAAGCAATTTGGCCCTGTGGAAGTAGGTCCTGTAAATACTTTTTACAGCTTCAACCCGGTGGAAGGATTTAGATTGCGCCTTGGTGGTAGAACGACAGAAAGTTTTAGTAAACGTTTCTATGCGGAAACATATGCTGCTTATGGCTTTAAGGATGAGAAATGGAAATATTTTCTCTCAGGAACATACGCTTTTAATAATAAATCTGTATACTCCTTCCCTCAGCATTATATTCGTGCCTCCTTTCAAAGAGACACAAAGATTCCTGGGCAGAGTTTAGAATTTATTCAAGAGGACAATTTTCTACTATCCTTCAAACGTGGGGAAAATGAAAGTTATATCTATAACGATGTCTACCGCGTAGATTACAGAAAGGAATTTGAAAACCACCTTTCCATAAATCTAGGCTTCAATAAGACTAAGCAGTCACCTGCGGGATCTTTAACATATAAAACAGAACAGGAAGATGGTTCTTACCGGTATTTCCAAGAATTAAATTCTACGGAACTATCTGTAGGCATCCGTTATGCTCCAAATGAGGAATTTTACCAAGGTAAATTATACCGTACGCCAATCTTCAACCCGTACCCCATCTTTAATTTATCCTATACGGCTGGATTAAAAGATGTGATGCAAGGAGAATATGCTTACCACAACTTCTCAGCTTCGGCATTTAAGCGTGTTTATTTATCTCAATTTGGCTATGCTGATGTTACCTTAGATGGAACGTATATTGCTGGAAAGGATATTCCTTTTCCATTCCTAACGATTCATAGAGCCAATCAGACTTATGCTTATCAGCTGAATTCATACAACTTAATGAACTTCTTAGAGTTTGTGTCTGACCACCATGCTGCCGTTAATATTCAGTATTATATGAATGGTTTTATCTTAAATAAAACGCCTCTGATAAAACGTTTGAAATGGCGTGAAGTATTTTCTTTCAAAGCGATCTATGGAGGCTTACGTAAAGAAAATAACCCGGACTTTAACCCGAGTTTATTCGAGTTCCAACAGAATGATAAAGCGGAGCAAACGTCCTATACCTTCGGTTCAGCACCTTATATGGAAGCTTCCGTAGGCTTAACGAATATATTCAAAATACTGCGTGTGGATATGGTTAGAAGAATAAACTATTTGGATCACCCGAATGCTCCGAAATGGGGTTTTAGAGCACGCTTTAAAATAGACTTTTAAAAATATTAAATCCTATGAAACAAAAAAGCTGTACCATCTAGATGGTACAGCTTTTTGTTTTTTATTCCGTGAAGGCTGCGACGAGCCCCGCTCTAAATTCTGGCGACTTTTCCGAGAATTCAATTGACTTCTTGTAAAGGTCTAGCTTAAAGAATAACTCTGCTGGAACCTGTGTCACATTAGGGATAAATATTTTAAAACTGTAGGTAGCGATTTTCGAGAGGTCTACAGCGACTTTATTGGAAGAATATACGGTAGGCATAATAACCTTATCTGTCATCTTCGTAGGAGACCCCGTATTTAAGAGCGTGGATAATGCTTTGACAAACTTATCAGACTCCAGGCCTATGCTCGAAATCTTTAGGCTTCCTTCGGAGAATCCCTGTTGTTCATCCACCGTGCCATCTGTCTTTACGCCTGCAGGAATGTTATTGCTAAATTCAAAATTCAAGCCTACGGTATCTTTCTCATAAAGTGACTTCACGGTATACACCACGGAGCTATCTGTCAATCGCTCATTAACAATACGAAGAAAAAAATGTCTCCCCCCGCTGTTTGCCGTATTTGTCAGCTCCACTAAATTTAAGGTGTCTTTTACACCTTTCGTATCGCCAGTTTGACCCCCACAGGCTACACAGCTCAGCAGGGTGCCGGCTGCTAATATTATTTTCATTATTTGCATATGCTTTTTTACTTAATAAGATGAAAAAATTATGGTAATTCCATATGATGCTCTCTTAAATATATTAAAAAAAGGCGAGTAATAGCTCGCCTTTCATAGATTATTTAATTAATGCATCATATAGAATTTCTACGGGATGATAGGATTTACGTCCTACACCGTCTTTAATCTGATGCCTGCAGGAAGTTCCTGCGGCAGCAATTAAGGTGCTCGGTGCGGCAGCTCTTACTGCGGGTAGCAAGACCAATTCCGCCACTTTCATAGATACATCAAAATGTTCCTTTTCATAGCCAAAAGAGCCTGCCATACCACAACATCCGGAAGGTATCACCTCCACCTGGAAGTTTTCAGGGAATGATAATAGCGTTTCTGTAGCCTGTACCAGGTGAAAAGCTTTTTGATAACAGTGACCGTGGAGCTTAATGTTTTTAGCTTCTTGTGTAAACTGCGCTTGTTTAATATGGCCAGCTTTTATTTCACTTACTAGAAATTCATCAATCATTAAGGCATGCTTCGCCACGCGCTGTGCTGCGCTAAACAAATCAGCTTCCACTAACGATAAATACTCATCTCTAAATGTTATAATGCCTGAAGGCTCAATACCTAAAAGGGGTGTCTCCGCAGTAATAAGGTCTTTTAGGAAATTAATATTTTTGTTGGCTATTTTCTTTGCTTCTTTTACAAATCCTTTTGAAAGGTATGTACGGCCAGACTGAATATGCTTAGGAATAATGACCTCATAGCCGAGGGCTGTCAGCAATTTATAGGCTGTCATACCTATTTCGGCATCGTTATACTCTGTAAATTCATCGGAAAATAGGTATACCCGACGGCGCGCTGCAACCAGGGGTTTCTGTTTTTTCACCCATGCTGAAAGTGTCGTTCCTGCAACCGTTGGTAGTGAGCGCGATGGCGCAAATCCAATTGTCTTCTTAACAATACCTGAAAGAATACTATTCTTCACGATAAAATTATATAAGGGTGCCACGAAAGATCCCAATTGCTGCGAGTAAGTGAAATTAGCAATCACATGTGCTCGGAATGAAGCCCCGTGCGCATCGTAATAGTGCTGCAAAAACTCCGCTTTCATCTTCGCGACATCCACCGAGGAAGGGCATTCTGTCTTACAACCTTTACAGCTTAAGCATAAGTCCATCACTTCTTTTAACTCTTCATGATCAAAGCGGTTTGTCTTTGTGGAGTTCGTTAAAAACTGACGAAGCATATTTGCTCTTGCACGTGTGGTATCCTTTTCATCGCGCGTAGCCATAAATGATGGACACATTGTGCCTCCAGTAATTTCTGTCTTTCGGCAGTCACCAGAGCCGGAGCATTTTTCTGCTAAACGTAGAATGCTCTCATCCTTAGAGAAATCAAAGTAAGTCTTTATATCCGTACGGTTCTGATTATTATCGTAACGTAAGGCGGTGTCCATGGGCGGAGTATTAACAATTTTATTGGCATTGAATACACCTTGGGGGTCGAATATCTGCTTCACCTCTTCTAATAAGGTGTAAACCTCCTCGCCGAGTACTTTACCAATAAATTCACCGCGGAGACGACCATCACCATGCTCCCCAGAAAGGGAACCATTATATTTTATCACTAAATCCGTGGTACGCTCCAAGATCGAACGGAAGGTCTTCTTACCAGCCTCCGTTTTTAAGTTTACAAAAGGCTCAATATGCAACTCCCCAGCCCCCGCATGTGCGTAGTAAGAGGCATGAACACCCTCTTCTTTTAACATTTGCTGTATATCAGCGACATATGCTGGAAGATCTTCCGGGGAAACGGCACAATCTTCAATTAGATTGACTGGTTGGCTATCGCCTGGAAGATTCCGGATTAATCCCAAACCTGCTTTACGCACATCCCAAACCAAGTTGGTCTGTGGCCCCGTAATATAAGGGTACGCATAGCCCAGCTGCTGACTTTCTAGGTCTGCGCGTAGGGCTGCCGCTTTAGCTGCAACCTCTGCAGCTGTATCACCACGGAACTCAATAATTAAGAGCGCTTGTGGATCTCCTTCAATAAAAAATCTGTTGTACTGATACGTCGGATGCCCATCCGTAAAATCAAGAATATATTTGTCTACTAATTCTGAAGCTTCGGGTTGATGTGCTAAGGCTACGACATTCCCATGCATACAGGATATCATGTCTTCAAAGTGCACACACAGTAGCCCTAGTTCTTTTGGTGGCAGTGGTAATAACTTTAATTTCGCCTCTGTGATCACCGCTAAGGTACCTTCCGAACCGGCCAATAGATTACACATATTAAAAGGACGCTCTTCTTCTATGAGATAGTCTAGGGCGTACCCGGTATTTCTACGTGTAATGGATTGCTTAGGATAGCCTGCAGCAATAGCGGCCTTATTCTTTGGTGAGGTAATAAGTGCATTTAGCTGGCGATATATAACGCCCTCGCGGTCCTTTTGGATCAATTTTTTGAAATATGCTTCTTGGGATAGCGTGGTAAACTCCACCTCAGAGTTATCATCTAAGAGCACTTGTGCTGCGATCAGATTTTCACGGGTATCGCCCCATACAATTGAGTGTAGACCGGAGGAGTTGTTGCCAATCATGCCGCCCACCATCGCACGTGAGGCTGTAGAAGTCTCTGGACCGAACATCAAGCCAAATGCTTTCAGGTAATTATTTAAATCATCCCGAATAACGCCGGGCTGCACACGCACCCATTTTTCTTCTACATTTAATTCTAAGATTTGGTTAAAATGCTTAGAGACATCCATAATGATTCCTGCACTGACAACCTGCCCCGCAAGGGAAGTTCCTGCGGTCCGAGGGACCACGGTAAGCTGCTGTTCTTTCGCAAAAGAAAGTAAGGATTTTATATCAGCTATGGACTTTGGAATCGCCACAGCAATAGGAAGCTCTTGATACACTGAAGCGTCCGTTGAATACGCTAAACGCACGGTATGATGTGCCGCTGATTTATCAAAGAATAAATCGCCTTGCAAGCTTGCAGCTAATTTCTCAAATAATTGAATTTCCTTCACGTTAGTTTTATTTATAGAATAGAATAACAAATCTACTGAATTTCACCTTTAAAAAAACCATCTTTCTAATTGTTTTTACATATTTATTTAAGAAAACGCACAATCACGCATTGATTAAATTTTTATATGTCAATGATAGCACCTATTTTTGTATGTAATAACTTATTACCACTAAATACCATTCATGACCCAAGTGAAACAAACCATACTTCGGTACAGCTTAGGATCCAATCTTATAATATACAGTATTCGTGTGTTAATTGGCTTCTTGCTAGGTTTTGTAATTTATAAAGAATTTCCAGAATTTCCGACCGTCTGGACGATGATATCTATTTTCCTTGTCATATCGCCAGATGAAAAAGACTCCGAGCAGCTTGCAATAGACCGTACGAAATCAAATTTTATTGGTTCTGCCATTGGTTTAATCTGCTACACCTTAAAGGCCTCGGAATTTTGGATGATGTTTATCGGTATATTCTCCGCGATTATCATTTGTAAACTCCTAAATATCCTTGCCGTGGCACGTACTGCGATGGTCGCCATTGTGATCGTGCTAGTACATGAGCAGGAGATTCATACTTATATGGGGGCGTTAGAACGCTTTATTTCGGTGACTTTAGGCTGTTTTATCGGTTTGATAATTACCCTTAGCACACGCAGGTTAATTTACAATCTACGCGTCAAAGTAGGCCTTATAAAACCCTCAGAGCTAGGGGAATAAAATTAATCCTTAAAAAGATTTAGATTTTTAGTAGTTTTATAGAAATCTAAATCAGCTTATGCAAAAGAAACACTACCTCTTAGCTTTTCTTTTGATATATTGCCTACCTTTTATTAGCGTTGCTCAGCAGGATGATGGCGCGTATGTTAGGGAGCATTATACCAAGACCGAGAAGCTTATTCCCATGCGTGATGGCACCAAACTATTTACCGTCATCTATCAACCCAAACATACGAAAGAGAAATTCCCTATTCTACTGAATAGAACACCCTATACTGTTGCCCCCTATGGGGAAGAGTATAAAAAGTCATTGGGCAATTTTCCTGCAATGATGAAAGCAGGCTATATCTTCGTCTATCAGGATGTTCGTGGAAAATGGATGTCGGAGGGAAATTTTGAAGATATCCGCCCTACCATGACCCCAGAAAATAACCATAGCATTGATGAAAGCACCGACACCTACGACACCATCGATTGGTTGTTAAAAAATCTAAAAAATACAAATGGAAACGTAGGCATCTACGGCATCTCGTACCCCGGCTTTTATGCAACAGCCTCCTTAATTAACGCTCATCCTGCACTCAAGGCTGTATCGCCACAGGCGCCTGTTACGGATTGGTATCGTGGGGACGACTTTCACCACCGTGGTGCCCTTTTTCTAACGGATGCTTTCCGCTTTATGAGCACCTTTGGTGTGGAGCGCCCGAAACCCATCCTTCCCGCTGAGGGCCCTCCATGGCTAACGCTCCCTACGAAAGATATTTACCGCTTCTTTTTAGAAGCTGGCTCCATCAAAAATCTTAAAGACCGCTATTTCGGAAATCGCATCAAATTCTGGAACGACCTTGAAAAGCACCCTGACCTGGATAGTTTCTGGACAGCACGCGAGATTTTACGCCATGTTAAGCAGGTGAAACCTGCGGTCTTAGTGGTGGGTGGATTATTCGATGCTGAAGACGCCTATGGGCTTTTTGAAACTTATAAAAGCCTTAATAAGCAAAGCCCAAAGAATCATGTCAGCTTAGTCGCTGGCCCATGGTATCACGGGGGCTGGGTACGTTCTGAGGGTAGCTCCTTGGGAGATATTCAGTTTGAACAACAGACGAGCAAGACCTACCAAGAGAAATTTGAACTTCCTTTCTTTGAGCACTATCTAAAAGGTAAAGGAAGCTATACCAATGCGGAAGCGACGGTATTTATTTCGGGGTCTAATCAATGGAAAGAATTTACTAACTGGCCTCCTAATGAAATTGAATTTAAAAAACTCTATTTGCAAGCGCAGGGAGGACTGAGTTTTGAGCCTGTTGCAAGGACGGACTCCTGGGATGAATATGTCAGCGACCCTAATAAACCCGTCCCACACCAGGGAGGTGTATTGCAGAATCGCACACGCGAGTATATGATCGATGATCAACGCTTTGCAGCTAATAGACCTGACGTTCAGGTATATCAAACGTCCGTCCTCACGGAAGACATTACCTTAGCAGGCCCCTTAAAAGCGCACCTTAGGGTAAGCACCTCGGGTACGGATGCGGACTATGTCGTTAAGCTGATCGACGTATATCCGGAAGATGCTCCTAATAACCCGGGTTCCTCCATTTTGATGGCCGGCTATCAGATGCTTGTGCGTGGAGAGATTATGCGTGGAAAATACCGCGATAATTTTTCCCAACCTAAAGCAATGGAGCCTGGTCTGGTGACCACAATAGCCTATGAGCTGCCCGATGTCGGCCACACCTTTAAAAAGGGACACCGCATTATGGTTCAAATTCAAAACTCATGGTTTCCACTTGCAGATAGAAATCCGCAAAAATTTATGAATATCTACGAAGCACAGCCCAGTGATTTTCAAAAAGCAACGCACCGTATTTTCCATGACAGGAATAACAGCTCCTATATTGAGCTCCCTATTCTCAAATAGCTATAAATCATCCGATTTTTAAAAAAGCCAATGCTTAGGAAGCATTGGCTTTTTTGGGGGCTTAAATTCTGAAACAACTATTTGACTGTCAATCAATAAATTAAATATTATAATGCTATTATATTCAATCGTAAAGCTTAACGCCCGAATAATATTCAGTTAACAAAGAATTATTTTGAATATTATTCTTTAATGCTTACCTTTGCACTCAATATGACAAAAGTAGAATTTAGCTTAGACCAAATCGATTATCAGATTTTACGAATTATGCAGGCAAATGCCCGCACAAATAACGCTGATATCGCCCGTGAATTAGGTATGGCACCTTCAGCAATCTTAGAGCGCGTGAAGAAGCTAGAGCAAAAGAATGTTATTTTGAAATATCATGCTAAGATAAATCCCGCGGCATTAGATCAAAAATTATTGTCCTTTATTTTTATAAAATCAAATGATATTATTGGTGATCAAAAAGTGGGTGTAGCCTTAGCAGAGATACCTGAAGTACTCGAGGTACATGATATTGCTGGAGACGACGGCTACTTAATAAAAGTGCGTACTTCGGATTCTACAGGTCTTGTAGATTTAATGCGTAATTCATTAGGTAAAATTGAAGGTATTATCTCAACACGCACGACAATTGTATTACAAACAGTTAAAGAAGAACAAGAGTTAGTGATACCTAACGAAAAATAAGAGAGGGATTTATATGATCAAAGGAGCGAAAAAATCAACAAATACAGGGAAGGTATTATTTTCCTATGCCGTCGTTTATTTAGTATGGGGGTCGACTTTTTTCTTTATTGAAAAGGCATTACACTCCTTCAGCCCATTTGTATTAGGGTCGTTAAGATTTATATTTGCAGCAAGCTTATTAATGGGCTACTGTAAATTTAAAGGATATAAACTATTCCAAGCTAAAGCAGTGATGCAGGCATGTATTATTGGTTTTTTACTGCTTTTTATTGATATGGCAGGCGTAATATGGGCGGAACAATATATTTCTTCAGGCATCGTAGCGATTATTTCTGCTGCGGCGGCGATCTGGTTTGTTTTGCTGGATAAAAGTAAGTGGAAAGAGAATTTTTCTAGTCCTCCCATAGTTATCGGTCTTTTTATGGGTTTCTTTGGTGTTATCATGTTATTTGCTGAGCAAATTGGTGTAGCCTCCAACAACGGAAAGAAGACAGAAAGTATTATCGCCCTAGCGGCCTTAGTAATAGGCTCACTTGCATGGACTGTAGGTTCTTTATACTCCAAATACAGTAACAAAAGAGCTGCTCAGGAGAATGCCCCAAGAGTAGAGTTGAATGTTATGGTACAGACTGCTTGGCAAATGACCATTGCGGGTATCCTTTTTACAATTACCGCATTTGCGACGGGTGAGTATGCTCGATTTGACTATACTGCTGTAGCAATTGGAGATTGGTGGGCACTGATATATCTGATTTTCTTTGGATCAATCTTAGCATTTAGCTCCTATATATGGCTTATTCAGGAACGCCCTTCTACGGAAGTCAGCACCTATGCCTATGTAAACCCAATTGTAGCGGTATTCTTAAGTCACTTTTTTACGACACATAAAGTTACTTCGCTACAAATTATAGGTCTTGTTATAATTTTAGCTTCAGTCCTACTGATGAATTGGAATTTATATAAGAATAACAAACGCATCAAGAGAATACGTAAGATTGGCATGCTTCATAAACGTAAGCATACCGTTAAATCGAGATTGCGTATGGCGGCAATAGAGACGAAGTCCGCTCCTAAAGTAACGCATTAATAATTATTAAATTGACAGATTATAGTTCACCTTTTTATAAATAACACGCCATTTCAGCGTGTTATTTTTTTTATTCTCATTTTTTATCCGCCTGCTAACTTATCCTTAAAATCCTTGAATTTTTAATTAACTTTGTGGAAAATATTCCACCTAGGGATATTATAAATTTATTTGTCATCCGATGAAATATGTACGATGGAATGGGGCCACACTAGCATTGCTAGTAAGTTCCATTATTTTTTCAACTTCTTGTTCGAAGCAGTTAAGTCCGAGCCAACCCATATACAAGCGTTATGAGCTGAATGCCACAGTAGCTGAAGATTCTACGGTATTAGCTATTTATACGCCCTACAAGAAGAAATTGGAGTCTTCGATGAACGAAGTCATAGGGTATTCACCTGTATACCTCACAAAAGGTTCGACTGCGGAAACGCTAATGGGCAATTTTTTCTGTGATGCGTTATTGGCCATGGGTAAAAAAATAGACCCTGAGGTACAACTTTCATTTGGCACCAAAGGAGGCATACGTACGGAAATTAAAAAAGGCGATGTGACAGTAGGCCATGTTTTTGAGGTTATGCCCTTTGAAAATTCGCTAACAATCTTAACCCTTTCGGGGGAGCAAATTTTAAACTTAGCAAACTTTATTGCTAAGACGGGAGGCCAACCAATTGCTGGCATGCGCATGGAGATTAAAGCTGATAAGGCACAGCGCATTGAACTTGCGGGACAGCCACTAGATCTATCAAAATCCTATAAGCTAGTTACTTACGACTACCTTGCCAATGGTGGAGACAACCTCAATGCGTTGAACAACCCCTTAAAGCGTGCGGATTTTCCAGAGAAAGTGCGTGAAAGCCTCATGACCTACATTAAAGAATTAACTAAAAACAAACAACCTATTAATACACAGCTAGATGGAAGAGTTAAAATCATTGACTAGAAGAAATTTTATCAAAAAGACAGCTGCTTTCTCTGCTTTGGCAGCTTTCAGTGGATCTCCGCTTACAGCCTTGGCTGCAAGAGAATCCATCAAGCTGACGATCTTGCATACGAATGATGTGCATAGCCGCATAGAGCCTTTTCCGATGGATGGCGGACGCTATCAGGGATTAGCTGGTGTTGCTAGACGTAGCACCTTAATCAATCAGATTCGCGCTCAAGAAGAGCATGTCCTACTGGTTGATGCTGGTGATATGTTTCAAGGAACTCCTTACTTCAATTTATTTGAGGGTAAACTAGAATTGGACTTAATGTCTAAATTAGGCTATGAGGCAGGCACCTTTGGAAATCATGAATTTGACAACGGTTTAACAGGCTTAGCAAAGCATCTTTCCCATGCCAACTTCCCTTTTCTAACGTCCAACTACGACTTTACAGGCACACTCTTAGCGGGTAAAACCAAAGAGTATACCATCATCAGAAAGGGAGGTCTTAAAATAGGTCTTTTCGGTCTTGGCATTGATATCAACGGCTTAGTAGATCCAAACTCCTTCAAAGGAATGAAGTATTTAGACCCCCTACCAATTGCCAATAGATTGGCTAAAGAATTAAAGGAAAAGCATCGTTGTGATCTTGTTATCTGCCTATCTCATCTAGGTTACTCTTACAAGGATGATAAGATTTCAGATTTAGTGTTGGCCGCAAAATCAGCCCATATAGATTTTATTATCGGCGGACATACGCATACATTCCTTCCGGAACCTACGAAAGTTGTGAATTTACAGGGTAAAGATACGTATGTAAATCAAGTAGGATTCGGTGGTATTAACTTAGGAAGAATAGATATTACTTTTGACCCTAAGTCTGGTAAGAAGCAAATAATGGCTTCTACACACGAAATAAATAATTCAATTGAAGCTACTAAACTAGCTTAAAACAAGCACACTATACCCTCCATATATCTCTATATGGAGGGAAATAAATATATTTTGAAAAAATTAATTGCTATTTATATAGATTCCTTCCGAGGCTTATCTAATGCTGCATGGCTATTAGCGATCGTTATGCTAATAAACCGAATGGGCTCTATGGTCATACCTTTCTTAGGAATTTATATGACCTCCTCCTTAGGCTTCACCTTGGAAAATGTAGGCCTTGTGCTTATGTGTTACGGCCTAGGATCCGTTTGTGGCTCCTGGCTCGGTGGCTGGCTTACCGATAAGGTCGGTAATTTTATTGTGCAAGCAGTGAGCTTACTGCTTTCTGTACCGCTATTCTTACTGGTCCCTGAATTTAAAGATCTGCAGTCTGTCTGCTTAATGATATTTATTCTGAGCCTTGTTGCGGATACATTCCGACCGGCTAACTCTGTTTCTGTAGCGCGTTATGCCAAGCCCGAGAATATTACGCGTGCATTTTCCTTAAATAGATTAGCGGTTAACCTTGGCTTTTCTGTAGGCCCAGCAATGGGGGGATTTTTGGCAACCTACTCATATGCTTGGATATTCTATGGAAATGCACTGGCTGCAGGTATAGCTGGTATTGTCTTTATAGCATTCTTCTGGAATAAGAAAGGTAATGCTCTACCCATCTCCAAGAAAAAAGAAACCGACTCTTTAGTGAAAGATCCTAGTCCTTATAAAGACTTACCATTTATAGGATTTAGCATCTGTTGCTGCCTCTTTTCGGTATGTTTTTTTCAAATTATGTCGACTTTACCCTTATTTTACAAGGATGTCCATCATATGACTGAACCTCAAATGGGTGTAATTATGGGCTTTTCAGGCTTTATAATCGTGTTATTTGAGATGTTTGTAGTCCATGTTGCGGAAAAGAGATTAAGTGTGGTGCGAACTTTAGTATACGGAAGTATCTTATGTAGTATTTCTTTCTTACTACTCAATGTTCACGCGGGCTGGAGCATGCTTTATGTAGCCATCTTTATATTAGGTATTGGAGAAATGCTAACCTTACCATTTATGGCGACAGTAACCGCTGAGCGAGCAACCCCAAGTACACAGGGCGCATATATGGGACTGAATGCCTTGTCCTTTGCTTTAGCAAATATTATTTCACCATTTTTCGGTACACGGATAGTTTCAAATTTTGGATACGACACCCTTTGGTATGGTACCTCCGCACTGCTATTAATAACAGGCTTAGGATTCTACTATACAGTCAAAAGACTTGCTAAATAGCAAGTCTTTTGATGTTAATGAGATATATTATTTGATGTTAATGAGATATATTATTTGATGTTAATGAGCTATATTATTTAATGTTAATGAGCCTATTTGCTATTAATTACCCTATTTTATGTTCATAAGGGACGCGTGTCATAATAGATCTTCCTAAGGTGAGTTCATCCACATATTCTAATTCACCACCAAACGCAATCCCGCGGGCAATGGTACTAATGTGTATTGGAAAGTCTTTTAATTTTCTGTAAAGATAAAATATGGTGGTATCTCCTTCCATGGTCGCACTTAAGGCGATTATTACTTCATTCACATCTGCTCCATCTAAGCGCTGAACTAAACTTTCAATCGTTAAATCGGCAGGACCTATGCCATCCATCGGTGATATCAACCCTCCTAAGACATGGTATAATCCTTTAAATTGTTCTGTATTTTCTATCGCCATCACATCGCGTGTATCTTCTACGACACAGATAATGGAGCGGTCCCGTTGTGGGGACGCACAAATCTCACAAATTTCTAGATCGGAGATATTAAAGCATACTTTACAGTGTTTAATATGTTCTTTCATCTGATCGATGGAATTTGTAAAAGAAAATGTTTCCTCTTTGGTTTGTTTTAACAGATGCAGCACTAAACGTAATGCCGTCTTCTGCCCCACACCAGGGAGCTTTCCAAACTCATTAACGGCATTTTCCAAAAGTTTTGATGAAAAATTCATGCACAAAAATAGTAATAATTAAATAAATACTTATCTTGTATATTCGCTATCAATATTTATTGAGAGCGATTGATTTAGACACATAACAAAAAAAGAATCTTATGGTGAAAGAGGATAAAATTTTAAGAGCTTTTGAGAATAAAACTTGGCAAGAGATTAAGGTAAAAGATTCATGGCAGATTTTCAAAATCATGTCAGAATTTGTTGATGGATTTGAAAAATTAGCGAAAATAGGACCTTGTGTATCGATTTTTGGATCTGCACGCACGCCAAGAGAGCATAAGTACTATGAGATGACGGTAGAGATAGGCAGGCTGCTAACGGAGCGTGGCTATGGTGTTATCTCTGGTGGTGGCCCAGGAATTATGGAAGCGGCAAATAAAGGCGCTTATGAAGCTGGCGGTAAATCCGTAGGCTTGAATATTGAGCTTCCCTTTGAGCAGTTTCACAACAGATATATTGATCCGGATAAATTATTAGAATTCAAATATTTCTTTATCCGTAAAGTCATGTTTATGAAATACTCACAGGGCTATATTGTTATGCCTGGAGGATTTGGAACGATGGATGAGCTCTTCGAAGCTATTACCTTAATTCAAACGGGTAAAATTGCTCGATTCCCAATCGTACTTGTAGGAACGGAATATTTCGGTGGACTATTTGACTGGATTCAAAAGACTATGTTGGGAAATGGGTACATCTCTGAAGATGATTTAAAGCTGTACCGTATTGTTGACACTGCTGAGGAAGCAGCTGAGCATATCTTTAGATTCTATGATAAATACTTATTAAAGCCAAACTTCTAAGAAGAAGAAGCCTGAAGAGCAATTTACAGTTAACACAAAAAAAACCTAAAAGTAATCTTTTAGGTTTTTTAGTGCATAGTATTTTTCATTAGCTGTTGGATCGCCTCTATCGTGTCAATCGCATATTTCTTCTTTAAAAATGCGATGTAATTCTTTAGGTCTGCTTCCTCCATAGCGAGATTTTTAGCATTTTCAGCGAGTGAACTATTTCCGTCCCAAGCTTTAAGAATACTCTTCTCACGCCTCGTTAGTAGTAAAATAGTTTCCTCGGAAGCCGTTAGATAATCATTTTTTGATTGATTTGAAGCTGAACATAAGTACCTCTCACCTTTCATAACAGCTTCCACAGCGCGAAATAAATGACTGTTATCAGCCCCTTTCACGACATATCCCAATGCCCCTGCTTGCAGAAATTCTTGGATGATATGCCATTCATCAAAAGCTGAGATTCCAATTATTTTCAAATGTGGGAATTTCTCCTTTAGAAAAGCACATAAAAGCAATCCATTGTCATCGGGTAAATTAATGTCCAAAAAGACGATGTCAATTTGATCAAATACCGATGAACTACGCACTTCCACACCCCTCATAAAAGTCTTTTCAACATGCAAATCTTGCTGAGAATTCAATAATAAGGACATATTTGAAAGCACAATGGGATGGTCTTCAATTATAACTATATTTTTCATAGACTTTTTTAGTATTAGCTCTACTTTTACAGTGATGCTAATCCCTAGCCTACAAAATTATAAACTTATTTTAAATTTTATAACTAATTATATTTTTTTTGATTATTTCATTTATTAACACTAGGTTTTACATTATTTTCTAAAATAATTAAATTTAAAAACCTTAATTTTATAGGGTCAAAATGGCTATTTACCTACAGAAATATGATTTTTAAGAAGTTTTACTTCCTCCTACTGTTTTTTTGTGGCTTAGTTTTATGTACCCTACAAGGATTTGCTGAAAATGTAGAAAACCCCTTAAAAGGACTGACTTTAGCCCAGCATGAGCAACTTATTAAGAAAAGCACTAATAGAGATACGGTGTTTAAGCTCTTGACGCGCAAAGCGCGTTTTATGAGTTTAAAAAACTATGACCCTAAAAAAATTCATAAACTCTGCGACTCCTTATTAATGCTCCCAGCAGCAAATAAAGCTCCGGAACAAACAATCGTCCTATACAGAATTAAATCCCGCCTCCACTTCTCCTTCCCGAATGAACTCGATAAAGCTAAAATATACGCTGAAAAAGCTTTAAACCTCCTAGCAACGCTCCCAAGAACAGACGAACATCAGAAACAAGAGATAAAAATCAGATCTAATATCGCGACCATTCTAGGCGCCCAAGGATTCCCAGAAAAACAGCAGAAGATATGCTTCGAATTAATACCCCTAGCCAAGGAACTGAAAGACTCTGTTAATCTCGGAAATATCTATCGAAACATCGCTATTATCTATATTAATAGAGCAGGAATTGACAACATCAAGAAATCAATAAGCTACCTACAGCTCTTTGAACACTATAGACCAAACATCAGCCCCAACGATGAAGACTTCGCCAAGATAGATGAAATATATTGCTCTATATACATCGGGCAAAATGACATCAAAAATCTGACTAAAGCCATTGAAAAGTTTAAAAAGAAGGAAAAATTTCTACCGCTTAACTCCCCCTACCTAGCCTCCCTCTATTGGGCGGAAGGAACATTAGCAACCTTAGAGAAAAATTATACAAAAGCCGTTGATAAGTTTAGCATATCCATTGATTTAGCCAAAAAATCAAACAACGTCATGACCTATACGAATTCACTTAATAATAAGCTGAATGCGCTATTGGAGTTAAAAGATTGGAAAAAGGCCGCTGAGATACTCGAGCTACTGAGGCTCTCCACCCTTAATTCACCGAACAATCAAAATCTAAATTATTATATTTTTGGCGCAAAATTTCACGAATTTCAGCATAATTATAAAAAGGCATACGCCTTCTTGGAACAGTATGCTGTCAAAGCGGACTCCTTAAATGCATTGCAAATAACAGATAAACTACATGTCCTAGAGCAGCATTTTTCTGTTGAGCAGAAAGAGCAGGAAATAAAACTACTGGAAATTGAAAATGAACGCAAGAATATTCTTTTACATAAGAATAAGATTATATCCTACTTCCTAATGTTTATTATTCTTTGTATTATTGTCGGCCTATTTATGTATATCCGCAGTAAGGATCGTGAAAAGCTCCTCCAAGAAAACCAGATTAAATTATTGACGCTAGAAATGGAAGCTCAAAAGCAGAATAACACCATTGGCCGCATGAATTTAATGAAGAGCATTGAAGAGAATGAACGTATGCGTATCGCAAATGACCTCCATGATGGCCTTTCTGGCTTGCTTTCAGGGTTGAAAATAGCGATTCAAAACTTAAAAATAACTTACAATTACCCCTTATTAGTACAAAAATTTGATGAGCTGTCAACAAATATCGATGACACAAAAGACGAACTAAAGCGTATTGTATACAGCCTTTCTCCAAAGATTATCGAAAAGTATGGTGTTATTGAAGGCCTAAAACAATATTGTAAGAAGTTAAATCAGCCAAACTTTACGATAAAACTGCAAGTAATAGACTTTAATGATACTATCAGCTTAGATAATCAGATAATGATGTTTCGCTTAATTCAAGAGATGCTAAACAATGTCATCAAACATGCCCATGCCTCGCAAACAATCGTGCAAATTCAAAGCATCAAAGATCAATGCTTAATTACCGTTGAAGATAATGGCAGAGGATATGACCAGCAGTTGGAAACGAATAAACTAGGTATGGGACTCAAGTCAATTGAAGAACGTGTGAAAGCCCTCAATGGAACCTTAGAAGTTGACAGTAAAATCAATGAAGGTACCTCCATTTATATCAGCTGCTACCCCTATTAATGGATCAAGAAGAATTCTTGGGGGAAATTGAAAAAATACTTAGTTTAGTGTTTTTAAAAATAGATATCACTTGGAATCCGTCGAATTTAAATTATTATCCTTTTTAATGCCCGAAGGGCTGTTAGAAT
>JAGKSB010000016.1 GCA_017942165.1 Rhinopithecimicrobium faecis | reverse complement strand
CAGACTTATCTTTAGCAGCGTATTTATAACGGATGTAACGTTTGATGTAGAATTTAGCTGGTTCGCACTCTAGTTCTTCGGTAATTTCTTTACCAATACATAGCATTTGGGATAAATCCCCTTCGGGATGGATCTCGATTTCTTCTACAGGAAGGTGTGCAGGCAACTTAGCACGTCCTTTATGGTTAGGACGTTTACGGATATACTCGATTTTTTCTTTTATCTCTTCTTGTTGTTGTTCCTTTTCTAGCGGCTCCGCATAAAAAGGAAGCATGGTCTGATCAGGATCACCTTCAAAGCGCTCCCGCTTCTGCCCGAACTGCATACGCTTGTACATCGCGAGCTGCGATTCCAAATAATCTATTTTTTCATCTTTTACAGAGGAACTTTTGGAAAGGTCAGTAATTTCTTTCTGCTGACTGGAAATGACCTTGAGAAGGTCTTCTTTTGAGAGTTTTTCCAGCGCTTTTTCCATAACGTAAATATACGGAAAAAATGGCATTTATCCTACAATAAACAGCTTTTAAGTCAAAGAAAAACGTCTTTTTTGAATGCTTTTTACCACCTGTATGCCTTCAACCATCAGTACCAGATCACTCCAGGACAACTCGTTGTTTTTTGTGTGTGGTGCCAAAAAAGTTCCGCTTTCCAAACGTTTATAATACAGTACAAAACCACCCTTCTCCCAATGCAACAACTTCACGTGCGTACGGCTACGGTTTAGGAACACAAACACTTCACCACTAGTAGCCTGCCGTTGCATCCCTGAACTAATTAGTCCACAAAGTCCATCAAAAGACTTCCTCATGTCGCAGTAACCATCATAAAGATAAAACCTATGCGATGAGCCTAGCGCAAACATCAGTACAAACGAATCAATTGTGAAACAAGAGCAAGATCATTCTCTACCACAATACGTACACCATTAGGATACATAATTTCAATATCACTGTGTTTAATGCCTCTATCGATGGTTAAAAAGCCAACACCGGAATTATCGCTTTCTTTAATGCGGGAAACCCAATAGTAAAACTTGGAGGCATTGATCCCATTTTCAACACAGTAGGCCCTCTTGCTTTTTCCACTCTGTTGCCAATCTGCTATCATCAATAGCATCTGCTCTCTTTTTTCCTGTATGCTCATGCAACAAAGATAGCCTATACGCTTAGGCTAAAAAATATGTACTTCGTAGGACGGATACTCTTGTTGAGTGGTGGAAGATATCATAATACACCGATAGCAACTTATTATAATCCCACTTTTAATGTCCTTAAAAGTCATCAATTAGCCGTTGACTATTCTTTTAATAAAGCGGATTTATCATTATCATTTTCTTCATATTATAAAAAAGATAATGCCACTTCTGATGCAATATTGGCATTCGATAATTACCATAAAAGTGCGATTTTTGGTATTGAAGCGTCGTTTAAGAAATCACTATTCAGGCATATATCTTACAGTATATCAAACACTTTTTTAAGACAATCTATAAGGATTGAAAATAAACTATTTCCAGGAAAGAACTCTCTAAATTATTTTATTAAAGCAAGTTTAAGTTATAATAACTATCAAATAATTAATGCTTCTGTGAGTTATATTGACAGACCTGGTATATATCAAACGCCTATATCATCCTCCTTTATAGATAGTGAAAATAATCTGTTACCTAATTTTTCTAATAACATTAATTCTTATCAGCTGGATTCCTATCGGAATGTAAGCTTAAACATTAATAAAATTTTTAGTGTTAAAAGTATCTCCACTACAGTTTATTTTATTGCAACCAATTTTTTTAATAAAAATAATCCTCGTAGTATACTATACTACGAGGATTATTATACAGACCGAACTTATAATTACTTTCAGAAGCGATTGTTTTTTATTGGAATAAATGTTAAACTTTGAGCATTAATCCAAAGAAACAACATTACAATTTAGACTCTTTCTTTTTCCTTTTACGAAGTTCTATTTTTTGTAATTTCTTAACTTCATACTGTTTCTCTAAGAAAGAGATAATTTCGGAAGCGATATCCTTACCTGTAGCCTTTTCAATACCCTCTAAGCCTGGAGAAGAGTTTACCTCTAACACCAAAGGGCCGCGATTAGAAGGGATTAAATCGACACCACAAACGGTCAATCCTAATTCTCTAGCTGCAGCAATTGCGGTCTCTTTTTCTTGCTTGGTAAGTTTTACTATAGAAGAAGTACCACCACGATGTAAATTAGACCGGAACTCGCCCTCTTTTGCTGTACGTTTCATGGCGCCAACGACTTTGCCATCTACGACAAATGCCCGGATATCAGTGCCTTTAGACTCGGCAATATACTCTTGAATTAAAATATTATTTCCTAGGCCATAAAAAGCTTCAATAACAGAAGAAGCAGCCTTTTTAGTTTCCGCTAACACGACGCCAATACCCTGCGTTCCTTCTAAGACTTTTATCACCAGCGGAGCGCCACCAACCATATTGATGAGGTCATCAACATCGGAGGTGTTTCTTGCAAAGCCTGTTACAGGAAGACCAATTCCAGCGCCTGAAAGAATCTGCATGCAGCGCAGCTTATCTCGCGAGCGTGTAATCCCTTGGCTGGGATTTGCAGAGATAACATCCATCACCTCAAATTGACGTACAATGGAAGACCCAAAGAACGTTACTGAAGCGCCTATCCGTGGGATAATCGCGTCAATATCTACAAGATCTTGGCCTTTATAATGTATGGTAGGTTTCCCTTGACGGATTCCGACATAGCATTTGCTGTGGTCGATGACCACACATTCATGACCTTTTAATTCTGCAGCTTCTACCAATCGACGTGTCGAGTAGAGGCTTTTTACTGTGGATAGAACAGCGATTTTCACCTTATAAAAAGATTAAATTAGAGTTATAAATGGTATTACCTAATGCTTAGCGGATCGCTTTTTTTGATAAATTAGATTTTGCAACATCTACTAAGAATTTATGCTGTATAAAATTTCTTCCCAATAACATCGGGTAGGCCATCTTAGTGCGATTTCGAAAAGATAATTTAATGTCAAAAAGCTGATTAAATAAGCGGATTTTTGTTAACACAATATAGCGTTTCTCGGATTGTCCGAAAGAACTTTTTATAGTTTTTACTTTGTAAACGGGAAGGGTGACTTGTATTGTATCATGCGTCTCATAATTGACAATCAGCTGACACTGTATGTGTTTCTGCTTATCTTTTATAAGAACTTTTAAGGATTCACAATGTAGCACGGAAGTGCCTGCACCCGTATCTGTTTTGGCCGCTATATTAAATAAGCCGAGTTCCGGTAGATCAATGATCTCTTTCCATCCGATAGTAAGTTTATCTTTCATGTTGGAATTAATGGAATAACAGTTTGAGATCAGTGTTATAAAGAGCTACTGCTCAGCAGTAGCTCTTGGATATATTATTCGTAAATAAAGGTGCCGTAAGGCGACGTTATAGTTACTTGTTTATTTTCTGAAGCTTCCACACGACCCACGATTTGCGCAGGGATACCAAAAGATGCTGAAATAGCAATGATATCGGCAGCAATTTCTTCTGAGACATAGATTTCCATACGGTGCCCCATATTGAATACCTTGTACATCTCTTTCCAATCCGTATTAGACTCTTTTTGAATTAAATCAAATAATGGAGGGATAGGGAATAAGTTGTCTTTAATAATATGTACCTGATCCACGAAGTGTAATACTTTGGTCTGAGCACCACCTGAGCAGTGAACCATACCATCAATCTGTGAACGGTATTTATCTAAAATTTTCTTGATTACAGGTGCATAAGTACGTGTTGCTGAAAGTACTAATTTTCCCGCAGTAACCTCTTGACCTTCGCCAATAGAAACTTTATCTGTTAAACCTTGGCCTCCAGCAAATACTAATTCATAGGGAACAGCAGGGTCATAACTTTCAGGGTATTTTTCTGCGATGGATTTATTAAACACGTCATGACGTGCCGAAGTAAGTCCATTAGAACCCATACCACCGTTATATTCCTTCTCATAGGTTGCTTGTCCGAAAGAAGCTAAGCCTACAATCACATTTCCTGGTTTAATTGTATGGTTAGAGATGACATCTTCACGTTTCATGCGACAGGTTACGGTGCTATCTACGATAATTGTGCGTACGATATCGCCCACATCTGCCGTTTCACCACCCGTAGAATAAATCCCTATGCCCATCTCACGTAATTCAGCTAAGATCTCTTCCGTGCCGTTAATGATTTCAGCAATAACTTCACCCGGAATTAAGTTTTTGTTACGGCCAATAGTAGATGATAATAAAATATTATCAGTAGCACCAACACATAATAAATCATCTAAGTTCATGATGATTGCATCCTGTGCAATACCTCTCCATACAGAAGCATCCCCTGTTTCTTTCCAATAAATATAGGCTAAAGATGATTTCGTACCAGCACCATCAGCGTGCATAATATTACACCATTCTTGATCACCACCTAGGATATCAGGGATGATTTTACAAAAAGCTTTTGGATACAGACCTTTGTCAATATTTTTTATGGCATTGTGTACATCCTCTTTTCCAGCGGATACACCTCTTTGGTTATATTTTAAATCAGACATCTTGCGACAAAAATAAGATATAATATTCGATTCCTAGATTAAAATGAGGTAAATTTTCAATTTATTCTCTTAAAAAGGCTAATAATTTTTACCCACTTAAAAAGGAATTTTTCAAAACGCGCTATGGTACTGAAAGGATGGCTATTTTATAGCTTGGAAGGACGGCTATTTTATAATTGCAAACTTATAATCTTTTGAATTGTTTACTACAAATAAAATAAACCAAAAGATTATGGGTAAGATCGTTGCAGAACAACTGGTAGAAATGCTGGTAGAGGCCGGAGTGAAGAGGGTATATGCTGTCACAGGGGATAGTCTCAATTATTTTAATGAAGCCATCCGTAAAGACGGGCGTATTAAGTGGATTCATGTCCGCCATGAGGAGGTTGGAGCTTATGCGGCAGCAGCCGAAGCGGAGCTCGATGGTATTGCTTGCTGCGCGGGGAGTTGTGGCCCTGGGCATGTGCATTTAATAAATGGTCTCTATGACGCTCAGAAATCACATGTACCCTTAATTGCCATCGCTTCCACCATTAATACACCCCAAATGGGGATGGGCTATTTTCAAGAAACTAATACCATTAAGTTATTCGACGACTGCTCCTGCTACAACCAGCTTATCAGTACTGCAGAGCAGGCTCCGCGGATTATTCAAACAGCAATTCAGCATGCCATATCGTTAAAAGGGGTAGCTGTAATCGGCCTCCCTGGAGATGTTTCGGAATTGCCCGCTGTAGAAACGAATACTTCAACGCAGCTATTCCATCCTAAACCCGTAATTAGACCTTCAGATACGGAGTTACAAGCGCTAGCATCTATCATCAATGAGCATCAGCGAATTACGATTTTCTGTGGTATAGGGGCGGCGGAAGCGGCAGCGGAAGTGCGTGACCTTGCAAGACATATCCTCGCTCCAGTGGGGTATTCCTTTCGTGGGAAAATGAGTATCCAACCCGATAACCCCTTTGAAATAGGAATGACAGGACTGCTGGGGCAGCCCGCAGCCTATCAGGCGATGCACGACTCCGATTTAGTGATTCTTCTAGGGACGGATTTCCCCTACGACCCTTTTATGCCTACGGAAAATACCATTGTACAGATTGATACGGCGTCGGAACGCTTAGGCCGTAGAGCGAAGTTAAAACTCGGCTTATGTGGAGATATAAAAGCTACCATACAGGCGCTTTTACCGCTTCTAAATGCTAAAGAAGATCTCAGCTTTCTAGATTCCCAATTGGAGTTCTACGCGAAAGTACGTGAGAAAATGACTATCTATATCGAGGATTTTGGAAAAGAAGATTTAATTCAACCCGAATTCTTAGCGCATGAAATTAATAAGCAAGCGAGCGATCAGGCGATATTCACCGTAGATACAGGGATGACCTGCGTCTGGGGAGCGCGCTTTATTGATGGTACGGGTCAACGGAAAATGTTAGGCTCCTTTAATCATGGCTCCATGGCCAATGCTATGCCAATGGCAATTGGCGCAGCCTTAGCGCATCCTGAAAAGGAAGTCTGGGCACTCTGTGGAGACGGTGGTCTGTCTATGCTACTGGGTGATTTAGCAACTGTAAAACAGTATGATATTCCCCTGAAAATTATAGTCTTTAATAACAGGGCTCTAGGAATGGTAAAGTTGGAGATGGAAGTTGTAGGGCTTCCTGACAATGAAACGGATATGCATAACCCCGATTTTGCGCTCGTTGCTGAGGCCATGGGTTTTCGAGGAATTAATGTGCATAAGCCTGAACAGGTGCCTGCAGCAATTCGTGCGGCCATCAATCATCCTGGACCTATTTTACTGAACGTATTTACAAACCCTAATGCCTTAGCTATGCCCTCAAAAATTGAGTTTAAGCAGGTTGTAGGAATGGCCAAATCTATGACGCGCTTAATGCTCGGCGGGAAAATGGAGGAGGTGTTTGATACCATAAAATCGAACTATAAGCATCTGAAAGAGTTGTAAATCGCTCGTCAAGATAATTTATGGTCAACCCTTAGCAGGGGAAGCAGTGCTCAGCTGTTTAATATAATAACCTTCAATCCGGTATTATGTTAAACAGCTTTCTTTGTTATTCCTAAAAATTCGTAGAGCTGCCGCTTGGGTGTGCCGATTTTTTGAGAACTATATATTCCTAAATTTCCAGAACATATATAGGCTGTAAAGCAAGCTACCGCAATATATAGTACAGACGGTAACCCGAATAATTCTACCCCCATAATGGTGCAGGCTAGTGGAGTATGTGTCGCTCCAGCGAATACTGCGACAAAGCCCATCGCTGCCAATAAACCCATGGGTAAAGGAATCCAGCCGAACAGGATATTTCCCAAGGTCGCCCCCACAAAAAATAGGGGAGTTACCTCTCCGCCTTTAAATCCTGCAGCCAATGTGAAGGTGGTAAAGAGCAGCATCAGCAAGAAATCATAGGATTCCATCGCTACGGAAAATGATGCCACGATCGTAGGGATGCCTAAGCCAATATATTTATAAATTCCAAAGTATAGAATAATCGTAGCTAGGATAAGGCCCCCTACTAATGGTCTAAATGGAGGGTAGGATATCCATCTCGTAAAAAGTGAACTGAAGAAAGATTGTGAACGTGCAAACAGGCAGGCTGTAAGTCCAAAGGCTATGCCTGCAAGTAGGCTATAGGCCATGGATGAAGCGCTAAAAGACGGAATTAACTCCGGAATATGATAATGTGTATGCGCGACATCCCATAAATTGCAGCTATATATTGCCATATAGGCGGACAGAAAGCTCGGTATAAGAGCTTTATACCAATTTTTTCCTACCCACAACACTTCAAGGGCAAAAATTGCTGCGGCAGCAGGAGTGCCAAAGACGGCGGAAAAACCAGCAGCAATGCCCGCAATAAGGCAGATACGCCGATCTGCAATTGCAAGATGAAAGACTTTCGTGAACTGGTCTGCGATAGACCCCCCAATTTGTACCGCTGTGCCTTCTCTTCCCGCAGAGCCGCCAAATAAATGGGTTACAAGGGTGCTAAATAAAATTAGTGGCGCCATCTTCCAGGGGATGATTGCTTGCGGATCCCGATACTCTTCCAGTAATAAGTTGTTCCCTCCGACAGCAGTACCGCCCCAACGATGGTAGCAATAGCCAATACAAAATCCAGCGAAGGGTAGCCCCCAGATTAGGGAGCGATGGCTATCTCGAAAGTCAGTAACGAGCTGCAAGCTGCTTAAAAAAAAAGCACCTATATTACCGACAATAAAGCCAATTGCCAAGGATAAGGCTATCCAACGAAGGAAAATAAAACTATTTAAAGGCTGCTGCATCTCCCCGACTAAATAAACCGGCAGAAGATGGCTACCCAGCCAATGATTAAAAGTAAGCCGCCTAGCGGGGTAATGGGACCTAAGAATTTCAAATTTTTCTTCCAGTAGTCAGCAAAGGATAGGAAATAAATGCTAAAGGAAAATAGTAGCGTTCCTGCAGTAATACTGTAGTATGCTAAACGCTCGGAATACACCGTGAAATCAAAGAAAAAACCAATCATTAAAAGTGTTAATGCGGAATACATCTGGTAGCGTACCCCCACTTCAAAACTCGTAATCTTCTCCTCAGGAAGGATTTTCTTAAAGGCATGCGCACCAAAGGCGCCTAATATAATGGATAAAGCACCAAAAAATGCTGCTGTGCAGATAACCGTTTCTTTCATAAATCAAAAATAGTCATTATCGCCCATAAAAAAACACAGTGCCGAAAAAGACACTGTGTTTGCTATAGAATAAACTATTAAAAGCTTAATTAACGGCTATTGGTAACCCAATAACTTCATTACCTGTTTCGAGTTTTGCTCCTCACCAAAAACCTCATAGTTGAAAGTCTCATCGCGGTTGCGACGGATTAACACATGTTTTGGAGAAGGTAACAAACAGTGGTGAATACCACCATAACCTGATAATACCTCTTGGTATGCTCCCGTGTGGAAGAAACCTAAGTACTGAAGCTTACGCGTCTTCGGCATAAATACCGAGCTCATATGTGCCTCTTGGTTATAATAATCTTGACCATCACAGGTGATACCGCCTAAGTTGACACGCTCATATTCGGAATCCCAGTTGTTAATAGGAAGTAGGATATACTTCTGATTTAACGCCCATACATCCGGTAAGTTCGTGATAAAAGAACCGTCTAACATCAACCATTTCTCACGGTCATTCTGTTGCTTACGGCCTAATACTTTATATAAAATTCCCGAAGCTTCGGCAACAGTATATTTTCCAAATTCTGTAATAATATCTGGTTCTAATACCTCATGTGAAGCACAGATTTGCTTAATCCGGTTAACGATTTCATTGACCATATACTCATAGTCGAAATCATGAATTAAGGAATCTTTGAACGGCATACCACCACCGATATCTAGGGTATCTAATTCCGGGTTAACTTTTTTGAATTTACAGTATAAAGTCACATATTTCTCCAGCTCATTCCAGTAATACTGAGAGTCAGAAATACCCGAGTTAATAAAGAAGTGAAGCAATTTCACTTTAAAATTAGGGTTCGGAGCGATTTTATTATTGTAGAAGTCGATGACATCTTCCTGACGGATTCCTAAACGGGAAGTATAGAATTGTGAGTCAGGCTGCTCCTCGGAAGCTAGGCGGATACCTAAGTTACAAGGCTCATCTAACTCAATCTCATCGTCATAAAGATTGAACTCCTCCTTATTGTCTAATACGGGAATGATATTCTTATATCCATCATGCAGCATATCAATGATATGTTGCTTATACTGATAAGTTTTGAATCCGTTACAAATAACCGTGATTTCTTTTGTTACAGTACCCTGACGTTCCAATGCTTCAATCATAGGCATATCAAATGCCGAAGATGTCTCTAAGTGGATTTCATTTTTTAAAGCTTCTTCCACGATATGTTTAAAGTGGGAGGACTTTGTACAGTAACAATATTTATAGGATCCACGGTAATTGTGCTTTAATATCGCTGTTTGAAACAATATTTTCGCTTGTTGGATCTTTTTACTTACAATAGGAAGATACGTAAAACGTAGGGGCGTACCATACGTTTCTATCATTTCCATTAAATTTAAGTCGTGGAAATACAATTCGTCATCGATAATTTCGAATCCGTCTTGCGGAAAACCAACACTTAGGTCAAGAAATTCCTGATAGCTCTGCATTTTTTATTATTTTTGCAAAGATATACTTTCAGAATGAATCCCTAAAGTTATAATTTTATAATTTTAAGCTTCACTATCAGAAGGTTAGTTATTTTACGTAATAATTACATGGCTAAATCTATTCAAAGTACGCTCGTTGAAGTTACTGTTCAAGCAGTAAAAGAACTTTATAACGCTGAAATTCCAGCACAACAAATTGCCCTACAGGAGACTCGCAAAGAGTTTGAAGGTCAAATTACTATTGTCACTTTTCCTGTAACACGATTTTCAAAAAAATCCCCTGAGCAAACAGGTGCTGAGATAGGTGAATATTTGCAAAAGCATATTGCAGATATTTCAGCTTTTAACGTGATTAAAGGCTTCTTAAATGTCAGCCTTTCGGAAGACTACTGGATCAGCTTGCTAAACAATACCGTTGCGGCAGCAGATTTTGCGATACTTCCATCCAATGGAAAACGCTTAATGGTAGAATATTCTTCTCCAAACACGAATAAACCCCTGCATTTAGGCCATGTGCGTAACAACTTATTAGGCTATTCCGTAGCCGAGATTTTAAAAGCTGCAGGGTACGATGTTATCAAAGCGAATTTAGTAAACGACCGTGGTATACATATCTGTAAGTCTATGATCGCTTGGCAGAAATTTGGTAACGGCGAAACACCTGAATCTTCGGGTTTAAAAGGTGATCACCTAGTCGGTAAATACTATGTGATATTCGATAAGGAATATAAAAGTGAAATCAGCGCCCTTATGGCGGAAGGTCAAACGGAAGATGAAGCGAAGAAAAATGCTCCTTTAATGAAGGAAGCACAGACGATGCTTCAGCAATGGGAGGCTGGCGATGCTGCGGTAATTGACCTTTGGAAGACCATGAACACCTGGGTGTATGCGGGCTTTGAAAAGACCTACAAGCAGATGGGCGTAGACTTCGATAAATACTATTATGAATCCAATACCTATTTACTAGGGAAAGATATTATTCAAGAAGGCTTAGAAGCTGGTGTTTTCTTTAAGAAAGAAGATAATTCTGTATGGATCGACCTGACGGATGAAGGCTTAGATCAGAAATTAGTCCTTCGTGCGGATGGTACTTCGGTATATATCACGCAAGATTTAGGTACAGCACAACTGAAATACGATGAATTCCAAATGAATGAATCTATCTATGTTGTCGGAAATGAGCAGGACTACCACTTTAAGGTGCTATTCTTAATCTTGAAGAAATTAGGTAAATCTTGGGCTGACGGTATGTTTCACCTTTCCTATGGGATGGTTGATCTTCCTTCAGGAAAGATGAAGTCGCGTGAAGGAACTGTCGTTGATGCGGATGATTTAATGGCTGAGATGGTGGCTACGGCGAAGGAACGTACCGAAGAGTTAGGGAAAACGGAAGGCTTATCTGAAGAAGATAAGGCTTGGTTATACACCACCATTGGTATGGGTGCTTTAAAGTATTTTCTATTAAAAGTAGACCCTAAGAAACGCCTATTATTTGATCCTAATGAGTCGGTGGATTTCCAAGGACATACAGGACCATTTATTCAATATACGCATGCACGTATCAAGTCCGTTCTATCAAAAGCAGGGTTTAAGGGTGGCGAGGCTACGGTGACTCCACCAAGCATCTCGGTATATGAGCGTGATCTAATTCAGTGTTTGGCTAATTTTCCAGCTACCCTAGAGGCTGCAGCAAAGGAATTTAGTCCGGCACAACTGGCGAATTACATATACGATGTCGCTAAATTCTACAATAAATTTTACCATGAGGAGACGATTTTAAAAGCGGAGGATGCCGCTGTTAAAGCTTTTCGCTTAACGCTTTCTGCGGCAGCAGCTTCGGTGATTGCTCGTGGTATGAAACTTTTAGGTATTGAAGTTCCGGAAAGAATGTAATGATGGATTCAACGCAAGGGATAAAAACAGGATTAATAGGGTTCGGTATTGCAGGGCAGGTGTTTCATGCGCCTGTTATCAAAGCCGTTCCAGGGTTAACGCTTTCGAAAGTACGCTCCCATAAGGTGGAGCAACTGGAGATCTTAGCGAAGAAATATGCGGAAGCAACCCCCGTAGCTACGGTAGCGGAAATTCTGGACGATGAAGCGATTGAGCTTGTTGTGATAGCAACCTCCAACGATATGCATTTTCCACTGACTAAAGAAGCGCTCCTAGCGGGCAAACATGTCGTGGTGGAAAAGCCTTTTACGAATACTTCAGCGGAAGCGGATGAACTGATAGCCCTTGCTAAAGCGCAAGGAAAATTACTTACTGTACATCATAATGCGCGCTGGAATTCGGATTACCTAACTGTGAAACGCGTGATTCAAGAGGAGAGGGTTGGAAAACTCGTATCTTTCGAGGCGCGCTACGACCGTTTCAGAAATACTTTAAAGGAAAATGCTTGGCGTGAAGAGAATCTTCCAGGATCGGGCATACTTTACGATTTGGGAGCACATCTTATCGATCAGTCGCTGCAGCTATTTGGTTTTCCCACCGCTATCAATGCCGATTTAAGGATGCAGCGTGAGGGAGCGAAGGCAGTCGATGATTTCGAATTAATACTGCATTACCCCGAACTTAAAGTGTCCCTGAAAGGGAGCATGCTCGTGAAGGAGCCTACACCTCGCTATAATTTATTTGGTCGTCAAGGGAATTTTACGAAATACGGTATAGATCCCCAAGAAGGTATGCTTCGTGCAGGCTACCTCCCACATCTAATTGAAGATTGGGGGAAAGAGGATCCCACCATTTATGGGAAGCTTAATATTCTGCAAGGAGAGAGTGATTATATCACACATATTGAGTCTGAACGTGGCAACTACCCTGCATTCTACAGCAATGTGGCGCAAGCTATTCGTGGGGAAGCGCCCTTAGCGGTGACGGCAACACAAGCGCGCAATGTCATCCGCCTGATTGAGCTGGCGGAGCAGAGCTGGAAAGAGCGTCGCACCCTGGATGTCACTAATGAATTATTAGCAGACTAAGGATATTATTAGCATATATAATTAATTAATACGATGTACGATGCCATTATAGTAGGTGCCGGAGCCTGTGGCCTGATGTGTGCAGCACAAGCAGGTCTACGAGGAAAGAAAACCCTGCTAATAGAACGCAATGAAAAACCTGGAGCCAAGATTTTAATCTCCGGTGGAGGACGCTGCAACTATACCAATCTAGGTACATCCATAGAAAATTTCGTTTCCGAGAATCCCAAATTTCTGAATGCGGCATTCCAGCAGTGGACCGTCGCAGATACGCTGAATTTCTTTGAATCGCATGGGATTTTTGGGGAGGAGAAGACCTTGGGACAGCTCTTTCCGAGTTCGAATAAAGCCAAAGATATCGTCGCTGTATTTACCAAGATCCTATTTCAAACGCAGCAGGATATTATGTTAAATACACAGGTGCTCGCGGTAGCAAAAGTAGGCGATTACTTCGAACTTACCATTCAATCTGAGAAAGGGAAATCCGTCCTTAAGACAGGGAAGGTCGTGCTGGCTTCCGGTGGTCTTCCAGTGGTGAAATTGGGGGCTTCCGACTTCGCGCTACGCGTAGCGAAGCAATTTGGGATGGACATTGTCCCTACAGCACCCGCTTTAGTGCCATTGACTATTACCGGTAAGGAGGCGGAATGGTATGCTTCACTGTCAGGAAACGCGGTATTTGCCCGTGTATTTAATAAGGAAATCTCTTTTGAGGAAAATATACTCTTTACACATTGGGGCCTTTCAGGACCCGCAATCTTACAAATATCCTCCTACTGGCGCGCAGGGCAAGAGTTCTTTATTGATTTAATGCCGCTACAATCCATGGAGGCCTTAATTAAGGAAGAGCGTACGCTGGGGGGGAGACGTACCTTGGCGCAGCTTATCCAACCTTATTTTACGAAGAAAATGGTCGATGCCCTGGGGAAATTCTTACCTATTCAAGTAAAAATTGCTTCCATGTCGAAAGCCGAAGCTAAGCTGGTCGTGGAGACCCTCCACAAGTTTAAGGTAAAGGCTGCGGGTGATAAGGGATACGATAAGGCAGAAGTTATGCGCGGTGGCGTGTCTACGGATAATTTAACCCCTAAGACGATGGAAGCTAAAGCCATTCCAGGGTTATATTTTGGGGGCGAAGCGGTCGATATTACAGGTTGGCTCGGAGGCTACAACTTCCAATGGGCATGGGCCTCGGGCTATGCCATTGCACAAGCTCTTTAAGAAGATTTTTTCAAGCTCTTTTATAAAGCTTCCACAGTCCACTACTGTGAAATATAAAAAATAAGCCATTAATCCTCAAAGATTAATGGCTTATTTTTTTTCAAGTTCGCATTTTCTCGTACTTAATCGTAACTTTGCACGCAGAAGCAAACTGGATCTATCGCTGCTCGCAAGAGGAGAGGAAAGTCCGGGCAACATAGAGCATCTCGCTTCCTAACGGGAAGGGTTCGTTTGACGAAAACAGCAAGTGCCACAGAAAATATACCGCCTTCCTCGGGAGGTAAGGGTGAAAACGTGAGGTAAGAGCTCACGGTATTGTATGGTAACATGCATTACGGTAAACCTCGAGAGTTGAAAGACCAAATAGGTTACGGACATGGAAGCTGCTCGCTTTCTTTTAGGAGTTCTCTTAAAATCCGTAATGGGTAGGTTGATGGAGCTTATTAGTGATGATAAGCCTAGATAAATGATAGATACTTTGCCTCGGCAATTTACAGAACCCGGCTTATAAGGTTTGCTTCTTTTTTTGGTTTTTCAAGCCAAATATATTACCTTGCTTCTTGGTAATTATAATTCCAATCTATGACCACAATTTTAATCATTGATGACGAACGCGCAATCCGTAGTTCGTTAAGAGATATTTTTGAGTATGAAGACTACAAGGTCTTAGACGTCGACAATGGCCCTGATGGGTTGGAAATCCTAAAAAAAGAAAAAATAAATCTTGTTCTCTGTGATATTAAGATGAACAAGATGGACGGTATGGAGGTGTTATCCTTAGCAAAGGAAATAAAACCTGATGTGCCTATTATCATGATTTCTGGACATGCTACCATGCAGCATGCTATTGAAGCGGCTAAAAAAGGTGCTTACGATTTCTTAGAAAAACCCCTAGATTTAAATAAACTCTTAATAGCTGTACGGAATGCCTTAGAAAAGGGCTCTCTTGTCACAGAAACAAAAGTATTAAAGCGTAAAGTATCCTCTTCGCGTACCAAAGATATTTTGGGAGAGTCTGCTGGCATTGTGCGTATTCGAGAAACAATCGATCGCGTGGCACCCACGGAAGCACGTGTGCTGGTGACAGGTGAAAATGGTTCTGGTAAAGAGCTTGTAGCCCGCTGGTTGCATGAAAAGTCCCTTCGCTCAGAAGGTCCTATCGTCGAAGTCAACTGTGCTGCCATCCCTTCAGAATTAATAGAATCCGAATTGTTTGGCCATGAAAAGGGCTCTTTTACCTCTGCTGTGAAGCAGCGTATTGGGAAATTCGAACAGGCTAACGGCGGTACCCTATTCTTGGATGAGATTGGTGATATGAGTCTTTCTGCGCAGGCCAAAGTGTTGCGCGCACTGCAAGAGAATAAGATTACCCGTGTTGGTGGAGAGAAGGAAATAGATGTTAATGTGCGCGTGGTGGCTGCGACAAATAAAGACTTATTGAAAGAAATTGATCATGGAAACTTCCGTATGGATTTATACCACCGCCTTTCGGTCATCTTAATTCATGTGCCTTCGCTAACGGAACGCAAGACAGATATTCCAATTATTGCGACGGCCTTTTGTGAGGAGATTTGCAACGATTACCATATCCCTGTTAAGAAAATCTCTATGGAAGCGATGTCTTCGCTGCAAAAATTGCCTTGGACAGGAAATATCCGTGAGCTTAGAAATATGGTAGAACGCTTAATTATCCTTTCTGATAAGCAGATTACGGATCGTGATGTATTAAATTTTGCAAACCCTACGCTTGATAAGGGGGAGGAGGCTGCGGTAAGCGCAAATCCTGCCAATCCACTAGGTTCTTTTGATGACTTCGACTCCTTCCAAGATTTTAAAGACTGTGCTGAGAAGGAATTTATAAAATATAAATTGGAACTCAATAATTGGAATGTTTCAAAAACAGCAGATGACATCGATATTCAACGTAGTCACCTCTATTCAAAAATTGAGAAATTTAGCCTTAAAAGAGACTAATACAAAAGGAACTCATAAAAAAGAACTCATAAAAAAAGGACGGTATTTTTATAGCGTCCTTTTTAATCGTTAAACTTTCTTTTCTGTCGATTGTAAAGAATGACCACAATAACGATCAGTAAGATTACCACTACTGCAATATATGCAATTGAAGATGGAGTTTGCTGCGCTGTCTGCGTAGGGTCAGCCCAAAGTAAATTACTCCATAAGATGCCAAAAAAAGTAAGCCATTTTCCCATCATAGATTTATTATAATTGTTTGAAACAATGTACATTAAATAAATGTAAGTTGCAAATTTTTTCAGGAAAAAATTGTTTCAAAAAAAAACATTTTCCAGCTTTTTAGGACCGGAAAATGCTTAAATGGGACTACTTAATTCATCCCAGGAGGTTGAGGTTTGGGATTGCCCTTATGAAATTCCTGCTAAGAAAACACCATCTTGATGAATTGCTGAGCGGTGATTTATCAATTGTTGAAGATTGATGTGTCCAATAATATATTTGAAATCTGGCGCATAATAACGTTCAATAATTTCTGTGAAAGCTAACTTTTCAACCAAACTATCATCCGTATACCGTAAGTAAACTTTCAGCTCATAATCGTTGGAATATACCAAGCTGCTTGCCTCCAAATGTTTCTTATACTCATATTTATAGTCGTAACGTAGGGCGGCGATATCCGACAATACCGCGGAGCCTGTAGGATGGCCACCAGCTCCTTTACCGTAGAAAAACTGCTCATCGGCAAAGGCCGCTTTCACCAGTACGCCATTATTTTCATTCTCCACATTAAAGAGCATATTATCGGAACCTATAAACTGTGGAAGCACATATAGGACTACATGCTCGCCATTGACCTCCTGTGCTTTGGGGATAAGTTTAATTTTAAGGTTCTTCTCTTTCGCAAAGCGTATATCTTGATCCCCTAATTTATCGATTCCTAAATTTAAGATTAATTCGGGATCTATGTAGGTGCCATAGGCATGTGAAGCGACAATTGCCAATTTATATTTGGGATCATATCCACCTACATCTAAGGTCGGATCAGTCTCTGCAAAACCTAATTCTTGGGCTTTTTTCAAGGCATCTCCATAAGCCTGTCCCTCGTTGAAGACCTTGGAAAGGATATAGTTTGATGATCCATTAAAAATCCCTGAAACAGCATGTAAAAGCTCGTTATCATAGTACTCCTCCAAATTTCTAATAATCGGAATAGAGCCACATACAGCCCCCTCGTAGAGTAGTGAAGTGCCATACTGCTGTTGTATCTCTGCCAATTCAGCTAAATGGGTGGCAATCATTTTTTTGTTTGCTGAAACGACGTTCTTACCAGATTTTAACGCCCGTACCGTAATGGTATAGGCCGCTTCTGCATCATCAATTAACTCGACTACAGTATTTATCGTAGGATCTGCTAGGATAGCTTCCGCATCGGTAGTAAAGAGCGACGCAGGAAGGGAGCGTGCTTTATCGGCATTTTTTATAACGAATTTTTTGATCTCTAGGTTTAGATTTTTGGTTTTTATAATATCATATAAACCCTGTCCAACGACCCCAAAACCAAACATACCTATCGTCAATTTCTTACTCATAATTTAAGATCTATAATAATTTAAATGGTTACTTGAATATTTTCAGCTGTAATCCCCTGCGTGGCTGTGAATTGACTGATTGCTTTCGTAAGTTGCTTTGTTTCTATTAGAAAGCCATCGTGTCCATAGAGGGAGTCTATTTCGTAATAGGCTGCATTCGGGATGTAGTTGGCAATAAATTTTTGTTCTTCCACAGGAAATAATACATCGCTAGAAATACCTACTACTAAGGTCTTCACTTGAATACTTCTCAGGGCCTCTTCCAACGAATTCCTCCCACGTGCGACATTGTGACTATCCATGGCTTTGGTTAGAAAATAGTAGCTGTACGCATTGAAGCGTTTAACAAGTTTTTCTCCTTGATAATTTTGATAGGAGGCTGCTTTGAAATCAGCCACCTTTTCGGTGCTATCTTCCAGTTGCGTAGCCCCGTATGTATTATAAGCGCGGTAGGAGATAAGGGCGATACTTCGCGCAGCTTTTAATCCTTTGGCACCTCCTGTGGGGCTGTTAGCATAAAAAGTCCTGTCAGCAGTAATTGCTAGACGTTGGCTTTCATTTAAGGCCACTCCCCAAGGGGAGTGAACAGCATTGCAAGCAATAATGATTAGTTCGTCGATTGCAATGCTGTTTGCTGCAGCCCATTCAAGCGCTTGCTGCCCTCCTAGGGAACCGCCAATTAACGTTTTTATCCGCTTTATCGCTAGGTGTTCAGCTAGCAGCTGGTGCGCTGCAGCGAGGTCACGAATAGAAAATTGTGGAAAAGAAAGGTAATAGGGGTTCCCTGTTTTAGGGTCCACAGATAAGGGGTTTGTTGTTCCATAGTGGGACCCTATAATGGTAGCACAAATAATATAATGTTCCCGAGGATTGAATAAATCCTGCTCACCAAACAGTCCTTCCCACCATTCAAAAACATCAGAATTCGCAGTAAGGGCATGGCATACCCAGATAACATTATCTTGCGCCGCATTGATAGTTCCGTAAGTATGGTAGGATATACTTAGATCGGATAACACTTGGCCGTTTTCTAACGTGAATTCTGTTTGGTGATGATATATATGTGTACTCATTAGTAGTGCTTATAATATAAATTCAGGTTATTACTTAATCTGCTGGAATGCCTGCTCTAAATCAGCTTTAATATCTTCAATATGTTCAATACCTACTGAGAGGCGTAAAATACCTGGAAATACTCCTGCAGCCTGCTGTGCGGCCTCATCTAATTGCTGATGTGTCGTCGCCGCAGGGTGAATGATCAGTGATTTGGTGTCGCCCACATTAGCTAGGTGGGAGATCAACTCTAAGCTATCAATAAAGGCATTGGCCTGCGAGGCATCTCCTTTAATTTGGAATGATAATACTGCTCCATAGCCATTTTTTAAATATTTCTGCGCTAAGGCATATGATGGGGAGCTTTTTAGACCTGGGTAAGATACTTTTTCCACTTGTGGGTGTGCTTCTAGCCACTGTGCGATCTCCAAGGCATTATCCACATGGCGCTGAACACGTAGGGATAAGGTTTCTAACCCTTGAATTAGTAAGAAGGAGTTGAATGGTGAAAGGGCAGGGCCAAAGTCTCTTAAGCCTTCGACACGGGCACGAATACCAAATTGGATATTTCCAAAAGGACCATTTACACCAAAGACATCGGAAAATACCAACCCGTGATATCCTTCGGAAGGTTCAGAAAACTGCTTAAACTTGCCATTACCCCAGTTGTAGTTACCACCATCGATAATAACGCCACCAATTGAGTTGCCATGTCCACCAATCCACTTCGTTGCGGATTCAACGACTACATGTGCCCCATGTTCTAAGGGTTTAAATAAGTAGCCTCCAGCGCCAAAAGTGTTATCCACGATTAATGGAAGGTCGTATTTCTGTGCAATAGCTGCAATACGTTCGAAATCAGGAATTGTAAATGAAGGGTTACCAATAGTTTCTAAATAGATTGCTTTCGTCTTTTCATCAATCAGCTGCTCGATATTTTCTGGATCGGTATCTTTAGCAAATTTTGCTTCAATACCAAAACGTTTAAAGCCAACTTTAAACTGGTTATAAGTTCCCCCGTATAAATTAGAACCTGCAACAAAATTGTCGCCAGCTTCCAATATATTCGTTAAAGCAATAAATTGTGCTGCTTGACCTGAAGCTACAGCTACAGCATACAATCCTCCCTCAAGAGCGGCAATACGCTTTTCGAAAACCTCCGTTGTGGGATTCATAATACGCGTATAAATATTTCCAAACTCCTTTAAGGCGAATAAGTTTGCGCCATGTTCTGCATTTTTAAATACATAGGATGATGTTTGGTATATAGGTACAGCACGAGCTCCAGTAGTAGGGTCAGCTACTTGACCAGCATGAACTTGTAGGGTTTCGAAGTGTAATTTTTTTTGATCAGACATTCTATTTATAATTTATGGTTGGTTATTTAGTTTATATACATACTCCTAGCACATAGCAGTGCTACATCGATTTTTTCTACTAGAAAAAAAGATTGTTGTTAGGCCATACAGAAGCAACACATTCGCTGGCTAGCGCACAGAGAAGTGAAAGCAATAGTGGATTTATTCGAATGTTTCGAATACTGGAAATGGCTACGAGTAATTTTTTGGATATGCATGTCTTATAAATTTATATGCTCCAAGATCAATAGGACCTTGGACAGGATTTGGCACCTTTTCAATCACTTGAAGGTTGCCAGTGGGTCGCGGAGCCAGTCTCTCACCACTTCTTTATAAATCAAGACCTTTTTGAGGTAATGATTAGATTTGTGTCTTTCAACACGCTTAGACAAATATAGTATATCGGTATGAAAACTGCAAAAAAAAAAGCCTTAATTTTTTTAATACCATAAAAAAGAGGCCTTTAACGTAGTTAAAGGCCTCTTTTTTATTCTATTGTTGTACGTTCTAGCTAATAAATAAGAGCTCACGTAATTTTGGTAACGGCCATTTTTGGTCATCAACAATTTGCTCTAACTTATTTACGTGGTAACGGATCTTATCGAAATAAGGTTTTACTTCCTCGTCATAGGCAATTGCTTTCTCACGAATATCATCGATAGAGTTCGCTTTCTTACGTGCTTGACGCATCGCCTCTGCTTCTTGTAAGATTGTATTTGCATGGGAAGAGATACGTTCTACGATATTCAGTTGCGAGCTATAGGACTCTTTATTTAAACCTAAGTCTTTTAAGCCTTTTACGTTCGTGATTAATTGATTCTGGTAGGTAAAGCAAGCTGGCGCAATTAAGCTGTTGACAATCTCTCCAATCACACGCGCTTCGATTTGTAATTTCTTAAAGAAATTCTCTAAGAGGATTTCATGTCTAGCTTCAGACTCACGTTTCGTGTAGATACCTAATTTTTCAAATAAGGCAATAGACTCTTCTTTAATATAGATATCTAAAGCTTTAGGCGTAGATTTGATATTTGATAAGCCACGTTCTGCTGCTTCAATCTCCCATTCTTCACTGTAACCATTACCTTCAAAACGAATAGCTTTCGATTCTTTGATATACTTACGTACGACATTTAAGATTGCTAAATCTTTCTTAGTACCTTTTTTAATTTGCTTGTCAACCTCCGTTTTAAATTCAATAAGTTGGTTCGCCACAATGGTATTTAACACAGTCATTGGTAGAGCTGAGTTCGCTGAAGAACCTACAGCTCTAAACTCAAATTTGTTTCCTGTGAATGCAAATGGTGAAGTTCTATTTCTGTCGGTTGTATCCAATCTCAACTCAGGGATTTTAGGGATACCATGCCATAAATTAGCTTCAGATTTAACTTTCTTAGCGACACGTGCTGACTCTACTTCTTCAAGGACATCATTTAATTGAGAGCCTAAGAAGATCGAGATAATTGCTGGAGGCGCTTCATTCGCTCCTAAGCGGTGATCATTCGACGCTGAAGCAATAGAGGCACGTAATAAGTCTGCATGTTCAGAAACGGCTTTGATGGTATTTACAAAGAATGTTAAGAACATCAGGTTATTTTTAGGTGTCTTTCCTGGAGATAATAAATTGACACCTGTATTTGTAATTAACGACCAGTTATTGTGTTTTCCGGAACCGTTAACCCCTGAGTATGGTTTTTCGTGTAATAGCACTTTGAAGTGGTGACGAAGGGCAATTTGATCCATTACATTTTGTAATAATTGATTATGGTCAATTGCTAAGTTGATTTCTTCGAACATCGGTGCACATTCATATTGTGAAGGTGCTACTTCATTGTGTCTAGTTTTTAAAGGAATACCTAATTTCAAACATTCATTTTCTAAATCTACCATATAAGCTAATACACGCTCAGGGATAGATCCGAAATAATGATCTTCTAATTGTTGTCCTTTTGCAGCCATATGGCCAAATAATGTACGACCTGTTAATTGTAAATCTGGGCGTGCATTGTATAAAGATAAGTCTACTAAGAAGTATTCCTGCTCAATACCTAAAGAAGGGATAACTTTTGAAATCGCGCGATCAAAATATTGTGCTACATCCGTTGCTGCTTTATCAATTGCTAAGTTAGCCTTTAATAGAGGTGCTTTATAATCCAAAGACTCTCCTGTATAGGATACAAATACGGTAGGGATACATAAAGTCTTGCCGGCACCAGTTTCAAAGATAAACGCTGGAGAGCTCGGATCCCAGGCTGTGTAACCACGTGCTTCAAAGGTATTACGGATACCACCGTTCGGGAAAGAAGAGGCATCTGGTTCTTGTTGAACTAGCGCATCAGCAGTAAATTTTTCAATGGCATTTCCATTTTCATCAGGCTCAAAGAAAGCATCATGCTTCTCTGCTGTGGATCCTGTCAGCGGTTGGAACCAGTGCGTATAGTGCGAAGCACCATTTGCTAAGGCCCAAGTTTTCATCGCTTGAGAGATGTGTTCAGCTAAATCGCGGCTGATAACTGTCCCTTCTTCAATAGATGCTAATAGTTCTTTATATGAATTTTTTGGAAGGTAATCCTTCATCTTAGCGATAGAGAATACATTTTTTCCGAAAATTGAAGTTGCTTTTTTAGTTTCTACTTTATCTATAGCAGATAATTGGCGTGAGCCAGCTGTCTCAACGGATTGAAATCTTAGGTTAGACATTGAATTAACTTATATTTATTTTTAATATTTTAATAAAATTTGATTTCCCTTCAAATCTTGTTGTAAATGTAATAGTTTTAATGAATAATTTCAAAAAAAAATTAAATTTTTACCTTTTTTTAACAAAAAATCAATATTAATAGTAATCACGCTAACTATAAATGAAAAAAAGCGAATATTTCTTTCGAAATATTCGCTTTTTTAAGAGTTAATCAATATCAAATCCCCAGTCTATCCCTTTTTCTTTATATGGGACGCCTGATTTTATCCATTTTGCTGCAGGTTTCCCTTTTAGAAAATGGTCGAAAAATTGCTGTTGACGTATTTGGATATCTTTTCTATTCTGACGTAGCATCAAATTATGCTCATCGCCATTGTAGTTTAGCAGCCATGCTGGTTTTTGCAGACGGCGTAATCCTGTAAACATTTCTATTCCTTGGTACCAAGGCACAGCGCCATCATTATCGTTGGCCATAATGACGACGGGAGTTTCTACCTTATCTAAAAAGAAGAGTGGAGAGTTGGCGATATAGCGCTCACGGTCTTCCCATAGGGTCTTTCCAAGACGGCTTTGTGTTTTTTCATATTGAAACTGTCGCGACATCCCAGACTGCCAGCGGATACCTCCGTAGGCAGAGGTCATATTCACTACAGGAGCTCCAGACCATGCTGCAGCATACATATTCGTACGTGTGATAAGATGTGCCACCTGATAGCCTCCCCAAGATTGTCCTTGTACCGCCATCTTACTCGCATCAACCCAGGAGTTTTTTGCTAAATATTGCATCCCTGAATTGATATATTCCTCAGCATCTTTACCTGGCTGACCTTCTTTATAACGAATATCTGGTGCAAATACTAAATAACCATTACTCACAAAATAGGAGATATTCAAGCGTGAAGGAGTGGGTGCTGGTGCCTGATAATTATATAGGCCATCGCTTAACACTTCATAGAAGTAGGCGATGATAGGATATTTCTTCGTAGGGTCAAAATCCTCGGGCTTATATAAAATCCCTTCACCATCGTAGCCTGCTGGAGTGGTCCACTTTACAAGTTCTGCCGTACCCCAGTTATACAATGCCTGCTGCGGATTGATATCTGATAGGGCTACTTCGGATTTAAAATTCTTGGAAACATATAAATTTGGACTTTCTTGATAGTTTTCCTTCGTGTAGATCGCCTGTGATTGGTCTTTGTTGACGGAAAACTGCTTATAGGCGTAATTTCCTTCTAACAGGGCTTTGGGATTTTTATTTTTTCTATTTTCAACTTCATAAATACCGTTAGCCTTAGTTACTTCGTTAAAAGAGCTTACAAAGTAGCTACTTTTAGGGTCTATTTTTACGGCCGCACGTGGTACAGACTCTGTAGCAATATTAATATATCTGAATACGGTGCTGTTTAATCTTCCTGCGCCATTTGTGCTAATATATTTGTCTTTTCCTGCTAAGTCAAAGTACCATATATCATAGCGATCATTAATATATACACCTTTGGAATCCGCTGACCATCCCGCAAAACCATAGCTTTCAGCTTTTGAGGGTGAGTCATGGGTCTCATCACTAAAGGATACAGGTATGCCATCTGTGAGGTTGGTATGTATATCAGTAGCGATATGATAGGTATTCCAGCTGTTATTTTCCTTATTGAAGTATAAGACATAGCTTCCATCTAACGATAAGGTAGCATTCCCAGAAAAATCCTTTAGGATGGATTTTTTTTCCCCCGTGCTGCTGTTTACTAAGTAGTAATCACGTGTTCCATCTGTATCCCATTGGTAGGAGATACGTCTACCATGGTCGGAGGAAGCTAAGAAATACGGTTCATCGGCAGTTTCAGAAAGCCTTGCTTGGTTAATTTCTGGTGTTAGTAGTGGCGTTATTCGGTTTCCTTGTTTTGGAAACATGACAGCGAGGAAGTTTTCACTCTCAAAGCGCTTTTTGTTCGCGATTTGCTGCGTGTAGAGATAATCCTCATTCCAGGACCATATATCTACTTTGGCATGTTCAAAATCTACCAATGTCGTATCACGAAGCTTTGGAATAGGAGCTAAACCTAAGAATAATTTGTCCCCATTCTTGCTGAATATAGGTTCCATATACTGTGAGACCTCCCAGTTTGTAGGGAGACCTTGCGAAGTTCTATCTGCTAATACGGATGCAGAATCCTGCCCTGGCGTGTAGTAGTATAATTTAAAGTCTTTTGAAAGTGATTTTTCTGGCGACTTATCTGCAAGAAAGGCTAGCTGGCTGGAAGTTTCGTCAAAAGTAAAGTTTTTATAAACCCCTTTTCCTTTTGAAATCTGCTTTTTCTGCTGTTCTGCAAGCTGGTAGATATATACGCCGGCATAGGCTGCTACAGTATCCTTTTCTACAGCTTTACGCACATAGATAAGCTCATTTCCAGTTTTCGAAAAATAGAAATCTTCTACGCCCGCAATATTGGTGGTATCACCAGTTTGGAAGTTGTAGATGCTTAAGGTATTGATTTCTTTGGCCTTTTTAGCGGCCTTAGCAGTGCTGTCAGCTGCAGCGATAACTTTTGGTGTTTCTGTGCTAATAAAAGCGAAGTAGTTTGCGTTTTTATCCGATGTCTTTACGGATTTTATCTGGCCAAATTTTGTCAGCTTTTGTGCTAAGATATTGTAAACCGCTAAGGAGTCTTTAGGCATTTCCTCTGGTTTCTTTTTCTTAATTTTTGCTTGTCTTACCGCAGCAAAGGGCGCTTTGATGAGGGAGACAAAATTTTGTTCATCATTCGTTAAGAATGGATTTGTGCCGCGCGGTATTTCCAATATATTTTGGGGAGTTGCAGCGCTTGTTTTCTTAGCTTTTCTTCCTTTAGCTGTAGCAGCTTGTTCCTGAAGGAAAATGGTGGCATCACCTTCTTGCGGAATGACAGTGTAATAGATATAATTTCCCGAGGGAGCTATTTTCGCAGAAGAAATACTTTTCCACGCGTCATAGACCGTATGGTCTACGGGTTTTTTTTGTGCAAATAGGGAGGAGCTGCCAATTAAAAGGGAGCCCATAACTATATATTTATTTATTAACATACTAAGTCGATCAATTATTGGAAAATGGTTTCCTTGAATTTATGATTTCGTTCTAAATATATTAAAAATCTAGCATGAATAGTGTAATATCCTTGCTATTCTTCTATGGAAGAGCATATAAAAAATAAAGCCCTTGGATTTCCAAGGGCTTTATTTTATGAAGTGAGCTTGCTGACAAGCTGTTTTTCGGGTTCTTACAAGCTTTTCATCGCTTCCTGAATAGCTTGCTGCGTATTCGGAGAAATTGGGGTTAAGGGTAAGCGTAGATTATCGTTACCAAGACCTTTTTCTTGGAGAATGTATTTTACACCACAAGGGTTAGCTTCGACAAAGCATAGATCTATTAGATCGAGTAAAGATGCTTGAATTGCGCTGGCCTCTTGGTATTTATTTGCAGCACATAGCGCCGTTATATTAGCCACTTCCGCTGGATAAGCATTTCCAATAACGGAGATGACACCGACAGCACCAATAGCCATCATCGGCACAATAATGGGATCATCACCCGAAATTAATAAGAAGTCTGCGGGCTTATCGCGCAAAATTTTATTGAACTGTGCAAAATTTCCAGAAGCCTCTTTTGTGCCTACAATATTTGCAAATTCCTTCGCCAATCGGATGGTTGTTTCTGGGGAAATACTTGTTCCCGTACGTCCCGGTACATTATATAAGATGATCGGTAGGGGTGAAGCCGTAGCGATGGCTTTATAATGTTGGTAGATCCCTTCTTGCGTAGGCTTAGAGTAGTACGGCGAAACCGATAAAATGGCGCAGTATCCAGGAACGTTAAATTCTTGAATTTGTGCCACCACTTCCAATGTATTATTGCCACCAATACCCGCCACTAAAGGTACGCGTGCATTCACCTGTTTGGATGTAAACTCCCAAACACGCTTTCGTTCTTCCTTAGAAAGGGTAGCAACTTCACCTGTTGTACCTAAGGACACTAAATAATTAATACCTGCTGCAATTTGAAAGTCTATTAGCTGTGCTAATGTTTCAAAATCTACAGATCCGTCTGCGTTGAAGGGAGTGATTAAGGCTACTCCAGCTCCGTGAAGCTCGTTCATTGATGTTAAATATGGATAATAAAATGTATAAAATATAATTATTCTGCACGCATAGCGAGCAGTTGTTCTTCATTAATAATAGGGATGTTTAGTTTTTCCGCTTTCGCTAATTTTGCGGGTCCCATTTTGTCTCCAGCAACTAAGAAGTTTAATTTCGCTGAAATGCTGCTAAGCATTTTCCCACCATGACTTTCAATAAATGCTGCCAGCTCCTCACGGGAGTAGTTTGCAAAAGTTCCGGAAATTAAAAATGTCTTGCCAGCAAAGGATTCTGAGGCTAGGACGACTTCCTTTTCAACAACTTGAAATTGTAAACCTGCATCTTTTAGAAGCTGAATCTCCTGCTGATGGAAGCTTTCTTGAAAATAGTTTCGCACCGACTCCGCAATACGAATACCGATATCTTGGACAGCAGCAATCTCCTCGATAGAAGCTGCCGCGAGCTGGTCGATATGCTTAAAATGCTGTGCTAACTTCTTCGCTATGGTGTCGCCTACATGTCTAATGCCTAAAGAGAAAAGCACCTTTTCAAAGGGTTTTTCTTTAGAAGCTTCAATACCGTGTAGCATTTTTTCAATAGACTTCTCCCCAAAGCGCTCCAGCTGCTTTAGCTCCTGCTGATGGTTGGAGAGTTGGTAGATATCAGTGATGCGGTGTAGGATCCCTGCTTTGTAGAAAGCTTCAATTGTCTCATCACCCAAGCCTTCGATATCCATCATCTTGCGTCCTATAAAATGCTGCATTTTCCCAATAATCTGCGGAGGGCATCCATCTTCATTGGGGCAATAATGTACAGCTTCGCCTTCTTGACGTACAAGGGGAGTCTGACATTCAGGACATGCCGTAGGGTAGCTAATCGGTCGGGCATCAGCCTTTCTAACGGTAGCATTAGCGCCGATAATTTTAGGGATAATTTCTCCCCCTTTCTCTACATATACGCTATCTCCTTCATGCAGCTGTAAGCGCAATATTTCATTCGCATTATGTAAAGATGCTCTCTTTACGGTCGTTCCCGCTAGCTGCACAGGGCTTAGATTGGCAACAGGTGTTACCGCACCCGTTCTACCTACTTGGTAGGAAACGGAGTTTAAGGTTGTCTCTACCTGCTCGGCATTGAATTTATAGGATATCGCCCAGCGTGGATTCTTGGCTGTAAAGCCTAATTCCTCCTGCTGCGCATAGTCGTTTACTTTAATTACTATACCGTCAATATCGTAGGATAGGAAGTGACGTTGCTTATCCCAAAAGTTTACAAAGTCTAGGACTTCCTGTAAACTAGTACATAACTGGGTATGCTCACATGTTTGAAAGCCCCATTTTTTGAGATCTTGAATACTTTCCCAATGGGTATGGAAGAGCTTATTCCGATTTTCAGTATATAGAAAGTATAAGAAGCAGTCTAAGGGACGCTTAGCTACCTCTGCGGAATCTTGTAATTTTAATGTTCCGGCGGCAAAATTTCTAGGGTTGGCATATACTTTTTCATTGGCCTCAGCGCGCGCGCTATTCAAGCGCTCAAATGCGGGCTTATGCATAAATACTTCCCCTCGAATTTCAAAGAGTTCCGGATAGTCAGCTTGATTTAAAGCTAAAGGTATCGAGCGTATAGTCTTTACATTTTCGGTAACATCATCTCCCTGATTTCCATCACCACGTGTTACAGCACGCAGTAATTTGCCATTTTCATAAGTAATAGATAAAGATAGTCCGTCGAATTTAAGCTCACAGACATAGGCTACTTGGTCGCCTACAGCTTTACGTACGCGTTCATCAAATTCTGATAGCTCTTCGGCATTATAGGTGTTCCCGAGGGACATCATGGGCCATTTATGCGTTACAGTTTGAAATTTTGACGTCACAGCACCCCCCACTTTCTGTGTCGGGGAGTTTGGATCGCTAAAATTTGGGTAGGCACGCTCTAGCGCCTCCAGCTCTTTCATCTTATGATCATAAGCATAATCTGAAATATGACTTTCAGCCAATACATAGTATTGATAGTTATAGTCATTTAATTCCTTGCTTAGGGCTGCTATTTGCTGTTGAATATCCTGATCGGGCATAAGGCGAAATTACAAATAAAATGTACTTTAAAAGAATTAAACACAATTTTTAACAAAAAATGCAGCCTCAGGAGAGGCTGCATTTTTATGCGTTTTGTGGGAGCAACTATTTGTTGCTAACTAAAATATTTTTTTGCTAACTGTGAAAACTTGGTAAACTTATGAATGGATAAATCCCATAATATAGACATATTATACCAGCCTTTCAGTTTTTCTTCCACCTGATTGTCGGTTCTCTTTCTTGCGTTTTTGAAAAAATACTTGAAAAAATGCTGATGTGCACGGCTGACAGCCCAAGCATCTTTAAATTTCCCCTGCGTTAAAAATACGATTAAGGCAAGTAAATCTAACCAAAAGCGAATACCAATAGTCAGTATTGCCTGGCCTAAAGGGAGATTTTTTTGCAACATAAAAAGGTTGTTTCTAAAATTTAGATAGGTCTTCTTAGGGTTGCTTGTATTCAAGGTTCCTCCTCCTACGTGGTAGACGGTAGAATCTGGGCAGTAGGCAATGCGGTAGCCCAGTTTTTGGAGGCGCCAGCAAAGGTCTATTTCTTCCATATGTGCAAAGAAATCCTCATCAAAACCCTTTGCTTCTTGCCACGCTTTAGCTTTGATAAATAAGGCTGCGCCAGTAGCCCAGAAGATCTCCTGTACATCATTATACTGACCTAGATCTTCTTCCACATGCTGCATGAGGCGCCCTCTACAGAAGGGATATCCAAAGCGGTCGATATATCCACCTGCAGCTCCAGCATGTTCAAAGTGTGTCTTTCTATGATAGGCTAGGATCTTCGGCTGTGCTGCCACAAGGGTTGAATCGGACTCTAATAAGGCTATCACAGGTTCAATCCAATTAGGCTTTACCTCTACATCTGAATTTAATAAGACGTAGTAATCCGCTTCCACACGACTTAAAATATGGTTATAGCCGCCGGCAAAACCATAATTCTGGTCGTTTTCCAAGATTGTAATCTGTGGATAGTTCTTCTTTATAAAATCGATAGAGTCATCGGTGGATGCATTGTCCCCAACGATAAATTCAATGTTCGGATAGCTCGAGTTATAGACGGAAGGCAAAAATTTCTCTAAAAAGAAACGGCCATTCCAGTTTAAAATCACTACCGCTACTTTTGGTGATTTTCTCATTTTCTACGTTTTCTTTTCCATCGGCGATGGGACCATAACCAGTATGCTGGCTCTTCGCGAATGCGATCCTCCGTAAATTTATTGTGGAGGTTGGTAATTTCATGTTCCTTATATTGTGACGGATCTTCTACTAAGGTAGTAAATTTGCAGGTATAATATCCTCGTTTTTCCGCAGGTGCAATATGGCAATATACGATGGGGGAATTTTGCATTCTTGCAATGCGTTCTGGTCCCGTATAAACTAATGTTTCTTGATTCAAAAAATTAATAAAATAGTCGGAGTCTTGATGAAGGGGTGTTTGATCAGCGACAAATACACTAATAAACCCTTGGCCACGTAACTTCACAATATGACGTAATATTTGTTTCATAGGAACCATTATAGCGCCAAATCGGGTGCGAATAGCATTATACACAGATTCCATAACAGGGTTATTTAAGGGTTTATAAATAACCAATTTTGGCTCTTCTAACATAAAGCCAAAGCGATGAATCGCTAACTCCCAATTTCCATAGTGTGCTGTTACAGCGACGACACCTTTATGGGCACGTACATGCCGTAATATTTCATCTTCATCAATTAGTTGAATTCTATCTTTCACTTCTTCGGGACTGATAGACTTCATCTTAAGTGCTTCCACAAAAAGATCGGGCAGAAATTTAAAAAATTTCTTTTCAATTTCCTGACGCTCTGATGCTGACTTCTCCGGAAAAGAGTTGCGCAGGTTTTCTGCCACAACTTTTCTACGATATTTGACTACATAGTATAGAATCAAATAGATGAGATCTGCTACCTTATACAAGAACCAAAAGGGTAGAAGAGCTATTAAATAGAGTAAAGCCGACAGCGCTTTTTCTTTCATGTTGTTAACTTAATCATAATTTGAGTACAAATATCCTTAATTTAAGTTATTTTTGTGACAGAAAAATACAATTCATCTATAATTTATGCCAAATCATTTATTACTAACGGCTTGCTATCTTCCACCCATTTCATATTTTCATTTGATACAACAGCATCAAATGCCTATTGTCGTGGAGCAATATGAACATTTTCAGAAGCAGAGTTACCGCTCACGTGCTTCAATCGCGACAGCCAATGGCGTTCAAGATTTAATTGTTCCCATCTTACATGCTAAGAAAGATCGCGTGCCAATAAAAGATACCCGCATAAGTTATGAGTTTGATTGGCAGCGCCTACATTGGTTGAGCCTACAAGCTGCTTACCGAAATTCAGCCTATTTTGAATATTATGAGGATGATTTTGCCGAGTTCTACACGAAAAAGCATGAGTTCCTATTGGATTACACCATGGAGCAGCTCACGATGTTCTTAAAAATGTTTAAGCTTAAGCGTGAAATTTCCTTCACCACGGAATATTTCCGTGAAGTACCTGAGGCATTGGATTTTAGAGATCTTGTGCACCCTAAGAAGGTAAGTTTACTCGAAAATCCACTTCCTTACTACCAAGTTTTTGAGCAGAAGAATGGATTTATTCCGAATCTCTCGGCGGTAGATGTACTCTTTAATCAAGGCCCTCAAGCAAAAAACTTCTTTTAGTAGGGGAAGATTTATTTTCGGATAAACAATTTAGGTTTCCCATTGTATTATATGATATTGTTTTGAAATCAAAACAATCGTAGATACCTAAAACCTCTTTTTATGCGGAAATTTATACTATTTTTCTTCTTACTAAGCATGAGCTTGGGAGCTTATGCGCAGCAAGGAACGGACACCCTACACTATAGAAAAGCCTATCTGTTCTCAGGAACGGGAATGGGATTTCCATTGGGCAAGACGGCTGACGTGCTGCGGCCAAAGTTTTCAGGAAGCTTGGGCTTGGATATCTCCCTTAAAGATTCTAAGTTTTATGTCTATCCATCGCTTTACACCCTATCATTTGGCTATAACCAGCTGAAAAAGGAGTCCGAATATAACTATACCATTGAAAATGGTACCGCAAGTATGTATAATTTAAATCTCGCTGGAGGAATCCGTAAGCAATGGGAGCGATTAAATACTTATGTATATATCGGTCCTGGAGTAGGCTTATTGAATGAACCGCGTGCCAAGGTTGATCCTATTAAATCGCATGTGCTTATTGAAGATCAGAAATCTATTTTCTTATCTGGAAAGATGGGTTTTGGAGCAGATTACAAGTTTAAAGGTTTTTATGTAGGGTTAGAGTTAGGTCTTTTACATAATTTTAAAAGTATTCAAGATACCCCTGTAAATATTATGACTGTTATGCTTGGCTTAAAGACGGATATCACAAAAATTTCCGATAAGGTTGTCTCAGTTTTAGGTGTTGAAGGAAGTATTTCTGGACATACGGCGAAGTAACTTTATTACGGCGAAGTAACTTTACATTATTACAGTACAGTCTCGGACTGAGGTCATAAAAGTTTAGTTTTTTGACATCAGTCCGAGGCTGTTTTTTCTTTTTACGAATACTTGTAGTTTTACACTCCTGTCTTACTAATCCCTCGTAACCTTTTAGCCATATCCCCTCGATACATAGGTTAGCCATATACCCTCGATACATAGGTTTGTAAGCAGGCTTTTTTGGAGGTTAACTATGCATTTTGACGATTTCAGGAATTTTATGCTGATCTTTTTCACTCAGTCTATTAATAATAACCTTTAAAATAGCGAGGCGAGCTATTTTTTTATCATCGGTAATAATCTCTATCCAGGGGTTATTTTTAGAAGCAGTCTTGCCGAGCATAGCTTTGATATATTTACTGTATACAGGCCATTTCTCTTGCGCTTGTTGATCTAAGGAGCCTACTTTCCACTGCTTTAATACTTCTTGCTTTCTGGATTCAAGCCTTTCCTCTTGCTCTTTTTTACTTATAGAAAGGAATAATTTTATAACGATCATTCCTTCCGTATGCCAGATATTTTCGAGGTCTACTACCTGCTTTATAAAACTTTTATACTGTTTGGCCGTACAGAATTCAAATACGGGTTCTACGACAGCGCGGTTGTAATAGCTTCTATCAAAAAACACGAGCTCTCCTTCTTGTGGAAGATGAGCTATATAACGTTGGAAATACCACTGCTGCGCTTCATCTTCCCGCGGTTTTGCTAGGCTGACAACCCGTGCTTTTTTAGGATTTAAATATTGTGTTATGCGTTCAATAGATCCTCCTTTTCCCGCAGCATCGCGTCCTTCAAAAATTAACAGTACTTTCTGTCCACTGCTAATAAGCTGCTGTTGTATTTCACTAAGTTCTTTTTGAAGGCTATAGAGTTCTTCTTCATACTTGTACTGATCAATAAATTTGTCTTTTTTTATAATATCTTTCGCGACGAGGTAGTCTATAATTTCGGGATTATTATAAATTTCTTTGAGGTCTTCTAAATCAAATTCTGCCATGGAGCTATCTTTCTATGGACAACAATTTGCGTAGCTCAAATGTTTACGCTTACATGTAATTATTTAAAAAAATACGCTTGTTTTAGCGGTGTTAAAACATACTTACTTTCTCATAATTTATGATTTTACATAATACATATGTTTTCTGTCCGTAAAATAATGTATTTTCAAAAAAATATTTAGCATTAGATTGATTGGAATGAGACATCTTAGGAAAATAACTTTCGGAAATTTACTTTTCTTACCCTTATTAATAAGCTATGGGGGGAGCGTAAATGCGCAAGTTAGCGATTCTATTCGTACGACTATACAATCAGAATACAATAAGCCGTCATCCTTTCATCGCATCTGGTTTGGGGATTCATACCGAAAACTGTATGATACCGAGGTTACCATGCCTATTATGGATCTTTCTAAGGAAAAAGGGGGCTTATCTATTGTTAAGCTTGGAGGAGGGATGCAGACGCAATCCTTAAGGTTGGTGGATAGCAGTGGAAGGGAGTGGGTCTTACGATCGATTGAAAAATTCCCTGAACGAAGCCTTCCCGAGAATTTAAGAAATACCATTGCCAAGAAGATCGTTCGTGATCAGATAGCGATTGCTCATCCCTTTGGAGCTTTAACAGTGCCGACTTTTAATGAGGCTTTAGGTATCGATGCAGCAAAACCCGAATTAGTATACGTGGGTGATGATGCTGCCTTAGGTGAATATAGGGAGTTATTTAAAAATCGCGCTTATATTTTTGAATCACGCAATCCAGAAGCATATGACGATACCGATAACACCCTTAAAGTTCAAGATAAGTTAGAGGAGGACAATGATAATCAGGTGGATCAGCGGCTTACGCTACGCGCACGCTTATTAGATTTTGTTTTGGGGGATTGGGACCGCCATGAGGATAACTGGCGCTGGTCCAGCATAAAGGAAGATGGGAAACGTCTGTATAAGCCGGTTCCTAGGGATCGCGATAAGGTATACTTTAAGACGACTGGAATTTTCCCGATACTTTTATCCTATCAGTGGTTAAAGGCCAGTGCACAGCCTTTTAAAGATAAGATTAGAAATGTGGGGCATTGGAATTTCAACCAACGCTATTTTGACCGTTATTTTTTAAATCACCTTTCCAAGGCGGATTGGGATGCCGAGATCAGCTATGTGCAGCAGCAGCTTACCGACTCCCTTATCGATGTGGCTCTGGCGCAGATGCCACCAGAAATTGTGGCACTTAGTGCCGAGGAGCTACGTGGACATATTCGTGCTAGGCGTGATGATCTAGCTAATTCTGCAGGAAGTTATTATCAAATTATCGCTCAGGAGGTGGATATTGCTACTTCCGAAAAGCAAGAGTTTATTCAGCTTACCTACCTATCAGGAGGAAAGCTAGCTTTAGCGATTTACAACCGTAAGAAAGATCTTTCAAAAGGGCGTCTTTTGGCTGCGCGTACCTTCTCACCCGAAGAGACCCAGGAGTTACGGATCTATGGACTTGGGGGCAAGGATGTATATACCGTTGCAGGAGATTATACGAGCCCAATTAAAGTACGTTTTATCGGAGGTAAGGATGCGGATAGCTATACAGACCTTTCCGCACATAAGCACTATCGAAATCTTGCTATCTACGATGATAAATCGAGGGACAATCAATTTGAAGGAATTAAGAATGGCTGGCGTAAGCTCAGCAATGATAGCACTGTTTACAGCTATAACAGAAATAGCTATAAGTATGACCGCACAGGTATTTTAGCGTCCTTTCAATACAGCCCCGATAGAGGGGTCTCCTTTGGAGCAGGCTATCTTATTGAGAAGCATGGCTTCCGAAAGGAGCCTTATGCCTCACGGCAGGAGTTTGGCGCTAACTATTCTACCGGTAGAGAATCATTTTTATTTCATTATCAGGGTGATTTTAAAGCTGTATGGGGGAAGAATGATTTGATAATCAATCTCGATGCCTATGGCCCTAATAATAAAGATAACTTCTTTGGTTTAGGGAATAATACGGTATTTGAGGAGCGTAAAGAACGGGGAATTCAATATTACCGCAATAGGTATGACTATAGTAAGGCTGAAGTTTTATTGAACCGTAAATTTTCTCAGCATTGGAATGTTCGTCTGGGCTCAGCTTCGGAGTTCTTCACCATTGCGGCCTCCAATAACAGGTATAAATATTTAGCCGCTTACCAGCTAGCAAATCCGGAAGAGGATATTTATGGAACTTATTTTTTCAGTGGTGCAAAAGCGGAATTGCTCTTGGACACACGGGATGATCGTGACAACGCTAAGAAAGGGGTCTTTTGGCAGAGTATGGTAGAAGCGAAATCGGAGCTTAAAGCCGAGGCTAAGCAGTATCTACGTATGCGCTCTGTCGTTAGTTTCTATCTGACGGATGCTTCAGACCGGTTTACATTTGCCAATCGTACAGGGGTTGAGAAAATCCTTGGTGATCCCTTAATTTATCAATATGCACAATTGGGTGGGGAAAATAGTTTGCGTGGCTTTAACTCCAAAAGATTTGCAGGCAAAGGAATGGTCTATACGAATATGGAGTTACGTTATAAGGCCTTTACGACGAATTCCTATATACTTCCTACAACGGTAGGTGTTATTGGGTTTTATGATGTAGGCCGCGTGTGGATGCCAGCGGAAACTAGTAAGACCTGGCATATGGGCTATGGTGGTGGATTGTATCTAATCCCTGGCGATCTATTGGTCTTACAAGCAGTAGCGGGATTTTCAAAAGAGGGTGTACGCCCTTATTTGAGTATCGGCTTACGTTTCTAAGGCACGGCATTTTTTTGCTGTTAGCGTTTAACTAATACTGCGCAAAACATTTTCCCGAAAAAGAACTATTTCCAAGAATCTATTTCGCGCAGTATAGGGTCTTAGTCATTTGTTACCGTTAGGGAAACTTCGATATTTCCTCTTGTAGCGTTGGAGTAAGGGCATACCTGGTGTGCCGCTTCAGCGAGCTCATTAGCCACTTCTAAGGTCACTTCAGGGATGTTTATGGCAAGTTCTACCGCTAATGCAAAGCCGCCATTATCATTCTGTCCGATACCTACTTTTGCGGTTACCGCTGTTACACCTGTACTTACTTTCTTCGTTTTTATCATCAAATTTAGGGCGCTATCGAAGCATGCCGCATAGCCTGCAGCGAAGAGCATCTCAGGGTTGCTGTAGTCGTCATTAGCTCCGCCTAAGGCTTTGGGCATTCTCACTTCTAAGTCCAGGATTCCATTATCCGATTTTACGTGGCCATTACGACCTCCCGTAGCAGTTGCTGCTGCAGTATACATTGTTTTCATGTGTTATAATTTTACTTAATTAATAATTTATCTGCTAATTTTTTGATGACCTCAAAATCCGCTAAGGGCATATCCAATGATTCCATCATGCGCAAAGGAATACACTGTGCACTTTCCTTTAAGGCCTCTCCAGTCGGAGTCAAGGTAATTTCTACCACCCGTTCATCCTGTTTACTTCGTTGGCGTAAGATATGACCTTTTTGTTCCAAGCGCTTTAATAAAGGCGTTAAGGTGCCAGAGTCAAGATACAACTTTTCCCCTAATTGATTGACCGTTTGCAATCTTTCCTCCCACAGCACGAGTAGCACAAGATATTGCGGATAGGTTAGATCAATTTCTTGTAACAAAGGTCTGTAACGCTGTGTTATCTCCCTGGACAACGCATATAGCGGAAAACAATACTGCTCTTTTAATTTCAATGGATCTTTCATGCTATTTATGTAAAGCAAATATAGCTATCGCGCAATTATATTGTACACAATTTAAATAATTATGACATTTTCTTTACCGAGGTGCCATGGCTTATCTACGCAGCATTTTGTTTAGATGAGAAATATCTGTCAGCCCAAATTCTATGACAAGTTCCTTTTTTCTGGCACCAATTTCTAACCGTTGAAGGATTAAACTCTTTCTTAAGGATTGGATATAGGCTTGAATAGAAATGCCCATTTCTGTTTTAAAATATAGGCTTGTATAACCTACACCGCTATAAATAAGATCTGCTAACTGCTGTAACTTGAGCTGCTGAGGGTCTCGGATATTTAAGTTGATATGATTTATAAGTTTTGATAATTTATCTTCTTGATAGGCTGAATGGGCTGCCGTGCGCGACTTTATAATTTCCAATAGGGCACAAAGCTGGTAGACAATAAAATTTATATAGGCTGTCTCCTTGCCTTTGAGTTTTGCCAATAGGGTAAACAGTTCTTGCACAATGGGTTGATCATCTTCCTTTAAAAGGATATGATTATGCTGCTCCTTATGAAAGGAATTTAGCAGGAGCTTGATATCAAAATTCTCGGGGAGGATAAGTTGTTCTTTTTCAATAAACAGGCTTTGATGGAATTTTATATAGGTAAAATGGGTAGTCTCCTGAACGAAAAACTGATGTGCATCTTCAGGACCTAAGAGGAAAAGCTGCTGTTTAGCATAGGGGATTTCATGCCCATTTAACTGTTGTATGCCTACGCCTTCATGAATATAGATCAGTTCATAAAAAGCGTGCTTATGTAAGGGATGCGGCCATCTTTCGGTCGTATAGTCGTCGATAAGTAAGGGTTGAAACTGCTGATACCTTTTCATAGAAATGTCATTTACGATCTCACTATGTAAATGTACCTAATCGCAATGTAATTTTACCAATTTATCGGCTAACAAGCTGATAACTTTATAAATCAAGCCTCCGAAAAGGGGTTGTAAACACCCTAACTCGGCGTCGATACCTTATAAGCAGCACTAAATAATAATTAAAAGCATGAAAAAAGTCACAATAAACAATACTGATTTGAGCATTGCTCCAATAAATTTTGGAGGTAATGTATTTGGATGGACCTTAGAAGAGGCTGCATCTTTCGCACTATTAGATGAATTTAAGGAGTCGGGTTTTAACTTTATAGATACCGCAGACGTGTATTCATATTGGATCAATGGACATGGTGGACAGTCAGAAACTATTATCGGAAAATGGTTGAGCAGCCAGCAGCGTTCGGATATAGTGATTGCCACAAAAGTTGGTTCTGAAACAAAAGAGCATGGTGTTGACATCTCCAAAAAGCATATTTTAAAGTCTGCGGAAGATTCATTGAAGCGCCTAGGGACAGACTATATCGATATCTATTATACGCATTATGATGATGAAATAACACCTGTTGAAGAAACGCTTTCTGCTTATGATGAACTTATTAAAGCCGGGAAAATACGCTATATAGCGGCTTCAAATATTAGTCCTGCGCGGCTACAAGAGTCATTTGCAGCTGCCGAGCAAAATAACCTCCCTAAATATATTGCGCTACAGCCACATTACAATTTATTAGAAAGAGAAAAATTTGAAACCCAGTATGCCGACATCGTTCGTGCCAATAATTTAGCTGTTTTTCCTTACTGGTCATTAGCAGCGGGATTTCTAACGGGTAAATATAGAGAAGAAGCTGATTTCGAGAAATCTCCCCGTGGAGGTTCCGTAAAGAAATACTTTAATGAACAAGGCTTACAGGTGTTATCAGCATTGGACAAAGTAGCCGCAAAACATCAGCGTTCCGTAGCAACGGTATCTTTAGCGTGGCTCTTAGCAAATCCACTAGTGACAGCTCCTGTTGTGTCTGCAACGTCCAGCAGGCAGCTGAAGACTTTAGTGGATGCGCCCTTACTGAGGTTAGATGAAGCAGATATCAACTTCTTAAATTTGTCAAGTCAGCCTAGTTAATAAGAGTTTATTTTTTGACGGAAATCTTTTGGGGAAATACCGACTATATTTTTAAATAGCCTACTGAAATGCTGCGGATACTTAAAGCCCATTTCGTAGGCTATTTCCTGAATAGATTGATCTGAATGCGACATTTTTAGTTTGGCCTGTTCGATCAAATATTGCTGTATATATGCTGTAGGAGATTTGCCAGTTTCCTTCTTGATAAGATCTCCAAAGTAGTTACTTGAAAGGTGTAGCTTTTCTGCAAAGTGAGCAACAGTGGGAAGTCCATGTAGGGTCAACTCTCTACTTGTAAAATATGCTATTAGGAGCTGTTCAAATCTTTCTAAAATCCCTGTATTTTCAATACTACGTGTTATAAACTGACGATCGTAAAAGCGCTGACAGTAGTTAAGGAATAACTCAATATTTGAAGCAATTAATTTTTTGGAGTGTTTATCAATCGGATGTTGGAGTTCTTCTTTAATATGCCGCAAACTGTCTATTATCAGCGAACGTTCCTGTTCAGAAAGGTGTAATGCTTCCTTTGTGTGATATTGAAAAAAGTGATAATCTTTTAATAATTTCCCCAAGGATGTGCCTATAAGTAGATCTTTATGAAAAACTAGCCCATATCCCATCGGTTGGTAGTAGGTTGTTTTATTGGCAACTTCAATCACCTGACCAGGTGACAGAAATACAAGTGTTCCAGCTTCATAATCATAGTGTTTACAGCCATATTTAAGATCACCACAATGAATTTCCTTCATGAAAATACAATAGATACCAAAATGCATCTTAGCACCTTTTCTGCTATTGGCCTTCGAAAAGTCGATGACTGATACTAGGGGGTGTAGGGTTTCTTGGTTGTTATAGTTATTGTATGAGCTGATGCTATCGAAGAAATAGGTGTTTTCCATAAATATAGTTGTAGTACGACGCTAATAAATTTTATGTAACATTCATATTGATTTGACGTCTATCTGTAAATATGGTTAAAAAATCTGTAAATTGTATACGTTTACCTTACCGCTTATATACATATTTGCTAATCATTTACACCGCCAAATTATGCCTATGCAATTTATTTTTAAAAAGTTAATCTATGCCTGTTGCCTATACAGTATAATTCCTAATTTGAGTCTAGCTCAAAAATCTAAAGTACCGATAATTATTGCCGAGCAAGGAAGTTTTGCTGTTGGAGGAAAGATCCTTAAGCAGGGCGGAAATTTTACATTAACGAATCCATTAGCTGCGGAAGGGCAAACTTTTCATGGGGACCATGCAGCTGTATTTTATCAAATACCTCAGAAAGCGAATAAATGGCCTCTAGTTTTTCTACACGGCGCAGGGCAGTCCAAGAGGACTTGGGAATCGACACCTGATGGGCGTGAAGGATTTCAAAATCTATTTTTACGTAAGCATTTTTCTGTTTACCTTGTTGATCAACCACGAAGAGCTGCTGCTGGACGTAGTACCATACCCACGACGATTCAACCGACCGCAGATGAATACTTTTGGTTTTCACAATTCCGATTGGGAAACTACCCTGCATTTTTTGAAAATGTACAATTTCCACGTGATGAGGCCTCTCTAGAGCAGTTTTATCGTCAGATGACTCCAAATACTGGCGATTTTGATGCTACCGTTGTATCTGATGCATTATCGGCATTGATTAACAAAATTCAAGGAGCTATTTTAGTTACCCATTCTCAAGGTGGGGGCCCCGGATGGATGACGGCCATTAAAAATAATCACGTCAAGGGAATTGTGGCCTATGAGCCCTATAGCGGCTTCGTATTTCCTGAAAATGAGGCTCCAGAGCCTATAAACTCCACGGGGTTATTTGGACCTTTAAAAGCGCAGGAAATTTCTAAAACAGACTTTTTGAAACTTACCAAAATTCCTATTGTACTCTATTATGGGGATAATATTGCTGAGCATCCTTCGGACATTTGGAACAAAGATCATTGGCGTGCGGGGCTTGAAATGGCCACAAAGTTTGTGGCGCTAATCAATCAGTATGGTGGAAATGCGCAATTAATCCATTTTCCAAAAATTGGAATTTATGGTAATACACATTTTCCATTTACTGATTTAAATAATGAACGAATTGCCGAGGAGTTATCAAATTGGATCTTAAATAATCAACTAGCACCCTAACTTATGAAAATATATCTCGCTATCTGTCTGATTAGTATGGTGTTTAATTCAATGGATATAAAGGCTCAAAAGATGCCTTTAAACCCTTTTGGCTTAGTCTATGAAGGTGCTATCACAAAGAATACTCCTGGACAAGTACATATTCGTCCTGTAAGTTATACATTAAAGAACCTCAAGATTGCGGCGGCGATTTATACGCCTGCTAATTACTCGTCGAAGGGAAACTATCCGGCGCTGGTAATAGCACATCCCAATGGTGGAGTTAAAGAACAAGTCTCGGGCTTATATGCACAACGACTAGCTGAGCAAGGGTTTATTGTGTTAGTCGCGGATGCTGCTTATCAGGGAGCGAGTGAAGGGCTACCCAGACATACGGATATACCCGCAAATAGAATTGCCGATATTCACGGTATGGCAGATTTCATCTTACAATTTCCTGGGGTTGATCTTAATAGACTGGGTTTACTAGGAATTTGTGGTGGAGGTGGCTATGCTTTAAAGGCAGCACAAGGGGACAAGCGATTTAAGCGTGTAGCAACTTTAAGTATGTTTAATACAGGGCGTGTTCGAAGGAATGGATTTCAAGATAGTCAACTACATAATATACAAGAGCGTTTAGTGCAAGCTTCAGAAGCCCGTACACGGGAAGCTGTAAGAGGAGAAATTTCTTATCAGGGGACTGCAAACCCAACGGATGCAGAAATCTCACAAATTACAACAGATTTATATAGGGAAGGTTATCAATATTATTATCGTACTCATGCACATCCGAAGTCAACTTTCAAATACACAACTAGCTCACTTTTAGATTTAATGACGTTTGATGTTAATACCCAAATGGAATTGATTAGTCAACCTTTATTAATGCTAGTTGGATCTAAAGCAGATACGCGTTATATGACAGATGAAGTTTTTTTATCCGCAAAGAAAGCTTCTTATAAGGAGCTTTATACTTTATCTGGGGCTACTCATATAGCGACCTATTGGCAGGAACCCTACGTGACAGATGCGATAAAGAAGCTCGCCGTTTTCTATACGTCAAATTTGGAAAAGGGAAATTCCTCAAGTCTGTTTACAAAAGAGGAGCAACAGCTAATTCGGATTGGTTCTGCTACTGCTTTAGGTAACCTTCAGGTTCTTCAAAAGGAATTAGCCGTGGCGTTAGATGCTGGTATCACAATTCGTAAGCTACAAGAGGCATTAATCCATGTATACGCCTATGCGGGGTTTCCAAGGAGTATTCGTGGATTACAGACTTTAATGGATTTAGTAGAGCAACGTAAAGCGCAGGGAATTGTAGATACGCTGGGAGCTGAGGCATCACCTATTAGTGATCAGGGTTCGAGGTATACGCGTGGAAAGAGGATTTTAGAGCAGCTTACAGGCGTTGTAGAACCCACGCAGAAGTCTGGATATGCTGCTTTTGCACCTACTATTGAGCGTTTTTTGAAGGAGCATCTTTTCTCCGATTTGTTTGAGCGCGATGTGTTGAATGCGCTAGAACGGGAGCTCGTGACCTGTGCGGTTATCGCAAGTATTGAGGGCGCTGAGCCTATGCTAAAAAGCCACTTTTCCATCTGTCTGCGCCTAGGGCTTTCGTACGAACAATTGCAGGATTTTAATAAGTTGTTGACAGGCTATCTTCCTAGAAAAGCCTTGGATTCTTCGAATGCTGTGCTTTCGGAGTTAATGTCTTTATCTACGGCTAATATTAGGACTATGCCAGAGGAGAGATTTGAAGTATTTAATCGAGGTGAACGTATAACAAATAATAATTTTATTGGTACTGTTTATCTACAGAATTTGATGGATGCTGATAGCAAAAATGGTAATTCTATAGGATCTGTAACCTTTGAAGCTGGGGCAAGAACGAACTGGCACTATCATCCAGCAGGTCAAATAATATTAGCGATTGATGGCGAGGGCTATTATCAGGAAAAAGGGAAGCTTAAACAGGTGATTAAAAAGGGGGATGTCGTAAAGTGTCCAGAAAATATACCACATTGGCACGGAGCTTCCAAAACAAGTCATTTCGTGCAGGTTGCTATCACGGGACGTGAAAAGGGTGAAACGGTTTGGTTGGAAGCTGTAACTGAAGCTGAATACAAAAATTAATGATTAACATGCTAAGTCTGCTACTCTATTAAACCTATTAGAGTAGCAGTTTTATACGATTTTAAAGCATAATAAATAGCTATTAAAGCTCTTTGATTTTTATAGAACGGAAAGAACAACCCCGGGACCAATCTTGAAGGGCTATTTTTCCCTTGGTATGTTGTCCAAAATCTGCAAATTCCTTAAATTTAGAATTACTTACTAAAGACTTCCATTGCTTGCTCTTAAAGTCCATTTCTGCTGTCTGCTGACCATTTAAGTAGAATTTTATAAAGCCATTTTTTTGAATTATTTTGGAATTATTCCATTCCCCAAGCTTCTTGGTGTTTACGAAATTCTGCTGTGGAAGGAATGTATACAAAACGCCAGGCTTCTTTAGGGGAATATTAAAGTCTGCATGTGAGTCTTCAAGGAGTTGATATTCAGGTCCTGAGTGGTATGTTGAAAGAATGTCTGGTCTTTCTTGAACGTTCACAAAAACTCCTGAGTTGCCTTCCTTCTCGAGTTTCCATTCAAAAGTAAGCTCATAGTTTTCATACACTTTATCCGTAGTTAAGTCAAATTTTGGGGCTTCTGACTTGGGGTTACAATAGAGAGTGCCGTCTAGAATCTCCCATGCTGCTGTCTTTTGCTCACTGTTGTAGAGGTGCCAGTTGGCAAAGCTATGTCCATCGAAAAGGAGTTTCCAGCCTTCTTTTTTCTCCTGCTCCGTTAAGGTGTTGGGCGCTAGTTGTTTGCTTGAACAAGCAGAAGTGGTGATTATAAAGCATAATACCACCGCATATAGATTTATTTTTCTTAGGTTCATAATTTATTTTTCTTCAAATTACTAAAAATATTTATTGAAAGGTCAACTTTTTATGAATGATTGAGCAGCGTAACTGTGGGTCTGCAGAAAGTGTATTTTAAAAATAGGTCGGTTATTTTTCTTAAAATATTTTCCAAAATCTATAAATAAGGGCTATATTAGTTTATCGCTTTAGAGGTATTCTGTAAAAAGAATTGAGAGAGACTCTTTGAACCTGATCCAGTTAATACTGGCGTAGGAAAAAGCATCCGCTTGTTAATTAGTACGCTAATTGACGTCACTCTTTATTTTTATAGGATTGCTACATAAAGTATTTAAATCATTTAAATAGTTATTATGGTAGATAATCTATGGTCCTTAATTCAGACCTTACGTCACACAAATCCACTTATTTTAAATATGACCAATCAGGTGGTCATGAACACTACCGCTAACGCCTTACTGGCTGTCGGTGCCTCCCCAATTATGGCGCATGAAGAATCCGAGATTCAGGCGCTCACCACACAAGCAGACTCCTTAGTGATTAATATTGGCACATTAGATAAGTTGCTTGTTGAAAGCATGCGCTTGGCGCTGCAGCAAGCGCATAGTAGTCACAAACCATGGGTCTTAGATCCTGTTGGCGTTGGAGCAAGCAGCTATCGTACGGAGACCGTCCAATCACTACTTCAATTTTCACCCTCCGTAATTCGGGGCAATGCCACGGAAATAAGGTCTTTATCAGCTGATAAAGCAGTGCTTTCTAAAGGTGTCGATAGCTTACATCGCAGTGATGAAGCTCTTAATACGGCAAAAATGGTGTCTCTAAAGTATGCTGCTGTAGTCGCTATTTCCGGTGCTACAGATTATATTATCGATGGAGAGCGCATTGTGCGCATTGAAAATGGGGATCCTATGATGCGTCTCGTAACAGGTTTAGGCTGCACTGCAACCGCTTTGATAGGCGCTTTTATTGCGCGCAGCAGCACCGTGTTTGAATCCACAATTGCTGCAGTCGCTCTGCTAAGTGTGGTGGGTGAACTGGTGGCAAAAAGGGCAGAAGGGCCCGCATCCTTACAGCTTTTGATACACGATAAACTTTATAATATCACGGAGCAGGAGTTTAAAGATCACTTGAAAATAGTTGTCGGATGAGCCTAGAAAATAGTTATAAGAAAAGCTTGCATCCCGCATTTCCTTATCCATTATATCTCGTAGTATCTGAGGAGTTCTGTACGCAGCTATCGTACTTACAGGTGGTGGAGCAAGCCCTACAAGGGGGAGTGTCAATGGTGCAGCTCCGTGAGAAGCAAGCGACCTCAGCGTCCTTTCTTGCAAAGGCTTTTCGTGTGAAGGAAATTACCGACGCCTATAGCGTACCGTTAATTATAAACGATAATTTAACCGTTGCCATGCAAGTGGATGCCGCAGGAATACATGTCGGTAATCGGGATATAAGCCCACAGGAAATCGCTTATTGCTGGCCGAATAAGCTTATCGGCTATTCCATAGAATATTGGCAGCAGCTTCAATCTCCAGCAATAGCCTATGCCAGTTACTTAGGTGTGAGTCCTGTATTTTCCACTGCTACAAAAGTTGATACCGTCACCGAATGGGGTATTCCTGGTATCCAAGCAATTCGAAAAGCGACGGACCTTCCTTTAGTTGCTATCGGAAATATGCAGGTGGATAACTGCGCTGACGTATGGCAGGCAGGAGCAGATAGCATTGCTGTTGTTTCCGCCCTTTGCAAGGCGAAGGATCCGTCATATCAAGCACAACTTTTACTAAACCAATTATCTTATGAAGCTTTATAAATGTCCTTCCGTATTAACCATTGCGGGATTCGATAGTAGTGGAGGAGCGGGGATTCAAGCGGATATAAAGACAATCTCTTCCCTAGGATGCTACGCCAGCTCCGTGCTGACAGCCTTACCCATACAGAATACATGGGGGGTGCGAAATATATACCCGATTTCTCTGTCTGCAGTCCGCGAGCAGATTGAAGTCGTAGTCGAGGATATCCCACCGGATGTGATAAAAATAGGCATGGTGCACACCGCAGAGCTTGTGCAGTGCATCGTTGACACCCTTGCGAACTATCCGCCTATTCCTATAGTCTTTGATCCGGTGATGGTAGCTACCAGTGGGGATATGCTTATGCAGGCGGAATGTGTCGAAGCGATGAAAGCAATCTTGTTTCCAAGGGCTTCCCTGATATCTCCCAATATGGATGAAGCGGCTATTTTAGCAGCGATGTCCGTAGTCACCGAGGAGGATATGTTGGTTGCAGGACCGCAGATTAGGAAGTTTGGCACGCCCCATGTTCTGCTAAAAGGTGGACACCTAGCGAAAAAGATGCTTACTTCCTATCTTTTCTACGCGGATAAAGAACCGGATGTCTTTGAGACTCCAAAAATTAAAACCAACAATGTACACGGATCAGGCTGCACCTTATCCTCCGCTATTGCCTGCTACATGGCGCAGGGTTATGCGATAAGAGATGCTGTTGCAGCAGCGCAAGACTATGTATTTAACTGCATTGTCGCGGCACAAGATCTACATATAGGGGGTGGAAATGGCCCTTTAAACCATTTTAGTGAACCACAAAAAATGATAAAATATGAAATGGTCTGAAGCAACCTGGCAGGAGTCACAAGCTATTTACAGTGCAATTATAAATTTACCTTTTATTCAGGAAATGACAGCTGGTACCCTAGAGGTCACAAAATTTCAGTTTTACCTGAAGCAAGATGCGCTATATCTAACTTATTTTGGGTCTGTATTAGCGGCCATAGCGGCGAAATTAGCAGACCCTAAGCATGCTTTGGCCTATTTGGGCTACGCCGAGCAAGCTATCGTTGTTGAACGCGTCCTCCATGAATCTTTTTTTAAGCAGTATGCTATTGCTGACTATGGAGAAATGCAGCCTTCATGTCATCATTATTGCCACTACCTGCGTGCCGTAGTCGGTTTTGAAAGTGTGGAAGTTGCTGCAGCAGCAACACTACCCTGTTTTTGGATCTATGGCGAGGTGGGAAGATATATAAAAGATCGCGTCCAGCAGCCTAATAATCCATACCAGGCATGGGTGGACACCTATGCCGCAGCTGACTTTAATACTTCTGTGACAGAAGCTATAGCGATCTGTGACGCCTTAGCTGAAAATGCTTCCGAGGCTACGCGGGAGCAGATGACGAAGGCATTTTTGCGTGCAGCATATTTCGAATATGACTTTTGGTTAGCTGCGCAAACGCAGGTTAGCTGGACCCCGTTATAGGGATGCAGTACATAGGGTTAATAGTGTATGAAGGGTTTAATTTTTTCGATCCATTCTTCGGTTTTTAATTCCGTTTGGTATTTTCCAGTTATTATAGATTCAAAGGCATTTGGTATGCCAAGTAATAAGTCCAGATGTTTGGTGCCTGTAGGGTTAACATTGGTAAGGTAGTCTCTTTCTTGCAGCTGATTTGGAAATAAATGATCTATCAGGGCAATTAACTTCGTAAAATAAGCAACCGATAAGAACGTTTTTGGATCCTGCGGTATAACGCGTAGTCCATGACAGGTTTCACCCTGATAGATACTTATGCTAGCCGTATAATGTACGCGTTCTAAGATCACATTGTCGGCTAGCTTACTAGCAGCTAGAAAAAGCCTGTCAGCATCTATCCAAGGGGCACCAAACTGCGCAAATGGAGAGGCTGTTTCTCGGCCTTCATGGATCGATAGCCCCTCAAAAAGGCAGGCCCCTGCGTAGGTGTAAACGGTTTCTCTACGTTGTATAGCTGGAGAGGTAGGGAAAAAAGGATAATTGCTATTTATCGACCGATTCCAATGTTCCATAAACAATATCTGGAGGTCAAGATTTGGAAAATAGTTTGCCTGGAAATATTTCGCTAGCTCTCCAAAGGTACAGTGATGCGTTATCGGAATAGGGAAACGTCCAATAAAAGAGGCGCAACTGGGGGTTAAAATTGGACCTTCAGCCAAGGATATATCTTTGGCCATGGGGTTGGGGCGGTCAAGCACTAAGGCCGGTGTTCCATACTGCTCACAGCTCTCCATTACATAGGTCATCGTCCATAGATAAGTATAAAAGCGCGCTCCAATATCGGGCAAATCTACAATTACCAGATCTAAATCTGCGAGATCAGCAGCAGATGGAGCGAGCTTTTTACTGTATAAACTTACAATGGGGATTTGTGTTAGCGCGTCGATGTTGTCATCGATATAAGCGCCATCCACCCCCTGGCTGTCAAAGCCATGCTCCGGGGCAAATAGTCTGACAATTTGGAATCCTGCTTCCTGCAAAGCTACGCGCGTATGAGTGCCCAAACTCGTTAGGGATGCCGCGTTGCAGACTAATCCAATACGTTTATTTTTATAGTTTGCCGCTTGTGTAAGAAGTAGGTCGATGCCAAATAGTGTCGTGGTATTCATGGCATGAAAATAAGTAAAAAATAGGGTTTTAATTTTTTTTCGACTCTAAAGTGCGCTATTCACTTGCTATTAAAGGTGATAAAAAAAGGAGCTCACCACATGGTAAGCTCCTTTTTCGTATGCGAGAACGTTGTTTTTATATTTTTATGGGGCTCCTTTTAATAGTTTTTTAGATCCGCAGGAGGAAGATCTTTATGGTCCCAGCCTCCCCCTAAAGCTTTATAGATACTAACACTAGCTTTTAGCTGGCTAACTTTCTTCTCTACGAGATCAAATTTTGACTCTAAAGCATCGCGTTGCGTTAATAGTACTTCCATATAGTCGGCACGCGCATATTTAAATAAGTCATTAGCGATGCCTACAGATTCCGTTAGCGCGTTCACTTCATTGGTTTTTATGGCTACGCTACTTGCTAAATTTTGGATTTTGGAAAGTTGATTTGTGACTTCAATATACGCATTAAGAATCTTCTGCTCATAATTATAGACGGCTTGAATTTGGCGTGCATTTGCATTGCTGTAGGCTGCATTTATCGCACGTTTGTTAATGAGTGGGGCCGTTAATTCACCAACAAGGTTGGCTAAATATGCTTCAGGCTTAATTAAATAGGTGGGGTCAAAAGCCCTAAAGCCTAAGCCTGCAGTCAAATCTAGTGAGGGGTAGAAGCGTGCCTTAGCAGACTTAATATCTAATTTTGCAGCAGCAAGTTCATAGGCTGCCTGCTTGATATCGGGTCTATTTTCCAATAGGTCTGCAGGAATACCTGTAAATACTAATGGAGGAATAAGGGTGTCAAAAGCATTATAATCTCTTGCTACAGGCTGCGGAAATCTGCCGACGAGATAATTAATTCTATTTTCTGTTTCCACAATCTGCTGCTTAATAGCATACTGAAGACCTTGTGTATTTAGGATCTGCGCCTCAAAGCGTTTTACAGCTAATTTATTGGAGCGTGCATTTTGCTTAAGGTCGTTTACTACGAGGTAGGCATTTTGCTGGATTTTGATATTTTCATTAAGGACTATAAGTTCATTATCCAAGGCTAGCAGCTCGTAATAGGAGTTTGCAATCTCAGCAATTAGATTGGTTGTCATAAAATTTTTCCCTTCTATAGAAGCTAGGTAACGCTGCACCTGTGCTTTGGTGGCATTGCGGAGCTTGCCCCAGATATCTGTTTCCCACTGCGCTTGAATGCCTACACCTAAGTCGAATACGGGCTCAGGCATCTCCTTACCGGGAACAATATCCGTGGTTGCTTCCATGGCACCAATATTGGTGTAGCGGCTGACTTTATCTACAGCAGCACCGACTTTAGCACCTACCGTAGGGAGGTATTCTCCCTTTTTGCCGGTCACCTCATTCCTCGATTGAGCGATTTCCTGAAGGATAATATTTAACTCTTGATTATTCTGTAGGGCCTGATTAATTAGGCCCTGCAGGTTCGTGTCGGTAAAATAGGCATCCCAAGCTAATTTTCCTGAATTTTGTGAGGAATCTGCTGTACTATTAAATTGCGTAGGCACAGCTTTACTTTCAGTACGCTGTATGACCTCGATGGGCTTGCAGGCGGCAATGCTTACTATAAAGAGTGCTACACCTGTATATTGATATTTTCTAATCTTATTCATAATGGATAATGTCTTCGCTAAGGGGTTTTTCATCTTCATTTTGGATCATCTTACGTCCGTCGGCTAGTTTGGCAAAGATGTAATAGAGACCGGGGATGACGATGACGCCAAACAGTGTTCCTATAAGCATGCCACCTAGAGCTGAGGCTCCGATGGTATGATTTCCTATGGCTCCGGCGCCATGTGCAAAAACCAAGGGAATTAATCCCGCAATAAAAGCAAAGGAAGTCATCAAAATAGGTCTAAAGCGAGATTTTGCGCCCTCAATAGCGGCTTCAAAAATGCTGTCCCCAAGCTGGCGACGCTGGACAGCAGCTTCAATAATAAGTACGGCATTCTTACCCAGTAAGCCGATAATCATAATTAAACCTACCTGTGCGTAGATATCATTTTCTAGACCCATTGCTTTCAGTAAAAAGAAGGATCCAAAGACTCCCATAGGTAGGGAGAGGAGCACGGCAAAGGGTAGAATAAAGCTTTCGTATTGCGCAGCAAGCACGAGGTAAACGAAGATAAGTACCACTAAGAATACATAAATAGCTTCATTTCCACGCTGTGCCTCATCATAAGAGAGACCTTCCCAAGCAATTTTATAGCCATGTGGGAGTGTTTCCACAGCGGTTTCATTGATAGCTTTAATGGCATCTGCCGTCGTATATCCTTTCGCAGGTAGACCCCGAATTGCCGCTGAATTATACATATTATAGCGCGTAATCTCATTGGGTCCTTGCGTTTTTTTAATAGACATAAATGAGGAGTAAGGCACCATTTCTCCGTGATCATTCTTCACATAAAGATTCAGGATATCCGAAGGTAGCCTACGGAATTCCGGCGCTGACTGCACATAAACTTTGAAGAACTGCCCAAAGCGTATAAATCCCTGCTCGTAGGTACTACCTATTAAGATATTTAAGTTTTCCATGGCTTTACCTATGGATACTCCCTTTTGCATGGCCGCATTATTATCAAATACGAGCTCATATTGGGGGTAGTTTGCTGCAAAGAAGGTGAATAAGCCCGAAAGCTCTTTTCGTTTCTTAAGATTGGTGATAAATGTTTTGTTTACCTTATCAAAATCTTGGTAGTCTGTCGTTCTGTTTAAATCTAAAAGGCGCATAGAAAATCCACCTGAGGAACCGAATCCTGGCACCGCTGGGGGTTCGAAAAACTCTACCGTAGCTCCTAAGTTTTTCGTTTTCTCCTCAAACTCCTCCATAATTTCTTTAACGGAGTGCTCGCGCTCATTCCAAGTTTTTAAGTTTATTAAACAGGTACCGGCATTAGAACCGCGACCTTCAGTCATAATCTCATAGCCTGCTAAAGAAGATACCGAAGCTACACCATCAACTTTTAGACAGATTGCTTGCAGTTCACGCGAGATCTTATTCGTTTGCTCCAAGGTGGATCCCGGAGGCGTCTGGATAATCGCATATACCGTACCCTGATCCTCACTCGGGATAAATCCACCAGGAAGGGTTCTGTTGACAAGAAAGGTGGCCACACAAAAGACAATTAATATGCTCCAAGTAACCATTTTGCGTGTGACAATTTTACGGAGGAAGGAAGCGTACTTACCGGTTAGTTTATCAAACCCTCGGTTGAAGGAGTCCATGATCTTTGAAAATATATTTTTCTTTTTCTCCTGCCCATGGTTATTTTTTAGAATTATTGCTGAGAGCACAGGAGTCAGCGTCAGTGCGACTAGTGCTGAGATAACAATCGCACTGGCCATGGTAATGGAAAATTGTCGATAGAAGGTCCCCACAGGACCCGACATAAAGGAAATGGGAACAAATACAGCTACCATTACTGCCGTAATAGCGATAATTGCGCCGGCGATGGTTCCCATTACTTCTTTTACCGCTAAGTAGGGCGAAAGGTGCTTTTCTTCCATTTTCGCATGGACGGCCTCGACGACGACAATAGCGTCATCGACAACAATACCAATCGCTAATACCAACGCAAATAGTGTTACCAAGTTAATGGAGAGACCAAATAGCTGAAGCACGAAAAATGTACCAATTAAAGATACCGGCACCGCGATAATCGGAATTAAGGTGGAGCGCCAATCGCCTAAGAATATAAATACGACAAGGGCAACAAGGATAAAAGCATCCCTCAGCGTATGTACTACCTGCTCAATGGAAGCATCTAAGAATTGTGATACATCATAGGATATTTTGTAGTCTACACCTGGAGGGAAGTTGGCCTTCATCTCTTCTAACTTCGTTTTCACGTCACGGATTACGTCATTCGCATTGGAGCCATAATTCTGCTTTAAGACTATGGATGCCGAGGGGTGTCCGTCTAAATTGGAGTAGATATCAAAAAATTCCGAGCCCAATTCCACTTTTGCAATATCCTTTAGCTTGATATTTTCCCCTTCAGAATTAGCGCGTACAATAATACTTTCATATTCTTCCGGCTTATTATACTGGCCCTTGTAAGTCAGTACATATTCTAGGGATTGGGCGGCTAAACCAGATGATTGCCCTAGACGGCCAGGACGGCCAATAATACTTTGATCACCGATAGCTTCCATGACTTCATCTACAGAGAGACCATAGGCACGCATGCGATCAGGATCTAGCCATATACGCATGGCATAGCGGCGGCTACCTAATATTTGTGATCTTGCTATACCGTGGATACGGTTTATTTCCGGGATAATATTTACTGTCGCATAGTTGTAGAGAAATTTCTCATCCATGTTTTTATTCGTGCTATATAAGTTGACGTACATCAACATGGAAGGCTGAATAGGATTTACGATAACGCCTTCCTTTTGCACCAATTCTGGTAGTAGGGGCATGACCTGATCTATTCTTGTCTTCACAAGTACGACTGCTTCATTGGGGTCTGTCCCTGGATCGAATACGATATTTAATGTTGCTTCTCCAGCACTGGTGGCGTCGGTCGCCATATAGCGCATGCCTTGCACGCCGTTGATGGCATTTTCAATGGTTATTAGTGAGGACTTCACAAGGACATCCGCACTGGCCCCGGGGTAGGCAATAGAAACTGCTACTGTGGTGGGGGCAATTTTCGGAAATTGTTCCGTAGGCAGCTGTTTAATAGCGAGGCCTCCGACAAATAAGATAATGACCGATATCACGATTGCGAATACTGGCCTGTGTATTACTTTTTTAAACATGATGCTGCTATTTATTATTCTGCATAAAGATCTAAGTTGGACATTACCTTCTTAGGGTCTTGGAATTTGACGGCTATTTTTTGATTTTCTTGTACCATGCGGAGGCCATTCAACAAGATGTGATCCTCTTTTGTAATGCCTTCAGCAACGATATAAATATGGGGTAGTTCGGCAGCGATTTTTATTTCTCTAGCTTTTACAACATGATCTTTTGTGATTACATAGACATATTTTTTTTCGAGCTCTTCAAAAGTTGCTTTCTGAGGAATCATAAGGGCATTTTTATAGGGTGAGGTGATTACAATATTTCCCGTTTGCCCATATCTTAACAAGCTTTTGGGGTTTGCAAAAGTCGCTCTATAGGCGATATTTCCAGTTTCATTATTGAAATCAGATTCTATTGTTTCCACAATACCTTCTTGGTCAAAGAACACACCATTAGCCATGCGTAGGCTTACATGTAGCTTCTTTCCTGCCTGTTGATCCTGCATTTGATTGAGGTATTCAGCTTCCGGTACATTGAAGTATACCCACATTTTGGAGTTGTCGGAAAGCTCTGTAATTAGTTCGCCATCATCCACCAAGCTTCCTTTACGGACATGCAGCTTCCCTACAATTCCGGAAAATGGGGCTCTTATTTCTGTAAATCCGAGATGTGTATGCATGGCTGCGAGTTCCGCTCGCGCTTTGTTATAGCGTGCCTTAGCGACGGCAGTTTCTTGAGGAGCGACAATATCTTTGTCAGACAGATTTTTGGTATTTTGGTATTCTATGGCAGCGACCTCTACCTCAGCATTCGCCCGGTTTACATCCGATTGGTATAAGTTAGACTGTATTTTTAGGAGTAGTTGACCTTGTTTTACAAACTGCCCTTCATCCACAAAGATCTTTTCGATATAACCTTTTTCTTGGGAGCGTAGCTCAATATGATTGATGGAGCGTATCTGTGCCACATAATCCTTGGTAACCGTTGTATCTTCAACAATAGGGGATGTGCTATTAAAAACTGCTTCTTCTTTTTTTTCTTTTTTTTCAGATTGGCAGCTTACAGCGAGCGTTAAAAAGCATAGGCTAGCATATAGGAAAATTTTCTTGACCATGATATTTTATAATTTTTAAAAAAAATGACTAATAGGAATCCTTTCTTCCTAGGTTGAAGGAAAAAGAGGGGTATTTTTCAGTAAAAAATTAATGGATCACAGTCTAAAGACCTTGAAAAAGAGGTAAAGTTCGTTTGTTGGGGATTTAAGGTTCGCAGCATGCGCTAGTATACGCGCGATTTTGCTGCTAAATAGCACTTCATAACATATCGTAGGTATGGCATCTACAAAGCTGAGTGCGATTCCAGGATATTTTTGTGGTACGCTATTATGAATAGCATCCTCTGCTTCACCATCACTTTCAGAAAGATAAGCATTGTAATTATCCGCCTGCTGATCGAAGGATTTATGAATAATTCTATGCTGATGTTGATGTTGTGTTGTGGAGTTTAGTGTTGTGGAGTTTAGTGCTGTGGAGTTTAGTGTTGTGGAGTTTTGTGCTGTGGAGTTTGCTGTAGTTGACTCTTGTGTTGGCGCTCCGATGGAGAAATGGAGTTTTGAATTTGCATCCGGAGCTATATACCGTTCTATGGGGCCATATGACCATCCCAAACAAATTAGGAGGGCATAAGCTACCAAGTGTACATATCTACGAATTATTTCCATACCGAGCCAAATGTATAAAAACTATTAAGCTATGCAAACAGTAAATTCTTTTAATTACAAAAATTTGAATAAATGTTACAAAATAAATGTCTTATTTTGATTTAATTGAAATTTTATATGTAATTCGGACTTTTCTAAACTTGAATTTCTTACTGTTATTTTCTGGTAAATAGGCAAAATCCGCTATCCTTAAGAAGGATTTTGCCTATTCGCAGGAGGTATCGCTATTTTTTAAGCTTTATATTCATCAATATAACCGCTAGGAGAATTAACACAATGCCGACTATTTGAACACCGATAACTTGTTCGCCCAATAGCAAATAAGCCATAAAAATAGATACCGGCAATTCCATCGCTGAAACGATGGAACCTAGACCTAAGCCAATTTTTGGAAATCCTGCGTTAAAGGTTAGTGGGGGAATGATGGTGCCAAATAGGGCTAATATAATGCCCCATTTTCCAAAAATTCCGAAATTAAAACTTCCATTATAAGAAAATAGGCAGAAAATTACGATGGTAATAAATCCACCCGTAAGCATCAACGATCCTTTTCTATAAGGAGTTAAATAGGTGGCAACTTTATTGGAAGTAAACATTGTCATCGTAAATGAGAGAGCCGCCAAGAGGCCGAAGATTAATCCACGAAAGTCTAATGCTAAATCTTTACCCAAGATGTTTGTCGTCAATACCGTACCTACAAGTACTAATATTACAGCAATAATTTTTTGTAAGCTGGGAAATTTTTTCTGTATCAATGATTCTAGGACTACGGAAATCCAGGTCGTCTGCATCAATAGGACAATGGCGATTGAAATACTTACATATTTAACAGCAGAATAGTAGAATAGAGTTGTCAATCCCAGGGACGTTCCAAAGAGAATAAGCTTAAGGACGTCACCTTTTTCGGCCTTCGTTATTACGGAGGTTTCAGTATTGTCTTTTGTAGACCTTTCCTTAAACAGCGTGATACACCACATTACAATCAAACCTATGCTTAGCTGCGCTAACGCTACCTCAGGGGTTGTAAATCCTTCTTGATAGGAAAGTTTGACAAATGTGGCTAGCATCCCATAACTGGAAGCCCCTACAGCAACTAGGACTAACCCTTTTAATAATTCATTTGATTTCATAGCTTAATATTACTTGTTTCTGTGAAAAAAATAAGCACAAGGTTCGCAAGTTAAAACTTTAAGTTTAATTTTGGGGCAAAAAATTATTCACATGCATGCAATATAAATGCCGAGCAGAATTTACATAACAATTATGGGGCACTTAAATAAATGGCTATCAGCGATTAATTATAAATAAAGCTGAAGACTTAGGCGCTGCTGAATTCTTGACTTACCATGAAAGTCCAGTGCTTGTGTGTAATAATATTGCGTTTCCTTATTTAGCGCTTTCATATAATTTATTTCATAGGCTATACCAATTAAGAAGTTTGCTGAGATTCGTTTTGTTAGATATTGCGCTTTAAGATCGCCACCAAATAGGTCTGTCGCATAAAAGGCATAGTCAGGGATTACGACATTTTTGGAAAATGTATTTATACTGTTTTCCGAGAGTGAAAGACTTGAATGAACGGATTTTCGGAGCATAGGAGCTACGCTAAGCTGAAGATTATCTTGGTTGGCGGCTTTAAATCTAACGGAAAAATTGGGCTTTACATGAAGGAAATTATTTTCCACAGCAGTGTACGATGCATAGTCGCTTCGGTTGATTGATTGAAGGCCTAGCTGCAGGCCGAAATCATAGTTTATCGGCTTCGCTCTTAGGGAGTTCCATTGATATGAAAAGCCTATTTGTTGCACATCGACGTTGTAGTTTACGGTATTCAGGTTACTGGAAAATAAATTGTTTCCGTCATAGCCATGTATTTTTTCAAAATCTACCTTTACAGCCTGTAGTGCTTGATCATAGGTATGTATCCAGGTGAACTTTGCCAGGATATTTTGCTCGATATAGCGGCTGCGGACGGTATATTCTTTTCTCGATCTGACATCATGGGATAGCTCTTCTTTGGATCTTTCTAAGCTTCCTTGGAGGTAAATCTCATCCTGCTGCCCACGCTTTGCAAGGCTAAATTCCCCACCGATATGGTTTGTGAATTTTCTAAAATGGCTGGTATCTTTAATACTGATATAGCCGTAGCCTAGATTGAGGTATGCAATGCGTTCGGGAAAAAGTAAACTTTCCTTAAAGCTGATATTTTTAAATGTTAGATCCTGTCTTTCATAGCTTTTTCCGAGAATTAATTTCACCGATGATGCCCATTGATTCTTTTCAAAAGCTACTCCGGGGTTATATTTAAGGACAAATTTATTGCTTTCCAACCTGGGGTCTACCGATCCTGTGGACCAATGTTTATGATAAAGGACATTTATAAAAGGGCGGAGATGCGCAGTGACAGCTTGGGATATTGTTACGTTGGCGCGATAATTTTGGCGTTCGTAGGTTCCTGCTTTTGTCGCATAATAATTCATTGGGGACCAGTGGTCAATCGTATTGTTGAGGCTATTGGCTAAGGAATCTTCAAACTGCTTGTCGAATAGGAAATCACCCGATATCTTCGTTTTCCCGATGGTATTAAACCCATAGGTATAAAAGGAGAAATCTTGCTTAGTAAAAGCTTTATTGGATAATCTTAGATCCCCATTTTCAGCAGAATACCCCACTGCGACAGCGCCGAAATTGGCCTCCTTAAAAAAGGTGTGTTGCAGGAAATTTTCTTGTGTAAATGCCTGTTTGATAGGGTTGATATACAAGGAATCTTTCCCCTCTTGCGCGCAGAGCAGCAGGGGAAAGAAACATAGTAGTACAAGGAGTTGTTTGCTTGTCATTAGTCAATAAAAGAGTTAGCACCTTTTGAAGGGTCCGCTTTTAATAGTACCCCAAAGTCGTTATTTGAGTTGTTGGTATCCATTAGAATACGGCGACCATTAATTACTTGTTTTGTTTTACGTACGATGGATTGGCTGGAGTATGGTCCACCAGTCACAGACGCGGATCCGGCGTCTAAACGTTGAGGTAGGCGTCTTGGCGCTTTGTCCTTTTCGATGATAGCAGCAACTTCTACAGCATCCAAAATTTGTGATACAGGAATCTGCGGATATAAATTGGTGTTTGCCGTGATTGTTCTTACCGTTGGTACAGCATAATATTTAATATTTTCTATTGTTTGCGCAGAACCTTTAAATAGGGCATAAGATTCCTGTCCCTGTGGGTTTAGTATTAAATCGCGCATACCTATAGCGTAAATTGTTTCCATGTCAGTCACAGAAGGATTGTCCACGTCAGAAGCATTTTTGGTTCTTCCGGGTTGTATTTTCTGTTCATAGGGGTATAGATTAACCTCAAAATCAGCTTTACTTAAATCTACCGTCAGTGTGGCGTCAGCAATTTCTTGCGTCTTTCCAGAATTTAATGTGTAAGGTTTCGTGTGGTCAATAGCTGTCTGAGCGATAACAATACTTTTTCCTGGTGCTACAGGGTAGCGTCTTCCCGTTGCATCACTGGGAATCATAAAGATGGAGTTTGCGTAGACATACTCCGTATTGGCATCACCAGAAACGGCCATATTTAACGACTTAGACCAGTCAAACTGCAGGTTGCTTAATAGATAGTCTCCAGTATTGTTATTTCTTTTACCGAATACGGTGGCTATACATAGGCTATCCGCATAGCGTGTCGTCGTAGCGTTATTATATATCTCATAGAAAAAGTCTCTTACAACAGCGCCATTTTTAGTGTCAGAGCTGGCGTAGTATATTTGTTTTATCACCCAATCTCCAATAGCTTCCGAGGTTGTCAATTGTATTGTCTGGTTGCTGCTAGATTGAAAAGATTGATTGTCCATGGTATGGTTCAAGAGGAAGTCTTTATCACGGTAGATGCCACTTAAGGTTGTAAACTCTGCCGCTGTTAGTGTTAGCGACACGTTAAGGGAGTATGTTCCTGGAGCAAGGTCTTCAAAGCTTACCAGCCCTTTATCTGTAGGCTTGGCCGTATATCTTTCATTATTAATCTTGTTAATTAGCGTTACAGAAGCTTGTTGGTACGGGAGCTTAAAACTTATTACCGCAGGATCAACTGCCAATTGAAAGGATATATCAATAGGTTGAGTAACATTGTCATTCTTTTTGCAGGCAGTAAATAACGTTATAAATAACGCTAGGAGAAAAGTAATTTTTCTAGTCATAGTATTTAAAATTTAAAATTTATAAGTTAGTCCTCCTGTAATACTTAAGGGAGCATTGTAGGTGGATATTATGTAATCTTCCGTATTTGATGTGCTGTAAATGCGCTGTTCAGGTTGAATATTTAGTACATTATAGGCGGAGACGGCGATGCGTAAGTGCTTCTTTATTTCCTTGGCTACAGATAGGTTTAAGCAGGCGTAAACCATTTTCCTTCTATTAGCTATAAGGGATAAATCACGCACAGGAATAGTTGCTGTCTGCTGAGTGAAGAAGCCGCTAATTCCCTGATTATCGATGTATCCTACAGCTTGCTGCATCTTCTGGTCAAAGTTACTCGCGGATTTTGTAAACCAGAATAAGTCCAGATTTGTAGAAACGACAAATCCTAGTTGTGGGATATGCGTTGATGTGCCTACTTTACTCATGAAATTGGTGATTCTGTCGTTGCTACTTGGCGGAAAGAGCAGGTGAGAAATCTGCTTGCCATCTACCGTTATTGGCGTGGCTATGTAAGTGACTTCTAGGCGCTTTAAATCCTCCTTACTACTGCTAAGTGAGTGGCTTACCGTAAAGCTAGTCTGAAGGGCATTTATTTTTTTTGTGCTCAGCATCCAGTCAACCCCTACAGTAGCAGAGTTTTGGATATTTTCTATGGCATAATTCCCATAGGAGGCATAGTTTGTAAAAGTTCCAGCCTGCTCATATACAATTTTTTTACGCTGCTCATCGTAGGCATAGCTATAGTCAGGAAGGAAGAAATTCTTATACTGCTTACTGCTTGAGAATCCCCCACGGTTATGCTTTGTATAGACCGTTAAAGAGCTAGCTATAAAGCTGTCTTTGTAGTTAATGCCGAATTCAAATTGACTGGATTTTGCGGGTTTTAATTTACTGTTGTCGGCGATGAACTTTTCAGTATATACTAAATATAGGGCATCCTCGCTGTTAAAAGCTAATATAAGAGGGATATCTAAGAATGTTGGCGCAGGGTATCTATGTGCCATGGTGGGGCTTTTAGAGGATACACCGTAGGCTGCTTTAAAGTTCCAATGGCTATTCCATTCCAGCTGCGTGCTTAAGCGCGGCTGAAAGGACCATGCGCCATTCTGCTGATCGAGGCGTAGGCCTAAATTGGAGCGTAATGTTTTAGACCCTATTTTCAAGGTGAAATTATCCGTTATAAAAGCGCCATAATTTAATAGGGGGTATAAATACTCAAAAGAATAGGGGCGGGCATTCTGACCACTTTGATTTATCCAACGAGGCTTATCAGGATCGGCAATAATTCCTTTTCCCCCATTATTCGAATAGTTTATAGAGAGACCATATGATAGGGCATGGAGGAGGGAGCCCGTAGAGAAATTTGTGGATGCTTTTAGCGTGGTCGCTGCCGTTATAGGGCTTCCGATTATTTCTTCCTCAGCGAGGTATCTTCCAGCAAGGACGACCCCTTCATAGATACCTGTAGTGTCTTTATAGGCATATCCTCGGGGCGTTTGATTGAGCAGCCATTGTTTGTAAGTTTCTTGTTTACTTTGGCTGTAGGAAATGCTCCATGAGATATTTTCAGCAACGGGATGCTGGGCGTTCCAATTCAAGCGATTGGATAGGCGAATACCATTCCCTTTGCTGTAGGATCTTTCATTATTAGCATCGTCGGGATCTATTTTCATTTGGTCCAATGTTTTAAAAACATCTAGCGAGAAGGTATTTCTGATTTGACTAGAAAATTTAGTGGACCACATTAGGGAGCCTGTTACACGGTTATATTGTTTAACCTTATCGCGTGGATTGGGGTTGCTAATGGCGTAGTTAAAACCAATATTTAGGGCTCCTAATTTTTTCGATAGCTGTGTGCCCTTTGACAAACTGAAGTTGGAGGATCCTCCATTTACATTGGTGGTAAAGGAGAGGGGTGTTCTTCCAGCTTTACGGTCGATGAGGATTGCGCCATCAGTTAATTCATCGTATTCTGCAGAAGCTATTCCTTGAATTATCTCTACACGTTCAATGGTTTCTACGGGGATATCGCGCAGATCTATACCTTGAAAAGCGACATCACCACTACTACTATTATTTACGCCTGCGAGTAGAGAACCTCGCATACCAAATTGGGAGGCAGAGCGGCTTTGCATATTTGCGTCATTGGAGAGGCGTATGCCATCCATGACTACGGCGACCCCTAGGGAGTTGTTAAAAGCGTAGTCTTCGGAGAAATTACCACGTAGGTTGGCGGTTTGTGGTCTGTTAATATTAGGTGCTACAGAAGCTTTACCGGGGAGGGTATTTAAAATATCCATAATACTAAACCCTTGCAACCTTTGTATGGCTTCTTCATTGAAGACAATGGAGGAGTTGGAGGCGTTAGTACGTTTTATTTCTGGAAGTATATGCACTTCCGAAAGGGTGTAGCTTAGATCTTGGGTTACAAATTTCTGCGGTTTATTGGGTTGAACTTGCGCTTGTATAGATTTCTTGCCGACGACGGTAATTTGAATCTGAATGGAAGTAATTCCTTTTGGGAAGCGCACTGTAAATTCACCATCTATAGAAGAGGTGGTCTTAAGATCGAGGGCTTCCATATGTATGGTCGCCAAATAAATTGGTTGTTGTTTATAATCAACGATTTTACCCCTAAAGAGTTGCTGTTCCTGCGCTTGAATTTTAAAAAACAGCAGGGAAAAGAATACGATGAAAAAGTACGATACGCTAGTTAGTTTCATTAGTTAGAATAAATCCAGTCTTGCAAAGATAGGTTTATTTAGACTAAATATGAATAGCGTTTTGTGTTGTCTTTTTTATTGTCTTATATCTTGTTTTTTAGTGCTCTCAAATAGAGGGATTTACTGCCTTAAATAAAATTTAAAGTTTTTGAATTTTCATACTTGCCAATTCCTTGAGACCTTTGGATACAGAAGGCTCCCCAGGTAATTACAGCCAGAGTAGCACCAAGTACAGAGAAATTAGAATAGCTTAAGACTTGATTCGTAAGTTGTTGGTAATCTACTTGATAAATTAGGAAATAGGTTCCAACGCTAAGTAACAAAATTCCACCAGCGAACTTCCATTTGGAGGGAGATTGATATAAGGTACTGTTTTTACTTCTACTGCAACTAACTATTAAGGATCCTAAAAATGGTGTCAGAAATAAGCAAAAGAGAAACGTATATAGTGCTCCTAACTGTTTTTTAGCGCCATAATAACGGGCTACGCAAAAAGAATAGATTAAATGTATTGCCAAGATGATATAAAAGGTTATCATATTATTATAGGTTAAGTAAAGAGGTAAGTATTCGTTATTATCTAAGATAACAAATAAAGTAGATAATAAAAAAAATAGTCAATTTTATTGTTACAATTTGATTTTTTCGAATTGAAAATTAAGTCGCTTAAAAGCAGGGTGTTAACTATTTAAATGACTCATTTAAATAGTAATATTCATTACATATAGTTGATTTATTTCCAAATAAAAAAAAATAACTTTTAATTAGCAGTATAAATTATACTTATTAAGTTATCTATCTTAACAAAAAGTAATTCCATTGAAAAATAATTATACCACCCCACAGATTTACTTTACTATGATTTCATTAGAAAATAGTATTGCAACAGGTTCTATTACCTATCAAAATAAAGAACTGGAAGAATCCAGTTTTAGTATGGGAATTATTGACTTCGGTTCAGATGCCAGTATTTGGTCTGGTGATAATACCGATAATGCCCCACATCCTGCAAATACATTATAAAAACATAATAACCATATTACCGCATATATATGAATAGTATAATTAAGATTTATTGCTTTTTTTTTCTACTAGTTTTAGTGGGATGTCAGAAAGACCCACTCGCTAATAAAGGTGACGCATCTTCAAAAGTTAAAATTAAAGTTTTGGGTATGCAAGATTTTACAAGTGGAAATGGAACTAACAACACAATAAAAAAAGCTAGTTTAAATGCTAAGAAACCAAATGCTGGAAAGTTTATGGTGGCTAGCGTTGAAAAGGATGCGTCAATAAACAATAAAATAGCCCAGAACTCTAGGATAGAGATGACTCCCCAAGCTAATATTAGGGTAGTGATCGTCCGTCAAAAGGATAGCTTGGTGATGTCGAACAGTTTAATAAAAGTCGGAGCTACGGTAGAATCATTTTTAGATGTGACACTCAGTTCAGGAGATGTGTATGATGTATATTCCTTCACCTATAATAATACAACGGACCCGCTAGATGACCCTGTAAACCAAGGTTTTGATGATTATTTGGCAACTGAAGTTTATACGCACGAAACTAAGAAAGTAATTGCAGAATTTATAACCGTTGAGAGTCTGCTTAATAAGCCATTAATGACTGCTCATGACGTCATAGACGGTAGTGATTTTACGGAGGATGGAATTGAGGTAGATTTGTTATTTAACCAAACTACAGCACGCTTTAAATTTGGTCTACTTTTGGAATCAGGAACTTATGGCTCCCGTTATAAAGAACCTTGGTTGACCTATTCTCAAGATCCTTCAGGGAATTATTCTGAAGAATTAACTGGTAAATTACCTAAAAATCATGCGCATCCATTTATTCATATTTCACCTCAAGGTCGTGAAAATATAAAAGTTCATTTCGGAAAGATAAGTCCTTATGAAGCGGAAGGGCGTGATTTCTTAGATCAAGCGGATGCAGGATTGTATGTAGGAATTTATGATTTTAGAGAAATGGATTATTTTGAAATTAAAACTTACGAAAAATTCGATATCAGTATAAATTCCTTTATATATAATATGAATCCAGAGGCTACAACTTTATATGGTCCTGATTCTAGCCCTCTAGGTGGTCGTGGATTTGCCTACTCTTTTGATGATAGAATCTTACAATCAATTAATATTCCCGGTGAAACTCCATATGGTGAACATATTAGAAATTTTCAGAATACATTAGTTACGAATGATTATTTTTATATCCCTACTAAAAAAAATGTGAACAAAAACTTTATTCGTATGGACGTAGATTTTAATGATTTACCTATAAATGCCGAAGTATTAGATGGTTATAAAGAATATCTTGAGCCTTATCCTTTAATTCGACATAGATATATCAATTACACAGCTGAACATAGTAATTTTCTCCCTGGTAGTAGTTTTATTTTTATGGGTAGATATGATGAAACTGTTGAGTAATAAGATTTTTTAGTTAGCAGCTGTACCTTACTCAATAAGGTACAGCTGCTATCATTTTAGTGCATACCTCTTTCTTTTCGCTCCAAGTCCTCCTTGAAGCATTCTGATTTTTACCTCTGAGTTTGGTAATATATCACGCAAGCCATCTCCAGAACATTCTATTTTTACAATTGACGATAGGATTTTCATTAAATCTTGTTACAACATAATTTGTTGGAAGTAAGCTTTTAAGGGCTATAAACCTATATAATGAAAATTTACGCAATCGATTTCGTTCAAAATGCACTTTTTTTTATTGCAATTAATAGTAATTTAGATTTTATTATTACTTAATAGTAAATAATATTAATAGTAATAAACGGTGTGCGTGCTATAATAACCTACGATAGCAAAACTCAATTAAAACTAACTTATAATAACTTTATGATGTTTTCATTACGGCCAAAAAAACATTCCCTTGGAAGTCAAAAACTGAGGATGCTTTTAGTCTTCCTGGCTGCAGGTTCTGCAGCATATTCGCCTGCTTATGCGAGATCAATTAATTCTGGTAGTACTGAAAACTCCTTTAAGCTGAGTGCTAAGTTCCAAGATAAAATTACCATCAACGGGAAAGTATTAGATGAAAATTTAAATCCTGTCTTAGGAGCAACAATTCGTGTTAAAGGAACTTCGATTGGAATTGGTTCCAAAGCTGATGGAACATTTGTACTGAATGATGTCGCTAAGGATGCGCTTATTAGCATAAGCTATACAGGCTATAAATCACAGGAATTACTAGCTTCCTCGCAGTTAACTGTTAATCTTTCCCCTGTTGACAATCTTGAAGAGGTTGTCGTAGTTGGATATGGTACGCAGAAGAAGGCAACAGTTACAGGTTCCGTAGCTGAAGTTAAGGGCCAAGATTTAGTGAAGGCGCCAGTCGCAAACTTATCCAATTCATTGGCAGGCCGCTTACCAGGACTAACAGTTACTCAGCCGAGTGGTCAACCAGGAGCGGATGCTTCGAGATTTAATATTCGTGGTTTTGGTAATGCCTTAGTATTAATTGACGGTGTTCCGGGATCCTTTAATAATATTGATGCTTCGGAGATTGAGAGTATCACGGTCCTTAAAGATGCTTCCGCGAATATTTATGGTTTTTCTGCCGCCAATGGAGCAATTTTAGTTACTACAAAAAAGGGTACCTCAGGAAAGACTTCAATTAGCTACAATGGGTTCTATGCTATGCAAAGTAATACCACCTACCCGAATATGCTAAATGCAGGTCAGTACACACATTTATATGATGAGGCCGTACTAAACGATCAATTGGTTAACAATCGCCCTTTTAATCCTACCTATGGTGCAGATATTGTTCAAAAGTGGAGAGATCAAAGTTCACCAGAATTTACATCTACAAGTTGGCAGGATTTAGCGGTGCGAAAAATTGCACCCATGACGCAGCATAATGTGAATATCAATGGCGGTGCCGAGAAGATTAAATATTTCCTTTCGGGAAGTTATTTAGATCAGAAAAGTATTTGGAAGAGTGATGCCACAAAATTTAAACGTTACAACTTTAGATCAAATATTATTGCAGACATTACGGATCGCTTAACTGCTGAAGTAAATGTCGGAGGTATCGTTACAGATCTTCATACACCTGTATCTGCTACACCAGGCTTAATCATTAACGGTATTAGACGCTCATTACCTACTTCTCAAGCTTTTGCAAATGGCAATAGAGATTATTATGGGATTAACTCTATTGGCGCTAACGTACTAGCAGAAATGGATGATAAGTACTCTGGACATATTGATGATTTAAAGAAGGAAATTACTTCCATAGGATCCTTAAATTATAGAATTCCAGGTGTTGAGGGGCTTAGTGCTAAGGTTATGTATTCTTATAAATTTACAAATAGGGACCTTACCAACTACAGAAAGCAGTATGCTTTGTATAACTATGATGGAACAAACGATACTTACAACCCTGTAATCTTACAGAATCCAACTTCACTTTCAAAATCTAATACCAATGAAGTTCAGACAGTATTACAATCCTCATTATCCTACAATCGTACTTTTGTAGGTAAGCATAATGTGAAAGCCTTAGCCCTTTTTGAGCGCCGTTATTTTAATGATGACTACTTATACGCCTACAGACAGTATGCTTTAGAGGGACTAGAGCAACTTAATTTAGGAAACTTGGCGAACCAAAACTTAGATGGTTTTGCGACTTATCAAGCGCGTGAAGGGTATGTTGGAAGGGTAAACTATGATTACGATAATAAATACCTAATTGAATTTTCAGGTCGTTATGATGGTTCCTATAAGTTGCCACCCGCTACACGATTTGCGTTCTTCCCTGCTGTTTCCGTAGGGTGGGTGTTAAATAAAGAAAGCTGGTTTAATATTCCTGCTATAAACTCTTTAAAACTGCGTGCATCCTGGGGAGAGTCGCCAGATGATTCACCACTTTCTGGAGGTCAATATTATTTAGGCTATAACTACGGTAATGGCTCTTACGTCTTTAATCCAGGATCGCTGACGAATAATTTAAATCCAGCGGTACAGCCCAACTATATTTTAACGTATTCAAAATCACAGATTACCAATATCGGATTTGACGCTAGTTTATGGAACAGTGCTTTTACAGTGAGCTTAGACGCCTTTTACCGTAAAAGAATAGGTCTTCCAGCAACGAGAGCTTCGGTAACAATTCCTTCTACAGCAGGAATTTCACTGCCTCAGGAAAACTTAAATTCGGATGAGATTCGTGGTTTTGAAGTTGCATTGACTTACAGCAAGACGATCAATGATTTTTCATTTAGCATTTCACCAAATGTAAGTTACAAGCAGAATAGAAATGTACATATAGAGCAATCTCCATTCAATAGTGCTTGGTCTAATTATTTAGACAACCGGGCAAATAGAAATCAGAATATTTTGATGGGCTATGATTATATAGGACAATTTCAGAATATGGAAGAAATCGCGAATGCACCAATTCAAGATAATAATGCTAATAAATCATTACTTCCAGGAGATTTAAAATATGCCGATTTAAATAACGATGGTGTTGTTAACGCTTCAGATCGTAAAGTTATTGGTAGAGGCTTTAATCCTGATATTTTCTTTGGTTTAAACCTTGCTGCTTCCTGGAAAGGCTTTGATATAAGTATGTTGTTCCAAGGTGCTACAAATTATTCTACGTATTTTGGTAATGAAATCCAACGTCCATTCTTTAATGGAGGAAATACCTATGATTACTTTACAGACCGTTGGCACCGCGCCGATATCTACGACCCTAATAGTGAGTGGGTAGCGGGTAAATTCCCTTCTACACGCTTAAATGGTTCGGATAACAATTCCTTATTGTCTTCTTTCTGGGTTACTAATGCGTATTATTTAAGACTAAAGAATATTGATTTAGGCTATTCATTTAGTGCGGATTTATTAGAGAAGGCAAATATTAAAGGACTTCGTATTTACGCTAATGCTAGTAATCTATTTACCATTACTAATGTTAAATATCTTGATCCCGAGGTTACTGAAGAGAGTCTTACGGGAAGATATTATCCACAGCAGCGTGTAATTAGTTTCGGTATCCAAGCAAAATTTTAATCTATTATGAGACATTCAAAATTATTTTATATAGCTTTCTCACTTTCGACTTTAGGACTTACTTCTTGTGAGAAGGACTTCCTTGAGCGACCTCCTTTGGGTATTGTTGGGGAAGATTCGGCCTACGGTTCATTGGCAGGTTTACAGTCCCTGACAGCAGGTCTTTACAATCATATGCGCGTGGAAGACCTCGGTTTTATGGTCGGTACAGGTTATTTAAGCATGTATGCTGATGAAGCAGTACCTTCCTACACGTGGACTACTTACGGACCTACTATTCCTACAAGATCTTTGGGCTGGTGGGGTTACTCCGAAGTGCGCCAAGTAAATGAATTTATAGAAAAACTACCTACGGCGAAAGTTTCTGAACCTATTCGTGCACGTTATGCGGCAGAAGCTCGATTTATCCGTGCATTCCATTATTTTGCTATGGTGAAGCGATATGGGGGGGTGCCATTGATTACGGAAACGCAATCTTACCAACAGGGTAACTTAGAGTCGTTAAAAATTCCACGTTCTACTGAAAAGCAAATTTTTGATTTTATAGACAAGGAGTTGCAGGCTGCTATCGAATTATTACCGAGCTCTTATCCTGCTTCAGAAGGACAGAATAGAGCGACAAAATGGGCTGCTTTAGCGTTGCAAAGTCGCGCGATGTTATATGCTGCTTCCATTGCGAGCTACAGTACGGTAGAATTAAATGGTTTAGTAGGTATTCCTAAGAGCGATGCTAAAAGCTACTGGGAAAAATCAAGAGCGGCATCGGAAAAAATTATCGATGAAGGCGGATTTAGTCTATACCAACAGAACCCTGATAAAGCGAAGAACTTTCAAGAGCTTTTCTTAACAGCCGATGAGGCTTCTAATAACGAAGGCATCTTTGTTAAGTCGTATGTTTTTCCTGGAAAAGGACACGATTTTGATTTCTATAATCAGCCGAATAACTTCTGGAAGGATTATTCAAGTTTAACGAATCCTACGTTGGAGATGGTGGAAGCTTTCGAATATATCGATGGAACGCCAGGGAAATTAAAGGTTACCGATGCTGATAATAAGCCTATTTCTTATTCTTCTGTCGAAGGAATATTTGCCAATAAAGATCCACGTCTATTTGGAACTATTATGACGCCGAATACTGATTGGGCTTATAATGGTATCAGTGGAAAAGTAGAACTTCGCAGAGGGATTATTGATAATGGCGTTAAACGCACAAGTGGCTCTATCAATGCATCCGAAGTTTATGGCTCTGGGGAAAATAGAATTAATATTGTTGGTGCCGCAGGTCCTCTACAAAATAGTGGTGATGCGACAAAAACAGGTTTTTACTTAAAGAAATACCTAACACAAGACGCAGCAAAATTAGGGCAGTACGGAAATTCGGTGACGCCGTATATGGTATTTCGCTATGGCGAGATTCTATTAAACTATGCTGAGGCTTCCATGGAATTGGGATTAGTGGATGATGCACTTACTGCAACAAATGCCATTCGTGAGCGTGCAGGTATAGCAAAACTTCAGAGATCTCAAGTTACCTTAGAGCGGATACGTCATGAACGTAGAGTAGAGTTAGCTTTTGAGAATCACCGTTTCTGGGATTTAAAAAGATGGCGTACTGGAACAACAGAAATTAATAATAAACAACCATTTTCATTATTTCCTTGGTTAATGTGGGAGGAAGGAAAGTCTCCAAAAGATATGAAATATACTTTTGAAGCTATTGCTACTGCTAAGAACCCATTGACATTCCCTGCGGAATTGTACTATGAGCCAATACCTAATAATGGAATGCCGTATTTAATTCAAAATGTAGGCTATTAATTGAATAATGATGAAAATAACTAAAAATAATATATTTCTCGGATTGGCCTGTTCATTATCAATACTGTCTTGTGCAAAGGATAATTACGAAAAGCCTAATGCTTCTTTAAAAGGAGTACTTGTTGACGTTGCTACTAAAAATCCTGTAAATGGAGTTGTGGGTAATGGGAATTTCGGTAACCTTCAATTTTTTCAGATGGACTACGGTGTTCCTAATCCTGCAGCCTTCACTACGGCTGGCTTTAAAGCTGATGGCACGTATGCTAACCAAACGTTATTTAATGGAAAATATAAATTGGTGCCTCGCGGGCCGTATTTCTATCAAGATACGGTAACAGTAGATTTAAAAGGTAGCATGCAGGTGGATCTTCCTGTAGTTCCTTTTACCTATCCGAAGATTACTGTTGGAGAAATTACATCAAATAGTATTACTGTCAAAGTAAGCGCGAAGCGTAATGCTGCGGCTGAAGCGATTATGCCACAACAAATTTCTGCTGTAGTAGCACTTTTAGGGACTACGGCAGGAGTTAATTACAACAATTATTATGTGGTAAATAACAATACGACGAATTACCGTTATGTTGTCAATACTTCCGCAGTAAATAATAATGTGATCGCTACCAATGAGTACAGTTACACGTTTAAAGATTTAAAACCTGGAACAACTTATTTTCTGCGTGGTGCTTCCCGTGTTTCTACGAATAACCCGAGTAATTATTATAATTATTCGGAGCTGCTTACGGTGAAAACAAGTAATTAGTAAGCATTTGCAATCTTTAAAGCTGCATATCCTAAGGATATGCAGCTTTTTTAGTTTTCACGAAGGGCATTAACTACGCCTTTTGCTTCGGTAAAAAAAAAACAGCATCCAGTATACACTGGACGCTGTTAAATAAGAAGGGTTTATAACTAAAATTATTGCGTATTAAAAAGCGCCAATTTCTGCTACACTCGCATGTACCGTGTTGTCGTGGCCTTTTTTCATGACTGCTTTAATATATCTAGCATTCACTGTGCTCGGGAAATCGATAAACACTTTATCAAAATCTGGAGAAAGTTTATAATTTCCTAATGTTGTATATGTGATGTTGTCATTGCTGTATAAAATTTCTACATCGGAAACTGTTCTACGTGAAGTACTCGTTCTATGTAACCAGGTTAATCCTTTTAATGTTCTTGAAGCACCTAAGTTTAATACTAGTTCATGCGGAAATGCTTTGATAACATTTCTCCAGCTTGATTGCCAGTAAGTTTCGGCTTTACCATCTAATACATTGACAGCGACTTCATTTAAAGCTGGTTCTTCAGAAGAAAATGATTGAACAGACCAAGTAGATCTATCTAACTCAGTAACGGTTCTATTAATAGATAAAAGTGGAACTTTATTGCTATCGTATCTAAAGCTTTTTAGGATGACACTTTTTGATAGGGTACCATTGCTATGTACTAATGAAACTCGGATATAGTGGTCGTAATTGGTATCGAATAATTTGATAGCGCTAGTTGGAATACTAATATTGAATTTACCATTTACAGCATCTGTTGCAAATGAAACCGCATTGTAATCTGTATTTGTAGTGCCCGATGGACCTACAGCAGCTTCTTCATCCATATGTGGATCGATATAAACGATGACTTTTGTGATTGGGTTCGAAGCACTTACATCTCCAGCTAGGTTAATTGTTTTATTAGCAGCATTATAGCTTCCGGATGTTAATTTTGCTGTTGCCGTTACATCACCATAAAATGATCCTTGAACTTTACTAAATACTTGACTTACATTAAATATGCTCGCATCTGTTGCTGTAAGAATCATTTTTTCAAATCCAAAACCAACATGATTGCGCATTAAAGCGACAGCACCATCGGTTGCCGTCTCACTATTATGAGGTAGATTAATTGCATGGAATAACTCATGAATCATTCCTCCGTACCAAACCCGAACGTTTTCTCCTAAATTACTATTAGCTTTAACATTTGTTAAGGTCATTAAGCTGTAATCTAGGGCATGGCTAAATCTTCCTCTTCCATAAAATGGCGTTCCACCTACAGGTTTTGTACCATTCGTTTCTGATGGATAGATGATCATGGTATGATCACTATTTTTTGCCGTCGGATTTGCAGTGAAATATTCATTTACTTCACCTTCGGCTCTACCTGCACCAACATTTGTGGGGCCAGGTAATTCCGCAAGCGTATACTTAGATTTAATAACATGGATTAAAACTTTATTTTGATTATTTAATAACAAACCGAATGTTTTATTATCGTAACCATGTCTTTTCATTTCATCTTTAGTCCAGTTTTGGGCCCAAAGCAGGAGCTCACTAAGTCTTTCTTTATAGCCAGCTATGGTATCTTTATCCTTAGGAACTAAATACACAATATTTACATTATAAGCATAGTCGCTAATATTATAAATATCTGGAGATACTGTTTCTTTTTCAGGTTCTACCTTGTCAATAATTTCTGCAGGCTTACAAGCGTACATGAGGGATCCCCCCATAAATAGCATCGCTAAGAATGCTACTTTTTTAATTGAAAAACGTTTTATTTTCATTATTTAAATATTTGGTTTTAACACTTAGTGTGCTACTTAAAAATACGTTTTTAAACTTTTAATACTTTAAAATACAGTTAGTTATTGATTGTGTTTGACCTTTTTTGTAGCTCGTTGTCTACAGTTTTCTGAGCCTTTAGCGGAAGGAAATCTCCCTAGCATTCTTATCGCTGTCAAGAACGCCAAAAAACGGTGTTTTTCGACCTATAATAGGGTTAAAAAAACCCTTATTTTACGCTCGATTTTAGTACAAAATATCCCGAAATTCCGGCTATAAAAGAGGTGATAAGAATACTTAATTTTGCCTCAGAAATATAGTGTGGATCCGTGAATGAAAGTATAGCAATAAAGATTGACATCGTAAATCCTATCCCTGCGAGCAGGCCTACTCCAAGAATATGTCTCCAGGTAGCACCATTAGGTAGTGAACTAATAGTTAATTTTGTGCAAATAAAAGATGTTATCATTATTCCTATGGGCTTCCCGAGTAAAAGGCCTAAAGTGATACCCAAACCTAAGTTGGAGCTAAGCCCATCGATCATACTTTTTTCTAGTGTAATATTGGTGTTTGCAAAGGCAAATAGAGGGATGATTAGAAAATTTACGGGCTTCACCAAGGCATGTTCTAGCCGCTCCAAAGGGGACTCATCTGCGGTATTATTCGTCGGTATGGTCATGGCCACAAGCACGCCGGCGATGGTGGCATGAATGCCAGAATGATGGACAAAGTACCAAACGAAGACACCAGGAATCAAGTATAAATAGGGGTTTAAGATATTCCTTTTATTCATGATTACGAGGACTAGCAATCCGCATGCGGCGTAAGCCAAATAGGTGAATTCTATTCCTGAGGAATAAAAAAATGCAATAACAAGAATCGCAATAAGGTCATCTACAATCGCTAACGCTGCCAAGAATATTTTTAAGCTTGCGGGAATTCTATCCCCTAAAAGGTTGATCACAGCTAAGGCAAAAGCTATATCCGTTGCCATAGGAATCCCCCAGCCACTGCTGGTCGTTTGTCCAGCATTTAATCCTAAATAGATTATTGCCGGAACGACGGCTCCACCAATGGCACATAAGATTGGCAGTGAAGCTTTTTTCGGTGAGGACAATTCACCTTCAACAATTTCCCTTTTTATTTCCAAGCCTACGAGCAAGAAGAAGATAGCCATAAGTCCATCGTTGATCCATAGGAGAATGGAATAGTTGAGGTGAATAGCGTTATTTTCATAACCTATTTGCTGATCAAGGAGCTGCTGTAGGGAGGGGGCTAAGGGTGAGTTGGCAATAATTAGTGAGAGGATCACACATAAAAATAGAATAATGCCACCTGCATTATTTGATTTTAAAAAATCTTTAAAGGCGTTTAAATTTATTTTTTGCGTCATATTTTATGGGTTAGTTTTAAATAAAACAATTCTTTTCGAACTAGCGGTTTAAATTGTGTAAAGCTCCTAAGGTATCTAATAATAAGTTAAGTATTCGGAATTATTGAATAGATTCTATCTATAAAAAAGGGGTTCAGTTATCATATGTAACTGAACCCCTTTTTTAAATTTTCTTGATAGAAGCTTAGAAGGCTTCTATTTCTGCTATACATGCATACTGCGTACCATCATGTCCTTTTTTCATATTTAGTTTAATAAATTTAGCATTTACTGCTGCAGGGAAGTCTAAAAATTGCTTATTTGTTAAATTAGAAATTGAATATGTTCCAGCACTTTGATAGTTCGTGCCATCCTGACTAACTAAAATTTCGGCCTCTGATACGGGTCTTTTATTTCCCTGAGATCTATGTAACCAGGTTAGACCTTTTATCGTTTGAGAAGTACCTAAATTTATAACTATTTCATGCGGAAAAGAGGTTGCCGATGTAGACCATCTTGACTGCCAATAGGTAGCTGAATTATTATCTATAATATTTGCAGCATATTCATTATAGCTAATATTTTGGGAAGAAAAGGATGCTATCGTCCAATTCGTTTTGTCCAATGTTATTTCCGATCTCACAAAATTTATTGTTGGCACCTTATTGCTATCAAATTTAAACTTGTACATGCCTAGATTTCTCGAAAGTGTACCATTCGCATGGATCGTAGAAATTCTGATATAATGATCTATTGTAGTATCAAAATCTATTAATAAGTTCGTAGGTATAGCAATATTAAATTGTCCGTTCACTAAATTTGTTACAAATGAAACAGCAGTGTAATCTGTGTTAGGAGCGGCAACACCAGCAGCGATATCTTTTGTAAGATGTGGGTCTACATAGACAATAACTTTGTTTACAGGATTTGATGCAGTGATATTCCCGGCCAAATTGATCGTACTATTAGCGGCGTTATAACTGCTAGATGTTAGTGTTAAATTACTTGTTACAGGTCCATAAAATGTACCTTGAACTTTACTAAACACTTGACTTACATTAAATATACTGGCGTCTGTAGCCGTTAATATCAACTTGTCGAGGCCATAATTAAAATGTTCTCTCATAATAGCTTTCCCCTGATCTGCGGAATTCTCACTGTTATGAGGAAGATTTAAACCATGAAATAACTCATGAATCATCCCTCCAAACCATTTGCGTGCTTCCTTACCCGTGGGATTATCTAACTTTACATTTGCTAGCGTTAGGAGGCTGTAATCTAAGGCATGGCAGAATTTTCCTCTTCCATAGTAAGGCGTTCCTCCAGTAGCTTTTATTCCATTTGTTAGAGAGGGGTACAGTATAATGGTGTGTTCACTAGCTTTGGAAGTGGGGTTTGCGGCATAATAGGCCTTTACCTCATCTTCCGCTTTCGTTGCTCCACCAAGGCTAGAGTCGTACGGTAATTCGGCATGCGTATATTGAGAACGGATAACTTGAATTAAGACTTTATTTTGGTTGTTTAATAGTAGCCCAAAAGTCTTATCTGGATATCCATGTCTATTCATTTCATCCTTTGTCCAATTTTGTGACCATAGGAATAGTTCACTAAGCCGCTCTTTATAACCGGCAATGGTGTCCCTATCTTTAGGTATTAGGTAGATGATATTGACATTATATGCGTATTCACTTATGGAGTAATCATCGGGTGAGAGGTTGCTTGATTCAGTCTCGTTTATGGCTTTATCAATAAATACCTCTTGCTTACAAGCATAAAGTAAGCTTAGATTAACAAAAAACAGTAGCATGACTGTCTTCTGCTTCAGTAGCGGTGGGAATAATCTCATAATTTATTTTTTTGGTTTAAAACTACTTTATTATCATGTAGTTAAGTGTATCCTAAATTAAGTGTTAATACGACGAATAAGAAATATTTTAAATTTTTATTATTGCTTTTATCTTTAAACAATATTTTTTGTGGTTATGTGGCTACAGTTGTAGGTGAGTTTTGTCTTACTATTAAAACGGTCGATTTTTCCTTAGCATGGTGCTGATCTTCCTTAAGTCAAATTTTTCTATCAAATTACCTATTCCTAGGTATTTTGGTTTTTTATATACTAAAATTAGTAGGATTGATTTAAGTTTGTCAAGCAAATGCATAAGCGGCGCCTAAATATTCATATAATTAAATACCATGAAACACCATTTATCACTTACGACATTATTACTTCTATTGATGGGAAGTAGTTGTCAACAATCGACGAATAATGTAAAGAAGGATGAAGCGGTCTTAGTTGATGAAACGCAGACGTCAAACTTCGCTATGCAGGATTCTATATTAGCGAAATCTATGAACCAAGATGAAGACGATTTGTCCACTTCTTTAGTAAATTTCAACAAAAATTTCTTTGCATTTTTGGAGCAAAACCCTTCAAGTATAAAATATGATTTCCCTAAGCTTATTGAAGGAAACATGCATATAGCTAATAGTACTGACGGAAAATTTAGAATTTATTCTTGGGATGATAATCAAGGTGGATCAATGCGTTATTTTAATAATGTTTTTCAAGTTAGCAATCCTGAAAAGCAGCTATTAATGTTAAAAACGACTGAAGAGGAGCGACCATATCATCCGTTCTATAGTCATATTGAAACCATGGAGTTGGAAGGGAAGGTTTATTATTTGGCATTTGCAAGAAATATTTACTCAAGTAAAGAGGTTAACTACGCTGTAGAAGTGTACCATATAGAGGATAATAAAATCCTACCTGTGAAGTTATTTAAAACAACGGATGGCTTAGATTATGTAGTAGGAGATACATTTAATTATGATGAATTAGGAGATCCTGATAAAGAATTTATTCAATTTGATGCTCAAAATCTATCTTTTTCTTTCCCTCAAGTTAAGGAAGATGGAACGTTTAGTGAAAACCGAGTTTCCTATCAGTATAAGGATAAATTTTTTATAAGAAAATAATTGGTGTTTTGATAGATTACTTACTTAAATACAAGTCTGAATTACTAACCTGTTTTGGTGCCTGTAAAACAACATCTAATCAAATTGAAAAAAATAGCTGCATAAATATTAAAACAAAATTTAAAAGAGTGCTCTTGCTTTATAGGGGTCAAAACATTTATTGGGTGCGGTATAAATATGTTTCATATCTTGAGAAAACTCTTTCCTATCCTTCCAAACCACGTATTTACAAGCATTTCTAATCTGATGAACGACACAGATTTGAGTTTGCGATTCAGGAAAAACACTGCGTATGGTTTGGGTAAATCCATTGAGATTATCGGTTGCCGTGATGAGGATATCATCGACTCCACGCGCTTTTAAATCCGTGAGACTGTAACGTGAACTGTGTCAGGGGAATAATTTAATAAGATTTTATATATTTAATTATTCAAATAACATGGTCATGAAAGACGAGACTCCATTTGACTTTGAGCGCTTCAAAGCAGAAGCCATT
>JAGKSB010000015.1 GCA_017942165.1 Rhinopithecimicrobium faecis | reverse complement strand
TAAAACCTATGCGATGAGCCTAGCGCAAACATCAGTACAAACGAATCAATTGTGAAACAAGAGCAAGATCATTCTCTACCACAATACGTACACCATTAGGATACATAATTTCAATATCACTGTGTTTAATGCCTCTATCGATGGTTAAAAAGCCAACACCGGAATTATCGCTTTCTTTAATGCGGGAAACCCAATAGTAAAACTTGGAGGCATTGATCCCATTTTCAACACAGTAGGCCCTCTTGCTTTTTCCACTCTGTTGCCAGTCTGCTATCATCAATAGCATCTGTTCTCTTTTTTCCTGTATGCTCATGCAACAAAGATAGCCTATACGCTTAGGCTAAAAAATATGTACTTCGTAGGACGGATACCAAAAGAAGACCTTCTTAAGGTCATTTCCAGTCAGCAGAAAGAAATTACTGACCTTTCCAAAAGTTCCTCTGTAAAAGATGGAAAAAATAGATTATTTGGAATCGCAGCTCGCGATGTACAAGCGTATGCAGTTCGGGCAGAAGCGGGAGCGCTTTGAAGGTGATCCTGATCAGACCATGCTTCCTTTTTATGCGGAGCCTGCAAAAATAGAGCAGCAACAAGAAGAGATCAAAGAAAAAACCGAGTATATCCGTAAACGTCCTAACCATAAAGGACGTGCTAAGTTGCCTGCACACCTTCCTGTAGAAGAAATCGAGATCCACCCCGAAGGGGATTTATCCCAAATGCTATGTATTGGTAAAGAAATTACCGAAGAACTAGAGTGCGAACCAGCTAAATTCTACATCAAACGTTACATCCGTTATAAATACGCTGCTAAAGATAAGTCTGGCGTAGCTATTGCCGATCTTCCTGAGCGTGTAATCGATAAAGGAATACCGGGGGCAAGCCTATTAGCGATGATTCTGACCGCTAAATACATGGATCATCTCCCGCTATATCGACAAAAACAGATCTTTTCTCGGGAAAACATACAAATCCCATCATCAACGATCGAAGGATGGACCAAACAAGCGCTAGAAAAACTGGGGCTTGACTATATCTCAACTTTTTATTAAATTTGGAGATAGACTCAAGCTCGAAAGAAACTTTTAGAGGGATCTTAATTATCCAATGACACAGTTTGAGTTACACTCCCGCATATGCCAGATGGGATGCTTTGTCGGCATACTTATACGATGGAAATCTACTTATAGATAATAATCTTATGGAGAATGCCATTCGACCGGTTGCCCTGGGACGAAAAAATTATCTCTTTACTGGAAGTCATGAGGCAGCACAAAGGTCAGCAATGATATATTCATTCTTCGCTATCTGCAAAAAACATGAAGTCAATCCATTTCAATGGTTAAAATATACCCTTGAAAATATCATGTCAATAAACCACAAAAACTTAAAAAAACCTATACCCCCAGAACTATAAACAGATTATCCAAAAATCAAATATGTAGTTCGTAGGCCGGATACTTATGAACTCTAAAATTAATAGAATATGAATTGTTAAAAAATGATTTAAAATGATTTAGATTGAAGTGGATTTCTTGATATTACATGGCATAGTACATCTATATCACTTTGCTAATTGCAATTGCACGACATATTCTGTTGCATTAAGAACAGGATTTGTACAGAAGAACTTATCTAGGGTTTTGAATTCGTTATTGATGTATACCCAGATTTCATAATTTTCTTTGTGCTCTTCTCCAAACAATTTTTCAGATGCTGAAATATAAAAATTTCCATTAGCTGAGCTTTTTACATCTACATATACCCACGATTTACCTTCGTCTTTGGAATAAGAAATATCGTAATGTAAAGCTTCATTTTCTTTTGCTTTGTAATGGACAAATTGCTCTGTATATTTTTCTACTAACTCCTGATATGCAACATCTTCAGCTTTATTTCCTTTGCGTTTTAAAGAATTTTGATCTCGTGATTGTCCTTTGTATACTCCTTTAGCTATAGATGATTTAGTAAGCATTTGCGTTGTATATGCATGGCTATCTAAAACCGTTGTTTTTGTACGAGTAGCCACATCTGCTTTATCATTAGCACCTTCTTCAATTTGATCGTCTTCTTTTTCCGCTTCAGAATTATCTTCTAATTCTTCTTTAATGACATCAATTTCACCAAAAGCTAATAAACTTTGCCATGCTGTATTAAATCGTATTAGATAAAGTTGGTCTTCTGTAAAAGCTTTACTGAACTCTACTTCTAACTGATATAGATTGAAATCCTCTGTAATCACATCAAAATTAAAACCTACAAACAATTTTTTAAAGTATTTTACTACAAACTCTTTAGGATTATTCATATAGCTTTCCGAATAATCATTCGCTAAAGCTTTTATATTCTCTAGAGCTAAATTATACTGGTTGAAATAATTGTATAAATTACGCTTATACTCGATATATTGGCTTTCTAACCCCTTATACACTATTTGCTTAAATTGACTATTAAAATTATGATACTCAACTATAAGTTTTTGTTTATTATAATTGGTTAAATCGATACGTTCTGTTACTAAATCGTTAAAATCTGATATTGCGATATTCAACGTATAAAATATTTCTTTGAACTGATTGAAATTCTTCTCATTATTATAATTGATGTAATCTAAATTGAAAACATAATCTGAAAAATTTTCTTTTTTAAATTCATCTATTTTCTCATCGGTCGCCTCTTCAGGATTATCTATCAATTTAAAAATCGTTGACCAAAAATATTTTTTTGAGGACATCTGTCCTAAATGGACTTTAGCTTCTTCTAAAGCATTATTGCCTAATGCTTTATTCAGATTATAATTGATCGTAGACTTTGAATCTTTAATTAAAGATTCAAAAATGTGTTTCTCATTTTTTGTAGAAAAAACGTTGGTTAATACTTCAGAAAAAATATCAATATATGCTGGATTGCCTTTCAATTTTTGTAAAGTACTATCCGAATTTACTTTAATAAAATAAGTTTTTCTTTCTTTATTAAAAACGTACGTATCGTCCTCTAGATCGAACACCTTGCTATCTAATTGGCATGTTACATCCTGACATATAATAAACTTAAAAGCGTTAAGTAATTGTACATTTAACTGAATAGAAAAATCGGTATCTACTTCCTCTAAACGATACGCCAAGATATACGGCTTTAAGGATTGAAAAAAGGCATTAAAATCATCATTTAGATTATAAAATTCTTTAAAAGACTTAATATTAATCACTAAATCATCAAGATCATTAATATTAAATTTTTTAATTGCTTCTTTAGCACCAGCACGCAAAGGATAGTTTAATAACGGATAATCCTTTGCAAAACGCTTAGGTAAAAGATTATTATCACTAAAATAGACCTCATTTTGATGCATAAGAACTAAGCCTTCACCATTATTTGCAAATAATTTAAAGGGCATATTCAATTTGATACCCCTTTTGGAAAGAATTTTTACAATATGTTTATAAAATGATTGCGATTTACCATCAGGATTCTTACGATTAAATTTTTCAAATGAAGCGTTTAATAACTCAGCTGGAGCGTCTTCAAAATATTCAATTGCTCCTAACTCAATTAATATATTTTTAACTATGGAAGGACCAATACTAAACTTTTTAAATAACTCGTGGTTGTAATCAATTTCAAATTCATTTACCCATGAAAATTTATCTTCGATGATAAAATTTTCTAAATTGAATACTTCATTGATTTGAAATTTGATATACGATGGATTATTTGAAATAGACTTGCTACCTCTATAATAATATCCAAATTTATCTAAATTTTTCCTATCGTTAATTTGATTAGAAACAATTGAATCTAAATGACATAAAACAACTAATTGGTATATATTTGTTTTCTTTACAATATTATCATCAAGCTTATAAAAATCAATATCATAAGACGTAAAACTATCATAATTACCTACTTTATCTCTTACATATTTTACATAAGGATTATCTGTAAACTGATTACCATAGTAACTACTGTCTTTAAAATTATCTTTCTTAATATCAACTAATCCATTAATTCCCAGCCAAATAAAAAACTCTTCTACATTTTCAACCTCAATTTTGACTTCTTTACCAAACAAAATAGACTGATCTCCGATATACTCTGAATCCTGATAAATACCTCTAAAAATAGCTTGGTTTGACACCCCAATATCACCGTAGTTTTCAGACAAAAACAACTGAGTAATCGGCTTAAATACATTTGATTTTGTAAGTACAAGGAACTTATTTAAATCACGTCGAATTTCCTTGTTCTCTAATTGATTATAATTTTGATACAAAGCCGAAATAGCCTCTTTAAGGATTTCTATTTTTTCGGTACTTGATAAATTTGTTGAATTAATCAACTCATTTGCTTTAGAAATGATACGATTCATTAATGGTACAATATCGTATTCGTGAATATTGCTATAGTCTTTGAAGGTATCGTAAAAGAAACGTGTGTTTGACCTATTACCAGATGTGTTATTTCTTTGATTAAAAATATTATACAACTCACTATTCACTGATTTAATTTTTGTAAAATCTGGAACGATTAGTTTATTTTCTTTTGAAGGAATTGTATAAATATCTTCAGTCGCATTTACAACATTTTGATCCTTATCAATTAATATATTGAATTTGAATTCTTTCTTATTTTCATTGAATTTTTTAAGGTTATTTAAAACTATTTCAATGAAATACACTCGATCATTTATTGATAATTTCGCTAAAGAAATATCATTAACAATATCCTCTAAGTTGTTTAAAATTGAAAAGAACCTATTAACATCTTGTTTTAATAAAATATCTTTTATTTCATCAATGTCTGCTGGAATTAAATGGTAAGGAATTATATCGTTTAAATTATATCTAATAAGAATCTTAGATAGTAAATCTTCGACATAAAAAATTTCATTCTTCGATTTGTATGTATTATCTAAACAAGGATAAATTGGCTCATTTTCTAAGGCTTCATCTATTAGCTTATAATATTCGTATTTATCCAATACATCCGCTTTATGCTTATAGTTTAATATTCGTAAAGCATTATAATTTACCTCATTTTGGCTATGTAATTTAGCCACTTGAATTGTAAATTCAACGATTTTCTTTAATAAAAAATCATTCTTATGTGAATTAACAATCTGATTCCTGGTTGAATCTAATTCAAACGTAGCGTGTAGAATGTATTCTTGATCGAATTTGATATTCGTAGGAAAAAATGAAAATAAGTATGGATTTGGCTTAGTAAAGTTATCTGCAATTGCAATCTTTATTTGAAAATTAGTTTCTTTATCCTCTTCATTTTCTATACAATATTTATCAATTTCGCCTTCCAATGCGTATACTTTCCAATTGACCTCATTTATAGTTTTATTAGTAATGACAATGTTTTGTACGTTCTCTGAACTCTCCGCATTTTTAGTGAATTCTTTTATATTACCATCAATCTCAAGACTTATTTTTTGAATTGAATTTAGGAATAATAATGAATCTGTATCAATTACATCTAATTGTTCAAGAATATGCTCTTCTTCTGACTTTTTGTAATTAATCTGAATTTTGGTTGCATAATCATGTGAACCAAATTCATTAATCTTTGGCATTGCTAATAATGCAACAGGTATTTCATTATCACCTTTATTAAATTCTTTTTTAATCTTATATCGAACCTCTTCATTAAAAGTATTCTCATAGAAATCTTTTATGAATTTATTGGAATAAGTTAATGAAATATTGTTACTAATAATCTCTAATTCATCAGCCCAATTGATAATAGACCTAAACCCCAACCCCTTATTACCAATGTATTTTTGCCTATTAACCTTTGAGGACAAATTAGCTATAAATAACGATCTATATCCTTCTAACGAAAAAGATTCGCCATCGTTATCGATAGAAAATTTACCGTTTTTTGTATCGATTAGTATTTTTACGTTTTTGGCCAACTGGTCATCACAATTTTGAAGTAATTCTAATATTTGCCTGCCGTTGTATCCTTTAATCGTTTCCAACTCACGTTGATACTCGGCAACCATTTCTGGATAATCGTCGATATATTTTTTTATTTTGTTTTCTTTATAAGTCTTTATTTGGTTGATCATAATTTAATTTTTATAAAAAGATCTTTATATTATTCTTTTAATAAAAAGAAAAACATATGGTATCATTATTTTTAACTGAACAAATTTCTCTTTTTGACCTTCATTTTTTAAAGTAATCCCTTGATGATTCTTATAAAAAGCTTGATATCTTTGAGCTTATGGTTATCTTGGATTTTGATCACTTTAACATCTTTACCTAATGAAATCAAGTTGTGATCTATAACTTCATCTTGATTACTTATAATCATAGCACATTGATTCACTTCGCTTATATCACACAAGTACGTCGCTAACTTCGCTGGAAATGGTCTTGAAGTAATGCGCTGAGTCAACTGCAATAACGGGTTTATCATAATCAGTTTTACTTTTACACCACTATTTCGTAGTGAATCAGCCAATTGATAAGCAAAATTACCTCCAGTTGAGCTTCCTATGATAACAATATATTTTTGATGTTCATACTTCGTGAATAAATTGGTTACATTGTTCGAATATCTGAAGTATAAGTCCATTCTACGCACGTTACTTGATATTTGTCAGCAAATTCACTTTGTAGTTTGATAAATTTTCTTGAGGCTGCACTTGAACCCAATCCATGGAAATAAAGTAGTGTTTTCATAATCTTTTTTATTTTATGAAAAAGATTATACTACAGTTCAGTAAAAAGTTTCACTAATTCTGAAAAAAAAAATGAAAATTTATTGACTACTATAGTCTTGCCATGTTTCCAACCAATAACTGAACGCTTCATTCAAGTTGGCGATTTCCTGATAACACAGCACAACTGGTTTAATATTCAAGCTATGCAACTCGATATCATTTGTAAATGGATTTTGAACATATTGAAGTTCAGTCTTAAATTCAAAAATCAAATCCATACCACTTTTCTGAATAGACTTTAATTTAGAGACGTCAAGCGCTAAACCACGATAATCTGTTATCATATAATATTGGTTAATTAAGTTTTAAAAATACAGTAAAATGAGGTTTTACATATTACGGTAAACCGTAATATACAATTTTAAAAAAAATCATTCAATTAATTCGCATACATGAGATTTAATGACTAAAAAAAGTAGTGTTAAAAATTTGAAGATCTGAAAGAAAAATATATCTTTGAAAAAAAACTTAAACATCTGAAATATAATTAATTATAATATTTTATTAAAGAATAAATATATGTTTGATATCAAACTAAACTTTGAAAACAAAAAACAATTGGAGGCCTCTATCGATCAACTGGCTAAGGCGATTGCCTATCATGGTATCCTCAAAATAAATGATAAAACATATCAGATTACTGATTTCGAGTTTTATATTAATTCTGGCACCGCCGAGACTAAAGACCCACATACCTACAACCATAATTTGCAGAAAGAATATGGTAAAATTTATGACCATAAATCAGGTTTAGATTTAACTTTTGGAGATGGTAGCAATGCAGTTGGTGTACTTTTAAGAGGAATTGTGGAGTTATTCACCTCGTATAGCGAAGGTAAAGAAGATGGTCAAGATATTTCCCAGAACTATTTCGTCAAAAATCACTTTGCATCACCTCACAAAGTAAGAACAGAGATCATATCGAATCTTAAATGGGGTGAAAACATGTTATCTTTTGATTTTATGAAGCCGGACCAGGGAAACTATCCAAACCCAAATTTCAAATTATTGAAGACAAATCGAGTAAATCTGACTACAAAACCAGATGATCCTGAACATGTCTACATGGATAAGCCATTACGCTATGTATCGATGATTCCAAAATATAAGAAAATAGATGAAAGTGAATACATTCTAAACGGCAATCCTATGAAAATACCCACTATAGAAAAACTATTAAAATTAGCTTTAAACGATCAAGAATTAAAGTTTACACAAGAAGATATTCGTTTATTTGTTGATTACAAGTTAAAATAATGCTTTATATTTCCGATTTATTAACCAAACGCTACCCTACTATTACACAGAAACTAAATCAAGAAACTCAAGTAATAGAAATCCCGAATACCAACGATATTTGGATTCGGGATTTTATGCCCATTAAAAATACAGCTAATGATTGGATACTATTTCGATATTTCTCGAAGTATCTTAGAAATTCTAAACACCATTCACTTATAACTGACAACAAACAGATTTGCAATGAACTAGGTATAGCATATACCTATTGCGATATGATCTTGGATGGCGGATCGGTAGTCTATAAAGATGATTTATATTTTGTTTCAGAAAGAATCATAGACGACAATCCATCATTTAGCAAAATTCAAATTCTTACTTTATTGGAAGATATTTTCAAAACCGAGAGAATAATTATATTACCTGAAGCACCAAATGATTTCACAGGACATTTAGATGGAGTATTATCTATTTTGGACAATAAAACTATACTATTGAATGAATATAATGATGAATATGCTAATCGTGTACGTAACATCTTAAAATCACACCAATTCAATATCGATATAATCCCATATAATCCGTATCAAAATAAAACTTACCAATCTGCTAAAGGAATTTATATTAATTTCATTAAGACAGACTCGACAATACTCTTACCGATTTTCAATCAAAAAGAAGATAATCTTGCCTTAGCGAAAATCCAAGAACTTTATCCAAATCATCATATAGCGACAATACTATGTAATGATTTAGCTAAAGAAGGTGGTTTATTGCATTGTGTCAGTTGGGAGGTATAACCTCCTACAAACCAATCTGATTCAATTTCTGTTTATAAATATCATAATACCCCGCTTTGTATTCTTCCGTTAAGAAGCTTCCAGCGATAAGATCTGCAACCTTATCCGATTGCTTTGAAAAGTCTTTAAAAATATTATCACGAACCAAATTAGAAAGTCCTAAACTCATAGCAAATTGCTCAAAATCTGTTCGTTTAACTTTACGCTTTCTTCCACCTAAAGTCAATGCCAAATCTTCCTTGTCTTTTGGATAGATTAAGTTCACATTTAATAAATCGTAAGCTGGACTAAGTAAAATTCCCTTCTCCGTATGCATTAATGAGAAGTTTTTTAGGTGCATATCATTATTTCCTGTCAGAAAACTGAATAACACCAATCTAAAATACTTTATCACATCTAGCCCAGAGTTGGTAGCGTACTGCTCTATAATCTTCCCTACACGTTCATAAGAACCATTATATTTTTGTTCTGTAAGAAGCTCTGATAGTTGACATAAATCTTCAACATGAATCTTCTTTCCCTTTTTACGGTCAAAACGCTTTGTTAAATAAGCTAATTCACCACTAGAAGTTCTGATCAAAGTATGATCTGCAGTCTCAATCTTAAATAATTTTGCTAAATGCATTGTCAAATCTTCCACTTCAGGCATAAAAGCATAATCTGGTGACTGTGGCTTTAAAATATAATCACCCCAAAGACCTACTAAAGTTAACCTTCTATTACCCTTATCACCGTTCAAACTAAGCGATATCTTAGGCTGAACTCCTGTCAAAGCTAATCTTTCATTTACGGTAATCTGAGCGAGCTTATCTAATTTTTCTTTATCCAATTCAAGTGTAGGAACAGTAGTTGTTCCAAAAAACTTTTTTGAACAATTAGGATGATAATCATCTGCTTCAACATGCTTATAACAAAATAAACAATTAGCCATTCTCCTCCGCCTCCATCGGATATACAGAGACTGCACCTATCGTGTCTCTACATAAGTTTATGAGTAATTCGAAACGGTCTCTAGGGTTTAACTTCCAATGTTTTTCGCCAATTTCTAGAAGCCATCCTTCTGGTATAAGACCATCAAAAAAAGGGAATAACATTTTACTATGATACGTTTGGCTTGAAACAGGGATTGTTAAACTAATTGATTTTGGATTGGATGAAATTAGGTATTCATCATCATAACGATAAGTAAATCCCCCATCTGCTTCAGCCAAATAACCTGCTAATTCATTTTGATAATATATTCTTGCTTGACGTGCCATTATTCTCTACTTTTATCGGTTACACCAACTTCTTTACCAAATAAGGCCAACACATCATTTACTTTATCCAAACGAAGTGTTTTTTTTCCTTGTTCCAAATCACGTACAAAGCGTAATCCAACCCCTGCATTTATTGCTAAGTCCTCTTGAGTTAACTTTAGCTCCTTTCGCTTTTGCTTTACAAATTGCCTTAATGAATTCATAATTATACCTTTTATGATATAAATATAGATAAATTTTTATAATTATACTATTTAGGGTATAAAAACCTAATAAATAATAATATTATACCCTTTTAGGTATATTTATTATATTAAATAAATATTAATGATAATATTATATAGGGTGTTTTCTTTATCATAATTAATTTATTGAACGAAACAGCGTAAGCTATAGTTATGGTTTATCAGAAATTGAAACCTTCAGATTGCAACCGCTATAGCGATAGACTTACGCCCGTGCCTCATAATAGGCGTGGGCTAAGTCTATCTGGTTGTAAGGCCGTCGCAAGCCTCTGATAAGGATATGATTTTAGTTTCACGCCTTTCTTTATTTCTCAAAAAAACTCAAGTATTATAGCATGTAAAGTTTTAAATTTTCTTTTATACAGCATTTACTGTCCTTAAACTAAAGCCTCAAAATTATGAAGAGTTTATTTTGGTTTTTTGTTGTAAACTTAATCAGCTTTATCGCTTTAATGAAGTCATTAGAGACCACCTATAGTATTTTTATCGGCGCTCCAATACATTAATATCGTGGACAATTTTTATACTTAAATAAATAATGGCAAAAGAAAAAACTACTAAAGAGGAATTGACCTTTCCTACTTATCAAATCACTAAAATCAATAGGATAGATATTAGTAACATCAGGAATTGACCTCCTTCCTAAAAATCGGACAATTTAAAATTAGAGAAATCCTGTGGATTAACTAACTTTAAACTAGGAGAAAAACGATGAAAAGATCGAAATTTACAGAAGCTCAGATTGCATTCGCGATCAAGCAATCTGAATCAGGAATTCGTGTAGAAGAAATCTGTCGAAAGATGGGTATTAGTGAGCAGACCTTTTATAATTGGAAGAAGAAATACGGGGGGGTAGGCGTTGCTGAACTTCGTAAACTAAGACAGTTAGAGGAAGAAAATGCTCAGCTTAAGAAGTTGGTTGCGGATCTTAGTTTGGACAAACAAATGCTGCAGGATGTATTAAAAAAAAGTATTGAGCAGCTCACAGCGTTGAAATATAGGTAGTGACTTGATTTCCAATTATCGAGTTTCACAAAGTCGAGCATGTGCAGTTTCTCTCTTGAATAGATCGATGTGGTACTACAAGAGTTGCAAACGAGCAGACAAGCCACTACGTTTACGAATTCGAAATATTGCAGAGTCGCGAGTTCGTTATGGTTTTTGGAGGATCTTTGCTCTTTTACGACGTGAGGGGTGGCCAGATAACCATAAACGGATTTATCGGATCTATAAAGAAGAGGGCTTGAACCTTCGGAGTAAGCGTCCTAAACGATCTAGAGCAGCTTCCCATCGATATGAGAGACCTTCATTTTCTAATTTACATGACTGCTGGAGCATGGACTTTGTCTCCGACTCATTGTTTGATGGGAAGAAAATACGTTGCTTAACTATAGTTGACAATTATAGTCGTAAATGTATGGCAATTCATATTAGGCAGGGTATAAAAGGTCACCAAGTTGTTGAGGTCTTGGAAGGATTAAGGCTTTTCAAAAACGCAAAGCCCAAGAAAATTCAAGTTGTTAATGAACCTGAATTTATATCAAAGGAAATAGACAGATGGGCTTACGAACAAAAAGTGGAACTTATTTTCTCTAGACCTGGCAAACCAACAGATAATGCGTATATTGAATCATCTAATGGCAGCTTTCACGATGAGTACCTGAATATCAATTAGTTTTTATCTTTGGAAGATGCTAAACAAAAAATACAAGACTGGAGAATAGAATATAACACGTTCAGACCTCATAGTTGTTTAGGGGATTTAACACCTGAAACCTTTATCGAAAATCAAATAAAAATATAAACCTTACCCCAATCACTTTTGAAGAATGTGTGAGCGTAGAGGGAGGAGGCTTTTTCTCCGATTTGGGATATTATTTAGGATACGGCACTAGAAAACTTTATGAATCAATGTTAGAGAATAGCGACAAAATTAGATCAGTTGGAATTGGAGCTCCGGTTTAAATAAATTTTTACAAAGAAAGATTTATATCCCTAAATATCATCGATAATAACCCGCAAATATAGGTTAATTGTTTATCGAATTAATAGTAAGAACAAATTGTTGTAGATAATGACATTGAATTATAAATATTTTATATTAAAACAAATTTTTAAAAAAAATAATTTTAAATACTTTATTATTTTTCTACTATTAAAACTGACATTCAGCTTTTTAACAAGCATAATTGCAACTTATTTTGATCCTACTTCTACACAAAATCCAATTGACAAATACGATATAACAGCTAATATAATTTTGTCATTAATTATTGCCCCATTACTTGAAACATTACTTTTTCAGTACGCTTTAATAGAATTATTACTTAAAACAAAGCTTAGTCCACTTTTTATTATTGCTATTTCTTCCTTACTGTTTGGATTATCCCATAATTATAATATTTCATACATAATAGCTACAACAATAAGTGGTTTTTTCTATGCTACATATTATTATAAACTTAGAAATCAAGGTCGCTTAACCGGTTTTTTACTAATAACACTTTTGCATAGCTTATCTAATTTACCTAGCTTATTTTTATAACATGAAAATATTGTAGAAGTATAGCCTTACCCCTTTAGTAGACTTCCTTGTTTAACACCTATGTAAATACCACAATGCACATTTCCCTTTAAACAAAAGCGCTCCAATCTTACAAAAGGAGCGCTCTTAAATTTTAAGCTAGACTGCTAGCCATTAACATTCGTTAGTAGCCAGGATTTTGCGATAAACCTGGTTCTACGCGCAAACTATTTTGGTGGAAAGGCCATATATAGTTATGCTTTTGGAAAGTGCGATCCTCAATTTTTATAGATTCTACTTTACCATTTACCAAACGAGTATGCCCTAAAGCAGGCTCATTAAGCACCTTTTCAGCTATTTTCCAACGCAGGATATCATCGTAGCGCACCCCTTCTCCAGCAAGCTCCGTACGTCTTTCATTACGTATTAAATCTACCCACTCCTGCTGCGTTCTAGTTGAGAGATTCACATCAGCAACAGTCATATCTAATCCCGCACGAGCACGTAGTTTATTGATGGACTCTTTGGCTAAGTTGTCTACGCTATTTAACATAATCTTTGCTTCCGCATAGGTCAATAGGACTTCCGCATAACGTAACAATGGAAAAGCCATATTTCCTCCAGATCTGAAGGCATCCGCCTCATCTACAAACTTTTTGAACCAATAGCCTGACTTACTAGAGCGTTGATTTTCAAAAAATAGAATATTCGAAGGTTCATAAATATTTATTGGCTCCCCGTAGAATATATCACCCTGTCCAAATACGGTAGCCGCCAGACGCGGATCCCTGTTTAATTTAGGATTTAACTCATACGCTTCCTTAGTATGCAAAGGACACTTATCTATCGGGCGCCCCTGTTTAGTCCAAAAAGCATCTACTAAGGATTTCGTAGGTACGAGGTAGGATTGCCCATTTCCAGTTCTAAATTGAGGAGCTAAGTCACGGAAAGAATTCGTTGCAGAGTTATCATGGCTGACCATATCTAACTTCATAATAAACTCCTTATTAGTCTTATCTCCTTTATAGCTGAATAGATCAGTATACGAAGGGTGTAAAGTGTATTTTCCAGCATCAATAATCTCTTTCGCTAACTTTGCCGCCAACTCATAGCGTTCATTATAAAGCGCGTAGCGCATAATCAGCGCTTTAAAAGAATACCTATTGAACATATATGCATCCGATGTATACTCATTTTCAGGAAGTCTACTGGCGATCTCCTCTGCCAATGGAAAAAGAATATTTAAAATATCCTCCTTCTTCATCGCTGGCTGTAAAGCAGAAGATATCGAAGCCGGCTCTAGGAAGAAGGGTACATTCCCCCAACGACTCGTTAGTTTGAAGTAATGCCATACACGTAAAGCCTCTAATATGCTTTTAAATTTTGTTCTTACAGCCTCATCCTCAACATAAGGAACATCTACATTTGCTATAAAGGTATTCAATCTACCCATATGCTTCATTTGCAATTCATAGTAATAAAGAAATGCGGTTGTGTTAGGGGTGAAATTCCCATTGGCAATCAGCTGGTGATGATCTCCTTCAACACGACTGTAGGCATTATCTGATTTCCCATCTTCCATATAAAATAAAATACCGCGATCACTTACCGAGGTAAATACATCCAGGTAGCTACTGTAAACAACACGTCGTAAATCTTCTTCGGTATTAAAAAACTCAACAAAAGAAGTCGCCGTAGGATCCTTTTTATCTAAGAACTTCTCACAACTAGAAAATGTTGTGGTAGCCAATAAACTTAAAAATAATAGTGATTTTTTCATCTCAAAAACATCAAGGTTAATAAATAGTTGCTCGCACGCCAAAACTGTAAGTTGCCATACGTGGGTAGTTTCCATTACCGCCGTTACGCTCAGGCTCTAAACCCTCATATTTCGTAAAAGTAATGGCATCTTGTGCATTGACGTAAAAACGAACATTGCGAAAGTTCTTACCCATTTTTTGGAATGTATACCCTATTTGCAGCATTTTTATGCGGAAAAATGAAGCATCAGAAAGCCACACATCGGAAAGATAGGTGTTCGTGCTTGCTCCTGTCCAGACTCTTGGAAAACGGCTATTTTGATTTTCCGGAGTCCAGCGATTATCGGCATATTCCACACGAGGTGCTCCCAAGGCATTACTTGAATTATCAACTAATACAGGATACCCCTCCATACCATTTAACCGGGAAGTACGCTTGCCAACCCCTTGTCCAAGGGCCGCAAAATCCCAACCTTTATATTTTAGGTTTAAGTTTATAGAATAATTTAGGTGAGGAAAAGGATCGCCTAAGTTTACACGATCGTCATCATTGATGATGCCATCACCATTTTTATCAACATATTTGATATCTCCAGGCAGGGTGTTAGGCATTTTTGCCTTTGTATTTTGAACATCCTCAGCATCTTTAAAATACCCATTCGTCTCATAGCCGTAATAGTTGTCAATGGCAATCCCATTATACCACAACTTATCATTCGTATCCTTGAATATCAAAGTGTCAGTCTTATTGTAACCGGCTTTTAACACTTCATTTTTATTATCAAAAAACATCCCTCCAATAGCGTATTCAACATCCCCAATTTTATCAGCCCAATTTGCTGACAACTCGAATCCTTTGTTACGTACCTCACCAATGTTTACAGCAGTAGTTAAATAATATGATCCTGTAAGTGGAGGAACAGGGAAATCAGCATAGATTAAATCGTAGGAAAACTTATCGTAGACCTCTGCTGTGAAAGTTAACTTATTCTTCACGAGGCTGATGTCAGCACCAATATTCCATTGCTTTTGCTTTTCCCAAGAGAAGTCTGGATTTGGCACACGCATGGTCCATCCCCAAGTGTTTACACTCTCCTGCCATAAATACGGCTCCACATTTTCATTACCTATTAATCCGTAGGAACCACGGAGTTTAAAATTTGTAATCGCTCCAGACTCTTTTAAAGAACGCATAAATCCTTCATTATGCATATTCCAAGCAATAGCTCCTGAAGGGAAGAAACCCCATTTTTTACCCGGCGCAAATTTGGAACTACCATCGCTACGACCTGTTAACTCCAATAGGTATCTATTATCGAAAGAGTAATTCAACTTCCCGAAGAAAGATGCTTTATTAACCTCCTTGTAGTTGGTGTAAGCATAATTCATCATTTCTGTACCTGCAGTAAAATAGATTTTATCTTTGTCTCCACGCAAATCTTTGGTGTAGTTTATTAAAGCGCGCGCCGTAATTTGAGATTCTGAAATCCCCTGACTTGACGTAACGCTATTACTCCATATGGTTGCAGGCTTGCCATTAGCATCATAAAATTTAAATGTCTCACGAACGGATTTATTCGCTGATTTATTAATCATATAGGAAACATTCGCTTCAATATTTAAATTCTGATTGATAAAATATTTAGGACGAAGGTTTATCGTACTGCGGTCATCTAAATAACTTTTCTTTCCGCCACGGTTGATGGAGGCTAATGGATTTAAATTATTGTGCAACATATAATGCTCTGGAAGGTCCGACTTATAGAAGGGCTGCTGCGTAGGATTCATACGCCATGCCACCTGATACAAACCATTTCCATCGTCATTCGCCATCAAGCGATCATATTGATTTCTTAATGCATAAAAGTCGGCTAGTAGCACAAATTTATTGGCGATATTTACATTCGTATTAAAGCGGGCAGAGAAGCGACGTGAACCCTCAATATCATTTAATCCACTCTGCTGTGTATGACCCAACATTAAGTTAAAAGTTCCCACACCACCACCACCAGAAACACTCGCTGATTCATTTTGGGAAAATGATTTCTTCTGAATTACTTCATCTAACCAATTCACACTTTTAGTCTCACCTGTAGCGGCTTTCTGAATATCTTCATCGGTAAATAATAAGGACTGCTTTTGGTAACCTCGCGCCTCATTATTCAGACGCATGTATTTCTCTGCATTCACAAATTCAGGCCTATCTATCGGGTTATCTATTGCTGCCCATGCATTTACATCGACTTTAAACTGTCCCGTAGCCCCACGTTCAGTTTCAATAATAATTACCCCATTTGCTCCGCGTGAACCGTACATCGATGTGGAAGCGGCATCTTTTAAAACAGTAAGGCTTTTGATTTGATTGGGGTCAATATCTGAAAGCGACTGCTCCATACCATCAACAATCACTAAAGGATTGGCATTTTGTAAGGTGCTTACCCCACGTATAGAAATATTCCCAGGTCTTGCACCGGGAAGATTATTCCCTTGAAGCATCGTTACCCCAGGAATAGTTCCTGCAAATGCCTGCTCCAATTTTAAAATCGGCCGATTCTTAGTTTTTTCGATATCCATCTGCGATACAGATGAAGCAACGTGCTTACGCTCAATACTCGAAAAACCGACTACGACAACTTCATCTAAGCCTATATGCTGCTCCTGCATAATAACAGTAAGCCTGCTCTTGTTAAAAACATTAATCTCCTGATCAGAATATCCTACACCAGAAATAATTAAGGTTGTGCTCGCGCTCGTAGGTGTTTTAATTTCAAAATTACCCCCCGCATCTGAAACAGTACCAATATTGGTTCCCTTCAGTAAAACACTTGCGTTGGCTACCGCCCGATTTAAATTGTCCTTGATGGTTCCCGTTACCACCTTAGCCTCTTGTGCCAGTATTATGGCATACTGGCCTAAAAATAAAAATAAGATTAGAAGTCTTTTCATAATTTAATTGTATCATAATTGTTATATAATTGGTTTATATTTTTAATGTTTTTTAAGGAAAAAGGGCCTCCTTTCTTATTTAGTTAGTAATCAGTAGTTAATATAGTAAAAAAATGAATTTTAATAATAAACTTTATTAATTTTTTTAATGAACGAAAAAATTATTTTAATAATCACTTAATTATTTCTATATTCAATAAACCTATAAACTAATATTTTTAAGGATGATTTCGAAATTCAGTGATTTATTAAAGCCTACTAAGGATGCTAAACAACTACGCACTGCACAGAAAAAACTTAAAATAATAAGAGAGGTGTATAGGCATGATGGTATTGCAGTAAACGACCTAATTAGAAAATTGAATTTAAGTTTTCCAACCGTAAATTCAATCTTAGTAGAATTGATTGAGCAAGGAATTATCCTACCTACGGATCGAGGAGAATCCTTCGGAGGTAGAAAGCCAAATCTCTATAATTTATCGGAGTGCCTCTTTCAAATTCTATGTGTAGAAATACAAATTAAATCAATAAAGATTTCTTTAATTGACAATAACACGATCATATTAAAGCAGGCCATAACGGTCACTTCCGATCTTTCAAGCCGTAGTGAAGGGCTACTAAATCTTGCGAATCTAATTAAAGAATTTATCGCTGATCATCAGATCTTACCTTCGCAATATCTTGGAATTGCGATTGCGATGCCTGGCTTAATAGATGGCAATCAAGGCGTAAACTACTCCTATCTATATGACCCAGACATCAACTTAAAAGCCTATTTTGAACAACGTTTTCAAAAAGATATTTTCTTAATCAACGATACCAAAAATGCCACCTATGCGGAGCAATATTTCGGGGCACTCCAGCAAATTGATCATGGGCTTACCATCTTAATGGATTGGGGGATGGCTTTAGGGATTGTTGCTAAGGGCGAAGTGCTAACAGGAAAAAATGGCTTTTCAGGAGAAATGGGACATATAAACTTTATTGAAAATGGGGAACTCTGCTACTGTGGAAAAAGAGGCTGTTTGGAAACTGTAGCTTCCGGGCTAGCATTAAGTACCAAAGCGAGAAAAGATATCAATAATAACGTGCCCACACTCATCACCAATAAAATTAAATCTGAAGATATTTTACCGATCCATATTATTGATGCGGCACTCGATGGTGATCAGTACGCCATCGTGCTAATTAATGAACTAGGGCAGAATTTAGGAAAAGCAATTTCAATATTTATACAAATATTCAACCCTGAAAAAGTGGTCCTTTCCGGTGTATTCGCAAAAGCGAATAAATTAATTACAATCCCAATTCAGCAGCAAATTCAAACCTATGCTATGGGACGAATTTTGAAAAATTCGGAAATTGTACTTTCCACGATATCGGAAAATAATATAACTGCAGCTTTATCAAAAAGCTTCTTTATAAATTACCTAAATAGCCATATCAGCAAAGACTAACAAAATCGCCCACTAATTAAACGCTTATTTACACTCATAAAACGACGAATGAAAAAGATAAACAGCGATGACATACACATTGTCAGCAGGCACAGTAACTTGAATGCGGATACTGCTGAACAGCTCTTTCAAACCCAAGTTTATAGGAATAAAGAAGATTGGAAAATGTTTTGCAAACGAGCTTTACTAACACTAGGTGTAAGCTTAACCCTCGCAGGCATCATCTTCTTCTTTGCTTACAACTGGGCTGAATTACACAAATTTGTGAAATTAGGTCTTATTGAAGCCCTGATTATTGGAACGACACTTTGCTCCTTTTCGAAAAAAATCAACCCCCTCAGCAGGCAATTTGTGCTCACTGCTGCGGCCGTTCTAGTGGGTATCTTCTTTGCCGTCTACGGACAGATTTATCAAACGGGTGCTAATGCGTATGACTTTTTCTTAGCATGGACGCTATTTATTACCCTCTGGGTAATACTGGCCAATTTCCCCCCTTTATGGCTTATCTATATACTGCTAATTAACCTAACATTTTATTTTTATGCTGAGCAAGTAGCCGTAGACTGGTCCTCAGAAGTTATAATAAATTCCTTATTTATTATCAATACCATCTTTCTCATTTGCAGTTTACTGGCCAATAAAATACTGGAAAATAGCCAACAGGTAGCGGTGATATTCCCGAATTGGTTTACCACCGTGCTCTTACTATCCGCTGTAAGTTTCAGCACCATTGCTGCTGAATATATTATTTTTAGCAATGAGAGCAACTACCCTATTGTAACGCTTACACTAATAGCCATTCTCTATGCTTCAGGGCTTTACTATGGCTTCAAGAAGCGCAATAGCAGCTACCTAACTCTTATCCCTTTAAGCATAATAATCCTTATTAACTCTTTTTTTATAAGAGAGATGGACGATGAAATTGGCCTTCTTATCACAAGTGCCTTTAGTATTTTTGCTGTAATAATTGTTGTAAAAAGCCTCTTAGGCATACAAAAAACTTGGAAAAATGAGGAATAAAGAAAACATGGAGCAGCTATTTTCACTCATCAAGGAAAAGCAAGGGCCTTCCTTTTCAATGGATGAAGAAGCAATTAGACAAGCATATCAAAAGAATACGGAAGAACAATCTATTGCGCTCAAAATACTCGCTATCTGCGGAGCTATCTTTGGAAACCTAACCTTTATAGGATTTCTCTATGTAGCAGGGTTTTATGATTCCCCTATGGCACTGAGTATCGTGGGGGCTATGAGTATTGTTGGAAGCCTATTGATAAGTAAGTTCAGTAAGAAAATTACGTATGATGCGCTATCCATATCTTCCTACTTAATCGGACTTATTGTAATAGCTGCAGCATTAATACAGCTGGAAGCTTCTGAAAATATCATTGCTTCACTTATCCTGCTGATAAGCATAGGCACCCTCCTGCTCGTAGAGAATTACGTCCACGTATTCTTTGCTGTACTGACCCTTATTGGCGCACTATTGTTCTTATTTGTGTCTAATTTCTTATACGAATACACCGTATATATAATCACGCTTTTAGGATTACTTACAAGCTATGTATTCTTGAATGAGGGAAAGATTATTACACGGTCTAAATGGATGAATATCCGCTATAAACCTATTCGAATAGCGCTCGTAATTGCCTTTCTAAATTGTCTAAACTACCTAACCAACTACACTCCAAGCGAACTATCACTTGTAAATCACTGGCTTAATGCGGTGGCGTTGGTAGCTGTGATAGCTTGGGTTGTCTACAGAATTATGGAAAACTTAGCACTGAGCAATAAAGTTCATAAAATTGGAATCTATGCATTTATGACTCTTTTTATTTTACCGACCACTTATTCTTTGGGCATCACCGGCAGCCTCCTCATTATTCTACTAAGCTATCAGGTGAATTATCGTACAAGTTTTGTTTTAGGTATAATTTACTTTATAGGATTTCTTATCTATTTCTACTACAATTTACAAATTACCTTAATTGTAAAATCTATGCTTCTAATTATCCCAGGGATTCTCGCTTTAGGGGTCTATATATTCACTCAAAAACTGCTCTCAGATGAAAAAATATAAATGGGCAATAGTTCTTATAAATTTAATCCTCTTTCTTGCATATTGCAACTATAGTATAGCAAAAAAAGAAGTCCTTATTAAGGAAGGCACCCTCGTATTACTAAGGCTTGCCCCTGTTGATCCCCGCTCTTTAATGCAGGGAGATTATATGGCCTTAAACTATGAGATAGCGACAAATCATGAAGTAGATAGCATCCCGAAGAATGGCTATTGTGTGGTTAAGCTAGACGCCAATCAGGTAGCACACTTGGTACGCTTTCAAGCTCATAAGCAGCCGCTAGCTGCCAAGGAGCATTTAATAAAGTATGCCCATAGCAACCCTTGGAGTTTAAATATTGGCGCTGAATCGTATTTCTTTCAAGAAGGTGAAGCCGAGAAATATGAACTTGCTGAATTTGGAGCGCTAAGGATAGATAAGGAAGGGAATTCCGTACTTGTAGGCCTATACAACACACAGCTACAACAGCTGAAATAATAAAAACATTTATGCTCCTGATATGTTGGTATTTAACAAGACAATAATTTCATAGTTTAATAATTAACTCGTATGAGCACAGAAAATTTAAACAATAAAGAAGCTGTAGAAAAGTTAAATGACCTCGTAAATGCGATCGATGTAGGTATGCTTTCGACATTTTCCAAACAATCGGATTACCCTTACACCATTCCCATGAGTAGACAAGAGGTCGATGAGGATGGAAATATTTGGTTTCTGTTTTCTGCAGAAAGTGATACTTTTAAGAATTTAGTAGAAGATTCCAGAGTTTCTCTTGCCTATGCACATGTAGGTGACTATAAATTTTTAAGCATCCATGCTACAGGTGAAGTTTCACAAGATAAAGAGCGTATTGAGAAATATTGGAACAAATTTATGGATGTGTGGTTTGAGAAAGGAAAAGAAGACCCCAATATCCGTATTCTCAAAGTTATCCCCTCGGAAGCACATTACTGGGATAATAAAACCAATAAACTCATGACCCTATTAAAAGTCGCTACCGCAGCAGTAACAGGTCAAGATTTAGATATTGGCCGTGAGGGAGAATTAAAATTATAAGTTACCGCCATAAAATGTTCAGAGAGCCTTTTTAAATGTTCAGAGAGCTTTTTTAAATGTTCAGAAAGCCTTTTTAAATAGACAAAGAGCCTTCCAAAAATTTGGGAGGCTTTTTTTTATGACCAAAATTATAAAATTTTATGCGCAGGATCACATAATTAAATAACTGATAATAGCTTTGAAATCAATATATTTACAATTGAATTTAAATTAATATTTAATACAATATCTTTCTTAAGGGATAATATTATAAAACAATTATGGAAGAAGACAAGCGATTACCTTTTATTTCACCTATAATAAATAAACAAATTATTTATTTAGAAAATTCCATCATCGTAGGCTCTAAGGTTGACACGCAGATAGCATTTGAGTTTGAAAATAAATATAGTTGGAATCATTCCGATAATAACAACTTTTTAAACATAGAGGATTAAACAATAAATCCTAAAAATAGCTACTTTTGTAGCCAATGAATGAATTACCTATTATTCTTATAGGTGCGGGGCCTGCAAATCTAATGGCTGCACAAAAGTTGGCTGAACGGGGTTTTCGCGTGGAAATTTACGAACAGAATGCCGCTGCAGCACGTAAATTTTTAGTCGCTGGACATGGAGGCTTTAACCTGACGCATGATGAAGACATGTCACAGTTTATTCAAAGATATTCGCGTGAAGAATTGACCGCCTGTCTAAGTCATTTTGATAATAAACAGACTAGACGTTGGCTTCAGGATTTAGGAATCCCTACCTATGTAGGAAGCTCAGGAAAGATATTTCCGCAGCCCCCTATCAAGCCTATTCAAGTGCTGCAAGCGTGGCTCGACAGGCTTAACAGCTTGGGAGTACATATTTTCTATAAGCAAAAGTTCACCGACTTCACCTCAGATACGGTATGCATCAATGGAGTTCATAAAAAATTTTATAAGTTAATCGTTGGTTTAGGTGGAGGATCGTGGTCCAAAACTGGTTCTGACGGCCTATGGACTACTATTTTCCAGGAAAAGGGAATTGCTATAGCAGCGCTCCAAGCAGCGAACTCCGGATTTAATACCTGCGCAGACTTCAACGAGCTAGAAGGCCAATACCTGAAAAATATTGTCGTAAACTATAAAGAATATTCACGTCAGGGAGAGTTTGTATTTTCAAACTATGGTATAGAAGGATCCCCCCTCTATTTTATGAACCGCTATCTTAGAAATGACCCCTTCCCTTTAACGCTAGCCATCGATTTAAAGCCTAGCTATAGCTTGGAGAAAGTGCAAAAGCTCCTAAAAAGTAAAAAGCCCGTAGCAAGCGTCTTAAAAAATGAGCTAAAATTGAGTAATACAGCAATAATCTTACTCAAAAAATTGCCTAAAGAAAGCTATACAGACCCTTTAAACCTAGCGTCCAGCATCAAGAAATACCCTGTAGTAGTCCACAGTTTCCGACCTATAGATGAAGTTATATCTACGGCTGGGGGCATCAAATTCGAGGAGCTATCGGAATATTATGCGCTCACAAAATACCCCAATGTCTATTGCATAGGTGAAATGGTCGACTGGGAAGCGCCCACCGGTGGATACCTACTCCAAGCCTGCTTCAGTATGGGCGCCTGGGTGGCAGCTAACTTATAAGTTTCATTTTAGGAACCAGCATCTTCATCACTATCCACGCAATGATGTATGCCAAAGCACAAAAGGTGAACATGATGGTATAGCCTGTTTGTATAGATCCTAAAGTCTTATAATAATCAAATAGGGCACCACCAACTTTAGACACCACCACGCCGCCAATGCCTCCTGCCATACCTCCGATGCCTACAACTGAACCAATAGCACGCTTGGGAAACATATCTGAAACTGTCGTAAATATATTCGCCGACCAAGCCTGATGCGCGGAAGCACCTATGCCTATCAGAAACACAGGAATCCAATAGGAATAACCCCCTAATGGTTGTGCTAACAACACGACTAAGGGGAATAGTGCAATGGCAAACATAGCCCGCATACGCCCTTCGTAGGCATTATATCCCTTTTTCAAAAAATATGCTGGAAACCAACCGCCACCAATAGACCCCAACATCGTCATACTATATAATACGGCTAAAGGCAGCATTATTTCTGTGCTATTCATGCCATATTGTGCCTTGAGGTAGGAAGGCAGCCAAAATAGGAAAAACCACCATACACCATCGGTCATAAACTTCCCGAAAGCAAAAGCCCAAGTCTGCTTATAGGAAAATAACTGCATCCAGCTCATAGCATTTTCAGATTTTTCTACCGGAATATTACGCTCTATATAGGTGTCTTTCTGAATATAAGCTAACTCCTCCACAGAGAGTCTTTTTTGTTCTTCAGGCTTTTCATAGAGTAACAACCAGAAACCCATCCACACAAATCCAATCGCTCCTACAAGGATAAATGCCATTTCCCAACCCCATACCTTTGCGATCCAAGGCACCGTTAAGGGCGCCAGTATTGCGCCTACATTTGCTCCTGAGTTGAAAATTCCCGTCGCCAAAGAACGCTCCTCTTTGGGGAAATAAGCTGCCGTAGCTTTAATCGCTGCAGGAAAATTTCCCGCTTCTCCAACAGCCAATACTGCGCGCGAAATAATAAATCCTACGACGGAAACCGAGAGCCCTCCAATACCCACTAAAGCAAATAAGCGAGTGGTTACCTCTCCTACATAAATTGCTTCGGCATGTAATATCGCCCCCAAAGACCATACTACAATAGCGATTACATAACCCCATTTAGTTCCCAAGTGGTCGATAATACGCCCTGCAAAAAGCATCGATAAGGCGTAGACAAATTGAAAAGCTGCGGTAATATTAGCGTAGTCAGAATTGGTCCAGCTGAATTCTTCTTCTAACTGGGTGTGCAGCAAGCTTAAGACTTGACGATCTAAGTAGTTGACAGTCGTAGCAAAAAATAAAAGGGCACATATGGTCCAACGGTATTTTCCGATCATAATAGTTGTAAATTGGTTGGTATTGCAGTAATTGGGTAACTAGGTTTTCTTAAAAATCAAAATAACGCTTTGCATTTCCATAGCTGATGGCTTCAATAAGACTTCCTATCCAAGGGATATCATCTGGAAGCTCCCCTTCTTCTATGTCTTCGGCAAAGAGGTTGCAGAGTATCCTTCGGAAGTATTCATGCCTAGGGAAAGATAAAAAGGAGCGAGAGTCTGTCAGCATACCTACCGAATTTGAAATAAGACCCATCGTAGAAAGTATATTCAGCTGCCTTGTAATTCCATCTTTCTGATCTAGGAACCACCATGCTGCGCCAAATTGTACTTTACCAGCTGTGGAGCCATCATTAAAGTTTCCTACCATCGTCGCTATGACCTCATTATCCGCCGGGTTGAGGTTGTAAATAATAGTCTTAGCAAGCTTATTATCTTTATCCAAGCGGTTTAAGAATGCCGCGAGTGCTTCTGCTTGTGAGAAGTCGCCTATGGAATCCCATCCGGTATCTGGCCCCAAGTCTGTAAGCTTCCGTGTATTATTATTACGTAAGGCACCAATATGAAATTGCTGCACCCATCCGCGCTCATGGTCCCAATGCCCAAAATGTACTAGCATCGCCGCTTTAAATGTATGCTGCTCCTGTGCTGTGAGCTCCTGAAGATTCAGCAGCTTAGCGAAAATTAATTCGAGCTCTTCATCGGTATATGTTGCGACATAAAGCTGCTCTAATCCGTGATCTGAGAGCCTGCACCCCTGCTCATGGAAGTAATCATGCCTACTTTTTAAGGCCGCGAGATAGGAGGAGAAATCTGTTATTGGCTGACCGACAACAAGGGCTAACTGCGCAATATACTGCTTGAAGGCGACGACATCATCACTATTCATAGCCTTATCAGGGCGGAATGCGGAAACCATTTTCAAGGCTCTCCCCTGTCTAGCAAATTCTTGGTGATATTCCAAGCTGTCCACAGGGTCATCCGTCGTACATACAAGCTCGACATTCATCATCTCCAGCAAACCTTGAACACGGTATGCGGGCAATTGCAACTTAGCCGATGTCTCTTCATAGATCCTCTCGGCTGTAGCTGGCGACAGCAACTCATAAATTCCAAAATACCGTTGAAGCTCTAGATGTGTCCAATGGTACAGGGGATTACGCATGGTATACGGCACCGTCTCTGCCCATTTCATAAACTTTTCCTTATCTGTAGCTGCTCCAGTGATATAATATTCCGCGATACCATGGGCACGCATGGCACGCCATTTATAGTGATCGCCATAAAGCCAAACTTGCGTGATATTATCAAACTGCGTATTTTCAGCAATCTGCTGCGGCGATAAATGATTATGGTAGTCTATAATAGGTTGTTTTTTAGCATATTGATGATAAAGAACCTCCGCTGTAGGCGATTGCAATAAAAAGTTATCGTCTAAGAATTTTTTCATTTTATATTTTTAGTGCGTAAAAACAGAACGACCTCTTTGCCATTCTTGAAAAGCTATTTTTGGAATTCTTTTAGTGCTAACTCTATGGCCTCCACGAAGCCTGCTATGCGCGTCAAATCTTCCCCCCACAGGCTGCTGTCTCCTAAGACATTCGTCACCACAGTGGCTGGAGACTTCCAGTAGTTATAAAATTTCGCTGCTTGCTCATCTTGAAGGGGGATCATATTTCCTCGAACCACAGCAAAGTAATTCGCCCCTTCTTTCTGACTACACATAAACTGTATGTAAGCAGCAAATCCCTGGACAAATTTCGTTGGAAGGCTCCCCTTACGGGCCACATAGGATTTTAATATCGCTACTGTACGGAGATGCATTTTACTGCTATAGTTTAAGGTGATTGAAGCCCAGCGGTGTGCTAGAAAAGGATTTGAAAACCGATCTATTACTGACTCCGCAAATTCCTTACACTCCTGAGCTGAAAGCTCCTCGGATTCAATGGCTACGGCAATTTCCTCGAACATCAGCGTCTGTATAAAAGCGCGAAAATCCGCATTTTCCATGGCTTCTCTTACGGTGTCAAAACCATTATACAACGCATAGGCACAGCATAAGCTATGTGTACCATTCAAAAGACGTAGTTTTAACTCCTTAAATTTATGGATGTCGCCAACAATCTTTACGCCCTCATCGGCTTGGGAAAAGGACAGTATGCTCCGTACCTTTGGAGAGGATGTTTCAATAGCCCACAGCCGAAAAGGTTCTGCCATAATCATTAAAGAATCATTATAACCTAATTTTTGCGCACGGTCCTGCTGCGTTAAAGCGGACAATTTTCCCGGAACAATCCGATCTACTAAGGTGTTACAGAAATAGTTTGCCTCAGAAAGCCAACTTAAAAAGGCGTCATCCAACTCCTCCTCAGCAGCTAATTCGAGTACTATAGCCTTGAGCATATCCGCATTATTGCTTATCAATTCAGTAGGTAAAATTACCATCCCCTTATCCAAGGCGCCTGAAAAATAGGTATACCGATGATGTAAAAGACGCAGAAGCTTTCCAGGAAATGAAGTTGGCACCTGGGAAAACATCGGCTCTGAGACTTTTTGGATACCTACTTCTGTGGTATTTGAAATAATGATTTCTAAAGATTCTTGTTCTACCGTAGCAAGTACTTCTGCCCACTGCTCATTCGCAGAAAGTACGCGGGAGATGCTGGCATTAATTTCATATTGCTGCGTAATCTCCCCATTTTGAATTCCTTCAACGCAGAGGGTATATAGGTTATCTTGACTTATAAAACTCTTTAAATCCCCTTGACTGGTGGATTTCACGACGACAACACGTCCCTTAAAAATTCCTTTTGAATTTGCTTGATCGATGAAATAAGCTGGAAGACCACGAAGCAGTACGCCCGTACCAAATTGAAGCACCTTTTCAGGAAAATGGAGCATCGCTACGGTAGGCTTACGCAGTGTTTCACATTCAATGGTATATAAATTAGATTTATTGAGAAACATAATCATTTAATTTAAATCTTACTATTAGCGGCTTCTGTAAGACACTGGAAAGTGTTAACAAAATATCCCTTAACTGGTTAGCTCCTAATTTATAAATTATTATTTATCAAATGGGTAGCTTCTATAAACAAAAAACATGCAAACGTTTTCGTAACGAATGCATGCTTTAATGCATAAATGCAGGATTGCTAGTAGCAGAAAATACTGATTATAGGGCGCTATTACTCCGTAGGAAGCTCGTCAGGCTCTTGATATTCACCTACAGATTTAGCAATTACTAAGGTCGCAATACCATTTCCGATTAGATTCGTGATGGAACGTGCCTCGGACATAAAGCGGTCTACACCCAACAATAGAGCAATTCCTTCAACAGGGATAATCTTTAAAGCTGCCAATGTACTTGCTAAGACAATAAATCCCCCTCCTGTAACCGCTGCTGCCCCTTTGGAGGTCACCATCAGAATAAACAAGATCGTAAGCTGCTCAGAAAGACTTAAGTCAACTTTAAAAACTTGTGCTAAGAAGATGACCGCCATAGAAAGGTAGATTGACGTGCCATCTAAATTAAAGGAATATCCTGTAGGGATCACCAACCCTACAACGGATTTGGAGGCCCCAAAGCGATGCATCTTATCCATCATATTCGGCAGTGCCGACTCCGAACTAGAAGTCCCTAACACAATTAATAGTTCCTCTTTAATAAACCGTAGATAGGCCCAAAAGCGGATACCATAAAATCGACAGATACCTTGAAGAACGACGAATATAAAAATCGCCATGGTGAAATAGACACAAAGCATAAGATTCGCCATAGGGATGATCGATGATAGCCCAAACTCACCGATTGTATAAGCCATTCCTCCGAATGCACCTATGGGCGCCAACTTCATAATCATATTCATCATCTTAAAAAACACTTTTGACACTCGGTCCAACCCTTTTAAGATGGATCTCCCTGTTTCACCAGCCTGGGAAACGCCAACAGCAAATAATATGGAGAAAAAGAGAACTTGTAGGATGTCACCATCGGCAAATGCTTTAACAATATTTTTAGGAATTATATGGAAAATAAATTCCCCCCATTTCATTTCTTGGGAAGATACCTGCGCCACGGTAGAAGAAAGCGCTTCAAAGTTATCAGGAAGCTTAAAGTTAACACCAGGCTTCAATAAATTAGCTACTATTAATCCTATAAAAAGTGCTAACGTGGAGACAATCTCAAAATATAACAAAGCTTTACCTCCCACCATACCCACTTTCTTCATATCCCCCATGGCAGCAATACCATGTACGATAGTTAGGAATATAATCGGTGTTATAAGCATTGTAATTAGGTTTATAAAGCCCTGACTTAACATCTTGGCATATGGAGCAAAGGCTGGAAAATAGAAGCCGACAGCAATTCCAAAAAAAATGGCAATAACTACCTGTACAGTTAAATGTTTAAAGAAATTTGGCATATATTTGATTTTATAAACTCCAATATATAAAAATAAAATTTATTCTTATTTAATTTTTGCATATTTACAGTTAATTATCAAAAAAATTGTATGACAAAACCAACACGTATTTTTGACTTAATCGCTTATCAGCAGGAGCAGTTTCCAACAATAGCCATGTTCTCTTATAAAGAGGAAGACCGCTGGGTGGAAAGTACGGCTATTGATATTCAACAAGAAGCCAATGCCTTAGCTAAAGGGTTAATCGCTAAAGGTATACTTCCTGGGGATAAAGTGGCCTTAATTTCAGAAAATCGCGTAGCTTGGAATATCATAGATTTTGCGATTCAACAAGTGGGAGCTGTCGTGGTAGGCATGTACCCGAATATATCCAAAGATGACTATGAATATATCCTGAAACATGCCGAAGTAAAGCTAGCTATTGTAAGTAACAAGAGCCTTTATGAAAAGATTGAAGGCCAACTTGCTGACTTATATATAATTGATGGTGAACCCTCTACCCCACATTGGAATGAACTGAAAGCACTGGGAACAGCCATTACTGATTCCGAGCTACAGCAGCGTAAAGCAGCCGTACTTCCCTCAGATATAGCTACTTTAATATACACTTCGGGGACGACAGGAACACCTAAAGGGGTCATGCTGAGTCATACAAACTTACTTGCCGATGTGATGAGCAGTGAATATTCCTTCCCCGTTACAGCATACGATAGAGCCTTGAGCTTTCTGCCTGTATGCCATGCGTATGAGCGTGTATTCCATTACGTATATATATACAAGGGTGTGACCATCTATTTTGCACAATCCATGGATAGCATCGGAGCAGATATCAAAGCTGTAAAGCCACATATTTTCTCCGCTGTACCTCGTGTATTAGAAAAGATTTATGATAAGATCGTCTCCACAGGAGATTCCCTAACAGGCGTTAAACGGAAGATCTTCTTCTGGGCAATTTCGGTGGGTGAAAAATATACTATTGAAGGGCGTAGTCCTTGGTATAACCTCAAGCTTGCTGTAGCTCAAAAACTCGTATTCTCAAAATTTCGGGAAGCCTTAGGTGGAGAGCTCAAAGGCGTAGCTTCAGGTTCTGCCGCCCTACAGGAGCGTTTAATACGCTTATATATGGCTGCAGGAATTCCTATTTTTGAGGGATACGGCCTTACAGAAGCGGGCCCCTGCCTATCTGTAAACTGCTATAAACGCGGCATGCGCATTGGCACAGTGGGCGTACCGCTAATTAATATAGAAATTAAGTTAGCTGAGGATGGGGAGATTCTTGCTAAAGGAGAAAACATTATGGTGGGCTACTATAAGGACCAAAAAGCCACCGACGAAGTATTGAAAGATGGCTGGTTATCAACAGGTGATATTGGCACGTGGGTAGACCATAAGTATTTAAAAATTATCGACCGTAAGAAGGAGATGTTTAAGACTTCGGGTGGAAAATACATTGTCCCACAACAAATCGAATCTAAACTTGTGGAATCTGTTTATATAGAACAAGCCATGGTCGTGGGTGAAGGACAAAAATTTCCTGGTGCAGTGATTGTGCCTGCCTATGAAGCTTTAAAAGCGAAATTTAAACCTGCAGAAACCTTAAAAAAGGAGGATTTCCTAAAGCTTCCTGAGGTGAATGATTTCTTAGAAAAACAGATTGCCGTAATAAACAATAAATTTGGTCATTGGGAGCAAATTAAGCGTATAGCTGTAATTCCCACAGAATTCACCATTGAAGCGGGTGATCTTACACCGACATTAAAGATGAAGCGAAAACAGATTTCCGCAAAATATAAAGCTGAAATTGATGCTTTATACGCTATTTAACATACTTCAGTAATAAAAAAGCGCTTCCTTAGAAATTAAGGAAGCGCTTTTTTATTACTTTTTATCCCACCATACTTTAGATATAAATGAATCACCATTTTGCATTCGCTTTACAGCTTCTGCATAGTTTACCGTATTCAGTTGTTCTTCTTTTGTTGAATAAATTGCGCGGCGAGGAATTTGACCATCTGTACTTCCCTTATTAGTACCAGGCGTTAACTTAGGGAATTGCGTTCTTCGCCACTCTGAAAAGGCTTCCATATTCCTACCAAAGAGATGAATCCATTTCTGGGTTTGAATACGTGCTAACTGCTGTTCATCAGAAAGACCAGCTAAACTTACTTGCTGCTCAAGATAAGCTGCCGGCACATTAGCGATATTATAGGGCGCGATTGAAAATGCCGCTTTTACCCCCTCTTCAAAAAACCCTTGGGCTTGATTAGCATTGTAACCCCAACCTAATAAAGCTGCCTCCGCTTTGAAAAAAGATACCTCTGAAAAAGTTAATGCAAATACAGGTATTGGTGTGAAAGTCGCCGAGAACCAAGTCTGAGTAGAAGCCGTCGAATAATTTGCCCGAACTATTGGGGCTAACTCGCTATCCGTCAAAGCCACACCTATACCTTGGTAATTTGGAGAAGCTCCCCCAACGGAATTTACTGCTGGCTGCACGATTAAAGGTAAGCGTGGATCTTGGATATTTTTCAATGTATTTACGAGGGTATTGGCTAAATATCTCAAATCAGAACTTCCTGTAACCATTTGACGGAGCATAGGGTTATAATTCTCCGCTTGGGCATTATTAAATGTTGGTACAGCAGCATTCTCGGCATTACTACTTAATAATCCTTTATTAGACTGCACAACTTCGATTACCGTTTTCTTGGCTAACTCGGCATTGACATAGCGCATTCGCATACCTAGGCGTAATTTCAGTGAGTTTGCAAACTTTGCCCATAGCTGCGAATTTCCAGCATAGAAGAAATCAGCCGAGCCATAGGATGCATCCGCACTGTTTAACTTTTCCATGGCACTGTTCAAACGAAGGATTAAGTCTTTGTAAATAAACTCTTGAGTATCAAATTTTGGAGTTCTATTTAATGCTTCTACAGTTTTGGAAACCTCGGAATAGGGAATATCACCAAAAAGGTCTGTAAATTGTTGCCAGACATACACTTCAAATATTTCCGCTATTGCCAATTTTGTCCTTCCTTGCGACGTTTCCTCCTGCCCCAGTAATTCTTTTCTAATCTGAGTCAAATTCTTAATGTATGCATAATGCTGATCCCAAATATTATCCTCAGCAGAAGCAATATAGCGAGATCCTGGAACTACAGGGCCTCCTGCCCAGTGTTGAATCCAAGAACCGAACTTGTTATTAGCGGATTCTCCAGATTGAGAGAATACTGCATCACGTAAGGTCCTAGCTAATAACAAAGCTGGATCGATCGTCGTAACAGATGTTGGCGGTGTATTTAATGATTCAAAATCCTTCGTGCAACCCACACTGAGTAAGGCTACAGTCAATAAGGTATAAGAGATTGATTTAGTAAATTTCATAGTAGTCAAATTAAAAGCTAAGGGATAGATTCACTCCGAAGTTACGCATCATAGGAAGCGCTGTAGACTCAATACCTATAGATGAATTATTGATATTGAACGAGGAGGCCTCCGGTGAGAAGCCATCTGTCTTACGTTGGAAGTAAAATAGATTGCGGCCATAGATACCTACTTTTGCGGTACGTATAAACTTCGTTTTAAGAATAGATTTCGGCAACATATAGCTTAAGCTAAGTTCACGCATAGCAATATAACTCGCATCGTTAATCATCTCTTCGGAAACCATCACTTCCTTTTCTGAGGCTACGACGTTCCAATAATCTTGTGCATTAACCTGCTTAGTATTTTTCTGTCCAGAGCTAACCCAATTCCCTGCTGCATCTTTTGTAGCCAACATTCCTGAAGCTACGTAGCTTCCATCACGGCCGTCAACGGTTCTATTTGTGGTTCCATAAATCAACTGTTCTCTATTTGATTGGGAGAAAATTACGCCTCCTTGACGGATATCAACTAAAGCGTATAGCTGAACCCCTTTATAAGAAAAGTTATTCGAAAATCCACCTAACCATTTCGGCTGTGCATTCCCTAAATCCGTTCGCACCCGTCCAGAGCTTCGAAGCGGTAATCCCGTTGTTGGATCAATAAGCCTATTACCTAAAGGATCTTTAATCCAAGCAAATTGCGTCCCTATTAACTGTCCAAAAGGCTTTCCTACTTCTGCTACCACATTAATTCCACGATCAGAGCCTAACAAGAATGTTTCCACTCCATCGGCTAATGACTCCACCTTATTCACATTTTTATTAAAATTAAAGGTCGCGTCCCATTTAAATCCTGAAGATGATGACAGTATCTTTCCAGCTAACATAAATTCTATCCCTCGATTTGAAATTTCTCCGGCGTTAATACGATTTACTTCATATAAACTTGATGGAGAAATTGGAATATCAAGAATTTGATTTCTTGTTTTCGCTTGATATGCTGTAAAGGAAAGAGTCACACGATTCTTGAATAAGCGCATATCTGCACCTAATTCCATGGATGTTGTAAGCTCATTTTTCAAATTTGGATCTGGTATTACATTCGTAAAGGTCGCTAAGGGTTGTCCTCCGTGTGTATATTGATTTAAACTATATGCACCCGTTAGCTGATAAGGGTTTCCTGAGGATCCAGCTTGAGCCCAAGAACCGCGCACTTTAAAGTATGGAATCCAATCAGACTGAAATTTTAAGGCTTCGGAAACGACATAACTTGTGCTTACAGATGGATAGAAAAAGGAGTTATTTTTCTTTGATAAGGTCGATGACCAATCGTTTCGAGCCGAGAAGTCAACAAATAAATAATCATTATAAGCAACCTGTCCGGATGCATAAACTGAATTTATCTCCGACTCGACTAAGTCAAAAAGGTATGAATTGGTTATTGTATTGTTGATTACAAAGAGTTTTGGCACTACGAATTGAGTACCCACATTTCCTGTTTGACGTAAGTATTTCTTCAAGTGACTTGCACCCCCATTTAAACTAATCTTTACCTGATCAGATACTGGAAAGTTAGCACTTAAGAGAAAGTCATAGTTATTCTCTCTAGAGCGAATAACCTCTTCACGCATATCACCTTTACGATTTAAACTTTGGTAGGTTCCGATTGGGCGATAGCGCATGCGCTGATCTGTAAAAAAGTCTGTACCCCCTGTTGCTATCGCTTTTAACCAAGGTGTAAAGTCGTATGAGAGACGTAGCAAACCTATTATGCGGTCTCTGCGGTCAGAATTACGGTTTTCATGAATGGTCCAAAATGGATTTGCTGTCGAGGAATTGGTCGCATAGGTCTTTTCTAAACCTTCGAAAAGATTACTAAAGCCTAGTTGATTTTTAATTTCTTCCGGTGTCCATTTATAGTTCGCTAAGGATGCCATCGATAGACTGCGTGGCTGCGAGATAAATAGGTAAGCAGGATTATCCGATGCATCGGACAGAGTAGGCCTATTCACACCCTCTTGTAGGATATAATTAGCCTTCACATCTATTTGAAACTTTTCAGTAATCTTAGCTTGAGTCCTTAAATTGAAGTTGTTTCTTTTGATTGTATTGGTAGGCACATATCCTTGAATATCCGTATTAGCATAAGAGAAGCGATAATTTACTTGGTCATTACCTCCGTCCACAGAAATATTGTTTATAAGTTGCTTTTCCGTTTGGAAGAAATCTTTATAAGTATTCGGCTGAGGGATAAGGGTTAGAACTTGTCCAAATTGATCCTCATATGTTTGTCCTTCCATTTTTGGACCCCAACTTGATCGCGCTAAACGATCCCTGCCAGCACTCATTTTCGGAGTTCCACTGTATCCATTTGCCAGTGCTTCAGCCATGGAAACAATCTTACCATCAGATTTTCTGAAATGTGTGAAATCGCCATTTAAACCTTGTCCATAGATATTTTGAAAATCTGGAAGAACCAATGCGTTACCAATCGCAAAGTCCCCATTATAGTTAATATTCATTCCTTTACTAGACTTACCTGATTTAGTCGTAATCAACACCACTCCATTAGATCCTCGCTGACCGTAAAGCGCGGCAGCGTTAGGACCTTTAAGGACAGAAATATTTTCAATATCATCGGGATTAATATTAGAGATACCATCACCGTAATCCGTACCACCACTACTTCCAGCAGGGCTATAATTCTGATTATCAATAGGCACACCATCAACAACATACAGCGGCTGACTATTACCTATCAACGAGTTATTTCCTCTAATCACAACTTTGGAGGATCCTCCTGCACCCGATGCTGCTCTACTTACCTGTACACCGGCAACTTTTCCAGACAGTGCATTTGCAACATTAGCTTCCTTCCCCTGAGTTAGTTCATCACCTTTAAGTTCTGCCACAGTATACCCGAGCGCTTTCTTTTCACGCTTAATGCCTAAGGCTGTAACGACGACTTCCTGAAGCTGTGCATCCTCCACTATTAAGACCATCTTTGTTGCCTGAGTACTGAGCGAAGAAATTGGCTGAGGGCCAAAGGTTACAGTCTTATAACCAACAGCTGTTAAGAGCAGGGAATAATCATCTGATTGCTGTAAGGTTGTAAAATTAAAATTACCACCAGCATCTGTAGCTGTAACTTTTTTAAAATTAAGCTTCTGACTCTGAAGGGTTAAGGTAGCCCCCGCCATGGGTTGTCCATTCTGTTGCGTAACTCGCCCTTGAAGCAGCAGGCTTGACTGCGCTGAAAGCTGTAATGCCACTAGAAGTAGCATAAATGCTGTGAATAGCAACCGCAGAAAAGTGGACTTTGATTGCCTACTGTAGTCCCATTTTCCATTGGAAAAATTGCCTTCAGCATTCGATTGAATAAAATAATGAATCATAATTAAGTTGTTGGAATATACGCTGAGAACGTTATTATTGTTTATGATTTAAATATAAGATATATTCCAATCACTTAAGAAAATAATCACAGAATTAAAATATTCTTAATAATAGCTTTAAAACAATAATAACTATTATTGATAATTGTCTGAAAACTTATTAAAAATGACATAAAACATACGATTTGCACATTCCATACTCAATAAATATTATTATTATTGTATAAAATAGTCCTATGAATACGACATTAAAACAACTTTTAGCGAGCGATAACGTTTGTTTTGCAGAAGTTATCCAACATATCGATCACCTGTATGCTCATACGCCAACGGCATTTAGCAATGGTGCACAGCAGAATGCGGCGACCGAAAATCAGGGTTCTGCCAAAGTGTTCTTTTATGCACATTTGCATAAGCTTTCGGAAGCAGACACCCTAGCGATGTTTGTTGAACATTATGAGTCCGTAAAGAATACCCCTACTGGTGACAATCATCAAAATATCCGCCAGTTTATGGAACATGGATGGTCAGGAATCCATTTTCAAGGAGTAGCCCTGCAAGAGAAATAGGACGTTAAGCTTAGAATAAAGATAACTTTCTTATAAAAAGATAACTTTAAAGTAGTGTTTAGTTTATATAGGCACGATATCTTTAATAAAAAATTAGCATACAAAATGAAAAAAGAAATTGAAGTAGTAGAACAAGATCATTATGATTTTATCTTAGATGGGGATGACCTCTTAGCGCATGAAGACTAAGGGTTGCTGACCTAAGAAAATTATGACACGCCGATAGCGTGTTTTTTTTATGCATAAAATTTTAGAATAAATAATTTATAAATCGTTATTCTAAAGAAAAAAAATTAATTTTGCTTGCTATCCATTGCCAATCTAAGTGAGTGAAAAATTAAATAGATATACATGTCTTCAGAAGAGAAAGCAATAAAAGCTACCTACTATAGCATAGCTAGCAATATTAGTTTAGCTATGATAAAAGGTTTAGCGGGAATTTTCGGGAATTCTTTCGCGCTAATTGCTGATGCCATAGAGTCTACGGCAGATATATTCTCCTCCATCTTAATATTATTGGGATTAAAATATGCTAAGCGTCCTGCAGATGACAACCACCCCTATGGGCATGGGCGTATTGAGCCACTTATTACATTTATTGTCGTAGGATTCTTAATCTGCTCGGCCGTATTTATAGCCTATCAGAGTATCTTAAATATTAGGACACCGCATAATTTACCGGAGTCATGGACACTGTATATCTTAGGAGGAATAATTATTTGGAAGGAAATTTCATTCCGCTTAATGATGAATAAAGCGAAGGAGACTAACTCAAGCTCCTTAAAGGCGGATGCGTGGCACCATCGCTCCGATGCGATCACCTCCTTGGCAGCATTTATAGGTATCTGTATCGCGCTATTCGCGGGCAAAGGATTTGAAGCTGCCGATGATTGGGCTGCACTATTTGCCTCTTTTTTTATTCTTTACAACTGCTATAAGATCTTCCGCCCTGCGCTGGGGGAGATTATGGATGAGAATCTTTATGAGGATTTAATTGTGGATATCCGTAGGGAGGCACTAAAGGTACCGGGAATTCGAGGTACTGAAAAATGCTATGTACGAAAAATTGGGATGAGCTATGTCGTAGACCTCCACGCCATTGTCGACGCCCATATTTCCGTCTTTGAAGGCCATGAGCTGGCCCACAAATTACAAGACGCTTTAAAAATCGCCATCCCTGAGATCAGTAACTGCTTAATTCATATAGAACCTTACAGAAAACCTTAGTCCATAAGCGAAAGTTCCTCTATGGAAAATAGATTCGTGCCTTTCAAATAGGTATACAGAAGTTTATGTGTCTTCTTATCGGTCACTTTTGACAGATTCTGTACTAAAAAGTCTTTGTCCGCTTCCATCTCCGCATTGTAGCCAAGGTATTTAGGGATATGCGCTTGAATTACAAATCTTATAAAACGTAGTTCTGTATTCGTAGAATTTTCTTTAATGAGGTCTTCAAGGTCACGTTTGCCGGCTTTAAAATGAGACATTTTCTTAAAGGGGTTGCTGGTATGCTTCGCCATAATCATCTTATAGACGGCTTCATAACCTTTCGTAGGCACGGAATTAGCATTTTTACTTAGCCATTTGAAATTTTTAGCACATATTTCCTCAGACTTTACAGCGGAGGAAAACTCCGACCTAACAGTATTTAGATCTATTGATTGCGCACAAAGCACCTCCGTAAATAAAACAAAAGCGAGCAGTAAAGTACGGTTTAAAGGTGTGTTCATAATGTGATTAATACGTATCCTACTAAACTAACAAAAGATGTGCTAAAAAAATCAAAAGTTTACATTTTTTACAATTACTTATCCACAGATTTAAAAAATGCGGGTGATTGCCCATATAAAGGAGTCTTGCCATCCCATTTTTCAATAAATTGCTGTTGAATAAGTAGGTTTGTTAGAGATTGCTTCTTCAGCTCATTGGCTTTAGACTCCGCTTCAGCTTGTACAATAAGCTTCTTGGCATTCGCTTCCACCACCTTAAGTTCATTTTCTGCCTGCTGAGCACGTTGTATCGCTGTATTCTTAGCGTTTATGGCTTGCGTAATCGTTTCAGGATATTGAATTCCTGAGGTCAGCTGCTCCAATATAAAGCCTTCATTATTTAAAAAAGCAATCATTTTCTTTTGCACACCATCCTCAAACATCTCTCTTCGAGAGATAATGCTGTCGGTCGTATACTTATTAAATTCAATACGGTAAACATCTTTGATATGATTCACTAAAGTGTTTTTTAAGACCTCATCGATAGGTTTTCTATATTTCTTGAATATTTTTGCAGATTCACCGTCTTTAATTTTCATGGATAGCGTTGGATCTACGGTAAAAACAGAACCATCCTTAGCATTGACCGTAAAAGCTTCATAATTCATGGTCTGCACGTAAGTAGGCACTTCAAAGACCATTTCAGTAAGCGGGTTGTACCACACACGGCCAGTCACAAGACTCACATCTTGCACTCCTTTTTCCGAGCCATACATCTTAACACGTAAACCCTCATGGCCCGCGTCAATGCGTTCATTAAAAAATAACAGCGCTACCGCTACCAGGACTATTGCAGTGACTCCTGCAATGATTTTCTTGTTCATAAGATTTGCTAAGGTTAGTGAATGTAATTTTCTATTATAAGGAAATTAAATTTCAATATACTAAAATTTTAGCATATTACCTGCAAGATATACAAAAAAAACGTCAGCAGGAGCTGACGTTTCAAAAAGATAGTGTAATTATAAAACGTTTATTTTAGTAGGGAAATAATTTCGTTATTTTCCTGCATCGTCGCATGATCTAATGCTTTCAGTCCCCTGCTATCCGGAATATCTTTATTGGCACCCTGGGCTAATAATAGTTTTACGATAGCTGAATGTCCAAAAGTTGCGGCGAATATAAGGGCTGTAGCCTGATTTAAATTTTGTTGATTCACAGCTGCTTTATTAGCTAATAGCAATTGAACAGCTTTTAAATCCCCTTTGAAGCAGGCGCCCATTAAAGCGGTATTTCCGGAATAATCGGCGGCATTGACATTGGCCTTTTCCGCTAGTAATATTGTTGCAGCCTCCATCTGCTGGTTGTATACAGCAAGAATTAAAGGGGTAAACCCACGAGCATCTACCGTATCTACTGCGATATGCTGCGCCAGGTAATGTTGAATTGCCTTCACATCATTTGCGCGTGCAGCCTGATGAATATCTTGCCCAAAAGCTGTTTGAACAACGAGTAGAAGTAAAACTATTAAAATACGCATGGTATATAAATTAGCCGAAGGGATGCACCCTTCGGCGGATTAGACTTATTTTGTAAGTAGAGACTCTAATGCTTTACGGTCTAAGTTTAACTCTTTCGCTAAACGCATTCCATAAGTACGATCTGCTTGATAGAAGTGAGCAATCATCTTCGCTACGATAGTCGGATTTTTCACTTGCTTCAAAGCACCAGATAAGTTTTTAATTAACTCATCTTGATCAAATTTTGAGAATGAACGGTACAGATCACCCGCTTGCTTAAAGTTATTTTGCTTATCGATTACTTGTTGTGCCGTAACCGTGCCAGCTTCAAACTTAGAAACAGAATATTTGAATTTAGTATCTTCAGCTACTGTTGGGTTATTTACCGATGGCTGGTAGTTAACATCACCAGATTGCTTACGGATAGACATATAACCATCTTGGTTGTAAGTCGTCACTTTAGCTTTAGGTGCATTGACAGGGATTTGTTGAAAGTTCCCTTGAAGACGATGACGTTGTGTATCGAAATAAGAGAATAAACGTCCTTGTAATAATTTATCTTCTGAAGGCTCAATACCGTGTACTAAGGTACCCGGAGAGAAAGCTGCTTGCTCCACCTCTTGGAAGAAGTTTTCAGGATTTTTATTTAATGTCATCGTACCTACAAGTACAGATTTAGCGACATTTTCAGGCCATACTTTCGTAACATCAACAGGGTTGAAGTCAAGTTTAGCAAACTCTTCTTTCTTTAAAAGCTGCACATAAAGGTCCCATTTCGGGAAATTCCCTTGATCAATCGCTTGACGTAAATCTAATGTAGCGTGTTGAATTTCCTTCGCTTGAATAGAATCCGCTTGCGCCTGCGTTAAGTTACGCTCACCTTGCTTAGGCATCCATGTATATTTTACATAGGTAACTTCACCTTTATCATTCACCCATTTGTATGCATGCACACCAGAGCCTTTCATCTCTCTGTAGTTTGCCGGTGTTCCGTAGTTGGAAAACAACCAGGTTAACATATGTGTAGACTCGGGTAAGTTAGCGAAGAAATCGAATACACGGTTGGGATCTGAAGCAGCGTTGGTAACAGGTGATGGCTTAAAGGCATGCACCATATCTGGAAACTTAATCGCATCACGAATAAAGAATACAGGTAAGTTGTTACCCACTAAATCGTAGTTCCCTTCTTCTGTATAGAACTTCACAGCGAAACCACGTGGGTCACGGTAAGATTCAGGAGAACCATTTTGGTGTGTAACAGTTGAAAAACGCACAAATAAAGGAGTTACTTTTCCAGCTTTAGAAAGGAAGTTCGCTGCTGTAACGTCAGAAAAATCATTTGCCGCAACAAATTCACCATAAGCACCAGCACCACGAGCATGCACTACGCGTTCTGGGATACGCTCTCTATCGAAAGCTGCAAGCTTCTCAATTAAGTGAATATCTTCTAATAAAACTTGTCCATTTGCTCCGATAGTCTTAGAATTTTGATTGTCACCTACCTGAGCACCCGTATTGGTTGTTAGGGTTTGTGCTTGCGATAAAAGGGCATTTCCGCTTAATAATGCAGCAAAGAGAATAGTTCTTTTTAACATAGTTCTTGATTTGTTTGTCCACAAATGTACCCGCATTTAAGTTGTCATAGAAACTGTTAAAATTTATACGCTATAAATAAAATCAATAGGAGCATTTATTTTATCCTGGAATAGATTTACTTATTAAAAACAAATTCTGTACATTTAATGTATTATTATCTAACCACTTATAAACAATTTGATTATGAATACACCTATCGAAGACCAAATCTGGGACCGTATTATCACAAGTGCGAAATCAAAGTTTGACTATGAAAGCTTTCAAGCAAAATTCAAAAATTTCAATGAGGCCATTCCAGAAAGAATCGTATTTCATCTTATTGTTTCCTACGCTTCAGGCGAGGAAGAAGAGTATATTAGTGAAAATTTAAACAATGAACTAACATCAATAGGCTACCAATATGAGGATCAAAATGTCTATAATTTTGTCAAGAAAAATCATGAAGCCTTCTCCGCAGAGATCTATGCTGCCTATTTAGCATTCTCCCTATTAGAAGAAGGTGAAGAGCAACATAAAATCCTTGAAACTGTTTCCACGCTACTTTATGTTGAGCCTAAGTAGCCATTGCTAATGGAAGCCCAAGAGGAAACTTCCTAGCAAAACAAAAAGCCTATTCGTGGCATCAACTGACCAGGAATAGGCTTTTCTTAAGCGAGTATGCTTTTCTTAAGAGCAAAAGATGATGCGCAGCTGTCCTGCCACAGCTGTAGAAGCCTTGCTAAGACGGACTATAACTTCGATCAGCTGCTGCTGCAAATACGTTATAAGCATAGAGACACCCAAGATCAAAAGGTAATTGATATACCAGGCTTCAAAATGTATAAGCTGTAAAAAAAGGATATGCCATAGGTAGATCCAAATCGTAGATGAACCCACAAAATTCAGAAAACTATTGCCCATCTTCGCTATTCCAACTTTGAAAGCAAAGATAATACCTATACAGAGGGCTGCATAGTAGCTGTAGAAAGCGTGTGGTGGATATTTAAAATCTTGTAGAGTTAAAATTTTCCCGTTATAACCATCGTAAATTGCCCCAGCCACTAAGATCGCCACCAGGATAATAGCCAAGATGCGCTTAGCATTGACCGACCATTCTTTAAACTGAGCCCCGAATAAAAAGAATACAAGGTACCCCAAACTATAAAAAATAGATTCATTAACAGTCTTAAATACGGCTGTGGAAAATGTATGATGTGCAAGTAGCAACAGCAATTCATACGCCAAATAGAAGGCTAGCAGCTGCCCCTTCGTCGTGATAAACCGTTTAAATATCGGCCCTAAAACAGCGATATATAGAAATACGCGTATAATCCATACATACCCTATGCCGTCTTCCATCAACATAAAAGAAGAGCCTATTTTCGAGGGGGCATTCCAAAGGTATATTCTAAAATAACTTGGAAAGAAATACTGTATAACGAGGTAGATCAAGATAAACACCCATACAGGAATAACCAGGCGAACAAACCGTTTCCATAGATAATCCATAAACCCTGAAATCCCTTGAATCGCCACCTGCCTATTCCCAAAGAGGTAACCAGAGAGAAAGACCATTAGTGGAACATCAAAATTTCTCCATTGGAAAATGGCAAAAGGAGGGTTTACATGTGCTAAGATAACACAGAATAAACCTAGGCTACGGATACTGTCGATGGAGGAATCCCGAGATTGCATAGTGCTTTTTTCTTGCAAATGTACATTTTTCCATAAAGATAAGCCCAGCGCAAACTAGTTAGTCCCCGAAGGAAGCAGGATCACGGCATCGTGCACGATGGCGTAAAACTTAGCATCCTCCTCACGTGGCAGCATATACAGCCCTGTCCATCGGCCGAATGCCGGAAGTGTGAACACCTGCCCTTTCCAATGAAAGCACGGCAGGCGGAAGCGCTGACGCCCCTTCCCCTGCAGCACACAGCCAGGGTGTATGTGACCTACGAGATTGATATAGTCAGGCGGAAGGTTCCCTATCGGCTGATGCGAAAGGATAACCCTTTGCTCCGTTAAAGCATAAAAATCGACGCGTCTTATTCCCGAGCGTTGCCATGTTTCAGCGTCCAAAATATCGTGGTTCCCTTCAGTAAGGATAAATTCTATCGTAGGAAACTGCCTTATGTAGCTACTAAAATCCTCCCAATCTTGGTTCCATTGGCTGTGAAAGAGGTCGCCTAAGAAGATTACTTTGCTGGGGCTATGCTGAAGGAGAAGCTGTGTGAGCTCATTGAAATCATCCTGCGGGTCCGCTTTAGGGAGGAATATTCCTTCTTTTCGAAAGTGTGCTATTTTCCCCAGGTGCCAATCCGAAATCACCAATATTTTATAGGCGGGAATGAATACTGCTTTCTGGGGAAGGAGCTGTAGCGCGAGGCTGTTTACGGTAATTTCTCTCAATTTATAGATTTTCTAGTTGTAATTTTAGTTGTGCCAAGCGTGCCTCCCAATTTTCATTGGAATAGCGCTCACGGAAAGACTCCGAGAATATTGGAAACGCAAAAGGCGTTAATTTCTGGGGTTGCGTAAAGATGATGCGATGGTTCGCAATACGCTCAAACGCGAGCTGCATACGTCCCTCCTCCAGCTGAAAGTCAAAGACTTCATCATAGGCTTGGCGGAGGAGCACATTCTGGGGGTCATACTCTTCAAATACGGAGAAAAAGAGCCCTGAATTTGCCTGCATATGCTTTGTCTTCTGCTGCCTACCAGGAAAACCATGAAATATTAAGCCTGCAATTCCTGCGATATCACGGAAACGATGGCGCGCCATTTCCTGCACATTAATCCCCGTACTGATATCTTTATGGAGCCCCTTGGGGTCGAATAATTGCTTTAGGAAAGCTTCATCAATAGCGTATTTTGTTGCGGAGACAAGCTCCAAACCGTACTCATTGCTGGCGATGGAAAAGCTCGCTGCTTGCAGCTCACTTAAGCGATAGGCGATTACCTGCGCCATGCCTTCGTGCACCATCTTCCCTTCAAAGGGATAGATAAAAAGGTGGTGCCCATAGCGTGTTTCGATATATTCGATCAGGAGCTCCTGCTCCCTAGGTAAGGCCGAACGCTTTGCTTGCTCGGCAAATAGCGGCTGCAAGAATTGTAACTCCACGGAGGCATGCTGAGGCTTATGAATCGACTCAAAGCTATGTCGAATGGCCTTTCCCAGATCTGGAGAAATGGAAAATCTTCCCCCCATCCATGAGGGCACAATTCCTTTTTTATGCTCCGCAGGCTTGACTACAACTTCCATTCCTCGAATCTGAATCATGGCTAGCTGCTTGCCTGAAAACCAGAATACATCCCCCGGATTAAGCTTGGAAATAAAGCTTTCCTCCATGGTGCCTAAGTATTTTCCAGACATAAACTTAATGCGCATCATCGCATCCGAAACGATAGCACCGATGCTTAAGCGGTGACGCATGGCTAATTTTCGTGATATTACGCGATATAAGCCATCTTCAAGCACCAGTCTATGGAATTCCTCATAAGCACCCAAAGTCTGCCCTCCGTGCTGTAATAGCGCGATGCAGGCATTAAACTCTTCACGGGTTATCGACTCATAGCAGTGTGTGGCGCTTACTTCTTGGAAAATAGTTTCCGCCGCAAACCCATCCCCTACAGCTAGCGTCATTAAAAACTGCAGCAGGACATCAAAAGAGCGCACATAGGGAATACGCTGTTCCACCAGGCCCTCACGCACGGCATATTTCAAGGAGTCCCCTTCCATAATCTCCAGCGAATTTGTGGGAACAAAGTAGATTTTGGAAACTGCGCCAGGGCGGTGACCTGAACGCCCTGCACGTTGTAAAAATCGCGCTATACCCTTGGGGGATCCTATTTGCACAACGCAGTCTACGGGACGGAAATCTACGCCGAGATCCAGGGAGCTAGTGCAGACTACGGCTTTCAGCTTCCCCTCATGAAGTGCTTGCTCCACCCAGAATCTTATCTCATCGGAAAGAGAGCCGTGGTGAATAGCCATCAAACCGGCAAATTCAGGATACGCCATAATAATCTGCTGGTACCAAATTTCAGCCTGCGAACGCGTATTCGTGAATATTAATGTGGATTGATGCGCCCTAATAATTGGTACCACCTGATCCATTAACCGGATGCCCAAATGTCCAGCCCAAGGGAATTTCTCCAAGGAGGGAGGCAATACCGTTTCAACATGTATCTTTTTTTGCAGTTTTGCGCGCACCAGAGCGCCTGAATTATCTTTTCCGAGTAAGATACCACGCGCCTCCATTAAGTTCCCTATAGTGGCTGAAATACCCCAAATTATCAACGATGGATTTATAGCCTTCAGACGCGCGATAGCAAGCTCCACCAAAACCCCTCTTTTGGAGCCCAAAAGCTCATGCCATTCGTCCACAATAACAAATGCCAAGGATTGAAAGAAGGCCGTACTCTCCTTGGATGCTAATAACAGATGCACGGACTCTGGCGTAGTAATCAGGGACTGTGGGGGATTCTTACGTTGCTTCTGACGCGTGGCTGTGGAGGTGTCTCCTGTCCGCAATTCCACCTGATAATCCAGGTCTAACTCCGTGGAAACAGCGGTAGTAGCCTTATGTATCTCTTTAGATAAAACACGTAAAGGTGTGATATATAAAGAATGAAGTTTTATTTTTTTATTTTTCTTTATTTCGAGCTGGTATTTTTTTGAATAGTAGTGTTCTAGCACACCGAACCAGACGGCCATGGTCTTTCCATAGCCCGTTGGCGCATTCAGTAAGCCTGATTGCCCTTTTTTTATTGTCGCCCAGGTCTCCTTTTGGAAAGCATGAGGCTTCCACCCCTGATTAAAAAACCAGGCTTCTGCGATTCTACTCATTGGCGCGCTTGTATTAAATTTAATAAATCTTGTTTGGTATTAATCTCCGCTAAAGGCTTATCCTTTCTCCAGCGTAAGATCCGTGGAAAGCGCAGTGCTATTCCCGATTTATGGCGGCTGCTCAGGTTAATTCCCTCAAAAGCGATCTCAAAGATGAGTTCTGCTTTCACAGATCTTATGGGGCCAAATTTCGCTAGCGTATGGCGCTTAATCCAATTGTCAATTTGTATAAGCTCCTTATCGGTGAGTCCTGAATAAGCTTTCGCAAAAGGCACCAGCTGATCGCCATCCCAAACGGCAAAAGTATAGTCTGTAAATAAATTGGCGCGCCTACCATGTCCCGCTTGAGCATAGATCATCACTGCATCTACCGTCATGGGTGCCGTCTTAAATTTCCACCAAGACCCACGCTTACGCCCTACACCATAGGGCGAATTAACATGTTTAATCATCAATCCTTCAGCATGATACAACCTTGCATCTATACGATAACTTTCAGCTTCCTCCCAATTATTAAATTCCAAGCGTTGTGATAAGCGCAGCAGGCCATCGCTCTTATAGTCTTGTAATACCTGCGCTAAGAGCGCCCTTCGCTGAACCAACGGGAGCGCACGCATATCCTTTCCTTCCCACTCCAAGAGATCATAGCACACGAGAATAAGGGGCACTTCTTTCAAGATTTTTGCCGTTAGATTCTTCCGTCCTATGCGCGTTTGCATCAGGGCGAAGTCTAAAGGTGCATCTTCCAACCAAGGGATAATTTCCCCATCGAGCACAGTACCGGATGGAAGTAGGCTCCTGAGCTTGTCAAACTCCGGAAACTTATCCGTCATCAGTTCTTCTCCACGGCTCCAGACAAATAATTCACCCTCTCGTACGATCAGCTGCCCCCGAATACCATCGAGCTTAGCTTCCAATATCCAATCTGAAAGAGGCCCTAAAGTTGTGATATCCTCCTCCAAGGGGTAGGCTAAAAAAAAGGGATACGGAAGGAAATTCTTATCGCCCTGCTTATCGGCATCAAAGAGTGATGTAAGGCTTTCGGATTGCGGATCCCATTTTCCCATTAAGCGATGTTCAATGCCCGCTTCCTCATGCTCCAAGTATTTTGCCAAAGCCTTCACGACAATTTTCTTGGACACGCCAACACGAAAATTTCCCGTAAGCAGTTTATTGAAAAGGAAAAGTCCTGTGCCAGTAAGGCTTGCCCAATACGCCTCAACGACAACACGCTGGGCTGCAGCCTCAAGCTTCTTTAATTCAATAATTTGTATATATAATTCTTTAACGCTATAGTCTTTAACGATATCTACCTCAGGTAACACTAAAGCTAAACTCTCCGCTAAATCGCCTACCACATAATAGGACTCTTCAAATAACCACAGGGGAATATTAGCAATCTCCGCAGCCCAAATACGTAAATCTGTCGTCTTTACGGCACGCTTAGGCTTCTGCCCCATCAACAGCGAAACGACATAAATCTTATCGGACTCTGTGGCTGCAACGAGGTAGTCGTAAATAGCCTGAATTTTTAGTGATGTCTTGGTCGTCTGATCTAGCTGATCAAAAAGTTGTATAAAATCCATGGCTACTCCGCTGTTTGTTTTTCCGTTTCCAATCCTTTATTCGTGCTATCCCTGCCATCTTCTTTGGGTTCCGCAATATCCTCTTTGGGTTCCAATACATCCTCTTTGGGTTCCGCAATATCTTCTTCAGAATCTGCATAGAGGGTTTTAAAAATATGAGCATCTAAGCCATATTGCTCCGTTATCCAGCGGGCATAATTCTGTTCATAACCATGGGTAATATAAATATGCTCAGCTCCGGTGGCGAGCACGGCTTGATTTAACTGCGCCCAATCACAATGATCGGAAAGGGCAAATCCCATATCTACCCCTCGCCTACGGCGTGCCCCCCTAAGCTGCATCCAACCACTACACATCGCAATGCGGTAGGGTTTCATCTTCCTTAACCAGGGGCCATCTGCTACAGACGGTGGCGCCACAATCAAATCCCCTACAATTTTTGAGCGATCTGTTTCTGGCGTTACCCTTTCACCCGGAAAATGGTAGCCTACAGAAGCTAATGCTTCATTGGTATTTGCGACAGCACCATGCAAGTAGATATTCCCTATAGAAGGATCTATATGGCCCAGTATATTCTGCGCCTTTCCTAAGGAATACCCTAGCAGCACCGTATTATATCCATCGGCACGATTCTGCTTCCAATAGTCATTCATGGCAGCATAGATCTCAAAGGGGCTTGGAAACTTATAAATTGGGAGTCCAAAGGTTGACTCAGTTATAAAGTGGTGGCATTGCAGCTGCTCATAAGGCTGCGATATGCCATCATTAATCAGCTTATAGTCCCCTGTAAACACCCATATCTCACCTTTATATTCCAAGCGTACCTGCGCAGAGCCAATGATATGTCCTGCAGGAAAAAGGCTAATACGAACACCATTCATGGTTACTTCTTCACCATATGCTAAGCCTTGAACATTTTCATCCTGCCCCAAGCGCAATTTTAAGATTGGCTTAGCGTGATGATGGCACAAATAGTACTTCATCCCCCAGCGGGCATGATCGGCGTGCGCATGCGTGATTATAGCACGCTCTACGGGGCGCCATGGATCTATATACACATCCGCCTGCTCACAATATAGGCCATTGGCATTTACCTGCAATAATTTCCCTCTTTGATAGCTTCCCATAAATTAAATCCCTTTTAAAGCCGCAGCTGGCTAATTAAAGCATTTGATAGCGTGCTTTTGTTCACTTACTGCTGATAACATTCGGTGCGAAGTATTTGTTTTTCCGCCCCTTTCAAATCAGAATTAACGTTTCTTTTCAGTTCTTTTCGGCATATTTTTTTAACTTGCACTAGAAGAATTGACGATAGAAAATGAAACAATACGCCGTACTTTTTGATATGGATGGAGTAATCTGCCATACCAACCCTTATCATGTAAAGGCTTTCGAGGCCTTTTTTAAAAACCATCATATCAGCTATGCTGAAAAAGATTTCGATCAGCATATCCATGGTAAACACAACAGTTATATTATGTCACATTTCTTCCAACGTCCGATTGTACGCGAGGAGCTGGAAACACTAGAATTCGAAAAAGAAGCGCTATTTCGCCAGATATATAAGGACCAAGTCGAGTCATTACCTAATTTCCTACCATTTCTTGCCGATTTAAAGGCGCATGGTTTTAAGACTGCCGTGGCGACATCGGCACCTTATGCCAACTTAGCGCTGATCTTATCACAGCTGCACATTGCTCCGCAGATGGAGTCTATCTTAGCTTCCGAAGATGTGAAGCTGCATAAACCCCATCCTGAAGTTTATTTAAAGTCTGCGGAAAATATTGGTGTCCCTGCGACACAATGTTTGGTATTTGAAGATTCCTTTTCCGGCGTTACAGCGGGATTAAATGCCGGTATGCGCGTCGTGGGCGTACTGACGACCCATCGTAAGAAAGACCTTCCTGGCTGTGTGGCTTATATAAATGACTTTTCTGAAATAACGGCAGAAAAAGTTATTCAACTCTTGAAAGAAGAGGATTTTGATAGCGATTTTTAATGAAAATAATCAACCTACATTTTATATGGATCAACAAGAACAACCTATTTACGTACGCGCTAATGCGGAAATGCTAGCGACAGATGGTACGTATGGCGAATTTGGGGGCGCCTATATCCCTGAAGTTTTAGCAGAACAGCTTACCAAACTAGCAGAATTCTTCGACAGCAATGTGCTGAAAGCGGACTTTCAAAAGGAGTTTATCACCCTATTGAAGACCTATGTTGGAAGACCTTCGCCGTTATATTTAGCGAAAAATTTATCCCGCTATGTGGGTTCAACGATCTATTTGAAGAGAGAGGATCTCAACCATACAGGTTCTCACAAGATCAACAACGCCATTGGGCAGATCTTAATCGCGAAGCTGATGGGTGCCAAAGAGATTATCGCTGAGACAGGTGCTGGTCAACATGGGGTTGCTACAGCTACTGCTTGTGCTTTCCTAGCGGTTCCCTGTAAGGTGTTTATGGGTGCTGTAGATATCCAGCGTCAGGCGTTAAATGTACGCCGTATGGAGTTACTTGGCGCCGAAGTAATTGCGACAACTGCCGGTTCGGGAACTTTAAAGGATGCTGTAGATGCTGCCTTGGGATATTATATCGAGAATCCCACCTCATACTATTTATTAGGCTCACATGTAGGCCCACATCCATACCCAAAGATGGTCGGTTACTTCCAATCTGTTATTGGCGAAGAAGCGAGACAACAGATCTTAGCCGTTGAAGGACGCCTTCCTGATGCAATCTATGCCTGCATAGGGGGTGGATCAAATGCCATAGGCCTATTTTCAAGTTTCCTAAAAGATAGCTCGGTGGCTATTTATGGTGCTGAAGGAGGTGGATCGGGCTCATTGCCTGATACGGCGGCAACGTTAAGCTTCGGAAGACCTACCGTATTCCAAGGTACGCGCTCCTACTGCTTAGTGGATGATGCCGGCAATCCAATTGCTTCCAAATCCATTGCTGCAGGTTTAGACTATCCTGGAATATCGCCACAGCACGCCTATTTAAAGGATCAAGGTCGTGCTCAATATGCGCCGATTACGGATAGTGAAGCCGTGGAAGCCTATAAATTATTATCTAAGTTAGAAGGTATCACACCCGCGATTGAATCATCCCATGCCGTAGCATTGGCGCTAAAAGATTTAAAAGATAAGGGTCTCCTCGCGATTGTCAATGTTTCAGGACGTGGTGATAAAGATGTAGAAAGAGATATGTAAGTTTTCATAAAACCTGCATCCCCCAAGAAATCCCTTTGCAAAACAAGAAATACCTTTGCAAAAGATCTTTCTTGGGGGATTTTTAGTACTGCGCAAGCTTCTTACGTAGCGCTTCCAACTCCGCGCGTTGCTGTAGAATAAAACTATTATCCGCTAAAGCGCCTATCACCTCCTCCATCTCTTCCTTACTTCCATAAACCATCTCTTTAAATTTATTTTGATAATCCTTGGCGCGGGTTTGGAAAATAGCTGCTACCATCCACTCTTGTGTGGCCAGCAACTCCTCCTTTAAAGCATCAAAATCCGCATATGTCAACACTTCAACGCCCATTAATTCACAGAGTGACGCCAAAGCATGCTCCTGCTTATCCTGCATATAATGCGTAGAGAACTGATGATATTGTGCATGTACCTGCTCCCAGGAATCAATAGATCCCGATTTAATCGACGTAATTAAATGGCTGTACTTTTCTGTAGGAATTAGCTGTCCCCCGATATTGGTAAATGAAATGCGTGCTGCAGCCCTATAGAGAATCTGCTGAGCGGCGGATGCATCAGCAGGAAGGCTCCCCGATGGTGAATCTACCTGATTTATCGCGTCTACCCGATCTACCAGCGCTAAGGCTCCATAGTATCTGATCATACGCTTAAAAATCGCATAGGCTTGGGGCACTTTTAAAAGCTGCACGGGGCGATTACCATATTCAAAGCCTTTTATGAAAAATTCTTTACCGGCTAGGCTCTGTGGACTATTTTCCAATAACTCTCTTCCAAAGCTTCGCTTTTCACAAAGATCCGCCAAAGCAGGATTCATCGTTTCGGCAACTGAAATTTCCAGCATTTCCAAGGCTTCAAAAAGCTCATTTACGGTATCTGGCGCCAGCATAGCGGTCTCCAAATATTGATTTTTAAGCTTCCGTTGATCGCGAGTCTCGTATTTCGCGGCATTGCGCACTAACGCATACATATTATACATAAACCAATACCCTGGAATGATAACTAAGCGGTCTTGTGTGACATCATTCGAAATTAAGGAAAATGGAATACGGACATCAAGCTCCGATAAATAGTCCCCCTTGACGATTAACGTGTAGGAAGCAAAACGGCTATTATGCTTTAAACTCACACATAAGCCCGGCCAGAAGCCGCGCCCCGCAACAAGTTCGCCATCCGCCGCACGGGAATTGTGATTAGACCCCACCGTAGCACCGGCCGCCATATTCGACTGACCATACACCGTAGCTGCACAAAGGAAGGAGTTATTGTGATGCTGCTCATGAGCAGGAAAGATTAAGGAATTAAGCACCTCACAGCAGGATATCGTCGAGTTGTCTCCTAAAAAGGAATTTATAAGCCGTGCTCCATATTTCAACTGTGAAAAGGAGGATAGTATAAAGCGTACTGCTTTCACGCCATAGAAGATGCGGCAGCCATAGCCAATAATACCATTAACCAGCTCGCAGCCTTCACCAATTTGCGTGTAGGCCTCCCTGGATGATTGTATGGTAAGATTTTTCAACTTATTGACGCCCTTAATATAGGCATCCGTTCCAATCTTTACATCTTTTATCAACTGACAATTCTTGATGACACAGCGTGCTCCAATTTCGGAGTAGCTACCACGATCTTTTGAAAACCGCTTTACTGTCATCTCCTGAAAACGCTGCTGCAGCAAGCTGTCGTCGCGCATGCGCGTCCATAGAAACGCATCGGAGGCCTGCATCCCCTCAAAGGGAAGGATACTACGCCCCCCATTTTCATTACATAGCTCCAAGGAAATACGGGCAGACTCAGGCTCCCCTTCACGGAGGATGCCATTGCCAAACTTCGCCCGCGAGGAAGTTTCCATCTCCGAGATATTATGGAGTATTACCTCCTCACCAATAAGGTAGTGTGCCAGGTATTTCACATGATGAATGGCTACAAAATCACCGATATCAGAACTGACAACGGTACTTTGATAGATTCCTGTTGCTAAACGGATATTTCTATATTCGACATACGACTCCTCCATATGCCCAATACGGATCTTCCCGTAAAATTTACATTGCTGAATCTGCGCAGGGAGGAACTGATCAGTAACCTGTATATTGGACCAGTTATCGGCCTGGTTGCCCCCCAACTCTAAGGCATCAATTTCCGCGGAGGTCAAGCTCCGGTAAACATGCTTACTGGAAAATTGTACTTCGCGCGCAGTAAACTCATCTTGCCCCTCCTTCAGGTAGCTAGGGTCTACAAAGTCAAACCCTAAAGCTGACAGCTTTCTTCTTTTTATTACAGACATCTATTCTACTGTTACAGATTTTGCTAAGTTTCTAGGTTTGTCGACATCCAAGCCCAGCTCCACACCAATATAATAGGACAGCAGCTGTAAGGGTATCGTCGATAATATCGGCGACAGCATTTCATCTGCTGCAGGAATTTCGATATAGTCCTGTGCTATTTCCTTAGACAGCTCATCGCCTTCGGTAACAATCGCTAGCACCTGCCCTTTCCGAGCGCGAATTTCCTGCATATTGCTCATAATCTTTTCGTGATAGAAATCCTTAGTAGCAATAAATACGACGGGTAGATGTTCATCTACCAAAGCGATGGGGCCATGCTTCATTTCTGCAGCCGGGTACCCTTCGGCGTGGATATAGGAGATCTCTTTTAATTTCAAGGCCCCTTCTAAGGCTATGGGAAAACTATACCCTCTACCTAAAAACAAAAAGTCTTTAGCATCTTTATACTTCTTAGCAATCAGCTTAATCTTTTCATGTTGGGTGGATAGTATTTGTTGTACTTTCTCTGGAATGGCCGCAAGCTCCGTGAGCTGTTGCGTAAATTTCTCAGCAGTAATGCTTCCTTTCAGCTCCGCAATTTTTAATGCTATCAGATGTAATACCGTTAGCTGCGCAGTAAAAGCCTTGGTACTGGCCACCCCAATTTCAGGCCCTGCATGCGTGTAAGCTCCGGCATCGGAAAGTCGCGCTATGGAAGATCCCACGGCATTGACAACACCCAAAATTATCGCCCCCTGCTGCTTCGCCTTTTCCAGCGCTACTAAGGTATCTGCAGTCTCGCCAGACTGTGAGATGGCAATAATCACATCGCCCTTTTCAATAATGGGATTCCGGTATCTATATTCTGATGCATAGTCCACTTCCACTTGGATGCGGCATAGCTCTTCAATAATATATTCCGCCCAAAGTGCCGCATGCCAACTCGTGCCGCAGGCAAGAATCACAATACGCTTGGCTTGGCTAAGCTCATTTCCAAACTGCGTAATTCCTGAAAGCGTGAGCTGTGCCGGGTTTAAGGAAAGACGTCCACGTAAGGAGTCATAGATCGTTTGCGGCTGCTCAAAAATCTCTTTAAGCATAAAATGTTCATAACCCCCTTTTTCAATCGCCGCTAAATCTAAGTCCAGCTGCTGCACGAAAGGTGTGATACGCTCATTACCGAAATTCTTCAGGATCAACTCATCGGGGCGCACAATAGCTAACTCATAATCATTGATGTATACCACCTCCTTCGTATATGCTAACATGGGGGAAGCATCTGAACCTAGGTAATGCGCTCCTTTACCAATCCCAATGACTAATGGGGAGCCTTTTCGGGCAGCAATAATGGTGTCAGGTGCCGATTTTTCAATTAATAAAATCACATATGCCCCCACTACCCGCTTTAATGCTATGCGAATAGCCTCCTCTAAGCTGCATTGATTATGAATCTTGATATCTTCAATAAAATATAAAAGGACCTCGGTATCGGTATCGGACTTAAAGAGGTAGCCCTTGGCTATTAAGTCGCGCTTTATGGCGTCGTAATTCTCAATAATTCCGTTATGAATCATGGCGATATCTCCCGAAGGAGAGATATGAGGGTGGGCATTTTTATCCGAAGGCTCTCCGTGGGTTGCCCAGCGTGTATGGCCAATGGCTGTAAAAGCATGTAAATTCTCGCCAAGAACAGACTCTTCTAACATGGCTACTTTTCCAGCTTTTTTATAAACCTGCAAGGAGTCTCCTTGGTGTAGTGCTATTCCAGCACTATCATAACCCCTATATTCTAACCTTTTGAGCCCTTTAATAACAATGGGATAAGCCTCTTTATTTCCGGTATAACCGACGATTCCACACATATGTATTTATTGATTAATTCAAAACAAATGTATAAAAAAAATGCTACGCAATCGATTGTTTAAATGTGAAAATATGTTATAATCAAGCATATAGCCGCTGTAGCTTATTATGCTAAAACTTCAAAAAGAAATCAAATAGGGATAAAGATGCATGAATATGCAGGATCCATGCCAACAAGTATTTGTTTACGCTAGAAAGAAAGAATTTACGACACAAAACATCAGTGCTGCATTGGTTATTTTATGCCGTGACCTGTAAATAATAACTTGTAGAAAGGCTATTTTTTTGTAAAAATGGAGCATCAAAAAAAGCGAGCACCGTATAAGGTGCTCGCTTTAAAAATAAGTGTTTAACTACTAGAAGAAAGTCTGTTGTCAACGCTTTTAGAAGTTCTATTGTCAACGCTTATAGAAGTTATGTTGTCAATGCTTTCAAATAGTATATTATTAGCTATAAAGCGGTATCATCATATTCTTTTACCTCTTTATGCACATATTCTTCAGCCATCAACTCTTCCATCGAGCGGCCTTCTTTATCCATTCCTAATTTATGTAAGATAGATGTGAAAATATCATATACAATAGGTACGACGATTAAAGTTAAAAATAGGGATGATATTAAGCCCCCAATAATAACCCAAGCTAATCCATTCTTCCATTCCGCTCCTGCTCCAGATGCGAGGGCAATCGGGAACATACCGAATACCATGGCAATGGTCGTCATTAAGATAGGACGTAAACGAGCGTGGTTAGCTAAGATTAAGGCCTCACGCGTAGACTTTCCTTCCGCACGCAGCTGATTCGTGAAATCGACTAAGATAATCGCATTCTTAGCTACGAGACCAATTAACATAATTAATCCTAAGATGGTAAAGATATTTAGCGAGTTATTCGTTAATCCCAACGCAAGTAAAGCCCCAATTACAGATAATGGAATAGAGAATAGTACAACGAATGGGTAAACAAAACTATCATATAGTGCCACCATAATTAAATATACGAGAACAATGGAAACGACTAAGGCGATACCTAAGGTACCAAAGCCCTCCTCTTGATTTTCCATATTTCCACCGTATACATAGGATACACCAACCGGTTTATGTACTTTTTCTAATTTTTTCTCTAAATCAGCAATTGCTGTTCCTGCTGTCACCCCGATAACCTGAGATTTCACTTTTATAGACGAAGATTTATCACGACGTTCTAATTGAGAAGGGCCTGAGCTCTCTTTGATGGTTGCAAATTGCGAAAGACGGATTTCTTGTTTTTCAGAATTTATAAACAATAAATTTCTTACATCTTCTACCGACTTACGGTTGAATTCATCGTAGCGGATATTAATATCATATTCATAGGCTCCTGCACGGAATTTACCATCGGTATTTCCATTAAAAGCTGTTTGCATGGTTAGACCTACCGTTTGTAGTGACAATCCCAGTGCAGACATCTTATCACGATCAACCTGCACATTGATTTCTGGCGTACCATCTTCCACAGATAGTTTTGCTTCCGACACCCCAGGAACAGTACGTAGTGAGTCAAGCATTAAATTTGCAAACTGCTTTACAGAATCTAATTCAGAACCAATAACGACTAATTGAATAGGAGCATCCTCAGCGGTACCCATAATGGAAATAGGCACCGTTTTAATTTTTGCGCCTACGACCTTCGCTTCGAGTTCACGCTTTAATTTGGCAGCGAACACATCAGAAGTCATTCCACCACGGTCTTTCTTCTCCACCAAGTTTACCCGAATCTCCCCCTTATAAGCGGTAGCATTCGTTCCTGCCATCCCCTCAGAAGTCTGCCCTACAGTCGTAAGTTGAGACACCACTTCAGGCTTTGCACCCAATATAGTTTCCACTTTTCGCATCACCTGATTGGTTTGCTCAATAGAAGCATCCTTTGGCAATTCCACCTGAACTAAGAACTCCCCTTTATCACCCGATGCAAAAAACTCACCTTGTACATAGCCCGCAGCAACGAGACCGAAGGAACCGAAGAACAACGCTAGAACGGCAAATAGGGATATAAACTTATGATTTAGGGACCATTTTAACACATTGGTAACCCAGTTTGTAAAGCTTTTTAGAAGGCTTTCAAACCATAGGATAAAGCGTCCACCCAAGGTCTTATTCGTGATGTGCTCTAACTTTCCAAAACGGGAAGTCAATAGTGGCACAATCATAAAAGAGGCCAATAGGGATAAGAGTGTAGCAATCATAACCACGACACAGAACTCTCTTAAGATATCGGACACCAAACCTGTACTAATGGCAATCGGTAAGAATACCACTACAATAACGAGTGTAATGGAGATTACCGTAAAGCCAATTTCTGTAACAGCATCGTAGGAAGCACGCACTTTATTTTTTCCCATCTCCATGTGACGGTAGATATTTTCAATAACAACAATCGCATCATCGACTAAGATACCTACTACTAAGGAAAGTCCTAAAAGGGACATTAAGTTCAAGGAGAACCCTAACATGGACATACCAATAAAGGTCGCTACTAAGGACGCTGGAATTGCGACCATTACGATTACAGCATTACGTAAGCTGTGTAAAAACAAGAGCATGACCACAGCTACCAATATAATAGCGAAGAACAAATCATGAATTACGGCATCCGCAGACTCTAAAGTATATACCGAGGAGTCATTTGCAACTTTCATTTGCAATTTATTGGAAGCATATTCTTGTTCAATCGTGGACACGGCCTTACGAACACCTTCCGAAACCTTTACGGCATTGGCATCCGACTGTTTGATAATCTGCAGGGCAATTGCTGACTGACCATCAAAACGCGCAATCTTCTCAACTTCCTTTTGACTATCTTGCACATCAGCAACATCAGAAAGACGGATTTGTCCTTTTTGAGGGCTGCTTCCAATGACAAGGTTACGAAGCTCTTCGACATTTTTGTATTTTCCCGCAAGACGGATTAAGATATCTTGATTTTGAGACTTCACAGATCCTGTAGGGAAATCTAAATTTGAGGCTAAGATTGCTTGTTGCACTTGCAGTGGTGTTAAGCCATATCCTTGCAATTGATCCGCAAGTAAGCTCACCTGAATCTCACGCTCCTGACCACCGATTAAATTCACCTGTGCTACCCCATCCATACGGGACAGTAACGGTTGCACACGCTTGTCAATTAAATCGTAGAAATCCGCGTCATCCATATTTGCCGAAGCAGAAAGGGTAACAATCGGTAGGTCATCAAAAGAGAATTTCGCTAAGGAAGGCGTCTTGGCATCATCCGGAAGATCCGAAAGAATAGCATTCACCTTACGTTGCGCGTCATTTAATGCTAAATCCGCATCAGCTCCAGAATTTAACGTAATGGTAATTACAGAAAGACTCTCAAAGGACGTGGACTCAATTTTCTTAACCTTTTCCATAGAGGCCACGGCGTCCTCAATTTTTTTCGTTACCGTATTCTCTATCTCCGAAGGAGAAGCTCCAGGGTATACTGTGGAAACAGTAACTACGGAAGGTGAGAACTTAGGTAGTAACTCGTAGTTTAAGGAAAAGTAACTTATCAGACCTAAGAGTGTTAGTGCTGTAAAAAGCACGATAACAATAGAAGGTCTTTTAATGGATATTTCAGCTATTTTCATGAATTCTTAATTATATTGAGGATCTAATTGCACCCCTTCAACCACATTTATTTGTCCTGTTGTTACGACAGATTCTCCTTCTTCTAAGCCTGAGATAATCTCCACTTGCTCACCAAGGATACGACCTGCTACGACTTTACGCTCTACGGCTTTATTTTTGGCATCAATCACGTAGATTAAATTAGAATTTACACCACCTACGAATGCTGTACGAGGGATTAAGATCATCTGTGCTTGATTAGGGAATGCAAATACTGCCGAACCGTACATCCCCGCCTTTAAGTCATTAGAACCAGAGTTTGCTAAGGTAATTTCAATCGGATAGTTTAATGCGGCATCCGCTTTAGGAGCAATAAAAGTCACTTGACCAGAAAATACTTTATCAGGAAATACGGTACTCGTAATTTTCACTACAGAGCCGATTTTCAGCTGCACTACCTGCGCTTCAGAAGCTGTTACTGCTAACTTCAATTTAGAAATATCGACGATTTCAAAAAGATCCGTCCCCGGAGCAGCATAGGTCCCTAACTCAACGATTTTCTTATTTATAACACCGGAAAATGGTGCTCTGATATTTGCATCTGACTGCTTACGTGTTGCCTGTTGAATACGTACTTCAGCACTCTTCACATTAAAGTTCATATCATCTACCTGTGCTTTAGTCACTCCACCTGTAGCGTATGCCGACTGGTATCTTGCTTGGTCAGCTTTCGCTTTCACCAATGCTTCCTTTGCTGCTAAATAATCTAAATTGGCATAGTCAGCATCTACCATCGCTAATAACTGGCCCTTACTAACACGGTCTCCTTCTTTCACTAATATCTTGGTGATACGTCCTGCAGATTCTGCTTTTAGGGTGATATCTTGAAAAGCTTGGAAGTTACCATTGCTTACAAAGTCTACATTGAGCTCTTGTTTAGCCGCTTTAATGGCTTTTACAACAACTGCAGAATTTGTTTGCGCTGCAATAGCGGTCTTTTCTTCGTTTTTCTTCTTATTATTTGTTAAAACCCAAGCAATAGAAGCTGCAACAACAGCAATAACTAGGACACTTATAATGACGCGTTTCATATGTATTTATATCTATTATTCGTTGATTAATGTTTTTAGTTTTCCTTCCGATTTCTTCAGTTGGATTTCTGCAATTTTGTAATTCAATAAAGCGGTGGTATAATTATTTTCAGCTTCAGCAAAAGCCTTTTCAGCATCTAATAAATCCGTTAGTGGTGCAAGACCGTTGTTATAGTTATTTCTGAAATTTGCTTGAACATCGCTAGCAAGTTTTACATTCTGTGCTTGCACATTAATGGTTACCAAACTATTGCGCATCTGCACACGCGCATTTTCTGCAGCTAAGGTTAGACCTAATTTCGTATCTTGAATATCGACTTCTAATTTCTGAATCTCAATATTCGCTTGACGCACCTTAGAGCGCGTTAAGAAGCCATTGAAGATGGGAATACTCAAGTTTAAGCCTAAGCCTGAAAAACTAGACCAATTAACCCCTGACTTACTGGAGAAAAGAGGGATAGAAGGACCCATCCCTAGGTAACCAAAGTTTCCTGTAAAAGATAATTTCGGGTAGTAGTCAGCCTCTATTGCTTTTTTATTTAACTGCAGCAATTCACTTTGCTTCTGCAACAATAACACTTCCGTGCGTTGGTTGGTCGTGGATGCCTGATCGAATAAATTCGCAGAATTAATTTGAAAAGAATCTTCCGGAAGGTCGATATCTTTATCAATCGACATACCGATTATAAACTTGAGGGCATTCTCCTTTAGAGTGAGAGCATTTTGCAGTTGCTGCTTCGTAGCAAGCAGGTTGTTAACCCCTACTGTGGTTCTGTCTAAGTCTATCTTCTTGGCTAAGCCATTCTGAAATTGACCCGCAATTACATCTCTAATTCTGCTGGTGCTCGCTAAATTGCTTTCCACCGTTTTTAGCTGTAATTGTGTTTGATAAATATCGTAGTAGCTATTCGCTACTTTTTCAATTAACTGTTCTTCGGTAAGGGTATTATTAATCTGGTAGAACTCACGTGTTGTACGTGCAGCTTTTAAGCCTGTGAATACCGTCTGATTAAATATCTGTTGCGTTAACGCCACAGAGCCTGTAGATTGCCATTTCTGACCAAAGGCTGCCATAATAGTCGTCCCTGGCTGCCCTACAATTTCACCTGGTAAAGCGACCTTTTGTAAAAGGGGGTTGTATTTTAGTTCACCATTAAAATTTAATTGCGGTAAGGCTTGAGAGCGAACCTCTTGAATTTTATATTCCGCATTTTCCATTTCTAAGCGAGACTTCTTAGCATCAGCCTTATTTTCTAAGGCGTGCTTAATAGCGTCGCTTAAACTGAGGATTTCTTGTGCTTGGGCATTTCCCAAGGCCATGAAAGCTCCCAAAAGAGCCATCCAAAATTTATGTTTATTCATTTTACAGCTTGTTGCAGATTAATTTTTTATGCCATTATAGATTAAGACCGTCGCCTTCATTTGCTTCTCCAGTATCAGCGAGTCATTATTAGGATTAGGGAGGCCTTTAAAGATGTCAGCAATATTACAAAGAAAGTTAAGTCCTGAGATTACGTCTAATAGTGTACGGGCAACATCCTTGACATCAATATTTTGCAATTCTCCTACAGCAATTCCCGTGCTAAGAATTTGCTCGATGGAGGATTCATCACGTGCATTGATTACTTGGATCACTTCTTCCAGCTCCAAACCTTTTATCATTTCTAAATTTTCGCTTAATTGGAGCATACAATACTTGATATTCATCTCGCGGCGATGAGAAAGAATTTTTGAAATTATAGCTAAAACGCTACCACCCTCTTCAATAATTTCTTTCTCATGAAGATGAACTTTTTCGGAAATGCTCAGGATGACATCTTTCATCAAGCTAAGTTTATCCGGATAGTAATAGTATAAATTAGCTTTGGTGATATGGAGGTCTTCAGCAATTTCGTGCATAGTGGTCTTTGAAAAGCCAAAATGAGCAAAGCGCTTTGTGGCACTTGCTATAATAAGCTCCTTTCTACTTGCTTTCATATCCTAATTTTAACAATTTTAACTTTTGACTTTTTTTAATGAAAGTTCAAAAATAGATATTATTCGCTATATCTACCAACTAAAATGAAATAGTTTGTTGAAATATTTTCAGATATTTTCGCTTATCGAGTTTATAAAGGCGTGCAGCACGGTAGGACACCCCTTTTTGCACTTCAGGAAGTTCTTTTAGAAAGCCATAGTTTAGCATTTTCTTACGAAAATTACGCTTATCTAACACTTTCCCTAAAACGGCTTCGTACACCATCTGCAACTGTGTAAGGGTAAATTTATCGGGCAATAATTCGAATGCTATGGGGGAGTATGTAATCTTACGACGAATCTTAGCTAAGCTCAGTTCAATGATCTGACCGTGGTCAAAAGCGAGCTCAGGGATTTCATCTTCAGCAAACCAGCGGGCCTGTTTCATGTAGTTTGTAATCGGTTTCAATTTGACCTTCATATGATCCAATTGTAACAAAGCATAGTAAGCTACGGTTAAAATACGCCCTGAAGGATGTCTTTTGAGGCCTGCAAATGCGGAGAGCTGTTCTAAATATATATCTTTTAGTCCGGTATGTTCATACAATATGCGCTTGACAGCATGCTCCATTTCTTCATCATTGTCGACGAAATAACCTGGTAGTCCCCAAGTATCTTTGAAAGGATATTCGTTACGCTCAGTCAATAAGACTTTGATTTTCCCTTCATGAAAACCAAAGATAACGCAATCTACTGTGAAATTTGAATACAAAATATATTGAATTAGAATGCTAACAATTTAATAATGCTAGTTATTACAAAATAATTTTACTTTCAACAATAATGCATTAAATTTACATAACTAACAAAAAAAAATAAAATAAAATGTGTTAGTGTAGAAAATACACAGTATATTCGTAAAACCTAAAATGCAAATTGTGAAAGAAATTAATAGAATTGGGGTATTTACATCAGGAGGTGATTCACCAGGCATGAACGCTGCGATTCGCGCAGTAGTCAGAACAGCATTATATAAAAACAAACAGGTTACAGGAATTTATCACGGCTATCAAGGAATGATGGATGGCGACTTTATACCCATGGAAAGTCGTTCCGTGAGTAATATAATTCAGCTCGGTGGTACTATTTTAAAAACAGCACGTTGTCTTCCATTTCGCACAGTCGAAGGTCGCGCGCAAGCCTATAAGAATTTAGTTGAAGCAGGTATTGACGGGTTAGTGGCTATTGGTGGAGATGGCACCTTTACAGGAGCCGAAATATTCTCTAGAGAATATGACATCCCTGTGGTTTGTATACCAGGAACTATTGATAATGACTTGTACGGAACGGACTACACCTTAGGGTATGATACCGCTACGAATACCGTTATTGAAGCAATTGACAAGATTAGAGATACTGCCGCATCGCATGACCGCTTATTCTTTATTGAAGTCATGGGCCGTGATTCCGGATGCATCGCTTTAAATGCGGGTATTGCGGGAGGCGCGGAAGCCATCCTCCTACCGGAGAAAGCTACGGCGATTGATGACCTTATACAGCATCTTTCTAAAGGAGCGCGACAACAAAAGTCGTCTTCTATTGTTATTGTCGCTGAGGGCGATCATAACGGTGGCGCTTATAACGTAGCGAAGCGGGTAAAAGAAAAATTTAGTCATTATGACGCAAAAGTTAGTATCTTAGGACATCTACAGCGTGGAGGCTCGCCTTCTTCATTCGACCGCGTATTAGCATCCCGCATGGGCTATGCTGCTGTGAACCAACTTATCGCTGGTAACACCCGCATTATGATAGGTATGCGTGGGAATGAGATTTGCACCACCCCGTTGGAAGAAGCCATTAATAACAAAGAGTACAAATTAAGTGAAGATATGTTGGAAATCGCAGAAGTGCTTTCCTTATAAGAACAAGTAAAAAGCCCATATGATAGCTGTAGTATATAGTGGATCACGATTTGCCGATTGGCGCTTAGCAGACAAAGGACGTGTAGTTTCTGGTTTCAGAACTGCGGGAATAAATCCTTATTTGCAGGATGAGCGCTCTATCCAACAGCTACTCAATAAGTGCACCAACTTAATTAACAATGCCGAGCAGATAAAGCGTATTTATTTCTTTGGTGCAGGCTCCTCTTCCAAAGAGCGTCAGGATAAGATAATCCAGGTTTTTGATCGTTTTTTTATCCATGCTAAGACAAAGGTAGAGCACGATGTAATCGCTTCAGCAATTGCTACCTTTGGCGATGAAAAGGGCTTAATAGGTATTATCGGCTCGGGAGCCAATGCGGCCTACTACAATGGCAAGCGCGTTCAAAAGAGTAATTTTGGACTAGGCTATATCCTCGCTGATGAGGGTTCTACCAATTGGTTGGGACGTCGACTTTTAAAATTCTACTTAAGTGAGACGCTACCTATTGAGTTGCGGGATAAATTCACAGCAAAGTTTAACGTTGACAAAAAAATTATTCTTGAGCGCGTTTATAACAGCTCCAATCCGACGGCTTTTTTAAATTCATTTGCTGATTTTATCTTTGAAAATAGATTACATCCCTTTTTTGATACCCTTATAAAATCGAGCTTATCACTATACTTTGAGACTTATATGCTGCCCCTAGCGGAAGCAAATCCAGGTGCAGTCATCAATTTTACGGGATCTGTAGCCGCATCCTATGAGGCTGAATTACGTGATATCGCGAAGCAGCATGGGTTAGAAATTAACTTAGTGGTGGGGCTCCCTATACATAATTTAATAAAATACTATATTAACAAAAATTAATAACATGAAAATTGGAATTAACGGATTCGGTCGTATCGGCCGCTTAGCATTCAGAGCTGCAGTAAATCGTCCAGGTGTTGAAATCGTTGGTATCAACGATTTAGTGGAGCCTGATTACTTAGCATATATGTTAAAATATGATTCTACACACGGTAAATTTGACGGTACTGTAGAAGTTAAAGATGGTAACTTAGTAGTAAACGGAAAAACAATCCGCGTTACTGCAGAAAAAGATCCTTCAAACTTGAAATGGGATGAAGTAGGTGCTGAGGTTATTATCGAATCAACAGGCTTCTTCTTAACACAAGAATTAGCACAGAAACACATTGATGCAGGTGCGAAAAAAGTAATTATGTCTGCACCAGCAAAAGATGATACCCCTACTTTCGTAATGGGTGTTAACCACAAAGAATTAACAGCTGATCAACATATTATTTCTAACGCATCATGTACGACCAACTGTTTAGCGCCAGTTGCAAAAGTATTAAATGACAACTTCGGTATCTTAGAAGGATTAATGACTACTGTTCACGCGGTTACAGCAACACAAAAAACAGTGGATGGTCCTTCAGTGAAAGACTGGAGAGGTGGACGTGGTGCTTACCAAAACATCATCCCTTCATCTACAGGTGCAGCGAAAGCAGTAGGCTTAGTATTACCTGAATTAAAAGGTAAATTAACAGGTATGTCTTTACGTGTTCCTACAGCAGACGTTTCTGTCGTAGATCTTACAGTACGTTTAGAGAAAGCAGCTTCTTACGAAACTATTAAAGCAGCGATGAAAGCAGCTTCTGAAGGTGAGTTAAAAGGTATTTTAGGCTACACAGAAGATGAGGTTGTTTCAACGGACTTCTTAGGTGATGCACGTACATCTATCTTCGATGCTAAAGCTGGTATTTCTTTAAATGACAATTTTGTAAAAGTAATCTCTTGGTACGATAATGAGTGGGGTTACTCCAACAAAATCGTTGACTTAGCGCAATTAGCAGCTTCTTTATAAGATTCTGCTGAATAATAATCTTTAAGGCTACCCGCGGGTAGCCTTTTTTTGTTGCCAACAAAAATCTCCCGTCTAAATGGGAAATATCATCAATAGAATGTCATTTCCTAGGCTGCATACTACATTTTCCCGAATTCCTTTGTAAATTACTCTTCACGTCAAGGGGAAGCTTATCCCCTATCTTAATAGAAAGCAAACTATGTTAAATTTTGAATTTAAAAATCCCACCAAAATACTTTTTGGTGCGGGGCAAATAGCAAAAATTACAGCGGAAATCCCTAAAGATGCGAAAGTTTTAGTGCTCTACGGTGGTGGAAGCATTAAAAGTAACGGCATCTATGAGCAGGTAACCAAGGCACTTGCTGACCATAGCTATATCACGTTTGGAGGTATCCCCGCAAACCCTGAATATGAAGTCTTATTGGAGGCGCTAGCATTAATTAAAAAAGAAGCGGTGACGTTCCTTTTAGCTGTAGGTGGCGGTTCCGTAATTGATGGCACAAAATTCTTATCCTCTGCGGCGCTGTATACAGGGGATTCTCCTTGGGATATTCTTAAAAATGGGATCCGTACAGAAGTAGGCATGCCCTTTGGTGCAGTCTTAACTTTACCGGCTACAGGTTCCGAAATGAACTCGGGTGCCGTGATCACACGTGCAGCAACTCAGGAGAAGTTAGGGATGGGTGGCCCCGGCTTATTTCCAATATTTTCAGTCTTAGACCCTACTGTTATTCAATCCATCCCTACGAAGCAGTTGGCAAACGGTATTACGGATGCTTTTACGCATGTCTTAGAGCAGTATATGACCTTTCCTACGCAAGCACTCTTACAAGATCGATTTGCCGAAAGTATTATGCAGACCTTGATTGAAGTAGCCCCCCGTATTATGGCTAACCCTAAAGACTATAAGGCCGCTTCGGACTTTATGTGGTCATGCACAATGGCTCTGAATGGATTAATTCAAAAAGGTGTCCCTACGGATTGGGCTGTGCATGCCATAGGGCATGAGCTGACCGCAGCCTATAGCATTGATCATGCCCGTACATTGGCCATTATAGCAGGTAACCATTACCGGTATAATTTTGAAGCTAAAAAGGAGAAGCTCGCACAGTATGCACAGCGCGTATGGAATATCAGTGGTGAAGATACCGATGCGCTTGCACATGCAGCCATTGAGCAGACCGAAGCATTTTTCCATAGCTTAGGTATAGACACCAAACTATCACAGTATGTAAGTCAGTATGAAGGCACGGCAGAGTCTGTTCAGGAACGTTTTATTCAACGTGGCTGGTTAGGCATTGGGGAGCATAAAACACTAAGCCCCACAGATGTCGCAGCCATTATAAAAATGAGTTATTAAAAGACGTAGCTAGAGAAGTCATAAAAAAATCCCCTAAAAAGCGTTCGCTATCTTTAGGGGATTTAATCGTATATTATCTGGGTAATTATTTCATCAAAAATCCACCACCAATTAAATCATTTCCTTCATAGAATACCGCCGACTGACCTGGCGCAATACCTTTGACGTTATGGATGAAATCTATTTTCAATTTATCACCTTCTTGCACAATCGTTGATTCAGCACCCGCATCTTTATAGCGTACTTTTGTAATTGCCGACATGGGATCTGTGATACTATCATACTTCATAATATTCACATTCGTGACATATGCCGAAGACTTTTCTAATTCGAATTCTTCTCCTAACACGACAGTATTTGACTCTGGTAAGATCTCAATCACAAACATAGGCTTTCCTAAGGCAATTCCAAGCCCTTTACGCTGTCCAATTGTGAAGTATGGATATCCGATATGCTTTCCAACAACAGTGCCGTCAGAAAGGATAAAATTACCCGGCCCTACTTGTTGATCTAAGGTTGGCACTTTGTGGCGTAAGAAAGCGCGGTAATCATTGTCAGGAACAAAACAAATTTCATAGGACTCTGATTTATTCGCTAATTCCTTTTGCCCCATATCTAAAGCCATCTGGCGAATTTCTTTTTTTGTGAAATGGCCTAATGGAAATTGTGTACGTGCTAAATTTTCCTGCGAAACTCCCCAAAGGACATAGGATTGATCTTTATTCTCATCCTTACCTTTAGAGATGACATAGCGTCCGTTATCATGTTGTCTAATATTGGCATAATGGCCCGTAGCAATAAATTCACAATCTAATTTATCAGCACGCTTCATTAAAGCTTCCCATTTGATATAGGTATTACATAATACACACGGATTAGGCGTTCTACCAGCAATATATTCGTCAACGAAGTTATCAATAACATAATCCCCGAACTCATCGCGGATATCTAATATATAATGTGGGAAGCCATAGTTTACAGCTAATGCACGCGCATCATTAATACTATCTAAACTACAACAGCCCGTTTCTTTCGACGAACCTCCTGAAGACGCATAATCCCATGTCTTCATTGTGATGCCGATGACTTCATAACCTTGCTCATGTAACATGACAGAAGCTACCGAACTATCTACCCCACCGCTCATGGCGACTAAAACTCTTCCTCTTTTACTCATTATAATCTTTTGTGGCTACAAAGATAATGCTATTTTTGAAAGTACTGTGTTAGTTTTTCGTAATTTTATCTCAATCAAAATCAGCACGTTCAGAAAAAAGGCTGTTTTTTTTAACAGAAAAGTTTTAGAATTCAAAATATCGCGCTATATTTGCATCGCAATAGGAGTTAAAAACTAACGCAAAAACAATACGAGGTGCCATAGCTCAGTCGGTAGAGCAAAGGACTGAAAATCCTTGTGTCGCTGGTTCGAATCCAGCTGGCACCACCCAATCTGACAGTAACAGATTTAAAACAAAAACCTGAGGGTGCCATAGCTCAGTCGGTAGAGCAAAGGACTGAAAATCCTTGTGTCGCTGGTTCGAATCCAGCTGGCACCACCCAATCTGACAGTAACAGATTTAAAATAAAAACCTGAGGGTGCCATAGCTCAGTCGGTAGAGCAAAGGACTGAAAATCCTTGTGTCGCTGGTTCGAATCCAGCTGGCACCACTCTAAAAAGCTTCACATTTTGTGAAGCTTTTTTTTTGACCTAAAGACTCCAATTAAGAAAAATTTATATAATAAGTTAAAATTAATTCAAATAAGTAATATGTATAGCCTGTTTTTATGACGTAAATCACTATTTTTATTTGAAAACACTTCTATATTTGTACCAACAAAATAATTAAAAATTTATATGGATGGAAAGTTAAAAATTATCATTGGTCTTCTAATCAAGAAAACAAAAGCTAAAGAATTATCTTGGTCTCAACTAGATGAAAATGCCTATTCCGTTAATTTCCTAAACAATAAAATTATTATAAATAACTACTTCATCTCTTTCCGTGAGAAACGCAAGATTAATTTCCTGATATTAAACGCTAAAAATGAAGTGGTCACCTCTATATCTGAAGATGGTGACAAAGACCTAAAAGAGCTTTACAAATTTGCTAATAACAATTATTACAATTTAGACGCGACTATGGATGACATTATTCTAGCTTTAATGTAGTTCAAACAGTTTTATTTAGGAATCACAGCATAGTTTATTTTTAATTGATATACGATAGCTTAAAGATTAACGTTACTATGCTATAGCATCTATGGTAGGTAAAACATTTTCTATAAGTAAAAAATTAACGACCTTTAGTGCGATTAGTTTATAAAATAATTCAACATGAGAAAAGCATTTATTATACCCCTAGGAATCCTTGTAAGTACAGCCCTATTTACCAGCTGTGGGGTAAGCAAAAAGCAATACGCTCAACTACAAGGTGAGCATGCTAACCTAAACAAACTTTATCAAACAAGTCAATTAGACTTAACAGCTGCGCGCACGAAAATTGCAGGCTTAGAAGATCAAATTGCTGCAGAAAAAGCAAATAATGTAGGATTAAAACAAGCATTATCAAATCTTCAAGGTTCGCTGGATAAGAGTATCTCACAAAATTCTCAAGGAAATGTGAATATCTCGAAATTGGTCGATGAGATCAACGCCTCGAATAAATACATTCAACATTTAGTAAACACCAAAAATAAATCCGATTCCTTAAATGTTGTCTTAACGAACAACTTAACACGCTCTTTAAGTCGTGAAGAGTTGAAAGATGTAGATGTTCAAGTCTTAAAAGGCGTTGTATATATCTCCTTAGCAGATAATATGCTCTATAAATCTGGTAGCTACGAAATTTCCGAGGTTGCAGGTACTACCTTAGGAAAAATTGCTAAGATCATTCAAGATTATAAAGACTATGATGTGCTGATTGAAGGTAATACAGATACGGATGCCATCTCTCAAAAGAATATTCGTAATAATTGGGATCTTTCAACGCTACGTGCCTCTTCTGTCGTTCAGGAATTACAAAATTCTTATGGCGTAGATCCGAAACGTCTTACTGCAGGTGGCCGCGGGGAGTATAACCCAATTGCCGACAATAGCACGCCAGCAGGTAAAGCACGTAACCGTAGAACACAAATTATTATTACGCCACAGTTAAACCAATTTATGGAGTTAATTGACAAGGCTCCTGAATCAAGTTCCGAAGCGGCATCTTAAATAGCACGCCCAGAAAATATCAAAGCCACCTCTTCTATCGAGGTGGCTTTTTTTTACGCCCTATAAAGGAATACTCTTACTGAAAGGAGGCCATATTATTATCCACATCTTTGACATTGTAAATGGCATGGCCTTGATGCTTATAACCTTTCAACTCATTCTCATCTTGCACCACCGTAGTTTCAAAAAAGAAATCATGATGCTTCCTTTCTGTATTTGTGACTAAGGTATTATAGACTCCTACATAACCTAAGAGATTCTTTCCAGGCTTAAAGTTAAAACGTAGCACACCATATTTTCCAGGTTCAATTGTTTTATCTACAATCTCTACCTCCGTGGCATTGTTGGAGGGCAATACATCCTCAATTTCTAAGGCAGTCTTTCCCGTGTTCTTAACCTTCACAAAAATTTCCATTTCAGCGCCCTGAATAATCGGCATATAGGATCGTGCCGAATCAATAATCTGCAAGCTGGGAGGTTCGACGAATTTATAATGACAGGACTGCATACAGAACGCCATAGACAGTAATAAATAGCAATATTTCATAATTATATTCATTTGTAATTATAGAAAGATGATTTCATCTAAAGCCGTAATTTTCTTTGGCTTTTGTTTGATACTTAACATTAAACGCTTCCCTGTAAAGGCCTTTGGAAGCTTTATAAATACAGGAATTCGTGCTTTTCCCGTTTTCCCGTTTTGAGGAATCAAAGTTTGAGTTAACAAGCTTCCATCCAGCATCACATCTACCCGAAGGGGTGCCTCCAGACGTCTCTTGGAATCTTGAAGAAACGTTAAACTAATAGACTTACTGCTTTGAATCTCCGCATCGATGTCTATCGTTAACATAAAATCTGTTTTAGAATTTAAAAACCAATTATTCTGATAATCCAAGAACCCCATAGCCCCATCGGTGAGCATCTGCAGCTTGGTATAGTCTTCATCCAATTGAGAAATAGCATGAAATTTACGTAAAGCGATTAAATTACGATAGGGATTATTCAATAGGATATCCTGCCAAGAAGCGATATAATCAACGATTCGATCATTTAGCTCATTGTATATAGGGAGCTTTAACTCCTGCGCCAAACGCTGCACTCTCTCTAAATAAACCGACACCTGAGGATAGGCTTCATAGAATCTTTGTCCCGATAACTGTGCCGCATAACCAAACTCCAGAATTCCATTTCCACGCATTATCTCTAGCTGCTGAAAGGTCATCGCTAAATACAATTTCTGCAGCTGACTATCTGCAGGAGCTTCGCTTTCCATATGCTGTTCCAGCTTTTTATAAAAAGAATGGAATTCAGACACCTGTAAATATTTGCGCTGCGCCTGCTTTATACCAGCGTAAATATCTTGGTTAAAAGGAGTTGCCAATGCACGTTGCTCTATGGCGAGGTAGTAATCGGCGATATCGTCTCCAATTCCGGGATAGCGGCTCGATAAGTAACTTCGAATAATCTGCATTAAATCCTGATTGGGATCTTCCAGAAGTTTGGCATAGACGACAGCCTTTAAATCCTCAAAAGCCGAATAGCCATCTTCATTTCCTTGTATAAATACCCCCTTCACACCTTGACTTTGATAGAATTTTAAATTCTGCTGCGCCACCAATAGGCTTGGAAAAGCGTCGTAATAATTATCAAAATTGATGGCGTAGTCCCAAAGATATATGCGTGGTAAGGCCTCTTTCCATGCCTTAAAAACTTCCGTGATCTCCTCCCTGCGCTTGCTCCCTTGAACTGGTACTGTCTTCGGAAAATCCATCGTACTCACGAAAACACCCGTATTTGCTTTCATAGAAAATTTTGGTGCTTGACGGGTACTTCTGTAGCCTGCGGTAAAGAATACCTGATGTTCGAAACGTTTGGCTAAACTATTTAGTAGTTTAAATACGGCTGGACTTGCATTACCTTCCGTATTTCCAGCCGCCACACAGGCATCACAGAGACACGCAATCTCATTGTCGTTGGGAAGAATCATAAAATGATTTTTTCCGGGATCTTCTTTTATCTGTTCACTAATAGCCAGCACCAAAGCTTTCTCCAATTCAGGGCTGGAGAAATCATATTGCGTAGCCTCCACTTGTCCACCAACCTGGGCATACATCGCTTCTGTAGGTTCAATAAACTTATGCAGGTTATGCCCCCATAGGCCCCAAATATCATAGAGGTGATGTGTATGCTGCGCTAAACGGAATGCAGGGTCATTATTAGTCGGAAAGAAAGGCTCCCGAAATTGAAAAACGTAGTGACTTCTATTTTCTAAGAGGTAGTCATGCGTTAAGGATATTTCATCTATGAGGCCTCCTATTTCCGAAGTAGCAGCCGCTGCAATCCGTACATCCCGTGGTGCCAACTTATCAAAAAAATGCTGACAGGCCGTTTGTAAAGCCAAACTATTTCCTCCAGATATCACAAGCGACTCATCCTCCAAATAAATGCGATAGTCATCCAAGGACATTTGTTTATCCGATGCTAGAGCCAGCTGAAAACGGAGGTAGCTGCCCTTCGGCTGCTGTCTGCTGATGGGAAGATCTTGACCTGTATGCTGCTTAAAAAGTTGTCTAAATAGATTGGCCAACTCCACATACTGCTCTCCTTCTATATAAATCTGCGGAATGACCTCCCCTTTTTTATAGAATAAGATATTCTCTTGTTTAGCACAGCTTGTCATCATATATAATATTAAAAAACTTAATATTAGTGTACTTCTCATTTAAAATTTTGTTAGAAAGGAAACGGAAACATTGTATTGATTGATGTAGCGGTTTGTATTCGTTTGGTAATTTGCCCAGGTTCCTAGCAGTCCAATTCTGGATTTATAGGATAAATGGTGAAAATAGCCCGTGCCTACCAGGGTGTTCGTAAAAGATAGGAAGTTTTGAAGCTGAAAATCCAAGCGTGTGTCCTCGGGAGCATTTCCGACAGACATCATACCGACGATATAGTCCCGCTCATTTAACATATAAAAACGCGCTTGCGCCAAGATATTATAGTAACTCTCCTTACTATCATTCATATAGAAAGCACGCAGGTTTAACCAGGTTGTATTCAATGTCTTTTCAACCCCTACAATTCCTGTCAAGAAATTGCTGTCATTCGTTAATTTTGCATAGCGAATGCCTACTTCTGTCTGCCAGTTGCCTTTGAGAGGTTGAAAATAAGATACAGAAGCTTTCACTTTCTGAAAATATTTTGTCGCCAGGCCCCCACTAAAGAGGAAGTTTGACTTAGACTTATTTTTCAATGTTAAATAGTAATCCACTTCCCCTTGAATTCCTACTCCTGAAGGTCTTCCAGCATAATTCATACGTCCAACAATACTATGATTCTTATTGGGTGAGAAGGCATATTCTAAATTCGCAACAGAAGTATTAAATGCTACGGAGTCAGCCTTGACATTCGTATATCCAAAGGAAACTTGATTCTTATATAATTTAGATTTTAATAAGGCAATATGTTCTTTATGCTCTTGGTAGCGGCTATCTAAAGGACGATAAGCTTCCTGATAGGCTATCGCTTTGGGGTAGTCCCCAAGGTATTCATATGCCAAGCCTTTGTAATAAACCAGTTCTTCATTCAATGGGTTGCGTTCCATTCCGCGATCAAGAATTCGAAGTGCTTCCTCGTACTCTTTATTGGTTAAATGCAATTTAGCCAAGGAAATAGAGGCTGGAATTTCTGCAGGCCTATCCATTAAAATTTCCTCATATATTTGGCGTTCGCGCGCTTGACGCGCATTTGCAGCCTGCATTTTGGCATCGCGGTACATCGCCTCCAGCCAAGCGTTACGAATAGTGTCATTATAAGGATAGTCTTTCTTCAAGGCTTTTAACACCTCGGAAGCCTGCCCATAATCTTTCAGTTGAGCATATAAATCAGCATTCTTAAGGCGGAATATTTTTTCATCGGGATACAATTGTACCGCCTTCTTGGAGAAGCTTAGGGCATCATCTATTTTATAGAGGCCTACACGAGCGCCGATGCCGTAGCTGTAGGCTTGCTTATTTCTTGGATCTACCTGCAATAAGAAGTCTACCACAGGAATAATCTCCTCGTAGCGCTCTTGGACATTTAATATTTTTATAAACTTCACGGAAATCTCCTCCAATAAATCCGGAAAACGAGCTTCATTGGGAAACTGTTGGTAGAATATCTTAGCTTCTGCCATTGCTCTATCATGCGCTTCCATATTAGAGAGAAGAGTAATCTTCTGCAATAGGTATTGCTCAGAGCGAGGGTTTTCAGCAATTAACTCATCGATTACCTGAATAGCTTCAGGGTACTTCTTCTCCATTTCATAGAGTGCAAACATCTTGCGCTTCGCATCAGTACGGTATTCCGGATGCGTCGAAGCAATTTGAAAACCGCGCAAAGCCTCTTTCACATCGGTATCCTCCAAATTCTGCTTAGCATCATTGAAAGCATAAGCAACATATTTTTCATAGATATCGGTATCATTAGGGAAGAGCTTATGTAAGCGCTGGTAAATTCCAAAGGCTTTTTCAGGCTGCTTTGTTTCCTCATAAACTAAGGCTTGCTTCACTAATAGCTCCTTAGAATTAGGTGTAGCCTTTAATCCTTTAGATAATAATTCCTGCGCATCATTGTAATTTCCACGCTCTAAAGCCATTTTTAAGATATAATCATAGGCCTGCTTATCTCCAGGATTTCGCGCATACAATTTACTATAGAGAATGTAAGGATCCGTATTTACTTGCTTCTTCGCAGACTCTGCAATTAAATATGAAATCAGCTGACGATATTTAGGATTGTCCCTCCTAGCCATACGTTGCTCCAACAAGCTAATCGCTTCTGAATAGTTCGTTTGTGCCTCTAATACTGAAATTTTCTTCAGGAAGATAGCCTCATTATTAGGCAATACCGTCAAGCCTTTATTGGAGGCTGTAAGCGCTGCATTGTAGTCATTTAGATTAATATATGCATTGATAAGTCCTAAATATATGCCAGGGTCATTTTTTGAAATCTTTAATGCTGCCTCATACTCCGCAGCCGCAGAAAGCATATCATACTTTTTAATAGCCTTCCCTGCATTATCTTTTACGTGCGCATTATAAACCTCTTTAATCTTCGCATCATTGGGATATATTTGCATCAAGCGGATGGTAGCTTTCTCCATTTCTGGGAAATTCTTCATTTCCTTATAAAAGGATATTTTCCGCATCCAAAGCTCCTTGTCATAGGGCTTACGTTCAAGAATCTCATTCACGAAGCCTATGGCACTGGCATAGCGTTTGTCACGTGCTTCCACATTGATCAGATAGTAACGGGAGTCGAGTCGCTCTGGAGATTTACGTAAAACATCCAATAGGGTGACGCGGGCGTTTTTTAGTTGACCGAGCTCTAAGTAACATTTCCCAAGAAACTCTTTAATATCCATATCCTTGGGATCCTGATTGTGCGCCCTTTTAGTAAGTTCTAATGCTTTAGCATAATTCCCCAATCTTCCAGCTGCACGCGCTTGATTCATCGCGTCATTTTGTACCTGTGCCGAGGTATATGGAAGCGAAAAAATAATAAATAAACAGCTCCATAGAAGCTTAAAAATGTTTGAGTTACGCATTTGAATTTTGAATTTCAGGTTTAATTTCGAATCCTTGTCTCGTCATGGTTCCCCATTTAATATCTTTTAAAATAAAGAATTTGATGTAGCCGTAGATACTGAAGAAAATAGAAAGCGGATGATAAATAAACGGTTCTATAAGTACTAGGACCCAGAGCTTCATAACTTCCCCAAAACTCTTATATTGACGCTTAACTAGATTGTCAATAAAGAGTACCAACGTGCTAATTACTATCGAGAAAGTGTACGTATATAAGAATATAAATAAGGCGTAATCCCAATTAATCTTTCCCAAAAAACAGAGGTAGAAAAATATAATTAAGCCTAGGAGCTCGACAATAGGTGCTAAAAATTCAAAGATGAAAATTATTGGAAATACCACTAAGCCCAACTTCTTGTATTTTGCATTAAAGAGGATTTTACGATGTACCACAAATATTTGTGTCAGCCCCGTAGCCCAGCGGATACGCTGACGCGCTAAGATCTTTAAGGTTGGCGGCCCTTCCGTCCAACAACAGGACACGGGTATATATTCCACCTTATAGACCAAATTAGAATTAATCATATAGGTCACCATCTTGGTCAGTAAATCCATATCCTCGGCATGGGAAGTTCCATCGTATCCGCCAGCATTGATAGCGACTTCTTTCTCAAAAAGTCCTAACCCTCCAGACACATTAGGAACACAGTTTAAAAAGCTCCAGCCCAATTTCCCAAACAGGTAAGAACGGAGGTATTCCAACTCTTGAAAGCGCGGGATGAGTGAGCGTGGAGGACGCACACGCGTAATACGTCCTTCTTGAATATCACAGCTATTGGACATACGTAGTGTCGCACCCACGGCGATGGTACGGCTTTTGGAGTTTAAGATCGGTTTGATCATTTTCAACATCGTGTCACGATCGAGAATACAATCGACATCCGTGCAAAGGAAATAAGGATATTGAGAAGCATTGATGCCGGCATTCGAAGCATCAGCCTTCGTTCCTCCATTGACCTTATCGACGATAGTTAAGTGGCTATAGCGGGGATTGGATGATTTAAATATCCGTTTAAAGGGAGTGGTCTTTATACGTTCAATATAGGCATACGCCGTTTCCTCTAATTCAAATTGCTCAATTAAGAGTTTTAACGTATTATCGGTACTACCATCATTGATGATAATTACTTCAAAGAGTGGGTAGTTTAAGGTCAGTAAGGAGTTAACATTCTCAATAATGGTCAGCTCCTCATTAAAGGCTGGAGCCACGATTGATATCCCTGGAGTTAGGTGGGATCTTAATAAATCCTCGTCATCTGATTTATGATTATATAATTTAAAATTCCGCGTTTTAACTAAAGCGAAGGTGCCCAAAAGTAATGATAGCAGGATGATGGCTGTGGAGTAAAAAAACACCGCAGATTCAAAATAATGAATAAACATTTTGTCAGGTTTTAAAAAGCTATAGTAAGGATAAAGGTGATGGTTGTTCTAAGGGCGCATAATCAAAAACCTCCTTCCCAGGAGATAAGCGATTATTTAAATCGCTGAATTTGGATTTATTCAATGGGTGTTTGATATGATTTAGAATAATTAAATCAAAATCTTTCGCCGTCAGCAATAAATTATTGAATACCTCTCGACCTGCTATTCCATAGCTATATATCGCTTCTAGTAGGACTTTCTTCAGCTCAGCATTCGTTGTAATCCGTAGGGTATCTACAAAGAAATCTAAGGAGCGCATACTATAAATCTGCGCCAAGGCTTCAATGATTGCTACTTGGCATTTTCGCGGTTGTGAGGAATATATTTCTTTCAACTTGTCTTCCCCATCGGTAATTCGCAAGCTTGCCATCGCACGGATGACCTCTTCGCGAATCATATGATTATCCGTAGCAAGCAATTGGAGAAGCCCTTCTGTGGCCCCTTGTTGCCTAAAGTGCGCAATAGCTCGAACGGAAAAAATAATCTGTGAGGGATCTTTGGAGTATTTAATCCAATTGCTGAAATTCGGTAAATTACCCTTGTGATGTAGCTCTAATTGCTGCAAGAGATTTATCTGATCCCATTCATTCATCTGATTATCAGATAGCTCAAAAAATTTGAACGGATTATTGTTACTAATTACCACATATGCCGTGCGCGCTCCCTTACGAATAGGTGTATTCTTGCTAAAGGTAAAGGGTAGAATCTTTGAATCTGAGACTGTAATCTTCAGGCTTGAAAGCTGTTTCATCGCCTTTAAACGGTTTGCAGTCTTCGAGAAGTCTAACTTTCTTTCCAAGTATTTTTTAATCTTTAATCCATCAATTAGGGGAGTGTAGTTGTTGCAGCTATAAAGTTTTGGATCCGCTGTTACCAAATCGATGAGGGCATTATTTATTTCTTCGTATTTGACGCTAGTCAATCTACCAAATTGCGTTTCAAATCGATCCAGAATGCTACTCGCTGAAAGCACATTCGCGTTAGCTAGCACCTTATGAATAGCATCTTTATAGGCCTTTTCATAGGCTAGATAATGGGCTTCTTGACGCTTCTTCTTTCGGATTAAGAAATAGGTCGAAAAGAAAAGTGCCAAGAATACCAATAAATTAAATACAATAAATCCTATGGCTAGCCGAATAATCCACGGAACGAATGAGAAGAAGAAAATTATTTCTTCTAATAAACTACTAAAATTCATACGATGCTTTCTTAGGTAAATAGTTGAAATTTTTTTAAATACTAATTAATATTCAAACAAAAAACTTACTTCTATATTTCAACTAACCTAATACATTTAAATAAGACGCACAAGGGACATCGTATGGACATTTACAGAGACAATAAAAAATACCTTATAAATAAATTAAAATTTATCTAAAATTATCAAATTAACCATAAAATTATTTTTTGACTAATTCTATTGTTAAAATAAACCTTATATACTACATTTGAACCATAGATATACAGTTGAACCTTATTTACGTACCATATGATATAGGGATACCATAATTCCCACATAAGACAAGCCAAACAAAACTTAAAACAATACAGATATAATGAATATTTACTTTGCAGTCATTCTAATGGGTCAACTACTGATTTCAACAGCCTTTGGACAGCATGTCCCCTGGATGTCCCTACCAACTGTACCCGAAAAGATATCTTATATTTTGAATCACAGAATAGATTTTAAGCGCGACAGCACACGAATGATTCACCAAGCCACGCACATAAGAGACTATGCAATCCAATTTCAAGATCAGCAAATGTTGGCTGTACATCATCTATATTTGGCTTTAGGCTATGCTGATTTCTATGAGGAGGTAAATACGCGGACAGACTTTCATTTTAAACAGGCTTTATTGCTTGCTAAAGAACAGTCAGATTCAAATTTAGAAATCAGCATCCTAGCTTTTCAAGGGTAGAGACTGTAACGTGAACTGTGTCAGGGGAATAATTTAATAAGATTTTATATATTTAATTATTCAAATAACATGGTCATGAAAGACGAGACTCCATTTGACTTTGAGCGCTTCAAAGCAGAAGCCATTCAAGGTCTTTACAACGGCAAGAGTTTATCTCCGAACGACGGCGTTCTGGCGCCTTTAATGAAGCATTTACTGGAATCCATGATGGATGCTGAACTATCTAATCATCTTGAAGAGGATAAGGC
>JAGKSB010000014.1 GCA_017942165.1 Rhinopithecimicrobium faecis | reverse complement strand
AAACTCTCCATTGTAAAATGAAGTGTGATCACTTGACTATTTATAAAAATAGAAATGTTGATCGTTTTATAATTTCTAATCTGAATTGACTTGGTTGAATTTTAGTATAACTTTCGTTGTTAAAATTTCAACTACTCATTACGCTACTTGATTATATCTTTTAAAGAACTTAGTCGCATCCGCATCTCGCTTCTGCTTATATATCGTTCAGCACGCTTGCTGATTGATCTGTCATTTTGTTATGTTAACATCCTTGCGATGTTAACCCCTTCGTTTCCGTCGGGACTGCAAAGGTAGGAATCTTTTTTAAACTTCCAAACTTTATTTGAAAAAAGTTTGTTTGGCTTATTTAAAGACTGTTTTTCAAGATTTTCAGAAAATGAATATACTAAAATTGCGAATGCGTTTCCAGTTGTTTTTATATTTCTAAATACCGTTCCTCCCTTGCGGAGTGATGCAAAGATAGGGCAAAAAACAAATACGATGCAACTATTGTCCGCATATTTATTGTAACTCGCTATTAACTTGCTCACTAAATTTTAAATAGGCATTAAAAGCGCTAAAAATAGGGTGCAGGAGGGTCATTATTCCTTATATAATAGGAATAGTAGGTCGATACGAAAGTAAGACATCGTATAAATACTTACTGCCACATCCCTATAAATTTAGTATAATTGCAAAGGGTATTAAAAACCAACCCTTCGACCGGATGACGTCCATGGACTTTATATATTATATAGACTTGTTAGGAGTAATGGTATTTGCTATATCAGGTGCTATGGCTGCTAACAGAAAGAATATCGACGTATTTGGGGCAACCTTTACGGGCTTCCTGACCGCTATTGGCGGAGGTTCCCTAAGAGATGTTTTCTTAAACCTAAGGCCCGTATGGGTTGATGATGGAAATTACTTATTAGCCATCCTAATCGGTGTTGTAATTTCTGCTGTTGCCAATAAGCAGCTCGACCGTTTAGCGCGCACCTTATTTCTCTTTGACGCGATAGGTATTGGATTTTTTACCATTGTCGGTGTACAGAAATCGTTAAGTTATGATAGTTCGGGTATTGCGGCCGTAATTTTTGGGATGTTTACCGCTGTAATGGGAGGAGTAATTAGAGATGTCATGCTCAATGAAGTTCCACTTATCTTCCGTCGCGAGATATATGCTACAGCCTGCCTTGCCGGTGCAGTAACCTATGTAACGTTGGATAAACTTGGCATGGAAAGCGGCATCAACGCCTTTATATCGGCCGTTATAGTATTCACCATCCGTATTTTTGCAGTACGCTATAAGCTATCTTTACCTATTATTAGGAATTAGGAGCATAACTAAGAACAAAAAAAATCACGAAGCTGCTGCTTCGTGATTTGTATCTAGTATAACTGATATTATCTACCTTTCTTTTGTGCGGGAAACTTCATACGGTAATCCACGCGAACTTGACCCCTAGAAATATTATCCAATTTAGATTTAATCATCGCCTTTTTTAAAGGGCCTAATTTATCGGTGAATAACTTACCTTCGATATGATCATACTCATGTTGTACCACACGCGCTGCAAGACCTGTTAAGTCTACTTCATGCTCCTCAAAGTTCTCATCTAAATAATTAATCTTCACATTGGGATAACGAGATACTTCTTCTGAAATATCTGGAATACTCAAACAGCCCTCCGAGAAGTTCCATTTTTCCCCAGACTCTTCAACAATAATTGGGTTAATAAAAACCTTTTTAAAATCCTTTAATCCCTCTTCAGCACCCTCATCGTCGGCAAAAGGCGTTGCATCTATTACAAATAGACGTATAGGCAGACCTATTTGTGGCGCAGCAAGCCCTACACCATGTGCTCCATACATGGTATCAAACATATTCGAAATTAACTCTTTTAATTGAGGATAGTCCTCATCTATTTCTTCGGCTTTCTTTCTTAGAACAGGATCACCATATGCAACTATCGGAAGTTTCATGTTATTTATTAATTTATTATAGGCAAAGGTAATTATAATTTAGCAATTACCCTTTCAAATATATGGCTGTAGAATACTAACTTTGTCTTATGGAATATGGAATAAGACCTTTTGAGCAGCTTGTAGCCCTATTAAAAGAAGATTTAAGTCAGCAGTTAAACTGTCAAATCTCCTTGGTGGAGCTTCCTGAAAACGGCGATTTTATCTTACAATCGCCCAGACTACCATTTTCCATATATCTCTATGCAGCGACCACTCCACACCATGCTGCCCAGCAAATCAATGCCGTCCATATCGATGTCGACATCTTACAGTATCACTATCCAAAGGTATTAGCACGTATCTGCACACTTTCTGGAAAATGTAAGCGCCTCTACGCGCGACAGACGGTGGTCGCTAGGGTGGATAAAAATATCAGTAGCCAGTTTCTCGCTGAGCATCATCTGCAAGAAGTCATGCCCGGAAAATATCGGTACGGCTTATATGATAATGGAGAGCTTGTGTCCTTAGCTGTATTCAGCGGAGGCCGCAGAAACCATGAGAAGCCTGCACCGCACCGTTCTTTTGAACTTATCAGGTTCTGTCATAAAAGCAACTATCTCGTGGTTGGAGGCCTCAGTAAATTGCTGAAAGCCTTTTACAGTGATTTTAAGCCTGGCGATATTATGAGCTACTGCGACCTTGACTGGAGCCAAAATTCCTCCTTAAGTCAGATAGGCTTCGAATTAAAAGGACAGATTCCTAGCATTAAATTGCTTATTCAGGAGGGTAGACGCTATACGATACACGCTGAAGAACAGGAAATCGAACTACGCAAACAATACCCCAAAAGCTATATAAAATACAATTTAGGCAGTTTAAAAATGGTTAAATACTATGAATAGCCATATTTCATGCTTATATTTAAGCATTATAAACTGAAAAACAAGACTTATCTAAACAATGAAACGTAAACTACGTATGGGAATGGTCGGTGGAGGTAAAGATGCCTTTATCGGAGCTGTACACCGTATTGCTGCCAATATGGATGGAAAAATTGAGCTCGTTTGTGGCGCCTTTAGTATTAATCCTGCTGTTAATAAAGAATCTGCTGAAGAGCTTTTTATCCCCCAGGATAGATGCTATGCTAATTTTGAGGAGATGATTACAAAGGAGCGTGAACTACCGGAAGGCGAGCGCATGGATTTCTTAACCATAGTTACCCCTAATTTCGTCCACTATGCTCCTGCAAAAATGGCCTTAGAGAATGGGTTCAATGTAGTTATCGAGAAGCCTATGACCATTTCCCTAGAGGAAGCAATCTCCTTAAAAGAGGCCGTAGAGCGAACAGGTAAGACCCTTTGTCTAACGCATACTTACTCCGGATATCCCCTTGTGAAACAAGCAAAAGCCATGGTTCAGGAAGGATATTTCGGGAAAATACGTAAAATCGTTGTTGAATACCCCCAAGGATGGCTTTCACAACTTACCGAACGTGAGGGAAATGCAGGCGCTGCATGGCGCACAGACCCCAAAAAATCAGGGCGCTCATTAGCGATGGGAGATATAGGCACCCATGCTGCCCATCTAGCAGAATATGTAACAGGCTTAAAAATCCAAGAAGTATGTGCGGATTTAACCTCCTTCGTTGAAGGACGCACCTTAGATGATGATGGATCGGTGTTATTACGGTTTGAAAATGGTGCTAAAGGTGTATTAATGGCTTCTCAAATCTCCGCAGGAGAGGAAAATGCTTTACGCATCCGTATTTACGGAGAGAAAGGTGGCCTTGAATGGGCTAATGAAGATCCCAATAATTTAATTATTAAGATGACAGGACAGCCACGTCAGCTTTTCCGTACAGGAAATGCTTACCAAGCTCCCTTTACCTTAAGCTCCTTTGCGACACATAACACCCGTATTCCTGCAGGACATCCTGAAGGCCTATTAGAGTCATTCGCGAATATCTACCGTAATTTTGCATTGACAGTATCTGCCAAACTAGAAGGAAGAGCTCCTACGGCAGAAGAATTAGATTTTCCGAATGTAGATGATGGCGTACGTGGTATGGCCTTTATTGAAACGGTGGTAAATAATAATGAAAGCAACGAAAAATGGACTAAATTTGTACTGTGATAACAGACAAAAATAATCCAATTGAGCTGCAGCAGCCTAAAAAAGCTGCCGCAGCTCAATTAATAGTCATCTTAGGACCTACCGCCTCTGGCAAGACCTCCCTTGCCGTATCCCTAGCGCAGCAGCTCCAGGGAGCAATCCTTTCCGCAGATTCTCGACAGGTATATAGATCCATGAATATAGGTACGGGTAAAGACCTGGCAGAATACCAAGAAATCCCTTATTTTCTAATAGATATCTGTGACCCTGGTGAAAAGTATAATATCGCCCGTTTTCAAGCGGACTTCTTTGAAGTCTATGAACAGCTGAAAGAGCAAGGAAAACAGCCTATTCTTTGTGGAGGCACAGGTCTGTATATTCAGGCGATCCTACAGGGTGCCAAATACAGTCAAGTACCCATCAATGAACCCCTTAGGGCACAGCTCAGCGAGTTGGACCGCCCTAGCTTGCAAGCGCTATTAGCTGGTAAAACCATTCCTGAAGATTTAAAAATCGATAGTAGCACCAGCAAACGTCTTATCCGAGGCTTAGAAATTATCACCTATTTAGAAGCTTATGGGGATTCCTTTAAGCAAAATCCCGCACCCATTCAAGATGCCCTAATCATTGGACTGAATCCAGCCTTAAGCCTTCGTCGAGAAAAGATCTCAACCCGTTTAAAGGAACGCCTAGCCGCGGGAATGCTGCAGGAGGTAGAAGAGCTCTTAGCGGGAGGCGTAAGTCATGCGGAATTGATATACTATGGTCTAGAATATAAATATTGCTCCTTATTTCTTCAAGGGCTTATAAGCTATGACGCTTTCTATATTAAGTTGGAGGTCGAAATACATCGCTATGCCAAAAGGCAGATGACCTATTTCCGAAAGATGGAAAAAGATGGTATTGTAATAAATTGGCTCTCAGCGGAGGAGGCCTCCCCACGATTAGCGGAAGCCTTAGCGCTAATAAAAAAAGGGATAACCTAGCGGCTATCCCTTTTTGACAATGTCTTTCGTTTACATCTTAATTTCCTCTTCTTTAGCATTAAAGAAGTGAAATTCTGTTAGATTATATGCACCTACGGATTGAACTTTAATCCATTTGCCATACTTTATAAACCATTTTAAACGACGAGAAACAAAACCGGACTTAATAAAAGCCTCAATATAAGGGTGTACACATAGCGTGATGCCCTTTTCATTTTGTTCCTGTAGAATAAAACTTAAGTTACTTTCAATATCATCCATCAGGACAATACTTGATCGGATTTCACCAGTGCCATCACAAGCGGGACATTTTTCATTCGTCACAATGCTCATTTCTGGTCTTACGCGTTGGCGAGTAATTTGTACTAAACCAAATTTGCTCGGAGGCAAAATGGTATGTCTTGCGCGGTCAGTGGCCATAAATTCACGTAAGTGATTAAAGAGCTCTTTCCGATTATTAGGCTTATGCATATCGATAAAGTCGACAACGACAATACCTCCCATATCCCTTAATCGTAACTGACGGGCAATTTCTTTCGCCGCTTCCATATTTACAAGAAGGGCATTATCTTCTTGATTTTCCTTGTTAGCTGTTCGGTTTCCGCTGTTTACATCGATTACGTGTAACGCTTCTGTGTGCTCAATTACCAAATAAGCACCACCCGGAAGGGTGACCGTCTTGCCAAAGGCCGCCTTAATTTGTTTCTCCACGCCAAAGTGTTCGAAAATAGGTTCTTTATGCTTATAAAGTTTTACTATTTTCTCCAAATCGGGAGAAATTTCCTGCACATATGATTTTGTTTCCTCATATATGGCGGTATCATTTACATGAATATGCGTAAACTCATCGGTTAAGATATCACGTAAAATGGTAGAAGCTCTATCCATTTCACCTAACACTTTCTGAGGAGGTTCGGCATTACGCAGGCGCTTGGTAAACAATTCCCATTTTGCAATTAAGTCTAAGAGGTCTTTTTGAAGTTCTTCAACTCCCTTACCTTCAGAGACTGTACGTATAATAACCCCAAAATTCGGTGGCTTAATGCCTTCGACAATTTTTTTAAGGCGTGTACGTTCTGTGCTACCTTTTATACGTTTAGAAATGGAAACTGTACTTGAGAAAGGGACCAATACAACAAATCTTCCGGCGATTGATAAATCCGAACTCAATCGTGGTCCTTTTGTAGAGATAGGTTCTTTAGCTATCTGAACTGGCAATAACATATTACGGCTTAAGATATCCGAAATTTTGCCAGCCTTATCGATGTCCTTTTCTAATTTTAAACTATTGAGCAGTTTCTCTTGGTAACTGCCGTTCTTTACTATGCGGGTCAGCTTGATTAAGGACTGAACTTGAGGCCCTAAATCTAGGTAATGAAGGAACGCATCCTTTTCATACCCTACATCTACGAAGGCTGCATTTAAACCAGGCATAATTTTTTTGATACGTCCGAGATAGATATCCCCAACGGCAAAATTATTATTGACGGTTTCCTTGTTCAGTTCAACCAGCTGTTTATCCTGTAGTAAAGCAATAGTTACTCCTTTTTCAGGAGTAGAATCGATAATTAATTCCTTTACCAACAGCTACATTTGTTTTGATATCTGGGCAACAATGGCTGCCTTATATCGCATGAATACTAAAAAAACGCATAAATGAAAAAATACAATCTACGAGTACATGCAAGCATGAACCCATAGATTGTATAAAGCTTAATTTGCTATAAAACTTTCGAGCACGAGGCTGGAGCTGTTTCCATAGCATCAGCTCACGCAAGACTATTTTTTCTTGTGTCTATTTTTTCTTAAACGTTTTTTACGTTTGTGAGTAGCCATTTTGTGTCTTTTTCTTTTTTTTCCGCTTGGCATAGCTTTAATTTTTTGTGATTATAAATGAATTGTTAATTACTTGCTCAATTCCTCAATCCTGCGATCGATAAATTGTGAGAGGGTAGGATCAGCCGCCAATTGCTTTGCTTGTTGAAAAGCAGCAATAGCTTCATTCTTCAGCCCAATATTTTCATAGCCTGTAGCTAAGTAAAAGTAAGACTCGGCATCGGGTTTCAAGGCAATTACTGTTTTGAAACGTTCGATAGCTTTATCAAACTGGCGAGATTGTAATGAAAACAATCCCAGTGTTTTATTTGCTTCAATATTTTTCGGATCCGCAGCAACCACTTCTCTTAGGAGTGCAATTCCGGCCATAGGATTATTAGTCCCAGATACCATCGCTGCGCCTAAGCCAGTCTTTGCGTCCAAATTGCTACCATCTAGTTTTACCGCGTTTTCAAAAGCACGAATGGCATTTTGATTTAACGATTGCGCTAGGGTAGTATCTTGCAAATTCGTATAAGCTGCACGATAAGCTTGACCTGCTTTTAACCAGTATTCTAACTTCGGAGAGGTCTTTGCCATCTCCTCATATACGAATCCTTGGGGAGCGGGCTTTGCTAAATCATCCCACTTATCCGCTAACTGCTGAAGCAAAGATACCTTTTCTTCAGCAGAACTTTTTGTAATCTGCGCCTCAATATCGGAAATTTCTTCGATTAATGAAGAATTTAATCCTTGTTTTGACATTTGCGACACATTTTCCAAATTGAATTCCGAAGAATTTGCTGTAGGCGCGGACGTCTGAGCTTCCTCTTTGTCATTCACCAAACCCTTAATTGGTTGTGCCAATAAAACAGCTACTAGGGCCCCAACGACCCCGATAACGACTACTTGTTTGGTTTTTTGCATTTTTTAAATAGTTTTACTACTATTTATTTCCGTTTTTTACTTTTTCAACAAAAACTTTTGCTGGTTTAAAGCTTGGAACAAAATGTTCTGGAATAATAATAGCTGTGTTTTTCGAAATATTTCTTGCGGTTTTTTCAGCTCTTTTTTTAACAACAAAGCTACCAAACCCTCTGACGTAAACGTTTTCTCCACCAACCATTGCATTTTTTACAACTTTGAAAAACGCTTCTACCGTTTCTTGTACATCTACCTTCTCTAAGCCAGTTTTGTTAGAGATTTCTGCAATAATTTCTGCTTTAGTCATATCTATTTTACTGTAATTATTTATTTTTCAACCCTTAAGCCCGCAATTCTTTGGGGTTGCAAAAGTATCGCTTTAAAGTGATGAATAAAAATAAAATTGTCTTTTTTTTTATCATACCTTTTTACTAAAGCTTTTCATTTACAACATTTTAAGCCCTGTCCCCACTAAATCCTATTGTAAAAACAGCTGCAAAAATACACTTATTTACTGAAAATCAAATATTTAATTTCAATACCAGTAATTTTTCTTGCTGCTTGCGTTTTCTCGAAGCTTTGGAAAATAAACAAAAACAAATTTGCAAAATTGACCTGTTCACAGCATAGCCATAGCTAAAAACTGCTTTATTTTATTTTTTTTCGTGTTCTGCAAAGAATGTAACAAGACATTCCTGTAAACGCGCAATATCCGCCGCCGTATGAGCACTATTTATAACCACACGGTTCAATAATGGGTCGCTCGCCAAGGGGTAAGGAAAGGAGGAAATTAAAATTCCCGCTTTTTTTAAATAGTCATATAACGCAACCTCCTTAAACGTGTAAACAGGGAAGTCAGCACGGTAAATACAAGAGGCCGGAAGCTCAGCCTGCAGCTGCTTCATATTCCGTTGTAAAGAAATATACGCCTGCTTATAGATCGCCTCCGCATGCTGTAATGCATAGGCCGCCGCAGGGGATGCTGGAGAGGCCCCTGTAAAGATCGGATGCGCCCTCATAGCCTGCATAACTGCGCGTGAGCCAAATACGACACCGGCATCTATCCCCATGCCCTTCGCCAACGAAGACACCACAATAAGCTCCCAATTGGGCCGCTGAAAGCGCGCGCTATCCACGGAAAAACGGGCATTGGAAATGACATTTATCCCATGTGAATCGTCCACTAGAAAATACAGCTTCTTCGCAGGATTAACGGCCTTAAAGATCTCAAAATCATAGCTGCTAGGTAGCATATTATCCAAGCTATTGCTAACAATAACAAAAGCCTCCTCGGGGGCATTATTAATCTCCTGCACACAAGAATATGCCCAGCTCGAAAAATCCCCCTTAACCCCGGGATTATCTTGCAGCCAGAGCGATGGATGCGCGGCAGGTGCATAATATATTTTCCCTAAATGGGAGAGGTTCTTAATCGCTAGCTGTGCCGCCAAGTAACCGGACGACAGCAAGATTGCCTCCTCGACACCGTAAGTCGTGGCCAAATAGGCTTCCGCTTGCCCATAAACCGCCAATTGCACATTATTATTTCTAGATGTCCCATTATTGATGCCATAGCGATACATCCCTGTAATATGTAAATTTCGAAAATCAGCCTGATTTGATAAACCTAAATAGGCTGTACCTCCAAAAAATAAATAGGTTTGATCTGCCACTTCAATCGTGCGATCTGTTGGACAGGGTAAATTTCGGAATAGGGAATCTTGATTCATATATCGATTAATAGCTCTTAATTAAACACAAATAACGGCTTGCTACAAAATACAAATAATAGCCAAATTTTTCACAAATGAAAGTCATATTTAAGTGCTTATGCGGAGGTTTCATGTGAAACAACACTATTTTAAGCGAAGAAATCTTAAATTTGCGGCACAACATTAGTTTTCATATAAATGACTATTCAAGACGAATCCGATTTAATCGGCATGAAAAAAGCCGCTGAAGCAGTAGCCCTAACGCTTAAGGAAATGCGAAATTTCACTAAAATAGGAATGAGCACCAAGGAAATTGATGACTTCGGTGGAGAGGTATTAAAAAAATATGGTGCTGTATCTGCGCCTTTTGCAACCTATAAGTTCCCAGGATTCACCTGCATCAGCCTCAACGATGAAGTAGCACACGGCATCCCTGCTGCAGATCGCATTATTCAAGATGGAGACTTAATAAATATTGATGTTTCCGCTGAGTTAGGAGGATTTTGGGCTGATAATGGAGGCTCATTTGTGATAGGTAATGATATTCATCAGTATCAACCGATTGTAGATGCGTCGAAATATATTCTCCATAAAGCCATTATGAGCATAAAAGGAGGCGTTAAAATTTGTGATATTGGTGGTATAATCGAACAAGAAGCTAAAAAAAGAGGCTTCAAAGTCATTAAAAATCTGACAGGCCATGGCATTGGCCGTGGGCTGCATGAAGAACCCTTAGATCTCCTAAATTTTAAGGACAAGTTCGATACACGTAGATTTAAAAAGAACTCTGTTGTGGCCATTGAAACATTCATTTCCAGCAAATCTACGATGGCAGTAACTCAAAAAGATGGCTGGACGATGAAAGGAAATGTCGGCGGATTCTTTGCGCAACATGAGCACACCCTTGTAATAACGGATAATAAACCCCTTATTCTAACCGAAATGAATGATATCTGGGCTTAGAAAATCCATTCCATAAAAAAAAGCAGCAAGAAAAAAATCTTGCTGCTTTTTTATTTCGGTTGAAATCAACTAAAAGATTCCATTGAACTCCGATTTATGATGTAATTCTAATTTAGAAAGCAATCTGATAAGCTCCATTTTCTCACTATGCGTCATATTCCCCGTTACCAAACTGGAGGCATGACGGATTTTCCCCATAATCCCTTCCAATTCTTGCCGCCCTTTCTCTGTCAGATGGATAATTTTATTGCGCTTATCTTGTAAGTCTGGGATCTGCTCCACCAACTCCATAATTAAAAGACGATTGATAATCTGTATACCCGCAGATTTCTCATGCACATTCATCTTAATCAGCGCTGTCTTATTCATTGCTCCATAGCTTTTAAGGCTTATCAGATAAATAAATTCATCGGAAGTGGAAAATATAGAATCTTGTATCGCATTCTTCGCATGCAGCTTGGCATACCTCGAAAGGTGAACTAATAACGTATTAATGACAGAATCTGCTGAGCGCCCATTACTTTTCCCATCCCACTCAGGCTCTGTCATAGCACTTTCTATCAGCATTTTTTGGTGAAGCCACTTCGAAAACACAAGCATATCCGCTTGATAATCGGTGGTCTGCTGATCATATTCTTGTAACAGATCAACAAACTCTTTTATTAACTTATAGTTCATTTGTTTGGAAAATCTTTATGATAAAAACAAATGTACAAAATTACACTATCAAATTTAAAATTAAATTTTATTACTAATTATATTAGCAATAAAAACCCTAAGATATTATTAGCCAAATAGATACATTAACGGATAATTTTAGTACTTTTCAAAATAACCGAATTGTTAAATTGATGTACTTTTGAACTATCTTAGCTGGGGGTGTACTAATAATATTAGTAAGAAAAAAAGATGTAGCCTTAACGAGAATCGAACTCGTATCTCAAGTTTAGGAAACCCGTATTCTATCCGTTGAACTACAAGGCCATCTAAAATTTAGCTAACTAAGCTAATATACAGCTCCATCCCTATAAATACAAGTGGAATTAAAATAGCAAATATCTATACGCACCTCAGGGCAACTATAGATTTTAACAATATCATATACGTAAAATCAATTAGGTACTCGTACAGTTTTACCTTACCTTTGTAACAACAAAAAGATAGATACATTATGAGTTTCACAGGCAAAAGTTTCCCAAGCATCACAGTAGATGCGATCGATTATTTAGGTGACAATTTACAAATCAACATTTTCGAGCAAGCGACTAAAGAAGGTAAAAAAGTATTATTATTTTGGTATCCGAAAGATTTCACTTTTGTATGTCCAACAGAATTACACGCTTTCCAAGAAGCTTTACCAGAATTTGAGAAACGTAATACAATCGTTATTGGTGCATCATGTGATACCAACGAAGTTCACTTCGCATGGTTAAATACAGCAAAAGACAATGGTGGTATCGAAGGGGTAACATACCCAATCTTAGCAGATACTACACGTAACTTATCTTCTGTTTTAGGTATCTTAGATATCAAAGAAGTAGAACACCCTGAGTATGGTACACTAGTTGAAGGTTCAGCAGTAGCTTATAGAGCAACTTACTTAATCGACGAAACTGGTAAAGTATTCCACGAATCTGTCAATGATATGCCAGTAGGACGTAATGTAAAAGAATACATTCGTTTGATCGACGCTTATGCACACGTACAAAAATTCGGTGAGGTATGTCCAGCAAACTGGGAAGAAGGTAAAGAAGCTATGAACGCAACACGTGATGGTGTAGCCTCTTATTTAGGTGCTAACTAATCCACGCTTCTAAGCAAGCAGTTATTTAATAGAGGGAATTCAACTTCCCTCTACTACTATTCGCTCTATCAAAATTTAAATCAATGTTACAAGAATTAGAAAATGACAATCTTCAAGAGATTGTAAGCAATAATAATATCGTCTTCGTTCAATATTCAGCTACTTGGTGTGGTAATTGCAAAATTATGAAGCCTAAATTCAAAAAATTAGCCGGTGAAAATGAATCTATTCCTTTCGTGATCGCTGATGCTGAGAAATTTCCAGCTTCAAGAGAGCTTGCTGACGTTAGCAATCTACCGACATTTGCCGCTTTTAAAGATGGTAAATTAGTAAATCAAGTACAAACAAATAAAATGGACGCTTTAATCGAACTATTCAATGAAACTACCGGTAATTAAGCATTTAACTGAATTTATTGAGCAAAATGATGTAGACTACGTTTTAGAAACTATTGAAACGTTAGAAAACTTAATTGAAGCTCCCTTAAAAGATGAAGAATTAGACGTCATTGGCGAGTTAATCTCTAATATGTATGGAGCTGTTGAAGTAGATAAATTAATTAAAGAAGGCCACAGCAAGAAAGATGCGCTAAACTTATTTATGAAACGCGTCTTGGGCGCTATTGGTAAATAAGCAGTTTCCTTGTTTAAAACTTTTAAAATGTGGAAAATTTATATATAAAATTTGCACATATAATTTATTAAAATAGTAACTTTACTATTGTTAAAGGTAAATCTTGAAGATCAGTGCAGCGATGCACTCATAGCAGTTTAATAATCTGCACTTTAAGGAAAAAAATATTTTTTTAATTGTTAAAAAGGAGATCTTCAAAATTGAGGATCTCTTTTTTTTAGTCAAGAAATTCCCTTCCTCTTGATTACTAACATTGGAAAGGCTAAATTTGTACTTCGTTTGTGCAAGCTTTATGAAAGGACTTTATAAAAGTACGACAGGGCTTGAAATAGGTATTAATATTTTATAAAAGCATAATATAACATGGAAAATCAAGTAGAAAACTGCTCATCAGTGAGCCCTAAAGCGTTAATCGTTCTTGTAGGTGTTGTTTTCGCTGCATTGATAGCTTTCGTAGTAACAGAATCTTTTTTAGGCACTCTAGCGGGTGCTGTAATTGGTTTAATCGCTGCTGCTGTCTTCAACGGCGTATTTTACAAACAGACACCGCATGATAGATAGGGCGTAAGACCCTGCAATAATAAATAAAGGGATGCCATCTACTAGATAGCATCCCTTTATTTTTACAGCTTTTTATAAATATTGTATAGTACGGATTTGTCAAACACGGTCAACTCAGGACTGAGATCTTTACGTATAAACTTACGCTTAAATGCGATTATCGCCGCTTTTAAATTTCGCGTATCATAGCCTATAATACGCAAAGCATCGGTGGTATTAAAGCTGTCTGGTGCTGTCTCCAAAAATTGTAAATCATACCAAATTCCAAAGCCACGACTTGCCAGCTGCTCCCAAGGAAAGAGGGTAGAAGGATCATTCTTACGGGTAGGTGCGATATCTGCATGCCCAATAAAGTTAGCTGCAGGAATGCCATATTTCACTTTTATCGTATCCAATAGCGTTAGAAGTACATCAATTTGAGCTGTAGGAAAGGGTTGAAATCCATTATTATCAAGCTCAATACCCAGGGATACGGAATTTAAATCTGTAATGGAGCCCCATTTTCCAGCACCGGCATGCCAAGCACGTTCATAGTCATTTAACATCTGCACGACTTCCCCATTTTTACCAATGATATAATGGGCGGAAACCTTTGTATGTGGAAGGGTAAAAGTACGGATGGTCTGCGCTAATGTCTCCTGAGCAGTATGGTGAATAATCACGTAATTAGGCTTACGTAAATCGCCATGAATAGCAGGCACCCAGCTTAGATCTTTTCTTCTACCAGGCTCAAAAGCGGCATGTAGCTTATCCTTAGCCAGGGTTAAGGAGTCTATTGCTGGCGCCAACACAGGTGCTAAAGTCTCTTTGAAAAGGGCAATATCTTCCGTTATGCTAGTTGTCAAATTGTGCTGCAATACCTGCCTCTTACGTGCGCTACAGCTAGTAAAAAGAATGGTTGCAAGAAGTATTGCAACCATCGAAATCTTAGTATATATTTTGTAATACATTATTTTGGTAAGGAAAATACTAATCCCATTGCTAGGGATTCACTTAACTGAACTTTAGAAATCACATCCGAATCATAAATCATAACCCCATTGAGGGTCACATTCACTAGACGGGAGACTTTCGCTGACACCGTTAAATCTAAGCGGTGCGAGGGGTCTCCAAATTTCCGGAAATTGGCAAATAAGTTGTAACGACTCTTAACATTAATCGTCGAGGTGATATTCTTATCTAAATTGGCTGTTAGCTGAAAAGCGAGGTCATTTTTAAATTTTTTACCCGTATCTACACCAAAGGGCTTTTGATCTACACTAATAGGCGCCCTATCAGGGTATTTTAAAGCGTACTCCGCAACCGTTAAGCCTACTAGACGCTTGTCTAAAATAATTGTTTGTCGGGCTGTACCTGTACCGAAACGTAAGGAGAAAGACTTATCAGGCTTATACTCCAAACCGAAGGACTCCGTAATATAGGCTGGGGCCATAAAGCTTGAGATCAGCTTATCCACACTCTTATTATCGGACGTATAGCTGTAACCGGCATCAAATTGCGACTCGAAGGTGATCGAGGTAAATAGGGACCAATCTTTAGATAATTTGTAGGACAATTTATTATCCCAAAAAATCCGATCCTGATTCTTCTTCGCTATTTGCCCCTTATTCCGCAGCTTTCCATAACGTAAATCAAACTCCGTCACGAAATTAAAATTATCCTTTGTGAAATCAGACTTATGATTAGCTAGTAATCCGATGGAAATTGAAGATACCCCCCCAGCATTCCAATAGTCATTAAACTCCGATTGATTTAAGTTTATTCCAAATTTAGTCCAATGCTTCCAATAATCAACCTCTAAGGCAAGATCTGGAATATCGGCTACAATAGGTTTAATATTTAGTTTACGCTGATCCGTAATATGTATAATAGAATCTGGTTTAATACGTAATTCGCGCAAATTCTCCTGCGCACATAGACTCGAAATACTACATCCAAATGCGGTTAATCCAACAAAAAAGGAGTTTCGTAATGGTGTTAATTTCATAATTTAATATACCTGCTAGTTATTTACATCTAACGAAATCTTCGGTAAAGGTTCTATCCTAAAGCGATTTGGATTACGTTTATATTGAATAAGTTTATTTTTAATGTACTGTGTTAATTGATAGTCGTTGGCCGTAAGTATAAAATCATACGAAGGTCTAAATGTATGCATAAAATTTAATAATTGCTCCCCCGAAAGGCCGGTAGTTTTAATTACTAACTCTTTTGTAAACTTCGCGTCAATGATATCTTCCTTATAATCGTTTTCTATCCAAGTACGTAAACGCTTGGCATTCTTTCGCTCTTTACTAAAGAGACCATACAGCCAGTCGACACTTAATCCGGCACCATTAGCACCTATAGAAAAGGCATCTCCAGAAGATGATAGCCGAAAGGCCTTTTCATATTCCTCCTGACGCTTCTTTAGAATCTCCTCAGGAGACTGCTTAGCGATCACGGACACTTCATCAATATAAATGGATTCACGGTTTAAAGCCACCATTAGAACGGGCTCATTAGCGATGCGTATAGTATCTGGAAAGTATCCTTTTACTGCGGTGATAAGGATGTCTCCCTGAGCCGCTTTGAGGGTAAACTCCCCCCGGGTATTATTGAATACCGATATGCCAGTATTTATATTATGTATCATCACTTGTGCGATACGCTGCTTGGTACGTTTATCAAAAACAATTCCTTCCACCTCTTGCGCGACGGCAGCCGTCCTACAGAAGAATAATAAAAATAAGATATAGTAGCTAGTTTTCAAATAATATATTCCCCCTTTAAAGGTCTAATGATATTTAAAAATAAACAATAAAATCTTTAAAAACTTATTATTTTGAAATAACAAGTAGCTGGCCAACGCTAATTGCATCGTCCGGTAAAGCATTGAGAATTTTCAACTGATCGACACTGACTTGGTAAAGGCGACTTAATGAATAAAGTGTTTCTTTCACCTTCACCTCATGGATACGCATTGCTACAGGGCTCTTAATTTGCTCAGCAACGCGCGTAGGCTCCGTAATTTTATGCTGTTTTATTTCTGCCAATACAATGACTTCACGCTGTTCTTTTTCTACAAAAGTCTCCCCCTTATCAAAACGATGGAGTTCATAGCGTTCTATCATATCAATTAATAGATCCGCATAGCGGGGATTCGTAGCATATCCTGCAGCTTTAAGCCCTTTTGCCCAGCCTTTATAATCGTTTTTCGCTAATTTAAAGAGGCCTTCATAGCGCTTTCTAAGTAGGAAGTCTGAGTGGTCACGAAAAGACTCTTCAGGGTTGGAATATACGCGAAAACAATCGTTTACGGCGTCATCAGGCCGCGTAACTGAGCGACCCTTCCAAATCCCTCCGCATTTAATGCCAAAGTGATTGTTCGCTTCGCGGGCAAGGTATGAGTTTCCTGCTCCGGATTCCAGGAGCGCTTGCGCCAATTTAATACTTGCAGGAATGCCGTATTTATTCATTTCCGCAATGGCTACCCTTTGGTAGCGCTGAATATAATCGTTGCCTGCCGTGGATCGACCATTACTTTTATTGGAATTCCCTGTATGGGGTGATTTTGAAGCTCCTTGATGCGTAGATTTCCCATGTGTTGACCCTTGTAAAGGGCCAGACTTACGGGCACTACATGAAGCACCTAGAAGTGTTATCAACACCGTAGCTAGCAGCAGGAATTTATTCATTAAATTTTAAGCTTTTGACCGATGGAAAGTTTCGAACTTGACAGATTATTTAGCGACTTTAATTGATTCACGGAAATATTATTTTTACGTGCTATAGTCCATAAATTATCACCTGATTTTACGCGGTAGTTGGCTGTGGAGCTTCCTTTTTGGGCTTTTTTTGCAACCCTAGGAGTTGCATCTTCTTGCGTATCAAACGTATTGCCTTGCTGATCGAAAGCTGTTAAGTTATGACGTTTTATGGTCGCGAGGATCTGTTTGGACCAACTCCCCGTTTCCGAATAACCTGATTTCGCCATATTACGAACCCATAAGCGGCTATTAGATCCTCTGTTAGATTCAAAAAGCGGTTTCGTACGCGAGCGCTTTTTTAAGAAAGCAACAAAGTCATTATAGGATTCACGGACAGAGCCGTAACCTTTGTAGGCAGAACGAATTTTGCGACTATTATTTTTACCTTTAATCCCAAAATGGTTGTGTAAATGCTTGGCAATCTTAGAACCACCATTAGCACTTTCATGCATAGCAACGGCTAAAATTACTGAGGCCGGAACTCCGTGCTCATTCATTAGCTTTTGTGCTAAATCTTTGTGTTGATCTATATACTGGGCCGAACTTTGCGCCATGGAAGAGGCAAAAGTAAGCACTACAAGTAGTATGCTCAGCATATAAATTTTTACATTTTTAAAATGCATAAAATTTAAATTAGTTAACAATTACTTTTTGCGTAACACAAAAAGTCCATCACGTATCGGTAGCATCAATTTCTCTACCCGACTGTCCTGCGCCAATGTTTCATTCAACGCAAGCACTTGTTTTGTTTGATTGTCCGGGTTGTCTTGTAAGACTTTCCCTTTCCATAAAACATTATCAATTAATAAAAGACCTCCTGGGCGAACCCGCTCTAATAATAACTCATAATAATATAGATTTCGCTTTTTATCAGCATCTATAAATACCAGATCAAATATTCCTGGAATTGTTGGAATTACTTCCGCAGCATCGCCAATATGATACTGTATCTGTTGTTGGAATTCCGAGGCGTCGAAATATCCTTGTACACGTTCTTGCTGTTCTTCATTGATGTCAATGGTATGTAATTCCCCATCGCCCGTCAGTCCTTCAGCAAGACATAAAGTTGCATAGCCTGTAAAGGTACCTATTTCCAAGATACGTTGCGGAGCGACCAGCTTACTCAACATCGCCAATACGCGTCCCTGGTAATGTCCAGAAAGCATATGAGGCATTGTTTCGCGTAAGTAAGTCTCCCTATTTACACGTTTTAATAACGTAGATTCGGCGTCACAAGTATCTTCTAAATAAGAATTTAACAACTCTTCGGTCATGCTCATAACTGCAAAAATAGCGAAGTCATTTGAATTACAAAGAACTTTTTAATCAAGCGCCTAATTTACAATAAGTTATAAATTAGGCAAAATTTTACGTAACATTTTCTTTCTAAGCACTCTTTTCTTAGGACCTTTTTTCAGGAAAATGGTTTAACCGTAAAAAAAAAGTCTTGGAGGAATAACCCTCCAAGACTTTAATAGCTTATTTTATGCGCCTAACTTAAGGTCGCTGTTATCAATCGTAAGAATTCTGACCGTGTAACATCATTCTCAAATGCTCCGGTAAATGCCGAAGTCGTTGTAACAGAATTTTGCTTTTGTACACCGCGCATAGCCATGCACATATGCTTACATTCCATAACCACGGCTACGCCTACAGGATTTAATGTCTCCTGAATACAGTCTCTAATTTCATTTGTCAGACGCTCTTGAACTTGCAGACGTCTTGCGAAGATATCCACTACACGCGGGATCTTACTTAATCCGACGATATGTCCATTCGGGATATAAGCAATATGTGCTTTTCCAAAGAATGGTAACATATGGTGCTCACACATCGAGTATACCTCAATATCTTTGACCACCACCATCTGGCTGTAATCTTCTTCAAACATCGCGCCTTTGAGAACCGCAGCCGCATCAATATTGTAGCCATGGGTCAAAAACTGAAGGGCCTTAGCAACACGCTCAGGCGTCTTAAGCAACCCTTCACGGGAAGGATCTTCTCCCAAAGAGGCTAAGATATCCGTGTAATGAGAAGCAATCCGAGAAACATGCTCCTCGTTATATTGGTCGACTTTGATGTAACCATCAATTTCTTCCTTTGTAGATGAGTTATGACTCATAAAATTCGATGTTGTTTTAAATAGCTTAATCGCCAAAATATTCGACGTAATTATTCTCCGTTTCATGCAAACGGATTGCATGCAATGTAACCTGATGTGCTTCGAATAGGGGGGCTAAAATTTTAAAAATCTCTATAGCGATAATTTCTGTGGAAGCCATTTTCCCCTGCATAAAATCTACATCAAGGTTGATATTACGGTGATCTAATTTACTGGTGATATGTGTAACAATAATATCCTTCATATCCTTTAGATCGATCACAAAACCTGTAGTTGGATTAATATCCCCCTTTACGGTAACATACAGATCGTAATTATGCCCATGCCAATTTGGATTGGAGCAATTCCCAAATACGGCTTCATTCTGCTCCAAAGACCAGTCTTCACGATGAAGTTTATGAGCTGCATTAAAGCGTTCGCGACGTGTGATATATATCATAATGCCACAAAGATAAGTCTTTCACTGATATAATCCGTATTATTGTATCATCTTGCATTCAAAAAATGAGAATTTTAATTGTCGCCGCTACAGCCTTGGAAGTACAGCCTTTAGCGCAGGTTTTAAACCAATTTTCACAAATTAAGGTAGACCTATTTATTGCTGGTGTGGGCATGACTCAATTTGCCTATGCCCTGGGTAAAAAGCTCGCAACAAACTCCTATGACCTGCTCATTAATGTGGGCATAGCAGGCTCCTTAAAGAAGGATATCCCCCTTGGCAGCATCTTTCAGGTAGGCCATGATGAGCTGCCCGAACTTGGGGCACAAGATGACGAGCAGTTTATACGAATCGATGAGCTCGGCTTTGGGAAGTCGATATTTTCCGCCCAAGTACCTGCTTCCATCGCGCAGCTACTCCAAGAAATTCCCTCCGTAAATGCACTTACTGTAAACACGGTCCACGGCCATGAAGGGACGATTGAAAAACTCCAAAAACGCTTCCCCACAGCCGTTCTTGAGAGCATGGAAGGAGCGGCATTCTTCCTGGTGGCAAGCCAAGAAAATATTCCCGCTATTCAAATTAGAGGGGTCTCAAATTACGTCGAAAAACGGAATCGTGCCACGTGGAACATCCCCTTAGCAATCGAAAACGCTAACGATTGCGTTATTAGACTTTTAGCAAATGTCAAAAGCCAGTAATTATAGCTGTTGTTTACCTCTCTTTTGCTTTGAATTTATTCTATTTAGCCAAAATCTTGTAATTTTTGCCCGCAGAAATCTTCATTTAATAAAATAATTAATGTAGATTTGCGATACTTAAAATTGATACTATTTTACAACTGATGAGAGAAATACAATTCAGAGAAGCGCTTCGTGAAGCAATGAACGAAGAAATGCGTAAAGACGAGAAAATATTTTTATTGGGAGAAGAAGTGGCCGAATATAACGGTGCTTACAAAGTAAGTCAAGGTATGCTTGATGAATTTGGCCCAAAACGTGTTATTGACACACCCATTGCCGAATTAGGTTTTGCAGGTATTGCTGTCGGTGCAGCTATGAACGGTCTACGTCCAATTGTAGAGTTTATGACTTTTAACTTTTCATTAGTAGCTATCGACCAAATTATCAATGCTGCCGCAAAAATTCGTCAAATGTCAGGTGGTCAATTCTCTTGTCCGATCGTATTTAGAGGTCCTACAGGTAATGCAGGCCAATTAGCAGCGCAACACTCACAAAACTTTGAAAACTGGTATGCGAATACACCAGGCTTAAAAGTTGTTATCCCTTCTAACGCCTACGATGCGAAAGGTTTATTAAAATCAGCATTAATTGATCCAGATCCAGTAATTTTTATGGAGTCTGAGCAAATGTACGGTGACAAAGGAGAAGTTCCAGAAGAAGAATACTACTTACCTATCGGGAAAGCAAATATTGTTCAAGAAGGTACCGATGTAACCATCGTCTCTTTCGGGAAAATGGTGCCTCGCGTAGTGATGCCAGCTATCGAAGAGCTCGCTAAAGAAGGTATCTCTGTAGAATTAATCGACTTACGCTCTGTAAGACCTATTGATTTCCCAGCTATCATCGAATCTGTTAAGAAAACAAACCGTTTAGTAATTGTTGAAGAAGCATGGCCTTTAGCTTCCATCTCTTCTGAGATTACTTACAATGTTCAACGTAACGCTTTTGATTACTTAGATGCTCCAATTGCACGTGTAACTTCGGCAGACGTTCCTTTAGCATACGCGCCAACTTTAATCGAAGCTTCTTTACCTAGCATCGCTAAAGTTATCAAAGCCGTAAAGGAAGTCGCTTACATTAAAAAATAAATTTTCTGAAACCTGAGATTACTTCCATAATAAACAGGTTTTTTGAAAATAGCTTTTATAAAAAAAGCCTTCATCATGGATGAAGGCTTTTTTTTATAGAGGGCAAGTCGCCTAAGCGGGCCTGCTTTACGCGCTACAGAAAAAAATTACGCGTTAATCTCTTCTTTATATTGATCAGCAGTTAATAAACCATCAATAGATGCTACGTCTGCTAATTTAACACGAATAATCCAACCTTCACCATACGGATCTGAGTTTACTAATTCTGGCGATGCATCAATTGCTTCGTTCACCGCTACTACCGTTGCAGTAAGAGGCATAAATAAGTCAGATACCGTCTTTACAGCTTCGATTGTACCAAATACTTCGTTAGCAGCTACTTCTTCATCAAGTGAGTTAATATCTACGAATACGATATCACCTAATTCACGTTGTGCAAAGTCAGTAATACCAATAACAGCTTCATCACCTTCTACACGGATCCACTCGTGGTCTTTCGTGTACTTTAATTCTGCAGGAAAGTTCATATCTTTTAGTTTTTTCCCAAAAATAGAATTTAACGTGCACATTAACAAACCTAATTCCAAAAGTTAATTGGACAATACTAAACGATTATTGTAATTTAGAGCTTATGAATCGCCAAATAGAAAAATTATACCATATTGGGAAGAAATCTTCCCGTCAGGTAATAGGCCTGATGTCGGGAACCTCATTAGATGGACTCGATATCGCTCTTTGTAAACTTACAAATACTGGTTTTGACACGCAAGTGCAGGTTCAAGAATTTATTACGCTCCCTTATACGGAAGAATTTCGCGCTTTTATAAGACAGATATTTGCCCAACGTACCATCGACCAGCAGACCCTCACAGGCTTAAATGCACTGATAGGAATAACCCATGCTCAGCTTGTGTTGGATGCCTTAGAAGCTTGGAAAATAGCCCCCGAAAGCATTGATTTAATCGCTTCCCATGGGCAGACGGTCTATCATGCTCCTCAGTCTTTAACAAAAGATTATAAGCTCCCAAATGCAACCCTGCAAATTGGCGACGCAGATCATATAGCCGTAAAAACAGGGATTATAACCCTCGCGGATTTCAGACAAAAACATATCGCCGCAGGAGGGGAAGGTGCTCCCTTAGCCGCTTATGGTGACTACCTACTGTTTTCCGATAAGCAGGAAAATAGATTTTTACTCAATATCGGTGGAATTTCCAACTATACGTTTATCCCAAGCCAGGAGACAGACCTGAAGGCTTTTGCAACAGATATTGGCCCTGGGAACACCATGATGAACCAGTATATGAAACAGCATTTTAACTTAGAGATGGATCGCGATGCGCAGTATGCATCGCAAGGAAAGGTTTCAGAATTACTGCTCAATGCCCTGCTGGAGGAACCCTTCCTTGCGGATAAATTCCCAAAGACTACAGGCCCCGAACTATTTAATCTAGCTTATTTAACTTCCGTGCAAAAGCGCTTTGGATGTAGCGACCTCTCCCCCGAAGATACGCTTGCCACACTCTGTAAATTCGCCGCCCAAGCCATCTGTCAAGCGATTGAAAAACAAGCTGAAGGGCTAGCTAATTGCCATGTTTATATCTCTGGTGGTGGTCTACACAATCCCTTACTGCTAGCTTTTATAAAAGCTGGTATCCCTCATATTTCTGTACATAGCTTTGCAAAATTAGGAATAGATCCGGATGCCAAAGAAGCGGTTCTATTTGCGCTATTAGCCAATGAATCCGTAGCGGGAAATCCAGCGAATGTAGCCGCTATAGCTGATTCTCCAGCGATATGCATGGGTAAGGTAAGCCTTCCTAGTTAATCGATTTCTATCGTTAATCGATTTCTATCATTAATCGATTTCTATCGCTAATCTAACTAACTATCTCCTTCAATAGCTTCTTCAAGAAATTGCTTAAAAGGTAACATCTGCTTATAGGCATCTACGATATAGTCGGAACCCTGCGCTTGAATATAGTTGGAACCCTGCGCTTGGATATAGTTGGAACCCTGCGCTTGGATTAATGCTGCTATAGGCACCTTCTTCTGGACAACAAAGCTCTTCAGTTTTAAATACGCTAGAGCCTCATGTGCAATCGTGTAACCCACAGGTGGACGCTTGAGGATATCCTCCTGTGAAAGAATGATATCGGCTTTTGCTAAGGGAGGAAGTAGCGCCTGAAAAGTTGCGCTATTATAGTCAATTTCCTGACGTATAAGCCGTAAGTGGTCTTTCTCAGGACGCCAATAGCCACAGGCTATAAAAACTTCTTCAGCACTAATTTGAAGGTAATATTCGGGGCCAAAAAGCTTTCTGCCATTCACAGAGATTCCCGCAGAAAAATGGGTTTTATAAGGCGTCTTATCTAAGGAAAATCGGGTGTCTCGATAAATTCTGAAAAGACATTTTTGCGCAGAGATTGTGCTGTCAATCCGCGGGTCGATTGCAGACAGTGAATAAATAATATCCTGCACAAAGGCCCGCACATTGTGTAAGGCTGCTTCATAACGTACCCGATTGTCCTGAAACCAGGTACGCTCATTATGCTTCTTTAAATCCGCTAAAAAAGCATAAGTATCTGAATTTATATGTATCATATATCACACTTTAACTATACAGGCCTATGCAAAAAAAATAAAACTTAGAGCTCCATAAATTTCAATAGGATATAAACCAAAGGAGCTGCCACTAAAAGGCCATCAAAACGGTCTAATAAGCCTCCATGTCCAGGTAGTATCGTTCCGGAGTCCTTCACATTCAAACTACGCTTTAACATAGATTCTACTAAATCCCCCAAAGTTCCAAAACATGCAATAAGGACAGCCATACTTAACCAGAGCTCCAACGGTAAAATTGGATAGTTCTGCGCTAAGAAATAACCCACCACAAGCGCTAAGACAATTCCGCCGGCAAAACCTTCCCAGGTTTTTTTAGGCGATATCCTTTCAAAAAGCTTGTGCTTTCCTAAGCTCCGTCCCGCTAAATAAGCACCCGTATCGGAAGTCCATAAAAGAAGCATAAAGCCTACGGGAATTTCAGCCTGAAAGCGCCCCTGTATAAAGCCCAAACCTAAAAAACTCAGAAAGGGTAGGATGACATATAAAATACCTAGAAAAGTAATGGCAATATCGTTAAAGGGTAGACTTCGCTTGTCGAATAAGGCCTTCAAGTAGATGGCTAAGACCAAAGGTATGCTTAACAGCATATATTTTCCAGGGATATAACCTAGCAAGTAAAAACTACTTGTAGTCATTATAACAGCCGCTACGGTCAACCCTAAAAATGTATCTGGACGCTGCTGCTCATTGCGAATAATCCCATAAAACTCATAGGTACACCAGATGGACAATAGGGTGAAAAAGGCGGCAAATATCTCTTGTGTAAGAAGCATAGATGCCAACATAACCACACAAAAGAATATACCCGTAATTGCTCTCGTCTTCATATCGGTAAAATGATTAAAGGGAATTAGGAGTCAAATTATCACCTTCCTGCTCAATCAACTGCTTCGCCGTCAGCACATCTTGCTCCGCGACATACAATTCTATTTTACCAAATAAATAAGAGGAATCTTGCTTATTGATTACTACAGCAGCAATTTCATTCACTTCAAGCATTTGTCTGACTATTTCCACCTCTAAGGCATTGCTGTAAGTAGCTATCTTAATCCAATTCTTTTCCATTCGTAATTCGTTTTGAAACTTTATAGTATATAAGGACAAAAATACTAGTTAATATCAAGCTTGCAACATAAATATCACTCGTATCATATTCAAAGGCCGTCATCTCTTCATAAGACTTTCCGTCGCCACTGTAAATAAATGCCATAACAGTTACGGAAGCGTTATTTAAAAAATGTGCAAAAATTGGGACATAGATGTTTTTTGACCAAAAATAAAGATAGCCAAATAATGCGCCAATTAACATACGGGGTAGAAACCCATAAAATTGCATATGAATCGCGGAAAAGATAATCGCTACTAGCCAAATGCAGACATGAGGACTTGCTATCCACTTACCAAAAATTCGCTGTAAGCAGCCTCGAAAGATTAATTCCTCGCCCACGGCAGGAATTACGGCCATAATTACAAGATTCATCAACAAGCCGCTAATCGTGCTGTCCAAGACCACAATCTTAGTGATCTCTTCCATGCGCATTTCCTCCTTTCGCATCCACGCTTCGATCCCCGAAAATAGAGCGGGAAGCTCCATTTCTCTATTTAAATGAGCGATTAAACTCATTGCAGGCATAAATGACACTAAGATAAATAACACTGTTATATACTGCCAAAAATTGGTTTTTTGCGTCTGAAAATAGCTTGTTGCACCTGCATTGTTAACCTGCATATACCAAGCAGGAAGTATAAAAGTTGCTATACTGCTGATGCCTAAAAATATTTTTCCGGCAAATGGTGAATACTTATACAAGCTTATGAAGTCTATGGGATTAATGCCTGCATGCTTAAAAAGAAAATAATATACCAATAGCAATAAAAGTTGTATTGATACAGCAAATACAAAGACACTTCCCAAGAGTCTTATTAAATCGCGTAAGGGATTATGTTCCATAACAATATATTTTTTCCTAAATATAAAAAAAACTAACGAATATTATCTATTCTAAAGAAATCAGGCGCTACTTAACATAATAATAAAACAAAGAAAGGGAGCTTCTAGAAGCTCCCTTTGTCGTATAAAAATAGTCTTTCCTAACGTCTAATTAACGCGTATAGGATCTGCAGGTTTACGCAATTCCTTATAGGGATACGTTTTCATTTCTTCCAAAAGCAAGGAAATAGTTTTTTCCAACTGTGGATCACGACCTTCAATTAAATCTTTCGGCATCTGCTCGATAAAAATATCTGGCGCCACGCCTTCATTTTCAATAATGTATTTTCCAGCAAGATCATAAACCCCAAAGTTAGGAGAGGTAATCCGTCCACCATCAATCAATGGGGGATAGCCTGAGATGCCCACAAGGATACCCATAGTCGTACGTCCTACGAGTTTACCGAGCTTCTTATGGCGAAACATATAAGGCATCATATCGCCCCCAGAACCTGCATTTTCATTAATAATCATCGCTTTGGGACCATAGATACCATTTCCTGGTGTATTAAATCCACGGCCGTCACGAATTCCCCAGCCTGCAATAAGTTCGCGCGAAAGTAGATCAATAACATAATCAGCAACCCAGCCACCGCCATTATTACGCTCATCAATTAATAAGGCTTTTTTATCCATCTGCGAGAAGTAATAACGATTAAAGTTGGTATAACCTTCTTCACCCGTATTCGGCATATAGACGTAAGCAATTTGATTATTACTCAGTGCAGCAGTACGTAAACGGTTGCGCTCAACCCATTCTGCATGACGTAATTCCATTTCTCCAGAAAAAGAAATCGGTCTTACTGTAACCTCACGAGCTCCGACTAAACTAGGTTTAGAATTCACACGTAATACGGTTTGCTTTCCGACAGTATGATCGAATAAGGAGTAGATATTAGTATCCTTGGTTACTGCTACGCCATTGACAGCAAGAATATATAGTCCTTCTGTAATTTGCAATCCAGGTTCTGCCAAAGGGGCTTTAAGTCGTGGGTTCCAATCCAGGCGATTATAGATTTTCTTAATCTTATAATAACCATTTTCAATTTCAAAATCTGCCCCCAGAACGCCTACAGAAACTGCGGGAGCGGAAGGCTCATCTCCAGGATAAATATAATTATGTCCTACGACCATTTCTCCCATCATCTCATTCAGCAGGTAGCTTAAGTCAGAACGGTGGTTAACATAAGGCAGGAATTTTTCATACTTTGTTTTAACAGCTTTCCAATCTAAGCCATGCATATTTTCAGCATAGAAAAAATCTTTTTGCATCGCCCATACTTCTTGGAATATTTGGTTCCATTCCGCTGCAGGATCCACCAACTGCTTAATGCCATCAAGTTTTAATTTTCCCGTCGCAGGCGTTGCCGGTTTTTGTCCCGCTCCAACAATAAATAGGTCTCCTTGATTTCTGTAAATCATACGTTTTCCGTCCCCAGAGATTGTAAATCCACTCGCCGACTCCACGAGCTGCTTATCTTCCAATTTCACCAGGTCATAGCCATAAATTCCGGCCCCTCGTTTATAGATTAGCATATTCTCAACGGCACCATTAAGCTGAAAATATCCAGCTTGTATAGGCAGCGTAAGAATGCGGGGAGAGATGCCATCAAAGTCGATAACAACGTCCTTCACGGCGCCTTTTTTAGAATTTTCTTTGGTAGACTTTTCCTTGGCATCCTCTTCAACAATAAGCTCCTCATCGGATTCCGTCTTAAAAATTGAAGGGGTATCTTTCGCTAACAGAAAAGCGTACACCGCATAACTAACATTGCGATCCTGCGCAGACATATGTAAGCCTGAATTTGTCAACCCCGTATTGGTGCTGGCAGTGAAGAATAGATATTTACCATCTTTGGAGAATGAAGTTCCGCGTACTGCGGCCATGCCATCTGTAATTTGATGCGATTGCTTCGTCTCCGTATTATAAACAAACATCGCTGTGACCGCATTTGGGAGCGTCTTAACATATGAAATCCACTTCGAATCCGGTGACCATGAAGGCTGGAAATGATTGGATACACGCCCTGTAATACCGCTTAACTTATCGTGATCGACGAACACAACCTTACGCGTCTCCACATCAATATAGTAGAGATTTAGGTGTGCATCGTTGTAAAAGAGCCTTTTAGAATCTGGCGACCAGGTCGGCTGGAAATAAAATCCGGTCGTTCCAAGGTCAAAATTTAAGGGCTTATCTTTAGCTTGCTGATCCCGAAGGACAAGCTGATATTTGCCATTCACATCGGAGATATAAGAAATCCATTTCCCATCGGGAGACCAGGCTGGGAAGCGCTCATGCGAAGCTGGGGAATTGGAGATGTTTCTAGCCTCACCTTTCTCTTTAGGAATGGAAAATATTTCACCCCGTGACTCCACTAAAGCACGCTGCCCAGTAGGGGAAATGCTGTAATCCCGGATATCCTTATCCATATTGACATAATGGGGTCTCTTATAAGGCACATCGCTATGCACTTGGATAGCAAGCGCTTTAGAAGCACGAGATTTCAGGGATAGTATATGCACTTTTCCAGCTTGCTCAAAGACTAATTCATCTTCAATACCGTGTAAACTGCGGACGTCATAGTCTTTGAAGTTCGTAAGTTTTTCCACCTTCTTAGATTTCAGATCGTAGCTGTAGATATTTACGATTTTATCGCGATCGGAGAGGAAATAGACTTTATCAGCTAACCATAGCGGCTTAACGTCATTAGCGCCTTCTCCAGGAACGATTTCAACCTCGTTAGTCTTGGTATCAAATATCCAAATCGAAGGCATACCGCCCCCTCTATAGCGCTTAAATGCCACAGCATCTCGCTCAGTAGGATCGGTATTCTTTATATAGGCCCAATAGCGCTTATCCGCAGAAGGAGACCCTTGCGCTGCTTCGGGCATCGGCAAAGGCTGATCCAAAGCATTCCCTTGTAAGGAAGCGGTATATAAGCGGGAATTTAAGCTGTAGGTATACTCACGATTGGTCGTAAAATACACGTTTTTATTATCCAACCAGCCACGTAAGACGTCGGCAGCGGGATGATAGGTTACCCGCTTAGGTTCTCCACCAGCAATGGGAACAACATAGATATCCGTATTTCCATCATAATTTCCTGTAAAGGCAATCTGACTTCCATCTGGGGAAAATATAGGGTTCTTTTCTACAGCAGGATTCGCTGTAATACGGCGTGCATTGTCACCATTCTTGTCGGCAATCCAAATATCTCCACCGTACACGAAGGTCACATGCTGCTTACTAATACTCGGATTTCTTAGCAATAAGGTTTCTTGCGCTAATACAGGACTTGCGGCCAGCCCAGCAATCAACAAACTAAATAATTTAAGTCTATAGGTCTTCATTCATATGTATATTTCAAAACAAAAATACTGATTAAGACACCTATAAATAGCTTTGTATTAAAGATATTGCACAAAAAAAGCCTAAAATCGGATGATTTTAGGCTCTTCTATTTTGAAAGTACTTAAGTATTAAGCACCGTGCTCTTGTTCATTCTCTAAAAGAACACCTTCATCGACTAATAGACGACCACAGTGTTCACAAATGATTAATTTTTTGCGTTGACGAATCTCTGATTGTAATTGTGCAGGAATTTTATTGTGACATCCTGAACAAGAATCACGATCAATAGAAACTACAGCTAAGCCATTTTTGAAAGAAACACGTAATTTATTGTAAACTTTAAATAAACGCTCCTCAATAACATCTTGTGCTTTATCCGCTTTTTTCATTAAGTCATCTTCTTCGATTTGAGTTTCAGAAGTAATTGTTTCCAATTCATCTTTCTTACCCACTAACTCACTTTTAGCGTAATCTAAACTTTTTACAGTCGTGTCATAGTTATCCGTTTTGTTACGAATTTCGAATTCAGCTTCCTTAATTCTTTTCTCACAAACTTGAATCTCTAATCCTTGGATTTCAATTTCTTTAGAAAGAGCGTCATACTCACGATTGTTCTTAACCTCATTTAATTGACCTTCGTATTTTTTGATGGCAATATGTGATTCTTTAATCATGTTTTTGCGCTTAACGATAGAATCTTCTAAATCATCAAGGTCAGTTCTGATCTTTTCAATACGAGTCTCTAAACCCGCAATTTCATCTTCAAGATCTGATACTTCAATAGGTAACTCACCACGTACTTGGCGGATTTTATCTATTTTAGTATGTATGGTTTGTAAAAACCATAATGCTTTCAGCTTTTGTTCTACGGTTTGTTCCATCAACTGTAGTATTTTATTTAAAATATATGTATTCTGTTGATATAACGCTGTTTAAAGGCGCTAAATTCTGCAATTTCGCAGGAAGCACATTTTCAGTGCATACCTTACAGAAAGGCAAAGGTACTAAATAATCAGCAAATTAGACAATTTTATGAATAATAGTAATGTACAGGATTCGTAGACACTTGTGTCAATAATACTTCAAGCTCAGAAAACTTTTGCTTAACCAAATCCTGAATCAGCTCCTGCGTGAATTGCTCGGACTCATAATGCCCTATATCCGCAATCACTAGCTGCTCTTCGGCATCAAAAAACTCATGGTATTTGTAATCTGCCGTCACAAAGAAATCAGCTCCCGATGCTTTAGCTGCATCAAGAAGAAATCCGCCGGATCCTCCACAGACAGCAACACGCGTAACTTTAGAGCCTGTCAGCGCCGTATGGCGTATTACTTCGACCTGCAATTCCTTTTTCAAGTGTGCTAAAAACTCCAGTTCCGACATTGGCTCCGGTAAATTGCCAATCATCCCAGCACCCACTTCCTGCAGCTTGTTGGATAAGGCGGTAACTTGATAGGCAACTTCCTCATAAGGATGTGCTTCATACATCGCTACCAAAATACGACGCGCTTGATGCTTTGGAAATACGACCTCTATGCGCGTCTCTTCCTCCCGATGCTGCTCCCCAATTTCACCAACGAAAGGTTCGGCACCAGGCTTAGCTTTAAAGGTGCCATAGCCAGCGGAATTAAAACTGCACTCTTCATAATGTATACCAATATCTCCGGCTCCGGCAGCAAATAAAGCCGCCCGCACGCTATCAACATGTGCACGTGGAACAAAGACAACTAATTTTTGAAGTAGATCACTTTTTGGCGCTAAGATAGCCTGATTTTGCAAGCCTAACTTATCCGATATTTTCGTATTAACTCCCCCCAACACGGCATCCAAATTGGTATGTATAGCGTATAAAGCGATATCATGCTGAATAGCTTTTATTACGGTACGCTCAATATAATTTGATCCATTGAAGCGCTTTAACCCTTTAAACACAATCGGATGGTGAGATATAATTAAATTACATCCGCGCTGTATAGCTTCCTCAACCACGTCCTCTGTACAGTCTAAGGAAACCAAGACTTTACGGACCTCGGTATTGCCACGACCTACCAGTAAACCTGAATTATCATAACTTTCCTGATACTGTAGGGGAGCAATTTGCTCTAAGTATGTGGTAATATCTTTAATCTTCATGTTCAAAAACCTCCTGATCTTTTAGCTCATTATGCTTAACTAACAACTTCTTAATTGCGGATATCTTAATCCAATAATTTATAAAAAATACAAAACTTAATAAACCCACCCAAATGATTAAGGAGGAGTTTACGGGAATATTGGAAGCAAGAAATAACCAAGCATATAAACGGCCAACCTTTAGTGTTGGATCCTCCTCAACAGCGATTTTACGATCGTAAAACTCATTGTTAATTGAATCTGTTAACTTCTTTGCAACCTCAAAGTTCCAATAGATATTGAATAATGGGATCGCTACACCCCAAACTTGACTTGGTAATAAACACCGGTTTTCAGGCTTTATTAATAGGAGCGTTTTACGAATATTAAGGGCAAATAAAATCCAAATAATTATGCGTATAACAAGTGCTGCTATAAACAAATTCATCATCTCTGGCTTCATCAGCTCCTTGGTAATCTCGTTATAATCCATTTCTTAAATTATTTTTCTTCTTGAAGTAAGTTAACTAGTGCAGCCATGTGCTTAATTTGAGGGTTATGATCCGCCTCCATAATTTGCACCTTAAATTTTTTATTTAAAGCTCGTAAATAAAAAGGATAAAAATCATCTTGCTCCTTATTTTTTCCGGCATCTACAGTTAATATATAGGTTGCTGGAATTGTGCTGCGCAAACTGTCTGTTAGCGAAATTGCCAAGCACCATGTACGAGTACATAAGTAGCTTGCTGAGCATAAAGCACATAGGGCGATAAAAAGAAACATAAACTTAAAATGATAATCGATAGAAACCTCATATGCACCTGTTTATAAATTAAATTAAAAAAACTTATAATTCTGGAAAATACGCTAATTTCCAGAATTAATAAAATGATTTCCTAAAAACAGCTTGCATAGGAAGCACTGTTTGCCACATTAAGAAATATGTTGCTAGCTTATCGCTAGCAATTTTACCCCTTTATAGCGTCTCTAAAACCCTAAATTTTTAAGTACGCAATTTCACCGCATAGAGTAGGGGAGAAGCTTTTATAAAAAAGTGCTATTTATACATTAAGAAAATTACCGGCTTTTTATGGAAATCGTCTTCGCGCTTTGACCATTGTTCCGCTGTTAATGTAAGTATAAATTCTTCGGATGATGTTACATTACAAGCCACACAAATACGCGTCTGCGGTTTGCAAGAACGAAGCAACTCGCGCAACATTTGATTATTGCGAAACGGTGTTTCAATAAAAATCTGTGTTTGATTATCTTTATATACTTGTGCTTCGAGCTCTTTAATACGCTTTGAGCGATCGGTCTTATCAATGGGTAAATAGCCATGGAATGCAAATTTTTGACCCGAGAATCCGGAAGCCATCAGCGAAAGTAAGATAGAACTTGGTCCAACCAAAGGAACGACCTTAATCCCCATACGATGTGCTTGCGCCACGATATCAGATCCTGGATCTGCGACTGCAGGACAGCCTGCTTCAGACATTAAACCGACATCTTTTCCAGCAAGTAAGCCTCTGAAAAAATCTTTAATATTTCCCTTTTCACGGATATGCTTTCCATAATCATGGATTGTTAATTCTGATTGTGGAATTTTTATGCCAGCAAGCTTCAAAAATTTTCTTGCTGTCTTTTCATTCTCTACAATATATTCAGAAATAGAATTTATTGTATTTATTAAATAGGTCGTATTCGAACGTTCCGCAGCATCCTCAGCTAGTGGAACGGGTAATAAAAATAAGGTACCGTATGCCATAGTTACAAACCTAAGAAACGAAGTTCATAAGTTTATAAAAATAATTTTTTATTGCTTTAAATTTTCTGTAGTCTGTCATATTTTATAACAAATTTTTGATAGCCATTGGGATTGATTATTTTTGAAAAAAAATAATCATGTTTGTAGCGACATCCATAACTCAAGAAGTTGAAGTGACTGTAGAGACACTTTATCAATCCGAATATTCTAATCCGGAAATGGAGCATTTCAGGTATGCCTACCGCATCACTATTAAAAATATGAGTGCGCATGATATTCAGTTAACACACCGCTATTGGCATATCTTCGACGCCAAAGGAGACCATAAATTAATCGATGCTATCGGTGTCGTTGGGCAACAGCCCATTATTACAGCTGGTCAATCGCATCAGTATGTATCAGGCTGTAATTTAAAATCACCCTACGGATATATGGTCGGTCACTACGAAATGCTCCGACTTTATAATCACGAAACTTTTCGCGTCTCCATTCCTCAATTCAATTTAATTGCAGATTACAAGCTTAATTAGTGTTACGCCTATAGGTGGCGCCAGCATAAATAAGCTCTATAACAGATATATATTAGTCATAAAAAAGATAATTGCTTATTTTTGCTTATTACTAGGCGTATAGCTGGCTTTAAAGTATCCAGATCTATCCTTAGCAGCATATGATCAGCATCTTCGGCGACTAGCTTTTTTTAAAAAAAAAGGAAATCATTGAAAATGAAATCAATACACTGATTGTCAGTGTATTGCGATTTTCAGCACCCTTTATCCTGCAATTAGGAGTTTGGAGGTATTACTTTCCAAAAAAACATAGCATATATACGGGGTATATTCAAACAGCAGATATTAAAAATATAACGTGAGCATTTTAGCAACAGAACAAGTTGGTCATTCATTCAATGACAGATGGCTATTTAAAGAATTACACTTCGGATTACTGAAGGGTGATCGTGTAGCTTTAGTAGGTATTAATGGTACAGGTAAGTCTACCTTACTATCCATTCTAGCCGGACAGTTAATTCCTACAGAAGGTAAAGTCGTTTCCGAAAAGGGAATTCGTGTAGGATTTCTTTCGCAGGATCCAAGTTTTGAAGGACTGAAATCAGTGAATGATTTCATATACTCTTCCGACAATGAACAACAAAATTTAATTCGTGAATACGAAGAGTTACTCAATAGCCCGGTTATAGACGACAAGAAGTTGGAGGAATTAACGGGTAAGATTTCAGATTTGAATGCTTGGGAATATGAATATAATATTAAGACTATTTTAAACAGACTTAATATTATGGACTTCGATCAGGATATTCAAAGTCTATCAGGAGGGCAACGTAAACGTCTTGCATTGGCTAAGCTTTTAATCGATGAACCGGATGTTTATATTCTCGATGAGCCTACCAATCATTTGGACATTGAAACCATAGAGTGGTTAGAGAAGATGATGACTACAGGTAACAAGACCGTTTTACTAGTTACCCACGATCGTTATTTCTTAGATAATATTTGTACTGAAATACGTGAACTAGATCGCGGAAAATTATACACCTACAAGGGGAACTACTCTTATTTCTTAGAAAAGAAATCCGATAGAGAAGCCATTGATAAGGTCATGGTAGAGCGCGCTAGAAATTTACTTCGCACCGAGTTGGAGTGGATGCGCCGTCAGCCACAAGCCCGAGGTACGAAATCAAAATCCAGAATTGATGCTTTCTATGAATTGGAAGAGAAGTCAAAAGCTGGTAAGGCCAATGAGTCTGTACAGCTGTCAATGAAAGTTGCTCGACAAGGGTCTAAAATTTTAGAGCTTGAAAAAGCTTCTAAATCGTATGGTTCAAAACAAATCATCAGTGATTTCTCTTATACATTTAAGAAGGGTGATCGCATAGGTCTGGCAGGAAAGAATGGTACAGGAAAGTCTACATTCTTAAATTTAATCACTGGCGCTGAACAAGCGGATTCAGGATCTATCCAAGTAGGTGAGACGACTGTCTATGGCTACTACCGTCAAGGAGGATTAGAGATTAAAGAAAATGAACGTGTGTTAGATGTGGTTAAGAATATCGCTGACTACATCCAAATGGCAGGCGGTGAAACTATCACAGCATCGCAGTTACTAACGCATTTCTTATTCCCACCTGAGAAGCAGTTTGGCGTTGTAAGTAATCTATCCGGAGGGGAACGCAAGCGTTTACAACTTATGCGTGTGCTTATGCTAAACCCCAACTTCCTGATTCTCGATGAGCCATCCAATGATTTAGATACTGACACCCTCAATGTACTGGAAGAGTTCTTGATGAACTACGGCGGAGTATTAGTACTGGTATCTCACGACCGTTATTTATTAGACAAGCTGACGGATCAATTGTTTATTTTTGAAGGAGAAGGTAAGGTCACCATTTATAATGGCAATTATGCAGATTTCAAATTAGAGCAGGATCAATTAGCAAAGCAAGCGAAAGCTTCTAAATTGCAAGCAGCAGTTGTCGCAGAGAAACCTGCGGAAGTTAAAAAGAAAGCTTCTTATAAGGAGCAGATAGAATATCAAAAACTAGAAGTTGAAATAGCAGCGCTAGAAAAAAAGGTGGTTGATTTAAATGACCTATTAGCTCAGACGGTGGCTCATGAAAAACTAGTTTCCCTAGCTGAAGAAATAGAAACTATTAAATCCGACTTAGCCTCCAAGGAGGAGCGATGGTTAGAATTGGCTGATTTAATGTAAGCTGGTTCCACGTGGAACAAGTATAGGTTTACATACAACAATGTGCGAAATCACAAAACAATAAGGAAAATTAAAAACACGTGTTTCACGTGAAACAAATAAGAGATGTTTAAGAAATATAATGTCATAGTAGTAGGCGCAGGACATGCGGGATGTGAGGCTGCAGCAGCGGCGGCAAACCTAGGATCATCCGTATTATTGATCACCATGAACATGGGTGTGATAGCACAAATGAGTTGCAACCCCGCAATTGGTGGTGTAGCTAAAGGACAGATCGTTCGTGAGATTGATGCCATGGGTGGATACACCGGTATAATAGCTGACAAGTCGACCATTCAATTTAGAATGCTAAATAGATCAAAAGGTCCAGCGATGTGGAGTCCGAGAACACAGAATGACCGCATGCGTTTTGCTGAAGAATGGAGACTTACTTTAGAAGGTATTCGCAATGTGGATATGTGGCAAGATACCGTAAAGGAAATCATCGTAAAGAATGGTAAAGCTGCCGGAGTGATAACTTCACTTGGTATAGAGATTGAAGCTGACTCCGTCGTATTAACAAATGGTACCTTCCTAAACGGGGTTATACATATTGGTGAAAAACGCTTTGGTGGTGGCCGTACTGGAGAGAAATCTGCCACCGGATTAACGGAGCAATTGGTGAGTTTAGGTTTTGAATCTGGACGTATGAAGACAGGTACGCCACCAAGAATAGATGGGTCCAGTCTGAACTATGCACTTATGGAAGAACAGTGGGGCGATGAAGATCGTAGTAGATTCTCTTACACCGATGTTGAGATACCAACTGAACAGCGCTGTTGTTGGATTACTTACACCAACGATAAAGTCCATGAAATGCTGAAAACAGGGTTTGAGAAATCACCCATGTTTACAGGTAGAATCAAAGGACTAGGACCAAGATATTGCCCTTCTATTGAGGATAAGATTAACCGCTTTGCGGAGCGTGATAGACACCAGATATTCGTGGAGCCTGAAGGTTTCCGTACCAATGAGATTTATGTAAATGGCTTCTCAACTTCCTTACCTGAGGATGTTCAACAAAAGGCATTACAACTAATCCCAGGTTTTGAAAATGCACGTATGTATCGCCCTGGTTATGCCATCGAATACGATTACTTTCCACCTATGCAATTAGATCTTACACTGGAAACATTACGTGTAAAACACCTATTTTTCGCAGGTCAAATTAATGGTACTACAGGCTATGAAGAAGCCGGAGCGCAAGGATTTATTGCGGGTATTAATGCCCATCAACGCGTACATGATCTCCATGAATTAACATTAAAAAGATCGGAATCTTATATTGGCGTTTTAATCGATGACTTGGTGACCAAGGGTACTGAAGAACCATACCGCATGTTTACTTCACGGGCAGAACACCGCTTATTATTAAGACAAGATAATGCCGATATTAGATTGACACCGATTGCCTATAAATTAGGATTAGTCTCCGAAGAACGTTTGAATAAGGTGACAGCAAAAGTTGAAAATACCGATGCTATCGTAAACTATATGAAAAATAATTCGGTTACACCGGAAGCCATGAACCCCATATTGGAAACTGTAGAATCATCTGCTATCAATCAAAAAGTGAAACTGCAAGCCATGCTTTCAAGACCACAACTGACCATATTTGATATTGCAAAAGCCGATGAAAAATTTGCCAGCTACTTAAATCAATTCGATAAAGAGACGATTGAACAAGCTGAAATTTCTGTAAAATATGCCAGCTATTTCGAAAAAGAAATGGATATTGTAAATAGAATGAAGAAGATGGAAGACCAAGAAATTAATCCAGATTTTGATTACAATACCTTAGGATCACTGTCTATTGAAGCACGTCAAAAACTTGCGAAAGTAAAACCGCGTACGTTAGGGCAAGCATCAAGAATTTCTGGGGTATCACCATCCGATATTTCAGTACTAATGGTACATATGAGTTAATTAATTGATAATAAGGTAGTTATACAATTAATTACCAACTTAAAATAAAGCGATTTAAGCACCTTTTGAGAAAATTATGAGAAATATATCCACAGATAAAGAAAGTGGCTTAAAACACGTTAAAACAGCAGCTATTGCAAAGCTAGCTGTTTTAACGTGCTTTTCGAGCGTTCTTCTACTGACCACCCGTTGTGCCAGTATACAAGCCCCAACTGGAGGACCAAAAGATTCCATTGCACCCACAATCGTACTAGAAAGTCCGGTAAACTTAAGCCGTAATTTTAAAGCTAATAAAATTGTTATTACCCTGGATGAATTCATCAAGCTTAACAACCAAGCAAAGGAAATATCAATTACCCCAGAAATGGATAGAGCGCCAATTTTTAAAGTCAAGAAGAAGAATTTAGAAATAACTTTGCCCGACTCGCTAGCGGAAAATACCACCTACAGCATCAATTTTGGAAAGGGCTTGGTAGACTATAATGAATCCAATCCCATCTTAAATTATAGCTATGTATTTGCTACTGGCGATAAAATAGATTCCTTGTCGATCAGCGGAAACGTGAAGTCAGCCTTAAAAAATGAAATTGAAAAGGAAGCAAAAGTACTTCTTATTCCCATAGCACAAGATAGTATTTTCGGAAAAAAGAAAGCCAATATATTCACCTTAACAGATACTGCGGGAAATTTTAAACTCAATAATTTACGTGAAGGGTCCTATAGAATTTATGCCCTAAAAGAGAAAAATAACGACCGTATCTATAATGGCACCGATGAGGAAATTGCTTTTATTAAAGATTCTATAAACCTTAAAGCGGATGTTTCTGGTATAAATCTACAGTTATTTAAAGGTGTTCCGACACGCTTCAGAACTATAGATAGAACCCTTGAAAAGGATGGTCATATCCTCCTAACATTCAACAGAAGGATAGAAGATCCCAAAATAAAAGTTTTACAACCTTCCAATTTTGCAACGAATAACCGCATAATATATTCGGCAAATCAGGATTCAGCACATATTTTCATCCCTAAAATAACCACTGACTCTCTAAAATTTGAAGTTTCTGAAGGGCTAAATATCCTTGATACCGTACTTATAAAAGCTTCCAATACCGATAAATTGGAGCGTTTTATAAAGCCGCTAACATCTATAAAATCAAGTAAAGTTGATAAAATAAAACATATCACCTTAACCGCATTAACGCCTATTGAATCCATCGATAAAGGAAAAATAAAGATCTTTGAAGACTCCATAAGCCGTACGAACTTCCAATTACAAATTGATTCCCTGGATAAAAATAAGTACCATATACGCTATAATTGGAAGGATTTAAAAGCCTATGAACTCGTGCTTGAAGAAGGCGCCATAAAGGGTTATTTTGGCGAAATAAACAAGGAAGATAAATCAAAATTCACCTTAGATAAAACAAATAACTACGGTGATATTTACCTAACTTTTGCTGGCATAGACAGCACACAGAACTATGTAGTAGAACTTATAGACGAGAAAAAAGAACGTGTATTCAATACGCAAGTACTGCCGAAAGATGGCAAGATAAGCTACCTAAAGTATCCTGGAGGGAAGTATAGCATACGCGTTATATTTGATGAAAACAACAATGGCCGTTGGGATACAGGGGATGTATACAAAAAAATTCAACCCGAAAAAATATGGTACTTAGATCGCGTATTTACCATTAGAGCAAACTGGGAACAACAGGAAACCATTACCTTGAGCAACTAGTAAGAGGAAAATAATACCAGCAAAAAAAGCCTTCCATAAATTTATGGAAGGCTTTTTTTTGGTGGTAATTTTCATTGCATTATTAACTCCCAAAATAAAAGGGAAAGAAAACCAAACTTTTATTATGTTAAATAGAAATCAACATTATGTTAAGCAGATTCTTCTTCAAACCAAGAGCTATACATCACATAATTATGTGGCAATTTATCTAATAGGGCACGTTGATCAGCGGTCAAAGGTTTAATTTTCTTTGCAGGTATTCCTGCATACAAGTAACCCGATTCACAATGTGTATTTTCCAAAACGACAGCACCAGCAGCAATTATACAGTATTCCTCAATTAGCGCATGATCCATAACGATAGCGCCCATCCCTATGAGGACATGATCTTTAATCTCACAGCCATGAACCATAGCTTGGTGCCCAATATTGACATAATTTCCAATCGTCGTACCTGCTTTTTGATAGGTACAATGTATAATAACACCGTCCTGGATATTCGTGTAATTGCCAATTTTAATAAAATTAACATCCGCACGAACGACAGCATTAAACCAGACAGAACAATGCTCACCCATGGTCAATTCGCCCACTAATGTAGCATTAGGAGCTATAAAACAGTTACTTGGAAATTGAGGCGTAAAGCCTCTTACAGGTAGTATATAAGACATATTATAATAGTGTATCTGCTAAATTATTCGATAATTCAGGATAGTCGGTGGTGTAATGTAAGCCTCTACTCTCTTTTCTAGACTGCGCAGACTTTATAACGATATAAGCGGACTGTATCACATTACGTAACTCACATAAAGGTACAGAAAGCTTAGTTTGTTTATAGAAAGACTCCGTTTCATCGTGAATCAACTTCAGCCTTCTAAGGGCTCTTTCAAGTCGAAAATCAGAACGTACTATACCGACATAATCAGACATAAATTTCTGTGTTTCACGGAGGTTATGTGTTACAAGAATATCCTCATTTTGAAGACTTGTATTGGTATCATCCCAGGCAGGAATAGCCTCCTGAAAAGAAATTGTAGCAATGCTAGCAATGGCATCTTCAGCGATCCTATGGGCATAGACCACAGCCTCCAATAAGGAGTTCGAAGCCAGGCGATTAGCGCCATGTAATCCCGTAGATGCACATTCCCCACAAGCGTATAAATGCTGAATGCTTGAACGACCATATTCATCCACCCAAATACCTCCACATTGATAATGCGCTGCTGGTGTAACCGGAATATAATCCTGACACATATCGATACCTATAGAGAGACATTTAGCATAAATATTTGGAAAATGGGCTAAAATATCCTCTTTCGAACGATGTCTTACATCCAGGTAAACATAGTCTAAACCGGATTTTTTCATCTCTGAATCGATTGCTCGCGCCACTATATCGCGTGGCGCTAAGGACCCTCGGGGGTCATATTCTTCCATAAAGGGCTCCCCATTCACCCTTTTAAGGATGCCTCCAAAGCCTCTTACAGCTTCGGACACCAGAAAAGCGGGATACTCTGCAGGATTATATAAGGAAGTAGGATGAAATTGAATGAATTCCATATTTCTAAGCTTCCCTTTAGCCCGATAGACCATAGCAATGCCATCACCAGTAGCTATGGTAGGGTTCGTTGTGCTCGCATAAATATGTCCTGCACCACCTGTAGCCATCACGGTAACTTTACTTAAAATACGATCTACCTGATGTGTTTCTGTATGCAAAGCATAGATCCCATAGCAGGTAATATCGGTAGATTGACGATCTACAAAGGTCCCTAAATGATGCTGAGTGATTAAATCTATGGCAAAATAATGGGTTATTAATTCAATATTTGGGTGCGCATGCACCTGGGCTAATAAAGCACGTTCAATTTCAAAACCTGTAATATCCTTATAATGTAAGATACGATGCTCCGAATGGCCTCCCTCCTTGGCAAGATCATATAAACCACTGGACGCTTTATCAAAATTAGTTCCGTAAGTAATCAGCTCTTCGATGCGTTCAGGGGCTTCTCGCACGACATTAGCCACTACTTTAGGATCACAAAGGCCTGCACCAGCTATTTCCGTATCTTGTATATGCTTCTCAAAGCTATCTGCCTTATCCACCACAGCAGCTACCCCTCCCTGTGCGTATTTGGTGTTGGATTCATCCTCATTAGACTTAGTGACGATCAAAACCTTGCCTTTTTCTGCCGCTTTTAAAGCGAAACTTAAGCCGGCAATGCCCGATCCTACCACTAAAAAATCTACCTTTCTCTCGGTCATAGTTAGTAAAATATTATAAAAAACAGCGTTTTTTGCTCGAATGAAATTAACAAAAAATGTTAATAACCTGTATATAACTCGTGAATTAAAAATTAAAACTTTCTTTTAATCCACAATTTTGTGTGGAAAACGTAAAACTTCTAAAATTAACTCACATTGAAGAGGCCGTTTATTAACACTTTTTACACAAAAAGAATTCCACATAAAAATGGGTACAATTTTTTCGGGCATAATTCAATCACCTACAAATCAAGTACTAATAGCCTCGCTAATGTGGATAACTTGTGGATAACTCCTAAAAAATTAAAAATCAAAATGAAAAATGACTGGGTTACTAACATTTTCAACACACTAATAAACAATAAGAACCTTTTACTTTAAAATAATTACTATTTATTAAAAAAAAAGAATGTGGATATCTCTTGAATTTCTTTGTTTAGTTTTGCTTCGTTGGATTTGAAGCCTGCTGGATCGCCTATTCCGTAACTGGAAAGGCGTGAAAACAAATATTCAATTCTCAACGCGTTTATTTTTTAGTTTTTAACTTTTAACAAGTTTTTTAGTGGTTTTAAGCCCTTGAGATTTTATTATCTTCTGGATGGCTTTTGCTTGGAAATTTTTATGCTGTTTTCAGGCCGTAAAAATTAAAATTAAGTAGGTTTTAATTTGAAAATTTTTATTTTAAAAATTTAAGGGAAATTTTATGCCATTCTGGGCCGCTTTAAGGCTCCAGCAGCTAATTTTTTCACTAAATTGATCCATTTTTCGCAAAAAATAGTCTTTTTTGTGCTTGGTCATTTTTTGCCCTATTGTTTTAAAGGGCCTTAGATTTCAATATATGATATTTTGTCAATGAATTAATTTTTTATGTAATTCTAAAGGCCTTATTATGCCCTTTGGAGCAGCGAGACTTTGGAAAATTTTTGGAAAATAGTTTTTTCGCAATTTTGAGGGCCTTAGAATCAAATATTCTGGATATCCATGGGTGTTGGTACGGGTATGGGCATTTGAACGTATTCTCAGCGCCTCAAATTTGAATTTAAACGGTCTGAGATTCGTTTATTTGAAACTCTCCAGGGAGTAGGGGTGAAATATGCAATTTGGCGGCTTTTTTGCGATTTTTGGAAAGAAATATGGGAAAGTATGCTTGTATTCTGATAAAATTTTTTAGTTTTGTTTCAATCCCAAATAAGCTACTGTAAAGTAGGTAAATTTCAAAATTTGAGGGCTTGAGAGGAGCATATTTCCATTCAGATAAGCCCAGTATTTCATATATTAAATTCTCAAGGAGTTTAATTTTTCCGTAGCACTACATACCATTGATTTTCAATAAAATTTGCGAAATTATCAATAGAAATTCGACTCTATTAGACGAAAAACCATTAATCTATTATTTTATTTGTTGTAGTAAAACTTAATATATTGTACTTAATATTAAAGTAAGTGCTGTTATTTAGCTATTAATATTCATATGTGAAATATAGATAAAATTAATTTTTACTGTAATTATCTGATTAATTTTAACGATTATGTTTGTCTGCAATCTATTTTCCAATGGTTAGCGAACGCGTAAAAAATGTAATTTATATATGTTCTTCTGTTAAGCTTTACTATTTTTGTTTAGAAAACATTTTTGAACTCAACACTGAATTATGACTGCAATTGTAGGGGATATACAGGCCAAAGGATACTTGGATGTAGCAATAGATCCGACTTTGGATTTAATTGAAGAAATTAATAAGCTGAAGAAAGAGAAGAATGCTGTTATTTTAGCGCATTATTATCAGGAACCAGAAATACAAGATATCGCTGATTACATCGGAGACAGTCTAGGCTTATCGCAGGAGGCTGCAAAGACGGATGCTGATGTAATCGTATTTGCAGGTGTACATTTTATGGCAGAGACGGCAAAAATCCTTTCGCCAAGTAAGAAAGTGCTCTTACCAGATGCGCATGCTGGATGCTCCCTTTCAGATAGCTGCCCTCCACATCTATTTGCTAAATTTAAAGAACAGTATCCGGATCATCTAGTCATCACCTACGTTAACTGTACGGCTGAGTTGAAAGCGCTTTCCGATATTGTATGTACTTCCAGTAATGCGGTTGAAATTGTAGAGAGCCTTCCCGTGGATCAAAAAATAATATTTGGTCCTGATAGAAATTTAGGCGCTTATGTTAAAAAGAAGACGGGACGTGATTTAGTCCTTTGGAATGGCGCATGTATGGTGCACGAAATATTTTCCCAAGAAAAGATTCAGCAGTTGATGCATTCCCATCCTACGGCAAAATTTATCGCTCATCCTGAATGTGAAGACCATATCTTAGCAATGGCTGATTATGTCGGGTCGACAGCAGGGATGTTAAAGTTTACCCAAAAAGATCCGTCTCAAAAATATATTGTGGCAACAGAATCAGGCATTATTCATCAGATGCAAAAAGCAAGCCCTGGGAAGCAATTTATCCCCGCTCCACCAAATAATGCTTGTGCCTGCAATGATTGCCCACACATGAAATTAAATACCTTAGAAAAGCTGTATAACTGCCTAAAGTATGAGCTCCCAGCAATAGAATTGGATGCGCAAGTAATTGCAGCAGCCCAAAGGCCTATTGAACGTATGTTGGAAATCTCCGCTCAATTAGGCTTATAATAATTAAATAATACGCATATGTTTGATAATAAAGAAAGAACAGAAATAAAAGATTTAGGAGAGTTTGGTTTAATTGAACATCTTACTAAAGCAATAGAATTACAAGCACCTTCATCTATTAAAGGAATAGGGGATGATGCTGCCGTTTTGGATTTTGGCAATAAGAAAACATTAATTTCTACTGATTTATTATTAGAGGGCGTACACTTTGACTTACGATATGTACCCTTACGCCACCTAGGCTATAAAGCGGTACAAGTTAACTTATCAGATATCTATGCCATGAATGGTACTGCGAGTCAAATTACATTCTCTATAGGCTTATCTTCAAAATTTCCTTTGGAAGCTGTTGAAGAGATCTATGAGGGCGCCTTATATGCTTGTAAGAAATATAATGTCGATCTTATTGGGGGCGATACTTCTGCATCCAAGCAAGGTTTAGTAATTTCAGTGACAAGTATTGGTTATGCGGATGAGGAAGCTATAGCTTACCGCTCTGGAGCCCAAGAAGGGGATCTAATTTGTGTTTCTGGCGACTTAGGTGGAGCTTATGTAGGTCTGCAGCTATTAGAGCGTGAAAAACAAATATACTTGGAAAATCCAAGCATTCAACCTGATTTAGAGGGTAAGGATTATATTATTGAACGTCAGTTGAAACCGGAAGCTCGAAAGGATATCGTTGAGCTATTAGCTGAAAATAGTATTAAACCGACCGCTATGATGGATGTTTCTGATGGCTTATCTGCGGAGTTACTGCATATCTGTAAAGCTTCTGATAAAGGATGTAAACTATTTGAAGATAAAATTCCTTTGGATCCTATGACCTATGAAACTGCACGTGAATTCGGTCTTGATCCAACTGTATGTGCTCTGAATGGTGGGGAAGATTACGAACTTTTATTTACCATTCCTCAATCGGATTACGATAAGATCAAAGGTAATATGGATATCACCGTTATAGGCTATGTTACGGAAGCTGCAGCAGGATGCTCCATGATTTCAAAATCAGGAAATGTGTATCCATTGACTGCTCAAGGGTGGAATGCTTTTCAAGGATAGTTTAGTAAAAAATATCATTAAAAAAGGCTTTACAGCGATGTAAAGCCTTTTTTATGTTAAATAGTATTTAATAATTTAATAACCTATTGTTCATAATAAAAGTATATTTTTAACAAAAAAATCTACTATGAAAATACATCTATGCTTTTTAAGCTGCTTACTCCTATTGAGCACGGTACAAGCACAAAATTTTGTGGAGGGCATCGTATTTAATGACCTGAACAAAAATGGTCGTCAGGATAGCCAAGAACAGGGGATACCGGCAGTCGGCGTCAGCAATGGGCAAGCGGTCGTGTTAACAGATAAGCAAGGAAAATACAAGCTTCCTGCAGCGCAGGACCAGATAATCTTTGTGATTAAGCCACGTGATTACAGTTGGTCATTAAATGCTTCCCATGAGCCTCAATTCTACTATATCAATAAGCCTAAGGGTTCACCAAAGAGTGATTTTCCGGGAGTATCGGCTACAGGAAAACTTCCTAAGTCCGTAAATTTCCCTTTAATTTCACAAATTGAATCCAATTCCTACACAAGCTTACTCTTTGGGGATTCTCAAGTATACACTAAACAGGAGCTCGGTTATTTTAAGAAATCAGTTATCCAGGAACTGCTAAAGGATAGTCGGAATGCTAAGTTTGGCATTACCCTAGGCGATTTAGTAGGGAATGATTTAAGTTTACACCCCTTTTATAAAGAGGCAATCTCCGCACTGCAATTACCCTGGTTTCAGGTAATTGGAAATCATGATATTAATTTTGATGCTCCGACAGACTCCCTCTCGGATGAGACTTTTGAAAAAAACTTTGGTCCTACGACCTATTCCTTTAATTATGGAAACGCACATTTTATTGTTATTGATGATGTTATCTATCCACGAACTGATGGAAAAAAGGGGTATATCGGAGGAATGCGTCAGGATCAATTAGATTTTATTGAAAATGATTTAAAATTTGTTCCCAAGGATAAGCTCGTTGTTCTTTCCTATCATATTCCACTGCATCATACCAGTGAGCACTTTCGGATAGCAGATCGTGAACGCCTCTTTGCGCTACTTAAAGATTACCCTAATTTGGTCGGTTTTTCTGCACATACCCATTTTCAAACCCATTATAAGTATACGGAATCTGAAGGCTGGTATGGCGCAAAACCCTTCTTTGAATTTAATGTAGGGACGACCTGTGGAGATTGGTATGCGGGCGCTATGGATTCCTTAGAAACGCCATCTTCTACGATGCGTGATGGAACGCCTAAAGGGTACTTATTCTTAAATATCAAAGATAATAAGTATGATTTTGACTATCAGGTGATGGGTAAGCCAACGACTTATCAAATCGCTGTCTTAGCACCCAAATTCGTTCCCGTAAAGCAAGCGTCAAAATACGCGATATACGCAAATTTCTTTGTAGGTGATGCTGCTGATAAGGTACAATATAGGCTTAATAAAGGCGCTTGGAAGCCTATGAGTTATACATTGGAAGTGGATCCTATGTACGTTAATACACTCTATAACTGGGATTATGGGATGGAAAAGCAGCACGGTAAACGTCCTTCCAATCCAAGCATTTCAACACACTTATGGAAAGTGATGTTCCCTAAATTAAAAGCTGGAAGCTATGAATTAGAAATAGAAGGTACCGATAAGTTTGGAAAAACTCATCGAGAAGTAACCACTTTTACTGCTTTTTAGCCTATTTAGGACTGCGAAGATAAGAGTCGTATTTATACAGAAGGTGGTTATTAATGTAGGCCACCTTCTTCTTCTTCCCTTGAAAATCCAGATAGTGCGAAGCTATTATAGCCTAAGCCTACTTCAATCGCCAGTAAACGCTGTTGAAGCATCTCTAAAATAGCTAAAAAGTTGTACACAAATTGCACCTTATTCTCAGAATTCTTAAGTATATGTTGAAAATCTAAGGTTTGATTAATCTGTATAAGCTCCTGAATTAGTTTTTTCTGCTGTTCAATCGTATACGGATATTTGACTACCGTATGTACGACCTCCTCGGGTCTATTGGCGTAACGGATCATGATATTTTCATAAATCATCATTAAGCTATAGAGATCGAAGGATGCTAACTCCTCGCCCTTGTTTTCCGGAATTAAAGAACGCTTCACATCTTTAGCGATATTCCCTCGCTGATGGTAGGTCATCCTTTTCTCTTCTAGCAGCTTAAGATCTTCACATACCTCTTTGAATTGCTTGTACTGAATTAACTTTTGCACTAAATCGTGCTTCAGGTCCATTTCATTCTCTTCGGGGTCTACTTCCAAGCGCGGAAGTAAAGTCTTAGCCTTTATACGCATTAAGGTCGAAGCCACAAATATAAACTCACTAGCCATCTCCATATTTAAGGCCTGCATCGAATTTATATAAGCTAAAAAGTCATCTGTAATTTTGGAAATAGGAATCTCATGGATATTTAATTCATCCCGCTCAATAAAAAATAATAGCAGGTCAAATGGACCTTCAAATTGCGGTAGTTTAATTTCGTAGCCTTCTTCTTGCATAAGTATTCAAAAATACATATTTATTATAAAATCTGGTGAACCTTTTACGAACTATAGCGTTCCTAGCTTAGGTAAATAAGCCTACGGGCTATATTAGTATTTAAAAATACTAATTTTGGTCATATTTAAACTTTAAAGGAATTTATATGAACTTTGTATGTGGTTTAGAATAATTAATTGTTACTTTGTATTTAATTAGAATAATTAGCGAAAATATGCAAATTGAGGCTGGAGAATTACTGAGCAAAATTAATCAACCTGCTGACTTAAAGTCTCTTGGTGAGCTTCAATTGGAGCAAGTAGCCCAAGAGTTGAGGCAGTACATTATTGATATGGTTTCCGAAAATGGAGGTCACTTTGCTGCTAGTTTGGGCGTAGTTGAATTAACCGTTGCGTTACACTATGTGATGAACACGCCCTATGATCAGTTGATATGGGATGTGGGTCATCAGGCTTATGGACATAAAATATTAACCGGAAGAAGAGATAGTTTTGAGACTAACCGTGTGATGGGGGGACTTTCAGGCTTTCCCAAGCGCTCGGAATCGGAATATGATTCTTTTGGTGTAGGTCATTCATCTACTTCTATTTCAGCAGCTTTAGGGATGGCTGTAGCCTCTCAAATCAAAGGTGAATCGGATCGTCAGCATATTGCCGTTATCGGGGATGGTGCCATGACGGGAGGAATGGCTTTTGAAGCGTTAAATCATGCAGGAATTGAAAAGTCTAACTTATTAGTTATTCTGAATGACAACTGCATGTCTATAGATCCAAATGTAGGTGCGCTAAAAGAATATTTAACAAGTATTACGACCTCGAAGAGCTATAATAGATTTCGGGATGATATCGCGTCATTATTAGCGAAGATTTCAGAAATTGGACCGGATGCTTTTGGTATTATTAAGCGTTGGGAAAAAAGTATTAAAGGTACTTTATTAAAGAATGCCAATCTTTTTGAGTCTTTAAACTTTCGTTATTTTGGTCCTGTTGATGGGCATGATGTTATTAAATTAGCCAAGACATTGGAAGATTTAAAGCATATCCCTGGACCGAAGTTACTTCATGTCGTGACTGTAAAGGGAAAAGGCTATTCCTTAGCTGAAAAGGATCAAACAAAATGGCATGCTCCAGGTCTTTTTGATAAGATTACTGGTGAAATAAAAAAATCTATTCCTACGAAGCCCGAAGCGCCAAAATTTCAGGATGTCTTTGGTCATACGTTAGTAGAGCTCGCAGAGCAAAATAAAAATATTGTAGGTATTACCCCAGCCATGCCTTCTGGATCTTCTATGAATATTATGATGAAGGCTATGCCGGATCGTGCTTTTGATGTAGGGATAGCAGAACAGCATGCTGTAACCTTCTCAGCAGGTCTAGCTACACAAGGCTTAGTTCCATTTTGTAATATCTATTCGTCCTTTATGCAGCGTGCCTATGATCAGGTAATTCATGACGTAGCCTTACAAAATCTAAATGTCGTTATGTGTTTAGATCGTGCAGGTGTGGTAGGGGCTGATGGTCCGACACATCATGGCGCTTATGATATCGCATTTATGCGCTGCATTCCTGGGCTTACGGTATCTGCCCCTATGAATGAAGAAGAGTTACGTAATCTAATGTATACGGCACAATTAAAGGATCAAGGTCCTTTTGTGATTCGCTACCCACGTGGGAAGGGAGTGATGCCAGATTGGAAACGACCTTTTCAAGCTTTACCAATAGGGAAAGGAAGAAAGATCACGGATGGGGAAGAGGTGGCCATCTTAAGTTTGGGCGCCATCGGTAATGAGGCTGTTAAAGCCTGCCAGTTATTACAACAAGAGGGAATCTTTCCAGCACATTATGATCTCCGCTATGCGAAGCCTTTGGATCAGGAGTTGCTGCATGAGGTTTTTACAAAATATAAGCGAGTTATTACCTTGGAAGATGGTTGTCTTCAAGGAGGGGTAGGTTCTGCTATTTTAGAATTTATGGTAGATAATAATTACCATTCACAAGTTAAGCGATTAGGTATTGCTGACGAAATTATAGAGCATGGCGAACAGGAAGTTCTTTGGGAGGTATGCGGCTATGATGTTCAAGGAATTGTGAAAACAGTAAAGAATATGACGACGGCGATCCGTACAGATACCATGACTGGTTAACAGATCGGGGGTCGATTAGTAAAGGGAATATAGGTCACTATATTCCCTTTTGTTGTTTCTATAGGGCTGCCCGAATAAAGCCATATGCTTCGTTCTAAGATATCCAAATTAAGTTTTCCACACTGAGCGTGATCGGGCCATTTTAAGGCCTTAAAAGGCTTAAAAATAGCCTAAAATATGGGGGTGTTAATAATTATTAACAGCTAAAATTAGGCCTGTTAAAGTAGGGTAAATTCTTTGTTAAAATACTGTTATGCAATGACTTACGTATTATTTCATTTTTTAGTTTTTTAGCTGATTTTTTTTTGTCATCTTCGTGTTACGAGAAAGTTATCAACAGTTAGATGGTCACCTCTTGTAAATCAACTTATTAACAATTTTAGAATGGAAAAAACGTGTACAAGTGTATGGAATAATTGTCTTCAAATTATCAAAGACAATATCCCTGCGCAAAGTTTCAAAACCTGGTTTGAGCCTGTGAAAGCAGTTCGTTTAGAGGGGGACGTTTTAACTATTCAAGTACCTAGTTTATTTTTTTACGAGTGGCTGGAAGAGCACTATGTAGGGATCCTACGTAAGACTGTAAAAAAATTCTTAGGGGAGCAAGGTCGTTTAGAGTATAATATTGTTGTAGAGAAATCTTCTACAGCACATCCTTATACGACTAATATTCCATCCAATGGAAATGGTGCTGAAGGAAAGCGTCAGTCTATTCCTGTTCCAGTTTCCTTAAATAAGGATATCAAAAATCCTTTTGTCATTCCTGGATTAAAGAAATTACAAGTTGATCCACAATTAAATCAACACTATACCTTTGAGAATTTTATTGAAGGAGAATGTAACCGCCTCGCACGTTCGGCAGGATATGCTGTCGCAAATAAGCCTGGAGGTACCTCTTTTAACCCCTTGATGATTTATGGGGATGTAGGGTTAGGAAAGACGCACTTAGCACAAGCTATAGGGAATGAGATTAAACGTAATCTCCCAGATAAATTAGTGATCTATGTTTCTTGTGAGAAATTCTGTCAGCAATTTGTCGATTCCTTAAAGAATAATACCATTAATGATTTCGTAAACTTCTATCAAGCAATGGACGTAATCATTATGGATGACGTTCATAATTTTGCTGGAAAAGAGAAAACTCAAGATATTTTCTTCCATATATTTAATCATCTTCATCAGTCGGGAAAACAAGTAATCTTGACTTCAGATAAGCCACCAAAGGATTTAGCTGGATTGGAAGAACGCTTATTGAGTCGTTTTAAATGGGGGTTATCTGCGGATATTCAGATTCCTGATTTAGAAACGAGAATGGCTATTCTAAAGAAAAAAATGTACTCCGACGGTATTGAATTGCCAGAAAATGTCGTAGAGTATGTGGCGAATCAAATTGATAATTCCGTGCGTGAGTTAGAGGGTGCTATGGTATCTTTATTGGCACAATCTACCTTGAATAAGAAGGAAATAGATATCAACTTAGCGAAATCTATGTTGAAGAACTTTGTAAAGAATGCTAGCAAAGAGATTTCTATGGATTATATCCAGAAATTAGTATGTGAGTATTTTGAAGTTCCTGTGGAGATGGTGAAGTCCAAAGTACGTAAGCGTGAGATTGTTCAAGCGCGTCAAATATCGATGTACTTAGCTAAGAATCATACGAAATCTTCTTTAAAATCGATTGGTTCTTTCTTCGGAGGTAGAGATCACTCAACGGTTATATACGCTTGTCAAACGGTGGAAGACCTTATTGAAACAGACAAAAAATTTAAAACTTATGTCAATGATATTATGAAGAAATTAAAAGCTTCTTAAGCTTTATATTCTTTTTAATAAATACAAAAAAAATGGACCCTGCAATTTGCAGGGTCCATTTTTTATGGTAGGTGCAGGCCTTAGTTTCCTGACTCGTCAGTTGTTGTTTCTTCTACAGCTTTCGCAGGTCTCACAGGTAATTCTGCTGCTGGACGCTCAGCGACAACTTTCTTGAATACTTCTTTCTGCTCATCGCTTAAGATCGCATCAATCTTTGCATCTGCTGCTTGTTGTAATTGATTTAATTGACCTAATAATGCGTCATCAGCAATACTGGTGTCCGCAATCGCTGCAAAGGATTGTTTTGCATGCTCCAAACTAATCGTAAAGGTTGTAGCCTTTTGCTCATCTGTTAAGGCTAATTGCTCTGTTAGCACATTCACAACGCTTGTTGCTTTTTCTTCAGGATTCTTAATATCTACTTGTTGCGCAAAAGTTAAGCCCATTGCTAAAAAAAATCCGATGCCTGTTAAAAATAACTTTTTCATTGTATCCTGTATTAAGTGAATAAATATGTTCGCTTTTAAATAAGCTACACAAACATAACAGCAGATATCATGCAAATATTGTAATGAAAAAGTTACTTTAACATTTATTAACAGTAGAATCTTTGATTAAAAGCTTTAGAGGTAGTTTTCTGAAGAGTTAGCTATTTTTGAAATTGGCGCAATGTGCGCATATTTCAGCTGATATTTGTTGCTTTTCTAGTTCATTAAAGTACACTTCAATAGGTAAATAGGACCATGTATAGGGGCTTAGGATCTTATTGAAAGCTTCCGTATTCAAACGTTGGAAGTCTTTTTCAGTCGTAAGAATCTGTTTATTGCCTCCAGGTAGGCTATCCATTACGGACCTTATTTGCTTAATATCCGCGATGGTATAGTTATAATGATCAGCATAGCTCAGGTGTTTATAATTCGCGCCTGCAGCTTGTAAATAACCTAGTAGGGGCTTAGGATTAGCAATGCCAGTGACTAGGAGAAAATTAGCATTCGCTAGTGGCTCGGATTCTGCTCGTTCCTTCTGCGGCTGAATTTGACCGTATTTAATTGCCGCAAAATAGACTTTCGCATGCGTATTGTATTGAGCTAATCTTGCTCGAATAACATCTTTTGAAGCCGCTGTTGCTTCCATGGGTGTCTTTGTGATAACGATCAATGTAGCACGCCTACTTTCGGAGAGCTGATCTCTAAAGTTTCCGGCAGGCAGCGGCAGCATAGGCTCCTGAAAGCTCGCATAATCAAATAATAGTATGCTCAAAGAGGGATTTAGACGGCGGTGCTGGTAGGCATCATCTAATAATATCACATCATAGTCGGGAGCTATGCGCTCAATACTGGCACATCGATCTTCCCCCACAAAGACAGCGACATCGGGAAACTTATGCTTGAACTGCAGGGGTTCATCCCCAACCTCTTGGGCCGTAGCCTGGAGCTCCACAGCATAGAAACCACGTGTTTTTCGACCGTAGCCTCGGGATAAAGTAGCAAGACGGTAGCGATCTTTTAACAGGCGAATAATAAATTCGGTCATAGGGCTCTTACCTGTTCCTCCAACAGCTAGGTTGCCCACCACAATAACAGGTAGGGCATACTGCTTAGAAGCTAGAATACCCCTATCATATAAGCGATTTCTAAAGCTTGTAATCAGCGCATATAATAGGCTAAATGGAAGCAGCAGTAGGCGCAATATCTTCATTATTTATTTTCTTTTCGGAGTAAGTATTTGCGGTATTGCTGTAAAGCTACAAAGACTAAAAGGATAGGTATCGTGTAGGCTTTAAGTGGATCATTGTCCGCTAGTCTAAAGAAAAATATCGCTGTGATCACCACCACAAATAGGTATACATAACTGAAGTAAGGTGATAATATAAGTTTTTTCATTAAGGATTTATTTTAAGAGTGAGGCCTACATCGACGACCTCTTTTAACGGATTGTCGTGCATAAGCTGTTGAACAGAAAAAGTATAAATGCCCTGACTTGGGAATCTATAATCTTCATAAATTAATTGCTGCTGTGCGTATAAGCTTCCCGCTGATTTACCAATCCATCGACCATCCTTATCAGCGAGTTTTATTTCTGTATTCAAACTATTTTCCTGTTTATCAGGATTCACTTGCTTTAATTTCAGGTGGATATTGCTGTACGGAAATAAGGCTGTATGACGAAGGTTGAGATAGATGCGGTAACTTTTCGAAGGATCTTTTATCGCAATAGTAAAAGACTTGGTATCTGTCGTTAGCCAAGCACGATTGGTAATAGACTCATTTTTATCTAGCAGCGTAGTATGGTCATTATCACAGGCAGTGCCTAGGGTCAATAACAATAGGCTGCAGAGGGCATGATATATTTTCATCCTTAGATTTTATACAAATAAACTGGCGGATATAGCTATCCGCCAGTTTACTAAATTTTTCCAGATTTCTATTTATTCTCCAGATGGAGGTTTTGGGCCTCTATTTTTATTATTTCTGTTTTTGTGAAAGCGCTTTTTAGGTTTTGCTGTTGCGCCTTCATCTGTAGCCCCTGTTGCTGTTGCGTTTGGAGAACTAGCCTGCGACTGCTGCTGGCCTTGTGCTTGCTGCTGTTGCTGCTGCTGGCCTTGTGTTTGCTGCGCTTGTTGCTGTCTCTGTTGTGGGGCTGTCTTTTTTTCTGTACTTCCTTTATCGACTGATTTTTTTACAGGCCGCTCGCTGACATTTTCAGGAGTAGTCTCTTTATTTTCTGAAGATATACGGGGGCGTACATTTTTATTTTTACTACGATTATTACGTTTACGTCTTCCACGTTCATCTAAGCGTGTTAAGCTATCCTGTCCTACGACATTTTCATAATCATAGATTTTCGATTTTTCCACGGTAGTCTCCTCTGGAGCAACGGGGTTAAAAAGTTCTTCTACCTTATGGCCTTGCTTATTCTTCTCGTGCAATTCTTTCACTTGCGCTACAGGCATAGGGATCCAATTCTCCTCACCAGGATATGAAAACCACATGATTTTCTTAAAGATATCTGTTTTCTGCAAGTAGGCATTCCCTTTGACGGTATCCAATAGATTGATGTTATTAGGAATATCTTTTAGAGCATCCATATAGCTGTCCAATTCATAGTTCAAACAACATTTAAGCTTTCCACATTGACCGGCAAGCTTTAAGGTGTTTAACGATAAATTCTGGTAGCGTGCTGCGGAGGTGGAGACAGTTTTGAAGTCCGTCAGCCACGTAGAGCAGCAAAGCTCACGCCCACAGGAGCCTATTCCTCCCAGTCTGCTAGCTTCTTGGCGCATTCCAATTTGACGCATTTCAATGCGTATCCGGAAAGATTCTGCCATGCGCTTAATAAGCTCACGAAAGTCTACACGACCTTCAGCGGTATAATAGAACGTAGCCTTGGTCTTGTCACCTTGGTAGTCAACATCGGAAATTTTCATGGATAGACCTAACTCTAAAGCTAAGTTACGTGCTTTATGCATCGTCTCCCATTCCAGATCTTTTGCAGCCTGCCATTTCGCTAAGTCAGCATCATTGGCCTTGCGGTAGAGCTTTTTGTTGACTGTGTCTATGCCTACATTATTCTTTTTTAGCTGTAGACGTACCAGTTCACCTGTCAGCGACACATGTCCGATATCGTATCCTCCAGTTGAAGGCTCTACGGCTACCATTTCTCCAATTTCTAGGTATAAGTTTTCACTATTTATAAAGAAATCTTTTCTAGAGCCTTTGAAGCGTACTTCGACGATTTCAAAGGGTTTATAATTTGATGGCATATCCATATCGGATAGCCAGTCGTATACATCTAATTTATTACATCCGCTGGTCATGCAAGAGCCATTGTCTTGACATCCCGTTGGGACAGCACCTGGAGCGGTACTTGTTCCACAACCTCCACCGGACGAGCAACTGCCACATCCCATAATTATTATATATATTGAGTTCCTTTCGGAAACGTTTGATATTTGTACATTAAAACTAACTGCAAAGATAAATCTAAAATTAATATTTTGGCATGCGCATTACGTGTTACACTGTAGTGCGTTTCTTCCAAGCAGTTAATCGTCTCTTGAATCTTTTCTGTCGCATAATTCTCGGCAAATTTATGCACGAAATTTAATTCCTTTTCTGGAGCTAATACCAGCTGAGGAAGGCCATGTTGTATTAATAGTATCTGTCGGAAGATATTAATGCCATAGCGCAGAAAAGATTTCAATGCCTCGCGGCCCATTTTTGAGAATTCTTCCTCTACTATTTTTATTAGTGCAGTCCCATTGTCTGTAACAATCAGTCTCAGCCAATCTACGAGCAGCTGCTGGTAGTTGTTCGTGCTATCTGCCAATAGGGTGCTCGCCAAGGCTAAGTTGCCATCCGCCATAAAAGCGATCTGCTCAGCTTCTGCCGGTGCCACCTGCAGCTGTTGCTGTAAATATTGACTTACCTCCGTATTTTTAAGTTTATGTATTTTTACCAGTTGTGTGCGCGAGATAATAGTATTTAAAATACGATCCTGATTTTCGGCGACTAATAAAAATAGTGTTTTTTCCGGTGGTTCTTCAATCAATTTTAACAAAGCGTTTCCCTCTTTTTCTAAATATTCGGGAAGCCACATAATTAAAACCTTATATTCTGCTTCAAAGGATTTTAAACTTAACTTTTTTAGAATAGCATGTGCTTCGGCAATATTAATATTAGCTTGTTTATTGTCGGCATCCAGTTGTTCTTTCCACTGCTCTAAACTTAGGTAGGGCTGTTTCAGGAATACCTCGCGCCAGCTTTCCATATAGTCCGTCGCTGTCTCTTCCTTATGCTTCGCGAAAAAGGGGTAAGAAAAGTGCAAATCTGGATGGATTAACTTTGCATACTTCCTACAGGAGGCACACTGTCCGCAGCTATCAGTGGGAAGTTTATCTTCACAATTGATAAATTGCGCATAAGCTAAGGCTAATGCCAGCGTTCCTGAACCTTCTGGACCTAGGAATAATTGAGCATGAGAAACACGATTTTCAACTACTGTATGTACTAATTGATCTTTAATTTCTTTCTGTCCAATGATGTCTCTAAACTGCATATAAGTTCACTATTCTATACAAATGTAATAAATAAATAGTAGCTCTTTAGGACTAGACTGTTGTAAAGCTAAAATAAGTTGTTTAGTTTCCTTGATGTTCAGGGAGTTGTGGTCTTATTTTAGAATTTCTAAATAGCTGTTTTCATGGGTTAATTCCGTGATTTAATCCGCGAAATGTTGATTCTTTTGCGTAATATTGCAGATATATTTTTGTAATTTAGGAATATGAGATTTATAGTATCCACATCGATTTTATTAAAGCAGTTACAGGCTATTAATGGAGCTTCCAGCAGTAGTACAGTACTCCCAATATTAGAAAATTTTTTATTTGAAATCAACGATAATACGCTGACTATTTCGGCGACCGATTTGCAGACGAGTATGGTTACTTCGCTGCCGATTGAGTCTAAGGAAAATGGACGTGTAGCAATGCCTTCGAAGATTTTAATTGAAACTTTGAAGACCCTACCTGATCAACCAGTGGCTTTTTCTATTGATATGAATACCATGGCTATAGAAATTTCTGCGGGAGATGGTAAATATAAGTTGTCAGGGGAAAATGCAGAAGACTTTCCAAAAATTCCTGTCGTAGATAATAGTTCGACTATTCATATCCCTGCACCTGTATTAGCGGAAGCCATCAACAAAACGATCTTTGCCGTAAGTACTGACGAGTTGCGTCCTGCTATGTCGGGAGTCTTAGTGCAGCTTGCTGAGCAGTCTATTACTTTCGTGTCTACGGATGCTCACAAACTAGTACGTTACAGCCGTACGGATATTGGCGCTGAGAAAGCGACTTCATTTATCCTACCTAAGAAGGCTTTATCACTTTTAAAATCTTCACTTCCTTCGGAAGACATCACGGTAACTATTGAGTATAATGCGACGAATGCATTCTTCACATTTGGAAATATTCACTTAATATGTCGTTTAATTGATGAGCGTTACCCAGATTATGAGGCGGTAATTCCACAAGTAAACCCTAACAAATTAACGGTAGAGCGTCAGTTATTCTTAAATACCTTACGTCGTGTAGTGATTTTTGCAAATAAGACTACGCATCAAGTACGCTTAAAAATTTCAGGCTCAGAGTTGCATATTTCTGCGGAAGATTTAGATTTCTCCAATGAGGCACATGAGCGCTTAAGCTGCCAATTTGAGGGAACAGATATGGAGATCGGCTTTAATGCTAAATTCTTAGTAGAGATGTTGAATAACTTAAATGCTGAAGAGGTTGTCATTGAAATGTCTACGCCTAACCGTGCTGGCTTATTGCTACCTGCAGTTTCTGAGGAGCATGAAGACATCTTAATGCTTGTGATGCCGGTGATGTTAAATAATATTGGTTAATCTTAGTTTTTACGATCTTGGAAGTTATTTATACAATTATCGATTTTGTCTTACACATCGATAAGCATTTAGTAGAGATTGTCAATGAGTATCAGATTTGGACTTACTTGATATTATTTATTATCATCTTCGCGGAAACAGGTTTTGTGGTAACCCCATTTTTACCTGGAGATTCCTTACTTTTTGCGACAGGAGCAATTATTGCAAAGCCAGAGACGGATTTAAATATCTGGCTGATGGCCGTTATCTTATTAGTTGCGGGAATCCTTGGGGACATGGTAAATTACCATATTGGAAAATATATTGGCCCTAAAGCATTTTCCGGAAAATATAAGTTGTTGAAGCCTGAATACTTGGAGAAAACGGAGAAATTCTACGCTAAATATGGGGGGAAGACGATTATATACGCTCGTTTTGTTCCTATCGTAAGAACTTTTGCTCCTTTTGTAGCAGGTGTTGGCTCGATGTCCTATAGACAGTTTTCATCGTATAATATTATCGGAGCTTTCGCTTGGGTACTATCTTTTTTATTTTTAGGGTACTTCTTCGGAGGACTATCTATTATTAAAGAAAATTTTACCATCGTTATTTTCGCTATTATATTGTTATCAATGCTTCCACCAATTTTGGAAATTCTCAAAGAGAAGTTTAAGAAAAAATAAGAACAAAAAAAGACCTTGCCACAAAGCAAGGTCTTTTTTTTTGTTCCGTATAGTGAGTCTTTAGGAGTTATAAAGCCCTTTTTTCTCTATAAAGGCTAAGACCTTATCAGGGCTAAAAAACTGTACATTCTTTCCTTCTTTTATCGCTTTCCTTATAAAGGTCGCAGAGATATCCATCTGTGGCGTATCAGTTATATAAACGGAAGGGTGTTCTTTTAAGGGCGAGGGTTTCACGCCAGGCCTAGGGTATACAAGCAGCTTATAATCACGTAAGATAATCTCATAATTCTTCCATTTCTCAAAGGAGCTTAGATTATCTTCCCCCATAATTAAATAGAACGTATGCTGCGGATATTTTTCCTGTAGGTGCACCAACGTATCTATGGTATAGGAGGGTTTGGGCATATTAAATTCAATTGTACAGCTTTTTATATGCGCTGTTTGCTCCAGCGCTAAGTTGACCATTTCTAAGCGATCGTACATATTGATTAAGGTATCTTTCTTTTTTAAGGGGTTATGGGGAGATATCACCATCCACACCTCATCCAGCTCCGTATGATGAGCCATGTAATTAGCGATAATTAAATGGCCAGTGTGTATCGGATTAAAGGAACCAAAAAAAAGACCTATATGCTGCATTTTTTTAGGATTTTAAGAAATTTACCACAAGATCTTCCGCTTCCGCACAGGCTGTTTCTAACTCAAAGTTATTTAAGATAACATCAAATTTCTCGGCATAAGCTAATTCTGTTTCCGCTTTTGCAAAGCGCTCTTTCAGCTTCTCTTCAGAGTCTGTACCGCGGCCACGAAGACGTTCCTTAAGAACTTCTAAGGACGGTGGCTGTACGAAAATAGCTAAGGCTTGTTCTGGAAATTTAGACTTTAGGCGAAGTCCACCTATTACGTCGATATCGAATATTACGTGTTTGCCTAATGCCCAGATACGCTCTACTTCGGCGCGTAAAGTACCATAGAATGTGCCTGAATAAACTTCCTCAAACTCAATAAATTCTTGTTTTGCTATTTTATGTAGAAAGTCTTCTTTAGAGATAAAATAATAATCTTTTCCATCGACTTCAGTACCACGTGCTTCGCGTGTACTTGCAGAAATTGAAAATTCAATTTTATCGCTATGTTTTGATAATAAGTTTCTTACAATTGTAGTTTTTCCCGCTCCTGAAGGGGCTGAGAAGATAATTAATTTACCCGCCATGTTAGCTATTATAATACGTTAAGCAGTTGCTCTTTTATTTTTTCTAATTCTTCTTTCATGCGAATTACAATCTGTTGGATTTCGGCATGATTTGCTTTGGAGCCTAAGGTATTAATCTCGCGGCCCATTTCTTGGGATATAAATCCTAATTTCTTTCCGTTGGAGTCTGTTGCAGAAAGGGCTTTTAGGAAGTAATTGCAATGAGCACGTAGGCGTACTTTCTCCTCGGTAATATCCAATTTATCGATGTAGTAGATTAGCTCTTGTTCAAATCTATTCATATCGACATTTTCCTTACCTACAGCTTCGTCCATATAATGGGCTATGCGCTCTCTGATAAGGGGAATGCGGCTTGTTTCCAAGGCTTCTGCCTGGATTAAATAATCGGCGATTAATTGAACGCGCGTTTTTAAGTCTTCACTTAATACGTCACCTTCATCGGAGCGAAAGGTATTGAAATTATCTACAGCTTGGTAGAAGGCTCCCAAAAGGACCTGTCCTTCGGTTTCATCAATGCTGTCATCATTATTGGAAATTACTTCCGGCATGGAGAGTGCCAACTTCAATAAATCAGTTTGCTCTTGGCCCAATTCCGTAGCAATAGCTTGTAGTTGCGAAAAGTATTTTTTTAAAAGCTCGGTATTAATGCTCGAAGCTTTTGCAGTTTGATCGGTATATTCAACACTGATGTTGATATTCACTTTTCCGCGCTCTATAAGTTTAGAGCATTCGGAACGTAAAGTCAATTCTTTATCCGACACTGCTTTAGGCAGGCGTAGACTAAGTTCTAAAAATTTTGAATTCAGCGATTTGATTTCGACATTATATTTGACTTTCCCATTTTCCTGAGAGCCAATGCCATACCCTGTCATTGATTTTATCATATGCAAAGTTAATAAACATAAATGCAAAGCGTAAAAAAAACAAAAAATTATGTTGTTAGACTTTTATCTTCCCATCCAGCCTCCATCGACCGTAAGGATGGTGCCGTGAATATAATCGGAAGCTGCGGAAGCTAAGAACACCGCCGGTCCCTTAAAATCTGCTGGCTCCCCCCAACGTCCTGCAGGAATACGTGCTAAGATGGTGCTGGAGCGCTCTTGATCCTCACGTAGGGCTTCAGTGTTATCTGTCGCAATATAGCCTGGAGCTAGGGCATTTACATGTACCCCTAAGGACGCCCATTCATTGGCAAACGCTTTTACGAGGGAGCCTATTGCTCCCTTGGAAGCTGCATACCCAGGAACATTTATTCCCCCTTGAAAGGTGAGTAGGGAAGCGGTGAATATAATCTTACCTGTTCCACGTGAAATCATGTCTTTTCCAATCTCACGGGTTAATATAAAGGGGGCATTTTGATTGATTTCAATAATTTTATCCCAGTATTCGTCGGGGTGCTCTGCGGCAGGTTTCCGTAATATATTACCCGCATTATTAAATAGGATGTCTATTATAGGGTGTGCTTGTTTAAGCTCTTTTATAAAAGCATAGAGGGAATTTCTGTCTGAAAAGTCGCATTGATAGGCGTAGAATTTTCGCCCGAGGGCTTCCACGGATTGTGCTACTTCAGCATCCTTTAGGGGGAGATTTGCGGAGACACCGATAATATCGGCTCCAGCTTCAGCAAGTCCTTCGGCGATGGCTTTACCAATACCGCGATTACAACCTGTGACCAAGGCTATTTTCCCTTGCAGATTAAAAGCATTTAAAAGCGTGCTCATTAGTGATATGTTAGTGTTAACGGATAATTTAGTTGTTCTACCTGCTGCTGCACAGCGGCTTTCCATTCTTCAAAAGAAGTGATCTTCCCGGCTTTATTCCATGCAGCACCTGTATAGTACACGAAGGATCTATTATTTTTGGTGTTGCTGGCGATTAAAAACTGCTTGGGATCCTCTTGTATAAAGGTAGCTTTATGCTTTGGGAGGATTAAGGCGGTCCCTGTGTGACCATGACTGGCGATTGCAGGCTCCCAATAGGTCAGGCTTTGTGCTTGTTGATCAAAAGCTACTTCGGGATTACTTTCCCCCCTGCGTGCAAGCCCTATTACGACGGGTGTATTTTTAGAATCGGCATTCTTCAAATTTACTTCTATGCGGTTAAATTGACTTCCGGCATCGAGAGTTATTATTTTCGTCAGTTTTATATCTCTTCCTGCGAGCGTTTCGGAGTTATATGTAAGTTTGAAACTTGTTCGCAAAGGACCATTATCCAAGATTTCAAAGGAGCTGTAGTGTTGTGTATATTGAATCTGTTGGTTATAGTAGCAGGCGATATCTCCCGCCCCTAAAGTTTGCCCTACGCTGTAGTAATCTAGCCCTTTACCATGGTCAGCATGGTAGTCTCCAGTTTTGTACCAGTCGTTAATAACGAGATCTGTGGATCTTTTGGCCCAGAAGTCCATACCTTGGGCATCATCTCTTTTACCTGCTAGTGCTTTTCCATATAGGCGAAAGGCAACTAAATCATTTTCCCAGGCAAAATCATCATAGCGCTCTGGGACATATCGCGCATAGGTCTTCGGCTGAATAATGGGGGATGCATGAGCCAGCACCTGTAGGCGTACGGCTTGATCCTTAAGTATAGTTACAGCCACAAGCACATGCTTAATATCCTTTGTCCCCAGCTTCTCCAATTGGTGGGGAAGTACATTTCCTGAAACTTGGTCAACAATGGAAAATACCGTGTCTTTCAAGCCAAAGTGATGGGAAAATTTTTTATACGGGATACGCAGTAACTCCTGTCGCTGGAAAGGCGCTGCGGAGTGCACCTGAATCGTAGGTTGCGTTTGTGCTAAGCTCAGAAAAGTAAGGCTACAGGCTAGTAGGGTACATATCGTTTTTTTCATCTTATCGTAGTTCAGTAATCGCACATCCATCCATATCGCTATAATCTAAATTCTCCCCCGCCATACCCCAGATAAAAGTATAGTTGCTGGTGCCAGCACCGGAATGAATGGACCACGGTGGAGAGATAACAGCCTGCTCATTCTGCACCCATATATGCCGAGTTTCTTGCGTTGGGCCCATGAAATGGGAAACCGCCTGCCCTTGAGGAAGATCAAAATAATAGTAGACTTCCATTCTGCGGTCATGTGTATGTGCAGGCATGGTATTCCAAACGGAGCCCGGTTGCAATTCGGTCATGCCCATCTGTAACTGGCAGGTTTCGATTACGGTAGCGACTAAAAGCTTATTAATAATGCGGTGGTTTGCGGTCTCTAAGCTCCCTAGAATAACGATGTCAGCCTCATCTTTACTTACTTTACGCGTGGGCAAATGTTTGTGTGCAGGAGCAGAATTGAGGTAGAATTTTGCGGGCTTTGTCGGGTCTACTGAACGGAAGACAACCGATGGATTGCCTTGACCAATATAGAGCGCTTCTTTAAAGTCTAAAGGAATTATGGTACCGGCAATTTCCACTTCCCCAGCACCGCCGACATTGATGATTCCCAGCTCTCTGCGTTCCAGGAAATAGTCCGCTTTCAGGGGGGGGATGGTTGCTAGTGTTACGGGATTGATGCCGGGCTGCACTCCCCCAGCAATATACCGGTCATAATGGCTGTAGACGAGTATTAAGGTGTCTTCTTGGAATAGTTTTTCTATTAAAAAATTGTCCCTTAATTGCGCTGTATCTAGGGTTTTGAATTCAGTAGGACTGATGGCATAGCGACTCTCATAGATTGTACTCATATGTAAAGGTATTTATCGATAATTCTCTAATTTAAGGCTTATATATCGGGATAAATTAATTATTTACGAAAACCTTTGAGGAGGAGTACACAAATCTTTTTTCTTTTTATAAATTAGCAACATGACAGATATCAAACCTACAATCCTTGTAGTTAATGACGATGGGATTACCGCACCAGGTATAAAAGTGCTAATTGAGGAAATGCAGAAAATAGGACATGTCGTGGTCGTAGCACCCGATAGTCCGCAGTCGGGAATGGGGCACGCCATCACCATTGGTAAACCTTTACGCATGGATCGCGTAGATTTATATCCTGGCGTGGAGATGTACAAATGCACAGGTACACCTGTAGACTGTGTGAAATTAGCCGTGAACAAAATTTTTAAAGGAAAGCGTCCAGATATCTGTGTTTCTGGTATTAACCATGGGTTGAATAACTCCATCAATGTATTATATTCTGGGACGATGTCTGCAGCAACAGAAGGCGCTGTCGAGGGAATTCCTTCGGTGGGATTTTCTTTAGATGACTTTTCGCAGCAGGCTGACTTCTCCTACTGTCGACCATATATTTCGGGAATTGTAAGACAAGTACTGGATAATGGTTTGCCTCCGGGAACGCTCTTAAATGTTAATTTCCCAAAGACAGATACGATCAAAGGGATTAAGATCTGCCGTCAAGCTGCAGGCCGTTGGGTAGAGGAATTTGATGAACGTGTAGACCCTTATGGACGTGATTATTACTGGATGACAGGTCGCTTTCAGCTGGAAGACCGTGGTGAAGATACCGATGCACATGCCTTAAATTTAGGCTATGCTTCTGTGGTACCTGTACAATTTGATATGACAGCACACCATTTTATTCCAGCCTTGAATTCTTGGAGTTTTGATGTAGCTTCCTACGATGGAAATGAATAAATTTGTCAAAGGAATGGCTATTGGTGTCCTTGCTCCGACACTGGCCTTTCTACTGGTAAAGTATACCTCCTTAGAGCAGGCAATCCTACCTGGAAAGCCCCATGTAATAATTGCTCTTGCGCTACTTATCAATCTGATAGGGGTCCGTTTTCAGTTTAAAAAGGGACAGCTTGAGGTCGGTCGTGGGTGGATGCTTGTTACATTTGTAAGTATGCTGCTTTATTTTTATCTCTTAAAAAAATAGTTATGAATCTTACTTTAGGATTTTCCCCCTGCCCGAACGATACTTTTATCTTCGATGCCCTTATTCATCATAAAATTGATACCGAAGGGCTGACCTTCGATGTCGTATATGAAGATGTGGAAAGTCTAAATTTAGACGCTTTTGCTTCAAAATTAGCCATCACTAAGCTCAGTTATCACGCTTATGCCTATGCTGTAGAAGATTATGAGCTCCTGGATGCAGGCTCAGCACTAGGCTTTGGTGTAGGGCCGCTATTAATTACTAAGGACCCCGAATTAGCGGCGCAGTTACAGCAGCATTTAGCAACTGGGGCTGAGCTTCCTGCGGCATTAGCCTCGCTAAAGGTGGGGTACCCTGGAAAATATACAACAGCCAATTTTCTATTAGGCCTTGCTTTTCCTTCTTTGAAAAATAAGCAAGCGCTCGTATTTTCTGCTATTGAAAATGCCCTCTTAGAGGGTACGATTGATGTCGGATTAATTATCCATGAAAATAGATTTACCTACCAAGAAAAAGGCCTGCATAAGATTGTAGACTTGGGCGACTTCTGGGAGAAATCTACTGGCTGCCCGATTCCCTTGGGAGGGATTGTTATCAAACGCTCACTGCCAACGTCGATCAAACAGAAGGTGAACCGCCTCTTGAGGAAATCCGTAGAATATGCTTTTGCTAACCCCAAGTCGGCCATCGAATTTATCCGTGCGCATGCGCAAGAAATGGAAGAAGAAGTGATGTATAAGCATATAGAATTATATGTAAATCAATATTCCATTGATCTTGGTGTTCAGGGAAGAGAAGCTGTAGAAACACTTTTTGAAAAGGCCAATTCATTAAATCTTATACCGAAGACAGAAAAAAAGATATTTTTGTCATAAAAATGGCATAAAAAAATCGGTTTTAAGCTGTTACATATCATCTGTATTAAGTAAATTTGCTCAATCAGTGTCAAATTGTCTGCAATTCTTTTTTGGAGTCATTATTGAGCAAAATCTGTAATCGAGATAGAATTATAAAATTATGTTAAAATTTTTAAGTAAAATATTTGGAAGTAAGTCGGAACGAGACATCAAAGGTATTCAGCCCCTTGTGGAACAAATTAAAGCTGAATATGCGAAACTTTCGAATCTAACCAATGATGAATTGCGTGGTAAAACTGCCGAATTCAAAAACCGAATCCAAGAATACTTAGCCGATATAGATAAGGAAATCTCTGATTTAAAAACGGAAGCTGATCAAGATAATTTAGACATGAACGTAAAGACAGATATCTACGATAAAGTAGATAAGTTGTCTAAAGATCGTGACAAGAAATTAGAAGAAATATTATTGACCATTCTTCCTGAAGCCTTTGCCGTAGTAAAGGAAACAGCAAGACGTTACACGGAATTAAAATCTATTGAAGTAACCGCTACGGACTTCGATCGTGAAATAGCAACGCGCAAAGCAAATGTCGTTATCAAAGGCGACACAGCGGTATGGGCAAATACATGGTTAGCTGCAGGAGCAGAGGTAACCTGGAATATGGTTCACTACGATGTACAGCTAATCGGGGGTATCGTATTACACCAAGGTAAGATTGCACAGATGGCAACAGGGGAAGGTAAGACCTTAGTAGGGACTTTACCAACCTACCTAAATGCACTTTCTGGCCAAGGGGTACATATCGTTACAGTGAATGATTACTTAGCACGTCGTGACTCTGAGTGGAATGCGCCATTATTTGAATTCCACGGAATGTCGGTAGACTGTATCGATCAGCACCAACCGAACTCGCCACAAAGACGTAAAGCATACGCTTCAGATATCGTTTATGGAACAAATAACGAATTTGGTTTCGATTATTTGCGTGACAATATGACGCAAACTCCAGAGGCTTTAGTTCAAGGGAAATTGCACTTTGCAATGGTCGATGAGGTGGATTCCGTGTTAATTGATGATGCACGTACACCTTTAATTATCTCAGGTCCTATCCCTAGAGGAGATCAACATGAATTCTATCAATTAAAACCACGTATTGAACGTTTAGTAAATGCGCAAAAAGCCTATATCAATACTGTATTCAACGACGCGAAGAAAAAAATCGCTGCTGGAGATACCGATATCGAAGGTGGAGGCTTAGCGTTATTAAGATCTTTCCGTGGCCTACCAAAAAATAAAGCCCTTATTAAATTCTTGTCTGAAGGAGCCAACCGTCAGGTGCTTCAGAAGTCTGAGAATTACTATATGGCAGAGCAAAACAAAAATATGCCTAAGGTAGATTCTGAATTGTTCTTCGTAATCGACGAAAAGAATAATTCCGTAGAATTAACTGAAAAAGGTATTGAACTTATTACGGCTTCTGGTGAAGATACATCCTTCTTTATCTTACCAGATGTAGGTACTGAAATTGCTGATATTGAAAAATCTAACCAAACGTTAGAAGAGAAAGCGGCACGTAAGGAAGAGTTGCTACGCGACTACTCTATTAAAGCGGATCGTATTCACTCTATCAACCAATTATTAAAAGCTTATACCTTATTTGAAAATGATGTAGAATATATCGTGGATGAAGGTAAAGTGAAGATTGTCGATGAGCAGACAGGTCGTATTATGGATGGCCGTCGCTACTCCGATGGTTTACACCAAGCGATTGAAGCTAAGGAAAATGTAAAAGTTGAAGATGCTACGCAAACATACGCGACTGTAACGCTTCAAAATTACTTCCGTATGTACCATAAGTTAGCGGGTATGACGGGTACAGCTTCTACAGAAGCGGGTGAGTTATGGGAAATCTATAAATTAGATGTTGTAGAAATTCCTACAAACCGTGGTATTCAACGTGATGACCGTCAAGATTTAATCTACCGTACGGCAAGGGAAAAATACAATGCTGTAGCGGAAGAAATTCAAATCTTAACGGAAAAAGGTAGACCTGTTTTAGTAGGTACGACTTCTGTTGAGATCTCGGAATTACTATCTCGTATGTTAAAGCTACGTGGCATCCGTCACAATGTCTTAAATGCCAAGTTACACCAGAAGGAAGCGGATATCGTTGCTGAGGCAGGTAAGCCAGGGCAGGTGACTATCGCAACGAATATGGCGGGTCGTGGTACGGATATTAAACTATCTGAAGAAGTGAAAAATGCAGGTGGTCTAGCGATTATCGGTACGGAACGCCATGAGTCTCGTCGTGTCGATCGTCAGTTACGTGGTCGTGCAGGACGTCAAGGAGATCCAGGGTCTTCGCAATTCTTCGTTTCCTTAGAGGACAACTTAATGCGTCTTTTCGCTTCTGAGCGTATCTCCAATATTATGGTGAAGATGGGTGTAGAAGATGGCGAAGTGATGCAACACTCGATGTTAACGAAATCTATTGAACGTGCTCAACGTAAAGTAGAGGAAAATAACTTCGGTATTCGTAAGCGCTTATTAGAGTACGATGATGTGATGAACTCACAGCGTACGGTAATTTATACAAAACGTAAGAACGCACTCTTTGGTGAACGTCTTGATGTAGATCTAAATAATATGATCTTTGATGTTGCGGAGGAAATTGTAGCTGATGCGAAAGAAACGAGCACATTTGAAGATTTCCAATTAGATATTATTCGTGTATTTGCGATGCAACCTGACGTTACGGCGGAAGAGTTTGCTTCTTCAAATGTCGAGAAATTAACAGATAAAATCTTTGATCAAGCGGTTAATCACTTCCAACAGAAAGTAGAAAATCTAGCTGCGGTAACTTTACCTGTGTTATCCAACGTATTTAATGAACGTGGTGGCATGATTGAGAATGTCGTTGTACCGTTCTCAGATGGTATCCGTGGTATTCAAGTATCTACGAACTTACAAAAAGCGGTAGAAACTCAAGGACGTGAGGTTTTCAAATCCTTCCAAAAAGGAATTGTTCTTGCTTTAATTGATGAAGCTTGGAAAGAACATTTACGTGAGATGGATGATTTGAAACAATCTGTTCAGAATGCTGTTTACGAACAAAAGGACCCAATTATCATCTATAAAATGGAAGCCTTTAATTTATTCAAAGCGATGTTAGTAGAAATGAATAGAGATATTGTCAGCTTCTTGTTTAAAGGAGAGATTCCTGGGCAAACATCCAATGATAACCCACCTGCTTCGGCAACGATTCAAGCCAAAGCGGTGAAAACAAAAGAAATAAAAGCGGAGTTAGACTCTCCAACAGGAGTTTCTGATGAAGATTTAAATCGATAATATAAATCATTGAATAACGTGCTTAAGGGAGAAGATCTTTTAAGCACGTTATTTATTTAAGTAAATTACAAAACATGCTGAAGAAGGGATTTGTAGCTGGAATGGCGGTAGTGATGCTAAGTATAAGTGCCCATGCGCAAGAGAAGGTGCCTGTGGAAGTTACGAAGGATACACTGATAACCCTACTCCAAAATTTTAGAGCTAACCCGGAGGTTATGCTAAAGCCTGTGGAAGTAAAGCCTGTAGTGACGGTTGCTAAAGTCATCGACAAACGTACCGCTCGTCGGACTTCGGTACGCGGATTTCGCGTTCAGATTTATACCGGAAGTTCTCGCTCCCAAGCTTATGCCGAACAAGCGCGCTTCCGCCGTCTTTATAAGGATGTAGATACGTATGTCTCTTATAACGAACCCAACTACCGCGTTAAGGTAGGAGATTTCCGTTCGAGATCAGATGCGAATGCCTATTTAAGAATGCTTAAATCACAATTTTCAAATGTCTTTATCTTCACGGAAGATATTTACGTTTATCAATAATCTTTACCCCATTTATTATGTTAATTGCTAAGGAAATAGTTACGGCGCTCGCTCAAGATGTTTTCCAGGATACTGTGGCTACACGTAGACACCTTCATCAGCATCCAGAACTATCTTTTGCCGAGTATAATACGTCTAAATTTATTCAAGCGCAGCTCACAAAATTAGGGATACCCTTTGAGAGCATGGCTGATACCGGTGTGGTAGCTTTAATTCAAGGCGATCTCCCTTCGCAAGAGGTTATTGCCCTGCGTGCTGATATGGATGCGCTCCCAATTCAAGAGATTGATGGCCGTAGCTATGGCTCTAGTACTCCTGGGGTGATGCATGCTTGTGGTCATGATGCACATACAGCCTCCCTCTTAGGGACGGCAGCCATCTTAATGCGTTTAAAAGATCAGTTTGGAGGAACGGTAAAATTAATCTTTCAACCTGGAGAAGAAAAGCTTCCTGGAGGCGCTTCCATTATGATTAAAGAAGGTGTCCTGCAGAATCCCGCTCCGACTTCCATCTATGGGCAACATGTAATGCCTTTAATTGAAACTGGAAAAGTTGGCTTCCGTGCAGGAAAATATATGGCTTCCTGTGATGAGCTCTTTATGACCGTGAAAGGTCGTGGAGGACATGGCGCCCACCCACATCAAACGATCGATCCCATAGCTATTACGGCACAGATTATTGTTGCCCTGCAGCAAGTTGTATCCCGCGTAGCGGACCCACGTACGCCAACGGTGCTTTCCTTTGGAAAGATTATCGCCCATGGAGCCACGAATATAATCCCTGAAGAAGTCTATTTGGAAGGTACATTTAGAACCTTTGATGAGGACTGGCGCGCAAAGGCACATGAGCGCATGTACGCCATCGCTACAAGCATTGCCGCGGGCTTTGGTGCGGTATGTGACTTTGAAATTCGTAAAGGATACCCCTTCTTAATTAATGAGGAAAAATTAACCCATGAGGCACGTCGTCATGCGGTAGAATACCTCGGCGATGAAAATGTATTGGACTTAGATTTATGGCCTGCAGCGGAGGATTTCTCCTATTATTCGCAGGAAATTAATGCTTGCTTCTACCGCTTAGGTACAGGAAATAAAGCGCGTGGCATTACTTCAGGTGTACATACTCCAGACTTTGATATCGATGAAAATGCTTTAGCCTTAAGTACAGGGCTTATGGCATTTATTACATTAAGAAGATTAGGCTATTAATCAAATAGCGCAAGCTACATCAAGCATACTCGCAGTTAACTATGTCATCTCATCATATAGTAAAAGAAAATCAAGAGCCTGCATTACTTGTTATGCAGGCTTCTTCAATGGCTGCCGAGGACCTCGGACAGCTATTGGAATGGAGCCCGACCATTATTACGGATCCCGCCTCGTATGCAGACTTGACTGCACAAGGGATTAAGGTAGATTTACTATTTTCCAATACAGCAGTCCACTTATCCCAAGAACATATCCAGGTGATTTCCTATCCCGGAGATTTCTTAACAGCAGCCTTTCAATATTTAATAGCGCATAACTTTAAAGCCGTTAATATAATTACGGATTCTTTTCCGGAAGCGCTGATTCTAAGCTTTGCCGACCAATTAAATATCGTGATTTTAGGAAATGGGAAGCGCATTATTACGGCGAAATCGGGTTATGAAAAGTGGAAACCTAAGGGGGAGCACATCCATATTCTTTCTCCTGTGGAGGGCTTGGAAGTTCGTGGTTTAACAAATGTTTCGAGCGTTACAGCGGACGTAGATGCTGCCTATGTGACGGTAGCTGATGGATTCTATGGGGTCCAATTTTCTAAGCCTATATTCTGCCTCTTGGCGGAAGAAATTTAAACCTATGGTGGCGATTAAACTTTTTGAAAACAGGGATCTTTCGACGTTACTTTCTGTCGGTAAGGCGAGTTTTAGCGCAGCCTACGCACAGGTACTTTCGGCTGATCAAATCGACTTTATGTTGCAGAAGTCGTATACTGAAACAGGTATCCTTAAAGCGATAGCAGGTGGACAAGTATTCTATCTATTGCTGGAACAGGGGAATATAAAAGGGTTTATGGCGGTGCAAGAGCAGGCGCAAAAAGACCTTTTAAGGATTGAAAAACTCTATTTATTACCGGAAACGCAAGGGAAGGGTTATGGTCGTTTATTGATTGAATATGCAATCGAGCTTGCACAATCGCTGGGATTAGACAAGCTCGAGCTGAATGTTAATAGAAAGAATAAAGCCTACTTCTTTTATTTAAAATTGGGCTTTGAAAAAATAGCGTCGGTAGATATTCCTTATTATGGATTTATCTTAGACGATTATATTATGCAGCGAAGTCTGCGTTAATCTTTTAGTTTTTCCACACGTGAGGGGGTAACTTTTCCTTCCACAATCCCTTTTGTTCCTAGAGCAATCGCTTCGATACTCGAAGCAATATTTTTAATATTTAACGTGGATACCTCATCTTTTACGGTATGATATAAATCATCCTGGTCGATCTGTACGGTCGAAAAGGTATGTGCAGGAACGCCTAAGGCTGCTAATATTGCGTTATCAGAGCGGTAAAACAATTGCTGTGTAGGGTAGGGGTCTGGGAAAAACTTAAATTTGCTGTTGACAACTTCCTGCTGCATTAATGTTGCTAAATTCGATTGATTAAACCCCGTTACATACAAGCTATTTTCTCCAAACTTGGCATCTTTTCCAATCATTTCAATATTAATCATCGCCGTTACATCGTCCGCATTAATATGGTTTGAGAAATACTTGGAGCCATACATGCCAATCTCCTCCCCCGTAAAGGCCACGAAAATCAGTGTACGTTCATTATTTCCTGCTTTCTTAAAGTGCTTAGCGAGGCTAATAATTGCGGTCACCCCTGAGGCATCATCGTCCGCACCATTGGCAATAGAATCCTGCCCTACGGGCTCTAAGATGCCGATATGGTCGTAGTGTCCTGAAAAAATCACAAACTCATGAGCTTTAGATTTCCCTGGGAGTACGCCGGCGACATTGAATAAAGGTATTTTCTTGAAATTATTGGAAAACTTAATTTGGTAGTCTGTCGGTAAGTCCTTCGCTAATATAAAGACGATAGAATTCCCTCCTTGGGGTAATTTTTCTACAATTTTCCCTTTCCCAAGAATCTTTTGAAAGCGACGGAAAGTGGCTTCAAAAGTTGGATCTATTAATACAATGGCATCTTTCTTCTGCTGCGTAATCGCACGGAAGCGCTGCGAGAAGTCTTCCTCGGAAGTGATTTTTAAAATGGGAATACCAGCATCTTGATTCCAGTTAACTGCTGGCTGACTCGATTGAATAAGCACGTTTTCGGCACTTAACTGCTGCCCATTAAGCAGGACTTCCTGTGTGGCTAAACTTAGCTGCGTGATCTCAAAAGATTGTCTATAATTCTGCTCCGCGTAGGGAGTTAATCCAATAGCTTTAAATTCGGAGGCTATAAAGTCTGCGGCTTTTCCAATATCTTCAGGTACTAAAGCTGATCTACCTCGCATCGCATCTGAAGCTAAAGTCTGGATAATGCGCTCCATGTCTTGGGTTTGACTGGCTATAGGAAGCGTGGCTTGTCTTACCGTGCAGGAAGCGAATGATAGTGCACCTAGTAGGGCAAGATATGGAAAAGATCTTTTCATCGTTTAGCAGTTAATTTTAGCTTGAAGATAGGAATAAATTTAGAATCTAACCGATAGATTAAAAATTGCTTATCATATTTTTCTATCTTTGATATAAATAACAATTTGTCATGAGAGAAGTTACTGTACAAGAATTGAAATCTAAGATCGATGCTAACGAGGATTTCCAATTAATCGATGTTCGCGAAACTTTTGAATATGAAGTTTCTAATTTAGGAGGTCTAAACATTCCATTATCAGGTATTCTATTGGAAGCTGATAAAGTGGCTAAAGACAAACCTGTCATTATCCAATGTCGTTCTGGAAAGCGTTCTGCACAAGCGGTCATGTTATTAGAGCAACAAGGCTATACAAATTTAGCAAATCTACAAGGTGGTATTTTAGCTTGGCAGGCGGAGATTGATTCAGCTATAGACGTATATTAATGAAGAATTTAGAGCATCAGACTAAGCAAGCATTTTTGTTTAGTCTTGCTTTTTATATTTTTGCCCTTTTACTCCTCTTAGTAAATCCGCTATTTTCCAAGATCGTATTTAGCTTGGCACTTATGATCTCCATGCTTTGGGTGGCTTTAGTTCTGAAAGAAATAATTTTTACGACAGCGATTAGCTCGTTGCAAAAGCTGGGCTATATACTGCTGATTATTGTAGGTAATATTTTTGGCGGAATGGTTTACTTCTGGGTGCTGCGCAAATATATAATCGGAAGCAGCTCCTCAAAAAAATAGAAATGAAAAAACATATAATTTATAATGTGGTGCTCAATTTAGCAATTGCTTTATTGGTATATTCTGGTATTGAGGCTTACCGCGTTGGGAATGCCTTAATCGTAGGGCTCTCAATCGCATTACTTGTCGTCGTCGTATTTTTTAAAATTGCGCTAGTAAAGCAGGTTAGAAATATAGGAAAACCACCTGTAATTACGACAAAAAAGAAAAAGAAATAACTCTGGAATAACCCCGGAATAACCCTGGAATAGCTCAGGATAACCCCGAATAGTGGTTATAAAAAAAGCAGCCTACGTTAGTAGACTGCTTTTTTTATGGCACAATTTTAAAAGAGCATTTATCCTTTTTAAAAGAGCGCTTTTGCTTATTTCACAAAAGGAGCTTTCGTTACTACAGCTTTTATTTTTTTATCACGGATAGCGATATAGATTTCTGTTCCTTCTTTAGAAAAGGCGTTGTCTACATAACCTAAGCCGATAGATTTTTTTAATGTTGGAGACTGAGTACCTGAAGTTACACGTCCAATTTTTGTGCCTTCAGCATCTACGATTTCGTAATCATGACGTGCGATACCGCGATCGATCACTTCAAAGCCTACTAATTTCTTCGATACACCAGCTTCTTTCTGTGCTTTTAAGTTTGCTGAGTTTACAAAATCTTTCGTGAATTTAGTAACCCAACCTAAGCCTGCTTCTAGCGGAGAAGTCGTATCATCGATATCATTTCCGTACAAACAGAAACCTTTTTCTAAACGTAGCGTATCACGGGCACCTAAGCCAATTGGTTTAATACCAAAGTCAGCACCAGCTTCAAAGATGGCATCCCATACTTTTGGCGCATCTTCATTTGCTACATAGATTTCAAATCCTCCAGCACCCGTATAGCCTGTCGCTGAGATTAATACATTTTCCACACCTGCAAACGTACCTTTTTGGAATGAATAATATTCCATTGATGCTAATTCAATAGCTGTTAATGCCTGTAAAGCATCTGCTGCTTTAGGCCCTTGAACAGCAAATAATGACGTTTGATCGGAGATATCTTTCATCTCTACACCTTGCGTATTATATTTTGAAATCCAGTTCCAATCTTTCTCAATATTCGAAGCGTTCACCACTAAAAAATAAGTCGTAGCATCGATACGGTAGACCAAGAAGTCATCGACAATACCGCCATCTTCATTAGGGATATATGCATACTGAATTTTACCATCATATAATTTAGACGCATCATTCGAAGAGATACGTTGAATTAAATCTAAAGCATGCTCACCTTTTAGGATGAATTCCCCCATATGGGATACATCGAATACACCTACTGCTGTACGCACAGTTTCATGTTCGTCATTAATTCCTGAATATTGAACAGGCATATTAAAACCTGCAAAGGGAACCATCTTTGCCCCTAAGGCAATGTGTTTGTCCGTTAAAGCCGTATTTTTAATCATATTTATTTGGTTACTAGCGTCACAAATTTAATTAAAAAATAGGAGCTTATTACTGATTCTGTGTTTATTCTGAAATTCAAACAATCGGTTGCTTGCGTTAAAACTTTAGTAAAAAACAGTTTTTTTTATTTTAAACCTTAAAATACTCTGGCTTAATATCTTAGAATTTATAACGTATAGAAAAATTAATATAGCGACCATTCGCTCTTGCATATTCAGCATTACGAGCATAAAGCATGGAAGTCGTCGTGTAATAACTGCTGTTTAGGAGGTTTTCTATACCTAGATTGAATTGAGCTTGTTGATAGCGGTAGCTAGCACTTATATTGTATAGATTCGTAGCCTTGACAATACCCTCACCTTCCTTATACGTTAAGGCACCCTGCTTGTTCGCTTGCGGTTTAAAGCGGTCTCTCTGTGCTGTATGAACACTGTATAAATTCACTTGAAAATCTTTTAGCGCTTGAATTGTAATTCCTGCAGTTAGTTTATTCGCGGGAATAGATAGACCCGACATGTAGTTGTCAAAATCTTTGCTGTTTGCAGACTTTTTCTTTCCCTCCATCTGTGTATAGCTTCCAGAAAGGCTGAGGTATTTATTAATGTATGCATCTAAGGTAAATTCCTAATTTCAGGATCCACAGAGCGGATATCACGATCTGTAGACCTTAAGGGTGTTGATTGGGGAATTCCATCTACTAATATTAAGACATTCCTACCTCGAAGAGTTTGTGAGCGATTGCTGCTGGTGTTGGAGCTTAAAGCCATTCCTGGTACAGCGGAGCCTAAAATATGCGTTAAATCGGGGTTTATCTGTAGCAGCTGTTGAATTTCCTTCTGATTTAGAATTGTCACACTGGCCGCAGATTGACTCTTTAACTCAGGAATTCTAGTTGCTGAAGTGATTACCTCATCGATTAATACCTTATTCGTGAGGCTATCAGACTGCTGAAATTTAGTTTGGCTATATAGATGTTGCTGCGCTGAACCTACTAGGAGGGAGCTAAAAAGAAACATTTTTTTCATAATTCTAACAATTACCTATCCTTAATTAGACTAATTAAAGTTTAAAGGTATTGTTTTTTCGTTAGAAAACAATTTTACATACTTATTTTATCAGTAAATGAAAATATATTTCCGTCTAAAAGCCCATAATAGCTAAGGATCTTAAGAATTCCGGTTGAAATCCCGCTTTAATAGCGACAGTCTCTCCCGTAAAAGGGTGCTTAAATGTTAGCTCAGAAGCATGCAAGAGCATACTGTCCATGGCATAGGTATCTTTCCAGAATTTATTCTGCTTGTTACAGCCATGTGGGCGATCGCCGATAATGGGGTGGAAGATATGAGCGAAGTGCTTGCGTAGTTGGTGCATACGTCCCGTAATTGGGTTTGCTTCTACTAAGCTGTAGCGGGAAGTGGAAAACTGTCCTTGGGGGATAGCAGGCTCCACGCGTTGAAGCGTTTTATAATGCGTCAGGGCATCTTGAAGAGTACCATTTTCCTTACGTAAGGCATAATCAATCTCACCGCCATCTGGGGCATATCCACGCAGTACAGCAAGATATTTCTTATCTACCAAGCGGTTTTGAAAAGCCTGCTGCATCGCTTGATCGGCTTCCTTACTGAGTGAAAATAGTAAAATACCCGCAGTCTTTCTATCCAATCTATGTGCCGGATAAACGGTCTGTTGCAGCTGATCACGCAGTAATTGTAAAGCAAATTCTGAGGCATCGCGTGCAATGGAAGAGCGATGTACCAATAAGCCGTGCGGCTTATTTATAGCCACAAAATAGGCGTCTTGGTAAAGGATTTCTAACATAGCTGCAAAGCTAAGTTATAACTGCTTTAAGACGGCAATAATTTCATTAAATTTCTCATCTATTTTCCCACTATAAAAGATTTTATGAAAGGCTCCAAAGGCGACAATACTTTCTTTGCCTTCCCATTTAATTTTCGTGAGTGAGAAGAGGTAATAGTTGTCTACGAAGACTACCCTATCGCAAAATTCATCCACGATATTATTCCCAAATAGCTGCATTCCGAATGCTAGTAGATCATTTTCCTTGCTCCCTAATTGGTCGGAAACAAGTTGGGTAGCTTTCACTTTTACCGCTGCCTGATGTTCCTCTTTTGTCGGGTTGGTGAAAATAGCTACTAAAATAAGGACAAATGCCAATAAGGAGAATATTCGTTTTTTACTCATGCCGTAAATTTAAGTTATAAATCCCCAAATCCAACTACTTATCATCCATAATAAATAGATCATTGCCGCACATAAGAGCAATAGAGAAATCGCCATAGCCAGCAGGATTCCATTTCCCTTTCCCTGATGTCTTTCTTCAAAATAATACTCCCGTAAGAGAACCATATTCTTTTGATTGGCTTTATGAAAAAAGTCAAATATATTTCCGAATAGTGGTATTGCCCCGGTAATGGCATCGATAAGAATGTTAATAAGCATCAGGAGAATAGCCTTTCGGCTGACGCCATGACGCCACATAATTAGAATCATCACCAAAGAGGTGACAAAGGAAACGGCCTTTCCGGCAAAAGGGATTAGATTTAGAAGGGGATCTAGGCCGAAGCGAAAGGAGGTTCCTGGCAGTTGGAACTTATTGTCCAAGAGCCAGGAAATCCGCTCTATCCAGGCAAAATCCTGTTTTAACTGCGCTTGATTTCGCTGGATATTTTTCATCTTTTAGTAGGTTTTATAGCGCCTTTGTAAACTATAATAATTCAAATACGACATCTATTTCAGTCGTAATTTTCATGGGTTTAATATCTAAATCTACTAATTTAGGTTCTACAGCAACGTCTGCTCCTGATGCTTTGGACATCATCATCATATTATTACTCCGTGTGGAATAGCTCGCAAATACCACGGGAATAGGGCTGTCAGAAATTAGGATCGCCTTTCCAACTTTCTGATTTATCGCTTCAGCCAAGTTTGTAGCGTTCGTAAAGGCATCTTTCATAGCCTGTATTTTTAACGTTTTTTGAAGCTCCTTCTCACCTGAATATTGATACTCTGCAATCGATGTATTCTGTACACCTTCAGGATTTACGGCATCAAATAAGAAATTTATTTTTGATAAGTCAGTAACCTTTATGCGGTATTGACGGGACTGCATAATAGTAGGATCTTTCTTTCTAGATGATTGACTTTGGTAACTCCATAGGTTTTCTATGGTAAAATTCTTTTTATCAATACCTGCTTTAAGTGCGCCCGCTTGTAATTGCTCTTCTAATGTCTCAATAGTAACCTTTTTCTTAGCATTTCCATCGGCGAAGTATTCACGTAGGGAAATGGAAAGATAAATAATATCGGGTGTTACTTCCGACTCGGCAGTTCCTTTTGTAGAAATCTTGCGCAAGTTCTCAATTGCTTGCTGAGCCATCGATACGGAGCTATTTGCTAGTAGTAGCATCCCTACGCCTATACCTAAAATTAATTTTTTCATATTCATAAAAATAATGTCAATAATTAGACCAATTCATATATCCAAACGGACTAACTCTTGGATATGTGTACAGCGAAAAAGTTTAAAATAAATTAATTTAAATTTTATGGGAATTTTAATTTTTATTCGATACCTTTATGGAATTATATAATATTTAATACAATGCAAGAAGGAGTAGTAAAATTCTTTAATGAAACTAAAGGTTTCGGTTTCATCATTCCTAATTCAGGCGAAAGCGAAATTTTTGTTCACGTTTCTGGATTAATTGACAAAATTCGTGAGAATGACAATGTGTCTTACGATGTAGAACAAGGCCGTAAAGGTCTTAACGCGGTAAATGTAAAAGTTATCTAATTTAAGATTTAAGATATATTTATTGTGAAAAGCTCGACTTCTTTGAAGTCGAGCTTTTTTATTTAAAGATTTCCTCCAGAATATATAAGGACTTCACTTCCCCAAAATTAGTGAGGTGTAGTCGGTAGTAGTTTAAGATATTTTCCAATAATATTTGACGATCCTCTCCGCTGATGCGAAGCTTGCAGGAGTTGTCATAACTGCTGCTTAGAAAGTAGGTAAACATACTCGCGTGGGGTTCTTGCAACACATACATATGCGGGGGAAGTTGATGGGTAAATAGACCAGCTTCTAAGTCAAAATATGGCAAGGGTTGCACGGGTAGAGCAGGGGAGAAGCCCAGGTATTCCGTTAATTTTAGGAGAAAGACAATATGATAATTCGCTAAGTTGGCCTGGGAGTGATCCAGCCAATAGATGGAGTCTACTAAAAACTGAAATAAGTAGCGATCTTCAGATTGTTGCTTCAGCACTTTGAATAAGACCTCATTCAAAAACATCGCTAAAGAGCTCTTTACAATATCGTAGGGAATCTCCTGAAGAATAGGGCTCTGTCGCGCCTCTGAGATACGCTGTAGGCTATTGTTGTCCTTGTGATAGACCACCATATCCAATACATGAAAAGGCTGTAGGATATTGGCTCTAATCTTTGCTTTAGGCTTTCGTGCGCCATTCACTAAATAAGATTGTAAGCCAAATTCTTCCGTGAATACCTGCGTTACCACGGAAGATTCAGCATAGTTTGTTACTTTTAAAGCGATACCTCGAGTTTTTTGTAACATCTTTTTAATCCTTTATACAACAAAAGTAGATTTTAATTTCTACTTTTATGGCATTCAAGGAGATATATTGGATAGAGGGAGTTATTTATTTTCTTGGGCTAGATAGATTTAAGCTATTATTTCATGAGCTTAAGCATTAGTTTTTAAAGTAAATTTATTCCTCGTTGCTAGCAATTGAAGAAGCAAGTAAGGATGCTAATTATTTGTTTAATATATTCGTTATCAGTCTTTTGTATTTATATTTTTGTTTTATACTTTTTGTTAAATCATAAATTTCCGAGAATAGAAAAATAGCAAACTGTGCAAATGTTGAAAACTATTTTCCCAGCAGGTGTAAAAAGAATAGCAAAGAAATTGTAATTTTGTGGCTCTGCCACATAACTAAGCCTTTTCAAAAAAATATTCTCGAAATTATTGCATTTGCCAAAAGAAATATAGATATTTGCAAACTCTTTGCGAAAAGATATTAATAACAGACAACAATAAAAAAAAATATATCATGTCAAGAATTTGTGATTTAACAGGCAAGACGGCATTAAACGGTTTCAGCGTTTCTAACTCAAATGCTAAAACTAAGCGTAAATTTTACCCAAACTTACAAACTAAACGTTTTTTCATTCCTGAAGAAAACCGTTGGATTACGCTAAAAGTTTCGACTTCCGCAATCAAAACTATCAACAAAATCGGTATCTCTGCTGTAATCGGCAAATTTATCAAAAAAGGTTACGTATAGCAGTTACTATACTCCGCCTGTTGCATAAAAATCATTCATGAACTTCATTCCTATGCAAGTAGGAACGATAATAATAAAGTTAAACAATGGCTAAAAAAGGAAATAGAGTACAAGTTATTTTAGAATGTACTGAACACAAAGAAAGTGGTCTTCCGGGAATGTCTCGCTATATCACTACTAAGAACAAGAAAAATACTACTGAGCGTTTAGAATTGAAAAAATTCAACCCAGTTTTAAGAAAAGTTACTGTTCATAAAGAAATTAAATAATCTAAATCCGTACTCGCAAGAGGCGGAGATTAAAAATATAATACCATGGCAAAGAAATCAGTTGCATCGTTACAAAAAGGTGGCGGTAAAGAATATACAAAGGTTATTATTACGACTCGTTCTCCAAAAACTGGAGCATATGCTTTCAAAGAAGGTATGGTGCACAACGATAAAGTTAAGGATACTGTTGCAGCAGCAACGAAGTAGTCATTAATACTTTCCTTTTTTAAAGTTTATCTTTAAAAAAACAAAAATAGCCGTTTTGGTAATTGCCGAAAGGGCTTTTTTTGTTGTATGTATTTCGCTATATTTGGCCTATTACCATCTAGAAGAAAGGGTGCTAACAAGCTGTTTTAGTCAGCTGATTAGCGGTCATCTACTCTCCTTTTTTTTTAGAAATACATCTTAGTTATTAGATTAACTTATATACACTAATAGATAATACATGGGATTATTTGATTTTTTCAAAAAGAAACAGCAAACCGTAGAATCTCAAGAAGCCTTGGATAAAGGTTTAGAAAAAACTAAAGAAGGTTTTTTCTCAAAAATTACCAAAGCTGTGGTTGGAAAGACCACCATCGACGACGATGTTTTAGATAATCTGGAAGAGATTTTAGTAACTTCCGATGTCGGCGTGACCACCACATTAAAAATTATTGACCGTATTCAAGCACGTGTTTCTCGTGACAAATATATCGGTACCTCGGAGCTGAATACCCTTTTAAAAGATGAAATTCAAGCCCTCCTCGCAGAAAATAATAGCACAGATTTCGAAAACTTTGAATATGGTAATCACAAACCTTATGTGATTATGGTCGTTGGCGTCAATGGGGTAGGTAAGACTACTACGATTGGGAAGCTTGCGCATCAGTTGAAAGCTGCCGGAAATTCGGTCGTACTCGGCGCTGCGGATACCTTCCGTGCTGCCGCTGTCGAGCAAATAAAACTTTGGGGTGAACGTGTTGGGGTGCGCGTAGTAGCGCAAGCAATGGGCTCTGATCCCGCTTCTGTAGCCTTTGATACCATCAAATCTGCCGTAGCCAATGGCGACGATGTAGCGATTATCGATACTGCAGGACGTCTCCACAATAAGATCGGCCTAATGAATGAATTAGGTAAAATAAAAAATGTGATGCAAAAGGTAATCCCTGGTGCTCCACATGAAATACTCTTAGTGTTAGATGCTTCAACGGGACAAAATGCTATTGAGCAATGTACCCAATTCACGCAAGCAACAGACGTCAATGCTTTAGCATTAACAAAATTAGATGGTACCGCAAAAGGAGGAGTCGTAATCGGAATCTCCGATCAATTCAAAATTCCTGTGAAGTATATCGGTGTAGGTGAGAAGGTTGGTGATTTGCAATTGTTCAATAAAAAAGAGTTCGTGGATTCGCTATTTAAGTAATCCACTTAATATATGAAAACAAAATTTGAAAAGGCTGTACAGCCTCAACAAAAACCACGTGTCAATGTGGTAACCCTAGGTTGTTCCAAAAATATTCACGATTCGGAAGTATTAATGGGCCAATTGAAAGGGAATCAGATGGAAGTGGTTCACGAATCCACAAATATTCAATCCAATGATATTATTGTTATTAATACCTGCGGATTTATTGATAATGCCAAGCAAGAATCAATTGATACCATCTTACAGTTCTCGGATTTAAAGGAGCAAGGGAAAGTTAGCAAGGTAATCGTTACTGGTTGTCTTTCGGAACGCTATAAGCCCGAATTGCAAGCTGAAATCCCCAATGTAGACGCCTACTTTGGTACCAATGATCTTCCTGATTTATTAGCTAATATCGGCGTTAACTACCGACATGAATTATTAGGTGAGCGTATGTTAACAACCCCTTCGCACTTCTCTTATTTCAAGATTGCTGAAGGTTGTAACAGACCCTGCTCTTTCTGTGCGATCCCATTAATGCGCGGTAAGCACGTCTCTAAATCCATTGATGATTTAGTGAAAGAAGCGAAGTTCTTAGCTAGCAATGGTACGAAAGAGCTTATCTTAATTGCTCAGGATTTAACCTACTACGGATTAGATATCTATGGCAAACGTAATCTTTCGGATCTTTTACGTAACCTTTCGGATGTAAATGGTATCGACTGGATTCGCCTTCAATATGCGTACCCTTCTGGTTTTCCAATGGATATCCTAGATGTCATGAATGAGCGTGAGAATATCTGTAACTATTTAGATATGCCTTTACAGCATATCACCGATAATATGCTTACTTCCATGCGTCGTGGTACTTCGAAACAGAAGCAAATAGACTTAGTTAACAAAATCCGTGATAAAGTGCCTGATATCGCTTTACGTACGACGTTAATCTGCGGTTACCCCGGAGAGACACAGCAAGATTTTGAAGAGATGGCACAGTGGGTAGAAGAAACACGCTTCGACCGCCTAGGCTGTTTTACCTACTCTCATGAAGAGAAAACACATGCCTTTGATTTGGTAGACGATGTCCCTCAAGAGGAGAAAGAATCTCGCGTGGAGCAGATTATGGAAATCCAACAGGGAATTTCTTATGAAATTAACCAACAGAAGATAGGGCAAACTTTTAAAGTACTTGTCGATAAAGTGGAAGGTGATTACTTTATTGGACGTACACAATACGACTCTCCAGAAGTAGATAATGAGGTCTTAATTACTGCAGCAGACAACTACGCTCGTATCGGCGATTTCGTTCAAGTGAAAGTGGATCGCGCTGAAGACTTCGATTTATATGGTTCTATTGTCAAATAATTGATAAGTATCGTTGCTTTTATTCGTAAATAGTAACTTTGTTTTAGATTCAAGTTATAATTCCCTATTTTGTATAGATCGGGAATCATTCCTTACCTAAGCTCAGTATATTACGAATGAAAGCAACTTATATAGACTATAGCGAGACAAATAGTTTTTCAAAAACCTTAATCGCATATATTAATAATCAGCCAGAACTACAGTCTTTTGCCGGCAATAGGCCTACAATGGAAGGTTTTGAACAGCAGATTAACGATAAGAAACCTTTCGAACATCGTGATTTATTAGTCGCAAGCTTAGAAGCACAATATGGCGACTTATTGTCTTCATCCCCCCGAGTAGCGGAGAATATCCGCTTGCTGAAGGATCCCAATACCTACACGGTGACAACGGGACATCAGCTCAATATTTTTACAGGCCCTCTTTATTTTATTTTTAAGATTATCACCGCTATTCGGTTGGCCGATGATCTCAAAAAGCAGTTTCCTGAAGCGAACTTCGTGCCCTTGTATTGGATGGCTACGGAGGATCATGACTTTGAGGAAATAAACCATACGAAAGTATTTGGCAAAAAAATTCTTTGGGATACTGAAAAGGTGGCTGCTACTGGAAGGATGGATACGGCAAGTATACGCGATGCTGTACGTCAGTATAAAGGGATCTTAGGGCTTTCGGCAAACTCTGAAAAGTTAGCAGAAATTATTGATAAAGCTTATTTGGAGCACAGCACCTTAGCCGACGCCACGCGTTATCTTGTGAATGCGCTATTTCAGGAATTTGGATTAGTGATTCTAGATGCCGATCAAGCGGCTCTAAAAAAGGTTTTTTTACCGATTATGGAAGCTGATATTTTCTCGGAAAATAGTTTTCATGCCATCACTAAGACCTCTGCAGATTTACAAGCGCTGGGATTTAGTACGCAGGTACATGCTCGGGAGATAAATTTCTTCTACCTCACGGATAGTTTTCGCGAACGCCTCGTGCGACTTCCCGATGGTCGCTTTGAAGTCTTACACCAGCAGCTTTATTTTACGGAAGAGGAGTTACGTCAGGAGCTCGCGCAGCATCCGGAACGCTTTAGCCCGAATGTAATTATGAGACCCATGTATGAGGAAGTAATCCTTCCAAATTTAGCTTATATCGGCGGTGGCGCAGAGATTGTCTATTGGCTTCAGCTAAAGGCTAATTTTGAGCAGTATGGTGTGGACTTCCCCATCTTGATACCCCGGAATTCCGCCATGTTAACGGATGATCAAGTAGCCGTTAGAATCTTCCGCTTAGACTTAACTTTCAAAAGCATATTTAAAAATACGGAATCCCTAAAAAAGGAGTATGTGCGACGCCATACCAAGCACCGCTTAACCCTAAGTGATGAATGGATGGAGCTCAATGCTATTTTCCAAAAGATAAAATTACGTACCCATAAAATTGACCCCAGCCTAAGTCTGAGTGCGGATGCTGTCAAAGCGCGTCTTAAAAAAGCTATTAAGAACTTGGAGAAGAAGCTCCTGAAAGCTGATAAGAGAAATCATGAGGAAGCTTTAAAGCATATTGATGGTATTAAGGAGCGTTTGTTTCCTGGTGGCGGCCTGCAAGAGCGTACAGAAAATGTCGCCCTATTCTACGTGAAGTATGGGGATCAACTTTTTAAGGATCTCTACATGTATTTCAATCCCTTAGATTTTAAATTTACGATTCTGTATTAATTTTTTTTGGGAGCCATATTTCGGCTACCATGCAGCGTGCAGATCCTCCACCATAGCTTTCTATGGTGCTCAGATTACTATGGATAATTTTTGTATGCGACTTGATAACAGTTAGCTGCTCCTCGGTGAATGCCATATAAGCTTGCGTGCTCATAAGGAGCAGAGGTTCCCCAGCTAACGATTGCAGCTGAACAATATTCCCCGAAAAGTGATGTAGCTGATTCTCAGTAAGCGCTATAATGGTGTAGCCTGACGCTGTTAGGCTATCTTGCAACTGCTGACGTCGCTTATCATCGCGAATAACCGATAAGCATACCACCGCAAAGCCTCGGCAGAGTGAAAGCAATACATTGGTATGGTAAATGGGTGCTTGCAGCTTTACTGAGCTAATACTCGTCTCAAAGATAAATGGGCGGTAGCTAAACTCCACACAGAATTTCAAAAATAGCTCCTTATTTACGCGTGCTGAAAGGCTGCAGTAAGCGATTTTATGTGCCCTATCTAAGACCATAGCTCCTGTGCCCTCCAGAAATTGAGCATGCCCCTCATAATAGGAAAGATTGATAATCTCTTGGATTTGAAACCCTGCTTGACGCAGTGGGGTCCAGATGTCTAGCTGCCTTTCTTGGCGTCTATTTTCTGCAAACATCGGATATTGAATCACCCTTCCTGCGGCATCAAAACTAACCACATTATTGGGGAATATACTGTCTGGCGTATCTGGAAAGGCTATATCTTGAATTACAAGGGGAGCTAAATTATGCGCTTTTAACAGCGCTATAAGGGCGTCAAACTCCTTTACTGCGCGACGGTTTATCTCCGCGGGCGTAAGCTGCGTGCTCATCTTTTGGAAAGTGTTATTGACACTTGTTTGCTCATTGCCACGAAAGGCAAAGGGGCGTATTAGTAATAGATCAGAGGTGTAGCTATTCATCGTATTATTCATTAGCCCTCCAAAGTGGAAGGGTGGTGCAGCGAAGGAGACCTTCTTGTTTGGCAATTTCGGAATAGGGGACAGTTTCCACGGTATACTGTTGCTCCCGTAACCAGTCATTTAGACGGTGGAAATTCTCTTCGCTCACAATTACCTGAGGGCTAATAGAGAATATATTCGAGTTCATGGCATACATTTCTGCGGCAGTTATTTCAAAGATATTATTTTCCCCAAAAAGGGCTGCTAACTCCGCATATTCCTGCGGATTTCTAAATCCTCCCGGATAGGCAATTGCTTGATGGGTACCTACCGGTTGAAAGCAGCAGTCTAGATGCAAGGCATTACAATAGGGGTCAACACGTGATTTAATCAAATCAAAAGTTACAATTTTTTTATGTGGAAATAGCGTTTTTATAAAATCTATACCCGCTTGGTTGGTGCGTGCTGTAATATGTGCCGCATAGTCGGGGCCTTGATAAGTGCCTATAAAGATATAATCCTTCCAAAGTATGACATCTCCCCCTTCAATATGCGCTTCGACAGGTGGGCGATGGATTTGTTTTGGATCAATATCCGTTAATATCCATCGGATAGCCTCAATTTCGGCCTCCCTATCGGGTAATATATTGCCTATAATAAATTTGTCTTCGATGGTAAATCCTATATCTCGCGTAAACAGTTGATTCGTATCCTTCAGCAGGCGAGGCTTGAGGACCTCCACACGATATTTTTTTAGAATAGCTTCAAAAGCGGCAATTTCAGAAATCATAGCTTCTTCTAGGGGGTAAGTTCCTGCGAGGATATGTGCTAAAGATTTGGGATCATAGGCTTCTTCAGCAAGTGGTGTAGGTCCATTGCTAGCTGCTGTTCCTAAGATTACGGTACGTAGAGGGCTACATTCATCGCTGATAAAGAGCTTTCGTTTCTGCATAAAAGGGATTTAATACTCAGTTTGTTGTCATTGTAAATTACAAAAATTTCACTTAAAGAAAAAATATTCTTTTTTCAAAGAGAAAGGGATCTCCCTAATTATTGTTGGGTTATGTTGCGAACTTTCCTTTTTTGAGATGCTGTAGGAATGAATTTGCCAAGGATTATGGTGACGAATTAAGGTTTTATAAAGTTTAGGCAAACGGTTGCTTATAAGCTATTGTAATATTATACAGCAATAAGCGGATTCTATTTCGCGGAAGGCATCAAAATTTCGTATCTTTGCTGCGTCAAAAAAGAACCTTTTTTCAGCACTCATGAGTAATATACATTTTCAAGAAAAATTTGAACAACGCCACAACGGTCCCAGCGCCGCAGAAGCGAAAGAAATGTTGGAAGTATTAGGCGTTTCATCGCTAGACCAACTTATCGAGCAAACTGTCCCTTCTCAAATCCGCGCAGCACGACCTTTACAGTTACCTACTGCATTAAGCGAAACCGCTTATTTGAAAAGAGTAAGACAAATTGCTGAAAAAAATAAAGTCTTCAAATCCTATATTGGACAAGGCTATGCGGATATCATCCTTCCTGGTGTTATCCAACGTAATGTTTTTGAAAATCCAGGATGGTATACGCAGTACACACCTTACCAAGCAGAAATTGCGCAAGGTCGTCTACAAGCGCTTTTAAATTTCCAAACAATGGTCATCGATATGACAGGTATGGAAATTGCCAATGCTTCTCTATTAGATGAAGCTACAGCTGCAGCAGAAGCGATGTTTATGCTTTTTGCAGCACGGAAAAATAAAGCAGCCAATGTATTCCTTGTCTCAGACAATATCTTCCCACAAACATTAGATGTATTAAAAACTAGAGCGCTACCTTTCGGTGTGGAGTTACGTATTGCTGCCTTGTCAGAAGCGGAATTAACAGCGGATGTATTTGCAACCTTTGTGCAGTATCCAGCAGCTGATGGAGCTATTGTAGATTACAAAGCTTTTGCTGCTGCAGCACACGCGAATAATATCGCTGTATGTGCCGCAGTGGACTTAATGAGTCTTGCACTATTAACGCCTCCAGGAGAATGGGGAGCTGATGTTGTCGTAGGAAATAGCCAACGTTTTGGTGTACCGATGGGCTTTGGTGGTCCACACGCAGCATTCTTTGCTACAAAAGATGCTTATAAGCGTAATATCCCAGGTCGTATTATTGGGGTTACCATAGATTCAGCTGGAAACTATGCTTTACGTATGGCTTTACAGACACGTGAGCAGCATATCCGTCGTGATAAAGCTTCTTCAAACATCTGTACGGCACAAGCATTGTTAGCTATTATGGCTTCTTTCTATGCCGTATACCACGGTCCTCAAGGAATTAAAAATATCGCTTCTCGTATTCACGATTTAACGGTATTATTAGATTCAGCACTTCAAGAATTAGGATACAACCAGTTGAATAAAGCGTATTTCGATACCTTACGTTTTGATTTAGGTGCAGAAGTTGCTGGCTTAAAATCAGAAGCTTTAAATAATGAGTTAAACTTCTTCTACGATGGAGCTACAGTAGGTATTTCCTTAGATGAGACGACCACTTATGAAGATATTCAAACAATCGTTAAAGTTTTCGCGAAAGTAAAAGCTAAAAATGCTGCGGATGTAGATTTAGCAGAGATAGCAGCTAATTTAGGTACAGCTATTCCTGCGGAATTAGCACGTACTTCAAGCTACTTAACGCACGAAATTTTTAATAAATACCGCTCTGAGCACGAGATGTTACGTTACATCAAGTCCTTAGAAGCTAAGGATTTATCATTATGTCATTCGATGATTCCATTGGGATCATGTACAATGAAGTTAAATGCTACGGCCGAGATGACGCCAGTAACATGGGCAGAGTTTGGTGGTATCCACCCTTTTGCTCCTGTAGATCAAACGTCAGGATTCATGCAATTAATAGGTGAATTGAATGACTGGTTATCAGAAATTACAGGTTTCGCCAAGATGAGTTTCCAATCGAACTCCGGAGCTCAAGGTGAATATGCTGGATTAATGGTCATCCGTGCATACCATGAAAGCCGTGGTGATTCACACCGTAATATCTGTTTAATTCCTGCTTCGGCACATGGTACAAACCCTGCTTCAGCGTCGATGGCTGGATTAAAAGTTGTCGTAGTAAAATGTGATGAGCGCGGAAATATCGATGTTGCTGACTTAAAAGCGAAAGCGGAAGAGCATGCTGCAAACTTAAATTCCTTAATGGTAACATACCCATCCACACACGGTGTATTTGAAGAGCCTATTATTGAGATCTGTCAAATTATCCATGCTAATGGTGGTCAAGTATATATGGATGGTGCGAATATGAATGCGCAGGTAGGCTTAACAAGCCCTGGACATATTGGTGCTGACGTATGTCACTTAAACTTACATAAGACTTTCTGTATTCCGCACGGTGGTGGTGGTCCAGGTATGGGTCCAATTGGAGTAGCTAAACACTTAGTTCCTTTCTTACCAAATCACGCTGTCATAGAGGTTTCTGGTGAGCAAGGTATTACTGCTGTCTCTGCAGCACCATTTGGCTCGGCTTCCATCTTAGTAATTTCTCATGCTTATATCGCTATGATGGGTGGAGAAGGCTTAACGAATGCAACGAAGATAGCAATCTTAAATGCCAACTATATTAAAGCTCGTCTAGAAGCTCACTATCCAGTTTTATACGCAGGTAACAACGGCCGTTGTGCACACGAGATGATCTTAGATTGTCGTGCGTTCAAAAATGTAGGTGTTGAGGTCGCTGATTTAGCGAAACGCTTAATGGACTATGGTTTCCATGCGCCAACAGTTTCTTTCCCTGTAGCGGGTACCTTGATGGTAGAACCTACAGAGTCGGAATCTAAAGCGGAGATTGATCGTTTCTGTGATGCTTTAATTGCTATCCGTGCTGAAGTTGCAGCTGTTGAGGCTGGAGAAGTAGATCCTGCAAATAACGTCTTGAAAAATGCACCACATACCGCTGCCGTGGTAACAGCAGATGAGTGGGATAATGCATACTCTCGTCAGTTAGCAGCGTATCCTTTACCTTATCTTAAATTAAATAAATTCTGGCCTTCTGTAGGTCGCGTGAATGATTCGCAAGGGGATAGAACATTAATTTGTTCTTGTCCTTCTATTGAAGAATATGCGTAAGCATAGTTTGTAGATACGTTCTTATACGACAAAGGCCTTTCCATTCTTGGAAAGGCCTTTGTTATGTTAGCTATTTTTCCCTAAAGATAGCAGATTGGCAAATAGTCTGTAGGCTCCAGGAACGCCCGCTGGGAGCTGCCTATGGAATGAAAGACTGCTATATACATAATACCCTTTGCCTACGGCACGTACCAAAAGGCTGCCATCTTGACTTTCCTCCTCAAAATCCCTGCTTCGTAAAATAGGGGTGAAGGAAGCATCCCATTGTGCTGGTATAAAAAGTGCACGCTCCTGCTTCCATCCTTTGAAGTCAGCTGCTGTAATTTTATTGGGATAATTTAAAATCTCGGATGTAGGCTCCAAAAACTCGACGGCAGACTGCTCATCGGTAATACGATTTCCCGTAAGGGCTAGCGGATAGATTCCTACCTGTTCTTCCGTCAGGTCGTAGTTTGTATTATATTGAGCAATGACCAGCCCTCCCTGTTGTACATAGGCTTGCAGCATGGCATGATAATTCGCAAATTGTATCCCGATATTATAGATTCTTTTGCCGAGCACCACGGCATCGTACGTTTTTAATTTATCGAAAGTAATTGCTAAAGGATCTAAGCTGTCTACTTGATGTACAAGTTGCGCTAAAGATTGATCCATCGCATCTTGCGTACCCTTGATATAGGCAATTTTCTTGGCTTTAGTTTTTAAGCTTGTCGAAGTAATACGTAGGCTAGCTATTGGAAAATAGATTTGCGTGGTAATATGCTTATAAGCTACTTTTTTTAACGTTCTATTATAGCGTTTACCATCAATCTGTACACTCGCGCCAATGTTACTCACTAATTCTGCTCCCTTTGGGATAAATACTTGAAAGGTCACTTGCTGCTCTTGACCAGCTTTATAAAGGCTTAAGGGGCTACTTAATGGCGATACCTGCCAATCTGCAGGCAGCGCTAAAGAGACTTCCCCATGTTGTGCGTCGCTAAGGGCTTTAACAGAAAGGGTTATTTCTTGAAAATGTTCCTGCTGCACCAATTGCTGCTCCTTTGCAAATGTAAGGACTACAGGGGGACCAAAATTAATAGGCTGCTCCGTGCTAGGATCTTTTGCCGTAGCATCCTTCTTAGCCTTTCTATTTTCTGCAACGCTATTCTCTGCAACGCTATTTTCTGCAACTCCATGCTCAACGACTTTTTCCTCTGCAGCTATAGTTGCATAACGATAGCGTATCGGCGTTTTAATAACAAGCTCCTGTCCTAAAATAGTTAGCGTTGCAGAAATGCTTCCTGCAGCTTGATTATTTGCTAGACAGGCGTGTGCTGGGTTAGCTAGGATATATCGTCCTTTATTTTCGTGGGCTCCGAGCCAACTAGGAAGACTGAAAGGTACCTCTTCTAGTACTTTACTTGCAGCAGAGAGTGATATATGCGTTGCTGGCAGCAGGAAGTTGTCAGTCGCTAAAGCTGCGGCATGTTTTAAAGCTACGGTATCAATTTGAGAAGAAGATATTTCTTTCAGTTGGATGTCTATGGACGAGGGATTGTGTAGCTGGAAGGCTATTTGTACTTCTTCTGCTGGACTTAAGATCTCTTTATTTGCTGTCGCAGTAATTTCTACTGCTAAAAGGTTAACGAGTAACTGTTGAATTGCTTCTTCTTTACGCTGTTTCCAAGTAGAGCTTTTTAAAGTCTTAATTTCACGTAATACGGCTACGAGCATTGGAATGATATCGTTTGCTACGTGCATATTACTCGCTACGAGTTTATTACTTGCTACATGTATATTAGTTGCTACGTGTATATTAGCTGCTACTGTTTCTAGCAGCGTTGTAATCTTATAAATGCTTTTTTGAATACTGCTGTCTGCTTCACGATGATCGGGGCCAATTAATCGAGACCAATCGGTTGTAATTCCTTCAAAGATATCCTGCTTTGCAGGGGAGCCGGCAACATGTTCGAAATATTCAATGGTATCTTTTCGTTCAGCCTTTGCTTGTAGAGCTTGGCAGCGGTGTTGATTTCTACTTTCGGCAGCAATCTGCGCAATAGACTTGTCTAAGATGCTTGTATTGGCTGCGAGTGTTAAGCTACTGTATATCGGCTTATAGGCTACATAGCCTCCAATATCTTTTACCCCTGACTCGGCATATACGTTCCAAACTAAGCGCTTTGCGGCCCACGTTTTAACCTGCTGTAGCTGTTCTGGAAAATAGTTTTCATCAGCAGCGAGTTCAAATGCTTTCTTGGTGAGCTGTGCTGACACCGTATGGTGGGCATGCTTATCTTCTATATAATCTGGAAAACGGTTAATAATAATATCAGGTTGGAAATGACGAATTACCCACACGATATCTGCAAGGATCGCTTCTTCTCCCCAGGTATTCGCCGTTTGCTCTGTATATTTGGAGAATCCAAAATCTTTCGCACTAGTAAAATATTGGCTTCCTCCATCAATACGTCTTGCCGCCAATAGCTCTTGCTCACGTAAGACTCCGAGGTCCGTGTCTGTTTCAGAACCGATATAATTTTGTCCACCTTCGCCTCTTGTTAAAGATAAGTAGGCTACATCACAGTGGTTGTTATTCGTTAAATGGGTAATAAGTTTGTTGTTCTCGTCGTCAGGATGTGCACCGACATAGAGCACTTTGGAAAGGACTTGCAGTTTTTTTATTTCCTGGTAGACTGCAGCTGCGGGCATCGAAGATTTCTTCGGCTCGCGTGCTAGGCTAGCATTTTTGAAATTTGAAATAAAACCAACAACAACCATTCTGATATTTTTAATTTTTTAAGGAGGAATATTATACTGCTTATAACTCCCTGATTCAAAAGTATACTAAATCTATAGATTAACCAAATTTAATTTTAGGAATTTCAGATTTATGGACCTAGAAAGTGTGCTGATTACCGTTGTTATCTTAGGGTAGGTAATGTCCAGGTCTTAGAGCGGCGTTATAATAACGATTTTGTAATGGTTATTTACTGTGGTAAATATTGAAGGCTATATGCTGCAATAAATAATGCTGCAATAACTATTATTAACTATATGTTGACGTAACTATTAGTGGCTATACGTTGACGCAACTAATAATAGCTATACGTTGACATAACTAATAATAACTATATGTTGACGTAACTATTAATGGCTATATAAGGTTATACAATTAAAGATACGATTAGCTGCATATTAATAATATCAGTATGCTAACTTCTTTTCGCAGTATACTAACATCTTTTTACCGCTATTTTAAATGATAATTATGCTTCTAAACCATGTTTTATCTCAGATAAAACATGCATTCAAAATTTAGTAAGCAAGTTAATAGCGAGTTACGAGAAATACTAAAACAATAGTTGCATCGTATTTGTTTTTTGCCCTATCTTTGCATCACTCCGCAAGGGAGGAACGGTATATACGAAGCAAAAAAGCAGCCATTTAATTGGTCTTTATCAATAAAATTACTCTTCGGAGTTTTTTAGTACATATCTTGAAAAACAGTCTTTAAATAAGCTAAACAAACTTTTTTCAAATAAAGTTTGGAAGTTTAAAAAAGATTCCTACCTTTGCAGTCCCGACGGAAACGAAGGGGTTAACATCGCAAGGATGTTAACATAACAAAATGACAGATCAATCAGCAAGCGTGCTGAACGATATATAAGCAGAAGCGAGATGCGGATGCGACTAAGTTCTTTAAAAGATATAATCAAGTAGCGTAATGAGTAGTTGAAATTTTAACAACGAAAGTTATACTAAAATTCAACCAAGTCAATTCAGATTAGAAATTATAAAACGATCAACATTTCTATTTTTATAAATAGTCAAGTGATCACACTTCATTTTACAATGGAGAGTTT
>JAGKSB010000013.1 GCA_017942165.1 Rhinopithecimicrobium faecis | reverse complement strand
CCTTATTTTAGGTGCCTATATCGGCGGTGTCTACCTCTTCCCATTCCGAACAGAGCAGTCAAGCCCGCCAGAGCCGATGGTATTGCCGTAACAGGTGGGAGAGTAGGTCGGTGCCTTTTTTTATACAAAAGCCCTTTAGTGAAAACTAAAGGGCTTTTTTGTGTGCTGCTAAATTAGGGAAATAGAAAGAAATAGGGTATAAAAAAAGGGTAATAGCAGTGCTATTACCCTTTTAAAGTTGGTATAAAAACTTATAAAGATTCAATCTTAGCTTTTAACTCATTACTTTTAGCTTCATTTTGCATAAAGTCGTAGTAATTTTTTAAGTTAGTTAAAGCGTCAACATTTGTCGGTTGTAATGATACTGCTTTCTCTAAGTATGGTAAGGCACGTTTAATATCTTCTTTAGATTTTGCAACGATAGCATTGTAATCTGCTGCTTTTAATGAACGATCGTTATTAGCCTTATTTAACGTTTCACGTACATTCGACATAATAGAAATTGCTAAGTTCGTATTAGCTTCAAAGTATGAAGGATCTAAGTCTACAGCTTTCTGAAATGCTGCACCCGCTTTATCAAAATCTTTTGTCGTGTTATAAGCAATACCTAAGTAGTAAGGTAAAGCTTTATTGCTAGGATCTTTAGCCATTTGCGACGTGATCTTATCAATAACTTTCTGCTCATTACCTGTAATTAGGTTGTACTCAATAAATTGTACAGCAGCATCATTGTCCGAAGGGTAGGCAACTGTTGCTGCTTCTGCTGCTGCAATAGCTGCTGCAGTATCCTGGATGGACATATATAATTTCGGTAAATCTACAACAATAGACTTATGAGAAGAGAATTCTTTTACAGGAACTAACTCATTATATTTCTTAATAGCATTTGCATAATCTTTTGATTGTAATGCTGCTAAACCTGAGTAATACGTTAACGTAGAATCGCCTGGTAAATAGTTTAACGCTGCATCAAAAGCTTTATAAGCACTAGGAAAATCTTGACCTTCCCAGAATCCTACGCCTAAATTGAAATTATATTGACCCAATAACTGCTCCGCAACATTGATGTTCGCAGCATTCACTTTATCTGTATCTAAAGCTTTCGCTTTTTCAATAGCCTCTTTCGCAGTTTGAGCGTAAGCTGCAGATTTCTCAATCGATGCTAAATTAGCATTTACTAAAGACGCATAAGTCCAAGTTTCCGCTAATTCTTTTGTTTTTTCATGAACTACAGCCGCATTGATAGCCTCTTGTGCAGATTTTAAGGAAGGCAATGCTAATTCCAAAGATCCTGCACCTTTTAATTCCTCAAATTTTGCAATATTTGTTTTTGCTTTTTTTAAATTCCCCGTCTGCGCGAATGCGGTCGATCCAGCAATCAAAAATGCAGACATTACAAGTGCATGTTTTAAATTCATATTAATTATTTGAATGTTGATTTAATAAAATATTTACACGATCTAACTGGAATAAATCATCTGTCTCCTTGTAATAGATAGCTAGAGACTTTAATGTATTTATATCAGAAGGATCAATTTCATTTGATTTTAATAAATACGATTGTGCTAAATCTCTAATCGCATCATCGGATTTATTCTTTAGAAATTCCTCTAAATAGATAAGCCCTAAAGCTAGATTTGGCTTGAAGCTTTTAGCATCCAATACTGTTACCTGCTTATAATACTTAATTGCCTTGGGGATATTCTTTAAATTCTCAAAGGCATATCCTGCCAGGTAATTCAAATACACATTTTCCGGCTCCAACTGAATAGCATCCTCAATAATTCCGGTTAACTTACTGTAGTTTCCCAACACATTATAAAGACCCACAAGTTGAAATAAAAGCTCCTTGTGAGCTGGAAATTGTATTTTCGCAGTCTCTAAAACGTGTAAAGCCTCCTCTTTATTGTCTTGCTTCAAATAAATATTAGCAAGTTCAATAGCTTGTTCAGCCGTATTTTTTGGAGCGCTTAACAACTCTTTATAATAAGCTATCGCTTCTTCATGCAAATTACTTTTCGTAGCTAGCACAGCTAAATTATATGTTAACCTAGAATTTTTAGTATCCGAAGAGTCTATCATTACTTCCAAGGAATCTACAAGTTTATAATTCTTGTAAGCAGCTTGGAAATCATCCTTTAGAAGTGCGGCATTAGCTTTGAAAACTAAGGCATTAGCAACATTTCGCTTGATATAAGCTTCTTCATTTGGATAATTAGAAATCGCCCCTTTTTTATTTAATTTGACTAATGCGGCCAAACTAATATCTATCGGATCCCGTGGATATTTTTGCTTTCTTAAGGAGTCTGCATACGCTAAGGAAGAGTAAACCAATCCCCGTAACAAGTTATTATTCGTGCCAGCGGAATCTTTCTTAGTTACATAAGCTGCATCTGCGAATTTCCGGGCGGACTCTAAGTATTTAAATTCACCTTTTTTTGTATATAAAGCAAAACTGTTGTTGCCCTCCTTAATATTGGATTGGGCAACAACAGTTAAACTTCCTAGGGTGAATAAAAATGAAGTTACTAAAACTCTCATTGTTAATTATTCTTCAGTTGATTCCTCTGTTTGATCTGTATCTGCTACAGGACCTTCAAGAGCGATATCCTCCGAATTATTAGTGTCTTCTGTAATTTCGACAATAATTGGGTTTCCATCAGCATCTAAAGCAATAACTTCTTCATCCTCCTCACGTTCCACCTTTGTTATTGAAGCAATTGCATCGGTCTCTTTTAAGTTAATTAAACGAACACCTTGGGTAGCACGACCCATCACACGTAGGCCACTCACAGCAATACGAATTACGATACCTGACTTATTGATAATCATTAAGTCTTCATCATCGTTAACCCCTTTAATAGCGACTAACTCACCTGTTTTTTCCGTAACATTAATGGTTTTCACACCTTTACCACCACGGTTTGTAACACGGTAATCTTCGATATCTGTACGCTTACCATATCCTTTTTCGGATACAACAAGAATCGTTTCATCTGGATTATTTACACTAATCATGCCAACTACTTCATCTTGCTCATGCGATAAGGTAATCCCGCGTACACCCGTAGCTGTACGACCCATAGGTCTCACCGTAGATTCATTGAAGCGTATTGCACGACCTGAACGTAGAGCCATCACGATTTCTGAGCTACCATCTGTTAAGTTCGCTTCTAATAGCTGATCTCCTTCATTGATATTGATCGCGTTGATACCATTGGCACGAGGTCTTGAATAAGCTTCTAATGAAGTTTTCTTAATCGTACCCTTCTTCGTACACATGATAATAAAGTTGTTCTCTAAATATTCTTGGTCTTTTAAGTTCTTAACTTTAATATAAGCCTTGATCTTTTCATCCTTAGGAATATTAATAATATTTTGCAGGGCGCGTCCACGAGAAGTTCTAGAACCTTCAGGGATCTCAAATGCACGTAACCAGAAACAACGCCCGGCTTCTGTAAATAACAGTAAGTAGTTGTGCGCTGAAGCGGTAATAATATGCTCCGTGAAATCTTCCTCACGGGTAGAAGAACCAATGGAACCACGTCCACCGCGGCTTTGTGTTTTGTACTCCGAAAGTGGGGTACGCTTAACGTATGAATTATGTGATATCGTAATGACGATTTCTTCATCATCGATAAAGTCTTCCATAGTCATATCCTCCGCAGAGTGTACAATTACTGAACGACGCTCATCGCCATATTTCTCTTTAATTTCTGCTAACTCATCCTTAATGATCTGCATGCGAAGACCCTCGTCTGCTAATACAGATTTTAAGTATTCAATAGCTCGCATTAATTCATCGTATTCTTCCTTAATTTTATCGCGCTCTAGACCTGTCAAACGACGTAAAGTCATATCAAGAATCGCACGTGCTTGTAGATCTGTTAAGTTAAAGGCTTCAATTAACCCTAATCTTGCATCTTCAGGAGTTGCTGAGGCACGGATTAATTTGATAACCTCATCTAAATGGTCTAAAGCTATTAAGTAACCTTCTAAGATATGAGCACGCTTCTCAGCTTCTAATAATTCAAATTTAGTACGACGAATAACCACCTCATGTCTATGCTCCACGAACTCGTGAATCATATCTTTAAGGTTTAATAATACAGGACGTCCTTTTACTAATGCAATGTTGTTTACAGAAAAAGAAGTTTGTAAAGCCGTGTATTTAAATAAGTTATTTAATACGACATTCGCATTTGCATCGCGTTTGATTTCATAGACAATACGCATACCATCTCTGTCAGACTCGTCACGGATCGTGGATATACCCTCAAGCTTCTTCTCATTAACCAACTCCGCGGTACGTTCAATCATATTCGCTTTGTTGACCTGATAAGGAATCTCTGTAACGATAATTACCTCTTTACCCGTTTTAGTCGTTTCGATCTCCGCTTTCGCACGCATGATAATTCTACCACGCCCTGTGTTAGCAGCATCTTGACATCCAGCATACCCATAAATTAAAGCACCTGTAGGGAAATCTGGCCCTTTTATATATTGCATTAATTCAGGAACTTCAATTTCTCTGTTGTCAATATAAGCAATGGTACCATCAATCACTTCTGTTAAGTTATGAGGTGCCATATTGGTCGCCATACCAACCGCAATTCCAGAAGCCCCATTCACAAGTAGGGTAGGGATACGTGTTGGTAATACCGTAGGTTCTTTTAATGAGTCGTCAAAGTTAAATTGATAATCAATGGTATCCTTATTAATATCCGATAACATCTCCTCTGCAATTTTCTTTAGACGTGCCTCCGTATAACGCATTGCTGCAGGTGGATCACCGTCCACGGAACCGTAGTTTCCTTGACCATCTACCATCGGGTAACGTAAGCTCCAATCTTGAGCCATACGAACCATGGCATCATATACGGAGCTATCTCCATGTGGGTGATATTTACCTAATACATCACCAACGATACGTGCCGATTTTTTATAAGGTTTACCACTTGTAACGCCTAAATCAAGCATTCCATATAGTACGCGTCGGTGTACGGGTTTAAGACCATCACGAGCATCAGGTAAAGCACGCGATACAATCACTGACATCGAATAGTCAATGTACGCTGACTTCATCTGGTCCTCTATATTGATAGAAATAATCCGGTCATTAGCCGGAACTAGATTGTTGCCGTTTTCTGTTTCTTCAGCCATATTATTTTGGTTTCGATAAAACTTCCATATCGTAAAAATTTACGTATATATGGTATGCGAAGTTAATAAAAATTAAGGTCTTTTCCTCATGTTTTAAGGATTAGATGCCTATAAATAAGATATATTTTTACCCCCTATTTTTAGGGTTTCTGATAGCAGGTAGCCCATTTTTTTTGCCTTGTCAATGGCGGGTGTAAACAGGCCTGCAAAGCCTGCTAAAAACCCTTTATCACTGAAAAAATAAAAATGTTAAATTTTGTTAAAAAAGCGTTTAAACATTGGTTGTTTAGAAAATTAGTTCTATATTTGTGGTTCATAATTTAGGTTTATAATTGGTTAGTAAAGGTTTTCATTCTCCCCGTTTGAAAACCTTTCTTTTTTTATTACAATCTCAATAGCGACCATCTCCATTTTATTTATTAACTTGATTAAATGTCCGTAAAAGCAAAATACTCGTTAGTTTTTCAGCCCTATGAAGCCGAACTTAATTACATTAAATCCATCAAATATAAGTTGGCTGAACAAATAGGGTGGTTTTCCTCAAAGGATGTTTTAGCGCATATAAGTATAGCAGAATTTGAAGCTAACGACACTGAATTAGATTCTGTGGTAGCCTATTTAACGGATTTTGTGCTTTCTGAAAATAGACAGTATCTTTATTTTGATCAATATGCTTCGTTTCCAACTTTGGGTACTTGGTTTATAAAGCCGACAGTACCCTCTAAGTTATACATGCAAGAAATTTGTAAAAGCTTGTGGAAAGATATGCCGATACCTTTGACGCATCTGCCCGCAGAATTACACCTGACAATTGCGCGGAAATTGTCGCAGGAGCAACTCCAAATAGCTAAAAATCTCTTAAAACAGATAGATTTTGATTTCTTATGTGACCAACTAGTGCTCAGGAAATTCGACCCTCAGCTCCGTCAATATCAGCCGTATGCCGCCTTTAAATTTCAGGGGCTACCGAAAGTAAGAATTACCAGCGATGAGCAAGGACAGATAAATCTGTTTTAACCCCCAACACTATCATTATCTTCTTGTGCGCGATATTCAGCCGCTTCGGCATCACTGATCGTCCGCACAACACGGCAAGGATTCCCTACAGCAAGCACATTGGCAGGTAAGTCTCTCGTAACCACACTGCCCGCTCCAACGACCGTGTTATCCCCAATTTTTACGCCAGGAAGGATGCAAGCATGTGCTCCAATCCAAACTTGATTGCCAATAATAATGCTTTTGGCAATCTCCCAGCCTTCGGTACGTGGGCTAGCATGCAGGGGATGGGATGCGCTATATATACCGACATTAGGGCCTATCAATACATTGTCACCGATTGTAATCGGAGCGCTATCCAAAATCGTGAGATTATAATTAGCGTAAAAGTTCTCCCCTAATTTAATATTATATCCATAATCGCATCGAAATGGAGGCTCAATAAAAAATCTATTTCCAGTGCTCCCCAGCAGGTTTTTTAAAAGTTTATTCCGCGCTTTAATTTGACTCGGGCGGAGGGTATTATAGTCATATAATAGCTCTTTCGCCGCTTGACGTTCCTCAAAAAGTTCCTTACCCTGAGCGATATAAGGTAATTCGCTAATCATTAACTCTTTTGAACTTTTCATTAACTCTTCTGCACTTTTCATAGGGTAAACATAGCCATTTATTGCCTATAAATATAACGCCCGTAAAAATTTATCTATATCCAAAACAATTTGATCTTATTTACTATTAACTCACTGTAACTTACTAATTAATACGCCGTAATTACTTGGAGAAATATATGAAAATAGTTTATATCAGTACCTATGCGCCACGCGAATGTGGTATAGCAACCTTTACAAATGATCTTTTGAATGCTGTGTTAGTAACGGGAAGCGCTGACCTGATTAGTCAGGATGTTGTAGCCATAACGGATCAAAAGGAAAGCTATTTATATCCTGATGAGGTAAAATTTTCTATTCAACAAGATAATCAACATGATTATATACAGGCTGCGAATTTTATTAATAGTGAACAGTATGACTGCTGTGTGCTAGAGCATGAGTTCGGCATTTTTGGAGGCGTATCAGGCTTGTATATTCTCTCATTAATAAAACAAATTCACATTCCTTTAATTGTAAATTTTCATACTATCCTGGAAAAACCCAGCACCGATGAGAAAGCAATTTTAATAGAAATAGCTAAGCGTGCGTCCAAAATTGTCGTTATGACACAGCATGCTATCGGGATTTTAAGTCGCGTATATCAGATTCCTGTTGAAAAGATCGTCTGCATCCCTCATGGTGTGCCTACTTATTCTAAAAGTCAGCAGCAAGCGAAAGCTGATCTACAATTGGCACATAAAAAAATTATCTTAACATTTGGATTTATAGGTAGAAATAAAGGAATAGAAACTGTAATAAAGGCGCTCCCTGCGGTCGTTAGATCCAACCCTGAAGTAGTCTATTTAATAGTCGGAAAGACGCACCCTAATGTATTGCGCCATTCTGGGGAGGAATACCGCGAGTTTCTGCAGCAGCTCACAGAGGATCTTAAGCTCACAGACTATGTGCAGTTTGTCAACGATTTTGTAGACATTGATCTGCTGTCAACCTATCTCTCAGCGTGTGATATCTATGTAACACCTTATATTAATGAAGCTCAAATTACTTCGGGTACCTTATCTTATGCAATAGGTGCTGGAGCGGCAGTGCTCTCCACACCGTATTGGCACGCCGTAGAATTGCTCGGGGAAGGGAGAGGGGTTCTATTCCCTTTTAAAGATGCTATAACCCTCGGTGTAGAGCTTAAAAAACTCCTTAATAGCCCTGCAGAATTGATAGATCAGCGTGCTAGGGCGCTTGAATTTGGGAAGAATATGACCTGGACTAAACTTGGGGAAAATTACTTATCCCTTATTCGGGAAGCTTCTCTAAATTACTCTTTTGACAGCACGAAGCACCTGGAGCTTGCTATAGCCGATCTTCCGCCTTTCAGCTTAGCACATATCAGAAGATTGACAAATCAAGTGGGCATCATTCAGCATGCCACTTATTCCATCCCCAACTATAAAGAAGGGTATTGTTTAGACGACAATGCACGCGCCTTATTAATTAGCTTGATGGCGTATGAAGAATTTGAAGATGCCCATGCGCTAGAATTAATGCCTACCTATTTAGCATACATTCATTATGCGCAGCGTCCAGACGGTCTTTTTCATAATTTCATGAACTATGGCAATGAATTTCTTGATGATATTGGCTCTGAAGACTCCTTTGGGCGTACGATTTGGGCTTTAGGCTATTTATTTAAAGCTTCCCCGTTAACAAGCTATTATCAGCTGGGGCAGGAGATGTTCTTCCGGGCATCGACCAACTTTGAGAATTTACGCTCTATTCGTGCTATAGCTTATGTAATCATGGGTATTTCTCACTACTTGGAACATCAGCCGAATGATGAAAATATGATTGAGCGCATGCGTGTATTAAGTAATAAATTAGTGCATGAGTATAAGGTGAGTTCTAACTCCAACTGGGAATGGTTTGAACCTGTATTAGCTTACGACAATGCGATCCTTCCGCTTTCCTTATTACAGGCTTCCAAATTCTTAAATGATGAAGAGCTAAATTTTATGGTGTTGAAGACAATGCGTTTCCTGGAGGAAATCATTTTCCAAAACGGCTACCTCTCTATTGTGGGGAATCAAGATTGGTATCGTCAGAATCAGCTTATCAGTAAATTTGGTCAGCAGCCGATAGACGTTACCGCCACGGTATTGATGTTCTATGAAGCTTATAAGCTGACCAATGACGCGCAGTACCTGGAGAAGATGACGCGTTCCTTTCAATGGTTCTTAGGGGAAAATGATTTAAAGTTAGCCCTCTATGATGCGGAGACAAAAGGTTCTTGTGATGGGCTCGAAAGCTACGGTATCAATCGGAATCAAGGCGCTGAAAGTACGATATGCTACCTTATTTCTTATCTGACGGTTCACAAAGCCTTAAAATAATATAAATAAAGCATAGCCTCGGCTATGCTTTATGTCTTTATAGACGCCTTCCTGTTAACTCTGAAAGCAATTCCTTCATATCGATTACCGCATAGGTGGATTCATAGTCTGACATCGCATAGGGTAGGATTAACTGGCCATTGTGCACCATGGCACCGCAGGAGTAAACAACATTAGGAACATAGCCTTCACGCTCACGTTCATTGGGTGTTAATAGCGGCACATGTAAGCGTCCAATCTCAATATCTGGCTGCGCTAAATCCAGTAGGGTGGCGCCAATTACATACTCCCGCATAGGTCCTACGGCATGGTTGATCATCAGCCATCCATATTCCGTTTCTATAGGTGAGCCACAGTTTCCTAATTGTACAAACTCATAGGGATATTCGGGTTCCTGAATCCGGTGTACATCATCGCGCCATACAGAGATATCCTCCGAGTAAGCGATGTAATTATTCTCTCCATCTACGCGACAGAGCATCGCATACTTACCGTTAATTTTTCGGGGGAATAGTGCGGCACCTTTATTGGCTATCTGCCCATGTAGCGGCATCACAGAATACTGGTAGAAATCTCTTGTTATTAATAGTTTTGGCAGTATTCCAAAGCCATCATAACCTGTGTAGGTAGCGTAGTATATATTTTCCCCTTCATCGGTCTTAAATTGAACAAAACGAGCATCTTCAATACCTCTTCTTTCAGTATCTGTAACGGGGAATATAACGCGTTCGGAAATGGAGGTGTCCAAGGAGAAAGTCATCTCGTAGTGCGATTTTGCAATCCACATCGCTTGATTTAAAAACTGCTTTGTATCGGCTGTTTCTTCCGTAGACTTTCGTACCTCATCAATATTCCTCTTGAGCTCCTCGTAAGTGAAAGTATCTGTAAGCTTGTTGATCAGCGTCTGCGTAACGGTACTTGGTGCACAATTTAACTCCGTTAATTTTTGAATGAAATTAGTTTTCTCATAAACGAAATTTTTGTGCTGATCAGGCTTATCTACTAAGTTTCCAATATAATCCAACTTAATATTACAATTTTCATCAATGATACCTGAGCGAAAGACAATGGATGACACATGGCCTTCACCGGTGGCGCGAAAACTTAATACAATGCGTTTTTCACCATAATTTAAATTCGTCTGATCGGTATCCTCTACAATCGATGGGTTAAATAAGGCCGCAGACTCGATGGCATACTCCATCGTGAAATATGAGCCTATAAGCCATCGCTGCTCTTGGCTCAGCGACTCTTCTGTCACAGGCACTTGTGTCAACACATGCTTTATACGATCAAAATTTCGTGTAAATATTAAGGTAATGCTGCGATGTCTTTTCGTGTAATTTCGTAATACATGACGTAAATTGCTTGTCACCTCCTCGCTAGAAAGACTTAAAATGCGTCTTATAATCTTGATGCTTCGTTCATCTCCAAGTCCGAAAAACCTGGCTAATACACGGCGAGAATCTGGTCTAAAATAGATGTCTTTACGAATGACTTTAATAGGTCGATAATTCATTCTTCGTTAATTTTTATTTCTAAGGTAACAAGGAGCCTTATTAAATTGTTTTTGAAAATGCAGTCTCTTCATTTTTAAATTCTTTTTGTCTATACCTGCGGTAATATTGAAAATTGCTTTAACTTTGTCGAAAATTAAAATTATGGCTACAACAAGTTTATCATACTTAGAACCAAAGGAACTTTGGGATAATTTTTCAGCCCTAAATGCGGTGCCTAGACCCTCCAAAAAAGAAGAACGTGTAATCGCTTTTATGGTGGAGTTTGGAACTAAATTGGGACTTCAAACGATGCAAGATGAGGTGGGAAATGTAATCATTAAAAAGGCTGCAACCCCAGGGATGGAGGATAGAAAGACCATCGTTATGCAATCCCATTTAGATATGGTGCATCAAAAGAATAATGCGACCGTATTTGATTTTGATACCCAAGGTATCGATATGTATGTTGATGGTGACTGGGTACGCGCTAAAGGAACGACTTTAGGAGCGGATAACGGAATTGGCGTAGCGACTATTATGGCCATTCTTGCGGCAGATAATATTGCGCATCCTGCGTTAGAGGCACTCTTTACCATTGACGAAGAGACAGGTATGACAGGTGCTATGGGCCTGAAAGGTGGTTTATTAGCGGGAGATATTCTGTTAAACTTAGATACGGAGGAAGATGACCACATCGATATTGGATGTGCTGGAGGGATAGATGTTACCGCGGTAGGATCATACCAGGAAGAGGCAAGCCCTGCTGGAGCCATTGGTTATGAAATCAGTGTCAAAGGATTGCATGGTGGCCATTCTGGAATTCAGATAGATCAAGGTTTTGCGAATGCTAATAAGATTATGAATCGTATTTTGTATAAGTCGTTCGATAATTTTGGACTACAGCTTTCGGCATTACATGGGGGGTCTTTAAGAAATGCGATTCCTAGAGAGTCTGTAGCTAAGGTTATTATATCGAATGATTATGAGGAGTCTTTTGAAGAGGAGATTGCCCTACTCGTAGCAGAAATTAAAGCGGAGTACAAGACGACAGATCCTGCGATGGAGATTACCTTCGAAAAGTTACATACAGTACCTGCTATGGTGATGCCTTTGGAGAACCAGCTGGCTTTGACACGCGCAATTTATGCCGCACATAACGGTGTTTATAAGATGTCTGCAGAATTTGATAATTTGGTGGAAACATCGAATAATATCGCTAAAATAGTTGTAGAGCAGGGTGAAATTGTCATTCAATGTTTAACGCGCTCTTCAGTAGAATCTTCAAAAACAGATTTAGCCAATGCGCTATCGGCAACGTTTGAGCTTGCAGGTTATCAGGTAGAACTTTCGGGATCTTACCCAGGATGGACACCAAATGCTACCTCAGAAATTTTAGAAGTTTTAAAATCTATTTATGTGCAGCAACATGGTGAGGAGCCTAAAGTCGTCGCTTGTCATGCAGGATTAGAATGTGGTATTCTAGGGACAAACTATCCGGAGATGGATATGATTTCCTTTGGCCCAACTATCCTTGGTGCACACTCCCCAGACGAGCGTGTATCGATTTCTTCGGTACAGAAATATTGGAAATTTGTGTTAGAGATACTGACGCAAATTCCTAAAAAATAATGATATAGGGTTAATTGAAAAATTAACCCTATTTTTTTATCTGCCTACCAAGGGTTGGGGATAAAATTTAAAAATGCCCCAATTTTATCCCTATAAATTTCTTTATTTAACCTGTAGTAAAAAGCCCCCTTCTTAGAGTGGTCTTTATCCTTGTCTTTCTGTCGTATAAGTAAGCCTGTACTTATTAGCTTACGATTGAAATTGCGCTTATCTAAGATGATGTCATACACTTGCTCATAAAGGGAATGGATCTGCGGTATTGTAAACTTCTCTGGCAGGAGCTCAAATAATATAGGGTGTAAGGCAGCCTTGTAGCGGAGCTTCTTCTTCGCTAAATCCACCATCTCATTGTGGTCGAAAATTAAAGAAGGCATTTCTCTTAAATCATACCACTCGGCTTTGTAGTCGGTATTTAACTGATTTTTGTACTGGTGAATATCTACTAAGGCAAAGTAGGAGATGCTGATGGTGCGCTCAATAGGGTCGCGCTCGGGACGTCCAAATACGGTCATTTGCTCTAGATATACATCCTTAAGTCCTGTTAATTGCTGTAATACCCGAACTGCGGCTAATTCTGGAGCCTCATTTTCTTTTATAAATCCCCCCATTAAACTTAGCTTACCCTTTTCTGGTTCTAAGCCACGTCTAACAATAAGCAATTTTAAAAATTCTCCATCAAATCCGAAAACGATACAATCTACGGCGACTAAAAGTCTTTTTTCTTTCAGATACTTTTTCATAGTGGAATGAAATCTTGTGAGGCAATACAGTTTATAAAGGTTGTGTTGACTAAGTTAAAAAAAATGTTTAATTTCAACAACCTAATAACAGAGAGGTTTGGAATAAAACCTACTTAAACGACCAATTATGAAAAAATTATATATCCCTATATTTTCCGTGGCATGCCTTCTGGTATGCGCCAATCTACTTAGCTCATGCCAACAAAATGGTGGGGCAAAGAACGCAGAACAGGCCGCTGAAACACCCAATTTTGAAACTACAATAGCCGGTAAGGAAGTCAAATTATTTACGCTCTCAAATAATAACAATGCGATTATTTCATTGACAAACTACGGCGCGCGCTTAGTTTCCCTTCGAGTACCCAATAGGGAAGGGCAGCCCATCGATGTGATATTAGGCTACGATCAAGCGCAAACATTTAAAGATCATGCGGCAAACTTTTACGGTGCCGTAGTTGGGCGCTTTGGAAATAGAATTGCAAACGGTACATTTTCCTTAGATTCCCAAGTATATCAGCTGGAACAAAATGATGGTAAGCACTCCCTCCATGGTGGCACAAATGGCCTCTATAATCAAGTTTGGGATGCGCTACAGAAAGATAATCAATCCATTGTCTTTAGCTACCTTTCCAAGGATGGTGAAGCGGGCTACCCCGGAAATGTACGCATCTCCGTGGAGTATAGGCTGACTGAGGAGAACGCCCTCAAGATTACTTATCAAGCTACAACAGATAAAAATACTGTTTTAAATCTTACGAATCATGCCTATTTTAATTTAAATGGTGAAGGAGACGCCACGATTTTAGACCATGAACTCCAGATATATGCCGACAAGTTTACCCCTGTAGATGAGTCGCTAATTCCTACTGGAGCGTTGAAATCGGTGCAAAATACACCCTTTGATTTCCGTAAGCCCACAGCAATAGGCAAGCATATAGATCAAGACGATATTCAATTGGCACGCGGTAAGGGGTATGATCATAATTGGGTTTTAGCTAAGGAAAATGGTTTAGATACTGCAGCAATTGTATATAGCCCAAAGACAGGGATAGAAATGATGATATTGACGGAAGAGCCTGGATTGCAGTTCTATTCAGGTAATTTTATGTCTGCTGATGATCCGAAGGGTAAATCGGGCCATACTTATGGTTACCGTGCAGCCTTTTGCTTGGAAACACAACATTTTCCAGATTCCCCGAACCAGGAAAATTTTCCTACGACCTTATTAAAAGTTGGGGAAACGTATAAATCGGAAACCAGCTATCTATTTTCCGTAAAATAAATCTACTGAATGCCCCTGTGATTAATTTTTTAAAATTTACGCATTCGTTTTATTTAATTGAAAAGGAATCGATATATTTAGAGCCAATTTAAACCTTATATTTTCAACTATGAATCATTTATTAGATACTAATGATTATATTGTTTTTCTAACATACTTCGTTATTGTCGCCTCCTATGGACTGTGGGTTTACTACAAGAAAAAATCTGCCTCCGGAGATTCTAAAGACTATTTTCTTGCCGAAGGATCTCTAACATGGTGGGCCATTGGAGCTTCTTTAATAGCGTCCAATATCTCTGCTGAACAATTTATTGGTATGTCCGGGTCGGGCTTTAAAATGGGTCTTGCCATTGCTGCCTATGAATGGTTAGCCGCAATCACCCTGATTATCGTCGCCGTATTTTTTATTCCCGTCTATCTGAAGAATAAAATATTTACCATGCCTCAATTCCTTGCGCAGCGCTATAATGGTACGGTAGCCATGATTATGGCGGTATTCTGGTTGTTATTATATGTCGTCGTAAACCTTACATCCATTCTTTATTTAGGCGCTATTGCTGTCAGTAGTATTTCAGGCTTAAGCCTCGAGTTATGTATGTATGTCATTGCGGTGTTTGCGGTAATTATCACCTTAGGAGGAATGAAAGTTATTGGCTATACCGATGTTATTCAGGTGTTTTTCTTAATCTTAGGGGGACTGGCGACCACTTACTTAGCCTTAAACCTTGTTTCAGATCACTATGGTTCTGAAGGCATATTAAATGGCTATAAAATTATGACAGATAAAGCTTCAGATCACTTTCAAATGATCTTTACGAAAGAGAACGACAACTTTATCGACCTTCCAGGTCTCTCGGTATTAATTGGCGGTATGTGGATCGTAAACTTAAACTATTGGGGTTGTAATCAATATATCACACAACGTGCCCTGGGTGCGGATCTGCCAACAGCGCGTAACGGCCTATTATTCGCCGCTTTCTTAAAGCTCTTAATGCCTATTATCGTCGTGCTTCCAGGAATTGCCGCATATGTGATGTGGAAGGATGGTGCTTTTCAAAATGAGATGATGCATGGTGGTGAGGTGAACCCTGATCGTGCATATCCCGTATTGTTAAACTTACTTCCTTCAGGATTAAAAGGATTATCTTTCGCTGCCCTGACTGCTGCTGTCGTAGCGTCCTTAGCAGGAAAGGCGAATAGTATTGCAACGATATTTACATTGGATATCTATAAGAAAGTCCTAAATAAAGACGCTTCGGAGAAGAAAATGGTGACAATTGGTAAATTATCGGTGGTCGTAGCCATGGTCTTAGCGGTATTAATTGCTCCTTATTTGGGGATTGATAAAAAAGGAGGATTCCAATATATTCAAGAATATACAGGCTTTGTTTCGCCGGGGATTTTTGCTATGTTTATCTTAGGTTTCTTCTGGAAGAAGACGACTTCCAATGCGGCATTATTTGCTACCATTGGCGGCTTCTTACTATCCATAGGTTTCAAAATTCTACCAAATTTAACTGACCTCTCATGGTTGCATAAATTTGGATTCTCCATCTTAAACCCTGCTTCAGGAGTTTATGAGATACCATTCTTAGATCGTATGGGCTTTGTATTTGTGATCTGTATTATCGTTATGGTAATTATCAGTTTACTGGATGCACGCCGTGGGGTGGTTGCCAAAGGATTGGAAATTGATACTTCTATGTTTAAGGCACACAATGGATTTATTGTAGGATCTTTAATTATTGTCCTTATAATCGTTGCCCTATATTCCATTTATTGGTAATAGGATTATCCCTTTCAGCGACTGCTGTAAGCTATAGAAAATCCCTTCATAAGAATATTTATGAAGGGATTTTTTATATAGAGCATTAGCTTTTTTTAGTGGGCGTTAGCGAAATTCCAGCGCTTTCGAGACTTCTGTGCCCTCAGTTTATGAAAGTAAGAGGGCTAATAATCTGAAAATTATACTTTTATAATTTGTGGATTTACTATATTTGGTAAAACCGATTTATATGAAGTTACGTCATCTTTCGCTCGTAGGGATTTCCCTTATATTCCTGGCATGTGATTCCCCTAAAAAGGAAAATTTAAAGCCTATACAATTAGATTTGGCGCAGGCCAAGAAAATATATCAGTTACCCACAGGATGTTTTAGGGTGGAGTACCCCAATAAGTTGGGTCAGGTTCTGGGATCCGACCGTGATCTGAAATCGCCTAAGACATTACACCCTATATTTTACGGATGCTTTGACTGGCATTCCTCGGTGCATGGCTATTGGTCGATGATTCGGTTGCTCAAGCAGTTTCCAGCTTTAGATAACAATAATGAGCTTCACAAGCAATTGGATGCACATATTACGGCGGCTAATGTAGCGAAGGAAATAGCTTTCTTTAACGATGTCAATAACCTTTCATTTGAACGTACCTATGGATGGGCATGGCTATTCCAGCTTCATGGGGAGCTCCACAGTTGGGAGGATCCGCATGCTGCGCGATGGGCTAAAACCCTACAGCCTTTAGTAGATTTACTTATTCAACGTTATACTGAGTACCTTCCAAAGCTTGTCTATCCCATCCGTGCTGGGCAGCATGATAACTCCGCATTTTCCTTAAATTTAAGTTTGGATTATGCCCGATTAATAAACAATAAAGAGTTTGAAGATCTCCTAGTTAAGCATGCTATAAGGCTCTTTGGGGATGATCAATCTTATAATTTAGCTTTCGAGCCTTCAGGTTATGATTTCCTATCCCCCGGGCTTGAAGAAGCCTTATTGCTGGCTAAAGTGTACGATAAGCAGCAGTACGAAGGGTGGCTAAAGAATTTTATGCCCAAACTTTTTGAAAAGGACTTCAAGCTGGAACCCACGATTGTTAAAGACCGTACCGATGGAAAACTTGTTCACCTTGATGGCTTAAACTTCTCGCGTGCGACATGCCTTTATGGTATTGCGGATGCACTACCAGCGCTAGCGCATTTACGTACTACAGCCAATAAACACCTTGCTTATTCATTGAAAAATATTCAAGATGATGATTATATGGGCTCCCATTGGTTAGGCACCTTTGCGTTATATAGTTTGATACATCAGAGTACGCTTTAATTAGCGATGAAGGCTAGGCATGAAGCTGCCACTCTTTCGCATGCGCTAAAGTGCTTGATAGATTATATCCTCTATCAATTAGTTCATCCTGAAGAGCGGCCATAAAGTACTGTCTGTAATCATTAAATCCAGGATGTGTAAGCTCATACTGAAAGATAGTGAGTAGGCGTTCGTTATTTAAAGCACGAAATCTTTTTTGAAATTCCCAATATTTTGGGTGATCTGAAGGTAAGTATGACATACAATTAAAAATTAAATTTTTTAAATATTGTATTCAGCCTAAGGGAAAATAAGGTCTCTTGTAAACGTTATTTTTGGTTGTTAACCCGTATTAAATTACCACCGTGGTGTCTACACTCGGTTGGTACCGTCTAAACGATTCTGAATACTTATGTAAAAGTAGGGACTAATTTGTGAAAATGCAACTAATTTTAAAAAAAATCTATAAAAATGGTAGATTATATTTTTCGGCGTTACGGAGCGCATATTTCACATATTTTAACAGTGTAACAAGGTTTTTTGGTATAGTTTTCTCTGTATATTCGTGTTGCTCAAAAAGAGCTTCGCATAACTAAACCCGCATGATTAAAATTTACCAGCAAAGGTCAAATATTCCTTTAGCATTTCTTACGATCAGTAGTATCTCCTTATTGAGTCTGGTTGGCTGCAGCTCCTTATACAGTCCGAATGTCCCTGCTAGTCCCATGTTTAAAAATCGTGGGGAGGCTTATGTAGCTGGAAATATAGACTTTCGTACACAGGTAGCGGTCTCCGCTGGCGTTGCAGTAACCGATCATGTGGCCATTATTGGGAATGCATCTACCGTGTCTAAGGATGAGGGTAATGCTGTAAATAAGCAAAAACTAGCTGAAATTGGCCTAGGATACTTCACCACATTTGGCGACAATAAGCGACAAGTACTCGAAGTTTATGGGGGCTACGGGCGTGGAAATTTTCAGGAGCAGCAGCTACGTTCTTCCACCACCGGCTTTGCTTTAGTGGATGATGTTAAAGCTGATTTTAAAAAATACTTTGTGCAGGTAAATTTTTCCAGCACGAAACGTGATAAGATAAAGCTTTTTGGAGAGGAGCAAGAGTTAAGCTATGGCACGATGTTACGTCTCAGTCAGCTGACCATGCATAACACCATGCATAACGCCATGCCGGCAGCCAATGAGCGCAATTTCTTCCTCGAGCCCGTCTTTTTTACACGCCTGGGCTTAACAAAAAGTTTGCAGTTGCAATATACAACAGGCATGAATATTGGGCTTCAGAAAAATGAATACCTAAAAGCGGGTCATCCCATCTTTTCATTTGGTATATTGTATAACTTTGGGCGTACTATAAATTAATAGGAACTATAGAAATATAAATGATCATGAACTATATAAGAATAGCCACTATGGCTGCGTTATGTCTTATCCTTTCAAGTTGTGGGGTGTCGAGACAGAAATCGTTGATTGAGAATTTGGGAAAATGTAGGTTTGACATTCAGTCTGTAGAGCAGCTTTCAGTCGCGGGCAATTCCATCAATAAGCTGATCGGTGCGGACGGCATCAACCTGCAGTCGCTGCCAAGCTTAGCGCTCTATATGTTGCGCGGGGAAATTCCTTTAGACGGGGTTGTCAACTTAAAAATAGCAAATAACACATTGAAGGCTGCGGCAATCAATCAATTTCAATATAAAATTGGTTTTGAAGGAGCTGAGCTTGCTGAGGGCGTCGTTACGCAAAAGGTGGATTTGAAACCCGGTGAGTCGACCGTTGTTCCTGTAAAAATCTCGGCCAATATTTATAAATTGATAACAGACCCTAAGATAAGTGGCTTTTTAAGTGGGGCAAAGGATAAAAATGCCAAAGGTCTATTTACCATAAAAATTAAACCCTCTGTAAATATTGCTGGCAAAGCTATTTACTATCCTGGATTTATTACCATCGATAAGGAAGTTAGTAGGAAGATCCTTCTTTAAGTCTTATTAACATCATGGAAAATGCTTTATTAACAGGGAATCCTCCTATTAAATAAAGCATTTTTTTTGTTACGCATTAATTGTTTAAAGGCTATCTAACAGATTTAAAGGCTATCTACCAAAGGTGTATCCTGCCGTCCATTCAATAAAATCAGCTTTTCCCATATGCGCTTTTATAGATACACCAGCATTTATATTTTTGTATACATAGTAACGTGCTCCAGCCCGTAGAAATAACAACTGCGTTTCACCATTAAATTCCTGCCGATGCACATAGGCGCCAATATTTCCATTTAAGACTAAATTTTTATTGAGCACATGGGCGATATATAACGAAGGGCCCCCAGAAAGGCGTGCGGAAAGTTTTCCCGAATTAGCACCCGCTACTTCCTCATCACTACCTGATTGCGAGTAGAAAATATCCATTCCACCACCGAGGCGCCATTTATGCGATATATGTTTTGACGCATAAGCTGAAAACGTAGATTTATAGAACCTTTTGTCCGAATCTCGTGATATCTGCTTTAAGCCAGCGCCAAAACTAAGCGTGTAGAATACCTGTTTGGGCATGGGCGATATAACGGAGCTGGATTTATCCAGTTGATCCGCATAGGGGGTATAGGTTAAAGAAGCTGTTAAAGGCACCAAATTTATCCCCTTGTTGGGCAAGCGCAGGGCACCATTAGAAAAGTGATGAAAAGAAAGGCCCACACCAGCTTTCAGTTTGGCTGTGAGCGCATAATTTACTTTGGCGCCGAGATCGATAAAGACATTATTTTTTGTGCCTATCACTAAATTTAATGGGTTTTCTTCCGCATCAAAGGGTTTGAAATTTCCAGAAAGACCTAAAGCTATTCGATAGTCATAAGACCAGCGGCTTCCAGCTTTTGGGTACATCGGAATTTCCACATAGCCATAGATGGCAAAGGGCTTTCCAATTGTAGGTTTATTAAATGTGGAGCTGTAGATTCCTATCCCATAAGTGGGGTAGTTGTATAGCTGGTGGTAGCTATCCTTAGACTTCTGTGTCTGCCAGCCGACTCTGAAGTTGATGGCATTATAATAAGCATCTTCGAAGGTGACATCGCGAATAGATTTTTCTGCTAAAATACCGCCATTTTCTACCTCCGCTTGAAGGACAATACGTTTTTTTATTTGTTGTATCACAGACGTACTATCATTCTGCGCATAGCCGCTAGTGATAGACGCCAAGAAACCAGTCAATGTAAGTAGGGAATAGTGTAAAGTTTTGAGCATTTATAAAAATAATTTTCAAGCTACTAACAATAATAAAGCCTAAATCAGGATTTAGGAAAATTTAACCCTAGTATTTTTTGTAATTTTGGCTAGCTGAACCCCATATACATGATTAATTTTATTTTAATTATAGTTTGTATTTCGCTGGGATTCCTCGTGAAATACCGACGTCTCGTTCCTACAGATGCCCACAAGGGTATTAACAGTTGGATTATTAATATTGCCTTACCGGCAGTATCTTTTAAATATTTGCCCAAAGTTACTTGGACTACAGATATGGTCTTTCCGATACTGGCGATGTTTATATTAGCATTTGGGGCCTTTATCTATATCTATTTATATCAGAAGATTAAGGGATATTCTATTCGTACAGCCTGCTCACTGTGGTTGGCTGCAGGATTTGCAAACACCTCATTTATAGGGTTTCCGTTAGTATCCGCTTATTTTGGGGAGCCTGCTCTAAGTATTGCCGTTATTTGCGATCAGACGATGTTCTTAATTCTCTCGACCTTTGGTGTAATCTACAGTATCAAGGCTTCTACGCCAGGAACGGGGGGCATTGATTGGCGCTTTATTATGTGGCGACTGCTTAAGTTTCCACCTTTTATGGCCTGCATTACCGCCCTATTGATCGGTCTTTTCGCGGTAGATATAACGATGGTAGAACCTCTTTTTGATAAGTTAGCCGCTACTTTGGGGCCTTTAGCGCTCTTTTCTATTGGGTTACAGCTTTCTTTCAAAGGCTGGCAAAAGAAGATCTCCCAAATTTCTGTGGTCGTATTTTATAAGTTAGCTGTAGGACCTGCCTTGGTATTATTTATAGCGTTTCTGATTTCTAGGAATTCGGAGATTGCACGTATAACAGTCTTTGAAACCGCGATGCCCACTTTAGTTACCTCGGGGATATTGGCTGAGCAATTTAAATTGAAGGCTAGCTTGGTCAATCTGGTGATCGGTGTGAGCATCCTTTTAGGATTTGCCACGACGGGGGTTTGGTATTTAATTTTATCCTATTTGTAATAAAAATAATATATTCAAACGTAGGACGAGCTAATTAATAAGGTTATATTTAGCACAATATTAACCAAACTGAGTCTATACAATGCGTTCAAAGCTCGCTATTTTATTACTTTTTGCTAGTTCTATCAGCCTAGCCCAAGAGAAATTTGAAAATTATACCCAAGTTATCACCGGTACAAAGCTATCATTTCCATTAACAGCAATTTCCAGTGGCACCTTCTTAAGAGGTGATAATCAGTCATCTGAGATGGATGAAAAACCGAGCCATCAGGTGAAGCTGGATGCCTTTTGGATGGGTACCTATGAAGTTACATGGGATCTCTTCGAGCCCTTCTTATACAAAGATTTTGAGCTTGTGAAAAGCGACGACCGGAAGATACCTTCCGAGGTGGATGCTGTCACTAGACCTACCAAGCCGTATTTAGATATGACTTTTGGCATGGGCAAAGAGGGGAAGCCTGCTTTAGCCATGACCCATTATAACGCGATACAATTCTGTAAATGGCTTTATATACGTACGGGAGTATTCTTCCGGTTACCTACAGAGGCTGAATGGGAGTATGCCTGTCGTGCAGGAACTACCACTGCTTATTCCTTTGGGGATGACGCGGCGCAGCTAGGGGACTACGCATGGTATGCCGAAAATGCGAATCAGCAAACACAACTCGTAGGGCAGAAAAAACCGAATGCTTGGGGCTTATATGATATGCATGGAAATGTTGCAGAATGGACCTACGACCAATATGATGCTGATTATTACAAGCAATTTAAAGGTAAAGTAGCTTCAAACCCTGTTCATGTGCCTACAAAGCTTTATGCACATACCGTTAAAGGGGGTTCTTTTGAAAGTGAAGCGCAGGCTTTGAGGTCTGCAGCACGTATGCCTTCCGATCCCTTCTGGAAGCAACTTGATCCACAAGTGCCAAAGAGTAACTGGTGGTTTCCTGAAGCTCCATTTATTGGGTTACGTCTCGTGCGCCCTGCAGTCACACCCACTAAGGAGGAGATACTCGCTTACTACGATAAAGCTGCTATTAAAGACTTCTAAGTAAAAAAATACATAGCTAATAAACCATTAAATTATACAATAAAAATATCAACCTATTAAAATATTATGGAAAATATAGAACGTCGTGATTTCCTAAAATCATCTGCGGCGATTGCTGGGGGAGCAATCTTAGCTGGAGCTAACGTATCTTCAGTATTCGCTGCTGGAAAAGATACCATCAAAGTCGCTTTAATTGGCTGCGGAGGTCGCGGTACTGGAGCTGCTTTTGATGCTTTAAACTCAGGAGTAAATATAAAAATTGTAGCGCTGGCAGATGCCTTTAAGGATAATTTGGATTCAGCTTATAAAACCCTGAAAGAGAAATGGGGCGATAAGATTGATGTGACAGAATCACGCAAGTATGTGGGATTTGACGCTTATAAAGCTGCTATTAAAGATGCTGATGTCGTGCTGTTAACAACGCCTCCGGGATTCCGTCCGCAGCATTTTGAAGAAGCCGTAAACCAAGGGAAGCATGTATTTATGGAGAAAGCTGTGGCAACAGATATTCCAGGCGTTCGCCGTGTATTAGCTGCGGCAAAAATTGCTAAACAAAAGAAATTAAATGTTGTCGTAGGGTTACAGCGCCGCTACCAAACAAACTACCGTGAAACAATTAAGCGCATTCAAGATGGCGCTATTGGTGACGTCGTTGCTGGCCAAGTATATTGGAACTCCGGTGGGGTATGGGTACGACCAAGAAAACCAGGACAAACGGAAATGGAATACCAAATGAGAAACTGGTACTATTTCAATTGGCTATGTGGTGATCATATCGTGGAGCAGCACGTGCATAATATAGATATTGCTAACTGGGTAAAAGGTCAAGTGCCAATTTCAATTCAAGGTACAGGCTCTAGAGCACATCGTGTAGGAAAAGAGTATGGGGAGATTTACGATAATTTTGCAATCGAATTGACCTATGCCGATGGTTCTGTTGTCTATAGCCAATGTCGTCATTTTGAGGGTATTGCTAATCGCGTAGATGAGCAGTTTCAAGCTACTAAAGGGCGCGCTTATCTTTCCGCTGGTGGAGCAGGAATTCTTTGGGATCATAAAGGAAATGAACTTTATAGACATAATGCCAAAGGGAATCCTAATCCATACCAACAAGAACACAAGGAATTTTTCGAAGCAATTTCTAAAGGCGAATATAAATTTGAAAATGCAGAGTATGGCGCACATAGTACCTTAACGGGAATTATAGGTCGTATTGCTTGTTACACGGGGAAAGTTATTAAATGGGAGGAGGCTATGAAGTCTGATATCGACTTGATGCCTACGACCTATGCATGGGATGCCATGCCGAAAATTGTTCCTAATGCCGATGGCTTCTATCCTGTAGCCATCCCAGGTCAAAATACAAACTTATTTATCTAATGAAAATATATTCCTTTATCTTCCTGCTTATTTGCTTAAGCATGTCTGTAAAGGGAAAGGAACCTCTTAATCGGTACAGCTTGCGCGGGTTTGCGCAAGGTACCGATTATTCTATTGTCTATTACCACCCTAAAGAGCTTATAAAAACCGCTGAGATAGCAGCAATTTTAAACGCTGTAGATAGCTCGCTATCCATCTATAATCCCCATTCTTCTCTCGTTAAATTCAATAAAATGGGCCTAGGAAGCATGGAGGTAGATACTCATTTTCAGCAGGTATTTTTAGCATCACAGCACTATTATAATCTTACTGGAGGGCTTTTTGATATTACCATTGCCCCGCTTATTCAAGCCTGGGGGTTTGGGCCTAAGCGTATCAAAGTGCTTCCCACACAGCAGGATATCAACGCTATCCTACCGGCTGTAGGATTGTACCAGGTAAAGCTGCATGGGAAGCATCTGCAAAAAGAGAACGCCGCTACGCAGCTGGATGTCAATGGTATAGCGCAGGGGTATTCCGTGGATTTAATTGCAGACTATCTAGCGTCGAAGGGGATTTCTTCCTTTATTGTGGAGCTTGGTGGAGAGATGCGCATTCAAGGGGTAAAACCTAAGCGCGAGAAATTTACCGTAGCCATGGAGCGTCCTGTGCATGGGGAGCATGGTGTTGAATTAAAGGAGTCCTTACTTTATCTCCGTAAAGGCGCCATGACAACCGCAGGGAATTTAGAGAAATATTATTTCTCCGAAGGACAGAAAGTTACGCATCATATAAATCCGAAGACGGGTTATACATTTGTTACACCGATAATTTCTGCTACGGTATATGCTAATACAGCCATGGAAGCTGATGCCTTAGACAATTATATGATGTCTTTAAGTCCCCAAGAGGCAATAAAGTTTGCAAATAAGAGAAAAAATTTTGAAGTTTATATAGTTTATAAAGACAGCTTAGGCGCTTTTCAAGAATTGCAGTCCAAGGGTTTTCATAAATTTTTTAAAAAGTAACTAACCAATAAACCTATGAAAAGAAGTGAATTTATTAGAGATGCCTCTCTTTTAATGGCAGGGGCTGCTGTGGGGATTTCTAACAGTACTGCCGCCACTAAACAACCAAACCTTACCATGAATAAAACTTTTAACTTAGACTATGCGCCACATCAAGGCTTATTTAAAAATCATGCTGGAGCAAATTTTTTAGATGAGATCAAATTCTACCATGAGCAAGGATTTCGCTCTATTGAGGATAATGGCTACTTAAGACGTTCGCTGGATGAGCAAAAGAAAATAGGCGCACTCCTGGAAAAACTAGGTATGCGCATGGGTGTTTTCGTTGTTGATGGCGGTCAAAATTGGATGACATCCCTAGCTTCAGGAAAAAAAGAGTTTCTCGATCATTTTGTAAAAACGTGCCACGAGTCTGTAGAAGCTGCAAAACGCTGTAATGCTAAATGGTTAACTGTAGTTCCCGGTTTTTTTGATCGCTCCATTCCATATGGTAACCAGTTTGCCAATGTCTTAACGGCTATGCGCAAGGGGGCAGAAATTTTTGAACCTCATGGATTAGTGATGGTATTGGAGACCCTATCGGATACCCCAGATTTATTTTTACAGCAAACGCATGAAACCTATGCCATCTGCAAAGGTGTAGACAGCCCTTCCTGCAAGATTTTATACGATATTTATCATATGCAACGTACCGAAGGCGATCTTATTAAAAATATGGAGCGCTGCTGGGATGAAATCGCTTATATTCAAATAGGGGATAATCCAGGGAGAAATGAACCTACAACAGGGGAGATAAATTATAAAAATGTGTTTAAATATATTTATAACAAAGGTTATAAAGGGGTTATGGGCATGGAGCATGGAAAGTCAGTCTCCGGAAAAGAAGGTGAAATAAAGCTAATTAATGCTTATCGCGAGGTCGATAACTTTAAGCTTTAAAATAATGTAGTGTAAGTTTCACAATCAGATTATTTTTGTTATTTTGCCTTTCAATAAACCTATATTTTAAACTAATCAATTATGTCATCAACAATAAAGTTTAAGTTGTCCTTTATGATGTTTCTAGAGTTCTTCATTTGGGGAGCTTGGTTCGTTACATTGGGAACTTTTTTAAGCCAGACACTCAATGCTACAGGCTTGGAGATTGCAAATGTATTCTCTACACAATCATGGGGAGCGATTATTGCACCTTTTATCATTGGTATGATTGCCGACAGATATTTTAATGCAGAGCGTATTCTATCCATTCTTCATCTTGTAGGTGCCGTCTTAATGTATCAAATGTATCAAGCGACAGATATCGCGGTCTTTTATCCGTATGTGTTAGCTTATATGATTCTTTATATGCCTACATTATCCCTGGTAAATTCTATTTCCTTCAGACAGCTTACAAACCCTGAGAAGCAATTCTCGGGCATCCGTATTTGGGGAACAATCGGATGGATCGTAGCAGGCTTATCCATTTCCTATCTCTTTAAATGGGATTCTGGAGAGGGCTTATTACGTAACACCTTCCTAATGGGGGCAATTGGATCTTTCGTGTTGGGTGTATTCTCATTAGCGTTACCTAAGACGCCACCGGTAAAAGTTGAAGATGCACAAAAAGCTTCCATTACTGAAGTCCTTGGTTTAGATGCAATTAAGTTGTTGAAAGACCGTAACTTCCTAATCTTTTTTGTATCTTCTATTCTAATTTGTATTCCTCTAGCATTTTATTACCAGAATGCCAATTTATTTCTTTCAGAAATTGGTTTAGAAAATCCAACAGGAAAGATGACGATAGGACAGGTGTCCGAAGTATTGTTCTTATTGGCTTTACCGGTGTTCTTTACCCGCTTTGGCTTTAAGAAGACGATCTTAATTGGGATGTTAGCTTGGGGAGTACGCTACCTGTTATTCGCATATGGAAATGCTTCAGAGGCTTCATTTATGCTTTTATTGGGTATTGCTTTGCATGGTATCTGCTACGACTTTTTCTTCGTTTCAGGACAGATTTATACAGACTCCAAAGCAGGTACAAAATACAAAAATGCAGCACAAGGCTTAATTACCTTAGCGACCTATGGGGTAGGACAGTTAATCGGATTTTGGGTTGCGGGCTATGTGGCTGAAAAGTATGCGGATTTGAAAACCTCCGACATCTCGGCATTCTGGACACAAGTATGGATTATTCCTGCAGGCATCGCCATCGTAGTTTTTGTCCTATTCATGGTGTTTTTTAAAGATGAAAAAGTAAACAACGAACAAACATTAACAAACTAATAATATAAACCTAATTTAAAATGGCAGATAATACTTACGATGCGATTGTGATTGGATCTGGTATCTCCGGCGGTTGGGCTGCAAAGGAGTTAGCAGAGAAAGGTCTTAAAACAATCGTTCTAGAGCGCGGTAGAAATATCGAGCATGTGAAGGATTACCCTTCAGCAAATAAAAACTCATGGGATTTCCCACACCGTGGCGGTCGTACGACAGAGATGGAGGAAAATTACCCTGTATTAAAGCGTGATTACGCCTTAAATGAGAAGAATTTAGACTTCTGGGCGAATGAAAAGGATAGCCCATATACGGAGACTAAGCGTTTTGATTGGTACCGTGGTTACCATGTTGGGGGCCGTTCATTGATGTGGGGCCGTCAATCATACCGTTTTTCAGACACAGATTTCGAGGCTAACTTAAAAGATGGTCATGGCGTAGATTGGCCGATCCGTTATAAAGATATTGCTCCTTGGTATAGCTATGCTGAAAAGTTTGCTGGTATCTCAGGAAACAGAGACGGTCTGGACATCCTTCCGGATGGAGATTTCATGCCAGCAATGGAGATGAATGTCGTAGAGAAAGATCTTGCAGCACGGTTGAAGCAAGAGTACGGTGGAAAGCGTCACTTTATTATGGGGCGTACAGCAAATATTACTGTGCCTCATCATAACCGTGTAAACTGCCAATATCAGAATCAATGTTGGTTAGGCTGTAACTTTGGGGCTTATTTCTCTACCCAATCAGCGACCTTACCTGCAGCTGTAGCGACGGGTAATTTGACCTTACGTCCTTTCTCTATCGTTACAAAGATTATTTATGATAAAGATACCAAGAAAGCTAAAGGTGTTGAGATCATTGATGCAGAGACAAATAAGACTTATGAATTTTATGCTAAAGTAATTTTCGTATGTGCGTCGGCATTTAACTCCGCATGGGTATTAATGAATTCTGCGACAGATATTTGGGAAGGTGGATTAGGTTCAAGTTCTGGTCAGTTAGGCCATAATGTGATGGATCACCATTTCCGTTTGGGTGCTGGTGGTACAGTTGAAGGCTATGAAGACAAATATACATTTGGGCGCCGCCCGACAGGTCTCTATGTCCCACGCTTCGTAAATGTTGCTGGGGATTCTAAAAAACGGGATTATGTACGTGGTTTTGGCTACCAAGGGGGAGCGGGACGTGGCCGTTTTGGCGGCGAAGTTGCTGAAATGGCTGTAGGTGGCGACTGGAAAGATGCTATCACAGAACCAGGAACGTGGAATATCTCCTTTACGGCTTTCGGTGAAATCCTTCCATACCATGAAAATAAAATTACTTTAAATAAAAACAAAAAAGATAAGTGGGGTCTACCTGTCTTAGATATGGATGTTGAGATTAAAGATAATGAGAAGAAAATGCGTGGCGATATGATGAGTGAGATGAAAGACATGCTTGATAAAATTGGCGTGAAAAATGTCAATACTTATGATGCTGGCTATGGTTTCGGTCAAGGTATTCACGAGATGGGAACAGCCCGTATGGGGAGAGATCCTAAGACTTCCGTATTGAATGAGCACAATCAAGTATGGGATGCCCTAAACGTATTCGTTACAGATGGTGCTGCTATGACTTCGGGTGCATGTGTGAACCCCTCATTAACCTATATGGCATTGACTGCTCGTGCAGTAAACTATGCTGTTGAACAACTTAAAAAAGGAAATCTATAAGTTAGTAATTGATCATTATGGAAAAGGATTTAAAAAATTCTAGAAGAGAATTCTTGAAATCTTCAGCAGTAGCTGCTGCAGGATTTATGATTGTCCCTAGACATGTATTAGGAGGAACGGGCTTTTTAGCTCCTTCAGATACGCTGCAAGTAGCATCCATTGGTGTGGGTGGTATGGGGGGATCTGATGTCAATAATATTTATAAATCGGGCAAGGCGAATATTGCGTTTCTTTGTGACGTAGATTCTCGCCGTGCCGCAGGTTCAGTAAAATCTTTCCCTAAAGCGAAATTCTATAAAGACTATCGGGAGATGTTAGATAAAGAGCATAAGCACATTGATGCGGTCTCGGTATCTACACCGGATCATCAGCATGCTATTCAGGCGCTTGCAGCGATGCAGCTTGGGAAGCATGTGTATGTTCAAAAACCGATGGCTCATGATATTTGGGAGGCTCGTGTGTTAACAGACGCTGCCAAACGCTATAAAGTCGTTACGCAAATGGGAAACCAAGGCTCTTCTGGAGATGGTGTTCGTCAGATGCGTGAGTGGGTAGACGCTGGATTGATCGGCGATATCAAGGAAATATTTGCTTGGACAGATCGTCCAGTATGGCCTCAGGGTATTCAATGGCCTGCAAGACAGGCTGAGGTGCCTAAAGAATTGGATTGGGACCTTTGGTTAGGTACAGCTCCAGCGAAAGAATATATTGAAAAATTAATACCTTTCAACTGGCGTGGATGGTGGGATTATGGTACCGGTGCCTTAGGCGATATGGGCTGTCATAACCTAGAAGCTCCTTTCAGTATCTTCGGTTTACAGTATGTAAAAGATGTGCAGGCGAGTGTTGGATCTGTTTATGTAGATGAATTTAAGCGTGGCTATTTCCCTGAAAGCTGCCCGCCGTCATCGTACGCAATCTTAACATTCCCGAAAACAGAAAAGACTACTGGCGACGTCAAAGTACACTGGATGGATGGCGGTATTCAGCCGCAACGTCCCGAGGAATTAGGCGCTAATGAGGCGTTTGGTGATGGTGGAAATGGTATTCTCTTTATAGGTTCTAAGGGTAAAATCTTAGCAGATACCTACGCTGAGAATCCACGTCTATTGCCAACTTCGGGCTCTTACCAAAAAGTTCCCGTGAAATATGAGCGTGTTAAAGGATCGGCTTCAGGTCACTGGACACAGTGGGTGGAAGGGTGTATTGCTGGTTACGGTAAGAAACAGCTTTCTTCACCATTTGAAATTGCAGGCCCATTAACGGAGGCTTTATTAATGGCTAATCTTGCTATTAGAGCTTCTGACATGCGTGTTGATAATAAATATCCAGGACGTAACTTAAAGTTACTATGGGATAATCAACAAATGAAAGTGACTAACTTTGACGCCGTAAATCAGTTTGTAAAACGTACGTATCGTCCAGGTTGGGAAATTAATTACAAATTTTAATTTTTCTAAACGATGAATAGAAGAGAAGCATTGCAACGTGTTGCATTATTAATGGGGGGTACTGTTATTGGTGCGAACCTATTTCTTCAAGGTTGTACACAAGAAGCTTCTACGAAAGATGTGGCAGCTTTATTTGATGCTAAGAGCACCGATTTTATCGGCGATTTAGCGGAAGTTATTTTACCGAAAACAGCTACTCCAGGAGCTAAGGAAGCAGGGGTTGGCGAGTTTATCCCTGTGATGATCCGTGATTGCTACACCGAAGCTGATCAGAAGATCTTTGTAGAAGGCTTAGCAGGCATCGATGCACAAGCGGAGAAGCAGTTTAAAAAGAAGTTCCAAGCACTTTCAGCGGAGGAGAAAACAACCTTTGTAAATGCCTTGGATAAGGAAGCTTCTACTTACCAAAAAGAGAAGAAAGAAGGCGACCCAACGCATTTCTTCACCATGTTTAAGCAATTGACATTAACGGGATTCTTTACCTCTGAGGTAGGGGCAACGAAAGCATTACGTTATGTGAAAATACCTGGAAAATATGATGGTAACTTCCCTTATAAAAAGGGAGAGAAAGCTTGGGCTTTATAAGCGAACACATACATTAGTAGTCTATAAATAAGAAAGCTTCCCAGTAATTGGGAAGCTTTTTTTTATTTAGGCTTTTTACCTTTGCGCGGGGTAAACTATTTTCAAGAAATTATTTTGAAAATGTTAGTTCCATGGCAAAAGCAACCTTACCGGTACGTTGAATGCGCATAAAATGGACGTTTTCCTGCTGCTGATGTTGTATTTCGGCAATATCATCGTAAGTTAACTCGCGCAGGAAATTCATCGCTATGGAAGCGATAGGCTTCTGAAGGACATCTTCAATGTCCAATTGATCTAAGCACCAATCTACATACTTGACATTATTTACATGTCGTACAACATCTAAATCCGACAGACGTACACGGTGGCTATCCACAGTCTCACATGCCTGAAAAATATTAAGCTTGTCCACCGGGAAGGCCGTTGCCTGATGGCTCGGGAAGAGCTTTACATGGTCTGTGTTAATCGCTAAGTTTTCCGATTTACGTAATTTAAAATTAATAACGGCCCAGTAGCTGCTCCCTGAGATATAGGTAACACCATCTTTGGAGATCGTGAAATTACGCGTTGAGCGTGCGCCATCAAAATCTTGAATCCACGTGGTTAATTCCACCTGATCACCTAACTTTGGAAGCTTATTCAACTCGATACGCATGCGGCTCATCACCCAAGCCTGATTGAAGGTAAGCATGGTCTGAAAGCTGAAATCCAAGGCCTCAGCATGCTCCCCAGCTGTTATCTGAAATAAATTGCTGATCTCGGAGTATTTAAGTTTTCCATTAGCATAGCATTGTGAAAAGTTAATATCCCATGTTCGGGAATAATAGCCTAGTGGATGCGACATAGTAAGAGTTCCATTTAATAGTGAGCAAATATAACAAAGAAAGGCTATATGGGTTGTTGAAAATGCTATGCCAGCATAAAAAATGGCATTTAAATTATATGTAATACAACTTAGATTGTATCAAAAAAAATATATAAAAATAATTTGTTTATCAGGAGAAGATTCTTAAATTTAACTATAACATAAGGCTACATTATACGTTCTATAAACATAATATCGCAGATGTAACTTAATTTTCAATTTAAACTACTTATTATGATCGGACAACTAATTGAAAAAGAACAAATACCTCAATTTAAATTTATTGCAGCTCCTGAAGACAAGTCAGCTACATTCAAAGAGAAATTAGAAGGCGCGTTGAGACTAGGAAATGAATTTAAAGCTAAGACAGAAATTTCATTTCAAACGGATTCCGGCCCTAAACGTATTGAGACCACGGTATGGTCATTAACAGATAAATATTTACAGATTAAATCGGGCGTTTTAATTCCGTTGAAATCAATTTTAGAAATCGAATATTAAAAACAAGAGCTTCCTAGCTCTTGTTTTTTTTATGCTCAGCCATTTCTTTATCTTCTTCTGAAGCCACTAATCCCTCTTGTTCCTTCGAAGCTCTTGCTTCATACTGCAACTCGGTATATATCGGAAAGTGATCGGAGTCAAAATTATGCTTCCGCTGAAAATGCTTTAGCTTAAAATCATCACTCACAAAGATATGGTCCAAGGGAAAGCGCATTAAAGGATAGTGGGCATGGAAAGTATTGATAAATCCACGTCCTCTTCTCGGGTCTAAGAGTTTACTCATCTTTAAGAATAATTCCGTCGTATAGGACCAGGCAACATCATTCATGTCACCACATACGATAACCGGGTAACGATGATCTTTTGCTAAATCGGCCACCAGCAATAGCTCCTTATCGCGCTCCGTGGATCGTGGATTTTCATTAGGTACTGGCGGGGTAGGATGAAGGGCGTATATTTGAACGAGCTGCCCCGATGGAAGCATCACCTGGGTATGGATCGAAGGAATATCATCCTCTACTAAATATTTGACTTCGCTATTTTTTAAAGGTAATTTCGAGAAAAATAGCATGCCGTAGGTATTGTTTAATGGCTCTTTAACCTGCTCTGGATAAAGCGTGTCTAATTCCTTTAATGCTTCCGCCCAGCGCTCATTGGTCTCTAGCAATAACACGATGTCAGCATCGGTCTTTTTGATTTCTGCTAAGCAACCTGCATAGTTCGTGTTGTCCTCAAATACATTGGAAACGAAGATACTCAAACTATTTTTAGGGTCATTTTTCTGGACTTTTAATACATGCTTTCTCGCGAGCGGAGTAAAAGGAAATATTTGGTACAAGAGGTAGAGAATAGTAATGGCTAATCCCACCACAACACTGTAATAAAAAATTGTCTGATCAGCCCAAATGATTAAGCTGATTAGTAAAAGTATGCAGACGATAAGTTTTTGCATACGTGGGTATTCGAAAATGCGAAAAGTCCAATAATCATTGCGGATTAATGGAATAAAACTCATAACAATAAAGAGTATTGCAAGTATAAAAAGTAAAGTGATCATTAATATTTGTTTAGAATTCTATTAGGGTAAACAATTAGAGGATTTAATTGTTTTAAATGCAGCTCTGCTATTCCCACATTTTTCAGCTTATTTTGTTTTAATGCATTCATTAAAAAATCTATTGATCGAACCGTTAAAGTTCATTAAAAAGTGAACTTTTATTTGGTAGCTAATTAATTATGTCTAATTTTGTCACTATAAAGTTTGTGAAAGCATATCGTGAGGTTGTCTACTACTCCGTAGTTGTTAATGGAGGTGAAGAAGACGAATCGCTATTTGAAGCTTTTATTCAGAAATATGGAATTACAGAAAAGGGAAAACTAAATCATATCTTATCTTGGATTCGAGAGATTGGTCAAATACATGGCGCTCAAAGTTATTTGTTTAGAGCTGAAAATGATGCAGAAGCCTTGCCTCCTTTAGGAGTAAATCGGGATCCATGTTACATAGAAAATGATAAAGAAATTTCCAATCCACTTCGTTTATATTGTCATATATTGAATGAACATGTGGTTGTGCTGTTCGGAGGAGGAGTCAAGACTGCAAAAACAGTCCAAGAATGTGCTAATGTCAGAATGCCATTTTATTTGGCAAATAAATTGTCTAAATTAATTGATAAAAGTATACAAAAGGGAGAGATTGATTGGGATGATGATTGTAGGGATATTTTGTATGAAAAAGAATATATATTATTTTATTAAAAAGATGAAAATTTCAAGAAGAAAATCCGAACCTCAAAATCCTGATAGCATGGAGAAGGGGATTATCGATAATTGGTTAGATCGGTATGGTGACCCTACTATCGATCGCTTGGTAAAGAAAAATTTAGCGATCGCATGTAAAATTCAAGAAATCTTAAATCTTAAGGAGATGAAGGCAGTTGATTTAGCGAGAGTAATGGGGAAGCAAAAGTCTGAGATATCAAAATGGTTATCAGGTCAACATACCTTTAGTTTGCGTACGATTACTGATATAGAGAATGCATTAGATTCAGATATTGTGCGTATAGAACCGAACGTGAATAATGTTTATTTTTAGCTACGATGCGGATCGATTTGCGGAGTATCTATCAAGGTTTGGACTCCTAAGATCCGGATCCCTTTCCACAGGAGAGAGAAAATAAACTCCTCAAAAATCAACATCCAAAATGGGTTACGCATAAAAAGTTCCCTAATGCGTCACACAATATTCACTATGAGTGTAATAAAGAGTTTCTAGCGGCATTATTGCCCTTTCTTTCCATTATGAGATAACGTTTTCAACACCTTGTAAAAAAAGAAAACCCTTAATAACATTTGTTACTAAGGGTTTAACGTACCTAGGGCGGGAATCGAACCCGCACTCTCTTAACAAGAACAGGATTTTAAGTCCTGCGTGTCTACCAGTTCCACCACCTAGGCAGGTGATTAAATTTGGAGCGAAAAACGAGATTCGAACTCGCGACCCCAACCTTGGCAAGGTTGTGCTCTACCAGCTGAGCTATTTTCGCTTGTAAACTTCTAAGCTTACGCTTTTCCGTTTTTTGGTGTTGCAAAGATAGAAACAAAATTTAAACATCCAAACAATATTCTGTAATTTCACTTAGAATAATCGTCCTAGCGCCCTATTCCTTAGATTTTCCGCTACATGCTTATAGCTGTAGCTCTGCAAATTATTGTAGCAGCGTCGTATATCGAGGTAATGTAGCCCAAATAGTCCTAACCATTTCCTAGTTAATCCTTTAATGCGCTGTTGACATCTTTTAATTTTGATTATACACAAATAATCATAAAAATGGATTTATTATTAACTGGAAAAACAGCTTTTATAAGTGGTTCCTCGCAAGGTATTGGATATGCTATTGCTGAATGTTTAGCTAAAGAAGGTGTTCATATTATTCTCAATGGGAGAGATGCTGCAAGAGTAGCGCAGGCGGAAGCTACATTGCGCGTGCAATATCCCGAAATTACTATTCAAGCACTTGTAGCAGATGTCGCTAATGATTCGGAGATTTCAACCCTATTAGCATCAGTAGGAGAGATAGATATATTAATAAATAATGTAGGTATCTTTGAGCAACGTTCTTTTTCAGAAAGTGGAAGCGACGATTGGTTGCATAATTTTAATGTAAATGTGATGACTGGAGTAAAATTATCTCAACAGCTACTCCCAGGAATGATTCATAGAAATTGGGGGAGAATAATTTTTATTGGAAGTGAATTTGCATTGAGCGTAGCGAGTAACAGCATTCAATATGGGGTGACAAAATCAGCTGTCTCAGCATTGGGAAATGGCCTTTCTAAGTTAACTAAAGGCACAGCGGTTACGGTAAACACAATTCTTGCGGGGGCCACTTATTCTGAAGGTGTTGCCGATACCATAAAATATTTTTCTACCATACAGAATTTACCAGAAGAAGAAGTCAAAGATATTTTCTTTAAGAAGGCAAATCCAGATTCACTCCTAGAGAGGTTTATTGAGCCTTTAGAAATTGCAGCGTTAGCGACTTTCCTTGCCAGTCCCTTATCACTAGCGATAAATGGAACAGCTATCCGTGCCGATGCTGGTAGTTTGCGCATCGTATAGTGAATCTATTTCGGGGCTAGAAAAACATATACTGCAGTAAGCTGTTCTATTTTAAAATTAAAATATTAGCCTTGAAAAAAATTACTTCGACACAGGATTTCAAGAGGAATTATTATCATGATATCCCGGGTGAAATGCCTTGGCAAGATACCCCAGTGCAGGTTTACCCCTTAGCGCAGCATATCTCTTTTTTGAAATTACCCACAGCCTTAATAAAAATAGATTATCATTTCTTATTATTTATTGAATCAGGATCGATGGTTCATCAAGTAGGTAATGAAGTACATACTTTGGAAGGCCCTACGGTCTTGTATGTGACTGCAGGAAGTATTATTGCCGTAGAGAAAATAGTAGCTCCTTTGAAAGGATATTTCATCCTTATGGAAGATAAAGTGATGTCCCTTGTGCTTTCTAATCAAAATGCACTGGGCCTTATTACTGTGCAGTCGCTGCTCAAAGTAACTGAAAATATACAGCAGTGGTTTAACCATATAAGTTTTCTCTTGTATGAAGAGTTGACGCAGCAAACACCGAATCCTGAGGTGGCGCACGGGCTCGTGCAGGCGCTCCTTAATAAGTATTTACAACTTGCTGATACCAATAAAATTCAATCGCGTACGGAGTTGCTAGCTTACCAATTTAAACAATTGGTATATAAACATTTTATGGACCATAAGTCCCCACAGTATTATGCTGATGCCCTACATATTTCTGCAAATTACTTGAATAGATGCGTAAAGAATGTGTTCAATAAGAACGCTAAAATATTGATTTTAGAAATCGTAATTTTAAATAGCCAGTTGCTGATGTGGAATAAGGATAAGTCTATTGCTGAGATTTCCTATGAATTGAATTTCGAAGATCCTTCCTATTTTGCACGACTTTTTAAAAAAATTACTGGGCAGACACCCTCAGCATATCAGCTTACCATCTTGCATAGTTTGTCCTAGTTTTAACGGGGTCAATCCTATGGTATATGAAGAGCAAATTTTTTATTGATTAAAACTTTAATAGTATAAAACATGAAATTATTAGAATCATTAAATTGGCGTTATGCCACCAAACGAATGACTGGTGAAGCTTTGGAGCCCGCAGAGGTAGCAAATATTATTGAAGCTGCACGCTTAGCGCCAACCTCTGCAGGTCTGCAGCCCATCCATATATACGTGATTTCAGATCCGGCAATAAAACAGCAAATTCAGCCTATAGCTTTTGGGCAGCCGCAAATCGTAGAAAGTTCCCACCTCTTAGTTTTTACTTCTTGGGATAAGATTACCGATGAGCGCATTGATAAGGTTCACGAAGATATGAATAACCTTCGCAACCTACCCATGGAGACTACAGCCCATACGGTAACAAACTTAAAGCAGCTGTTTTCAACATTCTCTGAAGAGGAGCAGTACCATCATACGGCAAAACAGGCGCATATAGCTTTAGGTGTGGCTATTGCTGCAGCAGCAGAGTTGGGTGTCGATGCTACTCCGATGGAAGGTTTCGATAAAGCAGCATTGGACGAATTTCTAAAATTACGGGAAAATGGTTTGCGCTCCGTCGTGCTACTAGCGCTCGGAAAACGTCAAATAACGGAAGATTGGTTATATCCACTCAAAAAATATAGACAAGCTAAAGAAGATTTTATTACCGAATTATAGCATTTTTGAAGCCCTTTGATCTCTCGAAGGGCTTTTTTATGCATTTTCAATAATCGTATCAAACGCTTTCGTATTAGCCTCTGGCATGCCAAAAGTATTCCATGGTCTCCTCTGCTGCGGTTTTACTTTCATTGGTGCTTATATGTTAGGAATTTAGCATAGTACGATTTTAGTGTAAAGCTATTGTCCAAATAATTTCTTATCTTAACTCTTGTTAAGCTGTTATCCTATTAATATGCGCGACTACTAATCTCTAAAATATTTACCTAACCAATAAACTACATTATGTTAAACAGAAGAAATTTTTTAATGCAACTGGGTTTGCTAGGAGCAGGGCTCACAATGGCTCCCCAACTAATAGCAGCTAAAGTTCCCCAGAAGGCAGGGTTTCAATTATACAACCTGCGTGCTATCTTAGCTTCCGACGTCCCCGGTAATTTGGCTAAAGTTGCTGCTGCAGGATACAGCGTGGTGGAGACATTCGGCTATTCTAAGGAAAATGGTTTTTGGGGTTTAAAGCCCGAAAAATTGAAATCTCTACTGCAAGAAAATGGTCTTACATCGATTTCAGGTCATTATAACTTTAATAAACTTTTTATAGATGGGGATCTTTCGGAAGTTGATAACGTCCTTGAAGCAGCCAAAATTTTAGGTCAGCAGTATATCGTTATCCCTTGGCTCGCTAAAGGCTTTATTAAAGACTCGGCAACCATGGATAAGACGATAGCATACATCGCTAAGGCCGCAGCACATGTAAAGAAAGCTGGTTTAAAATTAGCCTATCATAACCATGACTTCGAGTTTATCCCTGTAGATGGTAAAGTTTTCTATGAGCAACTGCTAGAGAAAATAGATCCTAAATTATTGGATTTCGAATTAGATGTATATTGGGTTGTGCGTGTAGGTCAGGATCCTGTTAAATGGTTTGAAAAATACCCTGGAAGGTTTAAGCTTCTACATATCAAAGATATGGATAAGGAAAATCCTCAGCTGAATACGGAAATTGGAAATGGGAGCATAGATTATAAGAGAATTATTGCGCACGCAGCAGTAGGCGGCGTAAAACAGCTGATTATGGAGCAGGAAAACTTTAAGATTGATCCTTTTGAAAGTATTAAACGCTCAGCAGCCTATATGAATGCGAATTTAATAAAGTAATATCCCTCGGTAGGAGGCTTTGTAAGAAAGAAATATAATTTTATTTACCATATACTAAGCCTCTTACCGTTTGGTGTCCGAATTTGTGGTGAAATAATTTGGCACATCAAGATTTCTTCCTATATTTGCATCACCAAAACGGAAAAGCAATAGCTTGGACGTTAGACGCGAAAATAGCTCAGCTGGTAGAGCACAACCTTGCCAAGGTTGGGGTCGCGAGTTCGAATCTCGTTTTTCGCTCCAAATTTAATCACCTGCCTAGGTGGTGGAACTGGTAGACACGCAGGACTTAAAATCCTGTTCTTGTTAAGAGAGTGCGGGTTCGATTCCCGCCCTAGGTACAAAAAACCGTTTCTGTCGTCGACAGAAACGGTTTTTTTGTTAACAGAAATCCCAACCTTTTTTTAGCATATCTCAGGTTAATTTTAAAAGTTTTTTTTTATAGTTAGCTAAATTAGAATTTGCCGTAAATTTGTTTTCAATTTGACAAGCCTATATTATGAACAAAATACTCATCATTGACGACGAAGAAAAACTAAGAAATTTACTTTCAAGAATTATATCCTTAGAGGGCTTCGAAGTCTTACAAGCTGCAGATTGTAAATCTGGATTAAAAAAGTTAGCGCAAGTAGAAGTAGAAGTCGTACTATGTGATGTTAAATTGCCCGATGGTTCTGGCGTAGAATTAACGACAATAATCAAAGAGCAATATCCTGCAATCGAAGTTATTCTATTAACAGCTTTTGGAAAAATTCCTGATAGTGTTCAAGCCATAAAAAATGGGGCTTTTGATTACTTGACGAAAGGGGATGATAATAACAAAATCATTCCGATTTTGTATAAAGCGTTGGAAAAAGTGTCATTAGCAAAACGTGTTCAGCATCTCGAAAAGAAACTGGAATCAAAATATTCTTTCAACAAGATTATAGGAAAGTCAAAAAGCATCTTACATGCTATAGAACTATCAAAAAAAGTCGCTAAAACGGATACAACGATTCTTTTAACAGGGGAAACGGGAACCGGAAAAGAAGTTTTTGCCCAAGCGATACAACAAGAAAGTAATCGAAATAAAGAAAATTTTGTAGTGATAAATTGCTCAGCATTCACTAAAGATTTATTGGAAAATGAAATGTTTGGTCATAAGGCCGGAGCATTTACGGGCGCCTTGAAAGATAAAAAAGGGCTCTTTGAAGAAGCGAATAATGGAACGATATTTTTAGATGAGCTGGGTGAAATGGCACTAGATCTTCAGGCTAAACTATTGCGTGTATTAGAGTCTGGAGAATTTATGAAAATTGGCGAAACGAAGCCAACAAAAGTAAATGTGCGTGTAATAGCTGCTACAAACAGAGATTTAAAACAAGAAATTGCTCAAGGACACTTTAGAGAGGATTTATATTATCGCCTCTCTGTTTTTCAAATCTATTTACCAGCCTTAAGGGAAAGAGATGATGATATTCCACTCTTAATAAAATATTTTGTCGATGTACTATCATTAAAGATGAATAAAAAAATCAATCACATCGATGCTGATTTTATGATCAATTTGCAACAACACCATTGGTCAGGAAATATCCGTGAATTAAAAAATGTCATCGAAAGAGCACTCATTTTATCTACAGCGAATACGCTGACCTTAGCGGATTTACCTATGGACCTACAGCTTCCTCAGGATGTGAAAAAAAATCATCAGCTCTCCGCATTTTCTTTGAATAGTATCGAGAAACTACATATTCAAAAAGTTCTTATTCATACACAAGGAAATAAAGCCGAAGCCGCTCGCTTATTAGAAATTGGAATAGCAACGCTTTACCGAAAGATTGAAGAGTATAAAATTTAATTATTAACCTATCATTTTGAGAACAAGCCTATCATTTTGATAGGCTTTTTTTTGTGCTATATTTTTCAAAATAAATGTATTTAGCTGATAGTTAGAAGATTGTGTTCTTGTGAGGTGTCGTGGTCTGTAAATGGCATATAGGGAAACATATATAATCATCAAACTATGTTAACAATCGTCTTAGTAATCGCAGGTTTAGCCTGTTTCGTAGTGTTTTTTAAATCTATTGATTTTTTTGAAAAAATTTAAAATATGAAAACAACATTAGAGCAAAGCTTGCGTATTGGGTTCCCTGAAATTTACCCCTATGCAATGCTTAATAAGGAAGGTAATGCTAACTGTAAAGAATATATGGTCTTAAGGCACTTTGGAATGTATTGTTCTACACATTTCGATGAGCATGCTTCACGGGAGATTATCGCCATGATAAACTCACATTATCAGTCTAAAGATTTATTTATTCAGAACGCGATAGAAAATGAGTTTTTGTATGTAATCGCTGAAAAATTGGGAACTCAAAACTTTCTAAATCATTTGAATCTAATTCCTGGAGAGCTGCAATTAAGTTATGTAAAAGTACTGCTCGAAACATTGAAACACAAAAAAAAATAACCATGGCTGAAATTACAACATTACGCGCCTCAAATTATTTGTCTTATCGATTTCCTGCAATTAAACAGGAAATTAAACAACTTAAAAGCCACAATAATTTTGCTGGTATTCTTCAAGCAATTGTGAATTATTTGAAGCAATTGATTGTTGATGGAAAGATTAGGATGGTCAGCAGATTGATCAAATTTGTTGCTATTGTTTTTACACATGGAAATAATTACATCAAAGAAATTATCGAGAATCTTTTTGTACGCTCTTTAGAAAGTATGCACAAACGCTGCGATGTGAATCAATGGCATTATGTCTACCAAAAACTACCAGCACCTTTTAAAATTATTTATAATCAGCAATATCAACATATTTCTATAAAAATTAATTAATATGATCGCTCTTCTTTTACTTGCAATAGGCGTTTTCGCCTATATCGTTTATGTTTTACTGAAACCAGAAAAATTTTAATTATAGCTTTTCCTTTATCTATTAAATTTTTTCCCTTATCTATTAAATTTTAACAATAAATAATGAACACAGAAATAATAGGAATCTTAGCAATGTTTTTGGGAACATTGGCTTTGGCCATTCCATTCGGAAAATACATTGCAAAGGTATATGGCAAAGAGGAGACTTTGCTCGATCCCATATTTAACCCCATAGAAAAACTTTGCTATAAGTTGAGTGGGATCAATCCTAACAAGGAGATGAATTGGAAAGAGCATTTAGTTGCTTTATTAACGATCAATATGATTTGGTTTGTCTTAGGGATGTTCTTTCTAATGACACAACAATGGCTACCATTGAATCCGGATGGTAATCCCAATATGTCTGCTGATTTAGCGTTCAATACCACGATATCTTTTGTCGTTAACTGTAATCTGCAGCATTATTCTGGTGAGTCTGGAGTCAGTTATTTTAGTCAGATGTGGTTAATGTTTCTGCAATTTGTGAGTGCCGGTACGGGTTTAGCGGCTGCGGCGATATTATTTAGAGCTTTCCGAGAAAAAGCAACGGATGAACTAGGTAACTTTTACGAATTTTTATTAAAATCTTGTACCCGTATTTTATTGCCTCTTTCTTTAGTCATAGCGTCAATTCTAGTTTTCAATGGTACCCCAATGACTTTTGAGGGTAAAGATCAAATCATCAGCTTACAGGGAGATACAGTTGAAGTATCAACGGGTCCTGTAGCAAGTTTTGTGGCTATCAAGCATGTCGGTACGAATGGGGGTGGATTTTTTGGTGCCAATGGTGCCCATCCATTTGAAAATCCAAGTTATTTCAGCAATATGGTTGAAATGTTTGGACAGTTAATAGTGCCATTGGCCATGATTTTTGCTTTTGGTTATTTTACGCGTAAAAGAAAGTTCTCTTGGATGATTTTCGGCGTGATGACTCTTGGGTTTTTATTGCTAACAATTCCGAATGTAACTATGGAGATGAAAGGAAATCCGGCGATATCGGCAATGGGTATAGATAACTCATTAGGAGCTACAGAAGGTAAAGAAATTCGCTTTGGAGCTGCAGCAACCGGCTTTTGGAGTATTGTTACGACAGTGATTTCTACGGGATCTATTAATTCTATGCACGACAGCTCTATGCCTTTATCAGGTATGAATCAACTTATTGCAATGATGATTAATGCCTTTTATGGTGGTTGTGGAGTAGGATTATTAAACTTCTTTATCTTCATTATTTTGGCTGTTTTCATAAGTGGATTAATGGTTGGTCGTACCCCAGAATTTATGGGTAAGAAAGTGGAGGCCAAAGAGATGAAAATAGCAATGATCATTGCGCTTTTACATCCTTTTTTAATACTAGTCGGAACGGCTCTAGCTACAGCTTTTCCTGAGCAAGGAGCAGCCACGCTAAATAACCCTGGATTTCATGGTTTTTCAGAAATATTGTATGAGTATACCTCGTCTGCTGCAAATAACGGAAGTGGTTTTGAAGGGTTAGGTGATAATAATTTATGGTGGAATATTTCGACAGGATTTATTTTAATCCTAGGAAGATTCCTTCCTATTATTGGTCCGATTGCGATAGCTGGATTGTTAGCTAGTAAAAAATATATTCCAACTGGAAATGGTACTTTAAAAACGGATACTGGAACTTTTGGAATAATGGTTTTTGCTGTCATTGTTATCATTGCTGCATTATCATTCTTCCCAGCATTAACTCTTGGGCCAATTGCCGAATACTTTTCAATGAAATAATCAAGGTCTATAAAAAGAAAAAAAATGAAATCAGAAAATAATTCATTGTTTCAAAAAGATATGCTTAAAGAAGCATTAGTGCAATCTTTTGTGAAACTCAACCCCAAATCAATGTTTCGTAATCCGATTATGTTTACGGTAGAATTGGGTACTGCTGTCATGCTAATTGTAAGTGTCTGGATTCTGTTTGGAGAAACGAATCAAGGAAGTTTTGCCTATAATTTCAGCATTTTTATACTTCTTTTTTTAACCTTGTTGTTTGCCAATTTTGCTGAAGCCATTGCTGAAGCACGCGGGAAAGCACAAGCAGATAGCTTAAGAAAGACAAGAGAAGATACGCCGGCAAAATTAGAAAATGGGGAGACGATATCATCATCTTTATTGAAAAAGGGAGATATTTTCATTTGTGAAGCAGGAGATATCATTGCTACTGATGGAGAGATTATTGCAGGTTTAGCCACTATTGATGAGAGCGCGATTACTGGGGAGTCAGCTCCTGTAATACGGGAATCTGGAGGCGATAAAAGCTCTGTAACTGGAGGGACAAAAGTACTGTCGGATAAGATCGTTGTTAAAGTTACGACTGAACCAGGCGAGAGCTTTTTAGACAAGATGATTGCTTTGGTTGAAGGGGCATCGCGCCAAAAAACACCCAATGAAATCGCCTTAACGATACTTTTAGCAGGATTTACCCTGGTGTTTGTTATTGTAACAGTTACGTTAAAACCTTTTGCTGATTTTGCTCAGGCTTCAATCACGATAGCCTCGTTTATAGCATTATTTATCTGTTTGATACCCACAACTATTGGTGGGTTACTTTCGGCAATTGGAATTGCTGGAATGGATAGAGCATTACGTGCCAATGTGATAACAAAAAGTGGAAAAGCTGTGGAGACTGCAGGAGATATTGACGTGTTATTATTAGATAAAACAGGGACTATCACCATTGGCAATAGAAAAGCGACACACTTTTACCCTGCTGAAGGTGTAGATCCTAAACAGTTGATTCGTGCGGCAGTATTAAGCTCTATGAGTGATGAAACTCCCGAAGGAAAATCAATTCTGGAGTTGGCAGAAATAAACCCTTTAAATTTCAATGTCGCAAACCCAAAATTTATTCAGTTCTCAGCAGAGACAAGAAGTTCAGGGATTGATTTTGAAAACACACGTATTCGTAAAGGTTCCACAGATGCCATCAAAAATTTGGTGCAGAAGGCTGGAAATGTGTTCCCCGAAGGATTAATGGATAAAGTACATCAAATAGCTACTAATGGTGGAACACCTTTGGTGGTCTCGGAAAATGAAAAAGCTTTGGGTGTAATAGAATTGCAGGATATTATTAAGCCTGGTATTCAAGAACGTTTTGAGCGTTTGCGAAAGATGGGTATTAAAACTGTCATGGTAACAGGGGATAACCCATTAACAGCAAGGTTTATTGCAGAGAAAGCGGGTGTTGATGATTTTATCGCTGAAGCTAAACCTGAAGATAAAATGAATTATATCAAAAAGGAACAAGCTGACGGTAGATTAGTGGCGATGATGGGCGATGGTACGAATGATGCTCCAGCGCTTGCTCAAGCGGATGTTGGTGTTGCCATGAATAGTGGAACCCAAGCTGCCAAAGAAGCCGGAAATATGGTGGATTTAGATAATGACCCAACCAAATTAATTGAGATTGTAGAAATTGGCAAACAGTTGTTAATGACACGTGGTACGTTAACTACGTTTAGTATAGCCAATGATGTGGCAAAATATTTTGCCATCATTCCAGCTTTGTTTATCACGGCTATTCCTGCATTACAAAGCCTGAATATTATGAACCTTTCCAGTCCTCAAAGCGCTATTTTGTCCGCTGTAATTTTTAATGCCATCATTATACCATTTCTTATACCATTGGCATTAAAAGGAGTGGCCTATAAGCCTATAGGAGCCTCGGCTCTATTGCGACGAAATCTATTTATTTATGGGTTAGGGGGGATTGTGATTCCATTTGTAGCGATCAAATTGATTGACATTGTTGTCTCACTATTTATTTAATCTTAGAAATAATCAAAATGAAAAAACATATTTTACCAGCTATTAAGCTGACTGCAGTAACCATACTGCTATTTGCCCTATTATATCCACTAGCTGTATGGATGATTGCACAAATTTCACCCAATAAAGGCAAAGGTGACATCCTTATCCACCATGGGAAAAAATATTATTCAAATATTGGCCAATCTTTTACCAATGATGAATACTTCTGGTCGCGTCCTTCGGCAGTTGCCTACAATGCTGCCGGTTCGGGAGGAAGTAATAAAGGTCCATCAAATGAAGAATATCTTCTCGAAGTACAGGAGCGTATTGATACTTTTCTATTGAAAAATCCTGCTGTTAGAAAAGAAGATATACCTGTAGATATTGTGACAGCAAGTGGCAGTGGTTTAGATCCAAATATTTCGATAGAAGCGGCAAAGGTACAAGTGAAGAGAATTTCGAAAATTAGAGCTATTGAAGAGCCTATTTTAGAAAAATTAATAGCTGACCTTACTGAACAACCTTTGGTTGGATTATTCGGTCCTTCAAAAATTAATGTGTTAAAATTAAATATTGCTTTGGATGAAATTCAACAAAATTAATCCCTAATAACTCAAGCTATATTATTTATAGAAATTTTGCTGGGATACAAGTTTAACGTAGTCATTTTAGCTAGTAACTATAGCTAATAAATATATCTTAAAACACGATAATGAAATATTTAAATATTACAATAGGGCTTCTATTGAGTTGCTCAGGGTCTTTATTTGCCCAAAAAGATAGTTTAGAAGTGCCTGTTAATCCATTGACTATAAGTGGTTATGCGGAAGTATATTATCAGTACGATGCGAACCGTAAGTTAAATAATATGCGCCCAGAATTTGTTTACAGTCATAACAGAAATAATGAAGTTAATCTCAATTTGGCATTCATCAAAGCCAGTTATAATAATGCGAAGGTAAGGGCAAATTTGGCGTTAGCAACAGGGACCTATATGAGCGCAAATTATGCCGCAGAAAAGGACATCATGAAAAATATCTATGAAGGAAACTTAGGGGTGAAAATTTCTAAAAAACATGATCTCTGGATTGATGCGGGTGTATTTTCTTCGCATTTAGGTTTTGAAAGTGCTGTAGGAAAGGATAATTGGACATTGACAAGAAGCTTATTTGCAGATAATTCTCCGTATTTCGAGACTGGTGCCAAAATATCTTATACCTCACCTTCGGGTAAATGGTTTGTGAGCGGTTTGATTTTAAATGGATGGCAACGAATCCAGCGTGTTGACGGTAACTCAACGCCAGCTTTCGGTCATCAGCTAACCTATAAGCCAACTAGTAAATTAACCCTCAATAGTGGTTCATTTATTGGAAGTGATAAGCCTGATAGTACGAGACAAATGCGCTATTTTCATAATTTTTATGCCATCTATCAGTTGAATAAAATAGTAGGAATAACTGCTGGCTTTGATATCGGAGCTGAACAAAAATCAAAAGGTAGTGATGCCTATAACTCCTGGTATACACCTGTATTGATAGCAAAACTTTCGGCATCTGAAAAGTTGAGTATTACAGCGCGTGGCGAGTATTATCAAGATAAAGCAGGGGTCATTATTTCTACAGGAACAGCCAATGGTTTTAAAACTTATGGGTACTCTTTGAATTTTGATTATGCTATTCTTGCAAATTTGGTATGGCGAACGGAAGTTAGAAACTTACGTAGTAAAGATGATATCTTTTATAATAGATCGAATAATCTTAAAAACAACAGTTTCACAGCAACAAGCGCATTAGCTATAAGTTTTTAATTGCTAAGGAGTCAATTAGCGTCATCACAATCCTATTTATAGTGTTTAATAAATAATTATTTTCTTCGAATAATGGAGTTAGAAAGAGCGAGTGCTGAACATTTTTTAAATTTAATACAGAAATCCAGACGTGGAAAATTTAAGCTCTACATTGGGATGAGTGCGGGAGTGGGTAAAAGTTATCGTATGCTGCAAGAAGCTCATACGTTGTTGGGTAAAGGTATTGACGTGAAAATTGGTTATATCGAAACACATAATCGAAGCGAAACCCAGGCCTTATTATCTGGCTTGCCTTTAATCCCACGACGCACACTGTTTTATAAAGGTAAAGAGCTTGAAGAATTGGATGTGTTGGCTGTGATTAACCTACGTCCTGAGGTTGTGATTATTGATGAATTGGCCCATACAAATATTGAAGGAAGTAAAAATGAGAAGCGTTGGCAAGATGTATTTGAAATTCTCGATGCTGGTATCAATGTTATTTCTGCAGTAAATATTCAACATATTGAAAGTTTAAATGATGAAATAAAGAATATAACAGGGGTTATTGTTCAAGAAAGAATTCCAGATCAAGTGATCGCTCAAGCGGATGAGGTTGTCAATATAGATCTTACGGCAGATGAATTAATAGTTAGACTCAAAGAAGGTAAGATCTATCAAAAGGATAAAATCGAAAGAGCATTGACAAATTTCTTTCAATCTGATTATATCTTGCAACTTCGAGAATTGGCCCTAAAGGAGGTCGCTGCCCAAGTCAATAGAAAGGTGGAGACTGAAGTCGTCAAACCCAATACGTTAAAACAAGAAAAATTCCTAGCATGTATCAGTAGCAATGATAAGTCGGCAAAAATTATCATTAAAAAAACTGCCCGTCTAGCAAATTATTACCATAGTAAATGGTATGTATTATATGTGCAAACGCCTCAGGAAAACGTGGATAAGATTGCCTTAAATAAGCAGCGACATTTGATAAATAATTATAAATTAGCAACTGAATTGGGTGCTGAAATTATAAAAATTGAACATGAATCGATAGCAAAAGGTATTATGGATATCGTCGTTGAAAAGAAAATAACAACTGTCTGCATTGGAACGCCACGATTTAATATATGGAAATTCATCTTGTCGACAAATATGTTTCATACATTAATGAAGAAATTATCAATTTATAAAATTGATTTAGTGATTTTAAGTTGATTGTGATTATAAAAAACTAAAAAAATGAAAATAAAAGCAAAACTTATTTCTGGTGTCGGATTGCTCTTTGCACTGATTATTTTATTGGCAGCGATGAGTGGATTTTATATTACATCTCTAAAGAATGATTCCAATAATATACTCGTAGCCAACTATAATACGTTAGAATATGCTCGTAATATGATGCTAGCCTTGGAAGAAAAGCCTTTTGATAGCAACTCACAACAGTTATTTGAAGCAAACCTTAAGAAACAAAAAAATAATGTTACAGAAAATGAGGAATTAGAGGTAACCAATAACATTCAATTACATTTTAATCAACTAAAATCAAAACCAAATGAAACTCCGCTAACCTCCCTTATAAGGAAGGATATTGCGAAATTGATGGAGCTCAATATGTTAGCTATTGAGCGCAAAAGTAGTATTGCACAATCTACCGCTGATGAAGCTGTTCTACGGATTTCATTTACAGGAATGGCTTGCTTCCTTATCGCATTTGTATTATTAGTCAATCTGCCGGGAAACATCGCTGACCCAATAAAAAATCTAACAAATAGTATCAAACAAATTGCTAACCAAAACTATAAGGAACGTGTGCATTTTGAAGGTCATAATGAGTATGGTGAATTAGCACAATCTTTTAATACGATGGCTATAAAGCTGGAAGAGTACGCCGAAAGTAAGCTCGATAAAATTATAAAAGGTAAAAAAAGAATTGAAACGCTAATCAATAATATGCATGATCCAGTAATTGGCCTTGATGAAGATAAAAATGTACTCTTTGCGAATGATGAAGCGTTGAAAATAACGGGACTTAAGTCGGAAGAGTTTATTGGAAAAAAAATTGAAAATGCAGCATTAAATAATGATTTAGTTAGAGATTTAATCAAAGATCTTAATGATGCAAATAACCAAGGTAAGAAAAATAAAAACTTGAAAATTTTTGCCGATGGTAAGGAAAGTTATTTTGAAAAAGAAATTATTGATATTAATATTATCCCCACAGGAGAAAGTGAAACACAGCTGATTGGACATGTGATAATGTTGCACAATGTGACTCTTTTTAAAGAACTAGATATTGCAAAAACAAACTATATAGGAACAGTATCACATGAGTTCAAAACACCTATTTCATCCATAAAAATGAGTTTAGCATTATTAAATAATCAAAAAATTGGTCAGCTAAATCCAGAACAAAAACAATTATTAGATAGCATCAATGATGATAGTGATCGCCTATTAAAAATCACAGGAGAACTACTTAATCTCGCTCAAGTGGAATCAGGTAATATCCAATTGACAATAAAACCCACAGATCCAATGGGGATGATACAGTATGCTATGGATGCAATCAAGACTCAAGCCAGCCAAAGAAATATTAAATTGCAGCTGTCTTATCATGATACGCTTCCTAAAGTAATGGCTGATAGCGAAAAAACAACATGGGTATTAATAAATTTAATAGCGAATGCTATTCGATATTCTTACGATAATTCCACTGTATATGTGAGTGTTGAACAAATAGATCGTACGATGAAATTTGCGGTGAAAGATACTGGAATAGGAATTTCAGATAGATATAAAAATAAGATATTTGATCGATATTTCAGAGTGCCAGGAACTTTAAAGGAGGGAACAGGTTTAGGATTAGCCATTAGTAAGGAATTTATTGAAGCCCAAGGAGGAAGTATTGGCGTTGAAAGTGATTTGGGTATTGGAAGTACATTTTTCTTTACACTCCATCTTTAACCTAGCGCTGAGAATTAGCGCTAAGAAGAAAAAGAACTTCAAAAAATAAACCTCACACTATGAATATCTTAGATATTTATTGACTTTAAGAACGTTTTTTCTTTTGGCGGAAAGAAAAATATTCCTATATTTGCATCACCAAAACGGAAGAGCAATAGCTTGGAAGTTAGACGCGAAAATAGCTCAGCTGGTAGAGCACAACCTTGCCAAGGTTGGGGTCGCGAGTTCGAATCTCGTTTTTCGCTCCAAATTTAATCACCTGCCTAGGTGGTGGAACTGGTAGACACGCAGGACTTAAAATCCTGTTCTTGTTAAGAGAGTGCGGGTTCGATTCCCGCCCTAGGTACGGAAGCCCTTCGATTTACATCGAGGGGCTTTTTTTATTTCCAAATAGCGCTAGCTACTTTTTAAGGATTTCTTGGATAAAATCTCCTTCGGGCATTTCATGTCCTCCCTTGAATACGCGTACGGTGACCCCTGGGAAAATGCTATTTTTATAGATGATATCTCTACCCATAAAAGCTTTTTCTATAACAGCAAACCCGGATAATGTTCGCCTTTTTAATAAGGTGTAAATATCTTCTTGCTTTAGAAAGGCTCCTTCATCGGTAACTTCGAAATCGTCAACTACTTTATTATACATTTCTAAGGTTTGTGTAATAGGTACCGAACCAGTATAGCCATCGTCAATCCCGCAATAAAAATTTAAACAGCTTTCTTTACGCAAGGCTATAGGTGTTTTCATAAAATATGGGGATCTCCGCCTAGCTTCCTCAAAGTTAATAGCATCCGTACTATTCGTTGTAAGGAGACTGATATGCGTCGCATATGGGGTGCCACGACCCAAAGATTCGTAATACCAATCTTCCAGATTATAGATTCCTACAAAAGCTGAAAAGCTTTTGATGGAGTGCTTTGATTTCATATATGTCAGTAGCGTTGCAAATGCTCCCCCTGAAACGCCGACAACATGTATATCTCTAACATCCACTGCAAGATTATTTAGTGCCCAACTAATAGCGTCATCAATATCTTGAATGGCATAAGCAGATCCACCAGCCTTTGGGTTGTTATTCGGCCCCCGAAAATCAGGATGAATGTAATTGATATTATGAGCTATGCAATAGCTGATTAAGGGGTCTCGTTGCCTATAATCTCCCGACCAAGTGTGCAAACTAATAATAAGGGGTTGCGGTCTTTCACCCACACTCTTATAATAATAAATAGCTTGCATTTCGTGATCCATACTCGAAGAAATCCATGTTTTTTGTGCTTCAATCGGCCACAGTCCCTGGCTCTTATCATCCCAGACTTCCTGTGCTGATAAGTTTAAATAATAAATGCTTAGAACAAGCAAAAAACATAGTTTTCTAAAATTTGTTGAGAGCGAACATAATTTTTTCATAGGCTAACTAATATAATAAATATTAGTCTATTTAGACTTTTTGAAGTTTGAAAAATCATCGGTAACGTTGCCGATAATAAATTGTTGATTCTTTACTTTACAGCTTAGTTATTTAACTATAATTGTAAACAAGGACACCATGAATATCCTATTCTTCCTTTAAAAAAACGAAATTATGAAAAATAACTCTTATCAAATTCAAAGAAATTTTATACCCTGAGGAGGTCATAATTTACCTGTGCATTTTATGTGACGCTTGCTCAAACGTCCTGAAATAAAACTTAAATTAAAATCATTTAATAAGGAAGTTTATCAAAAACCAATATGCTAAATTATGAAATTCAAACTTACTTTTAAAAAACACAAAATAGTACCAATCGTCTGTTTTGTTGCTGCGATAAGCCCCATGCAGCTGCTCGCTCAACAAGTTGCAGGACGCATTATTAGTAGATTAGATGGACATCCTTTATCCGATGTAACCATTACTAATCGGGATATTTCCAGCAGCGTAAAATCTGCTAGCGACGGTACTTTTCAGATAAAAGCCCAAAAAGGCAATAAATTATATTTTACACTGATAGGGTTCCAATCTAAAGATATGCTGGTGCAAAAACAATCCGAACCCTTAAAAGTCGAATTGGAAACAGCACAAAAAAATTTAGAGGAAGTGGTCGTTACTGCGCTAGGCATCAAACGTGAATCTAAAGGTCTTTCTTATGCAACACAACAAATCAAAGCTGAAGCTGTATCGGGTATCAAGGATAACAGTGGCAACTTTATAACATCCTTAAATGGAAAAGTTGCTGGTGCTGTGATTACGACCGCTTCTGGTGGACCCGGGTCCTCGGCACGCATCGTCCTGCGAGGTAATAAGTCTATTACGGGAAATAATAATGCGCTTATTGTAATCGATGGTATTGTCTTTGATAATTCTTCGGTTACCCAGAATACTTCCGGATATGCAAATGTCTATTCTTCCTCAGATGGTGGTGCCAATATTAATCCGGAGGATATTGAAAGTATCAATATCTTAAAAGGTCCCTCGGCGGCAGCTTTGTACGGAAGCAGAGCTGTGAACGGTGCCGTTATTATTACGACAAAGCAAGGAGCTGCGGGGCAATGGCGCTTAGACTTCAACACCACGCAGACGGTGGAGACAGCAAGCAACCTGCCTAATTTTCAGCAGACTTACGGGCGCGGAAATGGAGGTGCCTACGGCTCTAATGCCGTTGATAGCTGGGGCGAGAAGGCTGAAACGAACCCTGATAATGTGAAGAGCTTCTTTAAGAAAGGGTATTCTAACAGCCAAACGCTAAGTGCTTCTGGTGGTAGTGAAAAGGTTACCTCTTTCTTTTCTTTTACCAATGCAAAAATTGGTGGCATTGTACCTAAGAATTACATGGATCGAAATAACTTAGATCTTCGGGTTAATACGGAGCTGATAAAAGGTTTAAAGACTGATATTAAGCTTAGTTACATCAGCCAAAATATACTTAATAAAACTAGGCTTTCTGCGAATGGGGTCATGGCACAGCTCTTTACCATGCCGAGAGATATGTCTGAAGAAGAATTTGGAAACTATGAGAAAATAAACCCCGGCACGGGACTTCCCGAAAGTGTTTTTTGGAGCACAAACGTGAATACCGATAATCCATTGTGGACCATTAATAGAACTTCGGTCAATGAGAAGAGAGATCGCGTGAATGGCTTAGGGTCAATTTCCTATCAGTTTTTTCCTTGGATGAATTTTATGACGCGCATCAGTTTTGATCGCTATAATGAAAAGACACAGGGTTCATTCTTCAATGGCACTAAAGCCAATGGAAATGTGCTTCCTGGAGGTCAATATTTTGAAATTAAATCAGAATATAGTAACCAGAATATAGACTTTTTATTTACAGGAAGCCCTTCTTTAGGTTCGGAAAATATAAAGCTTAATTACATTGTCGGGTCCAGTTTATTAACGCGTAATTATAATACCGTTACGGACATGGCTAATGGGCTTGTTGTGCCTAATAACTTCTCCTTAGCGTTCGCTGCAACACCGACCTACTCGGGAATTCAATCTTACCGTAGACACCTAAATTCTGTCTTTGCATCCGCTAATCTAGCACTTTGGGAAAGTGTATATTTAGATATTACAGGTAGAAATGATTGGTCTTCCACATTGCCTGCTCCGCATAGTTATTTTTATCCTTCGGTAGGCCTTTCCTTAGTGCTGAATAAGTGGCTAAAGCTACCGCAATGGGTATCTTTAGCAAAAGTTCGTGGCTCTTACACGCAAGTTGGAAATGATGCTGAACCTAATTTATTGACACAAACTTACTCCTATACCACAGCCACAGGAGTTGGTTTTATCACACGTAATCCTTCGAAAAACATAAATAATCTTAAACCCGAAAAAACGAACTCCTTGGAAGCGGGCATGGATGTCCAGTTTTTTAATAATCGCTTAAGTTTAGCGGGAACGTATTACAAAAGTAATTCAAAGAACCAGTTAATGTTCCTTTCGGTTACCAATGCAACGGGATTTAATAATCAATATATTAATGCTGGAGAAATTCAGAATCAGGGATTTGAGTTGCAGCTACAGGCTAAGCCTATTCAAACAGCGCACTTTACTTGGGAGACAAATTTGAATTTTGCTAGAAATATTAATAAGGTTATTTCCCTCGCAAATGGTATAAGCTTAGTGAATATTTCCGATAATACAGCCTATGCAACGGCTGTCGTAGCCGCAGGCTCTGCTTATGGGGATTTGTATGGCTATAAATGGAAGAAGGATGCCGCTTCTGGAAAATATATTGTGAACTCATTAGGGCTACCAGTCGTTGAGAATGGTAAGAAAATAGGTAACTACAATCCCTCATCTACGCTGGGTTGGAGTAATAATTTTAAATTCAAAAATTGGGGACTTCATGTAAATATTGACGGTCGTATTGGTGGTGAGATGGTGTCAGGAACAGCTGCGCTCTTAGCGGATTATGGGGTCGCTGATTTTACTACTGAACACCGTGATGGATCTTGGATTTTAGATGCTGTAGATGAAGCTGGAAATAAGAATATTAAAGAAATTAAAGCGGAATCTTTTTGGACAGCTGTAGGAGCAGGGGGAATCTATCCTTACGGCCAACTATTTACTTTCGATATGACAAATTTCCGTGTTAGAAATCTAGGAATTTCTTATCGTGCACCTCAAGGGTTTATACCTTATGTAAAAGATGCCCAATTTACATTTTCCATGAATAATGTACTCTTTCTGTATAAAGGAAAGTCAATTATAGATATCCCTGGCGTAGGAAAAATTAAAAATCCGGTAGATCCGGAAGCAGCCATCGGCTCCAGTAATTTTCAAGGAGTGGAAGCGGCCGTATTACCTACAACACGCAGCTTTACCTTAGGTGTAAAATTATCATTTTAATTAAATCTTACACAGTCTAAAATCGCTTATATGAAAAAGTTTGTAAATAAAAATACCTTACTGTTGCTTTCTTTAGCTTTGTTAGCTAACGCCAGTTGTACAAAAGATTTTGTGAAAGATAACGTAGATAAAAATGCGTTAACGGCAATTACGCAAGCAGAATTCCCTTATTTATTTAATAGAGCCCTGTCCTCGGCGACTACAAACGCGACGTATTATGAAACTACGCAAAACTACTTCGCAGATATTTATGCGCAATATTTTGCGAAATCTGTTTCCACGGAACGCTATAATATCAATACAATATACACTGGTAGAATGTTTTTGGCCTCCTATGTGCAAGTAGGCTCTCAATTAAAAACAATCTTAAATACCGCAGATCCACAATCTGCTGAAGTAGCATTGGCAAATATTATGTGGGTTTACAACTTCGCAAGACTTACAGATGTCGTAGGGCCTATCCCATATTTCGATGCGCTAAAAGAGGATGGCAATACCAGCGTGAAGTATGATGCCATGAAAGATATATATGCAGATTTCTTTTTGCGCCTAAATACCTCTATTAGCTTATTAAAAGCTAAAGATCCTACGACAATCGTGTTCAATGGTAAAGATAATTTGTACAGTGGATCTTTAAATCGGTGGGTGAAATTTGCTAATACACTGAAGCTGAGGTTGGCTTTACGCATTTCAAAGGTAGATCCTGCCACCGCAAAAAAATGGGCTGAAGAGGCTGTTCAAAGTGGGGTTATTGACGCCAATACAGACAATGCTGCAATAGTAAGATCCGCAATAAATATGGATTCCAATGGATTAGCTCATATCTCTACCTGGTCGGGATCTTCCATGAGCTCAACGATGAAATCCTACTTAGCGGGCTATGAAGATCCACGCCTAGGCATCTATTTTCAAAAGAACTTTGCCAACGGAAAGTATGCTTCTAGACGTAATGGTATGCCTGCATCGGATATCAATACTATGGTCGGAAATGTTTCGGTAAATGCGAATACACAGCAAGCAATTGCGGGCCCTTACTGGGTCACCTACAGTACCTCCGGATCACTAACGGCAAATACTGCGGCACGTCAACATATTCTTTCTGCAGCTGAAAGCTATTTCTTGCGTGCTGAAGCTGCCTTAAATGGATGGAATGTGGGAGGTACAGCGCAAGATTTTTATGAAACAGGGATTCGTAAAAGCCTGGAACAATGGGGGCAGACAAATAGTAACACCGTAGATGCTTATATTAATTCTACGAATTTACCACAAGCTCCTCAAGATTTCTATAATTCTCCAGCTGTATCTACAACGCCTATTAAATGGGCGAATACAATTGCACTGCAGCGTAAACAAATAGGAACTCAGAAATGGTTGGCTATTTATCCTGATGGATGGGAGGCTTGGGCGGAATTCCGCCGTACGGGATATCCAGATATGTACCCTATCATAAACTCCGAGAATCCTGATGTTCCTGTAGGAACATTTATCAAACGCTTGACTTACCCACAAACAGAGTATACTTCGAATTTAGAAGGGCTAAATGTAGGTATAAAACTACTTGGAGGAAAGGATAATGCCGCTACAAAATTATGGTGGGATATTGATTAAAAATATATTAGAAAACCTAAATCAAAAAAAAATATGACATCAGATAGAAGATTTTTTTTGAAATCTGCAGGCTTGGCAAGCCTCAGCTTTCTCGCTACGAAAGTAAAGGCTTTAGCTCCGGAAGAGAAAATGCCCCTAGCGCATATTTCAAAAGCTGTAGAAAAGAAGTACACACCCATATTTAATATGTCGGGGTATGCGGCTCCACCAATTCCAATTGTGCGCACCGGCTTTATAGGTGTTGGGAATCGCGGAGCGGCGGCTGTATATCGTTTGAGTATGATTGAGGGGGTAGCTATCAAAGGGATCTGCGATGTGCTTCCTGAAAAGGCTGAAGCTGCGAAAGCACGCATTGTAGCAGGGAATCATGAGGCCAAACTTTACACTGGAGATAAGGAAATATTTAAGGAAATGTGCCGTCGGGAAGATATTGATTTTATTTATATCGCCACCCATTGGGAAACGCATGCGGAAATGGCTATTTATGCGATGGAACACGGAAAACATGTAGCTGTAGAAATTCCTGCAGCAACCACCGTGGAAGACTGCTGGCGCATCGTTATGACCTCCGAAAAAACTAAGAAGCATTGCGTAATGCTAGAAAATTGCTGCTATGACTTTTTTGAGATGTTAACATTAAATATGGCACGCCAAGGATTTTTCGGGGATATTGTCCACTGTGAAGGGGCCTATATCCATGATATCATGGAAAGTCTATTTGAAAAAGAAGCACGCTATGACTTCTGGCGTCTGAAGGAAAATGCTGAGCGAAATGGGAATTTATATCCTACGCATGGTTTAGGTCCAATCTGCCAAGTGCTAAAAGTTAATCGAGGTAATAAAATGAACTTCTTAACGTCCATGTCTTCGGGTGATTTTAGTCTACGTCCTAAAGCGGAAGAAATTTCGAAGTCAAAGAAAGAGTTTGAGAAGTACCTTAAAATGCCTTTTCGAGGAAATATGAATGTGTCAACTATAAAAAATCAGGATGGTAGCACGATGATGCTGCAACATGATGTCAGCACACCTCGCCCATATTCAAGGATTCATATGATTTCGGGAACCAAAGCATTTGCCCAGAAATATCCGCTTCCTGCAAAAATTGCCGTCGGACATGATCGCTTCTTTAACGATGAGGAACTAAAGGCTCTGGAGTTAAAGTATACACCGAAAATTATTAAGCATATCGGCGAACTTGCTAAAAGTGTTGGTGGACATGGGGGCATGGACTTTATCATGGATTGGCGACTTATTGACTGCTTGAGGAATGGTCTCCCTGTAGATATGGATGTTTACGATGCTGCTGCATGGTCTGTCATAGGTCCTTTGAGCGAATGGTCTGTCGCCAATGGCTCACAGCCAATAGAAATTCCAGATTTTACAATGGGACGATGGAAGAACAATTTGGTACATACCATAAATCTTGAAACAGGAGGAAATACTTCTGTAATTAAAAGTGTAAACTAATAGCTTAATAGATATGAAAATAGAAATTCTTCCTACACGCCAAGAATTAGGAACATTGGCAGGAAAACAAGGGGCAGCATGGATCAAAGAAATTATCGCAGCAAAAGGGGAGGTAAATATTATTTTAGCAACCGGACAGAGTCAATTTGAAACGATAGAAACCTTAATTAATGACACTGAAATTGAATGGTCTAAGGTTCGCATGTTTCACTTAGACGAATATATTGGCATGCCCATCACGCATAAAGCAAGTTTTAGAAAATATTTGACAGAGCGCTTCGTCGATAAAGTGGCCCCATTGTTAGAAGTGGTGCTTATTAATGGGGAGCAAAATGCTGAAGATGAGTGTGTTCGCTTGGATGCCATAATCAAAAAATATCCCATTGATGTCGCTTTTGTAGGGATTGGGGAAAATGGACATTTAGCTTTCAATGACCCACCAGCAGACTTCCATCGAACAGAAGCCTATATTGTCGTGAATCTTGATGCGCAATGTCGACAGCAGCAAATGGGTGAAGGCTGGTTTAACACCATTGAAGAGGTCCCTTTACAGGCAATTTCGATGTCCATCCAGCAAATTATGAACTCCGCAAGGATTATTTGTGCTGTGCCAGATCAAAGAAAGGCCCAAGCTGTGAAAAATTGTTTATCTTCAGCCGTTAGCAACCAGCATCCCGCAAGTATCTTGCAGCAGCATGCCAATTGTATCTGTTACCTAGACGAAGGGTCTGCCTCTTTGTTAAAAACCTAAATTGACCAATGAATACCAGTAGCTTAGATAAACGAAGTACAATAATATCCATCGGTATTATTGGAACCATGTTTTTTACCTTCGGGTTTATATCCTGGGTAAATGCCATTCTAATTCCTTATTTTAAGATCGCTTGCGAGCTGACGAATTTGGAGTCTTATTTAGTGGCTTTTGCTTTTTATATTTCCTATCTCCTTATGTCCATGCCTTCGTCGTATCTACTCAAGCGTGTAGGTTATAAGCGAGGTATAACTATCGGTTTTTGGATTATGGCCGCTGGTGCACTGTGTTTTGTGCCTGCAGCTTATGGCAGAACATATGGCTTATTTTTAGTAGGCCTCTTTACACTAGGCTCTGGATTGGCCGTCTTACAGACGGTGGCCAATTTATACATTACGTTAATAGGGGAGCAGGAGCGTGCAGCGCAGCGTATAAGTATTATGGGAATATGTAATAAAGGAGCCGGAATTCTGGCTCCCTTAGTGTTTTCTTGGGCAATTTTAAGACCTTCTGACAAGGTGCTTTTTAAGGAAATACCCCTTATGGATGAAGTCCTGCGTGCAGCAACTTTAGATGCCCTAATTATGCGCGTGGCCTTGCCTTATTTTGTGGTGGCCATCGTCTTATTTGCCATTGGCTTATTTGTAAACTATTCACCTTTACCTGAAATTGCGCAAAAGGATGAAAAGACTGATACTGCGCGTTCAAGCGTCTTACAGTTTCCGAACCTAGTCTTAGGTGCTATTGGGATATTTCTGCATGTAGGCACACAAGTAATTACAGTTGATACTATTATTAACTATGCCGATTCTATGGGCATTTCCTTACTGGAAGCCAAATCCTTACCTTCTTATGTGTTAACAGCAACAATTGTAGGCTATCTTTTTGGTATTTTATTGATCCCTCGGGTGGTATCTCAAAAGCGTATGTTGCAAATAGCCTCGGTAACGGGCTTGATCTTAGCGCTGTTAGTTTGTACCGTACAGCATCCCGTGCACTGGTTGGCGCTACATATGGATATTTCCATCTGGTTTTTATGCTTAATAGGCGTTCCTAATGCCTTAATATGGGCTGGAATTTGGCCTTTAGCACTGGCAGGATTGGGAAGCCATGCTAAGCAAGGAGCCGCTTTACTAATTATGGGCTTATGTGGAAATGCCATTATGCCCATGATCTATGGTGCGATTGCAGATCATAGCTCTGTAAGGACAGCTTATTGGGTATTAGTGCCATGTTTTATGTACATCGTTTTTTATGCTTTTAAAGGCTATCAATTTAAATATTGGAGGAAAGATTAATATGCTAAGTATTATAAATGCACAAATTATTACACCTGTAGGCATTCTTGAAAAAGGCTTTGTCACGATTAAAGAAGGGCTTATTACAGCGGTTACTGCGGGTGATTTTAAGGGAGTAAGCAGTGCGAATAATGCGGTTGTAGATGCGCAGGGATTGTTCCTTTCTCCCGGGTTTATTGATATCCATGTACACGGTGGTGGGGGAGCAGACTTTATGGATAATGAGGTGGATGCTTATCTTCAGATTGCGAAGACGCATGCGCAGTTTGGGACGACTTCGCTACTGCCCACTACATTAACTTCCGATACGGAAAGCTTATTGACTACATTTGAAGTTTATCAACAAGCACAGCTCCTTAATAAACAGCAAGGAGCTAGTTTTTTAGGTCTTCATTTAGAAGGGCCTTACTTTGCTATGGCGCAACGTGGAGCGCAAGATCCGCGGTATATCCGAAATCCTAATCCGCAGGAGTATGAATATATACTAGCACATTACAAATCTATTATTGCACGTTGGAGTGCCGCTCCCGAGCTACCTGGCGCCCTAGCTTTTGCTAGGAGATTACGTGAGGAGGGTATTATTGCAGCTTTAGGACACACCGATGCGGTTTATGAAGAGGTGCTTGCAGGCTTAGAAAATGGTTTCAACCTCGCGACACACCTTTATTCAGGTATGTCGGGTATGACACGTAAGAATGCTTACCGATATGCGGGAGCTATTGAATCATGTTTATTAATTGATGCTATTGATGTCGAGCTTATTGCTGATGGCATCCATCTCCCAGAGCCTTTCTTAAAATTAATTTGTAAGGTTAAGCCTGCAGATAGCATAATCCTTATTACCGATGCTATGCGAGCTGCGGGTACTACTGCTACAAAGAGCATTTTGGGGAGTACGAAGGACGGTGTGGAGGTGGTGATTGAAGGCGGTGTTGCAAAGTTACCTGACCGATCGTCCTTTGCTGGAAGTGTGGCTACGGCGGATAGATTAATTCGTACGATGATGCAAGCTGCAGCCATTTCTTTACCACAAGCTATCAAAATGTTGACCTCCAATCCGGCACGTGTCCTAGGAAGACAGCACGAAATTGGTGCTATAGCTGAAGGTATGCAGGCCGATTTAGTGCTTTTTGATAAAGATATAATAATACAGCGGACGATGGTTGCTGGAAAATGGGTTTTTGAGCGTTAAGATTTCTATTAAACAGAATCTCGCTCCACTAATGTACACGCTAAGCTGATGGTACGAGCTTCAAAAGAGGGATTTTTAATATGTTTGATAAGTAGTTGGCAACTTTGTTTACCTATTTCAAATGCCGGTTCATGAATCGTGGTTAGGTTAGGCTCAATAATTAGGGCTATGGGGTCGTCCGTAAATCCGATGACTCCAACTTGCTCGCCCACACGCATGCCCATTTTTTTTAAGGCTTGGATAGCTCCAACAGCTTTCAGGTCATTCACAGCAAATATAGCATCGGGCTGATCCGCTCCCTGGTAGAGTTCTCTGCAGCTGACTTCACCCTCATTTCGTGTAAAACCCGCATATTTAATGAAACTCGGATTATTGCTAATACCAGCATCTTTTAGGGCGCATAAATAACCATTTAGTCGTTCATTTGTTAAGTCTAACCCGCTAGGACCCGCTAAATGGGCAATTTTTCGATAGCCCTTCTGAATTAAATGATTCGTCGCCAGATAGGCCCCCTCAAAATCCCCCTGCATCACTTTGGACGCATTCAGGTGAGCAGGAATGCGGTCAAAAAATACGATCGGGCAACCCTCATTCATCAAGTCTTCATAATGCTGTGTAGAGGTCGTGTTAGATGAAATGGAGACCAATAAGCCGTCTAAATTGTTGCTTTCAAGATTATTAATTAGCTGTATCTCGCGTGCGAGATCATCGTTGGAAATATACAACACAATTTGATAACCTTGGGAGATAGCTTCTTCTTGGATGCCTGAAATTACGGTGGAAAAATAGTAGTTGGTGATAAAAGGGATCACAACGCCAATATTTTTCGTACTTCCTGAAGCTAAGGCTGAAGCATTTTTATTAGGCTTAAAATTAAGTTCCTTAGCTAGGGACATGACTTTTTGCCGTGTTACAGGATTTACATCATGCGCGTCTCTCAAAGCTCTGGAGACTGTAGAAATAGAAATTTCAAGCTTCTCAGCAATTAATTTCATGCCCATACCTTTCTTAATCATCGTTTAGGAATTCGTTTAGGGCTTTAAGATAACGCTTTCTATGGAAAATCCTATAAATTATTGTGCTGTTAGAAGCGATCACTATAAAGATTTTGTAAGCACTTCCTATTCTGCTATTTTTTTGCCGAACAATGTTTGTCGATAGTCAATGCCCCATTGTGCAATTGCATCAATAGCAGGCTCTAATGTTTTCCCGAAATCTGTTAGCTCATATTCTACGGTGATAGGTTTAGTGCTTAATACAGTTCTTGTTATCAGCTGATTTAATTCTAAATCTTGAAGCTCTTTTGAAAGCATCTTTGAGCCAATACCTTCAATATCTCGCTGTAAATCCATGAAACGCATCTTCCCTCCATATAAGAGCGTTCCTAAAATATGTATTTTCCACTTTCCAGTAAGCAACTCCATGCTATCTTTTACGGCATTGATGCGGAAATGGCAAAAGCCTACAGTTGGTAATTCTTGTTTCATAGTAATTTTATTAGCGCACAAATATAGGATGAAAATAGGTTTCTATGAGAGTTGCTTTCCTAAAGGAAAGCACTTCCCTTTAGGAAACTAATGGCATTAATATACTTAGTAGTCACTAGTTTTGTGTCAATCAAATAATAAATTAAATTAACTAATTATGGGAACTCCAGCAAGACAAATCGTAGATAAAATGTTTCAAGCTTTTGGTGCACAAGATGTAGATGCAGTTGTAGATACTTTTACCGAAGACGCTGTATTAATTTACCACGGTACGCAGGTCATGCCAGCGGCAAAATTTAAAGGTAAGGATGGTGCTAAGATGTTTTTTGAATTTAATATCAATGCATTGGAAGTGGTTTTTTTTAATGCTAATCAATTTGTGGAGGAAGGTAACACCGTTATTGTCCTGGGTAATGAGCATTTTATTTCAAAGGAAAATGGCAACCACTTAAAAAATTCTTGGGTGCAGATATATACTGTAAGAGATGGCTTAATTGCACGTATGGAAGAGTTTGCTACCTCGGCATTGCCCGCTCAATATGGTGGTAACGCTACGGAAGAAAACTAATATATTAACGCTATCAACCTCTATAACATGCTATTAATTACAGGTGCAACAGGGAATTTAGGAGCCTCCGTAGTGAGACAGCTTCTGAAAATATCGTCCAGCGTGGATTTTATCGTCACATCAAGCTCACAGGCAGGAGTTGAAAAACTTACCTCAGAGGGGCTTCAAGCAAGGTTGGCAAATTTTAATGATGCTAACTCACTGGAAAATGCCTTTCAAGGGGTAACCAAGATTCTCTTGATTTCCACCATGGAGCAAAATCGTTTTGAACAACAAAAGCAAGTGATTGATATCGCCAAGGCGCAAGGTGTTAAGCATATAATCTACACGAGTGTATCCATTAATGATATTCAGAAGTCAGGTGTGAAAGATTTGATGCTTAGTCATTTTCAAACGGAAGATTATCTAAAACAAGTCGGGTTAACCTACACGATTCTAAGAAATACGATCTACGCTGATGCGATAACCCAATTTATTGGAACTTTAGGCTTAGAAAATGGTATTCAGCTTCCTGCAGGAAATGGAAAAGTACCTTTTGTATTGCGTAGAGAAATGGGGGAGGCAACGGCCAACTTACTCGTAAAAGGTGGATATGAAAATGAAACACTGGAATTTACAAGTACTCATCTTATAGATTTTGCTGAATTGGCCCAAGAGCTTTCGTTAGTTCGAGGTACCCCAATTGCATACAATGCCCTCCAGGAGGATGTATATGTTAAGAAGCTAAAAGAAATTGGCCTTCCTGACTTCGCAATATATCTGCATGCAGGTACGATGGCGGATATAAAGAATGGTCTATATGAAAATTATTGTGCTGTACTTGACGATCTTTTAGGTAGAAAATCAGCATCCCCAGCTGAATTTTTGAAAGAGATATGTTAAATTTCTAAGACCAAAAGTTATCGTATATTCTTAAAACAAAAAACCCTTAATAACAAATGTTATTAAGGGTTTTTGTACCTAGGGCGGGAATCGAACCCGCACTCTCTTAACAAGAACAGGATTTTAAGTCCTGCGTGTCTACCAGTTCCACCACCTAGGCAGGTGATTAAATTTGGAGCGAAAAACGAGATTCGAACTCGCGACCCCAACCTTGGCAAGGTTGTGCTCTACCAGCTGAGCTATTTTCGCGTCTAACTTCTAAGCTATTGCTTTTCCGTTTTGGTGATGCAAATATAGGAAGAAATCTTGATGTGCCAAATTAATTTTTGCTGTTTCTCAATATTTCAAGGTAAGTTGTTCATACTGTGCAACTAAATTTTTAAGCATTATATTTATGTTAATTTTTTTAAATTGTAAGATAATTTAAATAATAAAATAAGATATTTACAGCAATATTAACTGAACGTATTCATATTTAATGTTGGATTTACCCTATTCCCATCATGGAAGATAGTTTTAAACATTTTTTTTTAACTTATAAAGATCATGTCTTTAAGTATGCTTTCATGCACTTTAGGCAGGAGGACCTAGCGGCAGATATTGTGCAAGAGTCCTTTAGTAGGCTTTGGAAAAAATGGCCTTCGCTACAGAAAGATAAAAATATAAAGTCCTACCTCTATACCACCTGTAGAAATTTGGTCTTTGATGAACTGCGAAAACAAAAATTAAGGGACGGTTATATCGATAGCCAGCTTTTTCAGGGTGTATATGCGCAGAACTCATGTGAGGAACATATCGATTACAAGGATTTGGAGCAGGTATATCGGCAAGCGATCCGACAGATGCCTCCAGCGAGAAGGGAAGTATTCTTACTGAGTAAAGAAGAATTTCTAAGTAATGAAGCCATCGCCGAAAGGCTAGGTATTTCCGTAAATACCGTCCGTGATCAACTCGTAAAAGGCAATAAATCCGTCCGTAACTATATCCTTCATCATTTTAAAGAAACGGTAACCCTTATGATATTTCTAAAAATATTTTAAGTGGGCATCGTCTTTTATATACGCTTCTTCGTATTAGTATGTAAATGATCCGTTATGAACCAGGATACAATTAATGAACTCTATAAAAAATTTCTGCTTGACGAATCTTTGAGCGTCCCAGAGAAACGTATTCTTATTGCGCTACTCACGCAGTCACAAGCCAAAGACCTGCTTTCTGTAGCGGAAGTATTAAACTTGATGAAGGAGGAAATATCCCTTTCAGATGCGGAGACTGACCGCATATTTCAAGCTATTACTCAACCTAAAAATAAGATTTCCCTAATCACTATCTGGCAAAAGTATAAATGGATAGCCGCAGCAGCATGCTTATTTCTAGCATCACTATTTTCCTATTACTGTTTTCGCGCCACGGATAGGCCTCAGTCAGAAAAACTAACCTTTGCCAGGTATGCTAATCCCACAAAGTTCTTACGCGTCATCAAACTGCAAGACGGTAGCCAAGTAACGCTCAGGGAGCAGTCCACCTTAACGATAAAGTCAAACTTCACATCGGATAGCATTCGTGAAGTAAGCCTCCATGGGCAAGCTTTTTTTGAGATAGCCCAGCATCCTGAAAAGCCCTTTATCGTACGTAATTCTGGAAATTTTGACGTTCGCGTCCTAGGTACAGCCTTCCACATGATCAACCTGCCGGGCCACAATACCTTAAGCCTCAACCACGGAAAAGTCGTCGTAAGCCATAAGAAGCTGCAGCAGGAAATACTCCCTGGAGAGGGCGTGGAATATGCTGCCGATAAAAATAAATTTTTAGTCTCTACTGTAGACACGCTGATGGCAGGCCTTTGGAAAGTGGATTATATCACTCTTGAAAATACAGCACTTACAAAAATCGTGGAAGACCTAAACTTGATCCATCCTTCAGAAAAAGTAATCTTAAACAAACACTATATCCATCGCCAATTCTCCGGCGCCCTACCTATTAATGACTTACCTAAAACCCTAGTAATCCTTAATAATGCATTCAATAAAACGATCGTGACTATCAAAAAGTAAATTATGAAAAAAACCAACTATTTTCTTAAAATTATGGGAGGAACATGCTTGTTTCAACTCTTAGCCTTCCAGGCGCAGGCTCATCAGATTTCTGATAATGAAGGCTTCGGGACGGTTATAGCACAGTTGGAAAAGAAGTTCCATGTAAAGTTTGGCTATGACGCCTCCCTTTCAACGCTACAGGTGAAAAAGGGGAATGATCTGACCAATTTAAAAAAAGAACAAATTGCAGGTTATATAAGTACCATTTCTGACGGCAGGTTTGATGTTAAGCGTATCGATGATAAGCTCTTTGTAATAGCCTTGAAGAAATCTACGGAAAATCTCTCAGAAGGGAGCCGTAGTAGTGCTTCCAGTAAGCAGCAGCCTATTGCTGGCGTTATCTATGATCAGCAAAGTGGAGCGCCCCTGGCGGACGTTACCATCGCCGTGATCGGAGCGAATAAGGTTACAAAGACCGATGCCCAAGGTGTCTTTAAGCTTTCGGATGTCACGCTCCCAGCAAGGATTCGTATTAATTCTCTAGGTTATAAAACAAGAGAAATGGATGCCACAGCAGCGATGAAGATTCAGCTATCGCCTGATGCGGCGCAGCTGGCGGAAGTTGTCGTAACAGCACTAGGTATTAAAAGAGATAAAAAGGCCTTAGGATATGCATCGCAGAATATCACTGGTGACGATCTTGTCAAAGTTAAAGGGGTGGACATTGGAACCACCCTGACGGGAAGAATATCCGGTCTCCGTGTCCTAAACAGTACAGAGTTTAATACCACCCCAAGCATACAGCTTAGAGGGCTGTCTCCAATCTTAGTGATAGATGGGGTGCTCTATGAAAATATGAGTCTGCGCGATATCCCTTCGGATAATATCGCCGATATGAACGTCTTGAAAGGGGCTACCGCTGCCGCCTTATATGGGGAGCGTGGCGCGGGGGGAGCTATTATGGTGACCACAAAAAAAGGCCTTAAAGATGCGGGAGCAGAGATATCGGTCAACACCAATACCATGTTCTTTTCCGGCTATTTGGAGCTTCCAAAGGTGCAGACTTCTTACTCTTCGGGGGAAGGGGGGAAGTTTAATAATAACGACTATGTCTGGGGTGATAAGATGGATATTGGAAAAGTATATTCTCAATGGAATCCGATTACGAAGCAGCGTGAGGATGCCCCTTTGACGTCTGCGGGAAAGAATAATTTTAAGAATTTTCTATCGCCAGGATTTATTTCAAATACGAACTTAAGCTTTACCAGCCAAGGGGAGAGTGGTTCCGTGCGCACCTCGTTTAACCATATTTACAATAAAGGGCAATATCCAAATCAAAAATTAAATATTACCAATTTTAATGTCAGTGGAACCACGAAAATAAATTCAAAAGTAGATTTAGATGCCACCATTGGTTACAATAGAGATGCTTCATCGAGTAATTTTGGATCAGGCTATAACAATCAGGGATATATCTATAATATCTTGGTGTGGACGGGAGCAGAATACGATTTAAGAGACTATAAAAACTATTGGCTGCTAGATGATGTATCTCAAAATTGGATGTATAACGCCTGGTATGATAACCCCTATCTAACGGCTTTTGAAAAGAAGACACCGGAGATGAAAAATAAGATAAATGCCGCTGTAACCTTAAACTATAAAGTCACCGATTGGGGTAAATTCATCCTGCGTACAGGCTACGACTACTATGCCCGCGAGCGTACGCAACAGAATCCGATGGGCATCTATGGTACACGTGGCGGTTTTGATGGTTTTGGCGGATTTCATAGTAAAGGGAAATTTCAGAATTATCAAGCTAATGGCTACAGCAGCAACACCGATTTAATATTTACGGCGAAGAAGACATGGTCGGATTTCTCGATAGATGGGATGTTGGGAGCCTCGGTATTCTATAGTATGGATAAGAGCACACTATCTACGACAGTAAATGGTCTATCCATTCCTGGATACTACTCCTTAAGGAATTCTATAGACCCAATAAGTACGATACAAGGGCAATCTGAGCTGATGCGTAGTGCCATCTATGGGAGGCTTTCGCTGGCCTATAAAAATGCGCTATTCTTAGAAGCTACGGGGCGTAACGACTGGTCGTCAACACTTCCTGAACAAACGAAATCATATTTCTACCCATCTGTTTCAGCGTCGGCCTCACTGACGGATTTAATAGCTTTTGATGCTCCCTGGTTGAATCAGCTAAAAGTTCGTGGAGGCTGGGTGCAGTCAAAACTTACTCCAGGAGCCTATGCCATCAACCAAGCATTTTCTATAGCCAATAATGTGTGGGATGGGCTTCCCACCGCTTCCTACCCGAATACGATTAAAGATTATACCATTGCACCTACGCAGTACGACTCCTATGAGTTTGGTGCTGATGTGGCCTTCTTGAAAAATAGGTTATTTGGAAATTATACCCGCTACTATCGACTGAGTCATAACCGCATGATATCCAGTAGCATCTCCCAGATGACAGGGTTCCAATACCGATATATCAACACAAAAGAGGAGTTAATGACTAAAGGGCATGAGATTACTTTAGGAGGAACGCCTATTAAAAAAGAAAAATTCCAATGGACCATTACGGGAAATTTATCTCAGAATCTAAGCTACTACCATAAGCTTGATCCGGAATACTCGGCGGATGCTTTGAATGTGAAAGTTGGAAATAGAACGGATTATATCACCAATTCTGATTGGGAGCGCAGCCCCGAGGGCGCCATTGTACACAATGCCTCGGGCATGCCTATTTCAGGGAAATATGCGGGTCAGCTGATTGGCTATACGGCGCCAAAGTGGTTCTGGGGAATTAGTAACCAACTGCAATACAAGGATTTTGCACTCTCTCTAAGTTTTGATGGACGTATCAAGGGAATGTCCTATTCGGGAACAAATGCTCGCTTATGGCAAACGGGTGCTCATCCTGATTCTGATAATCAATATCGCTATGAGGAAGTGGTCAACGGCAATAGAACTTTTATTGGTAATGGTGTAAAGATTCTTTCTGGTGCTGTAACCTATGATAAGTATGGTACGATCACCGAAGATACACGCGTCTTTGCGGCGAATGATAAAGTTGTTTCTTATGAGTCCTACTGGAAGAGTGCCTATTCAGGACGACACAACTACTGGGATGAAACTTTTATCAAACTACGTGAATTGTCAATTAACTATAGCCTTCCTGCAGCCTATGCGAAGAAATTTAGCGCTAAGCGTGCTTCCATCGGTTTTACAGGGCAGAATTTATTTCTGTGGACCAAGGAATTTAAGTTTGCCGACCCTGATACAGGATCGGAGGATTTAAACTCCCCATCTATGCGCTATATAGGATTTAATATTAACCTGACATTCTAATGGTAATGACAACAATTATAAGAAAATATACCTTTATGAGAAAATACACCTTGTGCGCAATAGCAGCATTCGCCCTATCTACGGCAGCATGCACAAAATTTAAAGATATAAATACCAACCCTGAAACACCTGAAACGGTAAAGCCTGCGATGTTAGCAACGCGCATCATCCTTAACCTCACCAATCAGCCCAGCACAAAAAGCTTTATGCAGCCTTATATATTGACAAAGCAAATCGCTTGGTCGGAGCTGGCTGAAGCTTATCAATTCAATGGTTTAGGGACCATGAGTATGTCGCTGACGTCGATTAACGATGCCCATTTCATGGTGAAATTTGCGAATACGGAGCAGCTGAAAAACTCCTATGAGGGCTTAATGTATTTTGCTCGCGCAATGAAATTCTATGATATCACCATGGCACTGGGAGATATCCCTTATAAAGACGCCCTCCAGGGGGAAACGGAAAAAGTGTATTTTCCAAGGTATGATCTTCAAAAAGATGTGTTCTTGGGCATCTTAGGGGAACTTGAAAAGGCCGATAATCTATTTTCCAAGGGTTCAAAATTTGAAGGCGACCCCATCTTTGGCGGAGACACACAGAAATGGCGTAAGGTCGTCAATAGCTTCGCCTTAAATGTGCTTATCCAACTTTCAAAAAAAGAAAATGAAGCAGACTTAAATTTAAAAGCGCGTTTTGAAGCTATTGTAAAGTCAAAACCAATTTTCACCAGCAACGCCGATAATTTACAGCTTATACGTACGGACAAAAGTGGGCAAGTATATCCTTTTCATAAGATCTCCAATAGCTTTGTGATCTATCCCATGGTGTCTTCTGAAATTATAGATAGACTTCAGCTGCAGCAAGATAGACGCTTATTCTATTATGCGAATCCTTCTCCTATAAAAATCAAGGAAGGGCTTGCTGCTTCGGACTTTCAAGCATATATCGGTGTAGATCCTTCTCTGCCATTTAGTGATTTAGCAGCCATCAAAATATCCAATGACTACGCGAAGTTGAATGACAGATATACGGAGCTCGTTACGGGAGAGCCCACACAAATTTATGGATATCAGCACCTTTGTTTTGTCATCGCTGAAGCGGCTGCGAGAGGATGGACCACGGAATCAGCTTTAGGCTGGTATAAAAAGGGGATAGAAGCATCCATGAAATTTATTGCCTCCAATACACCTGCTGAAGATATATACAACCATGGTATGCCCCTGGATAACGCCTATATTGAAGCGGCATTAGCACGCTATGAGCAGGCTTTCCCTACAGCTAAGGAGCCGCAGATTGACGCTATTATCACGCAGAAGTATTTAGCGAGTTTCCTGCAGGCGACTATAACACCCTTTTATGACTATCGAAGAACAGGCTACCCGAATTGGAAGATCAATGCGGCATCGAGTATGAATGCGGATGCGCCCGATAAAATGCCTCTGCGCTGGAGATATCCTGCGGTAGAATTTAACTACAACGCCGAGCATGTCAATGAGGCTATTGAACGTCAGTATCAAGGGGTAGATGATGTCAATAAAATTATGTGGTTGTTAAAATAGTTGGTAAGTTTATAGAAAGGCTAATTATAAAACTAAATGAATAACAGAAGAGATTTCTTAAAAAAAGTTTCCCTATTAATGGGAGCTATGGGGGCAGAATTTGCTATGCCAGAGTCGATTCAAAGAGTGTTAGCAGTGGAACCTATACCGGGTTCCACTTTTTTAGATGCGGAGCATATCATCTTTTTGATGCAGGAGAATCGCTCCTTCGACCATAGCTTTGGCTCCTTAAATGGTGTTCGTGGATTCTCCGATCCGCGTGCGATAAAGCTCCCTAATGGGAACCCTGTATGGCTGCAGTCCGATAAAAAGGGAAATACCTATGCGCCTTTCCGGCTAGATATCAAGCGCTCCAAGGCCGCCTGGACGAGCTACCTCCCTCATTCTTGGGAGAATCAATCTGCAGCGAGGAATAATGGTAAGCATGACAATTGGTTGGAGGCGAAGCGCTCTGGGTACAAGGCCTATCAAGATATACCCCTAACCTTAGGGTATTACACCCGTGAGGATATCCCTTTTTATTATGCTATGGCGGATGCTTTTACGATTTGTGATCAGCACTTCTGCTCCTCTATAACGGGAACGACTACCAATAGGCATTTCTTCTGGACGGGAACCTGTGTTCCTGAAAAGGGAGCCAAGCCCTTGGTACGTAACTCCGATACATACTTTAACAAATGGGCGCAGTGGCGCACTTTTCCGGAATTGCTGGAGCGCGAAGGGATTTCTTGGAAAATATATCAAAATGAACTCAGCCTGCAGTCGGGGCTGGAGGACAGCAGCTTACTGGGAAACTTCACGGATAATAATTTAGAATGGTTCACGCAGTATCATGTGGAGTATAAGCCTTCACACCTTGCCTTTTTGAAGAAACGCCTTGCTGAGCTTCCTGCAGAGATCGAATCTTTAACGGCGGAAATAGCTGCCAGCTCCGCCGCAAATAGTCAGAAACTACAACAGACGCTAAAACAAAAAATAGCGCAAAAAGCGTCTTTTGAGCAAAAACTGAAGGCCTTGGATAAGGCTTCTTTCCAAGCTCTTCCTGCGCAGGAAAAGGCCCTCTTTCAGAAAGCTTTTCAGACCAATGAAGGGGATCCTTATTACCGGGAGGCCTCTAATGTGCGTGAGGGGGCATCCGAAATACGTGTTCCCAAGGGCGATATACTTCATCAATTTCGGGAGGATGTCACTCATGGTAGTTTGCCTACAGTGTCGTGGTTAGTAGCCCCTGAAGCATTTACGGATCACCCCAGTGCGCCGATGTATGGCTCCTGGTATGTGTCGGAAATTTTAAAAATCTTGGCAGATAACCCGGAGGTGTGGAAGAAGACTATTTTCGTGTTAAATTACGATGAGAATGATGGTTATTTTGATCATATTCCTCCTTTTGTAGCTCCTAATCCTGCAGATCCTTCCTCAGGGAAGGTCTCTCCAAGCTTAGATATCACTGGTGAGTATGTATCTATGGCGCAGGAGCTTGAAGCTGGAGTGGCTGCTTCCGAAGCCACAGAAGGACCCGTCGGTTTGGGCTATCGGGTACCGCTGATAATAGCCTCCCCGTGGACGCGTGGGGGATGGGTCAATTCGGAAGTTTGTGATATCACCTCCACGATACAGTTACTAGAATATTTTATAGAAAAGAAGTTTCATAAATCTGTGGTGGAGACAAATATAAGCTCCTGGCGACGTGCTATCACAGGAAACCTTACTTCTGTATTCCGTAAAGCCGATGCTAGCCCTATTAGTAGCCTCCCGTTCTTAGCGCGAAATACACAGATTGCAGCGATTAATGAGGCCAAGAACAAGCCGTTGCCCAATTATTTTAAGGCCTGGTCTTCAGCCGATATGGAGCAACTTCAAAAGACTAAGAAACATCCTTTCTTACCCAAGCAAGAGCCCCAAAGGCGCGCAAGCAACGCCCTGGCATATGAGCTTTATGTTAGCGATAGCCTGCAACTTGCACAAGGGAAGGTACAACTAAAAATGCGTGCCGGCATGCATTTCTTCGGTGATAACTCCCTCAATGCTCCTTTTAATATCTATGCGGGAGCATCCTATCTGAAGGAGCGATCCTTCTGGCCTTTTGCAGTGGTGAAACAGGAAGATGTAACTTTTGATTGGGCGCTATCGGACTTTAAAGACGGCATCTATGATCTGACAGCGTATGGCCCCAATGGGTATATGCGTGGGTTCAAGGGAAAGGATGAGGAAATTACTGTGGATGCGCTGTATGAAACGGGGAAAAGCGGTCTTTCTACAGGGAATATTTTACTTCGTTTGCAAAACCGCGGAGAGGAGGACGTACGACTCCTTGTGAAATCCAATGCATATGAAGTATTTGAGCATAATATTGCCCTCCAAGTAGGGGAGACAAAGGATTTGCGCTTTCATGCAGCGAATTATGGGGGTTGGTATGACTTATCGGTATGTATTCCTGGAAAGCACTTTCAGCGTGATTATGCTGGAAGAGTGGAGACGGGTAAAGCGAGTTATTCAGACCCTCAGTTGAGCTAATTAGATGCTCAATTGAGCTAATTGTAGCGCCGACTACCAACAAATATAATAGCCACTGTAAGCTTTATATGAGGGAATTATACGCTCTGAAAGGTCTTACAGTGGGCTATTTATTATGGAATAAACTGGATACTATTTCCATAATATCAGGTAACTAAAATATCAGGTAACTAAAATATCAGGTAACTAAAATATCAGGTAACTAAAATATCAGGTAACTAAAATATCGGCTAACTAAAATTTCTTTAAAGTAGCAATCGCAATTCTATTCCAAGCATTTATAGTCACGACAGCCATTATTATTTGAGCAATATAGTGCTCGTCAAACAGCATTTCTGCCTGTCCATAGGTTTCCTTGCTTAAGCCTTGCTGCGCTATTAAAGTAACCTCTTCAGTGATAGCAAGGACAAGACGCTCTTCTTGGCTATACAAATCACCGGCCTCTTTCCAGGCGTTTAAAAGAAAGATGCGTTGTGCTGTTTCTCCCATTTTTAAGGCATCGGAAGTATGTAAGTTAATACAATAGGCGCAACCATTTAACTGCGAGGCCCTTATTTTTATTAATTCTATATGTGTTTTTTTAAGTTTAGAGGAGGTAAGATATTTCTCTAAACCAAACATAGCCTGATAGGCTAGGGGCTCCAATTCTTGTATATCTATTCGTTTGTCCATCGTAGCATTATATTGAGTCATAAAGATATTATTAATTGCCTGCCTAAGTAGGTAAATCATTATCTTTTGCGGCTAAGGATATTCTTATTGTAGCTTATCTGCTACTTGGAAGTAAACTATTTTCCCGAAATTCTTTCAATATTACTTGTATGCTATTATTTGGAGGGTATGGAAAAACTTAGGCTTAGCTTTTAAAAGAAACAAAAATATTGTCATATTTAATTGTTAAATTGTCTATTAGGCTGCAACAGTAGCTGATATAAAAACCTTAACCAAAGAACGATTTTATGCATAGTAGGATAACTCTTAAAAAGTTGGCGGACACTTTAGGCTTAGCTACGTCCACTGTTTCAAAAGCCTTAAGTGACAGTTATGAGATTAGTGTCGAAACAAAAGAACGTGTTCGGAAATTAGCGCTAGAGTTTAACTATAAGCCTAATATATTAGCTAAAAGCTTGAAGACAGGGCGCTCTAATACAATTGCTGTTATTATTCCCTATCTATCGAATCCTTTTCAATCTCAATTATTAGAAGGCGCTCAGCAAGCGGCTATAGAAGGTAACTTTAAGATTATTTTTATGCAGAGTAGAGAAAATCCACAGCTGGAAGAGGAGTGCTTGGAAATGCTTTTTCAGCAGAATATTGATGGGGTAATTATATCACCATGTGCAAATAGTAATATTGAAAGTTTAAAAAGATATCATCAATTTTTTCCGTTAGTATTAGTCGATCGAATAGATTTTGATCTTCCTATGTTTAAAATAGGTGTTAACAATGAGAAAGGAGCTTATGAAGCCACGCAGCATCTAATCGATAGCGGGCGGAAGGATATTTTGGTCATTTGTGCTGAAAATATTGGTGTCAGCCAGCAACGGCTGCTAGGCTATAAAAAGGCACTTATTGCCAACTTTATACCTTATTGTAAGGATGCTATTGTTCAAATAAATTATCAACAATCGCAAATAGATTTAAAGCGTAACTTGACACAGCTCCTCGCGGAGAAGTTAAAGGAGTTTGATAGACCTATTGGCGTGCTTTGTACAACGGATACTATCACACTCTATGTGTTAGGTATTCTCGCGAATTTGGATATTTCCGTTCCAAAAGATGTCGCCGTCATAGGTTTTGCAAATACGGAGTATGCAGAATCTTTAAATCCTGCATTAACGACCATTGTTCAACCGGCCTGTGCGATAGGGAATCTCGGCGTAAAAAAGCTTATCGGCTTAATTCAAGCTAAAGACCGCTTTGAGATGGCTGCGCAAACAACACTCTTGGAAACCTATATTGTGCCTCGTAAATCAACAAGTAAAATACGTCACTTATAAATTTGCGATCCAATGATACAAATCGGTGTCGGCACTTAAGTCAAAATGTTTGCGTAGTCGATTTTTACGCGTTTGAACACTTCTCACAGAAATATGGTTGGAGCTCGCAATATCTTTTGTCGAGAACTTTAAAAATAATAAGATACAGCACTTATACTCTAAGGCGGATAATTTAGGATTTAGTGCCCACAATTTATCATGAAAGAGCGGGTAGACAGTATTGAATTTTGGAATTAATGACATATCATCATTTTTAGCCAATTCAATTAAGTCCGCTAATTCTATTAAAAATGTAGCTTTAAGGTCTTGTTCTTGCATACTTGAACGGTTAGCTATTTGACTGATTTTTTGTTTATATACGCGTAAAAATAAACCTGATTTTCTATGAAAATACCAGCCCGTAAGACAGATCACAACGACCGTATGTCCATAGATAATCCAGATGCTCTGCTGTATAATAGTACTGTTCTTGATTTCATAAGCATCAATAAGAGCAAACTCCATTAAGTAGTATAGGACAGTCAAAATTATAAATATCAGGTAGGAAGCAGTTATATATCGTGTAAAGTGCTGATATAATTTATGTGGAAAATTGAAAAGTAAAAATAGCAGTAATACACAAATTCCTATTTGACAGTAAAAGAGTAACATAAATTCATTCTTATAGAAATAGTAAGCATGGATAAGTAAGCTGATTACTAGAATAAAGATATATTTATGGGTATATTGTTTACGTAGCTTTTTAAATTCATTCTCTCCTGCAACCCTGTGTAAATTGCGAATGTACTTCCTAAATCTATGCATATGGTTCGGCATATATGAGTAACTCTAATCTAATAAAAGATTATTACATATATGAATTTAAGCATTTTGCAATATTTATTAAGTAGTACGTCTTACACAACGCACATTATAACGTCTGCTATTTAAGCTTGTAAGGAGGGTAGTGACATCTGCTGCACTATTATAAACCCTGAAATAATAAGCTATGCTTCCTCCAAATGCTAGCAGGCTTGTATTTTCTGTGGAAGACCAAAATAAGGCATATGTTTCATATGAAAGGCTACTACTGGGTTCATCATATCGCCCATCGGCTTTAAATACTAACTTTTCAGTTCTGGGGTCGTCGGGAGATAGTCCTCGTGCATAAAATTCCGCATACATGCTATTTGCACTATTGGGTGTTCGCGTTCTGAAATCCGTGGCTCGGTTTGTAGTTCGATTTGTTAATATAGCAAAATCGGTGTTACTAGGCATGCGCCAGGTGCCCGCGGGAAATACTCGTGCACAAGCATCCACTTTATTAAGGCGCCAATTACTGCGCACCACATTTGGTCTCTCCGCCAACCAAAACCAGTAGTCGGTACTTCCAAATCTTCTTAAAAAATTATTCGAGTTCTCATCGACACTGACGAAATAGGTAAAGAGTCCATTAGGTCTTAATTTATATTCCTCATTTTCATAATTTAAGTTTCCCCTAGCCCAAATGACGCCACCTAGATTTATGCCCCCATGAATTAAGTTAATATTTCCTAATGAAGACCTCCCAACTGCGGGGCTAAAGCCTCCAAAAGTAAGTTGCTGCGGCGCTGTATTTTTACCATTTTCACCAATTAAAATTTCCGTGCTATTGTCCTCATATCTGGCAGTTAGGTCTGTAATGCTAACTTGAAATGACGTAGGCAAAGTTGCGGGCGTAGAACTGTAATAATAAGCCTCCATAATTTCGGCATTCGTGGGGTTAACCTGTAGCGTTAAAGCATCGCCAGCACTGACAGTGTGCTGGCTTACGATATCGGTGAATCGGCCTTCCATAAGATTGAAGTTGCTAGCGACTAAGGGGATCTCCGTAATATGGTTAGCTTTCACGTCTATAATATTCCCAAAGATTCCCTTAGAGTTAATGCGGAGTCCGGTACGTGCCAGCTGCTGCCTAAATCGTATGAGTAGTTGATAGTTTCCTTCATTCTGTAGATTAAATGAATCCGCATCATAAAGGAGCTCTTTATCAAAAGTACTTGCTAGTACAGGGTTTGAGGTGTTCGTAAGAGCTGGAAAATTATCCGTGGTATTATACGAGTATGCATACCATTGGTATTGCTGCCCTTTGACAATGTCAATGCTCGTGGAGGTGCCTGATTTTAGGTCCAATGATTGCTGAAAACGTAAATCGTCACCATCCTTGGTGTACAGCATGAGTCGGTACGAAATATCATCCGCCATGGTGATTATATTTGGACTGGTTTGTGCGAGCAAATTCTTCGGAGCACTCGCAAGGAGAGGGGTACCCACTAAATTAGTAGCGGCAGCCTCTTCTGTTTGCTTATTCCATTGATCACTTAGCGCTTGATTTGTGTGTTCTTCCACTGAGCTTAGTTGCAACGTTACCTCCTTCAGATCTCTGTTGATTACGCTGTTGCTCAGGTCCAAACTACTATTCGAACGCGTGCTGCTTGCGGCTTTCAGTGAAATATTTTCAGGACCTTCATCTACTATTCCAGCAACCCGTATAATTAATTTTTCACTCCCCATAGTCGCGTTAGGGGACTCTTTGTTACAGCCTAAAAATAGAAGTACGGCTAGCATAAGTATGGGAATACGAGTTGGTGTCATAAAGATATTGTTATAATTGCAAATTTTGATTATCGACTTCTTCTATCCAGTCTTCCATCTGTGGACTGCTGGATTGTTCACCTCCAGCGCTGACCGTTACTGAAGAGGCTGCCAGGGAGTGTTCAAGCTCTATAGTAATTTGTGTAATTGTAGGTCGGAGATATTTTGATTTAGCTAAATTGTTCATATTCATCTAATTAGTTGTACTACAAAAGAGCATTTTATTTTAAATCCATCCAAGAATATTCCAGCGGATTTGCAGATTGACGTATCTGTGACGTATATAGCTGTCACGCTATAGCTACTTTTTTATTTTTTATGTTTTTAGGAAATTTGCAATCTACAAATGGTGGTAAGTATTTTCTAAATTATATATTTTTCTTTAATGATTAATTAATCGCATGCATGTGATTTTTTTGAGCAAAAGGAGTAAATATATTTTTGTGAAAAATTGATGAAGGTGTATTTGCTATTTACATTAAGAGATTATGATTAAAATGTTTATTAATAATAGGGTTAAAAACAACAAGATTTCCCCATTTAGGCTTTTTAAATAGCTAAAACTTTGTCGCTAAAGAGCTACATAAGTAAGCTGTTTGTAGTTATCTATCTACCGTAAAGTACTTCATCTATACAACAAGCCCAAATTCACTATTCTGAAGCTTGATATGGCTTAAAATAAAATGCTCTTTTGTATCGAAACAAAATGGATAAATATGAGTAATTCAACAAAGACTAATTACATCCCACCAACTATAACCTGTGTTATTGTACAAATTGAAAATTCTTTAGCTAACTCTTCAGTTAAAATTAACCCTGGCGGTGATCAATCCGATAGCCCTCAGATAGAAGATTGGATAGAAGAAGTAGATAATCATAATTTAAACTTTTAACAATATGAATATTTTCATACATCGTTTTATAATACTTATAATTTTCCCTTTACTGATGCTAGGCTGTAATAAGGAGGCGGTCAAATCTAAAGAAGCTAATGAAAAATTAATTATTGAAGTTTCTGGAATCGTGGATGAATACCCTGCTAAAATTGCGCTAAAAGCTTCGAGTAATAAATCTTCTAATCATTCTCATACTGACAATAAAATTATTACGAAAGAATTAAATGGGGTAACGCTTCAGCTTAGCGCAGGCGAGATTCATACGAATGGTGTAAGAAAGGTGCTGAAGCAACAAAATCAGCCTAAGATAGCAGCTGCTAAAAGTCATTTAGCTTCAACAACTACGACAAGCTCCCGTATGATAGCTATGGATGCCAATGTTTCTTATAGACTGATTCTATATGCGAAAAATGGTGATAGCTTCCAGTTTGAGCAAGCTGTAGACTTAAAATCAGGCCGCAAAACTGAAATTGACATTGTAAAGGGAGTGCAATATCAATGGTATGCCTATTCTTATAATATGGAGGACGATTTAAGCCCTTTGAATGACATGTCAAATCCTAACATAGAAAGTAGTTTTGATAAAGAACTTCTCTATGACGCTGGGACATTTAGCTTACGGGATATTGGGAGTCATCATCTGCATATTAAATTCAAGCAGCAACTTTCACGTATCGGTCTGAAAGTTAACTCCAAAGGGATATTTGGAACAATCACAGCGATTAAAGTACATCATTTATCCGAGATCCCCCTGAGCGCAAGCATTTTTAATCTTAAGGAGGGCGTATTTACGAATGTTGCGAGGGAGCGAAAAGTAAATGTGGGTGATACGCTGACTCTTAAGTCATTATTAGGAGATAAGGAGATTCTTCAAGCCTATTATTACTCTTCGACTCCATTAAGCTTACCAAAGAATTTTGAAGTTAATCTCACGAATTTAGCTGTAGAATACGATGATAAAAGTACGGAAGTACTCATTGGCGAAAATGGTAAAAATACAGCTTCTCAACGACTTTCATTTGGAGATTATCAGGCTGCCATTGGGAAGTCTTCTGTAGGAAATATTAATTTGATTCATGGTGGCGTAAATGTTGGTGGTATTGTTTGGGCTAAGGGGAACTTATATTACGATAATGGGAATTATAAATTTAGACTTAGTGGGTTGTTTAATTATTTTCAAAATACCAATGAAAATACTGCGAATCTTATAAAGAGTTATTCAAATACCGATTATTGGTATTGGATGTCGGAGAGACCTGATGATTCAAGACCTGATTGGAGTCAAGGTAAAGTGGATCCCTGCTCAAAAGTCTATCCTGCTAATACTTGGCGTATGCCTGATAATGCTACCTTTGAAGTCCTAACAAACCGTAGTAGCAACGGTAAGACGGACCTACTCAGTCATATGCCTAATGGATATAACAGCATGTATGTTGAGTTTTACAACCGCGGAGAATCTTCTACGGATCCAAAGACTGAAAAATTATACTTTAAAGCTGATGGTCGCTGGGAAACAAACAATAATAGGTTAAGATATGAAGATTATGTCCTATTTTGGTCCTCTACACAGCGTACTGATGTCCGGTCAAGTAGTGCTTATATTGCCAATTACCTCAGGGTACACAATAGCAATGCTGTGCTAATGACAATGCATGATAATCTTTTGACTAGACGTTATAATATACGTTGCGTACGAAATACGAATAATTAATTGCTTTTGATATTTAATAAATTATAGTTATTTTCTGCGCTTACATAAGCAATATACAAGAGGTTTTGGAGGACAATCACTATAAACAACTAAGCATAAAAGGTTCTAATCAATATATTCTTTTTTTAGCACTAAGCTTGATTTTTCATTCTTATTATTACTTTAGGGATGGTTTAATGGTTTTATTCTTTAGTCAAATTTTAATTTCAACAACATTATTATTCATCATTTATTTTTCTCCAGCAAAAATATATACAAGCTTTATAAAATATACAGTGCCATCTTATGCATTATTTATAGTGCTTTATATACTGCTGCTTTTTATGGAGCTCGAATTATTTAAAATTTATGTAGAAAAGAATTCTTCTAAGTTAAGGAATGGTTATTGGCCTATATATACGCATATCCTGATAGGAATATCTTTGAACGGCTGGTATTTCTATAATAAGTCTCGGATTTTTATAATGGTTTATAACAGGAAAATAGAGCAGCTATCTAACAGCAAGAAAAAAAGTCTTGATTCTATATTTTTAATGGAATTGGAAGGTTTAATTGAGCTTGCAAAAAATGATGATATTTCTTTAATACCTAAGTTTAATGCGATCTACCCTGATTTACAGGATAAGCTATTAGTGCTTAACCCTAAATTATCCGCAATTGAATATAAGTGTTGTGTGTTGATATTTTTAAAATTTACTACGAAGGATATTGCGATGGCTAATCATATAACAGTAAGAAGTGTTGAAACACGGAAGAATCGATTACGAAAGCACTTTGCATTAAGTTCTAATACAGATCTTTATCAATGGATAGCGAATATTTAAATCAAAATAGAGTGAAGTTAAATACAAAAAAAAGAGGCTGTCTAAAAAAGGCAGCCTCTTTTTTTGTTTAAAAATCGGATAATTTAACATAAATAATTTATATATTCAATTAAATTTCAGATAGTTGTGTGCAAATGATTGAAATTTATGGAAGTTTAAAAACCAACTTTCAAGCCTTACTACCAGGATCAGATCATGGCCATTCCGCCCACATTGAATGAACTTGTTGGGAAAGGTCGCCCGGTTCGCATTGTAAACGATGTGATTAACCGGATCAATATTCAGAGTCTCCTAAAGGAGGTTTTTGTTATGAAAATAAAATAATTAACATAAAGTGTTGTTTAAAATTGTAATAATTTAATACCTTTGCAGTGATAATTACGTTCTCTAAAAATAATTTAAAGAAAATAGCAAGCGATCCCAAAAAGTGTTTAAAGGAGTTTGGTAATATTCGTGGTAAAAAGATTTTGCAACGATTATCCGATTTAAATACGGCCGACACTTTAGAAGATGTTCGCCATTTACCGGGTAAGTATCATGAGTTGGGAGAAAACCGAAAAGGACAATGGGCTTGCCACTTAGATGGTAATTATCGATTGGTATTTAAACCTCACGAAGATCCTATTGCCACAAATGAAGATGGCCAATACGTATGGGTAGAAATATTAGGTATTGAAATTATCGAAGTGGTAGATTACCATTAAATCTTCAAAAACGAAATAACATGGAAAAGGTTAATGAATTTAATTTAGATCTGGCTTTTCATCCCGGAGACACACTAGCTGAAAAGTTAGAAGAAATGAATATGGGCGCTAAAGAGTTTGCTATTCGTACAGGTAAACCGGAGAAAACAATCACTGCAGTTCTAAATGGGGAAAGTGCCATCACACCAGACATGGCAGTACTTTTTGAAGATGTGTTACATATTCCAGCTCGTTTTTGGCTCAAGCGTCAGTACGAATACGATGAATATAAAGCAAGAGAAAAGAGAACAACTGTTATAGAATTAGCAAAGGAATGGGCATGCGCTTTTCCATATGCAGAAATGGCTAAATTGGGTTGGGTAATACCAACAACCAAAGTTGAAGAAAGAGTAGCCGCATTGTTTAAATATTTTCAACTAGGATCTGAAAAAGCGTGGGAGAAATATTTTTATGGGCAGCAACTCAAGTTGGCATTTCGTATATCCATACATGATACCAAAAGTCCTCATGCACTTTCGGCATGGATTAGACAAGGTGAAATACAAGCTGCTCAAATTGAAGCACCATCTTACAATCCATCTGAATTTCAGAAAACTTTGGTGCGTATTAAAGCATTGATGTCTGAACATCCTGAAGGCTTTTTACAAAAATTACAAGCATTATGTCTTGAGTGTGGTGTAAAAGTAATTTATACACCTTGTATCCAAAAGGCGCCAATAAGTGGAGCTACACGCTGGATCAGTAATCACCCAGTAATCCAACTAACGGGAAGATATAATCAAAATGATCGATTTTGGTTTACATTTTTCCACGAGGTAGGGCATATTCTATTGCATGGCAAAAAAGATATATTTTTAGAAGATATTGAATACTCAGATTTAGATAAAGCGAAAGAAAAAGAAGCCGATGACTTTGCTATTAAGTGGACTCTTTCAGAAGAAGAGGAAGCAGAGGTTTTAGCTCATGATGAAATTTCTGAAGAAGATATAAAAGCATTTCGAAACAAATATTAGGGAATTTATTGAAAGAATCCTCTGAAAGTTATGGTTTACAAGGTGTTAAAAACCAACCTGATACGTTTAGGGCATCCAAACAATTACTACCTCAAGACCCTGTTTAAGCTAGCGACCATTTTCTTATTCAAAGAAACAATTAAAATCATGTTCTTGATCCTAAAAAAGATAAAAAAAGAATAAATCCTTCTAAAAAAGAAAACCCTTGAATAACATTTCGTTATCAAGGGCTTTTCGTACCTAGGGCGGGAATCGAACCCGCACTCTCTTAACAAGAACAGGATTTTAAGTCCTGCGTGTCTACCAGTTCCACCACCTAGGCAGGTGATTAAATTTGGAGCGAAAAACGAGATTCGAACTCGCGACCCCAACCTTGGCAAGGTTGTGCTCTACCAGCTGAGCTATTTTCGCTTGTAAACTTCTAAGCTATTGCTTTTCCGTTTTGGTGTTACAAAGATAGGAACAAAAACAGTGTTTACAAATATAATTCGCCTATTTTTGTTTTTTTTGGCATAAACAATTCATTTTGTGATAAATAATTTTACTCAATTATTTCGGACCCCTTGAAAAAAGCCTGATATCGTATGTTTTTTTCCTATTTATGACGCAGTAAATTACTTTTCCAGGAAAAGAACGTTGCGTTTCCAGAAAAAGAAGGTTACATTTCTTTTAGAAGCGATAGTATCTCCGCGCTTTCATACCCTTTTCCTAAGGCATATTGTAGCAGTTTATTTTTTCGTATATAGGGATCTTTTTCTTTTAATAGGGAATCTTTTTTCTTTAAAATTTCCATCAATTTTTCGCTATAAGCATCGTATTCTATGGCTGCCAAAGCTTGCTTTATAAGTACAGGAGAAACTTTCTTGAACTTTAGCCCTTGTTTAATTTTTTGTTTTCCCCAGCCTTTAAGTTTAAATTTCCCTGAAGCATAGGCCATCGCAAAGCGTTCCTCACTTAGGAAGTTGTCGGAAATTAATTCGCAGATCACATTTTCCACATCAGCCTCATGCAGTCCCCAGCTGTAGAGCTTATCACGAATCTCCTGCTGGGAGCGCTCCTGATAAGCGCAGAAGCTTTCAGCCTTTAATTTGGCCTGCAGCGGCGTAAGGATCTTCTTAAAAGGTTTTTCTTCATCGTACATGGCTATAATTTGCTAAAAAAATAGGAGAGTTACCGAAAAATGTTGAAATTAGTTGTGAAATGCCCTTAATATGTATTTAATAGAAGAAATCACTACGATTATTGAAGCGCAAAAGGTGGAAATCCAAGCCCCTCAAAGCGTCATACAAAGCTTACAGATTGACAGCCGCAAAATACAGCATGCGGCAGAAGCGATCTTTATAGCTTTAAAAGCTCGTCGTGATGGGCATAACTACCTGAAGGACGCCTATCAAGCGGGCGTACGCAACTTCATCGTTTCAGATCGCTTAGTGAAAACGGCGGAATTTCCAGATGCCAACTTTCTATGGGTGCAAGATGGTTTGGCCGCTCTCCAGAAGTTGGCAGCCTTTCAGCGTAGCCAGTATGCTGGAAAGGTGATCGCTATTACAGGGTCCAATGGGAAAACGATCGTGAAGGAATGGTTGTATGAGCTGCTGGCCAAGGAGTATAAGATCCAGCGTAGCCCCAAGAGCTATAATTCACAGATCGGTGTAGCCCTCTCACTGTGGCAGCTCAGCAATGACTTTCCTTTAGCCATTATTGAGGCTGGAATTTCCCAGGAAGGAGAGATGCAAAAGCTAGCTGATATGATACAGCCTACCGTAGGTATTCTTACGGCCATTGGCGTAGCACATAGGGCCGGCTTCCCCTCGAAAATAGCTAAAATTAAAGAAAAATTGCTCCTCTTTGAGCAGGTGGAAACATTGATTTATCCCAAGAAATATATTCCCACGGAGTTAACGCCGCAGATCCCACATACATTTACCTGGGATGAAGGTGAAAGCTCGCAGGCAGACCTACAGGTGCTAGCAAGCAGTGCGCAGGCAGCCCAGGCTACCACTTCGAAATCCGATAATAGCACCGCACTTACACTGCGTTATAAAGGAGAGATCCTAAATTTTGAAATCCCCTTTACCGATCATGCTTCCCTAGAGAATGTACTGACCTGTATTTCTTTACTGCTATATTTAGCTTATAGCCCCGCTACAATTCAAGCGCGTATAAGCAAGTTAAAACCAGTAGAAATGCGCCTGCAGCTGAAAAAAGGTGTTAGAAACTGCTCGATTATCGATGATTCCTACTCCAATGATTTGGCAGCTCTAAAAATAGCCTTAGATTTCCTGCAGCAGCAGAATCAACACCCCCTAAAAACACTTATTCTTTCCGATATCCCAGATTTTAGCGTCGCTGAGCAGTCCAGCTTACGAAAGATTAACTCCCTGCTTGCGCACTATGATTTGCACCGTGTCTTATTAATAGGTCCAGCCTTTCACGCCTACAGCAGTCAGCTTACCTTTGAGCACGTCCTATTTGAAGATACAGCGGCATTTATTGCCGCCTTACCGGAGCTCGCTTTTACAAATGAAACTATTCTCCTAAAAGGAGCACGAAATTTCCACTTCGAGTCCATCTCCAAGGTGCTTACCGCCAAGTCGCACGATACGGTATTGGAGATTAACCTCAATGCTATTGAGTCGAATCTCAACTCCTATAAGGCTATTATCCCTAAAGGGGTGAAGATGATGGCCATGGTGAAAGCATTTTCCTATGGCTCGGGAAGCTATGAGATTGCTAATATATTGCAGTTTAATAAGGTGGATTACCTCGCTGTAGCCTTTGTGGATGAAGGTGTAGACTTACGTCAGGCAGGAATAACGTTGCCTATTATGGTGATGAGCCCTGATGAAAATACCTTTGAGAGTCTTGTGAGCAATCAGCTAGAGCCGGAGATCTATAGCTTCCGTATTTTAAAGAGCTTTATACAATTCTTGAAAGCACAGCAGATTACAGATTTCCCAATTCATATTAAAGTGGATACCGGCATGCATCGATTAGGCTTTATGCCTGAAGAAATTGAAGCACTCTGCGCGCTTTTAAAGGATGCCGAGCAGGTTAAGGTGCAATCCTCCTTCTCCCATCTTGCTGCAGCCTCAGACCTCACGCATCGCACATTTACCCTGGGGCAGATTGCGAAGTTTGATCGTTTCACGCAGGAGCTACAGGCGGAAATTGGCTACCCAATAATCAAACATATTGCCGCGACATCGGGAATTGTAAACTGGCCCTCAGCGACATTTGATATGGTGCGTTTAGGGATCGGTTTATATGGTGTAGAGTTGGATGCCGCAGACTTCCATCTGCAGGAAGCTTCGGTGCTAAAGACCAATGTTACGCAAATAAAATACCTAGAACCTACAGAGACTGTAGGCTATGGGCGGATGGGCAAACTCGCGCGCCCAAGTAAGATTGCTACTGTGAAAATAGGGTATGCCGATGGCTACAGCAGGAAGTTTGGGAATGGCGTAGGCAAGATGTTAATCCATGGTCAGCTGGTGCCCACTGTAGGAAATATATGTATGGATATGTGTATGCTTGATGTGACAGATATTACATTGCAGGAGGAAGACGAGGTCATTGTCTTTCCGGACCTTATTCAGGCAGCAAAAGATATAGATACCATCCCTTATGAGCTGCTTGTAAATATCTCCCAAAGGGTGAAGAGGGTTTATTTTTACGAATAATTGACTTTGGAAATCGTATATTTTAGTAGCTTTGAGTGCAACTAAACTAAGCAGATGATTTCTAAGATATTTCGGGGTTTTGTCAATTATATTATTCGTGGAACGCTCGTTATCGTTCCACTAGCGGGGGCGATCTTTTTAATTGTCTGGATTGTGTCCTCCATCGACTCAGCATTAAATCTAGCTACTTTCCTCTTTGAAGATGAGGCTGGAAGACCGATTTATGTGCCTGGATTAGGGATACTTACTGTGCTCTTTGTGCTTTTTCTTACAGGTATCATTTTCACGAATTTAGTATCCGATCCCATTGTAAAGTGGTTTAGTTTTCAGCTGAATAGAATTCCCCTTTTTAACACCTTGTATTCCTCTATAAAGGATTTTACGGAGGCTTTCGTGGGGGATGCTAAGAAGTTTAATGAGCCCGTGTTAGTGGAGGTAAATGATATGGGCCTTAAGAAAATTGGCTTTTTGACGCAGCATGACCTAACTAAGTTAGGCTTGGAAGACGATGTCATCGTATATTTCCCGTATTCCTATTCTTTTGCGGGGCAGGTCGTGATCGTTCATAAGGATAAGGTTAAGAAGTTGAATATGTCGGCAACGGATGCCATGAAGCTGGTGGTTTCAGGGGGTGTTTCCGGCTTGTAAAGAACTTTCTATGTTAGGGCGTCTCAAAAAAATATTTTCCCCAAAAGGGGAGTTACCACATGCTGAAAGCTACACATTATCTGCGAAGTTGTCCTTTGAGTCCTCCAAGTGGGACCAGGAGCTGCTGACTTCAATTGCCGAGGGGATCTCTACGCAGCAGGAGTTAGGTCTGCCACTATTTCAGGAATATACCCGTTTTATTGTGGGGCTTGAGGAAAATAGTTTTCATGCTGTGGCGCGCGAGATGACGCATATGCAGCATTATTTACAACTTAAGAAGTTGTTTCAAAAGGAAGGTTTTTACTATACTATAAAGGAAGACCTTGCGGAAGAATTTACTATTCCTGCGCTCCTATGGATGCCCTTATTGCTGAATGCCTGCCGCCATGGTATTGCGACGATAGAAAAATACCCGATTAGAATACAGGTACGCACGACATCGCAAGCTGCGACGTTTACCATCTCCAATCGGGTAAATCATTATGTGCATGATCAATCAGCCAACAGCTTGATAGATTTGCTCAGAGAGCGGCTGCAAAACCATTTTCCAACGAATCACAGCCTTCTTATAAATTCTAATAGTAATATTTTTAAGGTAACATTGACAATTTTCAAGCCGTGTTAGATTACTTGAAAATGTTTTAAAGCCTTCCATATCCCATCATCATCGACAGATTCAGTCACATAGTCGGCAATTTCCTTAACTTCCTGATTGGCATTGCCCATGGCTACGCCAATTTCCGTATGCTGAAGCATGGTGATGTCATTGCCACCATCGCCAAATGACATAGTCTCACTACGGTCTATGCCGAAGTGGTTCAGGAAAATATCAATCCCAACTTTCTTGCTCTGCCCTGCAGGATTGACATCCGCAAACAGGGGGCTCCAACGCGTGGCAATGGAGTTCGGCATAATAGCAGGCATCAACGTATGCTCCTTTGCGGGGTCTACAAAGACGTTCGTTTGCAATACCGAAGCGCTGTCGAAGTTGTCATAATCAATTAACTGGGGCACCTCCAGGTTTAAAAGGGCATACATCTCAGAGATTGCAGGATTTACCGTGTTAATGGAAATCTGCTTTTCAGACATAAAGGAGAATCCAATAGGCTCCACCTCCTGATGATGCTTAATTAAAGCATCTATATCCGACTGAGCGATGGTCTTTTTAAAAAGTATGTCGCCTTCCTTGGTGACACAATATCCACCATTAAAGGTTATATACCCATCGAACCCTAAGTGTGTAATATGATTGATGGAGTTAATAGATCGCCCCGTGGAAATAATAACTTTTATACCTTTAGCCTTTAAGGCTGCTATAGCTTGTTCCGTGGATGGGGGTACACGGTGGGTGTCAAAACTAATTAATGTCCCATCAATATCAAAAAATACGGCTTTTATCATGCTTCTATTATAAGGATATGGTCTCAGATTTCGTGCTATTTAAGCGTGTCTGTAACCTTACCACAACTCATCATCTTATTTCCAAAATAGGGGTTCTTTACGGCAGCTTCTTTGCTTAACCAATCGCCACCTTTGTTACCATTGGCCATCGGGCAGTGCATCGCGTAGTAAGGCTCCGTCTTACTGGCAACTTTCGCTAGGCTTACAAAGTCCGTAGAAACCATTAAAAATAGCTTGCGCTGATCCTCAATAGCCGTAGACTTCGCAATCTGTGCGACATTACTTTTGATGCGGTTGCTGTAGGTGTTCCATACTTGAAGCTCATTGCTGTTCAAGGATTTTATGCTTACCTGCGAAACCGTCTTTAGAAGTTTTCCAGCAAGCTGCTTCGCTTGCACAGCATCCGTTAATACTAGTGCATTTTTGAGTGCAAAGTAGTCGTTAAAGGATTTCTGTAGAGGCACAGTAGCAGGCGCATAAATACTTCCTGCAGCAGTAACTTTTAAAGGCTCTTTATTTAGCGTTGCAGCCTGGCTGCTGAATCCTGCAAGTAGCAAGGGTAGGGCCAAGAGTAATAGCGACTTTCTCATTTTTTTTATTTTTTGCTTACCTAAGCACTAAAGATAGCGCTATTCTGTGGTATTATGTTCAAATACATGTCATAAATAGAGCGCTTTTACAAGCTCCTCGGCGATAAATCTCTTGTCATCTTTCAGCTGCATCATCTTCTCCTCAATACTATTCGGTGTAATTAAGCGTACAGCTGTAACACGTCGGTATTGTCCCATCCGATAAATGCGGTCTATGGCTTGCGCTTCTACGGCAGGATTCCACCATGGCTCCACGAGAAAGAGTAAATTCGCCGCCGTAAGATTTAGTCCTGTGCCACCAGCTTTCAAACTAATCAGCAGCACGCGCTGCTCCTCATCCTCCTGAAAGGCATCAATTATTGCTCCTCTATCTTTTGATTTTCCGGTTAGTAATAAAGGTTTTACACCTTTCATTTCAAGTTCTTGTTTAATTGCGTGCAGCATCTCCACAAACTGGGAGAAGATAACGATCTTTTGAAAAGCCTGCTGCTCCAGCACCTGCTCCACCAAATAAGTGACTTTTGAAGAAGCCTTAGTGCTGCTTGCCTTATCCGCGGCAAGTAAGCTTGGGCTATTGCAAATCTGCCTCAATTTGAGCAATCCTTTTAACACATGCATCGCATTTTTTCGGATCTCATCCCCGGTATGAGCGTCTATGAAATCGCGAAATTCCTTCTCATAGCGCTCGTATAAATTACGCTGATTGGGGAGCATTTCACAATATACAACCTGCTCCTCCTTCTCGGGGAGCTCCTGGAGTACGGCATCTTTCGTACGACGCAACATAAAGGGAGCGATAAGCTCCTGCAGCTGACGGCGACGCTTGTAGTCATCAAAGGCATCAATAGGGCGGGTGTAGACGTCGGTAAAGTACTTGCGACTCCCTAGCAGGCCGGGTGTGACAATAGAAAATTGCGCATAAAGGTCCTGACTACTATTTTCCAGGGGGGTGCCTGTTAAAGCAAATTTCGATTTCGCCTGAATCTCTTTCACAGCCTTGTAGCGTTGGGAATCGGGGTTTTTTATCTGCTGCGACTCGTCTAAGATGAGGAAGTCAAAGGGCAATTTTTTCAAATAGTTGATCCCTAGTGTAAGTCGGGAATAGGTAATGATAAGTAGGTCATAAGGGGCGATATCCAGTTGTTTTAACGTATGCTGAGGCCCATCTAGGCATAGAATCCTAAGTGACGGTGTAAAGCGCTTGCTCTCTGCGAGCCAATTAAAAACTAAGGTTGTAGGCACCACGAGTAAGGTCTTATGTGTAGGCGCTTTATTCAGGAGGAAGGCGAGTGTTTGAATGGATTTCCCTAAGCCCATATCATCCGCCAAAATACCCCCAATTCCCAAGTTTGAAAGCTCCGTAAGCCAATGGTAACCCTGCAGTTGGTAGGGCTTCAGTACACCCTTGAACCCTATAGGAGGACTCGTATTTTCTTCTTTGTATACTAGTAATTTATCTTTAAGTAGTTTAACTTCTTGTTTAACTTCAGCATGGAGCTCTTCCGCTTCAAATAGCTGGTCAAGCTCTCCAAACTGGACTTTTTCAAACTGTAGAAAATCATCATTCTGCTCGCTAGCTTTATGGAACAATTCCTGCATACGCTTCAGCCAATTTGCTGGAAGGACGCCCCAAGTGCCATCGTCTAAAAGCACCTGATTGCGCTTGTTTTTCAGCATGCTGGCCAAGGCTTTTAAGCTCGCTTTCTGGGGGCCGAATTTTACTTCCAGCTGTGTGTTAAACCAGTTAATCCCGGAGAGCACTTGTATTGTAATCTTTGCTTGATAAGGATTCAGATGCTGTTGCTTTATATCCTTAAAGCCTATCAGCTGATAACCTAATGAACGCCAGTGCTCAAAGCAGGGTAAAAACCAATTTACATCCAAAAATTTATCCCTATGTAAGTAGAAATGCATAAAGCTCTCCGAAAGCTGCTCCTCGAAATAAGGGTGTGACTTCAGAAGCTCAACGAGCACAGCTTGCTCTTCTTCCTCCTTGCGGGGAAGGATATTTGTTTGCCCTTGAGCATTTTTTATGAATACAGGCCGCCGGCTTCGAATAGGGACTTCCATATCGTCATAGCGCAGTACAGGAAGGATATTTATGAATTCCTGTGACTCCTCAAAATAGAGGATTACCTGCCTGTTGTCATAGGACTGCTTTGCGAGGCCTCCTTTTGTGGGAAGTGTCGGGATATCCTGATAGTTTATGGAAACGTAATCAGCTATGATTTTTAGGTAACTATCATTTAGTAAGTTAAACTGATTTTTATGAATCAATACTTTATCTTGGTTGTTGGAGCATAGTTTTAGGAAATCCGCTACTTCAGGACGTTCCATAAAGTACATATAGTCTTTGTAGCGTAAAAAATAGCCGAGCTCCAAGGTGAATTCCTTAAACGGAATCTGCCTGCCGTCGTGTGCTGCGGAGATTTCAAGCGTGTAGAAATCGCCTTCTTTCTGAACGGATATCTGCAATTTTTCTATCCGAGATCTCACTTGAATGGGGATCAAAGCGCTCGCGGAATTATGGGTACTAACGGTAGCGTCGTGGAGAAAACATGGAAAGGCTCTTGGGTTATTTAGAATATGGGGTAGCGCGGCACGTATACTATTTTCCTTACTCAAGCTTGAAAGAGCTTCAAATTCCTTCACTGCGGCAAAGAAGAGTGATTCTTTAAGATTCTGTGCTTTCCAAAGGTAGCGGTCGCTTGCTATTGTGTCTATCGGATTTTTAAGTTTTCCATCTTTTGTGCTGCTCCCCTCGGCGAGCTGCACCTGGAGTTGTCCATAGTACTTGTGGGCTCTAAAGAGGAGGATAGTCCCCCGTGTGCTGAGGTTACTTTGCTTGTTGCCGCTACTTCTATGGGATGTTGGATCGGGAGCTGCCTGTGGGCTTTTCCCTTGCCTTAAAAGAAGGATCTTGGGGTCTACCGCCTGTACACTTACACGGTCATGCGCGTAGGTGAGTGTTAGAAGGCTGTCTTCAGTGGTGATATAAGGTATGTTGTGCTCCTGAAGGTGTTTTTTAAGCTGTGTAGCACGCCATTTCTCCGAAAAGAAAGCTAGCAGGTCCGGTTGTTTTAAAATCGCCTTAAAAGCGCGCTTTTTATGATTGCAAAATTCACCCGATTCAGAACAATCACAAGTAAAATATATATTGGGCTTTACATAGGAAATCGTCACGATAGCTTGTTGGTCAGCTGCAGTCATATGAGTAGCCATATGAGCAGCCATATGAAAGGTTGCGGCATCTTTTACTAAGGTTGTAGGCCTTAATGCACGCGCATGTTCATCATCAATATCTTCCAAAAAAGGAAAATAGCTGTAGGGATCTAAACTATCAAAATCGATGTTGGGAAGTAAATAGGATTTGGGGTTAAAGCTCGCGGACATACTGTGTTAATTCCTAACAAATATAGTGAAAAGGGGGGTGTTTATAAAAACTTTTAGCTCCGCTAGCTGTTTTATCCTTAGGAAGGAACTGAATATTATGTTAAATAAACGAAGAGAGCATCCTGAATCTATTGACGAGCAGGAAGAGCTGGGGGTAAAATCGGACGATTGTACGAATACCTTAGCTTACAGTGAGGAAAAAAAGAGTTTTGTTTTGGATGTCGAAGATGACGACCCAGATTATCACCATCCCATGGACTATACCACCATAGCGCAGGGAGCGACAGATGACGACTCAAGGTATGATAATTCAAACCCTTATGTTGGTAAGGAGTATGCCAACCGGAAGGAAATCTTTGAAGAAGACTTAGACGATTTGGGGATGCGTGTAGCCAAGGAGGAGTTGCTCCATGTGCACCCTGTTGATAGGCAGCTGGCGGAAACAGAAGAGGACTTTCGGGATGACTTAGACAGCGAAGGGTATCCAAAGAATGATCGTAAGAAGTCTTAAGAAGTCGTAATAAATCTTAAGGAGTCTTAAGGAGTCTTAATAAATCGTAATACATTCGGATAAATCAAGCGATGACGTTCAGGCTATTGAAAAATTCTTAGCTTTGCGCCATGAAGAAGAAATTTAACACCATTATTGAGCTGCTTCCTGACTTAGTGCATAGCTTTATGTCGCGGGAGATGTTAGACATATGTGATGAGCAGGATATCATAGACTATCAGCCTACCTTTTCCAAGGATGACGCTGAGGAGTTTATTGATATCACGAATCAGGTGCTTAATGATTTCTTTGGTTTTGACGATGAGGAGGCTTGTTATGGCCCTGATAGTCTATCGCAAAATTCTGAAAACCCTATAAACTTCTGGAAATCATATATCGAGTGCTTCTATAATTTTGAATTAGTAGATGCTGGCGTCAGTGTTCCGGAAAATGCTTCTGCGGGAATAGGTATCTATATGTGTGTCGATGATCTGCCCATGCAAGCTGTAAATAAGCGTTTTGCAAAGCGTTCCTTTGATGGTATACATCTACCAGACTTCAAGATTACCAAGGACTGCGCATAGCTTCCACTGCTGCAGAGAATTAGGTTAACGGTTGATCTTCTAGTTTAATCTTCTAATTCTTGCAGCTTTAGTACCGCAGCTTTTCCCTCTCCACCTAGAAATATGGTGGAGTGGTTTATAAATTGAAGTACATTAAAGGCCCCTTCGTGGATTGCTTTCCAGCTTGTGCCCTGATCATTGGAGAGGTATATCTTATCCTTTCCGGCGGCAATAATTTGTTTTCCATCACTATTGGGAACAAATTTTATACAAGATATAAAGTCTGGAAGCTGTCCGTCGGCAATTAATGTCCACGTCTTTCCGCCATCCTTAGTGAGCGCTTTATTTGCGGTGTTCAATGCTTTATTGTCATAATCACCACCCGCAATGATTCCTATATTTTTATTATAAAAATCTACAGAATAGATACCCGTCATCTTTCTGCCTGCGACAATAGGGGTGTCGAAGACATCCCATGATTTCCCTTTATTATGTGAATGGAAAACTCTGGAAACAGAGCCACCTGTTACTAGCCATACATGATCTTTATAGGTTGCGATATTTGAATTGGATGCTGCGAAGGCTACTTCATTTTCTTTCATTGCAGGAATAGATTCACAGGGTAACTTAGCCCATGACTTTCCAGCATTCTTTGTTAGTAGAATGGAGAAGCATCCATTGACGGCATCACCAAAGGCGATTCCATTTTTGTTATCTATAAATGATAAAGCATTGTAAAACACGTCTTTATTGCGTTCGGTGTAAACAATATCTTTATGGTCGTAGTTGATGCGGTATAAGATTGCGGGGCTTTCAATACTTAAAAGAAATAGATTTTCATCCGTCTTACTGATGGCGCGAAAACTCGGATTCTTGCCCTCAAAGCTCAGAATTTCATCCGTCCATGTTTTTCCAAGGTTATGCGTATATCCTATCTGTCCATCATTAGCAGCATAGATTACGGTGCTATCGTTGATCGCTTGAACCGCCCGAATACTTTTCCCAGGAAGCTCCATCACCGTTAAATCTGAAGCTGCCCAGTCGCTAGGCTCAGGAGATGAACAAGCAGAACTTATCAAAGTAGCTAAACACAGTGCTAGGGCAGATGGGCGATTGATATATTTCATAAACTCAGAATGTGATTAATTTAAATATTATTCCAAGATATGAAAAATTTATAGAAAGAATAAATTAAAAAACTGTGTTTAAGGATATTTCAAATAAGATTTATGCAGTACTTTCATAGCTAATGAATTACAAATAGCACAAAATGTCAGCCTTAGATTGATTATCATATCGTGTGTACGAATATTTATTGATAACTTTAGAACGTATAACTCAGTTTTCTTTATGTTTGAAAATTTAATATCCTTATTATCCGATATCGACCCTGTAATGGCAGCCTTATATGCAACCCTCTTTACCTGGTTTGTAACCGCTGCAGGAGCTTCCGTTGTCTTCTTTTTTAAGAGCATGAATAAAAAGGTGTTGAATGCCATGCTAGGTTTTACAGGAGGTGTTATGGTGGCGGCCAGCTTTTGGTCTTTACTTGCACCAGCGATAGCCATGACACCGGGAGATGGCTTTAAGCAAGTGGTTCCCGCCGCCGTAGGTTTTGTTATGGGGGCCTTATTTCTATTTTCTTTGGATAAGGTACTGCCGCATTTACATCACAACTTCAAAGAGTCTGAAGGTCCAAAATCCTCTTGGCAGCGAACGACCTTATTGGTGTTAGCTATTACCCTACACAATATCCCCGAAGGCTTAGCTGTGGGAGTTTTATTTGGTGGCGTGGCTTTAGGTCTTCCTGAGGCGAGTATCTCTGGTGCGGTTATATTAGCGATCGGAATAGGCTTGCAAAACTTTCCTGAGGGTGTAGCCGTCTCTGTGCCTTTACGTAGAATGGGGCTTAGTCGTAGAAAAAGCTTCTTCTATGGGCAGCTTTCGGCAATTGTAGAGCCTATTGCAGGTGTCTTAGGTGCTTTGGCTGTAGGTTTTTTTACACCGATATTACCTTATGCATTGGCATTTGCTGCAGGAGCCATGATCTATGTTGTCGTTGAAGAGGTGATTCCCGAAACACAGCAAGATGGGCACTCGGATATTCCCACCTTAGGTTTTATTTTAGGCTTTGTGATCATGATGTCTTTAGATGTCGCACTGGGTTAAAGGCTCAGTTATAACTCCATTTTATTTTTGATAACCGAAGTCTTGGAGACAATGACTATTACTAAGAGGCCAAATAGCCCAATCACCGCGTACGCTTTGCAGGCCCTCATATAGCAGTGTTTTCCTACTTCTTATCAGGCTCTTCATTAGGTTTGAGGATCATTCGTAACGTAGGGTTGTTCGTTAAATAAGACCAAAACCAGTTGTTCAATAATTTACTTTTATTACGAAATCCGGCTATAGGAACCAGGTGAATTACGAGCCATGCCATCCAGGCAAAGAACCCTTTAAAAGAGAAGGATGGTAGATCTGCGACGGCTTTATATTTTGCAATTATGGCCATGGAGCCTTTATTGTTGTAGGAGAAAGCTTTCAAAGGTACATTTTCAATTAATCGAATCAGATTCTTGCCTAGTAAATCCCCCTGTTGCATCGCCACTTGCGCTAGTTGAGGGTGGCCTCCCGAATAGTTAGCATCCGCCGTTTGCAGGCATATATCTCCGAGGGCAAACACATTTTCCATTCCTTGAACCCTGTTGTAGGCATCCACAAGCACACGGCGACCTCTTCCAATTACATCCTGTGGAAGTCCAGGAATAGCGCGCCCAGTAACCCCTGAGGTCCAAATCAATGTTTTCGTAGGAATGCGTGTGCCATCTCCAAGGACTACAGCTCCCTGTTCATAGTCTTTTACAGCCATATTTAAGATGACATTCACACCGAGTTTCTCTAAGACAGCTTTCGCTTCATCCTGAGCAATTTTTGACATGGGCCCAAGTAAGGCAGGGGCAGCATCTACGAGGTAAATATGTCCTGTAAGCGTTTTTATTTCTTTAAATTCTTTGTAGAATACATGCTTGCCAAGCTCGGCAATCATCCCTGCAATTTCTACACCAGAAGGGCCTCCTCCAGCAATCACGATATTTAGGGCTTCCTTACGTTTCACCAGATCCGTTTGGCGTGCGGCATATTCCATATTTAGCAGGAGATGATTTTTGAGACTTAGCGCATCGGCAAGGGTTTTCATGGGGAGAGCGGCCTGCTTAACATTTTCCATACCAAAATAATTCGTTTCCGTACCATGCGCAAATACGATATAGTCGTAGGGTATTACCCCGTTGGCTGTCTCCACCGTATTCCCTTCGGTATTAACCTGCATAAAAGCGCCTAAATGGAAGCGTACATTGCTACGATCCTGAAACATTTTACGGAAGGGATAGCTTATGTTGGAGGCGTCAATAAACGCCGTAGCAACTTGATAGATCAGTGGGGGAAAGAAGTGATAGTTGTTGGTATCAATTAATGTGATTTGTATGTTGGGCTGATCAGGGAGCGATTTTATAAAATTTATCCCTGCAAATCCACCGCCTACAACGACGATATGTGTAATTTGTGTATCCATAAAATTGTGCTATTTATATACTAAAAGGAATCTTCAGGCGAATTGCAAAAGAATAACCTTTCAGTGCTTACTAGCATTATAATGCGAAAAAGTAATAATTTGTTTTTCGAAATAATACCTTTTATTTGTATTTTGAAGCAGGTTGCAAGCCCGTTGGTGTTTGTGCCTTTAATATGACAATATACTATGAATAATACTGCTCAAGATCGTAAGCTATCCTTCTCTTTTATTTTAAAAATTGTTGCTTGGTTAGCGATAAATTACTCTTTTATAGGGTTACAGGCCATCTATAAGCAGCCTTATATCTCTCAAATAGCCGTGGCTTTGAACACCATTCTTACCGCGAGCATATTAATTTCTATTGGACAGTATATTCTTGTCATGCTTTATCGGCGCAAGCATGCTTATGAGAAGGTGCGGGGAAATTTTATTTTAGGTATCGGGAGAATGGCTACAGTATTAAATGCTGTTTTTATCATTATAGCATTAATGGTCGCTTTGGGTATCGACCCTAAGGAGTTTATCACGAGCATGACGATTGTTGCAATGGCTATAGCTGTAACATTCAGGGAATATATTACCAATATGATTTCCGGATTAATCATTATGTTTTCCGATCAGTTTTCAATTGGGGATCACATAAAAATCGGTGATAATCACGGGAAGATTGTTGATATTACCTTGGCAAATCTGGTTGTCAGAAATGAAGATGACGATGCGGTCTTAGTACCTAATAACTTGGTGTTCACGACGACTTTAGTAAATAAGTCTTCGCAGAAGACCAACCGACTGTTGGTGCCCTTTGAGCTTCCTTTAACGGCAAACTTACCTATGGGGGAGATTGAAAATGCTATTAGAGGGCAGTTGAAACATAACCCTTCAGTCGTATGGGATGAGAGTTTTGAATTAAAAGTCCACGCCATAGGCAAAGATTACATTAAGTATAAGGTCTTTATTACTACGAATGCAGCCACTAATAAGTTGCACCGTAATCTAGAAGGCGAGGTCTTACATGCGGTATTACAGCGCATGCAGGGGGTACGCATTGATTAAATCATGCGCACTTTAACTTTCTGCACGAAGTGGTGGGATCCTTTTTCCAATATTAGATCCGCGCGATACCGTGTAGGTAGGATATTTTCCAGTAAATTAGGCTTATTAATTTCGTTCCATATATTAATTGCCATGTCTACGGACTCTTTGGCATTCATATGTGCGTAGCGGTGGAAATAGGATTGAGGGTCTTGGAATGCTGTGGCACGCAGAGATTCAAACCTATTAACATACCATTCTAAGAGGTTTTTCTCCGAAGCATGCACATAGATTGCGTAATCAAAAAAATCAGATACAAAGACAGAATGACCTTTTCTTGGGTGCTGGGAGTTTACCTGCAGCACATTTATGCCTTCTACAATAAGGATATCTGGCTGTTCAATTACTTGCTGCTGATCTTCCGGAAGGACATCGTACACAAGGTGTGAATATACGGGGATAGAAATTTTTTCCACTCCAGACTTTACGGCTGATAGGAAGTTAAGCAGTTTTTTCGCGTCATAACTTTCCGGAAAGCCCTTTCTGTTTAAAATATTTTTCTCCACCAACGTTTTATTGGGATAAAGAAATCCATCGGTAGTCACCAAGTCTACTTTAGGTTTTGAGGGGAGCAGGCTTAGCACACGCTGAAGAACGCGTGCTGTCGTACTTTTACCTACAGCGACCGATCCTGCGATACCAATAATAAAAGGTAGGTTTTTCCCATTTTTCGAGAAAAAGGAGTTTGTTTTAATATGTAAGGTATGGTATTGCTGAAGATGAATATCCAAGAGATGACTTAATGGAAAATAGATTTCTTCAATCTCCTGCATCGTCAAAGGTTCATTGAGCGCATGTAGGGTCTTGAGATCTTCATCGTCTATAGTATTAGAAAATTTCCCATTTAAATCCTTCCAGTCCTCTCTTTTTATATGGCGGAAAGGGGAGTCAATGGCTGTATTTTTGTACGTCTGCATGCGAAATCTCTTTTAATTGCCTGCAAATATAGTATCTTAATTTACAAATTGCAGGTATAGGATTATTTTGGGTACGATATAAACTTCTATTGAAATCTTTTATGGACACTAAAATACCTTATTTCAAGCGGATAAATAATTATTTTTTCACTTGAAATAAGGTATGCTATTCGCTTACTATCCTTTAAAAAAGCTAGGAAACTAAATCTTCTAATAAGCCTTCAATAATAAGGCTTCCTGTAGCAGGATTTGTTGCTAAAGGAACATTGTATAAGTCACAAACACGCATTAACATTTGGATGTCAGGCTCGTGGGCATGTTTTCCAAGCGGGTCACGAAAGAAAATAATGCCGTCTATCTTTCCTTCAGCAGCCATTGCAGCAATCTGCGCATCTCCGCCCATAGGGCCTGAAAGCTTACGATCTACTTCTAATCCTGTTTGCAGAATGTAGGAGCCTGTAGTCCCTGTAGCTACCAGCTTTGCTTTTACTAGAAATTCGATATGATCTTTCACGAAAGCTACCATATCAGCTTTCTTTCCATCGTGGGCTATTAATGCAATAGTTTTGGACATAATTTTAATTTTATAAGTGAATATACCTTATTTAAAGAATATATACGACATAATAATTGCAGCGATCACACCTGAAAGTTCCGAAAGTAGTGCACAGGGTAAGGCATGTCTCGTCTTTTTTATACCTACGGCACCAAAGTAAACAGCCAACACATAGAATGTTGTTTCTGTAGACCCCTGAATAACGCAGGCTACACGCGAAGCAAAGTCCATAGGTCCTTTAGCATGCATCAGATCTACCATCAATCCACGGGCTCCAGACCCACTTAAAGGCTTCATAAATGCTACCGGCAGGGCGTCAACAAAGGAGGTGTCCAATCCGCAGAAGGCAATAGCGGAAGAAAACCCTTGCACGATATAATCCATCGTTCCTGAGCTGCGAAATACCGCAATACCGACTAACATAGCCACCAGGTAGGGGATGATCTTAATAGCAACTTCAAACCCTTCTTTTGCGCCTTCAATAAAGCTATCATATACATTTATCCCGCGAAACAATGCCAATCCTATAAATGAGGTAAATAAACCAAATAGAATAACATTTCCGGCAACCTTAGATATTAAAGAAATAGCTTCCTGATCCAATCCAGCGATATAATACAACAATGCGCCGACGCATAATGTCATCCCTCCAAGGTAGGCCATGATAACCTTATTAAAAAGATTTATTTTCTGGTATGCAGCCACTAAAATTAAGGCCACAAGGGTTGAGAAAAATGTCGCCAGAAGGATGGGTAAGAATACATCTGAGGGGTCTACGGCACCGGCTTCCTTGCGGTAGGCCATAATAGATATCGGTAGGAGCGTTAGGCTGGAGGCATTCAATACGATAAACATAATCTGCGCATTCGATGCGGTATCTTTATTCGGATTCAGCTCCTGCAGCTCTTTCATCGCCTTCAGCCCCATAGGTGTTGCGGCATTGTCTAAGCCTAAGGCATTGGCGGAGAAATTCATAAGGATAGATCCAAAGGCTGGATGATTCTTAGGGATTTCAGGGAACAATTTATTGAAAAATGGTCCTACAAGTCGAGCAAAAATATTTATCATTCCGCCATTTTCACCGATTTTCATTATACCTAAGGCAAATGTCATCACCCCAACTAATCCAATGGAGATCTCTGCTCCATTTTTAGCACTATCAAATATTGAATTTACAATATTTTGAAATACTTCGACATCTCCAAAAAACACTAATTTAATGATTGCTACAACAAATGTGATTAAGAAAAATGCGACCCAAACGTAATTTAAAGCCATGTTTTATAATTAATATGCGTAAAAGTAAAGTTTTACATTCTATTCATCAAAAAAGTAGGTGCTTTTTTATGTTATTTTAAATAGCTTTTTTTATGATGGATAGGAATGGTTTGTATATAAGCGATTTAATGATGTTTTTTGTACTTTGAGATATTTTAAGGCTGGCGTGAGGGCTGGAATTTTTATTTCCCTGACTTTGAGGGGGTATACGGGAAAAAGACAAATTTCTTTTGTGTGAGTCAATAAATGCATTATCTTTGTGCTACCACAAACGGAGAGGTGTCAGAGTGGTCGATCGAGCACGCTTGGAAAGCGTGTGTACTTAACGGTACCGCGGGTTCGAATCCCGCCCTCTCCGCAAAGATATATTAAAACCCACTGATTTTCAGTGGGTTTTGTTATTTTGTGGACTTAAGGAGATTGATTAGGGGAAAGAAATTAAATTATAACTTATAAACTTTAAATTATGCCAAACACAGGAGATTCTTTTATAACTACATTAAAAAAACTCATTTGGGATAGGGAACTCATAAAAAAACTAAAAGCAGAAGTAAAATAAAAAATGAAGGATAGAAATAAATATAACATAATATCCATTAATATCTTATTGCATTAAAAATACTTCTTTTTAAATAAGAACATTTCTAATGATTCTGCTTCAACCCCAATTTCTTTAGTATACCCGTGCATTAATGTATTAAAAAAGTCTGTAATGTGTAAATTTTAAGATGGTAAAATTTCAATTATTGCAAATATTTAACTTGTAACACTTAATTTAACAAGTGATCTAGCTACTCTGACATCAAATATTAAGCGCGTAAAAACCCAAAACATAAAAGATTTCGACACTATCCCATCAAGTGTGTAAGTTAAAAAGTTAGGCTTGGATTTTATAATCTGAGCCTTTTGTCAAAAATAAGCATAAATTGGTTTAAAACAATTCCCCAATTATGAATCGGCATTGTCCATTTTTT
>JAGKSB010000012.1 GCA_017942165.1 Rhinopithecimicrobium faecis | reverse complement strand
CCTATGGCATCGCCACTAGATAAGATTTCTAGCTTTTCAGCTAAAGTCCATTTCTTATATTTCATTATCTCAAATGTATTAATTTGAAATCTAAAATTTCACTCCGAACTTATTGGGGGCTAAATTAGAGGAGAGGTGTGAGGCTGCAATAATTCCTAGCTGATACCTGGCGAATATTTATGTAATAGCTTTATTCAGGTCGATAATTTCCGACATACATAACGTCTAAGGTCAGTATGCAAAAATGGTAATTATTCAGAGTCATCAAAATTGATTTCAATATTTTTTTTAAGTATCATTGTAAAATTTTTAAAAAAAATTCTTAAACCTTACTTATTTATATTTAAACCTCAAATACCTATGCCTACTTTTAGTAAAAGTAATTTATTGCTAATTTTTGTGCTCTTCTTCTGTTTTCAATCACATGCAAGCGCAGCACCTAATGTCTATGACCTCGTGAAATATGGCGTAAAGCCAAATACGGGGGCGAATATGAGCACACTTGTAAATAGCGCTATAAAACAAATCGTTGAAGAAGCAGGACATAACACGGCGATTACTATCCGATTTAAAAAGGGACGCTATGATTTCTATCCTGAAGGAGCCGTTAGAAAAGAATATTATATCTCTAATCATGATCAGGATAACCCTAAAATTGTTGGAATAAGTTTAGAACACTACAATAATATTAGCCTTGACGGGCAAGGTGCGGACTTTATTTTTCATGGACGGATGTTGCCAATTTCTCTAATTGAAAATAAGAATCTTACCTTAAAGAATATTAATATTGATTTCCAGCAACCGCAAATCTGTCAAGTGAAAATTTTGGAAAATGATATCCAGGCAGGTACTATAACCTATGAAACTGCCCCTTGGGTAACGTACACCATTAAGGATAGTGTATTTTACAATACGGGACATAACTGGGAAATGCGCCCAGTGGCTGGTATCGTCTTTGAGCAGGATAGTAAACGAATTGTTTATAACACAAGTGATATTGCTGTAGGTACTAGTAAAGTTACAGAGATTTCTAAAGGAGTAATTAAAGCCACCAATTGGAAAAATCCTAAGCTGAAAGCAGGCATGATTGTAGCTATGCGCAGCTGGCAAAGACCTAATCCAGGAATTTTTGTGCATAAAGGTGAAAATATTAAATTGAATAACGTCAATGTCCACTATTCTGAAGGAATGGGCTTGTTAGCGCAGTTGACAAATAATATTTATTTAGAAAAATTTAATGTCACTTTTAGAGGCAAGAAAGATCCTCGATACTTTACTGCTCAAGCTGATGCTACTCATTTCTCAGGCTGTAAAGGCGTTATTATCGCAAGAAATGGAGTCTATGAAAATATGATGGATGATGCTATCAATATTCATGGAACCTACTTGAAAGTATTGAAAAAAGTTAATAAAAATACCGTTATAGCTAAATATATGCACGGTCAAGCGTATGGTTTTGATTGGGGATATGCAGCAGACTCCGTACAGTTTATTCAGTCGAAAACAATGGAGCTTTTCGATAATAAGAATACCATCGCTGCTATTGAGGTGCTACGCCAAAATCCAACTGACCCCATTCGTGAATTCAAAATTGTTTTTACAAAGGAGCTCGATGAGCAAGTAGACCCACAACTGATGGATATTGGTATTGAAAACTTAACATGGACGCCACGTGTAGAATTTTCAAAAAACCTTGTACGCAATAATAGAGCGCGTGGAGCACTTTTCAGTACACCACAGCCGACAATTGTTAAAGACAACCTATTTGACCATACCTCAGGAACTGCAATTTTATTATGTGGCGATTCTAACGGCTGGTATGAAACTGGTTCTACACGTAATATTTTAATTACCAACAATACCTTTATAAATGCATTGACAAGTCAATTTCAATTTACAAATGCTGTAATTTCTATTTATCCGGAAATTCCAGATTTAAAAAGTCAGAAAAAGTATTTTCATAGCAATATAAAAATTGAAAACAATAAGTTTGAAACTTTTGATAAACCACTTTTATATGCTAAATCGGTTGATGGAATTACCTTTAAGAATAACATAATCAGTACGAATAACGATTATCCTGCCTTCCATTGGAATAAAAAGGAAATCCTATTTGAACGTGTTATTAATGCCAAAATTGAAGGTAATACGATTAATGGAAAGCCGCTTAGCTTACCTGAAAATTCAAAATAATCTCATAAAGGATCATAGTCGCATCCCTAGTGACTATGATCCTTATACCAATCCTTAACCTTAAGGTGTCGGTCAATACATACTATTTACACCCCTTTTTCAGGTTTAGAAATATCCCCGATTTTATGCCTAGAAACATCCTTCCTAAGTAATTGAACTTTGAATTGGTAGGGTCTAATTTCAATCGTAATTACTACCTACAAATAGGTATTTTTGTATTTTATCTTGCGTCTTGCTATAAAATTTTTTAAAATTGGGGCAAAATCATGTGCTTGTTTGCATCTACCTGTCATTTTTCTTTGTGATTTTTATTTTTTGATAATTTAAGTGTGCTAGATGCTAGTCTCTTGCGTTGAAATAATAGGATTATGCTTTAAAAGTGATGTGTTTGAATTTTAACTCAATCAAATATTTTATTATATCACGTTACCAATGAATACAAAAGTGAAAAATGTGCTTTTACTAGCGCTTTTTGTACAGGGTTCTATCGCTGTTCAAGCTCAAACTCAAACCCAAACCCAAACTCAAACCCAAGCACCTACGACAAGAAATTACGTATCTGTGGAGGCGCTAAAGAAGTATTTCAGCACAAGGCTAAATCCAGAGACTTTAACAGCGAATAAGACTGGAAGAGCAGAGAAATCAATTAATGGTACAAGTTTTACTTTATATCCAAAACTTACCAACAACTCCCCATTTATTAATGCCGATGCTAGTAAAGAGGAAAATGCTTCCCGATTATATTTTGAGCCTACCGAATCAAAGTATAAGGATATCTATTTAGGAGCGATCTTTACTGAAGATAAGATTAAGCGAAACCTAAAAAATATCAGACAGTGGAATGCATTTAACGGGGAGAATATTTATTTAACTGGTACCGTACATTCAAGCAATGCGCAATTGTCAGAAAATGCACAAAAACATATTTTCCTTACACAATCCTCTAATCACCTAACAGGAGCGATTATGCCTAAGCAGGCTGACTATACTTCTATTTCTGGAATATATACTTCTAAGGCTGAAGCACAATCCATGGATATCCAAGTTGGAGGTGGTTATATGTCCGTTTCTGTGGATATGGGTTACTCTACGTCTAGCTCTTCAACTGCGAGCTCAATAAAGGTAGTTATGGTAAGTAAGGTCTATTCTTTGGAAGTGAATAAGGTTAATAACATCCAGGCAACTAATAAGAATTATGATATTATGAATGCCATCCCCTATGTTGATCCAAAATTAAGGCCTATGTATGTATCTTCCATCGATTATGGTTTTGCCATTGAAGCTGAAATTTCAAGTAGTGAGTTAAGTGAAGAACAGAAGGCTAAATTAGCAGCTAATATTGAATATGGTCTAGCTTCTGGAAAAGTAGGTTTTGACTATGGAGCAAGCTTAGGTTCCAAGAGTGTCGATGTTAAATTTACTTATTATGGCGTTTCGCCATCTATAGCGAATAAATCAGGAGATATTCAAAGTATTATTGCATTAATGCAAAGTGAGTCTAGAAATTTTATGCGTAATTTTTCAACCAGTAACGTTCCTGCGATTCCTTTAAGCTGTAAAATGAGGTATTTATTTCCTAAGGATGTGAACTCTGTCGCAAATGATGTGAAAATTAATGATTTACTGCTTGCTAATGACTATGTGGCTGTGGGTAAAGCAGCTCCTAAAAAATTAGCTGCACCAGTAAAAGCGCAAATTTTAACGGGCCATATGGCAGGGATAAAAGATGGTACTTTCCGATCGTATGGTCAATGTCATGTTTATTTAAATACAGCAGATAAGACTGGTGGAATGAGTTATTCTTACTGGTATTTCTATATCGATAAGCGAAAATCAGAAAATGTTTCCAAGAAAGAATACTATGATAAATCGGGGAAAGATATTTTTAAAATTGAGAATCCTACGATTGACGAGCATGGTAACTTTTACGTATACGCAAGGGTAGAAGATTACGACTGTAAGCCAGCTGGAACAGATATTACTTTTAATACCTGGACTAGATCGGATAATCCGATTAATATAAGTGAAATTAAAGCAGGAGCTCGGAAAACAATAACATTCTTTAATAAGGATCTTTCCTTTGATTTAATGTTCTAAATCCATTCCATGACGCGGCAATAAAAGTTTATAGAATAGGGAAGACCGAAATATAACTTTCTTTGTAGCGAGAAGCCCCATAACCTAGTTGTGAGAAGCCCCATAAAAGTATAATTATACTTCTATGGGGCTTATTTTTTATCATGTTAACTTTCTCGGCGTAGAAGCCAGGCGTTATATTTTTCCTCATTCTCATAGGCACCACCTTTACCGTAATAGTTTAAGAGCTGTTGTAAAGCAAAGGGGTAGTCACTCTTGGCTAATGCTTGCTCATAGTAGGAAATAGCTTTTTTAATATTAATCTTTAGGCCACCCAGACCTTCCTCATACATCAGCGCGTAGTAGATCGCAGAAAATGTCTGGTTGTAGTCCTTCTTTAATAAACTTAACACCTTTTTATATTCCTCTTTTTCAAAATAGATGGAGGCAAGTTTTTCAGTATTTGGATAGTGCCTTTTTTCCGCTTTCAAATAATAGGCTAGGGCGGTGTCATAGTTTTTTTCTACACATTCGCCATAGTAATAGAGATCACCAAGATTCGTGTAGCCTAAACCATTCCCGAGTTCTCCCGCTTTACTATAGGCCGCTATTGCTTCAGGAATATGCTTCGCTATACCAAGGCCATTTTGTAAATGATAGCCTAGGTTATTCCATGCATTTTTCTCATCCAATGCTGCCGCTCTTTTATAAAGAGTGGTAGCTTTTTCGGGATTATAATAGTTTGCATTATCCTCATCGGCATATAGAATGCCTAATTCCGTCATCATAAGTGCATGATTTCGTGAAGCTCCAAATTCAAAGATTGCGACAGCTTCGTCAAGCTCACTTTTATCAACCATAGCTACTCCCAGTTGGTAGCAGGTCTCATTATCAAAATTCTTGTAGTAATCTGCTCCTTCTTTTGCCTTCCAATATGTGAAAAAATTAACAAAATGCATTAGATCATCAGCGCCAAGGGTGTGACGTGAAATATACATCTTTCCAAGTTCTTCCGGCAGTATAAGGCTTAGCTCGTTATTGTTAGGCAGCCCTAAAAGCTCCCTATTACGATATACGAGTAACTGATAATTGTTCCGATCTACAGCCTCTGAAACATAGGTAAAGCTGGCGCTGAGCTCCTGATTGAGGTCATCCCAATACATCATCCCTTTGTTGAAATGAATTTTTAAAAATTGATTATCAAGATGCTCAATTTTTGTTAGCGCGTTGCTTGGTTCTACATGCCATTTAGCCTGATTAGCTCCATAGAGGCCTGTACCTTCGTTGGTGTTAAGTATGTATATATCCTTAAAGAAATACGCATATTTGGGGATGGATACACCCTTAATAGAGATTTTATCGGCTAATTTTTTATGGGATACGGTGTCGTAAAGCAACCATTCTTTTCCTTTACAGTAGGCGAGTGACTGATAGCTTTCTGTTGCTATTAGTTGATCTATATCATTTGCTAAGCGTGTACCGTCAGGTTTAATAATAGCTATTTTCTTCTGTAATTTATTTGTTTTTACGTAGTAATAGTTGTTGGGTAAAGTCCGTAGAGATTCTTCTAGATGCTCCCCTAAGTATATCCCCGTGTTGGAATAGTATGTTCTTTTGGCTGTGCCTTTTGTTTTTAAGAAGAATAAGTTTGGATATTCATAGTGAAAAGGCTCCTCACTAGTAATTTGCAATAAATCGATGTTTTCATGGTCTATTAAATGATATTTCCCCGCTATTTTGGCGTTAAAATAATTGTTCGTAATCCATGAAAGCTCCTCATAAACGAGGGGTATCAACACTAAATTCTGTGGAATAGCGAGTAAGCCATATTTTTCATTAGCGCTTACGATGCTACCCCTTAACGATAGGACGTTATCATTTTCATCGGCATAGTAAATGTCAATTACATCAGCTACTGTCTGATAGATTGGGGGTACAAGTTCTTTTCCTTGCTCATCTTTGAGGCCCTGCAAACCATTTTCAATGAATACCTCTATATAGTCAGACTTATAGACATCCTCATTCCAATAGCCCAAGCCAAAGTTTACCCATTCCGTTTGTAGCGCTTCTAGAAAAGAGTCGTATCCAAATGATTTTATGATTTCATGGAGCGGTGTTAAGGTGTTAGTTTGCACAGCAAGCTCATATAATTTCACTTGTTCATGAATTTGTTCAACCCATTCTTTTGCCTGCTGTCTAGGTTTTTCTTCATTCATATTAAAGACATCAGCGCCATTAATTTGAAAAGTGTCGAACGGTAACGCTTCCAAAAAGTCAAACATCTGTTCGGAAGCCTCCTTAAATTGGCTGCTATCCCCCAGTTGGTAGACATCGTCTAAGAGGGTGTAAAAACCTCTTAAAGCAGCAATCCCTGCCACACGATCGGCATAGAGCTGCGTGCCTTTACATCTTAGATTGGCAGAAAAAAGAGGTGTTAAGAGCGCTGGAATTTCGTAATTCCATTCTCCTAGATAGTGTGGGTAGCTTTCACCAGTATCGGATTGAAAAAGATATATATAAATGCGGTGTGCCATGATCGTCTACAATTGTTGAGTTGGTAAATAAAAGTCGTCTTATTTACGGGAAAATAAAATAGCTGTTTTCAGTGAAAATATACTACCTCCTGCGATTCCAGAAACCCGTAGACCAGAGGGCTGCAATCATTAAGATAGGTTGAAAAAACAGGCGTGTAAAGCGTGCTTGATCGCTGTCTAGTCCAAAAGCATCTCTTTGTTCTATATATTGAGCAATATTCCCGGGAAATATGAGCAGGTAGAATATAGCAAGACTTATGCCCACTGTTCTACGCATATTTTTTAGCAGGAGCATGGCTAGGCCTAATAGAATCTCTACAACTCCGGACAGCAATACGACTAAATCCTTAGATAGGGGTACCCAATTGGGAACTTGTGCTTGAAATTCACCACGAGAAAATGTTAAATGGCTAATGCCTGCAAAAAGCATCGCTAAGCCCATTAATATGCGTACGATCGTCTGGCTCTTGCTATTTTTGATAGTGTTCATAGTTTATAAACATGAATTTTATAATTTTGTTTAGGGGGCTTTAAAGGCGGTTTTATGCCATAAAAAAAATAATAAAAAATAAAGTTCTTCTATTACTGATAAATTATAGTTACATTTGTTTTATAATCAGGCCCTGCCAACGCTTCTCTGAAACCGTAAGTTCACTCTTCTTTTTCTAGGTTATCGATTTTCAGATGCTATTTTTATCCTTCTTAGGTGCGCATGTAGGTAACTATTCGTAGACATTTTTAGAATAAAAAAAGATTATAGGTAAGCTAGGTCGCTTACTTGCTTTCACAGCTAAAAATTTTTAATAATAATTAATACATTACACAATGCAACAAGGAACAGTAAAGTTTTTCAACGTAACTAAAGGATTCGGATTTATTACACCAGCAGAAGGTGGAGAAGATGTTTTCGTACACATGACAGGATTAATTCACGAAGTTCGTGAAAATGATCAAGTTACTTATGACGTTGAAAACGGTAAAAAAGGTTTAAATGCCGTTAATGTACGCGTAGCGTAATTTTAACGTTTTTTATATACGTATAAAGCCCTGCACATCTATGTGTAGGGCTTTTTTTATTCGCTATATTTTTCTTAATTTATAGAATACAAGAAATCTTTTTGGTATAACAAATATATTTTTAAAGAAATTATATTTCCTTAGTTTAATATTATTTTATTAAATTGCTTAAATATTTAATATTTTACAAGAAAGGAGATAGTTGTATGTCACTAGGATTAAAGGAATTGCAAATTGATGCAACGCCGAATGCCCATGCATCCAAAATACTAAGTCCGGATGTTTTACAATTCTTACTAACCTTACACAAGGAATTTAATGAAAGAAGACTCTTTCTGCTGCGCGAACGGGAACGTCAACAGCAGGACTTCAATCGTGGAGTCTTCCCAAAATTTAAAACTGTTGCCGCAAAATCATGGAAGGTAACAGCCATCCCCTTGGATCTGCAGCAGCGGACTGTAGAAATTACGGGTCCTGCAGACCGTAAGATGATAATTAATGCCCTGAATTCTGAAGCCAATACTTTTATGGTAGACCTGGAAGACTCCTTAAGCCCTACATGGCATAATGTCTTACAGGGGCAGCAGAATATCTTCGATGCCGTACGTGGGAAGATCGATTATGAGGAAAATGGTAAGAGTTACCGCCTCAAGGAGGAGACCGCAGTTCTAATCGTGCGCCCCAGAGGATTGCATCTTCAGGAGTCCCATGTGCTTATTGGAGAAGATGAAATCGCAGCCTCACTCTTTGATTTTGGAATCTTCTTCTTCAAAAATGCTAAACACCTCCTTTCAAAAGGGACAGGCCCTTATCTATACCTGCCAAAATTGGAGGATGCTGCTGAGGCAGCTTGGTGGGCTGAGGTGTTTCATTTTTCGGAAAGACATATCGGACTGCCTCCTGAAAGTATTAAGGCTACTGTCTTAGCGGAAACCATTACCGCAAGCTTCCAGCTAGCGCCCATAATCTTTGAGCTGCGCAATTACATTGTAGGCATCAACTGTGGCCGCTGGGACTATATATTTTCCTATATCAAAAAATTCCATAGCCAGGAAGACTGCATGCTACCTGATAGAAATACCGTGTTGATGTCAAGCCCCTTTATGGAGGCATATACGTCATTGGTGATTCAAACATGCCATAGACATGGTATTTTGGCTATTGGAGGGATGGCGGCACAAATCCCCATTAAAGGGGATGACGCGAGGAATGACATCGCTTTTGAAAAGGTGCGTCTAGATAAAGTGAGGGAAGTGCAAGCGGGGCACGACGGCACCTGGGTGGCACATCCTGCTATGGTGGCTGTCGCTAGGGAAGCTTTTGAAAGTTATATGACTACTGCCAATCAGCTCCAAAAGCCTATTTCGAATCGGGTGATTACGGAGCATGAATTGCTGCAGGCTAACCTTGGCGAGGTTACCGCGGCAGGGGTTATGGATAATATCCATCTTTCAATAACCTACTTAAGCCGCTGGCTTAAAGGGCAGGGCGCCGTTGCGATAAACCATTTAATGGAAGATGCTGCTACGGTAGAGATCGCGCGTGCCCAGCTTTGGCAATGGCGACGCAATCACGTATTTATGGCTGATGGGCAGCGCCTCACCGCCCAACATTATAAGGAGCTGAAGGAGCAGGTGCTACAAAAGATACCTGCTGTAGACCTCTTGGATACACATACAAATACGGCCATCGCCCTCTTGGAGGAGCTCGTCACAGCGCGTGAATTTATTCCCTTTGCAATATCCTTGGCCTATAAAAAATTAACAGATGAAAAATTCAACTAGAATACAGCAGCTGACCCACGACTGGGAAACCAATCCGCGCTGGAAAAATATAGAAAGACCTTATACTGCGGAGGAAGTAATTCGCCTGCGCGGATCGATAGACATAAGCTACACCCTGGCTAAATTGGGGGCCGAAAAATTTTACCTCGCCCTAATGCAGCAGACATATGTACCAGCTTTGGGGACCTTAACAGGAAATCAAGCTATTCAAGTGGTGGAAGCGGGGCTGCCAGCAATCTATCTTTCAGGATGGCAGGTGGCTGCGGATGCGAACCTCTCAGCAGAGATGTATCCTGACCAATCTTTATACGCTTCCACCTCCGTGCCGCAGGTGGTCAAAAGAATTAATAATGCCCTGCGACGACGTGATGAGATCCAATCGATACAGCGTGTGAAGGAGCCTATAGACTATTTAGTTCCTATTATTGCGGATGCTGAAGCAGGTTTCGGAGGAAATTTAAATGCCTTTGAGCTGTGTAAGCAGCTGATCGATGCCGGGGCTGCAGCCATACACCTAGAGGATCAGCTCTCCTCAGCGAAAAAATGTGGTCATCTGGGGGGGAAAGTTCTTGTGCCTACACAGGAGGCTATTAACAAGTTGATTGCGGCACGCTTAGCGGCAGACATCTGTCATGTGCCGACGGTTATTATTGGGCGTACGGATGCTGATTCAGCCACGCTTATCACCAGTGATATTGACCCCCGAGATCAACCTTTTATAAAGGATGTGCCACGTACTTCGGAGGGTTTTTATGCGGTGAACAACGGCTTGCAGCAGGGTATTAGCCGTGCACTAAGCTACGCGCCATACTGCGATTTGCTTTGGCTTGAGACTTCAAATCCCGATTTAACCTATGCACGTGATTTTGCGGAAGCCGTTCATGAGAAGTTTCCGGGAAAATTACTAGCATACAACTGCTCACCATCCTTCAACTGGTCGAAGCATTTAGATGATGACGCCCTATTGAGTTTTCGTGAAGAATTAGCATCCTACGGATATAAATTTCAGTTTATAACGCTGGCAGGATTTCATGCACTCAATACGGGGATGTTTGAGCTTAGCAAAGCGTATTTAGCGCGTGGTATGAAAGGCTATGCGGATCTGCAAAATAGGGAGTTTGAGCTTCAAAAAGAAGGCTATAATGCGGTTAAGCATCAGGCTTTTGTAGGCGCTTCTTATTTCGATGAAATACAGCAGGCTATTCAGCAGAATAGTGCTACACAGGCGATGACAGATAGCACGGAGACAGCGCAGTTTTAGCGCATATCTCAGCAATCAATACTGTATATCCATGAAAAAAGGCTGAAATTGTAAATTTCAGCCTTTTTTTATAGCTATGTATGAAGGATTCGTTAAACGATTCCTTTTTTCTTTTTCATCGTCATTTTCGCCTTTTTACCACCGCCGTAATTATAGGTCTTGCTGTTAGCTTCTTTCTTTTTGTGAAAAGCGCCTCCACGAGACTCATCATAGGCTGCCTGATCTTCTGAAGTAGCATTTTGCTTCTTTCCTTGGTAGATCACCAAATCATCAGGAAGCTCCATATCTTGCATTTTCTGCCCTGCAGTTTGCTCAATACGCTTAACATCAGGAAGCTCCAAGTCTGTAGCAAATGTAAAGCCTAATAACTCATGGCCTTCACGCTTAACAATACGGTGTAATAATGTTTCCTTATTTTCTGGTAGCTCAAAGTGGAAAATAAAAGGGATGCCTGTCAGATCTAACAATGCTGTTCCCTCATTGGCAACGATAAGAATACGTGTTTCTGCTTGTTCCTTAAATTCTGCTATTGTTTGAAAACCATAGTCTTCGAAGAATATAGGATCTAATTGAGCAACCTCTTCCTTATACGATTTATGAATACTGCGGCTTAATTTCTGCGCTGTCAAACGGCTGTTAACAAATACTACAGCTTTGTCAAACACCTCATCATCAGAAAGTAGGTAGTTTAAAAGATTGATTTTTGTGGTGAAGTTAGGGACCTTATAAAGCATCATAGGGTTCAGCGCTAAAGCCTCCTCCGCTAACTCTTCAACTTCAATGACAGGAGCAAACTCCATAAACTCATCAACCATATGATGAAGCTTCTCGTGCTCTACTGTTGAGAACACTAGTTTTTGACATTTTTGAGAAGACTGCGCTAATTCACGCACAGGTTGAATCATGCCTTCTTTAATAATCTCTTCCGCTTGATCGATAATAAAAGTCTGTAACTTATTGAGGTTTAAGCCTAATTTTAAATAGACCGAACGCGCTCTATTTGGCGTGGCAACGACGATTTCAACCCCCGCTACTAAATCTTCAATTTCCTCTTCCATGCTTCCGCCAGTACGAAGACCTTTGATGCTCAAAGATTTGTTTTGGCTGATAAGATAGAAGTGGTCGATAATTGCTTGGATACGCTCTTGCGTAGGTGCCAGGATGAGTACCGAAGGAGCCTCCGGTTCAGCATACTTTAGTCGATTTAAAACCCCAAGTACATAGGACGTTGTTTTACCCGAACCTTCAGGAGCAATGGCTATAAAATCTTGTCCACCCATAATGCGGGACATCGTTTTAAGTTGAATTTCCTTTGCGTTTAGATATCCCAAGGCAGTCATGGACTTATGTAATCGCTTATTTAGTTTTAATTTCTCTAAAGACACTGTGTTACTATTTAATGAATAAAGGGCAAAGTTACTTAAAAAACTTGGCAATGAACTAACCGGAGACTGCTCTTCGACATAAATATGGCATTTCGGAACAATTAGCGGTATTCCGCTGTTGTATATTGTTTTTAAGGAAAATATTTTTCTCTCGAAAATATATATTTCTTACCTTGGCCGTGTAAATGGTGTTTGTGTTTCCAGCACATCCGTAAAGTGTCGATGTCCCTTGTGGCATCCACTGCAGCGAGAAATTCTCCAGTTTGATAGTATTTTATTTTTTTTATTGAAATATAGGAGGTGAAAGGCCTTTTTTATTGCTTTTATTTGAAAATATCGTATATTTCACTTGAATTTTTAAAAAGTACTTTATACATTTGTCGAAAGATGATTCAAACAGTATCAAATATAACATATATGTATATGTGTTGCTTTTTTATGCAGCCTAGGACAGCGTATGATATTTGATGATAACTAACGATTATACAAAGACCTTTCATACGAACGTATTGGAAGGTTTTTTTTTACCAAAGGACAAGCGATTCATGATTGAAATAAAGCATATATCTAAAACTTTTCAAGTTAAAGAGCAGGAGTTTAAAGCCTTGGACGACGTGTCCTTGCATATCCCTTTAGGTCATATCTATGGCGTTATTGGGGTTTCCGGTGCCGGGAAAAGTACGCTTATCCGTTGTGTCAACCTATTGGAAAGACCCGATACAGGGCACGTGATGATCGATGGTGTAGATCTTACCCAGCTTTCAAATGCAAAACTTGTAGAGGAGCGCCGTAAAATAGGGATGATCTTCCAGCATTTTAATTTGCTTTCCTCCCGTACTGTAGCGCAGAATATCGCCTTTCCGTTAGAATTAGGAGGGATCCCAAAGGCGGAAATTCAACAACGCGTAACAGAGCTCTTAGCCTTAGTAGGTCTTTCAGATCGCAGCGATGCCTATCCCGCGAACCTCTCGGGTGGACAGAAGCAACGTGTGGCTATTGCCCGCGCGCTAGCGAATAAACCTTCGGTGTTATTATGTGATGAAGCGACTTCCGCTTTAGATCCTGGAACCACCAAGTCTATCTTAACGCTTTTAAAAGATATCAATGAAAAGTTAAACTTAACCATTCTCTTAATTACTCATGAGATGGAGGTTATAAAGTCTATCTGCACAGATGTTGCTGTAATACATCAAGGTCGACTTATAGAAAATGGCCCTGTAGAAGCTATTTTTACCGCTCCAAAGACCGCTATAGCGCGCGGTTTTATCGAGTCTTCGTTAAATATTGAATTGCCACTAGCTTATCAGTCGCGCCTGCAGGCGCAGTATACCTCGGGAGATTCTGCGGTAATGCAGCTTTTCCTAGCGGATGATGCACACCACTTTACCTTTATAAGCTCCCTTAAGGAGCAGTTTCAAGTGGACGTAGATATTATCTCAGCACAGGTAGACTATGTCGGAAAAGTGAATTTCGGTATACTTTATCTTCTTTTAAAAGGGGAGAAGGATGCCCTGGATAAAGCGCAAGCTTTTTTTACTCAAAATTATTCAAAAATAGATTTATTAGGATATGTCAGATAGCGTCATCTCATTATTAATTTCAGGTACTATGGAGACCTTAGTCATGACCTTTGTCTCCGGGCTATTTGGTTTTCTATTGGGTCTTCCTACGGGGATATTTCTCTTTTTAACGCGTAAAGGTCAGATTCTGGAAAATAGCGCAGCGCATCAAATAACCTCTTTCTTTGTCAATATATTTCGCTCTATACCTTTTATTATATTAATTGTATGGATGATACCTTTCACGCGTGCACTCGTGGGAACATCCATTGGCGTGTCGGCAGCGTTAGTCCCTTTGAGCATCGGGGTAGCCCCATTTATTGCACGCTTGGTAGAAAATTCCCTGCTGGAGATTCCTAATGGGCTCATTGAAGCGGCCCGCGCCATGGGGGCAAAGCCGCTACAAATAATTCAGAAAGTGCTTCTTCCTGAAGCATTGCCTTCATTAATTAATAATGTTACCATAAGTTTAATTACCTTAGTAGGGTATTCCGCGATGGGAGGTGCCGTAGGAGCTGGAGGCTTAGGTCAAATAGGCTATCAATACGGTTACATTGGGTACGATGCCATGATTATGAATGTCGTCCTCATACTATTAATTTTAATTGTTTTTATTATTCAATACTTTGGTGATTTTTTAGCTAAAAAAGTAAATCACCGCTAACTTCGTACAATGAGAAGAAAAAGTTTAAACGCTGCAGGGTTAATCCTACTTGTTACCACTTTATGGTCATGTGGTAACACACAAAAAAACGAAAATCTATTAAAAGTCGGTGTCGTAGCAGGCCCAGAGATGGAAATTGCTGAAACGGCAAAAAAAGTAGCAAAGGAAAAATTTGGCCTCGATGTTGAGCTCGTGTCTTTCAATGACTACATCGTTCCTAATGAAGCCTTAAATAACGGCGATTTAGATGCCAATGCTTATCAACACCTTCCTTTTTTGGAAGAACAACGTAAGCAGCGTGGCTATAAGTTAGCTGTCGTAGGAAACACTTTTGTATTCCCAATTGTGGCCTACTCCAAAAAAATTAAATCCTTAAGTGAGTTTAAAGATGGGCAAACAATCGTTATCCCCAATGATCCTACCAATGGTGGTCGCTCCCTGTTGCTTCTAGAAAAGCAAGGATTAATAAAATTAAGAGATAATGTCGGTCTATTGCCAAAGGTAACGGATATCGTAGCGAACCCTAGAAAAATAAAAATTCTTGAATTAGAAGGTCCTCAGCTGCCACGTGTACTAGATGATAAAGAGGTAACCATCGCTGTTATAAATAATAATTTTGCCGGTCAGGCAGGATTAGACCCTGAAAAGGAAGGCCTTTTCGCAGAAGATAAAAACTCCCCTTATGTAAACCTTATCGTTTCGAGGGAAGAAAATAAAAATGATGAGAAAATCAAGAAATTCGTCGAAGCATATCAATCCAATGAGGTAGAAGCTACGGCAAAGCGAATTTTTAAAAATGGTGCTGTAAAAGGCTGGTAATAGCGCCTCAAGGCTTTGCCCACAAAAAAAGGTTTCGTTCGCATGAACGAAGCCTTTTTTTGTGGGTAAAACATTTTCAAAAAACTTGAAAAAAGATGCCTTTGACACTGAAAAAGGAAGCTGACATTTAAAAATTGTCAGCTTCACTGCCAAGCTGTCCTAATTTCCCCCTCTCTCAGGCTTTGGAATATTCCTTGCTATACTTATAGCAAATTATAGCTAAAAATTTAAAACTACAGATATGCAAGAAAAAGGTAATATTTCTATCCATACCGAAAATATCTTTCCGGTAATTAAAAAGTTTTTGTACTCTGATAATGAGATCTTCCTACGTGAGTTAGTTTCCAATGCCGTAGATGCTTCCCAAAAAGTTAAACGCCTTTCTGCACTCGGTCAATTCCAAGGGGAAGTGGGCGACCTGGTAGTCGATGTGAAGTTCGATCCGGAAGCGAAGACCATCACCATCTCCGATAAAGGGATAGGGATGACTGCGGAAGAAGTGAAAAAATATATCAACCAAATTGCCTTCTCCGGAGCAACAGAGTTTATGGAGAAATTTAAAGAAGCCAATGATGCGAATGAAATTATCGGTCGCTTTGGTCTAGGTTTCTATTCGGCATTTATGGTTGCTGATACCGTGGAAATACAAACCTTATCTTTCCAAGAAGGTGCATCACCGGCGAAATGGGTGTGTGATGGTAGTACATCCTACGAAATATCCGAAGGAAGCCGCACGGAGCGTGGTACTGATGTTATCTTACACGTGAATGAGGAATCCTTAGAATTCTTAAATAAAGCCCGCCTCGGGGAAATCTTAGATAAATATGGGAAGTTCCTACCTGTTCCTATCCGCTTTGGAACGGTAACAGAAAATGTGGAAGATGGACAGGATGAAGAGGGAAAACCTGCATATAAGTCTGTAGAAGTAGACCATTTCATCAATAATACAAACCCCGCTTGGACGAAATCTCCAACGGAGCTGTCGGATGCGGATTATATCGCTTTCTACAAAGAGCTTTACCCTTATGCTCAGGATGAGCCTTTATTCTGGATCCACTTAAATGTAGATTACCCCTTCAACTTAACAGGGATTTTATATTTTCCTAAAATTAAGAATGAGCTGGAGGTTCAACGTAACAAAATAAAATTATACTCCCGTCAGGTATTTATCACGGACGAGGTTAAAGACATCGTTCCAGAATTTTTAATGCTATTACATGGTGTTATTGATAGCCCAGATATCCCTTTAAATGTCTCTCGCTCATTCTTACAGGCGGATTCAAATGTTAAGAAAATCAATAACTATATCACCAAGAAAGTAGCAGATAAGTTAAGTGAGATTTTTAAAACTGACCGTAAAGGATTTGAAGAAAAATGGAATGATATCGGCTTATTTATAAAATATGGTATTCTTTCTGATGAGAAGTTTGCTGAGAAAGCGAATGATTTCGTCCTATTGACAAATACAACGAAAGAAAGTGCCACATTTACGGAATATTATGATAAGGTGAAAGATCTGCAAGTGGATAAGGATGGCAATGTCATCTATCTCTACACGCAGGATGTCGATCAACAAGATTCTTTTATCAATTCTGCGAAAGCTAAGGGATACGATGTGCTGACCTTAGATGGTCCATTGGATACGCACTTTACCTCTTATATCGAGCAGAAAGGCGGGGAGAAGGTGCAGCTGAAACGTGTCGATGCTGACGTTATTGATAAGCTTATTCAAAAGGATCAGGTGGTAGAATTAGCCCTTTCTGAGGAGGAGTCAAAGCAGGCTTCAACGATTTTTGAGAAAGCGATCGCGCGTACTGATATGAAAGTTGAGATTGATGCCTTAGCGGAGGATGAACTTCCTGTGTCTGTAACCATCGATGAGTTTATGCGTCGCATGAAAGATATGGCAAAGACAAATGGCGGCATGAATTTCTACGGAAGCCTTCCTGACAATTATAAAGTTTCCGTTAATGGTAACCACCCATTGGTGAAGCGTATTCTTGCGGCAACGGAAGAGGAGGCTGCACAGCTGGCAAAACAAGCTTTTGATTTAGCTTTATTGTCACGTGGATTACTAACGGGAGCTGATTTAACAGCCTTTGTGAAACGTTCAGTTTCCTTAATCTAAGGGTTCTTGAAAAATTAATTACCTAATCCTCATTGCCTTAAATGGTAGTGGGGATTTTTTGTTAAAAATCATTTGGTGGGAATGTATAAAAGTCCTACATTTGTATCATCAAAACAAACGGTAGGTGTAGCTCAGTTGGTTAGAGCATCGGTTTGTGGTACCGAGGGTCGTGGGTTCGAGCCCCATCACTTACCCATCGTTAAGCGAAACAGCAATGTTTCGCTTTTTTTTTGCCCCGATTTTACAGGGGTCCAACCGCCGAGATATTCTTAACGATTATCAATAAAAATAATAACTTAATATTCAGTCTATTACTGTTAAAGGCGTTTTTTTATTGAATTTCATTTGGTAGGAATGCATAAAAATCCTACATTTGTATCATCAAAACAAACGGTAGGTGTAGCTCAGTTGGTTAGAGCATCGGTTTGTGGTACCGAGGGTCGTGGGTTCGAGCCCCATCACTTACCCATCGTTAAGCGAAACAGCAATGTTTCGCTTTTTTTTTGCCCATAAATTTAAGCCTGCTAATTCAAATTATCCCTGCTAATTCAAATCCTGACTTTTTAATTTAAATCGGGGCTTTTAGGGAAGTTGATGATATGCGCATATCGTGGACCCATTCCGATAATAGCTGCACGCCACAATTCCTCTTCTTCGGAAATAAATGCTAAGCTGCTCGGAAATTTATTGTACACGGCCCAGGAGTTGTCATCAATCTCCTGTAGGAGCTGCTCGGGAAGCCACGACGCATAGCCCATCAGGAACTTCACATCCTCCTGCTGTATTAAGCCCTCTTTTATTAAGTCAAAGAGCTTTTCGCTATCGCCGCCAAAGTAGATATTAGGTCGGATTTCTTTGCCCTGTGGGAAGAGGTCATGGCAGCAGTGGATAAAGTATAGGCTGTCACGTTGTAATGGCCCTCCGTAGTAGATTGGAAAATGGCATTCCTCCAGCTGTGGAATGAAGTCGCTGACTACAAATTCGGTCGGCCGGTTAAGGATAAATCCTAAGGTTCCAGCATCGTTGTTATGTTCGCATAAAAGTACAACAGAACGATTAAAATTAGCATCTAGCATAAAGGGTTCAGAAACTAAAAAACTTCCTGCCCTTGGGGTTAATACGTTGAAATTCGCCATATTAGCTGAGGTTATAGTTAAAGGTAAACTATTTTACGATAAATCACCTATTATTTACTAATAAAAGCATTCCTCACTAACCTTTCCCTTAATTTTTGCTAAGTTTGTAGCGTAAAATCAATGCTAATGGCTATACAAAATAAAGATATCGCAGCAATACGTGCAGACTATTCCCTAGGTAAATTATCAGAAGATTCCATGCTTTCAAATCCCATAGAGCAGTTTCAGAATTGGTTTAACGAAGCGTTGAACGCGGAGGTATTGGAGGTAAATGCTTTTGTGCTTGCTACCGTATCTCCTGAAGGCATGCCTTCTTCGAGAATTCTGCTTTTGAAAGATATTCAACCGGATGGATTTAGCTTTTTCACAAATTATTCCAGCCGTAAGGGCAAGGAAATTGAAGAAAACCCCAAGGTTTCGGCTTTATTCTTTTGGCCTGAACTTCAGCGGCAGGTGCGTATTCAAGGATTCGTGGAGCGCCTTCCGGCAGCAGACTCGGATGCTTATTTCCAATCTAGGCCTAAAGGTAGCCGTATTGGCGCCCTGGCGTCCCCGCAGTCGCAAGAGATAATAAATCGTACGGTGCTGGAGCATGCCGTGGAGCAGCTGACAGCGCAATATCAAGATGAGGAGCATATCCCACGTCCAGCACATTGGGGAGGCTATATAATTCATCCTTTATCCATTGAATTTTGGCAGGGGAGATCCTCCAGATTGCACGATCGTATCGTTTATAAAAAAGTAGCTGATTCTTGGAAAATAGTTCGCATAGCACCTTAATATGTTTGAAAAAATAATCACCCAGCTAAAAGCGAAATTTGGTGCGCAGATTATCTTAAAGGAAGAAATCGAAGGCCTGCAGCCTGCCTGCTATATCGATCCAAGTAAGCTTGTTGAGGTATGCGAGTATTTGCATGGTGAACCGACCTTATACTTTGATTTTTTAGCCAATATTACCGCCGTAGATCAAGGGGCAGCTGCTGCGGCCTATACTTTAGTGTATCACCTGACTTCTATGCCGCATAAGCTGCAGCTTGTATTAAAAATAAATCTCCCTTATGAGCTCGATCAGGAAACACTTCCTACCGTTCCCTCAGTGCATACGATATGGCGTACCGCCGATTGGCACGAGCGGGAAGCTTTTGATTTAATGGGTATCTTCTTTACGGGGCATCCAGATTTACGCCGCATCTTACTGCCTGATGATTGGGAGGGGTACCCACTACGTAAAGATTATCAAGAAGCAGCATTATATCACGGAATTCCTATAAAATAATTTGACATTTAGATATGGCTAAAGCTATTTATCATGCTGCAGCGCAGGCGCTGGAAGCGCGCTTAGCGGCGATCTCTTCGCAAGAAATGATTATAAATATGGGGCCGCAGCATCCATCTACGCATGGTGTGCTACGCCTGCAGCTTATTACGGATGGGGAAATCGTCAAAGAGGTAATTCCACACCTAGGTTACCTACACCGCTGCTTTGATAAGCATGCGGAATCCATAAACTATACGAAGTCCATCCCCTTCACCGATCGCCTAGATTACTTAGCTTCGATGAATAACTCCCATGCTTTTGTAATGGGCGTAGAGCGTATGTTAGGTATTGCGGATAAGATCCCCAAGCGCGTAGAGTATATCCGTGTGCTTGTATGTGAATTAAACCGCATAGCCTCTCATTTAATCGCGCTGGGGACATATGGCATCGATATTGGTGCTACGACACCATTCTTATGGTGCTTCCGCGATAGAGAGCATATTATGAATATGCTGGAGTGGGCTTCAGGCTCCCGCATGCTGTATAACTATATTTGGATCGGAGGGTTATTCTACGATCTTCCGGTAGGTTTTGAAGAGCGCTGTCAGGAGTTTGTAACGTACTTCAAAGCAAAGCTTGTAGAATTGGATCAGCTCTTGACAACAAATCAGATCTTTATCTCCCGTACTGCAAATATTGGCGTCCTGCCTTTAGATGTAGCCATTAATTATGGTGTTTCAGGGCCCATGTTAAGAGCTTCGGGCTTGAAATGGGATTTGCGCCGTGTGGATGAATATTCTGTCTACCCGGAATTAGAATTTGATATTCCTATAGGAACGGGGGAGATGGGGGCTGTTGGAGATTGCTGGGACCGCTTCAAGGTGCGCGTTGATGAGGTGAAGGAGTCTGTAAAGATTATTAGCCAATGCTTGGAGCGCTTAATAAAAGATTTTCCTCGTAAGCAGGATTTTGATCCACGTGCATTAGTGCCTAAGAAAGTCAACCTAAAAGAACAGGACTATTATGTCCGTGCGGAGAACCCTAAAGGGGAGCTTGGATTCTATTTCGCCACCCAAGCAAAGTCCGATATCCCTAAGCGTGTTAAAGCAAGGGGACCAAGCTTCAGCAACCTGTCGGTATTGCCTGAGTTAGGGAAAGGCGTTCTTATTGCTGATTTAGTCGCTATCTTAGGGTCTATCGATATCGTGCTTGGTGAAGTGGACCGATAAAGAAGTAATCATGCATATTTATTTTATAAAAGTGCAAAATAATGCAAATTTAATTTGCTTTTTTGTAGCTGAATAGCTATATTTGCAGTCTCATAATTTAAGTTTATAATTGGTTAATAGAAGTCCGTGCGCTTGTCGTACGGACTTTTTTTTTGTTTTCAGCCATTCCTTTGGGGATTATCTCGGAGTATTGAGGGTAAGCAGATCACAAAAAAAAGTCCAATAAAGAATGTTCTTTATTGGACTTTTTTTAGGTGACTTATGCGAGCATAAGCCTATCTTATACGTTTGCGCAACTTATTCGTTTACACGAAACGTCATATATATTATTCAAAGTATTCTTTGATACGCTCGAAAAATGATTTCTCATTTTTACCCGGCTGAGGTTTGAAGTTTGGCGAATCTTTTAATTTTTCCAAGACTTCTTTTTCTTCCGTAGAAAGTACTTTCGGCGTCCAGATATTTACATAGACCAATTGATCCCCCTTATGGTAAGAGTTCACTTCTGGAATACCTTTACCTTTTAGACGTAAGATTTTTCCTGATTGCGTGCCTGCTTCAATTTTTATTTTCGCTTTCCCGTCAATCGTAGGGATCTCTACAGAAGTACCTAATGTCGCATCCACAAAGTTTACGTATAAATCGTAAATGACATTGAGGCCATCACGCTTTAAGCTTTCATGTGGCGTTTCTTCGATTAATATAATCAAGTCACCAGCAATACCATCGCGCGGTGCAGCATTCCCTTTACCATTCATCGACAGTTGCATGCCTTCAGAAACACCCGCAGGAATATTAATTGTAATGGTTTCTTCACCACGCTCTAAGCCTTCTCCTTTACAAGTCGTACATTTCGCTGTAATTTCTACCCCTTCACCGTTACAGGTAGGGCAGGTGCTTGTTGTTTGCATCTGACCTAAGATGGTGTTGGTAACACGTCTTACAGATCCCGCACCTTTACAAGTAGAACAAGTGTGGTAGGAAGATTTATCCTTAGCACCACTGCCATCACATGTATGACAAGAAACTTGTTTATTAACTTTAACCTTCTTCTCAACGCCTTTAGCAATCTCCTCTAAGGTTAACTTCACTTTAATACGCAAGTTGGTGCCTTTTACGACACGACGTCCACCACCACGTTGGCCACCGCCACCGCCGCCGCCAAAGAAGCTTTCAAAGGGGTGTCCACCACCACCGAAGATATCTCCAAATTGGCTGAATATGTCATCCATATTCATGCTTCCGCCACCGTAGCCTCCACCTGAAGCAGAGTTTCCAGCATGACCAAATTGATCATAACGTTGACGTTTCTCAGCGTTACTTAATACATCGTAAGCTTCTGCTGCTTCCTTGAATTTATCTTCTGCTGCGGTATCACCTGGATTTTTATCTGGATGATATTTAACCGCTAATTTTCGATAAGCAGATTTAATTTCTTTTTCATCAGCCGATCGTGAAACACCTAAAATATCGTAATAATCTCTTTTATTTGACATGTTATTTTTTATTTACCGATCACTACTTTTGCATGACGAATAACTCTGTCATTTAAGTAATAGCCTTTTTCAATGACATCAATAACTTTATTTTTTAAGTCCGGAGTTGGTGCAGGGATAGCTGTAATAGCTTCTTGCAAGTCAGCGTCGAAATCCAAACCTTGCGCTTCCATTTCCTTTAGACCTTTTTGTTCTAACGTTTTACGTAATTTCTGATTTACAATTTCAATACCTTCACGAATAGGCGTAATTTCAGTCGCTGTTTCCATCGCATTTAATGCACGGTCGAAATCGTCAATTACGGATAAAAGATCTTTAATAACATCCTTACCTGCAGATTGAATTAACTCGCTACGTTCCTTTGATGTACGTTTTCTGTAGTTGTCAAACTCCGCAGAAAGACGAATATATTTATCTTTAACTTCCGCTAATTCATTGGTTAAAATCTGCTCTGGAGTTAAAGGCTCTTCTTCGGGGCTTGTTTCCTCCGTGCTATTCGCTTCGGCAGTAGCTTCTTCAGTTATATTTTGATCATTTAAAGTAGGCTCTTGAACCTCTTCGTTGATTTTTTCTTGATCACTCATGTCTTCTAATTACTTATAATGAATTAATGAAAGTTCTGTTCTATGCGCTCATAGTACAAAAGAATTGCCAAAAGCAAGAAATCCGACTTCTTGTCATGGAAATGGTTATTTCCCTAACAAAATGTCGGATTTAAGTATGTTTTGTCAGTTTTAGATGCTGACGTTATCTAAAAGGCCTCCTTCGGCAGTTTTAATAATTCGTGATGGCATATTACGGATGATTTGATAATCATGTGTTGCCATTAATACCGCAGTCCCAGATGCAGCGATATCTTTTAATAAAAGGACGATTTCCTCGGATGTATTAGGGTCTAAATTTCCCGTCGGCTCATCGGCAAGGATAATCTCTGGATTGTTTAATAAGGCACGCGCAATGACGATACGTTGCTGCTCTCCACCTGAAAGCTCGTAGGGCATCTTCTTTAACTTCGAGCGTAGGCCGACTTTCTCCAGCACGTCGATAATACGGCTGTCGATTAATTTCTTGTCTGTCCAGCCTGTAGCACGTAAAGCAAAAATTAAGTTTTTCTCCACAGAACGATCTGTTAGTAAGTGGAAATCCTGAAATACAATACCTAATTTACGACGTAAATAGGGGACTTCATTTTCATGCAGCTTCTTAAGGTCGAATCCTGCAACCATGCCTTCACCATTACCGATATATAAGTCGCCGTAGATAATCTTTAACAAACTACTTTTACCGGATCCCGACTGACCAATAAGGTATAAGAACTCCCCCTTATTAATCTTTATATTCACATTTGATAACACTAAATGTTTCTGTTGGAAGATGTCCACATTCTTTAGTGTAATTACAGTATCTCCATTCATGAGTTAAAAATCTAATTTTTTAATTTGGCCAAAAGGTAGTTCTTCAACCATTTTCATTATATATTCAGCTTTATCTCCAAGACCTACTTTCTCCAAAGATTTGTCAGGTCGGTCTACCCTAAAGTAGGCCAGTAAGGTAAATGAGTCATCTCTTAATTGGACATAATCCGGGATTTTAGCTACTCCTTTTACTTTAATAATATACATGGAAACAAAATTAGAACTATTTATGATATTCTACGAATATAAGGCTCTCCTTAAACGTTTGCAAATAAAAATGCCAAAGTATCCACGCCATCGGCATAATCCGTTAATGCTGGACACTGACTTCCTCCTAACGCGAAAGTAGGTGTATTTATTGCCAGCGGTAGGGAAGTGGTGATGCACTGAAGCTGCGCAGCATGGTCATTTAAATGTGCCGTAAGCTCCGCGATATCTGCGTAGCGCTCATAATGCACCACTGCTAAGGGAGAGGCAAATGCCGCGTCCTCTTTCATTAATAAGAATCCCGTATCATAATGCTTATCCCCATTTATCAAATAAATGGACTTGTTATAGTCGTAGTTATTATTGTATTTGAAATGATTGGAGATACCTTCAAACCCCTGTAAGCCATCGAGTAGGATGGTGATATCGTAGTCTTGAGGGATATATATTTTTGATACCGAACGGCAGCCTAAGCCGAAATAATCAAAGATATCATGCCCCAGGGCTAGGAGCTCTTCGGGAGTTTCTGCGCCAGTAAGCACCGCCGCAGAGTTTCTATTCTTACGAATTATATGTGGCTTCTTGCTGAAATAGTGTTCAAAGTATCTTGCGGAGTTATTTGATCCCGTGGCGATCACCAAATCAAATCCCGCAAGACGATCAACGATATGGATCTTTTCCTGAAAGGCAGGTTCTATAGCGATTAAAGTCTGTAATACAAAGCTTGTTAGCCCTGCATCATCCGAAGAAACTTTAATTTGTACGGAGAAGCCTGCAATTAACACCGAGAGGATGTCGTGAAATCCGACAAGTGGAATATTTCCTGCCAATACCAAGCCTACGACTTTCTCTGAAGTCAGTGAAGGGTAGGGAGCAGTCCATAAACGTAATTTTTCAGCCTGTAATGTCTCGCTGATTTGCTGGAAGGCGCGGGTTGTATTTTCTAATGTATACCAAGCATTTTTTGGTGGAGCTGCTTGTAATAATGTAGCAAGCGCTTCATTGTGTTCGCTTAATGCTATGCCTAATTTCTCAAACGCTTGGATTCGTTGTTCCTTTGTCAAAATCTTAAATAATTAAAGATGAATACACAATTATTGTGCTATATTTGTATGATCAAATGGAAGCCCAATAGTAATTTTTCCTCTATGCGTAGAGGTTTATTTACCTAAGGTAGTCCATTCACTTTACAAAAATAGTTTTTTATCATAATTCTGGAGTTATAAATGGCGATTAAAATTACAGACGAATGTATTAACTGCGGTGCTTGCGAGCCTGAGTGCCCAAATAATGCAATATACGATGCGGGAGTTAGTTGGAAATTTTCTGAAGGCACAGCCTTGGAAGGTATCATTGACTTTGGTGACGGTGTTACCTTAGATGCTTCGGAAGAACAAGGTGCAATCTCTGATGAGGTTTACTATATTGTCTCTGATAAGTGTACGGAATGTGTAGGTTTTCATGATGAACCTCAATGTGCGGCAGTATGTCCAGTGGATTGTTGTGTTGAAGATGAAGACATCCGTGAGTCAGAAGAGGAGTTATTAGCGAAAAAAGCGTGGTTACACGCAGAATAACGCTCGAAGTTATACAGAAAAAGGTCTATCGAATCGGTAGACCTTTTTTTTTGTCTTTTTAGCACTTTAAAGTATGCAATTTTTCCCTCACACCCAATTTTACTTAGTAGGAGCTGCATTATTTTAGTCATTTCTTTGTGTAAGTACATTATTTTCATATTTTTGATTCAACCTTATAAATATTTATACATGTTAAAAACAAAAATGGGTCTCACGACTCTAATTACCATTTCACTTGCAGCTATTATTACCCTTCTTTACGAGTTCAGTTTAGTTAGCTTTTCTCCTGAATTCTTAATGGGTACGCGTTGGGTTGTAGCCGTAGTATTGGTAGCGAATGCATTTGCCCGAAAAAATTTAACGACTTGGATACTTACCTGTATGATTTTAGGGGTATTTGTAGGCTTAGATTTTCCGAATTTGGCAATCTCCTTGCAACCTTTAAGTAAAGGGTTTATAAAATTGGTGAAGACGATTGTTGGTCCCATTTTATTTGCTACGTTAGTTTTTGGAATTGCTGGACACTCGGACTTAAAGCAAGTTGGACGTATGGCTTGGAAGTCCATGCTATATTTTTTCTGTGCGACGACTTGTGCAATTTTCATAGGCTTAGGGGCTATAAATCTTACAAAAGCGGGTGTTGGTGTCGATGTTGCCAATATGCCACACGAGGAGCTTCCGACAAATACGGCGAAATCTGCCGACGCTGTTACCTTGGAGACATTACCGGAATCGGTACATCCTGTATATAAGTTTACCGCGTTTTTTAGAGACCTTTTCCCTGAAAATATTGTTAAGTCTGTTGCTGATAACCAGGTGTTACAAATCGTTGTATTCTCCGTGTTATTCGGTGTTGGCTTAGCGATGGTCGATGAAAAGAAGCGTAAGCCTATGGTAGACTTTGCGGAAAGCATGTCTGAGGCCATGTTTAAGTTTACCAATATCATTATGTATTTCGCTCCTATTGGAGTCGGAGCTGCAATGGCATATACAGTAGGGCACCTCGGTGTAGACATCTTAAAGAATCTCTTTATGTTGTTGGCGACCTTGTACTTAGCACTCGTTTGCTTCCTATTGCTTATTCTCCTTCCTGTAGCCCTTTACTTAAAGGTGCCTATCGGGAAATTTATCAATGCCATTAAAGAGCCCGTATCTATTGCTTTTGCGACCACTTCTTCGGATGCAGCTCTTCCGAAAGCGATGGAAGCGATGGAAAAATTTGGTGTACCTCGTAAGATTGTTTCTTTTGTAATTCCTACAGGATATAGTTTTAACTTAGATGGTACCTCACTCTATCTATCCTTGGCGGCGATCTTTGTGGCGCAAGCTGCAGGTATCAACCTATCTTTTGGGGAGCAGCTGACAATTGCCTTTACACTTATGATTACTTCTAAAGGAGTTGCTGCTGTACCACGTGCCTCGTTAATTATTCTAATCGCTACCGCAGATCAGTTTGGATTGCCAACATTCGTAATTGCAGCGATCTTAGGGATCGATGAGTTAATGGATATGGCTAGAACTTCAGTCAATGTTATTGGCAATTGTTTGGCAACTGTAGTCGTAGCCAAATGGGAAGGTGAGTTTGATGAGGAAGCTCCTTATCGCATCGAAGAGTCTACTCCAAATACGGATACAACTGCCTAATAGGGAGTTTTTACAATAATATTCATAAAAAAGCCTTCCTAGTGTTTACGCTAGGAAGGCTTTTTTATGAATTGATGTTATGGAAAATAGTTTACGAACCTATTTTCCTTCCCGATTTAAATCTCTCGCATTCTTTACCTTATTCGGAAGTAAGCTCAACTTGATAACTTCATGCATTTCGCTTACATAATGGAAATTTAAATCTTTGATATAGTCTTCTTTAATTTCTAGAATATCTTTTTGATTCGATTTACAAAGTATGATATCCTTAATATTGGCACGCTTAGCGGCTAATATTTTCTCTTTAATACCGCCTACAGGAAGCACCTTTCCACGAAGGGTAATCTCACCAGTCATCGCTAGCTTTTCTTTAACCTTACGTTGTGTAAACAGGGAAGTCAACGCTGTTAACATGGTTACCCCCGCTGAAGGGCCATCTTTCGGAGTAGCGCCTGCAGGAACATGAATATGCACATCCCATTGATCTAAGATCTTGTAGTCGATGTCAAAGTCTTCGGCATGCGCACGTAAATAAGCCATCGCAATAGCGGCCGACTCCTTCATGACATCACCTAGATTTCCCGTCAGCGTCAGCTTGCCCTTGCCGGGACTTAAGCTAGATTCAATAAAGAGGATGTCTCCTCCTACAGAAGTCCATGCCAAGCCTGTAACAACACCTGCTACATGGTTGTTCTCATACATATCCTTATCGAAAATCGGGGCGCCTAGAATTTCCTCTACCAGCTGCTCACTGATATTCGCTTGATAGGGAGTCTCCATGACGATACGTGTGGCAATGCCACGGACGATGGAGCCGATTTTCTTCTCTAAGCCACGGACGCCAGATTCACGGGTATATTCTTCAATTACCTTCTCGATAATTTTATTTTTTAATGCTACTTGTTTTGTTTCTACGCCGTGTGTCTCACGCTGCTTTGGAAGGAGATGCTTCTTTGCAATTTCTACTTTTTCTTCAATGGTATAGCCATTGACCTCAATAATTTCCATGCGGTCTAACAGAGCCGGCTGAATAGAATTTAGGGAGTTTGCTGTCGCAATAAACATCACTTTAGAAAGATCATACTCCATCTCTACATAGTGATCGTAGAAGGACGTATTTTGTTCAGGGTCTAATACTTCAAGTAGCGCTGATGAAGGGTCTCCTTTAAAGTCATTAGACATTTTATCAATCTCATCGAGTACAAATACAGGGTTTGAAGATCCCGCTTTCTTTAGGGATTGGATAATGCGTCCAGGCATGGCTCCGATATACGTCTTACGATGACCGCGGATTTCGGCTTCATCACGCACACCACCCAAAGCCATACGGGTATATTTACGGCCAAGTGCTTTAGCGATAGATTTACCTAGGGATGTCTTACCAACCCCTGGAGGGCCCACTAGACATAAGATAGGGGCTTTCATATCGTTTTTAAGCTTTAAGACTGCTAAGTACTCAATAATACGTTGCTTAACCTTCTCTAAACCATAGTGATCTTTATTTAATACTTTTTGTGCACGTGCAAGGTCAAAATTATCTTTCGAAAATTCATTCCACGGCAAGTCGAGTAGGAGCTCTAAGTAATTTAACTGCACGGAGTAGTCTGCTGCTGCAGGATTGATGCGGCCCAACTTCTCAAGTTCTTTTTGAAAATGAGCACTTACTTCAGGCTTCCATTTTTTTGTGCGTGCACGTTTTGCTAAATCTTCTAATTCCAAATCTGGATTTGAGCCACCCAATTCTTCCTGAATAGTTTTTAATTGTTGATTTAAGTAATAGTCACGCTGTTGCTTATCTAAATCTACACGTACTTTATTCTGAATTTGGTGCTTCAGCTCTAAAAGCTGAATTTCTGTGGTCAGGAACTCCAAGAGTAATTTAGCACGCTCTTCAAGATCTAAGATCTCTAAGAGTTGTTGCTTTCTTTCAAGCTCTACCGAGATATTGGAAGAGATAAAGTTTACTAAAAAACTCGGGCTCTCAATATTTTTAATAGCAATTCCAGCTTCAGAAGGCAAGCTTGGTGAAAGCTGGATAATCTGTAAAGCCAACTCTTTTAGGGAAGCTATAAGTGCTTTAAATTCCTTATTTACAACAGGCTTTGTTTCATTCAAACGCTCCACTTTAGCCTTGATATATGGCTCATGCTGCAGCTCTTCAAGCAAGGTGAAACGTTGTTTTCCTTGAATAATCACTGTGGTGTTGCCATCCGGCATTTGAAGTACCTTGATAATATGTGCAACAGTACCTGTCGTGTTTAACTGATCGAAAGCAGGGTCTTCCACTTGCATATCAATCTGAGAAACAACACCAATGGTCTTATCTCCTTTATAGGCTTCCTTAACTAATTTTATAGATTTATCACGTCCTACAGTAATTGGAATAACTACTCCAGGAAAGAGCACAGTATTACGCAAAGGTAATATAGATAATGATTCCGGAATCTCAGCATTACTCATTTCATCTTCATCTTGTTGTGTTAACAGGGGAAAGAATTCAGTGTCTTCACTGATAATGGGAATAGCTTGATTAAAATCAAAAGTTTCGAATTTGCTCATAGTATATAATTATTATGCCCAGACTGACAAAATGTCTTTAAGGGTTTCATATTTTCTGAATAAAAGTATTGTACCCTATCATTGCAAGTGCGATGCCAAGGTTTGTAAGGAAGAGTATTTTTTGGTAATGGCTATAAATTAGGTAAAAAAGTCAGCCTAGTAGCTATCATGTCACGCCAGAAAATAATTTTGTCTAAGTGAATTTATTGATATAGCTTTCAAAAGATTATGTATATTTGATATTGTACGAACGAATTAATACAGCTATTTAAGTAATTCGGTACGATGATTGCCGTAAACTAATTAATAAGCAACAAAAAAATAAAATAATGAATTCTAAAGCAATAAAATTAGGATTGTGCACAGTCGCTTTCTCTTTGTTAACCCTAGGTGCTTCTGCACAGACAGATACAGAGCACAGTAATGCAAATGTCAGATTAGGACAGAAAGCTTTACTGGATGGAGATTTTAAAAGTGCTGCTGCTGCTTTGCAAAAGGCGCTTCCAGCAGAAGCTAAGGATCCCAATGTACTCTATATGTTAGGATATTCACAATTTCAAACTGGTGATTTCACCAATGCATCGGAATCTTTTGAAAAGGTTGTAGCCTTAGATCCAACGAATGGGACAGCTTATTACTACAAAGCTAAAGCTAGTAATAATTTAGCGATTAATATGCCCACAAAATTAATGATTTCTAAGCGTGAGCAATTATTGAAATCAGCTATTGTTGATTATTCAAAAGCGATTACCCTAAACCCACAGGATGTGAAGCTTTACCAAAATAGAGCTTTAGCACACCGCGATTTAGCAATTTTAGTAGGTACAGCTGGAGCTTCGAATTACTCGAAAGCAGCAGCCACTGAAGCGTATAATTTAGCGATTACAGATTTTGAGAAAGTCTTAACTTTTGATAATAGTCGTAAGGATATAAACACGGAAATTAAAAAGTCTAAAGTTTACCGCGACAACTTAAAATAATATAAAAGTTAACAAAATAAAAAAGGAGCTTAAAGCTCCTTTTTTATTTTTCCTTCAATTTTATATTGCTTATTTCCAAGTACGAAAATATCCTGCTCCTTGACAATTTTGTACGCGGAGTCTGGATAATAGCTTAGTTCTTCTTGGGAGTCATACAGCAAATTGTTGGTCATTTTCTGAATGTATAAAGAATCTATTTTCCCGGAATGATTCTCATAAACAATAATTTTTTGCGTGTGCAGGTTCGGCTCTAAGGCGGTATAGGTAGTCTTACAATCTACGTTCTCAACCTTATAAAGACCTTTATTCGCCGTCTTATTAATGTCTGCGGCTACGAATGTTGCTAATTCAGCAGCCCAATCTTTAATTTTCAACTGCTTGGTTTCACCTTCATCTTTATTGAAGACGGATTTCTCAACCGTAGGATCCTGCGTCTGTAGACGCTTGATCTCAAGCTCCATATATTCCGCAAGCTTCACATACGTTCCTTCAGCAACATCTGATTTCTTGGTATCCCCACAGCTGGCTGCAAGGATAGCACAAGCTACCAAGCAGCTCAGTGCCTTCTGAGTTGTCGTTCCCTTAATCATGGATTAATACATTACCTGTCATCTCTGCAGGAATAGGAACACCTAATATCTTTAAGGTCGTAGGGGCGATATCACCCAATTTACCGTTATCAATCTGCTTGTAATCTTTGTCAATTAGGATACATGGTACCAAGTTGGTGGTATGCGCCGTATTGACAGAGCCATCGTCGTTTAACATAAACTCTGAATTACCATGGTCAGCAATAATAATAAAGGAGTAGCCATTTTCAATACCTACTTCCACCACCTGCTTAGTTACCTGGTCGACCTTTTCAACCGCTTTTACCACTGCATCAAAGACGCCGGTGTGTCCTACCATATCAGGGTTGGCAAAATTTAGACAGATATAATCAGGTCCATTTGTTGCCATATCTGTGGTAATAGCATCAGCAATTCCCTGCGCTGACATCTCAGGTTGTAAGTCGTAGGTAGCTACTTTTGGGGAAGGTACTAATAAGCGTCTTTCGCCCTCAAATTCTTGCTCTCTACCACCGGAGAAAAAGAAGGTTACGTGTGGGTACTTCTCTGTTTCGGCGATACGCACTTGTGTTCTATTATGCTGCGCTAAAACGTCGCCTAAGGTATTTGTTAAATTATCCTTTTGGAAGATAACTTTTACACCTTTAAAGGTTTCATCATAAGAGGTCATAGTAACATAATATAAATCCAGTGGCTTCATATCATATGCTGGAAATTCTTTCTGCGTTAATGCGACAGTAATTTCTCTTCCACGGTCTGTACGGAAATTGGTACAAAAGACGACATCTCCCTCTTGTATCGTCGCGATGGGGTGAGTTCCATCTTCTGACAGTACCACAGGCTTTAGGAATTCATCTGTAATCTTCTCATCATAAGATGCTTGAATATCGCTAAGTATATCGTTACTTAAGGTTCCTGTTCCTTTAACCATTACGTCATAGGCTAATTTTACACGTTCCCAACGGTTATCTCTATCCATTGCGTAGTAGCGACCAATTACAGAAGCTAGCTTACCTACGGAAGTTGGGAGGAAATCTTGTAGCGCTGAGACATACCCTTTACCGGAGTTAGGATCTGTATCACGACCATCTAAGAAAGCATGTATAAATACTTGTTCACTCGTTAAGCCAGCCTCCTTAGCAGCATCACATAGGCCACGTAAGTGGCTTGTATGCGCATGTACGCCACCGTCTGATAGTAAGCCTATAAAATGCACCTTCTTGCCCGATTCTTTTGCATAGGTAAATGCATCTTGGATGACCGTATGCGTTTGAAAGATACCGTCCTTCACTGCTTTGTGTATACGTCCTAATTCCTGATATACTACGCGTCCTGCTCCTAAATTCATGTGACCTACCTCGGAATTTCCCATTTGTCCTTCCGGAAGGCCTACCGCTTCACCTGAAGCTTCTAATTTTGAGTTAGGGTAGTGGCTTAATAAATAATCTAAATATGGCGTATTTGCTGCATAAACTGCATTTGATTGGTCGTGTTTTCCATAGCCTAATCCGTCTAGGATAAGCAATGCTAATTTTTTCTTTGTCATTATAAAACAAATATAGTTTTAATGATTTTTTAATCAAAGTACTAATGTTTACATTTTTATTGTTTTTCAATACAATTTTGATTTTATGGCATAATTTTGGTTATAACATTATTAAATTTTTATTAATATTAAGTGACTATTAGCTCCATTTGAAAAATTGCTGATGAAAAAAGTATTGTTTATAACATTTTGTTTGCTGATGTCTTTGACTATAAGTGCATTCTCCAATTCATACAGTGATATTGCAGATCGTATATTTGGTAATTTGAAATCCGGCAATAGCAAGGAGATAGCGAAAGATTTTTCTTCGAGTGTAAGTATGTCCGTGATTCAAGATGAAGGGGTATACAATAAATTTCAAGCGGAATTAATATTAAGTGAGTTTTTTATGAAAAATAAGCCGCTGCGTTTACATACGGTGCAGCGTACGTCAAATAACACGGAATACAACTATTTTGTTTATCAACTTATTACTGCAAAGTCTGCCTTTAGAGTTTTTGTGAAGGTGAATAGAATAAAAAGCGATCCTCAAATCGTAGAATTTAGAATTGAAAAGCAGAGTACAAATTAAGCGCTGCAAAGGACAAATTAAGCGTCCTCCAATTAAAATATAAACGTTCTCCAATTAAAATATAAACGTCCCCAAAACACAAATTTAACGCCCTAAATACAAGCTATTTTTTTTTTAGTGCAAACTAAAAATTGCAGTTTTCTTTCATAAATTGTTTTAATTTCTCCATATTCGCTAAATATTTTGAAGAATTTATGGATATAGCAGGTAGTCAGTTATTATTAAAATTTGTGCAAGATGCACTTGCAGAGGATGTTGGCGATGGGGATCATACGACCTTATCAACCATTGATCCAAGCTGTGTAGGGCAGGCTAAGCTAATTGCTAAGGAAAATGGCCTTATAGCAGGTGTAGCTGTCGCGTTACAAATTATCAATATTATCGATGCCGAGATGTCTGTGACGCTTCTGAAAAAAGATGGCGACGCTGTTTCCGTTGGTGACATTGTACTTCTTATGGAAGGGAAAATCCATACCATCTTAAAGGCTGAGCGCTTAGTCTTAAATATTATGCAACGCATGTCTGGTATTGCGACCAACACAGCAAAGATTGTAGCTTTGGTGCAGCATACCTCAACGAAAGTGCTTGATACCCGTAAAACCACGCCTTTATTACGTTTTCTGGAAAAAGAAGCTGTGAAAATTGGGGGTGGCGTGAATCATCGCTTTGGTTTATATGATATGATCTTAATTAAAGACAACCATGTAGACTATGCTGGAGGCATTACGCAGGCGCTAGAAGCAGCCAATAACTACCGTAAGAATCTTCCAAAGCCAATTGATATTGAAATTGAAGTGCGTAATTTTGAGGAATTGCAAGAAGTACTTACCTTTGGTCAAGTTGAGCGAATTATGTTTGACAACTTCTCCGTAGAAGAGGTGCGTAAAGCCGTAAAAATCGTCAATAATCAATTTATTACGGAAGCTTCTGGGGGAATTACATTAGAAACCATACGTGAATATGCTGAAACAGGGGTAAACTTTATTTCTGTAGGAGCTTTAACACATTCTGTTAAAAGTTTAGACTTAAGTTTAAAAGCCAAATTAGTATAGAAATTTAGACAGAAATTAAGTATTAATGATATCAATTTATTTAGTAATTGCCGTATTACTAGCCTATTTATTTGGCTCTATCCCAACAGCAGTGTGGCTGGGACAGGCCTTTTATGGGGTAGATGTACGGGAATATGGGTCAGGGAATGCAGGTGCCACAAACACCTTTCGTGTGTTAGGGGGTGGTCCAGGTGCTGCAGTTATGTTGATCGACATTTTTAAAGGCTGGACAGCCACCAATCTAGCCTATATAATTATTTCCAATGGGGACGTTTCTGACACCCCTCAGTTCGTGAACTATCAGCTTGCCTTGGGCGTGATTGCGGTCATAGGCCATCTATTTCCCGTGTTTGCAGGATTTAGAGGAGGAAAAGGGGTAGCAACTCTACTTGGAATGGTGCTAGCAATACATTTTCCAGCAGCAATGATCTGTGTGGCCGTGTTCGTAACCACCCTTATGATCAGCCATTATGTATCGTTAAGTTCTATTTTAGCTGGTTTTTCATTTCCCTTAAGTATTGCTTTTATTTTTAAAACATCTATCCCTTCTGTGTTGTTATATGGAATAGCAATCTGTGCGCTGATATTAATTACACATCAGAAGAATATTGAACGTTTATTGAAAGGGCATGAATCGAAGATTTATTTATTTAAGAAAAAATCCTAAATAGGCATAACATTTGATTTACCTTTCGCAATTTGAAGATATATGAAAAGCATTACTAAATACAGTACCCTTTTGCTCTTAGGAGCTACGCTAACGGCTTGTTCTACGGTTCCAATTTCTGGAAGAAAACAACTGTCCTTAGTTTCTGATAGCCAAATTCAACAACAAGCAGCCACGTCTTATAAAGAGTTTCTAGGGCAGACAAGTACCAAAGTTATCACGGGCACAAGTCAGGCAACGCTAGTTAAAAAAGTAGGTAATAACATCGCGGCTGCCGTTAATAAATACTTAGCCGCAAATGGCCTTTCGGATCAGTTTGACTTCAATTGGGAGTTTAACCTTATCCAATCTAATGAGGTGAATGCTTGGTGTATGCCTGGTGGAAAGGTCGCTATTTATACGGGTATTCTACCTGTTACAGCGACGGAAGCAGGCTTGGCAACGGTCATGGGGCATGAGATTGCACATGCCATCGCTAGACACTCCATGGAGCAGATGTCTCAGCAATATGCGTTACAACTTGGTGCTTCGGCATTAGGGGTAGCTACTTCTGGGAAATCGGCGATCACGCAGGCTGTCGTGAATAACGCTTTCGGTTTAGGTGGTAAATTAGCACAGTTAAAATATTCTCGCTCAAATGAAACAGAAGCCGATCAGTTAGGCTTAATATTTATGGCTATGGCGGGATACAATCCCAATGAAGCGGTTTCTTTCTGGCAACGTATGGCTTCCGGTAAGGTAAGTTCTACACCAGAGTTCTTAAGTACACACCCTTCTGATGCGCGTAGGATTACTACTATTCAAGGCTTAATACCTGAGGCACTAAAATACTATAAAAAGTAACCACAAGTTGCTTAATATGATACGGCCCCCAAAAAGTAATACACTTTATGGGGGCATTTTTATGCTTAAAAAAAGGCTATACCTTACTTTTTGTAATGATTTATCTTTGCCATATATTCTGATGGACGTATTCCTGTTACGCGATAGAATATATTGGAAAAGGAGGAGAGCTCATGGTAGCCTACCATCAGTGCAATCTCCAATATACTGTATTTATCGTAGGCCATAAGTTCCATGGCCTTAGCCATTCGAATAGCCCTTAAAAAACGTACATAACTCATCCCCACTTTCTCCTTAAATAGGCGGGAAAGTGTACGGCTGCTCATCCCAAATCGTGCCGATATATGTGCCAAAGTATAGGACTCTGAGATATGCTCATTTAAAAATTGGGCGATTGTACGCAGCTTCTCATCCTGTGGATAGGGGTGCTGCAGGGGAAAACTAATTGAGGATGTGCTCAGCTCCGGTAAGATCGCTTTTATAGCGCGCAGGAAGCTGTATTTTCCATAATTACTAGTCTTATTAATAATTCCTTGCCAATTCTTTGTGGCAATTAACATCTCCCGAAGAAGATCATTTGTCAAATAGGCCTTAGGCTCATTGTAATAGGGGCTATCATAGGGTTTCACTTTGAAGTAAAATGAATAAAGCTGAATATGTGAACTGCGACTTTCCAAATGATACGTCGTATTTGCGGGTATCCACATATAAAATCGTGCGGGTATATACCAGTGCCTATCCGCAGAAAATAAATGGATAATGCCCCCTTCGGCATAGAGTAAGCGCGCTTTTGGATGGCGATATTCCTTGGAATCAATCCGATCTATATAGGCGTTGTCCACGAAGATATCTACGTCAGAATCGTTAATTAGAGTAAGCTTTTTAATATCCATGATGCAAAAATAATCAATTTGGCTTAAATGAACATAATATAGTCGTATTATACAAAACAACTTACGCGATCTCCGCCCTACCTTTGTACTATCTTACTAAAGATACGACGAATGACGCTAAATAAACAATACGTAACGCTGCTTGCCATGTTCTTAATTACAGGGACTGCCGACTTGCGGGCGCAGCAAAAACAAACGGATATATACATCACACTGAACCAATCCTTGGCGCTTGCAAAGGAACACAATATTTCTTTGAAAGTGTCTGAAGAAGAGGTGAATGTGGCTGCGTATAACGAAAAAATAAGCTTTCAGGAAAAGCTTCCAGACTTAGAGTTCTCGGCAGGGTACAACCGGTTGGCCAATATCAAGCAGTTTGAAAATAACGGTCTTCTACACCAAGCGACGACCTACGATGTGCCTAATCAGCAGTATCACTTCACATTAGGGCTCTCGGTACCTATCTACGCTGGAGGAAGAATAAAGGCGGAGGAGAAAATCGCCACCCTTAAGACGGAAGTTGCTCATTTAGGCCATAAAAAGGAAGAGCGTGCGATCAAACTATCGGTCGTAACAGCCTTTCTTCAAATCCAACTCTTAATGGATCAACGGACTTTAATAGCCAGTAAAATTAAAGAGGACTCCATTATGATTAAGCAAGTGGAGGCTTTAAAGAATAATGGTAAGGTCACTAAAAATGAGCTCCTTAGAACAAAATTACAAAGTGCTAATCATCATATGATATTATCCGAAGTAACGAATAATATACTTATTGCTGAGCATCAGCTAGCTACTCTGTTGAACTTGCCTTCCGACAAGAAGCTCCATATCGTTGAGGAAGACTTAGTGGCCCAAGAGCCACAGACGATATTACCGTTGGAAAGCTATCTGACGGGAGCCTTCGAGGATCATGAGGAAATAAAATCCGCTGAGCAGCAAATTCTGATTATGCAGCAGGAAAAGAAGCTCGTTAAAGCGAACTATCTGCCGCAGGTAAATCTTAAAGGCGACTATGGGCTCAGTTATCCCAACTTTATGTTCTTTCCACCGGAGCCCTATTTGTATGGGTTTGGACTTGTGGGCTTAGATCTTAAATATTCTATCTCCAACTTATATAAGAATAAGGCAAAGATGCAGCGCGTAAAGAGTGAGATCTCCAAGCAACAGTATGAAGCTATAGACGTCCGTGAGAAGATTAATCATCTTGTCTTTGCAGCCTATAGAAAAGTCTTAGAAGCAGATGAACGTATACTAATCGCGCAGGAAGCGATTGCTCAAGCAACTGAAAACTACCGACTTGTAAAAATGAGATATATCAATAAGTTAAGTTTAATATCAGAACTTATTGATGCTGATAACACTTTTTTGGAAGCACAATCTGCTTTTATAACGGCACATATTAACCGCCGACTGAACTATTATCAACTGCAATTTGCAGTTGGAAAAATGTAACTATTATCCCTATGAATCCCAACGCTAAAAGCACGAAAAAATTCTCCTTCAATAATGCCCTGGTAGCATTTGCCATCATCATCCTATTAGGGGGAATTGTAATGTTAGTAAAATACCTGTTTTTCTCAAGTCGCTATACCACGACGAATGATGCTCAAATCGAACAATATATCAGCCCTATGGCGAGTCGTGTTCCCGGCTTTGTTAAGGAAGTGCGCTTTGAGGAAAATCAGTTTGTGAAAAAGGGCGATACCTTATTTATTATTGATGATCGCGAGTATAAAAATAAATTGGCCATGGCCGATGCGGAACTGCTGTCCTCAAGAACCACGGTGGAGGCTTCCCAAAAAGCTATTTCTGCTACCGCAGGATCCATCGCTGTACAGCAAGCAAAAGTAGCTGCTAGCAAAGTTAAGGTATGGCAAACAAAACAAGATTTTACCCGTATTGGGAACCTGCTAGCTGAAGAGGCTGCGACACAACAAGATTATGAGCATGTTAAAGCCGCCTATGATATGGCGGTAGCTCAGCTAAATGCCGCCCAGGAAGAATATAATAACGCCCTATTAAATACATCCAAGGAGCAAGCTTCGGCCTTACCGATTCAAGCTACAGTTAAATTTAAGGAAGCTGCGAAAGAGAATATGTCACTCATCTTATCTTATGCTGTCGTGACTGCGGCCTTTGATGGTTATGTAGGACGTAAGACCATTCAAGAGGGACAACTTATTAAAGAAGGGCAAACCCTTGTCGAACTAGTGTCGAAGGAGCGTTGGATCACGGCAAACTTTCGGGAGAAGCAGATTGAAAATATTGATGTCGGCACAGCAGTGAATATCACTGTGGATGCTTATCCATCCGTAGTCTTTACGGGGAAAATAAAGTCCTTTTCTCCTGCTTCGGGATCCCGCTTTTCCATGATCCCTCAAGAGAATGCAACGGGAAATTTCGTTAAAATCGAACAACGCATACCTGTAAAAATTGTGTTTGATGACAATCAAGCGATCGATAAATTACGGGCTGGCATGAATGTCGTCGTCCACGCAACTTCAAAAAAATAACGTAATGGCGAATAACACTCTTTATTATAAATGGGTTCCAGAATGGCTGAAGTTGCCCTTATTGATTATTGGTATGTTCCCATTTGCGACCTTATTAGCCTTATTTCATACCAATACCACCTTTACAGCCTCCTTTCTCGCAGTGGAGCCTGAGCATATTCAATATTTCTTGACCCTGAGCTATGCCGCTGTGGTGGTCACGCTATTAGTATTCGGGCGACTGGTGACCTTTATCAGGTTACGCTCCTTCTTACTAATTATAAATACGATGACCGTATTTATTTTATATGCAATAAGTATCACAACAGATATTTATTACATATCTATATTACGTGTGCTAATGGGGGTCTGTGCGATTGTTGAGGGAGCCTGTCTACTGCCGTTATTGATCAAGCAGTTAAAGACTAAGAAAGCCTTGTATATCGGATCCGTAATTATGTATTTCTATATGATTTCTGGAGGTACATTTACCACACATTTAGTTAAAACAGCTATTCAGGATTATGGCGTAGCAGAGATGGTCAATGTCATTATCTATTTACACCTGCTTACGATACTAATTGTTATTATACTATTAAATAACAATAGGATAAGTCGTAAAATACCTCTTTATCAAATCGATTGGTCGAGTTTACTGTTTCTTTTAATAAGCTTACTTGCGGGATCCTATGTGTTGGTTTTTGGTCGTAAGTATTACTGGTTTGAAGATGGCACAATTGTATGCTGCACAGCTGTATTTCTATTATTTTCAGCATTATTTATTATAAAACAACAGCTTGTAAAAAGACCGCTCTTTAACTTCAGGGTGCTAAAGTATAAAAATGTGCTGCTAGGGATGCTTCTTTTTTTAGCTTTATACATCCTGCGCGCCTCACTAGGAAATATCTATCTTATGATGAATAAGGTGTGGAAATGGCCTTGGGAATATACCATCTACATGCAATATTTTAATGTTGTGGGCACACTGTTGGGGATGGTCGCTTCGGGTATTCTTTTCTTTAAACAATTAAATACCAAGTATATCGCGGGTATAGGCTTTGCCATTTTAAGTGTTTCCTGCTTTTGGTTTGTTCAAATTTGTTACCCAGACTCCACCTATGTCGCTGTGGGCATGCCCTTAGGGATGCATGGCTTTGGGGTAGGCTTTCTATTCACCCCCATTTCTATTTATATGGTGGCACAAATGCCTGAAAAATTAGTCCCTAACATAGCGCTTGCCGGTACGGCTACACGCTTCTGGGGGAATAATATTGGCTTTATGGTTATACAGGAGCTGACCTACAATTTTAATCAGCAGCACACGGTTCAATTATCGCGATTTTTGGATTTCTCCAATAGCTATGCCATCAGTTTTTGGAATCAAATTATTGGAAAATACACTACGTCGCAGGGCGCATACACGGCGGATATCATGGCTTCCAAGACTGTCCGTCTAGCAGTAGTAAAGCAAGCGTCTTTATTAAGCAATATGGAGATATTTACAATTTTAGGTTATATGAGCTTGATCGTTGTATTCGCTATCTTTACTTTTCCTGTGGTCGTCAAGGCCATCAAAAAAATGGGTAAAACTACTGCCGACTGCTAAATGTTAATATTTAGTAAAATTTTTAAAAATAGCAGTGAATATTCTTTAGAAGGACTCAATCTTCGTAAGTTAGCGCAATTTGAACGTAATCTTACACATTAACCTTCTAATACATGCATATAAAATTAGTCCAAGAATCTATTTTAGCGGAACGCGAAGTACTTTTGAATCACGAGCTCTACAGCCATATTAAGCATGTAGACGACTTAACTGTTTTCCTAGAAAATCATATCTATGCGGTATGGGACTTTATGTCGCTATTAAAAGCCTTGCAGCGTAGCCTGACTTGTGTAACAGTGCCCTGGTTTGCTTCTGCTAGTCCAGATGTACGTTACCTAATCAATGAAATCGTGCTCGCTGAAGAGTCGGATCTTTATATTGATGGTCGCCGTTTAAGCCACTTCGAAATGTACTTAGATGCAATGGAAACTGCAGGGGCGAACACTTCTGGTATTACAGCATTTATCGCCACCTTACAGGCAGGTAAGCCTGTATTAGAAGCTATTCAGGAAAGTAATTTAGCCCCTTTAGTTAAAGACTTTTTAACGTTTACATTCCAATTAATTGAAAAAGGAAATCTCCATGAAATTGCTGCAGCCTTTACATTTGGGCGTGAAGATTTAATACCAGGGATGTTTCACGCTATTTTGAAACAGCTGAAAATTAATTTTCCCGCAACGGATCTCTCTAAATTAACTTATTATTTCGACCGCCATATCGAGCTCGATGGTGAGGAGCATGGTCCTTTAGCATTGCGCATGGTGCAAGAGCTCTGTGGTGATGATGCGCAGAAATGGGATGAGGTAATTCAAGTTTCTAAGCAAGCTTTACAGGTACGCTGTGGACTTTGGGATGCTGTACTAGGTCAGTTGAAAGTCAATAATGGAGCCCACTAATCGTATTAACATAAAAAGTACATTGAATTTTTTTAACACTTAGATTCAAATAAACCAAGAGGCTGTCTCATTTATTTTGAAACAGCCTCTTGTTTTGTTGGAAAATCTGACAGCTTTTTTTTTACGCTAAAATAATACGTTGTACCCCACTGAAGCGCGGATAAATGGATAGGTACTATTAATTGATGGGTAGTCTTTAAAGTGTCCTTTCAGATTGAAATACCCGGATGTAGCGTTAAGGGATAGATTCTTGAAAATACGTAGGCTGCCATTGGTGCTGAAAGTATGTAGGAAATAATGGGAGTCATTGCCACTCATCGTAACGAAGTATCCACCGTTGTAGGAAGCGCCCAATTTCAGAATGCGGAATAAAGACACTTCACCTTGCGCGCGCAAGGATAGCCCCGGCCCATAATTGTAATTGCGACTTTGCCCAAATAATAAATAGGGATCAGGCACTGCAGCGAGAATCACGGGACCGGCAGCAACTGTCGTCGTCAGGTGATTCTTGGAACCCAATTTAAAATTGGACATAATATTGTAATTGACCGATTGCGAACCATAAAAGAAGGCTTCATTATGATAGAAATCATAGTTCGCTGAGACGACACCTAGATGTTTTCCCGGAGAATTTTTAAAAATCCGCTGCCCATAGATTGCGGCGTATACATTCACCGTATTTACGAAAGAACTATCATCCGTGCCCACCTCAAAATTAACGTAAAAGTCGTCGAATGGCTTTTTGTTATCTTGGTTACCGTTGGAATACAGCAGCCTTATACGGGCGTAGAAATCATTTTTACCGCGCTCTAAGAGGTTGTCGAGCTTGGTGTCAAACCTGCGTACCCCAAGGTCAAATTCCCCCGTTATATAGGAGCTATCGCGAACAGCACCTTTAACTTTTCTTCCCCATCGTCCATCTAGGAGCCTGTTGATGCCATTTACAGGATTTACGAGAAATGCAACGATCTCTTTTCCTTGACGCTCGGCATAGGTACGCGATGGACGGGACAATATATTATTGGAGACACGATGCATCATCTCCCCAACGACAATCCCCCCAAATGTGGTGTTCACTAAGTCATTAATGGAAGGGGCCTGCGTTTCGCCTGCCGTCTCCCAGATAAAACTCCCTGCTAAAGTTGCCAAAGCAGACTCCTTAAAGGTGAAGTTATTAGAGCGAAAAGCGTTAAAGTACAACTGCCCATGATAGGGATGGGCGATTTGATTGGTTTCAAAGGCATTGTCATCCCAAGCCCAAGCTGTCGGAGACAAGTGTTCTACAAAGTTCTTAAAGTTGATATGTGAATAGGGGTCTTTACGAATGAAATAATTAAAGGAGGCAGGGAAAGCCTGCACCAGAAGCCATTCAGTCCCAGCACGCACATAATTTTTCTTACTGTTTATAACAATACTATCCTCATAGTTGGGGGATTGCTCTCTGTAGGATGGGAGTTTTCCGGTGTTATAAACACCATTCCGCTGGATTACTTTTAAGGAATCTCTTTGCAGTCTGAGCGGAATAGGAAGCTGCTGTGCTACCAAAGGTTGGAAAGGGCCAATTCCCGTAGCTACGAGCAGTAGAAGGATAAGCTTGTAAATTTTTCCCATATAGAAATTCTTGTTTATCAAACAACTTGGGGTAGAATAAGTTTTTAATAATTCCAACTTAATAAAAAAGAAAGCCCCACTAGTGATAGCGGGGCTTTCCAATGCAAACTGAGTGCTTACTTAGTATTTACTTAGCGCTTACGTAGCGCCTACTTAGTATCTACTTAGTGTGATCCTAGTTCTTTCGCTTTCTCAGGATCAAAATTAGCCTCTAATTCAGCTAATTTTTTCTTGCCATAGGCTAATCTCGTAATAAATACGAAGAGTACAGGAACAATGAAGATCGCTAGCAAGGTCGCAGCAGCCATCCCTCCGAATACAGTCCAGCCAATTGTTTGACGTGAAATAGCACCCGCTCCCGAAGAGATCATTAAAGGAATAATACCTAAAATAAACGCTAAGGAGGTCATGATAATTGGACGTAAACGTAATTTTACGGCATCAATCGTAGCCTCGTATACAGGCATTCCAATGTCTACACGTTCTTTTGCAAATTCTACAATTAAGATCGCATTCTTTGCCGCTAAACCAATAATGGTGACTAAACCAATTTGCGCATAAATATTATTATCTAACGTAGGCAGTAATACCAATGTTAAGATGGCACCGAAGATACCTAGGGGCACGGATAATAAAATGGAAAATGGTACAGACCAAGATTCATACAGGGCTGCAAGTAGTAAAAATACGAAGATAATACATAAGCCAAAGATCATCATGGTCATATTGCCGGATTGCTTCTCTTGTAGGGATAAACCCGAGAAGTCATAGGAATATCCATTAGGGAGCGTTTCCTGCGCGACTTCCTCTAAAGCACGAATGGCATCCCCTGAAGAGTACCCTGGTGCAGCAGCACCATTTACCTCAATGGCACGGAAGATATTGTAGTGATTGATAATCGAAGGATTCTGTACCATTTCATAGCTTACTAAGCCGGATAAAGGAACGGTATTCCCTTGAACATTTTTCACATACAGTTTATTGATATCTTCAATATTCATACGGTAGCTCTCATCAGCTTGCGTCACGACACGGAAATTACGACCGTATTTCGTGAAGTCATTGATGTAAGAAGAGCCTAAGTATGCGGATATCGTGGAGTAGATAGACGATACAGGAACGCCCATTTTCTTCGCCTGCTCTCTGTTTACGGACAACTTAAAGTTGGGTGAGTTCGAGTTAAACAGGGTATAGGCCATCGCAATTTCTGGGCGCTGATTAATAGCTCCTAAGAATTTCCCGACAACGGCTTCAAATTCCTTAATATTCACCGTTTGCTGATCTTGAATTAGGAAGGTGAAACCACCTGAATTTCCTAATCCATTAATAGCTGGAGGTGTAACGGCTAGAACTTTTGCTTTTTGGTAGTTGGCAAATTTTCCCATAATAGCACCGGTAATCTCTGAGGCTGTACGTGTACGCTCATGCCATGGTTTTAACGATACGAAAAGTGAGGCACCATTGGATTTGAAGGCTCTATTTAAGATATTAATACCTGAGATAATCGTTACGTGCTTCAATTCTGGGAAATCCTTTCTCAATTCAGCTTCTAACTCTTCGAGTACGGCTTCTGTACGACCTGCGGAAGAACCTTCAGGGAGCGTGACACCGGCGAAAAACATACCGCCATCTTCTGTAGGGATAAATCCAGTAGGTTTTTTCATAAACATGTATCCTGTACCTACGAAGATACATAGTAACATAATTAAGAAAAGTGGTGTTTTACGAATGGCATATTTCACCCCTTTGGAGTAATTAACCGTAACCTTATCAAACCAGATGTTGAATTTGTAGAAAAACTTATTTAAGCCTTTAGCATCCTTATTTACAGCCGTAGGCTTTAATAATAGGGAACATAAAGCGGGCGTTAAGGAAAGTGCAATAAAGGCCGATAGCATAACGGATACGGCAATGGTTATGGCAAACTGCTGATAGAGCTTACCCACCATCCCCGGAATAAATCCTACAGGAACGAATACTGCCGCTAAGATTAAAGCGATGGCAATAACGGGTGCCGTAATATCTTTCATCGCACGTCTTGTTGCTTCCTTAGCAGACATTTTGTAATGGTCGATATAATGCTGCACAGCCTCCACCACGACGATCGCATCATCGACCACAATACCGATAGCCAATACAAAGGCTAATAGGGTTAAGTTATTAATCGAGAAGTCAAATAGTAGGAAGAAAATAAAAGTACCCACGATGGATACTGGAATAGCCAATACCGGAATTAAAGTCGCTCTCCATGATTGTAAGAAAAAGAATACAACGACAGTAACCAAAAGGAGGGCCTCGATAAGGGTGTGGATTACGGATTCAATAGACGCATTTACAACAGAAATTGTTTCGTAACCAATCACATAGTCCACATCATCAGGGAAGGACTTTTTAAGGTTTTCCAATGTTGCAGTGATGCCTTCAGCAGTTTCCACGGCATTTCCTCCAGGAGTTTGGTTCACCATCATACCTGTGGAGATCATGCCATCTACACGCGTAGTCGTAGCATAGGAGAATTGACCTAATTCAACACGCGCGACATCTTTTAATAATACGATGGAACCATCGGTATTTGATTTTACGATGATTTCTTCAAAGTCTTCAACAGAAGATAGGTCTGAATCGGTGATGACAGGATATTCAAATACTTGGGAAGATTGCTGCGGTGGAGAGCCTACGGATCCTCCAGGGATACGTAAATTTTGCTCTGAAATAGCCGTCGAAACATCCGCTGGCGCAAGGCCAAGATTTGTTAGTTTATTAGCATCTAACCAAATACGCATAGAGAATGGTTGGCCAAAAGCGGTAACATCTCCCACACCCTTTACACGCATAATCGCATCTTTAACAAATAGATTGGCATAGTTGGAAAGGAATTTGTCATCTCTCGTCCCTTTTGGGGAAACTAACGAGATAAGCATTAAAATATCGGTATTCGCTTTACGTGTCGTCACCCCAAGGCGGCGTACAGCTTCCGGTAAGGAAGGTTCTGCAATACCTACACGGTTTTGCACATCCAGGGTGGCAACGTCAATATCAGTACCTACTTCAAAGGTTACTGTAATTTGTGACTGACCATTCGATGTACTATTTGAAGACATGTAAATCATGCCTGGCGTACCATTAATCTGACTCTCAATGGGAGTCGTTACCGTCTGTTCCACCGTCTGTGCATCCGCACCTGTGTAGTTGGCCGTAACGGTCACCGTAGGTGGGGCAATGGATGGATATTGACTGATAGGCAGTGACAAGATTGATATCCCCCCAATGATCATAATCAAGATGGAGATAACAATGGCTGTTACGGGCCTTTTTATAAAAACTTCTGAAATCATACTTTTTAGATCTATTTACTAAGCCTACTTATTTTTTAGCTGCTGGGGCACCATTGGCTCCCTGAGTTGCAGGTGCCGCTTCGGTGACTTTAACACCTGTCTGAACGTTGATAATACCATCAGTAACGATTTTCTCACCAGCTTTCAAACCTGATTTTACAACTACTTTATCATCGATTTTTAAGCCTAGCTCTACCTGACGGTGCTCCGCAGTGGAGCTATCTGTAACGACGAATACATTATATACTCCCAATTGATCTTGTACCGCTTTGAAAGGGATTACAAGCTCTTGAGAAGCAGAAGTGCTGTTTACATTAAGCGTCAAGTTCATACCTGCACGTAAAGCATTGGTAGGGTTTGAAAAACTTGCACGTACTTTAATGGTACCTGTTTGTGAATCTACAGCACGGTCTATCGTAGAGACGGTACCTGCAGCCTCGTAGGTCTGACCATCGGGAAGGACAACAGAAATCGCTGAAGTCTTACCACCTTTTTGCAAAGCAATAAATTGGTTGAGGTCACGTTCAGCAACTTGAAATTCAACGGCTACTGGATTGGTCGAGGAAAGGGTATTTAAGATCGTCGTACCTGCTGACACTAAAGCGCCCTGACGTACTTGAGAGATTCCTACAGCACCCGTGAAAGGCGCAATAATAGTCGATCTATTTAAATCTGTTTGCGCAGTTACTAACGCCGCTTTAGCAGATGCTACCTGTGCTTCTTGATTTGATAAATCGGTGATAGCATAGTCTAATGTTTGTTTTGCAATCGCATCTTTAGCAGCTAAATTTCTATAACGTACTAAGTCACGACTTACCTTATCATAATTAGATTTAGCAATTTCTAAGGCTGCTTTTGCTTGATTTACAGCGGCAATATAGCGTGTACGGTCGATTTCATATAATTTTTGTCCTTTAGTTACTAAAGCACCATCTGTCACATAGATTGCAGTGATATAACCGGAAACTTCAGCGCGCAACTCTGCTTCATTTAAAGGCACTGCTGTAGCGGGGTAGGATTGAACGCCAGTCACTACTTCTTCAGTCACCTGACCGAAAGTAACTTGTACGACACGTTCGGCTGGAGCCTGCTGTGCAGCTCCTTGACCTGCACTCTTGTTGCCGCATGACTGCCACACCAGGGTGGAACCAATAAATAATGCTGCAAGTAATAATTTTCTATTCATGATATCGTTGATTTCTATGTTAATATTCCGTTTGGATGGTTCCTAATGCTTGGTCTACGTCAATCTTACTCGAAAGTACCGCGTATAAAGCATTTAAATAATTCAATTGTGAGGTTCTTAAGTCTGTCTCTGCAGTCATTAAATCGAGGTAGGTTTTTATACCTTCGTCATATTGTAGTTTAATGGTGTTATAGACCTCCATAGAAAGCGCTACATTCTCTTTTGAAGTTTTCCAATCATTCATATTTGCACGGTAGTTCGCCGATGCAAGTGAATATTGTGTGTTTATTTGATTCTTTAGATCTACTAATTGTAAATCTATACGATCTTCCTGTAATTTAGATTTTGCGAGATCATGTCTACGCTTTCCACCAGTGAAAATGGGTAAATTAAGAGAAAGACCAGCTACGGAACGTGGGAATGCATCGGAGTATTGATCGAAGAAATTAGAATTTCTGTAATCCAAACCATAATTCATAAATGCGCCAACTGTAGGAAGGTAGGTCCATTTTTGATACTGCGTATTAATCTCTTGTAGGCGCTTAGTCGTTTGCAGCTGACGGTACTCAATACGTTTATTAATATCAACAATTAAGGAAGTATCTACTAAAATCTGAGCTTCCATATTTTGATTAGCAAAAGATAAGTTTAGCGGGTACTGTGTTTGCAGCCCTAAAAGTTGCTTTAGGTAATCATACTTATACTTTCGAAGTTCTACTGTTCTCTTTTCATCAGCACGTGCATTGCTCAGGGCAATCTGAGCACGTTTAAAATCTGTCTTATCTACTAATCCAGTTTCGTAGCGCGCTAAAGCATCGTTGTATTGTTTTTGAAGTCTTGTAATATTCTCTTGAACGATTTTTATCTGCTCTTCGCTCGTCAAGATATCATAGTAAGCTTTACTTACATCCACAACGGTGGTGATGCGTTGATTCTCCGTATTTTGCTTATTCTGAGTGCGGATTACTTTAGCCGCCTTTGATGCTTGCAAGAGGCTGGGATCCAGTATTTTCTGGTCAACCTGCAGTGTTAACGCGGTACTATTCTTTTGTCCCATCTGAATGGTGTTACCACTAATTACAGTCGTAGGGATCTTTAAATTGTGGTTATATGTTCCCGTAGCAGCAATCTGTGGGTACCACGCAGATAAAGCTGAAGCAATTTCTTTATCCCCAATCTCCTCATCTAATAAGGCTGTCTTCACAGAAATCTTATTATTCAGTGCGTAATCAATTAGCTGCTTTAAGTCCGCCTGTGCGGGTAGCGACTCTTGCTGTTGTGCAAATCCTACATTCCAAAATGCTGAGGATGCCAAGAGTGAAAAAATTATTTTGTTTAACTTCATATTATGTTGATTGTTTTACTCCGTCCCATAATATATCTACGAAGACATCCATATGTTGAGGGGAAATTTCTTGATTTTCAATGATACTCTTTTTTACAATTCCGATTGCTGTACTCAGGAAAATGGTACTCGTAATGGTGGGGTCAATATCTTTTAATTCACCCTTTGCTACACCTTCTTTTATAAAGTTTAAAATAACATTTTCACCGCACATCGTCTCCTCATGTTTCTTATCCTTCACCATTTGGTAGTATGGCGACGAGTAGAATTGGTCAAAAAAGTTTAATATCTCTGGATATTTCCAGTAGAAAAGGATAAATCTTGACAATGTATCTTTGAATCTTGCTTCAAAACACTGGTCTGTATTGTCCTTTTCAAAAAGATAGTTTCTTAGTTTTAACTTTGTGTGTTTAAATAGTGACAAGATTAAATCTGTCTTGCTAGGGAAGTAGTGGTATATCGTACCAATAGCTACTCCCGCATGCTGTGCGATTAGACTCATAGGGGTACCGTGAAATCCACGTATGTGGATTAACTGTATTGTATGGTCAAAAATAGCCAGCTTTTTATTTTCTGTTTGTGTCAATTGAACGTTCATTCGGTATCAAAAGTAGGAATTATTTTCGTTCTTTTTTGTCATAATTTTGTTTGAATTAATTGTCTTTGTTTTATAACTAGGAATTAGTTGAAGAGGAGCGACTTAAAAAAAGTAAAATAAAAATAAAATAACTATTGCATATATGAGAAATATCTCTTACCTTTGCAGTTCATAATTTAGGTTTATAATTGGTTAGTAAGGTTTTCATTCTCCCCGTTTGAAAACCTTTCTTTTTTTACAGCAATTCCTAAAAAAATACAGTTATTTTCAGGTTATTAATTACATTAACAAAAAGATGTTAAAAGTCTGTTTTATAGTTTTTTAAAATAAAAAAAGCCTTCTAAAATAGAAGGCTTTTTTTACAAAACTGCAGCGTGTCTTACGGGCAGTTTTTAAGTGTCTTTTGAATATATTCTAGTTCAAAAGCTTCAGTCTCATTCCCAAATCTTGTGGTGATATAGGTGAGAATATAGGCGATATCGATGTCTGTCAACTGCTGTTGTGCAGGCATAGCTGTTTCGTATACCTGCCCATTGACAGTAAGTTTTTGATTTGAACCGTATTTTATAATGCATGCCAGGCGATCTTTATTTTCCTTTAAAAACACCTGATCTGTTAAAGGCGGGTATAATTTCCCTAACCCTTCACCTTTGCCACCATGGCAATTCTGACAGTGAATACCATAGAGTTTTTGACCATTAACGGCATATTGGGCCGTTTTGATACTTACATTAGGTTGGCATGCAAGGATGCTGTATACACTGGTGTAAACCAGCAGGAGCAGCATGATAATACGAGTTTTTTTCATCTAGTAGCTCGCTAATAAAGTTTCTAAATCCTTCTTTAATAACTTTACTTGTTCTTCATTCGTGCCATCATAGGCGCCACGGATGTGTTTATTGTGATCAATAAGCACCAGGTAGCCTTGGTGGTCATAGCCTCCGGGTGCAGAAGCATCTTCTGCTGTATAAACCAAGTAGGCGTTAGCGATTCCATAAATGTCCGCTTTGGAGCCTGTCACAAATTGCCATTGGTCGTTGGTAACACCAAGTTTTGACGCATAGCTTTTCAATACCGAAGGCTGATCGTACTTGAAGTCGATGCTATGAGAAAGGAAGCCTAGGCGGTTGTCACCTTTATACTGCTCATAGATGGAAAATAGATTACGATTCATTGTTGGGCAGATGCTTGGACAATGGGTAAAGAAAAAATTGGCTATATAGACCTTATTTTCAAAGTTGCTATTCGTAATAAATGTGCTATCCTGATTTAGAAACTTAAAAGCAGGGATTTCATGGTAGATGGTATCTACCACGGTCTTGCCATCTACTGTTTTCTCTACAGGCTCCTTAGTGCCATAAATAGGCAGCTCTTTGGAGCTTGATTGACAGGCATAAGCAAATGCGAGTGTTGCTGCGGCAGCAAGGAAAGTTTTAATTCTCATGCTTTGTTATTTTAAGGTTGAATCAGCTTCTGCTTGCACTTTTTCAAAAGTCGCTTTCATGGCTTTTATTTTCACTAACTCTTGATTTTGATAAGTTACTTCTAGGGAGTCTGCGCTATAAGCCTGCATCCATTCCATCATGGAATCTGTAGCCGCTTCTAAATTCATCTTAAGCTTGCGTAAATCTTGTCCGTATTTGCTTGTGTCTAGGGCAGGATCCTCTTGCTTTAAGCTGGCTAAGTTTACCAGTAAACTGTCGATACGGATAGTTTTTTGGTCAAAAGAAGATATTAACGGCATAATTTCATCATGAACTTGGATCGTTTCTTTCTGAACGGCATCCGTATCTTGGCCTTTTTGTTGACAAGCGCCTAAAAGGACTCCACTAAGGGCTAAACTAAATACAATCTTTTTCATATCATTCTAAAATTAAGTAATTTAATAGTGCTAAACGGAAGTGTTAATATAGTTAAATGTTAAGTCTCGTATGTATATTTCGTTGGTAGCTACAGCGCAAAGCTCTTGATTCTTATCGAAAATTTCTATCGAAAATTCTTGAATTAAGCGGCCTTCATTCGCGAGTGTCGTAGCAAATAAGCGCATTTCCTCAGGGGATATGCGGATGGAGTATTTCAGGTCAGTCATCCCTGGCTTCTTATAAGAAATCGAACCCGACTTTAGCCAAGCAATGGTTTTTGTAAATCCTTGCTGTTTGAGTGCCTGATGGATAAGTACCGTGTAGAAAGGGTCTGTCGCAGCGTAGATCGTGCCTCCAAATATGCTTTTATTATAGTTTATATTAAATAAGCTTCTACGGATGGTAATATCTATGCCTGTGAAATCATCATATATCTTATTTACCCAGATTCTTTGAAAGAATAAGGGTGGGTAAAACCGAAGTAACCATTTTAAGGATTTTGGAGTCCAATGCATGCTTGCAAATATAGGGAATATTAGATGGATACCTTTAAAAAAAAAGCATTCCTACTTCCAAGATGGAGGTATAGGAATGCTTTTTAAAGAGGTATATTATTAAAAATAATGCTATCTATCTGGGCATTTTGAACAACGCTTACCTTTTTTGTACTTTTTACAGCATTTTTTGAATACTTGACAAGTAAATTCCATATATGGATTTACACCTTTGAAGGTTGCGGGGTCAAACGGTGAGTTTGACGACTCTTCTAGTACTTGTAGTTTTTCAAGTTTAAGCATACGCAAATATACATTATTTAGAATGATTGTAAATAGAAAAATTTAAAATTTTATCTTTTCTGAAAGCTCTTTACAAATTTCATCTGTAATCTGATTGATAGGAGCTGGATCATCGGTATTATTGATAATTACGCGATCACAGCTATCTTTAAATGGCAACAGGTAGGTGTTATATGAAGGCACGACATGGTTTACCCATTTATAGCGTACATCTTCTTCAAAGTAACCACGCTCAATTAAATCACGGCGTAATCGACGCTCTAAAGCCACATCTTCATTCGCATCTAAGAAAATTTTGTGATTTAACAGGTCATTTACTTCCGTGTAGTGGAAGATAAAAAGGCCTTCAATAATTAAAATCGGTGCTGGTTTAATCTCTAACAACTTCGGCTTTATATCGGGGTTGTTAAAGGTATATTCCTCTTTATAGACCGTCTTTCCTTCAAAGAGGTCAGAAATATCCTTGAAGAATGCCGCGCGATCAATCGCTGTAGGCACATCGAAATTGTATAATTTATTCTCTTCCTGCGTTTTCGTGTTGGAAGGAATATAATAATCGTCTTGCGAAATTAAAGTCACTTGCGAAGGGTCGAAGTGATTTAAGAAACTATTTAAAAAAAATGTTTTTCCAGAACCGCTGCTTCCAGCAATTCCAATTACATAGGGTTTGTTATTCATTTGAAGAATGAAATGTCGAGTGTTAATACTGTTTATTAGTCTGTTAGAGGTACGCCATAAGTAATCTCCACTTGGAAACGCTTATCCAAAGCACCAATATAGGCCGCTGCAGATTTGGAAAGGATGACAATGGCATTTTCATTTTCTGCATTGTCATTAAATTTCCCTACAACTTTTGCAAAGGTAACCGATTTTGTCATTGGATTGGTAATTTTTAAAATTGTTCCAATGGGAGCAAATTTATGGAGTGCTAAGTTGGAGGATCCTTCGGCATTTAATCCGTCCATCCAAACGCCAATACCACGTTCTTTCTTCTCCCGAAGACCATAACGGTTGGCGCGAAGTTCTTTCGTTTCTTCAAATATATCGGCTACAGTATCGCTAGTTTCTGGAACAGCAATCGCCACGACAGGCTCCACTTTACGGGGAGCTACATAATCCGCATTTGGGATACGTAGTATTTGTCCATTTTTCAAGCTGTTGGAGGTCAGGTTATTCGCTTTTTTAAGCTCTTCAACCGATACGTCAAAGCGTCTGGAGATAGCATATAATGTTTCTTTCTCGCCAACTTTATAGTCTGTAAGAATTGCCGCATTTCCAGGTTTCTTATCGCTAGCTGTTGGGGTAGAAGCTGTATTTTGTGTAAAAGGCCTTCCTGTAGGGACTTTTAGAAGGTCTCCAAGGCCTATAGACTTATTACTATTGGCTTTGATAACATTGTTCACTACAACGTTGTATTTACGGCTCAATTTATAATAGGTATCGCCCTTTTCGGCTTTATGAATTATATAAGTCTCCCCATTGACATTTTCCACCCCTACAGAATCGGGGCTAAAAGTGTAGTTGGAAGAAGCTTTTACCGTTTGTGTTGAGAATGCCAAAGCCAAAAATGACAGGGCAAACATCTTTTTATATCGTGTTTTATTTACTTTAATATCCATAATAATTTGCAATTATACTAAATACGAAACAATTTCTTGTTTATTGTCTGTCAAAAGAAATATTTGTTCTTCTACTTGAAAATAGATTGTTGGCACCCGCAGTTTCAATCCTTCTGCGATCGTAGCTTCTGCAAATACCTCGTATTTGTTTGATACTAATAATTTTATGTCCCATAGTTCTTGATTCTTCTGATAGTAAGTCCATATATATTTATCGCCCACCTGCGAGATCCATAAATCTTCAATCGCTGCATAGGGGGCAAGAAATTTCGGTCTTTTACCCTGATAGTGTAACGGATAGACTATCTTGTTTACAAAAGGTTTAATAGCCGTGGGTAGGCTTCGGCGTAGTGTATTTTCCCCAAGCAGCACATATTCTTCAAATCCAGTTTGAAAATTTTGATGGCGTACTTTTACTGCTCCTTCCAGAGCCTCCAAGTAGTGGTGTGCCAGAAAGCTGCTAGGGACTTCGGAAGTCCTAAAGTTGTAAATAAGTACGCCAGCAGCCAAGGGTGTGGCGCTGCCAAATTTTTTGCATACGATATAATCCCCTTGAATGGAGGCTAAGGTCCATTCTTTCGCTGGAAGCTGTAGTGGGCTACATATTTCTTCACCCTGAAAAGTATATACCGAGAGCTGGGGCTTTGAGCCATCTTGCTGCCTGCTTTCTACGGCGATGAGTTGTTTTTTTTCGTCAATTTCTATCCGCCATATGGGTAAGCCCACTTGGATATGAAAGGCATTTTTAAGATTATATAGGGACATTCGATTTTTCTTTCTTATCTTACAGTTACGTTGTAAAGCTAATACGTTTATGAGCAAATTTATAAAATCATTTCTATTAACCTTCATACTTCTTGGAGTCGGCAGTCAGCTATTATTTGGGGAAACGGTATATAAGTTTAACTTAAAGACTGAAATCAACTCCAATGCTTGGCGTTTAGTGAAAAATGGGCTGCAGCAGGCGCAATTAAATAAGGCTGATTATGTGCTGATAGAGTTGAATACTTTTGGGGGGGAGATAAATTTTGCTGACTCCATTCGTACACGCTTATTGGCTTCGAAAATTAAAACTATTGTCTATATAAACAACAATGCGGCATCGGCAGGCGCTTTAATTTCCTTGGCTGCAGATTATATATTTATGCAGCAGGGAGGGAGCATTGGAGCGGCCTCTGTGGTGAATGCGCAGGGTGAGGTGCTTCCGGAAAAATACCAATCTTATATGCGCAGCTTAATGCGTGCTACGGCAGAAGTAAAGGGGCGTAATCCACAGATAGCGGAGGCTTTTGTAGACCCTTCGATCTCAATTCCTAGTTTGAAAATGGATGGTAAATTATTGACCTTAACTTCTGAAGAAGCCGCTAAAGTAGGGCTTATAACGGGGGAGGCTAAGAACATAAACGACATCTATACAGCGCTAAAGATTGATAGTCCTAATGTTATAGTTTATGTGGAGTCTGTCTTAGATAAGTTGATTTCCTTTATTATTCACCCCATGGTTTCCGCACTATTAGTCCTCCTGATTATTGGGGGCATATATCTGGAGCTGCAGAGCCCCGGTATCGGTTTTCCATTAGTGATCGCTTTGTTAGCGGCCATTTTCTACTTCGTTCCTCTCTATGGGCAGGGGCTGGCAGACTCTTGGGAGATAGCGCTATTTGTGGTCGGTATTATCCTTCTTGCCTTGGAGATATTTGTTATCCCAGGCTTTGGCGTGGCCGGGATATTGGGTTTGATATGCACGATTTCAGGATTGTCATTCTCCCTTGTTGCCAATGATTTCTTAGACTTTAAACTCTCTTATCCAGGTATGTTATTTAACTCATTTATAATCGTCCTTGGGGCGATACTCCTAGCGATCGTGCTCTTTGTTATTTTCGGCAAGAATTTAATTCAATCGACGGCTTTCAAACGCCTGGTGCTTGCTGATGAGCAGCAGGCCGATCAAGGTTACACCTCCTCGGTATTAAAGGCCGATATGCTTGGTAGAAGAGGTGTTGCGAAGACTGTTCTGCGTCCTTCGGGGAAAATAGAAATCGACGGTGTATGGTATGATGCTGTTGCCCTCGATGGGTTTATTGATGCCGGAGATCTGGTGCAGGTGGAGAAGCATGAAAACTATAACCTCTTCGTGCGTAAGTGTGTGTAGCTTGTCGTGGATCGCTTTAACATAAAAAAGTACGCTGGAATTTTCCAGCGTACTTTTTTATTTCTATGATCGCTATTCTATGATCGGTTTATGATCGCTATTCTAGAATTTGGTGCCAATCGTAAGTACCGCATTGGTACGTTGCAATTTTATCGCTGCTGGAGCCACAGTAATTAACTCCGACGAATATGGGCTGTGGTTGTAACTTATCGCATTGTGAACTACGGCAAGATCTACATAAGCGCCATTGGCGAATTTAAGACCTAGACCTGCAGTGCCGGCTAAGTTTTTATAATCTGCCTCCTTGTAAGGGTTTCCATTATAATTAAATCCTAAACGGCCAGAGAAAGTATTGGAAAATAGATATTCTCCACCGACTTTTACATTTAACACCGATTTATAGGTGCTTTTAATGGATTCATTCATCGCTACTTCTGTCGCATCGGAAGCATAGCCTGGCATTGAGAATTTCGTTGCTGAATAGTCTACAAATTCTGCATCTGCTGTCAATAGACCTGCGCCGAAGAATTTCGTTAATCCGACTGCTACACGGTAGGGTGTACGTAAATTATAATCGGTACTATATTCATAGACACCGGACTTGAAGTTGGCAAAACTGGTATTTGTATTTTCGTCATTTCTATAGCTTACTGCAAAGTCCTCTACAGCGTTATCACGTACGGTATACCAAGTGGGGGTTTTGAAAGTAAAACCGATATTCCAAGTAGGATCAGGTTTGTAGATTAAACCTAATTTTACGTCCACTCCAGAGCCTTCTGTAAGTTGAGAATAGTAGGATGCATAGTCATACACAGCATCAGTGTAGTCGTAGTTTTCGTTCTGAGGGTCTGTAAAGTTTGACGTAGGGTAGCTTTTGGCAATATCTTGTGCTGTCTTCGTGAATCCATTTTCCGTAAATTGAGCGACTGTCTCATAGCGGAATGTAGAAAGCCCTAAACTCAAACCTAGATACAGTTTATTGCTGTAATTTGTACCAAAGGAAACGGCTGTTTCCGATCTATCTCCACGCTCGATAATTTGATTCGCTTGATAGTTGTTGAAGTCACTGGCTACATTAAAGAAATCTTGTCTTGCCCCGGTACCTATTGTTGGAACTGGCGCGATTAACTTACTGCCAATATAATCTTTTGAAATATCGAAGTTTGGGTTGTTGTAGGCAATATCAGTCATGGCATCAGCAATGGTGCTACCGGTGTTATTGCCTTCGTAGTTAAGATCATTGCGGTAATCATTCGTCTTGTTATACGCTATACCAACATTAAAATTTAACCAGCCTCGGTTTGCATTTTGCCCTACAGCAGGGAAGTTAAATACCACACCGGCATTTTCAAGACCAAATTTACCTTTTTTGGTGTCTGTAATCTTGTCATAATATTTTCCTGAATTATTGTTGTGTAAATAATTCATTGTTACAGCAGCATCCGATCTATTGAAAAAACCTAGACCTGCAGGGTTTCCAGAGATTGAAGAAATATCGCCCCCGAGTGCCGTTTGTGCATTTCCTAAACCTTTAAATCGTGCTGTAGCACCATTGTCTGCTTGTGAAAAATTATAAGAATCAGCTAAGTATTGCGCTTTTGCCGACCCTATTATTGTCGACAAGAAAATTGTTGAAAATAAAACTTTTTTAATAGTCATATATATGAAATATAAAAAAGCCAATATTTAATAAATACAAATTAAATATTGGCTATAGTTACTTAATAATATAATTCGTGATATTATCGTGTTCTACCGCCAGAACGCGTCATGCCACCGCCGCCGCCAGTACTTCCACCAGAACTTCTCGTACCTCCAGAGCTCATAGAAGAGTTAGAGCGTGAAGGAGCGTATGTTGGTTGTGATGAGCGTGTAGGCTGTTGCTGTATCGCTCGTGACTGCTGCTGTGAAGAACGTGTTTGTTGCTGTTGTGAAGAACGTGTTTGTTGCTGTCTAGTCGTTGTCATACCTGAATTTGAACTACCTCTACGGTCGGTAGAGATACCCATATTCGTGGTTCTTGTTCTACTTCCTGTATAAGAGCTATTCTGCGTACGTGTACTTCCTACTGAACCGTTGTTTATGGTGCGTGTTCTGCCTGAAGATGTGTTGACAGAAGTTCTAGTACGTCCATTCGCTACGCCTACAGATGATTCGCGTGTTCTTGATCCCGTTGTAGTTACATTGGAGTTTCTAGTGCGTCCTGTAGAGACAATCCGGCCACTAGTATTTCTACTGATGCCATTCGTGGAAGTACGTGTGTTGAAATTATCACGACTTGCTACGCGTACATTACCATTGCGTCCATTGTTGTAGTTACCTCCGTAGCCACCACCATATCCACCACCATAAAAGCCGTTGCCCCAGCCGTTACCATAGTAACCGCCGCCCCAATAGCCGCCGTAGTAAGGAGATCCCCAGCCCCACATTGAGCTGTAGTAAGGTCTGCCCCAAAGGCCACCGAATCCACCACCCCAACCGAAGCCAAAGCCCATATTCCAAGAGTTACCCCAACCCCAGTTAGAAAATCCTAAGCCCATTCCTGGACCATAGAAGCCTCCTCCAAATCCATACCCATACCAAGGGTCAAAGAATGGATCGTAATAGGTCATGCCTGGGCTTGAATAGTAAAAACGATTGATACGGTTTGCATATTCTAAATCTTGAAAATCATCAGAAAGGTATTCTTCATCCGAATATTCGTCATCATAATAACCCGTATTTTGGTTGTCTGCATACTCATCTACGGGTTCATCATAATAGTAGTCAGGACTTTGATAGACCTGTCTGGATGAAGATTGGCTGTTGTAAACATCATCCCCATAGGTGAATGTTCTACTTGCCGAACAAGAACCTAGTGCTAGGATTCCTGTAATAGCCATCGTGCCGAATAATATTCTATTTTTTTTCATAATATACCTTCTGGTTATATCTGACAATACAGTCGAAATTTACTATCTTAGACGCAAATTTCTTGTTTTAGTTTAATGAGGTTTAAAAAAAAATAATTTTTATTTTTTTCGTGCTAACCTTATACCTTGTAAACGAGTATATAGTACACAATGTTACAACAATTTTTTGATATTTTTTAGATATGAGTAAAGGAATCACAAGCCGCGCAGACGATTATTCGCAGTGGTACACCGATCTTGTTCAAAAGGCTGACTTAGCAGAATATTCTGCGGTTAGAGGTTGTATGGTTATCAAACCATATGGCTATGCAATTTGGGAAAAAATGCAAGCGACTTTGGACAAAATGTTTAAGGACACTGGTCACAGCAATGCCTATTTTCCTTTATTTATCCCCAAATCCTTCTTCTCTAAGGAGGCGGCACATGTGGAAGGTTTTGCCACAGAATGTGCTGTAGTAACGCACTACCGTTTAAAGAATGATGGTAATGGCAATATTATTGTCGATGAAGATGCGAAATTAGAAGAAGAGTTAATCGTACGTCCGACTTCGGAGACTATTATATGGAACACCTATAAGGGGTGGATTGAATCTTACCGTGATTTGCCAATCTTAGTAAACCAATGGGCGAATGTGGTACGTTGGGAGATGCGTACAAGATTATTTTTGCGTACTTCAGAATTCTTATGGCAAGAGGGACATACAGCACATGCGACGGAAACGGAAGCGGTAGAAGAGGCTGAGCGTATGTTAGAGGTATACAATACCTTTTCTCAAGATTGGTTAGCTGTACCTGTAATTCGTGGACGTAAGACGGAGAATGAACGTTTTGCTGGTGCCTTAGATACCTACTGTATTGAAGCATTAATGCAAGATGGAAAAGCGCTACAAGCGGGAACTTCACATTTCTTAGGTCAGAATTTCGCTAAAGCTTTTGACGTGAAGTTTACTTCAAAAGAAGGTAAGTTGGAGCATGTATGGGCTACCTCATGGGGGGTATCTACCCGTTTAATGGGTGCCTTAATTATGGCTCACTCTGATGACCAAGGGTTAGTGCTGCCTCCAAAATTAGCGCCTATCCAAGTGGTAATAGTGCCAATTTTTAAGACTGATGAAGAGAAAGCGCTAATCGACGCTTTCGTAGATACGTTCTCTGCAGAATTAAAAGCAAAGAATATCTCCGTTAAGTTCGATGACCGCGACACACAACGTCCAGGCTATAAGTTCGCGGAATGGGAACTTAAAGGGGTTCCGCTACGTGTAGCTTTAGGTGCCCGTGATATGGCGAACGGTACGGTAGAGCTTGCAAGACGTGATACGCAGACCAAAGAAACGGTAGCGCAAGCAGGCCTTTCGGACTATGTAGCTAATTTATTAGATGAGATTCAGGAAAATATTTTCCAGAAAGCTTTAAATTTCCGCGATACGCATATCACTGAAGTAAATTCATATGAAGAATTTAAAGAAGTCCTAGAGGCGAAAGGTGGTTTTATCTCCGCGCATTGGGATGGTACCGTGGAAACTGAAAAACGTGTGAAGGAAGAGACAAAGGCTACTATTCGTTGTATTCCCTTAGATCAACCTGAAGAAGAAGGCATTTGTATTTTCACAGGAAAGCCTTCCTCCAAACGCGTATTATTCGCTAAAGCATATTAATCCTTAAGCCATGCGTATGCTAATCTTAGGCTGCGGATGGGTAGGTGAGTACGTAGCTAGAAAATGCTTAGCCCTCGGGCATCAGGTATATGTAACTACGCGCACAGAGGAAACATACCTTCGGCTGAAGTCCGAAGGTATATTTCCTTTTATCCATGATTTCGATCAGGCCAACCCTCCTTTACAGCTTCCTGTAAATTCCTTCGACTGGGTGCTAAATAGTATTCCTGCAACACAAAAAAATACACTTTCTGATTTATCTCACCGCTTTATTAAGGTGCGTGACTTCTTAGATACCCTCAATTTTGAAAAACATATTTTTCTGAGTTCTATCGGTATATATCCGGATGTGGATAGGGAAATAACTGAAGACACCTTTCCTGAAAGCCGCCTCCAAGAGAAATTGCTATTGGCAGAAAACGCGCTTAGTGACCTTTCTGCGACGAGCTATATCTTCCGCCTCGGAGGCCTCTTTGGGGAAAACCGTATTTTCGCGAAATATTTTCAACACCGCATCTGTGAAACAGGGAACCAGCCAGCTAATTTCATACATATTGCGGACGTCTCTAATTTGATCGTTGCAGCTTTTGAAAATAAAGATCAGCTGCTCCCCGGGATTTACAACCTCGTAGCCCCGGAGCACCCCTCCAAGAAAGAAGTTGTCCTAGCCTCGGCAGCAAAGTACAACTATGCGCTGCCATCTTCTTTTAAACCGGCAGATTTGCCCGCAAAAATGGTGCTGGGCACGCGCATTCAAGAACGATTAAATTATACTTTTATATATAGCAATCCTATAGATTTTTAGTAGATTTACCTTATTAACACGAAAATTATGGGCTATAAATTTGCAACGAAAGCAATTCATGCTGGCCAAGAGGCAGACCCTACAACGGGGGCTGTGATGACGCCAATTTATCAAACATCTACCTATAAACAAGCTGCCCCAGGGGATCATAAAGGCTATGAATATTCCCGTGGCACGAATCCGACACGTAAAGCCCTAGAGGACTGTCTTGCAGCCCTTGAGAATGGGAAGTATGGCCTCGCTTTCTCCTCGGGCATGGCGGCGACAGACTGTGTATTACGTCTATTGCAACCGGGCGATGAGGTGCTTACTGGGGATGACCTCTATGGTGGCTCGTACCGTATTTTTACGAAAGTATATGAAAATTATGGCATCAAGTTTACCTTTGTGGATACCTCCGATGTCGCTGCTGTCGCTGCGGCAATCAGCCCTAATACAAAATTAATATGGGTGGAAACGCCGACGAATCCGACGCTAAAGTTAGCCGATGTCCAAGCAATTGGTGAGGTGGCGAAAAAAGCTAAGGTACTTTATGTCGTCGACAATACATTCGCCTCTCCTTATTTACAAAATCCCTTAGACCTCGGTGCTGATCTTGTGATGCACTCTGTTACCAAGTATATTGCGGGTCACTCGGATGTGGTCATGGGCGCGTTGTTAATGAAAGATGAAGAGTTATATAAAAAACTATTTTTCTACTACAATGCGGTAGGGGGAACTCCTGGTCCGCAGGACTCCTTCCTTGCTCTTCGTGGTATAAAGACACTGCATCTACGTATGAAGGCTCATTGTGAAAATGGCCGACAGGTAGCTGCATTCCTTCAGCATCACCCAAAGGTGGAGAAAATATATTGGCCAGGATTTGAAACCCACCCGGGGCATGAAATCGCTAAGAAGCAGATGAAAGACTTTGGAGGCATGATTTCTATTGTCCTAAAGGGAGCGGATCTAAAGGAAACCTTCCGCATTGCGTCTAACTTCAACGTCTTCACACTAGCGGAGTCGCTAGGTGGCGTAGAGTCGCTAATCAACCACCCCGCGACAATGACACATGGCTCTATTCCCAAAGAAACGCGCGAGAAAGTTGGTGTCGTGGACAATTTATTGCGTATTTCTGTCGGTATTGAAGATGCTGAAGACTTAATTGCTGATTTAAAACAAGCTTTAAGCTAAAAAAAAACGTCCTATTAAGCATAGAATGGCAGATTTAAATATTAAAGATTTTCTGGATGCTAAGGTAGCCTGCTATAACAAACCTTCTTTTATTGCTACGGATCCTATTTGTATTCCTCATCAGTTTACGGATAAGCAGAATCGCGAAATAATGGGTTTTATAGCTTCTATTCTCGCTTGGGGCCAACGTAAGACCATTATAAATAAATGTAATGAGCTTATACAACGTATGGACGGTGATCCTTATGCCTTTATTATGGGGCATAAGGATATCGCGTTAAAACAGCTATTGGGGTTCAAACACCGCACTTTTAACGATACGGATCTCTTGTATTTTGTGTCTTTCTTCCGCTATCACTATAGCAAGTTTGACTCCCTAGAGGATGCCTTTTTAATCGGGCAGGAGGATCGTCTGGACGTAGACATTGCGCTAGCGCTGAACAACTTCAAGGAATATTTCTTCTCCCTACCGGACTACCCCTGGCGCACGCGTAAGCATATCAGTAGCCCACAGCAGAAATCTACCTGCAAGCGCATTAATATGTTTCTCCGCTGGATGGTACGTAACGATAAGCAGGGGGTGGATTTTGGGATTTGGAAACGCCTGAGTCCGCGTAATCTAATCTGCCCGTGCGATGTGCATGTAGAAAGGGTAGCGCGCAAATTCGGCCTTATCACCCTCCCAAAGGTAGATTGGCGCACAGCGATGGAGCTTACGGAAAACTTACGTTTTTTAGACCCTGAGGATCCTGTGAAATATGACTTCGCCCTGTTTGGCTTAGGCGTAGAGCGCGAGCTGTAATGCGCCTCCTTAGAAGCGCATTCCCATCTCCCGATGTGGTCCAATACCTGGGATATCGAATTCCGTAGAAAGGTACTCAAACTGCAATTTTTCGTAAAATGGCAAGGCCACCACACGGGCATTGAACCAGAGGTAATCAACGTTTAACACCTCTTTTAAATGCTGTATTGCGGCCAGCAGTAGCTGCTTAGCAAGCCCCTGCTGCCGCGCATCGGGATGCGTAGCCATGCCACGAAGGCGGTAGCCTGCTCCTTCAAAAGCCGCATGTGTTTGCTGCTGGCATGTCAGGATACAGAGCAGCTCACCAGCTTCATTAAAATAACCTAGATGAAAAGTCGTCGCTGTGAGATCCTCTTCCATCTTAGCCTCCGCGAGAGGCGCCCCATTACGAAGTACTAAACTCCGTAGTGGCAGGGTATCTTCAGCTTGAATAAATTTAATCATGTGGCGCTATTTTTACTAATAGATCGATTATCCTGTTTGAATACCCGTACTCATTATCATACCAGCCTACGACTTTTACCAAACCACCAACAATGGAAGTAAGCTCTGCATCAAACACACAGGAGTAGGGGTTATTGATAATATCTACGGAAACAATAGGATCTTCGGTATAATATAAGATTCCTTTTAAACAACCCTCTGAAGCTTCTAGAAATTTCTTGTTGATCTCCGCAACGGTCGTACTCTTTTTTAAGGTACAGGTAAAGTCCGTTAGGGAACCATTTAATACGGGTACGCGAATTCCTGCACCTCCTAATTTTCCATCTAAATGGGAAAATACATTCGTTACAGCCTTAGCGGCCCCCGTCGTTGTCGGGATAATCGATGAGGAGGCTGCCCGCGCACGACGCAAGTCGCGGTGGGGGGCATCGTGTAGATTCTGATCGCCAGTCATACTGTGAACAGTGGTGATATAGCCATCTTCAATACCCCAATTTTCATCTAATATCTTGACCATTGGGGCAACATTATTTGTGGTGCAGGAGGCATTGGAAAGGATGGGACTTGTTAAGTCGATCGCTTCTTCATTGACGCCCAACACAATGGTAGGTACATCCTTGTCTGTGGAGGGAGCGGAGATAATAACCTGCTTAGCCCCCGCAAGAAGATGCTGGCTAGCCCCCTCACGGCTTGTGAAATAGCCTGTAGCTTCAACCACAAGGTCGATAGCTAGCGCTTTCCAAGGGAGTTCCTTCGGGTCTTTCTGTGAAAATACATCAATGACATGCCCGTCTATAATAAGCTGATGCTCTGTGTAATCCACGGTACCCGCGTAGGGCCCATGCACAGAGTCATACTTAAAAAGATGTGCTAATGTCTTGGTATCTGTCAGATCATTAATGGCGCGTACGGTAATCGCAGATTCTTTACGCAAGCATAGATTGCGTAAAGTAATCCGCCCAATACGACCGAAGCCATTGATTGCTATATTTAACATCCTTACGAAGCCTATTTATTAAACGCAGCAATTACTTCATTGATATTTTTTTCACCTTCCCAAGATGCTTTTAACTTACCATCTGGACCATATACATAGTTTGCTGGAAATTGATTCGGAATATGGATTTTTGAAATGAAATCTTGTGTTTTATCAAATAGAACTTCTACGTTATCAGCATTCCCCAATTTGGGCATAAAGCTTTTCATAAATCCCAAGATTAATGCCGGGTCATTCATAGACACAAAGTAAAGGTCTACATTTTTTAATGATGCTATATTCTTTTCTAAAGCTACAGCCTCTTGTTGACAGTGTCCACACCCTGGATCAAAAAGTAAGAATGCGGAGTTTTTTGTGGTTGATAAATCAGCTTTGGAAACTTTGATGCCAGACTTTAATATATAAAATGTGAAATCAGGTAGGGTAGCTGGAGCTTGTGCTGCAGGTTTTACTTCTGCCGCATGGTCGTGGCCTTCACCTGGCGCATGGTTGTGACCAGCATGCTCGTCAACGGCATTTGCGGTATTTTCTATGGGTGCCTGCGTATTGCTATCAGTACCTTTATCTGCATTTCCAGTACAGGCGCTCAATAATCCCATCGAACCTACTAGGGCAAGGGCTAAAGAAAGTTTCTTATTCATATTACTAATGTTAATCTGCGTTTTACTAATGTTAATCTGCGTTTATCCAAAGCTAAAAAAAATGATAGATATATTGTGAAGATATTGCAGATATGACATTATATGCATATTTAAACCAAAAAAAAAGCCTATTTTGTTGGAATAGGCTTTCGGTATATGTGGAAAATAGTTAGTATATCCACTTAAAATTATATTCTTTTTCAGGAACTTTAATACGATCCGCTAAACGGATGAGACGATCGGGTAACCTTAATAAATAATCACGTGCTTTTTCACCTTGCTCATTGAGGTTCGTAAGTTTGTCAATAGCCCAATCAGTATTCAGCTCTTTTAAGATATCTACATAGTCTAAGGCTGTATACACCCCTAGGCGCTGTGCAGCATCGGAAAAATGAGAGAATGCCGCACTTTGAGGCTCCCCAGATTCACGTAAAAATTGCGCCGGCATAACGATTTTCTTACGCATCATATCTTCATAAGCAATTAATACCTCCGAAGCATCTACAGTAATCGCTTTGCTAATAAAGGACATATACGCTTTCGCATGTCTTGCTTCATCTGCCGCAATGACACCACACATCTTTGCCAGCAATTTATCCCCCGATTTTTTCGATAAGCCTGAAACACGTCGGTGTGAAATATTAGTAGCAATTTCTTGAAAAGAGGTGTAAATAAAATTTCTATATGGATCGGCACCTGTACCAATATCAAAGCCGTCTTTAATTAAATATTGCGTGGAAATCTCAAACTCACGCATGTTTATTCTTCCCGATAGGTATAAGTACTTGTTTAATAAATCGCCATGACGATTCTCTTCTGCTGTCCAAGCACGTACCCACTTCATCCATCCACCTTGTTCATTTTTATCTACTTCATCCACCATGGACAACCACGATTCATAGGTAGGCAATGCCTCTTCTGTAATCGTGTCGCCTACTAATACAGCGACTAAATCATAGGGAAGCTCTTTGGCACTTTCTTGTAAATCTTTAATTTCCTCAAAGAAAGTGTCTCTCGAAGCGTCTGGTAAGAAGTCTGCGGGCTGCCACATCTCTTCTACAGGCTTTAAGTAATCGCTCATTTCATTTAACATGAAAGGCTCCAAATAGGTCATCACTTCTCGGCGTGAACCTTCTGGTATGTTTAGAGGTAATTCTTGCATATCTTTTGCAAAGGTAAATATTTCAATTAAAAATAAAATAGTAGCAAATAAAGATAAGTTGGAATCTCATATTTGCTGCGCCTATATGATTTATTTTATATAACGTAGGCCTGCTAATAATATTGTTTCTATTAAATATGACAAGGAATTGGAAAAACTTATTGGGGAAGCACCCCGTAATATTGAAAATACTATTAACTTTGCATATATTAACGAGAAAATTTTGAAAAACTACGATATTCATAAAATTAGAGCCGATTTCCCTATTTTAAAAAGAGAGGTCAATGGCAAACCTTTAGTCTATTTTGATAATGGAGCGACTACACAGAAACCGCAAGTAGTCATTGACGCCATTACAAATTACTATACGAATATGAATTCCAATGTACACCGCGGTGTACATTATCTAAGTCAGATCTCTACAGATGCTTTTGAAGTTACTCGCCGCAAGGTGCAAGCATTTATAAACGCAAAACATGATTATGAAATTATTATTACCAAAGGTACCACCGATGGTTTAAATCTTTTAGCACATTGTTTTGGTAAAGCTTTTGTAACTGCTGGCGATGAAATTCTCATTTCAGCAATGGAGCATCACTCGAATATTGTGCCTTGGCAAATGCTTTGTGAGGAGAAGGGGGCCTTTTTAAAAGTCATCCCTATGAACGAGCAGGGGGAGCTAGATATGGACGCCTATAAGCAGCTGCTTTCTGCAAAGACAAAGTTAGTTTCCGTAACCTATGTTTCCAACTCCCTGGGAACGATCAATCCCATTGCAGAGATGATCCGTTTAGCGCATGAACGCCAAATTCCCGTTGCTGTAGATGCGGCGCAAGCCATTCAACATATTCCTATTGATGTACAAGAGTTGGATGCAGACTTCTTGCTTTTCTCAGGACATAAGGTGTATGCACCTACAGGAGTCGGCGTATTATATGGGAAAGAAGCTCTGCTTAATGCCATGCCTCCTTATCAAGGTGGTGGTGATATGATTAAAGAGGTTACTTTTGAAAAGACCACTTACAATGAGCTTCCTTTTAAGTTTGAAGCTGGAACACCTAATATTGAAGCTGGAATCTGCTTAGCCGATGCCTTGGATTATATCTCGGAAATTGGTTTGGAAGAGATAGCGGCCTATGAGCATGAGTTATTAGCCTATGCGACAGCTGCTTTATCAAAAGTCCCTGGCATCCGTTTTATCGGTACTGCTAAGGAGAAGTCTTCGGTAATTTCCTTTTTAATAACTGGAACACACCCTTATGATATTGGTGTTATCTTAGATAAATTAGGAATAGCGGTACGTACTGGACATCACTGTGCACAACCGGTCATGGATCAGTTTGGTATCCCCGGAACAATACGTATGTCCTTAGCTATGTATAATACAAAAGAAGAGGTAGATAGCTTAGTGGCGGGATTAATCCGTGCTGCAAATATGTTGTTATAATAAATAAAGTCCAATGAGCATTAATGAATTACAAGATGAATTGATTGAAGATTTCGCATTCTTTGAAGATTGGATGCAGAAATATGAATATATTATTCAATTGGGAAAAGAGTTGCCTTTAATTGAGGAACACTATAAAACTGACGACTATATCATAAAAGGTTGTCAATCTAAAGTGTGGTTGCAGCCAGCTTTTGAAGCAGGGGTATTAAACTTTAAAGCAGACTCTGACGCCATTATCACTAAAGGTTTAGTAAGCCTCATGGTACGCGTACTTTCAGGACATTCCCCGAAAGAAATAGCGGAATCAGACCTTTATTTTATCGATAAGATAGGCTTAAAGGAGCATTTATCACCCACACGTGCTAATGGCTTGTTGTCCATGGTAAAACAAATGAAATTATACGCCATGGCTTTACATGCGCGTGTCTAAATAATTCACCTATAAATGAAAGGGAATTCTTTATTAGAATTCCCTTTTTTAATTTAGTAGCATTTCTTTTTTTTTAAAATTTTTTAAGCGAGCCATTCCATTGCTGAAGTTAGTTGATCTATGTCCTATTTAAAGTCATTTGCGGGAGAGAACCCGAATTATAAAAACGAAATTTTTGCTGGTTTAACGGTAGCCATGACCATGATCCCGGAGTCCTTGTCTTTCGCTATTCTAGCGGGGCTATCGCCCTTATCAGGGTTGTATGCAGCCTTTATAATGGGCCTCTTCACGGCGCTTTTTGGAGGGCGACCTGGGATGGTGTCGGGAGGAGCAGGAGCGACGGTGATTGTATTAATAGCTTTGATGAAATCGCACGGTGTAGAGTATGTGTTTGGCGCTGTGGCATTGGCGGGTATTATACAATTTTTTGTGGGTCTCTTGAAGCTAGGGAAGTTTGTTCGCCTGATACCACAATCGGTTATGTATGGCTTTGTCAATGGTTTGGCTATTGTTATATTTATGTCGCAGCTGGAGCAGTTTAAAGTATTCGCTAGCAGTGGCTATAGTTGGCTTTCAGGAAACCCCTTGTATAGTATGGCAGGCTTGGTCATGTTAACCATTGCTGTGGTCTTACTATTTCCAAAAATAACAAAATTTATACCGTCCTCCTTAGTGGCTATTCTTGTGGTTTTTGCCGTGGTAACAGGTTTTAATATCCCTACAAAGACGGTCGCGGACATGGCTTCTATTGCGGGAGGTTTTCCGCCATTCCATATCCCATCCATTCCCTTTACCTGGGAGGCATTTACCATCATCCTTCCTTATGCTGGGATAATGGCTTGTGTGGGTTTATTGGAAACACTGCTAACGCTCTCTTTAGTAGATGAAATAACAAAAACGCGGGGCTCAGCAAATCGAGAATGTATGGCCCAAGGGGGAGCTAATTTAATCAATGGATTTTTTACTGGAATGGGGGGCTGCGCGATGATAGCGCAGACTTTTGTAAACCTCGAGGCGGGCTCCAAAGGGAGGCTTTCTGGGGTTATTGCTGCGGTAACGATTCTCTTGGTGATCTTATTTGGGGCACCACTTATTGGGCAGTTGCCAATGGCTGCGCTGGTAGGCGTTATGATGATTGTCGCCCTGCGTACTTTTAACTGGGGGAGCTTTTCCCTTATTAGCAAGGTGCCAATATCAGATATGATCGTAATCTTTATGGTGACTGCGGTAACGGTAATATTCCACAATTTAGCGCTTGCAGTCTTTATTGGTGTAGTCCTATCAGCCTTGGTCTTTTGTTGGGAGTCATCAAGACGTATTCGTGCGAGAAAATATATCAATGCGCAGGGTGTAAAGCATTATGAGCTCTATGGTCCATTGTTTTTTGGTTCTGTAACGACATTTCTAGAGATCTTTGATGTGCATGCGGATCCTGAGGAGGTAATCTTAGATTTTAAAGATTGCCGCATATCGGATCTCTCCGCTATGGAAGCCTTGAATAAACTCGCAATATTATATAAAGAGGAGGGTAAGCATATTAAGCTTATTCATCTTTCTGAAGACTGTATAAAGCTGTTAAATCAAGCCAAAGATTTGATGGTTATTGATAGCGACCTTAATAAATCGTAATAAGCTTTATTAGATCGCTATAAGTTTTAAAAATCCCCCAGAAAGGGACTGCCTTTCTGGGGGGATTATAAGTAAACGTGCCTTATTTTAGGGAATATTGGAATCCGATTGTGGAATACACATTATAGAAATTTAATTCTACGGCTCTGACTTCAGGGGCGAATACAGGTAGTAAACCATAATTTAAGCCTAATTGAAGTTTTAACGCGCCTTTAATGCGATAAGCTAGGGCTCCTGAGAGTCCAAAATCAAAGGAGCGAAAGGTCTCCGAATTATCAAACTCTTGGGAGTCAATAGCGATTTCCGGCCCTGCAAAGGTGCCCAGAATTAAGGTGCCATTATTGAGGCTACCGGTAAATTTGCTGCTTAATAGGGTAGCTAGGTAGGGGCCAAATCTCCCCGAAAAGGCGGGTGAAAATTGATACTTTAAATAGATGGGTACCGTTAGGTAGCCCAAGTCGATATCAAGTGAATTGTCACCCGTGAAAAATGCTTTGGTAGGCTGTGAATTTATTTCCGTAGTGATTGGCAGATACTGAACGCCCTGTGATAGGAGCGCTGATTTTCTTTCATAGCCTACAGCAAGACCCACAGAAATTTTTTCAGAAATAGCATAGTCAGCATAAAGATGTGCTGTAGGGTTGAATCTCGTTTTATAGCTCTTTACTTCACGAATTTGCTCGGGTAGTGGAAAAGGAAAGGGCGCTGTCACCCCTAGGTTATTGCCTACAGAAATACCGAAATGTACCTGCTCAAAAAATTGCTGACCAAAGCTTGCTGCAGAAAATAATAGACCACAGATTAATAATATAAACTTCATAATCTTTTATTTTAGTTTCCAAATAAATCTGTTACAATCTCTAAATCATCAATTATTAGGGTGCTTCCTGGAGCGACTTGATAGGAGGCTCCTTCCTTGCTAGAAAGAGCGACAATGGTCAGCTTATAGTCATTGGCTTCAAAATCTACCTCTTGCAGATATTCGAAGTCTAGGTCAAAAGCGGTATAGCTGTCTTTCGCTGTGTTGTCGGGAAGGATGGCCGTGGCTACGACCTTGCTGTAGTCTGCATGCTGTTCATTACGAATGCTATGTCCATTGAGAAATTCTGCTGCCCCCAGCTCGCCTTTGGCAACTTTAAAGAATACGGCATATAAATTAAATTCATCGATACGATTGTCATCAATTACCTCTCCTTCGCCATAGAATACCTCCCCAGGTTGGTATTTATAGAAACCCTTAAATTTAATAGGTATTCCTAAGTTGGAGGGATGTGGGATACCAAACTGCAGGGATCCCGACGGGTCAGATAAGCTAAAGGCATAATTACCTCGAAATAGATTGCCCGGGATAAAGGGGATTCTTGTAACCCCAATAATGCTACCACCATGAATGGTCGTTAACTGAGCCGCATAATTCCCAGAGTGGCTGTCTTGGGTAGGTTTCGTAGAATATTCATCAAGGCTTGGATACTGTCCAAAATTTATTTGCCCTAAGCCTGTCGCCACACCATAATTCGTGGATGCCCACAGAGGGTCCGCCATTTGTGGGACCTCAATATCTGGCCTGCCTTCTGCGGCAAAAGGATTTGTTACCACCCAGTCTTCAAAATCAAAAATAAGAGTGATATTACCTATAAGTTGCACCGTAAACTCACGCTCATTGCCACTTTCAGAACGAACGGTATAGGTTACAGGGCTACTGAAATCCTGCGGCTCTCCAGAGGCTGGAGAAATTGTCGCCCCAGGGCTGAGGGAGAATATAGGTGCTACAGCGGTAGCGTCTACTTGCTCACTGAACACAAGACTGTAGGTAGATCCTACATCATTCGTCTGCACATAGGCAGGGTCATCTACGGTAATCCCCAAAATATTCGCTTGAATATGTTGTGGTGGCGGTTCTTTTATACACGAATTTATTAGCATAATAAGAACCATCGAAAAAAATATTAGAACTTTTTTCATAATAAAATAGGTTGTGAATAGTTGCTCAACTATTCTGGTTTATAATTAGTAGCTTGGAAAAGCTTTCGGGAAAAAGCTTCTGTGAAAATGGTTTAGCTTAAAGCCGTCCTCTTAAATTTTCTGACTCTTTAATAGAAATCCTTCCAAAAAGGAATCCATAAAAAAAGGCTTTCCAAAGTGGAGAGCCTACGATAAAAAGGTAAAAACAGCTTTACTGTATTTTTTTAAGGATATGATCTTACAATTTAATATGTTGCGCTAGGACTGATTTTCCAAAGAAGATGGTAGCCTTTTCCTCAAAGTCTGCCGCCGAGTCAGTCGTGAAGAATTGTAGTTCTCCCTGTTTTCGACAAGCAGCCTCTACTTCAGGGTGCCGCTGTAAGTAAGCCACGAGGCTCTCGGCAACAATAGGTCCTTGTGAGATAATCTGTATTTCTGCCGGTACAAACTTTCGAATTACAGGCAATAATAGGGGGTAATGCGTACAAGCTAAGATAATGGTATCAATCGCTTTCGATTGTGCTAGCAATGCCTGAATATCCTTTTCTACAAAATAGTTTGCACCAGGGGTATTAATTTCATTGTTCTCCACCAGCGGAACCCAAAAGGGGCAGTCGTGTTGGAAAACGTGAATCTCAGGGGTAAATTTCTGGATTTCAATTTTATAGGAGCCCGAATTGACCGTGCCTGTTGTCGCTAATATGCCTACAGCATTCGTCTTCGTAAAAGTGGAGACGATCTCTGTCGTAGGACGAATAACGCCTAAGACTTTCTTTCCTGCCGGTAAATCCTGCTGTTGGATAGTGCGTAGGGCTTTTGCTGAAGCGGTATTACAAGCTAGAATAACCAAGTTGCAGCCTAATTCAAATAGCTTAAATACACATTCTTTGGTGTATTCATAAACAGTTTCATAAGAACGTGTACCATAAGGTACACGTGCATTATCGCCTAGATAAATAAAATCGTAAGCAGGTAGAACTGCTTGAATTTCCTTAAATACTGAAAGCCCTCCATAACCGGAGTCAAATATACCGATGGGACCCATCGCATGTGTTTGTTGCATGTAGTGCTACCTAAATTATTGTTATATAAACACAAAGATGAGGCTTAATTCTTATTTTAACAAATGAGGACGCTCCATATAGGTCTTCCAAATAAATTCTCCAAAAATGGTATTAGTCCAAGCAAACCAGCTTCGGGTAAAGTCTTTAGGGTTGTCTTTCTTATACGATTCATGCATAAAACCTGTACCCCCATGTGTAGCAACTAATTGCGCGATACATTGTTTAATTTCAGCATCCGAGGTGGATGTTAAGCCGCGCATAATAATCGACATTGGCCAGATATAGTCGCGCCCAATATGTGGACCTCCGATGCCGTCACCATAGGTGCCTTTAAAATAAAAGGGGTTATTCTCGGATAATACATATGCTCGTGTACGCTGGTATACCTCATCATTTAATGCTACAGCGCCTAAATAAGGTAAGGATAATAAGGAGGGGATATTCGCATCATCCATCAGTAAGAAAGAACCAAAACCATCTACTTCAAACGCATAGACACGCCCAAAGGTAGGGTGGTTAATAATACCGTATTTATTTACAGCATCTTCAACTTCTTGTGCTAAGGCCTCAAGCTGCTGCGCTAAAACTTGCTCTCCTTTTACGGCGCGCAGGATTTCTGCAGACTGACGTAAGCTCACTACGGCAAATAAATTCGAGGGTATTAAAAACGAAAAAATTGTCGAATCATCGGAAGGGCGGAAGCTTGAGCAAATTAAGCCTACGGGCTTTACAGGATAGCCATAGCCATCGACTTGAAGTGTATCGGAGCCCCGTGAGGATGTACGTGAAAATTTATAAGGACCTAAGCTTTCTTTACGCTGCTGCTCTTTAAATGTTTGCAGTGTTAAGCGCTGTGCAGCAACCCATTCTTCATTGAACACACTGCCGTCACCCGTACTCTTCCAATATTGATGCGCTAAGCGAATGGGGTAACATAAGGAGTCAATCTCCCATTTTCTTTCGTGTATACCGGGTTTCATGGCTGTATGATCTGAGAACCATTCTCCCTTTTTCGTCGGATCGTTGTAAAAGGCATTCGCATATGGATCAATATTAATACACTTTGATTGCTTGTGTATTAATCCTTGCACTAACTGCTGTAATTTCTTATCCTTTTTTAAGAATGGAAGGTAGGGCCAAACTTGTGCGGAACTGTCGCGCAGCCACATGGCATCAATGTCGCCAGTAATAACATAGGTGTAATTGCGGCCATTCTCTACATAGGGAAAAACAGTCGTATCTAAGGTATTAGGAAGGCAGTTTCCAAACATCCAGGAAAGCTCTTTGTTCTTCGCATTTTTTTCAAATTGCACAATCATATCTTCGATTACGGAACTTTGAAATAAGCGCTTATCCTTCGCTATACGTACCGTGGGAAAGGTATTTTGATTTTGTGCTATACTAAATTTACTCGCAAATAAACCAGCGCCCAATAGTGCTGAATTTTGAATAAATGATCTCCTTTTCATATAATTTGGTTATAAATGGTAATCGTTACTAGATTTATAATTCTAAGATAATAAATAATTGATATATATGCTAAGCAAATACGATTTAGCATAAAATTATTATGTAGACGGGAATCTTTAACATTTTTATTTTCACTAATTTTGCGTTTAGGAACAGTATTTGCTGTTTTACAAGAAATTTCCGTAAAAAAATTCTATGAACATAAACTTTACTAAGTTGATTGTTAATTCCTTAACGCTCTCTGCCGCTTTAGTGGTAGGGGTTCAAAAGGTTAATGCTCAGATACATAATCAATACTACTCCTACCAATTATATCAAAAGTTGAATGATGTAGTTTACTCACCCGAAACGCGGGTATTTACTAGTTCTAAGCCCTTCATCTTTGAAGGCCCACTAAAAGATAAATTGGATTCTATTCAAAATATTGGTCAGGTAGCTTCTAATAATTGGGTAGCAAGAAAGGTTTTTAATGAACATCTTATCGACGTTAAAAAAGACGATTATACTTTTTATGGGGATTTCTTGCCTGATTTTGTGATTGGGAAAGACCTGATGGGGGATAAAAGAAAGACTTGGACTAACACCCGTGGATTTCAAGTCGGAGGTACCATAGGTGATAAGTTCTCCTTCTATAGCTCGGCCTATGAGAATCAGGCTGTTTTTCCAACCTATATGGATGACTATATTAATGATAAAGGCGTCATCCCTGGTCAGGGAAATACCAAAATGCAAGCTAATAACACCAAAGATTGGATGTATGCAACAGGAGGGGTTACCTATGCATTTTCAAAGTATTTCCGTGCTACCTTAGCCTATGATAAGAACTTTATTGGGGATGGTTACCGCTCCATGTTACTATCTGACTTTTCTTCGCAGTATACGCATTTAAAGCTGCAGGGTTCTGTAGGGAATGTACAGTATACGTCGATGTGGGGCTATATGAATGACCCTACAAATCCACGCGTTGATGTCAATGGAAATACCGCACGCTATGGCGATGGTCATAAATGGGGCGCATTCCAGTATGTTGACTACAATGCTACGAATAGATTATCCGTTGGTTTTTTCCAATCTATTATATGGTCTAATGCCGATGCTGCGGGAAAACGCGGTTTTGACTACAATTATCTAAACCCTTTTATTTTCCTTCGTCCTATTGAATCCAATAATAGCAGCTCACCGGATAAGATGTTCTTAGGGCTAAATGCTAAATATAAGGTCTTAAAGAATGCGACTATTTATTCTCAATTTCTACTGGGCGAGTTTTCTGGTAAAGACTTTTTTAAGGGAACAGGTTACGCACATAATAAATGGGGAGCACAGATTGGTTTTCGTGGATTTGATGCTTTTGGGGTAAAGAAATTGAATTACCTATTTGAGTATAATCTGGCGCGCCCTTACACCTATGCGCACTTTACACCGGAATCAAATTACTCCAATAATGCCGAACCATTAGCGCACCCTTCAGGGGCAAACTTTAGAGAGATTCTAGGGATCGTAAATTACTCTTGGAATAGATTTGACTTTTCTGTACAAGGAAACTACAATGAGAATGGACTAGATCTTGCTGATGGCAGTAATATGGGGGGAAATATATTCAACTCTTATAGGACCATTCCGAATTTCTATGGAAATACAATCGGTCAAGGAATTAGCAATCAGATCTACTACGCTGACGCGCGTGTGGCCTATGTGTTAAACCCTAAATATAACCTGCGTGTGGAGCTTGGTTACACCCAGCGTTACCAAAAAATTGGTTCTGCTATTCCGGAAACTAAAAAATCTGGCGTTATTAATTTTGGCTTACGCTCGACATTCCGTACCTTCTACAACGACTTTTAGTAGCTAATCAACAACATGAAAAACATTTTAATTATCAATGGTCCAAATTTAAATTTGTTAGGACAACGTGAGAAGAGTATTTATGGTAACCAAGATTTTTTAAGTTATTTTGAAACCCTTCAAGCTGACTTTAAAGATCAGGTGCAGCTAACGTACTTTCAGTCTAATACAGAGGGATTTATTATTGATAAAATCCATGAGGTAGGTTTTCAAATAGATGGCATTGTCTTAAATGCTGGAGCATATACGCATACCTCAGTAGCGATTGGCGATGCCATTGCTGCGGTGACCTCTCCCGTTGTGGAAGTTCATATTTCAAATGTACACACACGGGAAGCTTTTAGACATCATTCCTACTTAGCTAAGAATTGTGTGGGGGTAATTTGTGGATTTGGATTGGAAAGTTATCGGCTAGGTATACTTAGTTTGTTAAAATAATAAAAAAGCCCGTTACTAAGTATAACGGGCTTTTTTATTACTACCTATAACGGGCTTTATTAATCTTCATCAATCTTTATTAATCTTCAGAATTTTTGGGAGTACTTGGTAGCAGATCAACCCTAAGAAGGAGCAGAGTGCCATCATACTTACCATGGGCATCGCCGTGCCGTTGTGCAGGTAGCTTACCATCGCAGAGAAGAAGGCTCCCAAGCCCATCTGTATGCAGCCTAATAAGGCGGATGCCGAGCCCGCAAGTTTTGAAAATGGCGATAGCGCCAGGGCCGAAGTGTTCGGAAATGTAAACCCTTGACAACATAAATAAAAGAATATCAAAGCTACAAGGATGGGAAGGTTAATCCATTGAAAATAGGTTCCCGCCAAGAGGATGCCGCTTACTACCAGCTGACAGCTATTGGCAACGCGTGCTATTTCTGAGGAGTTGAACCTATTTAAAGCGATTCTATTCAGTTGTGTCGCAATAATCAAAGCCGAAGCGATAATTGCGAATACCGTACCATACTGCGCTTCAGTTAATCCATAGATGCTCTGCATAATATAGGAGGAACCCGCTAAATAGCTGTATAATCCCGCAGATGCGAGTGATCCTACGAGGCAGTAGGTAAGGAATATGGGGTGCCGTAAGACCTCCCAATAGCCGCCAACAATAGCTTTAGGCTTGAGGGACATCTCCTTATTTCCAGCATAAGATTCCTTGAGCAGAAATATGGTGGCAAGAATGATCAGTAATGCTATCGCAGCAAGGATGATAAAGATCATATGCCAATTCGAATGCTCCACCACGAGAGCCCCTACAGAGGGTGCTAATAAGGGTGAAATACCGATTACCAGCATAAGCATACTGAATATTTTCGCCCCTTCTTCTGGTTTAAATAGATCTCTAACCATCGCCCGGGAGGCCACTAATCCGGCACAGGATCCCAAGGCTTGTACAAAGCGGTAGAGAATAAGATGGTTGGCATCTTTCGTTAAAGCGCATAATATGGAAGCCACCAGGTAGAGGCCAAGGCCTATTAAAAGCGGCTTTTTGCGGCCATATTTATCGAGCAGGGGCCCGTAGATCAATTGACCCACGGCTACGCCCACAAAGAATGCCGAAAGTGAGAGCTGTATATGATCTACCGAAGTATCAAAATCTGTAGCAATTGTCTTAAATGCTGGTAGGTACATATCGATAGAGAAGGGACCTACGGCAGATAACAACCCTAAAATAAGTAAGACTAAAAGACGCGGAGTTTTTTTCATAAGTAAATAAAAAAGCCCTTTTTGAAAAGGGCTTTAGCGTTTTGTGATTATTAATTATTTTGTTTTTCTAAACATTAAAAATAAGCCTACTAGGATAAAAGGGATGCTTAGCAGTTGGCCCATATTAAATTGCATGCTCTGTTCGAACTCCTCCTGATTCTCTTTAAAGAACTCCAAGATAAAACGTGCTGAGAAAATTAATACAAAGAGTAATCCGACGTTAAAACCAGGTTTCACGAAGACTCCAGCTTTATAGCGACTCCATAGCACGACAAAGAATATAAAGTAACATATTCCCTCATACAGCTGTGCAGGGTGGCGTGCTACTTGATCGATCTGCTCAAATACGACTGCCCAAGGTAAGTCTGAGGGTAAACCAATAATTTCGGAGTTGAAGAAATTTCCTACGCGTATAAATCCTCCTGCTAAGGGAATGACAATGGCCAATCGGTCAGCAATCCATATAAAATCTATCTTTGTCTTTCTGCAGTATAAGTAAAGCGCTACCAAAATACCAATGGCCCCACCATGGGATGCTAAGCCTGTGAATCCCGTTAATTGAAAACTACCATTGATCATTCGGAATGGAAGCACCATCTCTAAAAGATGATCTTTATAGTAATCAAACTCGTAAAATAGGCAGTGCCCAATTCTAGCACCAAATAATGTACCTAAGAAAATATAAATACTCAGTTGATCTAACAGTTCCTGACTCTTACCTTCTTTGGTAAATATTTTCAGCATAACAATGTAAGAACCAACAAAGGCACATAAAAAGCATAGTGCGTAATAACGCAAACCAAAACTACCTATCTTAAAAATTTCTGGATCTATATTCCAGTGTATTGCATCCATTATAAAGCTCATATATCATTTATATTTACGCGTAAATATAATATTTAATCTGATGGAATAAAATTTTTAATCTTTATCACACTTTAAGGGCCAAGCTATAAATCACTTAGCATTTTCTGTAAAATATTATCGCTTTCCTAGGCCTTTGATATTTGTATTTCTAAAAATTATCTATACTTTAGTTACAAAAAAGGTACTTATTTAAAATAAAATTAAATATGGCAGGTAAAAATAAAAAGGAAGTTCAGCATATTTCCGTTGTTACGGAAGATTCCGTGAAGTTCTTTGAAAAATATATTAATAACCCCTCTCCAACAGGATTTGAATGGCAGGGCCAACGTTTGTGGTTAGATTATTTAGCGCCATATGTAGATGATACTTTTACGGACAACTACGGAACGGCGGTTGGCGTAATCAATCCTGAAGCAGATTTTAAGGTTGTTATCGAAGCCCATGCGGATGAAATTTCTTGGTTTGTAAATTATATTACTAAAGATGGTCTTATCTATGTCATCCGTAATGGTGGCTCAGATCATCAGATAGCGCCTTCTAAAAAAGTTAATATTCATACAGATAAAGGTATTGTAAAAGGGGTATTCGGATGGCCTGCAATTCACACACGTGCCGGCGAGAAGGAAGAAGCTCCGACCTTAAAAAATATTTTTGTAGATACAGGTTGTACTTCACAAGAGGAAGTGGAAGCCTTAGGTATTCATGTAGGCTGCGTAATTACCTATGACGATGACTTTATGATCTTAAATGACCGTTATTATGTAGGTCGCGCCATGGATAATAGAGCCGGAGGCTTTATGATTGCTGAGGTAGCACGTCTACTGAAGGAAAATAATAAAACATTACCCTTTGGCCTCTATATTGTCAACTCCGTACAGGAAGAAATTGGCCTTCGTGGGGCAGAAATGATTGCCCAACGTATTAAGCCTAATGTCGCTATTGTAACAGATGTGACGCATGATACGACCACGCCTATGATCAATAAAATTACACAGGGAGATCTTGCTTCTGGAAAAGGTCCTGTAGTATCTTATGCTCCCGCGGTACAAATCAACCTGAATAAATTATTAGTGCAGGTGGCGGAGAAAAATGAAATTCCTTTCCAGCGTCAAGCAAGTTCTCGTTCGACAGGTACTGATACCGATGCTTTTGCCTACTCCAATGGGGGCGTGCCTTCGGCATTAATCTCTCTACCATTACGCTATATGCATACAACTGTGGAGATGGTACATAAAGAAGATGTCGACAATGTTATCCGCTTAATTTACGAAACACTATTGTCCATTGAAAATGGTCATGAGTTTCGCACATTTTTGAAATAAACAAACTTTTATAAATTATATATTATATCATGGAAAATACAAATCTACCAGAGAATAACGAACTAGGTATCGAGTTATCAGAAGAAGTTGCTGAAGGCATTTATGCTAACTTAGCAATTATTACACATTCAACGACGGAGTTTGTTTTAGATTTTGTACGCGTAATGCCAGGCTTACCAAAAGCTAAAGTAAAATCTCGTATTATCATTACACCAGAAAATGCGGCACGTTTGTTAGGAGCGTTACAAGATAATTTACAGCGTTACAGCGCACAAATTCAAGCTGCGGCGGCAGCGGCAGCTGAAGAGCCTGCAAAAAATCCAGAAGAAAATTCATTAGGCTTAACATTTACAGGCCCTCAAGGTCAAGCATAATTTTATAAGGTTAACCCCTTAAGCTCAGCGTGCTAATTGCTACTAAAAGACTTCCTATAGTTTTTATATAGCAATTAGCACGTTTTTTTTTAGCCTTCTTGAGGTTGGTTTCGCCGGGCGACACAAACCATTTTCCAGTAAAACTGTTTTTCATTTGTAAAAGAATGAAACTATGGATATTAAAGTCAGACAGTTAACAAAAAAAGATTATGAAGATCTTAAGAAGTCAATGCAAGAGGCCTACCACGGTGGTACGGTAGATACCTGGACCAAGAAAAATATCATCGATTTAGTACACCTTTTCCCTGAAGGTCAAATTGGTATTGAGGTAGATGGACATATTGTTGCCTGCGCCTTATCCCTAATATTAGATAGTAAAAAAACTAAAGTTTACGAAGATTACTACACCATTATTGATGATGGGAAGTTTAGCCATCACGACTATGGCGGTGATATCTTATATGGTATTGAAGTGTTTGTACATCCCGAATACCGCGCCCTGCGCTTAGGACGCCGTCTCTATGATGCGCGTAAGGAACTGTGTGAGCAGATGAATCTTAAGAGCATTCTTGCTGGCGGAAGAATCCCCAACTACCATAACTATTCCAATAAAATGAGCCCGCGCACCTATATTGAAAAGGTAAAGCGCAAGGAGATTTACGATCCAACGCTAACTTTCCAGCTCTCCAATGACTTTCACGTAAAGAAGGTATTGAAAAACTACCTGCCGGAAGATTCTGAATCCCTGGAGTTTGCCACCCTTTTAGAGTGGAATAACATCTACTATGAGTCTGCGACACGCTCCATATCCACCACCAAGCAGACGATACGCTTAGGATTAATACAATGGCAGATGCGCCTATTTGAATCTATTGATGCCTTTTATGATCAGGTAGAATTTTTTGTGGATACGGTTTCCGACTATGGCGCAGACTTCATCCTTTTTCCAGAATTTTTCAATACCCCATTAATGAGCCCATACAATGATCTGCCGGAGCGATTGGCGATGATGAAGCTGGCGGAACATACGAATGATATTATCGAGAAAATACAGCAGCTCGCAGTCTCCTACAACGTCAATATTATTTCCGGCTCTATGCCCTTGCTGGAAGGGACAAAATTATATAATGTTACCTACCTATGCCACCGTAATGGTAAGCTGGATCAGTATCGGAAAATACATATCACCCCGAATGAGTCCAAATATTATGGTATGGTAGGGGGATCTGAAGTCAAAGTCTTCGATACCGACTGTGGAAAAGTAGGTTTGCTTATCTGCTATGATGTAGAATTTCCTGAACTTTCCCGCATCCTAGCGGATCAGGGAATGCAGATCCTCTTTGTACCCTTTATGACGGATACGCAGAATGGCTATATACGGGTGCGCGCATGTGCACAAGCGCGCGCTATTGAGAATGAATGCTATGTCGCTATTGCAGGCTCTGTAGGGAACCTTCCTCGGGTGAATAATATGGATATCCAATATTCGCAGTCTGCGGTGTTTACACCTTCAGACTTTGCTTTTCCAAACAATGCCGTGAAGGCCGAAGCGACACCGAATACCGAAATGGTGCTTATTGCCGATGTCGACCTCTATGCGCTGCGGGATCTCCATGAATATGGTACCGTAAAGACGATGAAAGACCGCCGATTAGATTTGTATCAGGTCAATCTTTTGAAATAAATTGTCGCTATTCTCAACTATCTATCTTATCTTGTAATACTTTACAAGATAAGATATGACTCAAATCCTATTAATTGAAGACGATGCACGTGTATCTGAGCTTATCCAACGTGGCTTACGTGAGCAGGGCTACGATTGCATGGTAGCCTACGATGGGGAAGCAGGACTTAAATTAACAGAACGGTATACCTATCAGTTAATTATTACGGATCTTATTCTCCCTATTATGGATGGCCTGGCATTTTGTAAAAATATCCGTGCTAGGCAGCCAGAAATACCGCTTATAATGCTTACCGCCTTAGGTACGACCGATGATAAGGTGGCCGGATTTGAAGCTGGAGCCGATGATTACCTGGTGAAGCCCTTTGAGATGCGTGAGTTAATCGTGCGTATTCGCGCCCTGCTAAAGCGCTTTGAAAGCCGTCGTCCCAACCAAGGTTTTATGTTAAGCTACGCCGACCTCAGCTTGAACCAGCATACGAAGATGGTACACCGCAATGGGCAAGCTATAAGCCTGACGCCCAAAGAATTTAAACTCCTAGAATTTATGCTGCTGCACCCTGAACGCGTGCTCTCACGTACGGAGATCGCGGAGAAAGTATGGGAGACACACTTCGACACGGGAACGAATTTTATCGATGTCTATATTAACTATTTACGAAAGAAAGTCGATCGTAATTTTTCCGAAAAACTAATTCATACGCAAGCCGGGATGGGCTTTGTGTTAAGACAAGCTGTAGCCCCTATAGGATGAGAATTCGTACCCGCATCGCTTTTCTATTTTCCGTAATTACCGCCAGCATCCTTCTGGTGTTTGCCACTACCATCTATCTTATAGCGGCCCATAATCGGGAAGTTACCTTCTATCAGCTCTTGGAAAAAGAAGCCTGGACAAAGGCTAATATTTTTCTTAATACGCAGGTTTCAGCTAGCCATCTTCAAGCCATCTATAAAAATAATAAGGCCCTCTTAAATGAGGTTGAAGTGGCGATCTACAATCCGGCATTTACACTCTTATACCATGACGACTATGCCATAGATCGGGTGCAGGAAACCCCGGAAATGCTACGTCAGATACGCGAGTCACAGCAGCTCCTTTTTTATGAGGGAGATTACCAAGTGGTAGGCATCAGTCATACCTTTCAAGGTAAGGAGTATTTGATTACTGCGGCAGCCTATGATGAGTTTGGATATCTAAAATTAAAAGCCCTTTTCCAAGCGCTATTAACGGGGATTATACTCTCTTTAGTGGTTATCTTCCTGGCGGGACAATATTTTTCTACGAAGGTATTTGCCCCTATATCGGCGTTCTCAAACCGCGCACAGTCTATCAGTGCTTCGAATTTAAACCTCCGTCTGCCGGTGGAAGATGTTTCTGAAAAGAAGGATGAGCTCACGGTAATGGCCCTTACTTTTAACGCGATGTTGGATCGACTAGCAAGCTCCTTTGAAGCGCAGAAAAATGTCGTATCCACAATTTCACATGAGCTTCGAACCCCACTGGCGGCGCTATCGGTAGAGCTAGAAATGGCGCAGCAGCAAGCGAGAGATACCTCTAAAGATCAGCAGATTATAGATAATGCGCTTTCCGATACGACGAAGTTGAAGCGCCTAATAAACAGTCTTCTAGACTTGGCGCAATTAAATTATGACCGCTCCACATTTCAGTTTGAAGAAGTTCGCGTGGATGAAGTGCTTATTGATGCGCAGCAGCAGCTCGTACAGCATTTTCCCGCTTATCGGATACAGCTGGCTTTTGCCGCAGCCTATGATGCTTCGGAGGACACCTCAGCTTCGGGGGATGAAGCTATTGAAACCATCGTAATTGGAAATGCCCACCTCTTGGAAATAGCCTTCTTAAATCTGATGGAAAATGCCTGTAAATTTTCCCCAGGCAACACATGTAAGGTCTGGATAGTAGCTACTGAGTCCGAAATAAAAATACGCTTTGAAGATCAGGGTATAGGCATCCCCGAGGCAGAGTTAAGCCGCATTTTCGATCCATTCTTCCGTGGTGAAAATGCTTCTAAAGCTGAGGGAAATGGTATTGGCTTACACTTGACACAAAAGATCGTGAACCTGCACCAAGGAAGCCTAAAGGTGAAGTCCATACAAGGGGCCGGTACCACCGTACATATCCATCTACCACGTATTTTGCCGCCCATAATGCCGCAACCTATTTTCTAATAACTTTCTAATAGGATTCTAAATGTCCTCTAACAGCCTCCTGATGGGAGGCTTTCTATTTTTGTGCCAGCAACAAAAAAATAGGACGCTTATGCTAAAAATTACAAATACCCTCGTAGGTTGTGTATTGCTTACGGCATGCCAGCAAGCTGAAACATCTCCTACAATTCCGGATTTCCAAGTAAAGGGAGACACGGTGCTGGTGGATACTTCCAGTGGATTATATAAAAAGTTAACAACCGAAGCGATCTCTCAATCCGATAATTTCCAACATTTTAATACCGTTGGCGTGGTAGAAATTCCTCCGAGTCAAGAAGCTGCTATAGGACCTTTTTTTCAAGGGATTGTGCAGCGTATATACGTGCAATTAGGGCAGCAGGTGAAAGCTGGAGATCCCTTATTTTCACTGCGTGCTCCAGCTTTTATAGCGCTTCAGCGTGCCTACTTGGAGGCGAAATCTGAATTTGCCACAGCGACGAAGCATTATAAGCGCCAACAGCTGATGCTGGCAAAGGAGCTGATTGCACAACGCAGTTTTGAGGAGGCCAATTTAAGCTACGAGCTAGCGAGGGTTAATTTGGAGCAGCATATTGCGGAGTTGAAATCCTATCAGGTAGATGTCACTAAGCTTGTGTTAGGGCAGCCCTATATTATCCGTGCGCCCATCGCCGGAGAGGTGATTGAGCAAAAGCTTTCACATGGAGCCCTACTGACGGAAGACCTGGCCTCGCTCATAAGAATTGCTTCACTCAAGAAGGTTTGGATCACAGCGCAGATTAAGGAACAGGATATTCCTACGATAGCACGTTTAAAGGAATCCTCGATTTCCTTGGCCCCAGGATATGCCGCAGCATTAGGTTTTCCTGCAGACAGCGAGCTTCCCTTGCTGCTGGAATATGTGCAGCCTGAATTAGCCAGTGAAAATAGATCAGCCTCGCTGTTATTAGCATGCGACAATAACCTAGGCTTACTAAAACCGGGCATGTTCGTGCCTCTGATATTTTCCATGCCTAAGCCCCATGCTTTAGCTGTGCCTGAAACCGCTTTACAACAGGGGGATGAGCAGACTTATGTGTATGTAGAAGGGCGTGAAAAAGGGACTTTTATTAAGCGAAGCATCCAGTTGGGGGCGAAGCTTGCCGCCGAGGGCACAAGTTTTACCGCGCGTTATACCATCGCTGCGGGCCTTGATACGGGGGAGCGTGTGCTTACGAAAGGTGGGTTTTATTTCCATAAATAACTTGAAAATATGTTACAAATAATTTTAAAATATGTTACAAAGATTTTTTGAAAATAATTTACGCCGCCGCTGGCTTATTTTTTCGCTATTTGCGCTGCTCTGCCTCCTAGGAGTACTTTCCTGGAAGCGCCTAGCAATGGAAGCCTACCCCGATATTGGGGATGTGAGCTCGCAGGTGGTAACCCAGGTGCCAGGCTTAGCAGCCGAAGAAATAGAGCAGCAAATTACTATTCCATTGGAGCGCGCAATAAATGGGCTTCCAGGTATGCATGTAATGCGTAGCAAAAGTACATTTGGTCTTTCTATTATCGTTATTGTCTTTCAAGATGGTGTGGAGGATTACTTCGCACGCACACGTATTGCGGAGCGTATACAGGAAATAACTTTACCCTACGATGCGAAGCCTGAATTAGACCCTTTGACATCCCCAACAGGAGAGATCTTTCGTTATATCGTGCATTCCGAAAATGTATCCTTACGTGAGCTTTCCGATCTTCAGGAGTTTACCATAATACCTTATTTAAAGCAAATTACGGGGGTTGCTGATGTAACTAATTTTGGTGGTATCACCACGCAATTTCAGCTGGAAGTAGACCCTGCAAAACTCAGCAGCTACGCTATCAGTCTCTCTGAGGTGATTGAAGCCATGGAAACCAATAATGCGAATGCTGGTGGAGCGCTGATTAACCGTGGAGATCAATCGTTCGTCGTACGTGGAATAGCCCTTGTTAAAGATCTCGCTGATATGGGCGCTATTGTGATAAAGTCCGACAGGGGAAAGGTCGTCCGTCTCGCGGATATAGGAACGCTACAGTATGGAGATTTGGAGCGTAAAGGGGCCTTGGGCTATAGCGACCGTGAGGGACATACTATAGCTGATGGGGTGGAAGGAATTGTGCTGCTCCTAAAGGGGGAGAACCCAAGCCCGGTATTAGCTAAGGTTAATGCTGCTGTGGCAGAGCTAAATACGGAGCTATTACCTGAGTCTGTGCAGATAAAGGTCGTCCTCGATCGTACAGATTTAATAAATAGCACCCTAAATACGGTTTCCAACACCCTGCTCGAAGGCGTAGCACTCGTCGTGCTCGTCTTAATTTTATTTCTCGGAAGCTGGCGTGCATCCTTGTTGGTAGCCACGACAATTCCCATATCCATGCTGATTGCTTTTATTCTGATGAGGCTCACGGATATTCCTGCCAATTTACTCTCCCTAGGGGCCATAGACTTTGGGATTATCGTAGATGGCGCCATTGTGATTATGGAATCTATCCTTAAGCGTAGAGAGGATAATGAGGAGGGGACATTAGAAGTTCCTGCGATAGGCACCGTGGTGACGCAGTTGGGAAAACCAATTTTCTTCGCCACCATTTTAATTATCACGGCCTATTTGCCACTCTTCGCCTTTGAGCGTATTGAGCGAAAATTATTTACGCCGATGGCATTTACCGTAGGCTATGCCTTATTAGGAGCGCTGCTATGCGCCCTTATCTTTATTCCGCCTATGGCCTATTGGATTTTTCGAAAACCACAAAAAATAAGGAAAAACCATTGGTTCTTGAAGCTTAATAAGCGCTATGGTCTCCAAATTTCCCGTGTTTTGCTGTATCCAAAGCGAATATTCGCTCCCTTGCTAATAATATTAGTATGCACAGTGGGCTTGACTTATCGCGTGGGAAAGGACTTTTTACCAAGTCTAGATGAAGGGTCTATCTGGCTACAAGTTTCCCTTCCCCCAGGAATTACCCTAGAGCAATCCAAGAAGATGTCGGCAGAATTGCGTGAAGCAACGCTAGCCTTTGAAGAGGTTACATATATGCTGATTCAAGCGGGGAGAAATGACGATGGTACCGATGCCTGGACAGCCTCACATTTTGAGTGTAGCGTAGGTTTGAAACCCTATAAGCAGTGGAAAAATGGTCGTGTAAAGGCTGATCTTATTGCTGACCTACAGCAGCATTACGATAAAATGCCTGGATTTAAAGTAGGCTTTTCACAACCCATGATTGATGGTGTAATGGATAAAATTGCTGGAGCCCATGCCGAGCTTGTGCTCAAAGTCTTTGGCGATGATTTTATAGAAATGCGTCGGGTAGCTGAGGCGATTAGCAGCTCCTTACATACGATACACGGAGCTGCGGACATTCATATCGATCAGGAGCCACCCTTAGCACAAATCCAAGTGCATGTGGATCGCGAAAAAGTAGCCTACTATGGACTTAATGCGGGAGACATCATGGAATTAATTGAGGTAGGTATTGGCGGCAAGGAGCTAGCACAGGTGTATGTCGGTGCTAAGCAGTATGCTATGACAGCGCGCTATAGCCCGGAGGTACGCAATTCTCCAGAGCTGCTTGCGGGGCTTATGCTTACGAATGGCGACGGTATAAAAATACCCTTAGGTCAGGTGGCAGATATTCGCCTTTCTACAGGAGAGAGCACCATTGCCAGGGAGATGAATAAGCGTCATCTTACAGTGAGTCTAAATCTTCGTGGGCGTGATCTGTCAAGTTTTCTCGCAGAGGCAAAGCAGAAAATAGCAACGCATATAAGCTACGACCCAAAGGAAGTATCCTTGGTTTGGGGAGGGCAGTTTGAAAATCAAGACCGTGCATATGCACATTTAGCCCTTATTATTCCCATGGTCTTAGCCTTGATGTTTGTGCTGCTATTTACCGCTTTTGGGCAATTTAATCAAGCACTTTTACTGATGAGCATTGTGCCTTTAGCACTGTTTGGAGGGATGTTAGCCCTCAATGTTCGTGGCATGACTTTAAATGTATCCTCTGCGGTAGGTTTTATAGCACTCTTTGGCGTAGCCATTCAGAATGGGGTCTTAATGATCTCCCATATGAATCAGCTAAGAAAAGATGGATATGCACTCATTGCAGCTGTTGTCCAGGGAGCTACAGATAGATTTAGACCCGTGTTGATGACTTCTATCGTCGCTGTTCTAGGGTTATTCCCCGCATCCCTAGCTACAGGGATAGGCTCCGATGTGCAGCGCCCCTTAGCTACTGTAATTGTCTATGGATTACTATTTTCCACGGTTATTACGCTCTATGCAATTCCCACACTTTATTATCTAATGGAAAAATCTAAAGCAGAGAAAAATGATTAAACGCTTATTAATGCTGGGAGTATTACTGGGGATCGTACATGTCCAAGGTGTATTTTCCAAAGAACGTACACTATCTTATTCCGAATTTATGCAGCAGGTTATGGAACAGCAGCTTGCCTTAGTTGCCGAGCGCTTTGAAGTTGATCTGGCAGATGCTGCACTAGCAATGGCCTATAGACTTCCTGACCCTGAGCTAGCATCCGACTGGGTAGATAATGGTCAGCGACGTTCTGAGATGGGCTATGGCTTCACCACGGAGCTCTCCTGGATGGTAGAGCTTGGTGGAAAGCGTAAGGCGCGCATAGCACAGGCTACTTCGGAGAAAGAGCTGGCGGTGTTAAAACTTAAACTATTCGTTCAGGAGCTGCATCTGGAGGCTGCTACGGCTTTTGCTGAAGTATTGCGAGATGAAGTTCAGTGCGCGAACTTAAGCTCCTCCTACGAGCTTATTCAGTCTGTAGCGGCATTCGATAGCCTACGATTTTCTTTCGGTGAAATCTCTCGGCTAGAAGCACGTCAATCAGCCCTGGAGGCACGCCAAGCATATATAGTTCTTTTGGAAACACAACAGAAATATCAAAGCTCCCTTTTAAAACTTAATTTATTGATGGGAAATCGTCAGGTGGATAGCCTGTATATTCCATATGGGGAGCTGTCCCTGGCAGCGAAAGATTATCAATGGAAAGAGCTCCTCGCTTGGACCCTTCAGCAACGACCAGAATTCCTGCTGGCACAACAGGGCGTTCAAGTAGCTCAGGCTAGTCAGGCTCTTACAAAGGCAAATAGAGCGATTGACCTAACGCTGAAAACACAAGTAGGCTACAATTCCTATGTGCGAAATATTATTGCGCCAACGCCTGCTACGGCAACCATTGGTGCTGGGATAGCCATGCCGCTGAAATTTTCCAATAAAAATAAGGGTGAACTAAGGGCTGCACAAAGTGCCGTTAAACAGCAGCAAACACGACAAACATGGACGGAGCTATCCCTAGTTAAAGAGCTGAAAGATAATTACCAGCTTTATTTAAACCTCAAGGATATACGAGCTACTTATGAAGAGAATATGCTGCAGGAAGCTAGCCATATCTTAACGGGTATCGTGGACCTCTATCAAGACGGAGATAGCTCCATTTTAGAAGTTATCGCTGCCAGGCAGCGTCATAATGAGCTGCAGTTGGCCTACACTGAGGTATGCTTTGAATATGCGCTTGTATGTCTCTTGCTGGATCAATCTTCACCTGTGACGCAAGTGACTTTTTAATTACCTACAGATTGAAAGATATGTTAAATAGAAATAACCTTAGAAGACTTACAGCATGCTTCGCTATGTCGCTTGCTGGGCTTGCTTTAAATGCCCAAGAACCATCCTTTAGTGGGGAGCTATCTTGGCAGATTACAGCGGGCTATAGTCAGAGTGCATTCAGGGGTAAAGACATTTCCTTTGTTTTTGAAAATGGAAAAGCTGCTCCTTCCTCCAATTATTTTATGGGCTTACAGCTCAACCAGCCTTTAACGGAAAAATGGGGGCTACAGTATGCTGTAAATTTTCAACGACGCGGAGCCCGCTTAACACTGGAAAATACCAATCTTCAGCTTACAGAAACACAGCTTCACAGTTATTATATCACGCTGATGCCCATCGCTCTTACTTACCGCTATCACCGTGTTAGGCTAGCTGCGGGCCCTTATTTCTCAAGCCTTCTGCAAGCGACATTAATAGCTGGTGAGTCCACGGTATTTGGAAGACATGGCTTATACGGAAAGCCGAACAATAGCGAGGATAAGCACCTTTATTTACAGAAAATAGATTGGGGATGGCAAAGCACACTGGAGCTTAGCCTTTCACGACATTTTGCCCTACAAGCCAGTTATATGCTAGGCCTAAATGATAGCTTTCAAAATGCAAATGCTTATGATCATAAATCAAGTAAAACAAAGATCGATGTCTATCAAAATAATTGGATGCTGGGTCTTTCCTATAAATTCTAATCCTATAAATTCTAAAACCAACAAAGCTCGCTTAATAATGAAGCGAGCTTTGTAAGTACTATCTGAGTACTGTTAAGGTATGATGTGATAGCTACGCTACATCTCTCAAATCTACTGCTACAACGCGGGAGACACCTTGTTCTACCATGGTAACACCATAGATGATATCCGTACTCGCAATTGTACGTTTATTGTGTGAGACAACAATAAACTGTGATAAATTTGAAAATTCTCTAATAATATTATTGAATTTATCAATATTCGTGTCATCTAAGGGTGCATCTACCTCATCAAAAATACAGAACGGTGCTGGTTTTGATAAGTAGAGTGAAAATAATAGGGCTGTAGCCGTCAATGTTTTCTCTCCACCTGAAAGCTGGTTGATGGATAATGGACGCTTACCTTTAGGGCGTGCGACAATATCGATATCCGACTCTAACGGATTTGCAGGGTCCGTAAGAATTAAATCGCAGCTGTCTTCCTCATTAAATAGGGAGCGGAATACGCGGATAAAGTTTTCACGCACCATCGTAAAGGCTGTCATAAACTTATCTTTTGCGGAATCATCAATCTCCTTAATGGTGGCTAATAGGGATTCTTTAGCTTGCAGTAAATCTGTTTTTTCTTTGGTAATAAAATTAAAGCGTTCAATAATTTCATCATATGCTTCTTTCGCCATATAGTTTACCGTACCGTATTCATTGAGTTGTTTTTTCAGCTTCTCACATTTAGGGAGGAGGCTGTCAAAAGATTCTATATTTTCCGGTGGTTCCGTATTCAATAGGTCGGCTAAGTCAATTTTAAACTCGACAGAGAGACGTTCTTTTAACGTATTTAAGTCCATCTGAAGACTGGTACGTTTTTCTTTTATGGCGTTCACTAAGACTTCAGACTGTTCCTTTGTGCGGCGTAGTTGCGTCAGCGTTTCCTCTTGCTCATTCAGGTATTTACGGGCTGCGAAATACTCTTTCTCCGTTTCCTGCAACCCTTTTTCTAGGGTATCTTTCTGCTCGTACATCGCCACTAAATCTACGTCGTCGGTGTCAGCTGTTTCATTCGTAGTTTTCATGGCTAGCTGCACAGCCTGGTAGTCTGCAGTATTCTTTATAATACGTTCCCCTAAATCTTCTTTTTGTGATTCGCGGTATTCCAAGTCCTTCTGAATGGAGGCAACCTTATTCTGTTGCTGATGGAAGGCAATATTATTCTGGTTATATACGGTAGTCTGTTCAGCGAGAATTTCCGATAGCTCATCAAAGCGATCTTGTAAGTCAAACTGCTCTTCATCGAATTTCTCTAGGGCTGTTTTCAGCGCTGCCAATGTTGGTTCGGCCGCCAAGAGGTCTGCTGCGATAGCAATCATCTTATCAGAAATATCCGCTTTACGCTTCTGCGTATTATCTATAAAAGCTTGATACTGCTCTTGCTTCGTCTTCACAGAAACTAATTCATTCTGAAAGCGGTTTAAGATAAAGCGTATTTCGTCCAAACTTTCTTTTTGCGAGGAGCGTCTTAAGCTATCTAAAGAAGCAACTTGTTTTCCTATTTCCGCTTGTAGCGCTTCAATCTTCGCCGTTAAAGCTTCGATGTCTTCCGCTAGCACGGTAAGATTTTGCGCTCTACCAATGCGTTTGCCCTCGAAGATGCCGACAGAACCTCCCGAAAGACCTAACTTATGTTTAGAAAATTTACCGTTCTTATGGAGGTATACACCCTGATCTATCGGAAGATCATTTTCTAAATCTATTTCTATAAGGTAGACATCTTGAAGAAGGCGCTCACATAGGGATTGATACTTGGGCGCTACCTGAACGACAGAAAGTGCCGAGATCATTGCTGTATCTAGCGGCTTTACCATCGCGCTTACAGGAGCTTCCAGGTCTTCTAAAACGAAGAAATTTGCTCTTCCTTTTGCTGCGTCAGCAAGGAGGTTAATCGCTTGAATGGCATCCGCTTTGCTGTCTACGACATAGTGATTCATGGCGGAGTCTAGGTAGTTTTCAATCGCTACGCGGTAGGCTTCCTCACAGGATAGAATATCTGAGAAAAGGGGGTATGCTTCTTTCCAGCCGGCGTTATCCTTTAGGAATTTTATGGAGTCCGGAAAACCCTCTAAGTTATCTACGAGGGATTTCGTTAAATTATATTCATTCTGCTTGGCATCAAGACTACGCGATTCCTGCATTAAGGATGCTCTTAGTGCTTGCAGCTGCTGCTCACCAAGGGTGATATTCTGCTGAAGTTCTTCCTCAACTTGAATGGCATGCTCATAGATATGTTGCTGCGATTCCACGCGCGCTTCTAAATCTTCTACGGCGCTATTAAATTGAGTTAGCTCCAGTTGCTTTGCCTCAGTGTCGGTATCGCCACGTAGGGATTCCTGATCTAGGGCATCACGCTGGATGGTATATACGGCAATTTCTTTTTCTAGCGCATGTATTTGCTGCTGATGAGTCGTAATTTCCTTTGTGTTAGCTTCTAGTTTTCCTTTCGCTGAGAGCTGTTGTAGGCGGAGTTCGTCTACCGTAGTTTTATCCTTAATGAGAGAAGCTTGCTGTGTGTCAAACTTTTGTTGCTCCTCAAAGAGCTCTTCATGAAGGCGCTTTAAGGTGTAGTCGATATGCTCTACTTGGAGTTTGTCTGCTGTCAATTCCGCATTTAGGCGCGACTCTTGATCTGTTAAGTTTCGGAGTTTTTCCCCTTTAACTTTCTTTTCAGATTCATAAGCACGAATTTTATTTACGTGCTCTTGAGTTGCTTTTTGCTGTACCCCTAAGTTTTTTTCTTCTGAAAGAATGGTGTCACGCAATTTTTGCAGCTCCTTTTCAATAGCAAGAATTTGCTCCTGCGTATTGGTTAGCTGCTGCTGCTGTGTGCCTTCTTGCTGCTGGAGGTTTTCCAGTGAGCCGGAGAAGTCTCCAATTCTGTGGTATGCTAAATGGACACTAGCGATCTTATAGGCTTCCTTGAGTTGGAAGAATTTTTCCGCTTTTTTAGCTTGGTTTTCTAGTGTTTTAAGGTTTTTCGAGATTTCAAACAATAAATCTTCGACACGCGCAAGGTCGATTTCAGTATCGCGCAATTTCGCTAAAGTCTGTTTTTTACGGACTTTATATTTGGAGATACCCGAAGCTTCCTCAAAGAGGTTTCTACGAGAGTTATCCTTATTATTAATAATTTCATCGATCATCTTTAACTCGATGATGGAGTAGGTGTCGGCACCAATACCGGTATCTAAGAATAGGTCTGTAATATCTTTAAGACGGCATTTAACATCATTTAGTCGATATTCAGAATCCCCATTTCTAAAGAGTTTTCGCGTGATGGTTACTGTGGTAAATTCGGTGGGAAGTACCCCTTTATTATTATTGAATGAGAGGGAAACTTCAGCTAAGTTTGCTGGTTTCCTATTTTGGGTGCCATTGAAAATAATGTTTTCCATCTTCTCGGAACGGAGCATACGTGTGCTTTGCTCACCGAGCACCCAGCGTATGGCATCCACCACATTTGATTTTCCACAACCATTAGGGCCAACAATGGCTGTTACGCCATCGTTGAAGTTAATGGTTATCTTGTCGCCAAAACTTTTAAATCCTTTTATTTCTAGCTTGGTTAACTGCATTTAGACCAATTTTTTCTGCATGATTAAGGTTACGAAATTAGTAAAATGTTTGCAGGAAAACTAATCAAGGAGACGCCTAAAAGCAGGAAAATATAAGCTATTGAACTATTGGCATTTACCCGTATCCATGTTGCAGGAATCTGCTGCTGCAGGGGCTGCTTCCGTTGCTGTCTGCGCCGTATTGGACTTTTCTTTCGCTGCGGTAGCTAAGGAAGCTTCATAGGCCTGATTTAATGTATTTTCAAACACTTCTAAGGGCTGCGCACCAGAAATTCCAAAAGCATTATCAAACACAAAAAAGGGAACTCCTTTCAAGCCTAGATTTAATCCGTCTTGAATATCTTGCTTCACTTCATAAGCAAACTGATCCGAGTTAAGCACTTCCCGTACTGCCTGCGCATCGAGCCCTTCAGCCTGCGCAAGAGCAACGAGGCTCTCTGTGTCATTAACATTTATACCCAAGGTGAAGTGAGCCTTTAATAAAGCTTCCTTCAGGGCGTCAGCACGTTGCTGTGTTGCCGCATACTGTATCAAACGGTGTGCTTTTTCAGTATTCGCCACCAATGCTTGCTCCCAATTAAACACGATTCCTAGGGGAGCTCCTAATGCTGTTATATGCTGTGTCATATCTTGAACTTGCTTTAAAGGCATGCCTTTATTGGTAGCAAGGTATGTTAAAGTAGGCGTCGCCTCGCGCTCGGGATCAATGCTCGGGTCTAGTTGGTAACTTTTCCAAACGAGCTCAACATCGTCACGCTGTGGGAAATTTGCCAAAGCTTGCATCAATCTTTTTTTTCCGATATAACAAAATGGACATACAATATCCGACCATATTTCTATTTTCATACTTGTAAATTTTGGGGTATTAAAAAGGGAGTATTTTAAATTAATACTCCCTAACTCATAATTTTTATTACTAATTGCTTATTATATTCTTATAAGTTGATGATAAACTCATCTTTTGAAGTACGTACTTTTTTGAAATTTACGTACCAGTCATTTTCTGCATCACGGTATCCTAAAGGAACGATTAATACCGATTTTAAGCCTAATTTATCCAATTCTAATAATTGATCTAAATCAGCATTCACAAATCCTTCCATCGGTGTAGCGTCTACTTTTTGTTCGGCCGCCGCTGCTAAGACTAATCCCAAAGCAATGTACGCTTGACGTGCAGCATGTTGGAAATTCTGATCTTTAGTTTGTGAAGAGTAGCTTTTGAATAAATTATTTTTATACTCATCAGCAAATCCTGCAGGAAGACCACGCTCTTGCTCTTGTTGTGCAAAAGGAGCATCTACACGTTCTTTTGTATACTCATCAAATGCTGCAAATACCAAAAGGTGTGAAGCGCTGGTGATTTGCTCTTGATTGTAAGCAATAGGCTGGATCTTAGCTTTTAAAGCAGCATCCTTAATCACTAAGATTCTAAATGGCTGAATACCAGATGATGTTGGGCCCAAGCGAGCTGCTTCTAAGATATAGTCAACTTTATCTTCCGGTACTACCTGACCGTTCATTTTTTTCGTTGCGTATCTCCAGGATAAATCTTGTAATAAACTCATAATTCTTTTCTTATTTTTAATTAATAAATGATGATATATACCCATCTATGGCCTCTTTTAAGATGGGGGATGGCTCTTGGTTAATTGCCGTATTAGACAATAATTCAATGGCAACAATACCATGTAATATGGACCAGAAAGTTTTAAATTTCAGGAGGCTGTCGACATCTTTTTTGTTGTTTTTTGCAATAGCTTCTTCAATAACGGAAATCATAATATGTACTGTAGTCTTCATTTCAATCGCTGAATTTACGACCTCACATTTTGGAATTCCTAAGCCGAACATAATTTCATAATGCTTCTGATGGGTGACGGCAAAGTTCCAATACGCTTGTGCTATACTTTGTATTTTCCCCTTAGAGCAAATTTGATTATCTACGGCTGCTGTTAAATCTTTGGCTAATAATCTAAACCCTTCTAGGGTAAAGTATTCTACGATGGCGTCTTTATTCTCAAAGTGCTTATAGACCACAGGAACGGAATATTCAATTGCTTCGGCAATTCTACGAATAGAAAGCGCTGCCCAACCTTCGGAAACGACAATTTCCCAGGAGGCCTCAAGAATGCTTTTCTTCAATTCTTCTTGTTGTCTTAATTTACGCGCTGCAATAGTCATTAGTCAATTAGTTAACAGTGTTAACAAAAGTAACAATGTGATTTTATTCCTGCAAATCTTTCGTTGTTTTTAGACCTTTATATGACAATAGAATTTCGCATACTAAGTGAAATATCCCTTTAAAGGAGTAATTTTAGACTATGATTCAAGAAGTAGCGAAAGTATCTTTAGTATTAGGTTCGGGTGGAGCGCGTGGCTTAGTGCATATTGGCGTAATTCAGGAGCTTGAAAAACAAGGATATCAGATAGATGAGGTCGTAGGCTCCTCCATTGGAGCTTTAGTTGGAGGGATGTATGCTTCAGGACACCTCAATGAGTTTGAAGTATGGGTACGTGAAATTTCCAAGCGTGAAATTTATAATTTTATGGATTTTACCTGGCAGACTTCGGGCGTGATGAAGGGGGTACGGGTGTTCGAAGCTTTGAAATCTCTGATTCCAGATATGAATTTAGAGGATATGCCGATTCCCTTTAAGGCAATAGCCACGGATCTACATGAAGAGGCGGATGTCGTATTTGATCGAGGGAGCTTTTATGAAGCTGTGAGAAGTTCTGTTGCCATTCCTGGAGTTTTTACAGCGGTCACAAAGGACAGCGCAGTATTAGTGGATGGCGGGGTGTTAAACCCTTTACCCTTATCGCATGTTGATCGGAGTAAAGGGAATTTAGTGGTTGCAGTAAACTTGGAGAGTAAGCATAGCTTGACCCCAAGAAGTCACCTTGTAGACCCTAAAAAGGGACCTAATTCCATAACCATCCTGCAGGAGGCTTACAATGCGATGCGTACGCAGCTGGCACAACTGTCCATAGACCTATATAAGCCCGATATTTTAATCAATATACCGCGGGATTTAGCGGGATTATGGGATTACGATAAAGCTGATTTCCTAATAAAAAAAGGAGTGGAGCTCACCGAAGAGACCCTATTGACCTACAAGGAGAGACTTCGGAATCCTGCATAATTTAAAAGGAAGCCAAGAAATTATGCAATAGGCTATTAAAGCGCACGGGATCCTCTAAATTAGGAAGGTGTGCAGCGTCTTCAAATTCAGCGTATTGAATCCCTTTGATGCCGGCTATAAGTTCTTTTTTCTGCGCTTCAGAAACCAGCTGATCCTCGGCACCCATTATATATAATGTAGGAATTGTGATATCTTGTAAATGCGGGCTGCTATCTAAGCGGGAAGCTAGGGCTAATTGTGTGGCGCAGATGCTGGCTACATTCGTTTTACGGATGGTATTTCGAATAAATTCTACAAGCTCCGGTTTTTCTGCTAAAGTATTTTTGGAAAATACATTTTTTACAAATCCAATCGCAAAAGGACGGCGCCCGGAAGTCAATACAGCAGCGATGGCGTCAAAGCGTTTCTGCTTGCCTATATTTCCATCCGCCTGTGCATGTGTTGCCGATAGGACGAGTGCTTGCATGTCATTGGGAAATAGCTGATGCGCTCTAAAAGCGATATAGCCTCCCATAGAAAGTCCACAGAGCACGACATTTTTCAATTTTAAATGCGTGATAAACTGGTGTAGATCGTGGGCGAATACATCGATACTAAAGAAGCCATGTCCTTTGGTGCTCTTTCCGTGGCCACGGATATCTAGCGCTATTCCCGTATAGTCTGCGGGCAGGGCTTCAAGTTGTGCATGCCACATATCCTTGTTAAAGGGAAATCCATGGAGAAAAATTACCGTTTTTGTAGCTTCACCATTCTTTGCGGCTCTTATATTGTAAGAGATAGCGATATCTTCTAGACGGATTTTTAGCTGTTTGATGGATTTTTTCATTTTTAAAGCAATTGCAGGTTAAAAAAAAATATTTTTTTTAAAATGTAAATATAATACTATCAGCGAGATAAAAATAATATCCCAAATAATTAAAAAAAAAGCCTCAAAATATTTGCAGAATCAATAAAAAGCGCGATATTTGCATCATCAAACAACAAGGGAGTATGTAACAAAGAAACCTGCTGTAAGATATGCATTCATAGCTTAATTGGATAGAGCACCTGACTACGGATCAGGAGGTTAGGGGTTCGACTCCCTTTGAGTGCACAAAGACCGACTGGTCTTTAAAAGCGTACCGCATTCATAGCTTAATTGGATAGAGCACCTGACTACGGATCAGGAGGTTAGGGGTTCGACTCCCTTTGAGTGCACCACATAAAAGTCTTGTTTTTGTTGACAAGCATAAGAATTTAATCTGCGCTCATAGCTTAATTGGATAGAGCACCTGACTACGGATCAGGAGGTTAGGGGTTCGACTCCCTTTGAGCGCACGATTTTTCTCCCTCACTCAAGAATTATCACTATTTTTTTTTAGGTTTTAGATGTTAGCCAATAGGCTGTTTTTCTGGCTTGTAGATTGGTTTCTTGCTGATGGGGAAAACTTCCATCGGGGTCCAAATAGCAGGTCCTTATAAATCAGTGTATTACTATTTAAGGCTAAAATAGCGATTAAAAAATATTAAAAATAATTTGGACATACGGCTGAATTAGCTATATTTGCAACACCAAAAATATAGTAACGAACAAGTTATGTTTTTGGTTGCCGCGCTCATAGCTTAATTGGATAGAGCACCTGACTACGGATCAGGAGGTTAGGGGTTCGACTCCCTTTGAGCGCACTAATTTACATTAAAGCCTAATCAAAGTTCGATTAGGCTTTTATTTTTTTATCTAAATACTACTATGCTAAACCTTGTAATATTTGGCCCTCCTGGTGCAGGAAAAGGTACTCAATCGCAAAAACTTATTGACCAATACCAATTAGTGCATATTTCTACTGGGGATCTTTTTAGAGCCCACATTCAGAATAAGACGGAGTTAGGTCAACAAGTAAGTCAACTGATCGCAGACGGAAACTTAGTTCCAGACTCGATTACTATTGCTATGTTAGAGGAAGAAGTGAAGAAAAATCCGGTAGCAAAAGGATTTATCTTTGATGGTTTCCCACGCACCGTAGCGCAAGCTGAGGCGTTAGACGCATTTTTAGAAAGTGTAAACACTTCTATCTCTGTGGTTATTGCATTAGATGTTAATGAAAGTGAATTAACAGCGCGCATCGCGAAACGTCAAGAGATTTCTGGCCGTGCCGATGATGCTGCTGACAAATTGGTGAAACGTATTGATGAGTACTTCCAAAAGACAATCCATGTATTGCCTTATTATGAAGCTCAAGGTAAGTTGTCCAAAGTAAATGGTATTGGTGAAATTGATGCAATCTACGCTGAATTAACAGCGATTGTAGACAAATACTAAGACCAAGTAACAAATAATTTTTAAAAGTAAGTTTTTATCTATTCTATATGGCGCAAGGATCAAATTTTGTGGATTATGTGAAAGTGTGTTGCCGATCCGGAAAAGGTGGGGCAGGATCTGCGCACTTACATCGTGATAAGACCACGATGAAAGGCGGGCCTGACGGGGGTGATGGTGGCCGTGGTGGACATATTATCTTAAAAGGTAATAGTCAGTTATGGACTCTATTACACCTTAAATACCGTAAGCATATTATAGCAGAACCTGGAGGCTCAGGCTCTTCAGCAACAAGTACGGGGGCTGATGGTAAAGATGAAATTTTAGAGGTTCCCCCAGGGACAGTAGCGAAAGATGCTGAAACAGGTGAAATTATCTTCGAAATAACCGAAGATGGGGAAACAAAAATCTTAACTCCTGGAGGAAAAGGTGGTTTAGGAAACTGGCACTTCCGCTCCTCCACACAGCAGACACCAAGATTCGCGCAACCCGGTTTAGCTGGACAAGAGCGCTGGATTATTTTAGAGCTGAAAGTATTGGCCGATGTGGGTTTAGTAGGTTTCCCAAATGCGGGAAAATCAACGCTCTTATCGGTGGTGTCGGCAGCAAAGCCAGAAATTGCAAACTACCCATTTACGACTTTAGTACCAAATTTAGGTATTGTAGGCTATCGTGATAATAAATCATTCGTAATGGCGGATATACCCGGTATTATCGAAGGAGCGTCGGAAGGTAAAGGTTTAGGATACCGCTTCTTAAGACATATTGAACGAAATTCTGTACTCTTATTTATGGTTCCCGCAGATACGGAAAGAACTATTGAAGAGGAATACCAGATCCTTTATAAGGAATTACTAACTTTCAACCCTGAATTAGTGGATAAGCCAAAGTTATTGGCCATCACAAAATCAGATATGTTGGATGCTGAGTTGGAAGCTGAGATGGCCCTGCAAGTGCCAAAGAATATTCCGCATGTATTTATCTCTTCCGTAGCCGGAAAAAATATTATGCAGCTAAAAGATATGATTTGGACAGCTATTAATAGCTACGATGCTATCTAAGCACTAAAAGCATAAAAAAAAGGCCTTTAATTAATTAAGGGCCTTTTTTTATGCTTTTAAAGTTGACTTATTTATGCTTTTATAATTATTTTTTTCTGCATATAAAAAATTATATAATCGGAAAAATACGCTTCTCCCGCTCCAGGCTATGCTGCTGCGTTAAGAAGTCGAAAAACAATTTATTGTCTACATTTTCAGCAACTAATTGGGGTATATACACCGTCCCCTTAGGCGTATAGATCTTGTAATACCCATAATTTACTCCTCGGGTACTTTGGATAGACTCCACCAATTGGATACGCTGAATATCTTTTGTTAGATCTAAGACCAGCTTCTGTGAGCCCAGGGCCTCCACCTGTAGGGATTGGCTGTCAGCCCGGTAGTATAGGCGCTGATCTTTACAGTATTTTAAATGGTTGCTCATCAAGAATAAGTGACCTATTAAAAACAAAGCTATAGGCAGTAAAAACAATAATATCTTTATTTTTAAACCCAGTATTACCGTAATTAAAAGTAAGATAACACCAATTCCTATCAGCTTGAATGTTTTTTTTGAAAGATCCATAATCTGCTTATTCGTGGCCGCAATAAGTTGCATCCCATGGGCTATTTGAATGGATGGTGAAGCAGTGGTAGGCCTAGCTGATTTTCTGCGTATCAGAAAATAATAAAGCAGCAGGAGGGCTGCAGCAATAAGTATAAATTTACCCATTCTTAGTATTGTTCATTTTCATTTGGAAAGGATTTGTCTTTCACATCGTGAACATATTGGGATACAGCATCCGTAATTTGCGTATAAAGGTTCAGATATTGACGTAAGAATTTAGGCTTAAATCCCTCCGTAAGTCCCAGCATATCATTGACCACAAGCACCTGACCGTCGCAAGCATTTCCAGCACCAATTCCTATAACAGGAATATCTAAGAAAGCCGTTACTTCTGCCGCCAAGGAAGCGGGAATTTTCTCGAGCACAAGGGCAAAGCAGCCTGCTTCCTGGAGCGCTAAGGCGTCAGCTTTTAGTTTTTCTGCTTCGGCCTCCTCTTTAGCACGTACGCCAAAAGTACCAAACTTATTAATGGACTGTGGCGTTAGCCCCAAATGTCCGCAAACAGGAATTCCGGCATCGACAATTTTTTTGATGTTCGCGATAATCTCCAAGCCACCCTCTAATTTCAAGGCTTGCGCACCGGACTCTTTCATAACACGTACCGCCGCCAAGTAGGCGTCATTGACAGACCCTTGGTAGCTGCCAAAAGGTAAGTCTACTAATACCAGTGCGTGCTTCGTTCCACGAACCACTGCTGCAGCATGATAAATCATCTCATCTAAAGTAATAGGTAAGGTAGTTTCATAGCCCGCAAATACATTCGCTGCCGAATCTCCGACCAAAATAATATCTATACCTCCGGCATCTAACGCTTTAGCGATGGAATTGTCATAGCCCGTAAGCATCGCAATCTTCTCGCCAGCGGCTTTCATAGCACGAATGCTCGTCGTCGTAACGCGTTTAATTTCTTTATTAACTGACATGTTTATTTTACTTTTAGATCGCGTAAAATTAGGTAATTTTAAATAATTAAGCCATATAATGCGTATTTATATTCCCAAATGGCCTAAGATCCCCATGAATTTCGTATTTTCGCGCTATGAAACATAACGAGCCCCGTTTATTTAAATTTCCGAATTTTTCAGATCTTATCATTTTCGAAGATGATAATATTATTGCGATCAATAAACCCCCATTTTTAGCTTCGTTAGATGAGCGCGAAGGTGGGGAGGTAAATATATTACGCTTAGCTAAGAAATACCATGCCGATGCACAGATTTGTCATCGTTTAGATAAAGAAACTTCAGGCGTATTGCTTATTGCTAAGAACCCTGAAACTTACCGTTTAGTGTCCATCGAATTTGAAAAACGTCGTGTCAATAAAGTCTACCATGCTATTATCGCAGGTACGCATACATTTACCGACTTAAAAGTAGATTTAGCGATTTTAAATCAAGGAAATAAAAATGTAACAATTGATCGTGTTAATGGAAAACATGCCATTACCATTTTCAATAGTTTGACCTATTTTAAAAATTTCACCTTGGTAGAATGTAGACCTATTACAGGGCGTATGCACCAAATCCGGATTCACTTAGCGACGCAGCATGCAGCGATTGTAGGGGATGATATGTACAAAGGTAAGCCAGTCTATTTATCACAAATTAAAAAACGCGGTTTCACCTTATCCAAAGGAGAAGATGAGCAGCCTATTATGAAGCGCTTTGCGCTGCACTCCAAGCGTGTGACTTTCACGATAGATGGTAAAGAGTATTCTTTTGAAGCAGCTTATCCGAAAGATTTTGGAACACTCTTAAAGCAGCTAGAGAAATACGACTCCTAAATTACAATAGCCCTTAATATTAATGTATTCTGAGTATGGATAAAAAAACGAAAAGCTGGATTCTCAATGGACTCTTTGTCGTATTGCTAGCCCTATTAATATGGCCCACAAGCCGCACTTATTTTCAGCAAGGATTAATGAAAATAGGATTATTCAGTCCTAAGCTATCAAGCCCATCCGCAGATAATGCAGCCACGGCTCCGGGGGAGGCTCCTGTATTGGCGCCCGCTATTAGTTTTAGAGACCCCGAGGGCAAAGTTGTTCAACTCAGTGATTTAAAAGGGAAGGTTGTATTTATCAACTTTTGGGCGACATGGTGTCCTCCATGTATAGCTGAGATGCCTTCCATCGAAGCGCTCTACAAAAAATTTGAAGACAATCAGGACATCGTTTTCCTGATTGTTGAAATTGAAGCTAATGCGGAAAAGGCGCAGCAGTTTATGTCAAGTAAAAATTTAAGTCTTCCTATCTATTTTCCTGAATCAGAGATTTCTGAAGCCTACCTGTCAGGCTCTATTCCTACCACAGTAATTATTGATAAGACAGGTGCTATTGCTTCAAGAAATGAAGGGATGGCCGATTATTCCAGCCAAGAAGTATCCGATTATATTAGCGAACTAATTCATAAATAACATGACTAGAGCCGAGCTCATCCAGCAAATTAAAACAAAAAGATCTTTTTTATGCGTAGGTTTAGATACCGACATTACCAAAATTCCAACGCATTTATTAGAGGAGGAAGACCCTATTTTCGCATTTAACAAAGCGATTATTGCAGCTACCGAAGACCTTTGTGTCGCTTACAAACCAAATATTGCTTTCTATGAAAGCTATGGTGTAAAAGGTTGGTTGTCCTTGCAGAAAACATGGGAAGCTCTACCGAAAAATTGTTTTAGTATCGCAGATGCCAAACGTGGAGATATTGGAAATACCTCCAATATGTATGCGCAGGCATTTTTCGATGAGCAGCAGTCAGGATTGGGCTTCGACTCCCTAACCATCGCCCCCTATATGGGGAATGATTCCGTAACCCCTTTTTTAGCATATAAAGATAAATGGGCTATCGTCCTTGCGCTAACCTCTAACCAAGGATCCTTAGATTTTCAAAACTTTAAAAATGCCGAAGGAAAACAGCTTTTTGAGGAAGTAATCGATAAAGTGAATACCTGGGGGACACCAGAAAATACCATGTATGTCGTCGGAGCTACACGTGGTGAAGGTTTTCTGAAAATTCGTGAACATGCTCCGGACCACTTTTTGTTGGTGCCAGGCGTAGGAGCACAGGGAGGCTCTTTATCCGATGTCTGCCAATATGGTATGAATAAGGACTGTGGTCTACTCGTAAACTCCACAAGAGGCATTATCTACGCCTCACAAGGTAAAGATTTTGCTGAGCGTGCACGCGAGGAAGCTATCCTCCTGCAGCAGGAAATGGAAGTGGAATTGATAAAAGCAGGTATCATCGACTAAAATAATACTAAGCTCTGCTTAACCCTCGTTGAAGAAGCAAAAAAAGCAATTTTTATGCGAGGGAATTGAAAATATAATTTTTTTTTAATATCTAATATGTAACTTTGCGGCATGCCAGAAAAATTAATAATTCTAGATTTCGGATCCCAATACACGCAGTTAATTGCGCGTCGTGTGCGAGAACTTAATGTATATTGTGAAATTCACCCATTCAATAAAGTTCCTGAATTTGATGAAACTGTAAAAGGTGTTATCTTATCAGGAAGTCCATTTTCTGTACGTCAGGAAGATGCTCCACAAATTGATTTTAAAGCAATTGAAGCGCGTTTCCCACTTTTAGGCGTATGTTATGGCGCACAGTATATGGCGCAACAATCAGGTGGTGAGGTGTTACCATCAGAAATCCGTGAATACGGAAGAGCAAATTTACAATTTGTAAACAGTGAAAATGAATTATTAGCTGGTGTTCCTATTCAATCGCAAGTATGGATGTCTCATGGTGATACCATCAAAGAGGTTCCTGAAAACTTTGAAATTATTGCTAGTACGGATAAAGTTCGTGTGGCAGCATATAAAATTAAAGATACACGCACCTATGGTATTCAATTCCACCCAGAGGTGACACACTCTACAGATGGCGCTGTCCTATTGAAGAACTTCGTTGTAAATATCTGTGGTTGTGCTCAAGATTGGACACCGGATGCTTTCGCTGAAACTTCCGTTGCTGATTTAAAAGCTCAATTAGGGGATGATCACGTAATCTTAGCATTATCAGGTGGTGTAGACTCTACAGTAGCAGCGGTATTATTACACCAAGCTATTGGGAAAAACTTACATTGTATCTTCGTAGACCACGGTTTGCTTCGTAAAAATGAATACGAACAAGTCTTGGACTCCTACAAAAATATGGGCTTAAACATCAGAGGTATAAACGCTAAAGACCTTTTTTATGGTCGTTTAGAAGGTGTTTCTGATCCAGAACAAAAACGTAAAATTATTGGTAACTCCTTTATCGACGTGTTTGATGAAGCAGCTAAAGATATTCAAAAAGAATTACCGGAAGGTGTAGAAGCTAAATGGTTAGGTCAAGGTACTATCTATCCTGATATTATCGAGTCTGTATCCGTAAAAGGTCCTTCGGCAACAATCAAATCGCACCATAACGTAGGTGGTCTTCCTGACTATATGAAATTAAAAGTCGTGGAGCCTTTAAAGACGTTATTCAAAGATGAGGTTCGCCGTGTTGGTAAAACATTGCAGGTAGACCCAAGCATTCTTGGAAGACATCCTTTCCCAGGACCTGGACTAGCGATTCGTATTTTAGGTGATATCACGGCTGAGCGTGTACGCATTGTACAAGAAGCAGATGAAATCTTTATACGTAACCTTAAGGAAGCTGGATGGTATGATAAAGTATGGCAAGCGGGAACAATTTTCCTTCCTGTACGTTCTGTAGGTGTAATGGGTGATGAGCGTACTTATGAGCATGTCGTAAGTCTGCGCGCAGTAGGTTCATTAGATGGAATGACAGCAGACTGGATTCACTTACCGTATGATCTATTAGCAAAAATATCTAATGAAATCATCAACCACGTAAAAGGAATAAATCGCGTAGTATATGACATTAGTTCTAAACCACCAGCAACCATTGAGTGGGAATAAAATATGGATAGCGGCACTACTTGCTTTAAGTGTTGCCAGCTGTACAACAAAAAAGACAATATTAAGCTCCTCTAACCAAAAAGTAGAGGAGCCTACTGTCGTTGTAACTCCGAAGAATGCCGCCGAAACGGCCGCAAAAAATAGCTTAGAAAAGCACCTTTTAAATAATACCATCTCCTTGGTATTACCTTTTCAACTAAATAGAATTCCTGGTACACGCGTTTCTGAGGAGGATGTAAAGCGCTCCGCGTTAGCCCTAGACTATTACCAAGGTTTTGAAATTGGCGTGCAAGAAGTTGCCGCAACAACACGCCCTTTTAAGTTGAAAATTTTAGATTCTGAAGATGATCAGGCGAAGAATCAACAGCTCGCAGCAAATAAAAGCGTCAACGAGTCTATATTGATTGTTGGCCCTGTATATCCCAAGGAAATACGTGCCTTCTCAGCAGGCTTAACAAACAGAAATATCCTGCAGGTTTCTCCTTTAGCAGCATCTAAAGCGACAGAATTTAATAACCCTAACTTAGTGTCTATTACGCCTTCTATACAAACACATATGGAAGCTATGGCGAAATATGTAGCTAAGAAATTCACGCCAGGAGATCGCATTATTATTTTTGAAACCCCTGATACGGATGCGAAACAGTACCTAGCGACCTTTCAGTCGGAATTGTTGGGGTACAATAAGTCTGCAACTGTGGAAGTCGTACAGTCTCTAGACGCCTTAGGGGAAGCCATGTCTTTAATTGGTAATAACCTGATTGTTTGCGGGAGCACAAGCTCCTTTCAGATAAAGACTTTTATGAATAAGCTGGAAGCACAGATGGAAGATTATCCTTATGAGATCTCCGTATTTGGGCATCCAAACTGGTCAAAAATTTCTTTTGATGGCTACAGCCATATCAATAACTTTAAAGTTACCGTAAGCACCTCCTATACCGTAGATGAGGAGAGCGATTTAGCACGAAAGTTTACCTTTGCATACCGCAAGAAGTTTACCATCAGCCCGACAGAATACGCTTTTAAAGGTTATGACGCGGGCAGGTATTTTGCGCAGCTGATCGCTGAATATGGTGCTGACTACACAAAGCATGTATTGAAAAGAGATTTTCAAGGCTTACACAACTCTTTTCATTTTCAATATAACCCGCAGTATGGGTATGTTAATAAAGCCGTAGGGTTTATGACTTTTGAAAATGGATCTTTTAAATTAAATTAGTTTGGGAATTGAAATTAGTGAAAAACGTACGCATTTTCAAGTGCGCACGTTCGAAAGAATATTAGCAGGATACGCAGGATTGCGTGTGCCTTTCGCGCGTTATTTAACGCAGTTCTTTAAGGAGAATAAGCAGATGGGATCTAAAGATCGCCGTAATGCCTCCCGACTGTGTTATAATTATTTTAGGTTGGGACATGCTTTTGATGGCGCTACATTAGTTGAGCGCTTAGCAATGGCTGAATACCTCTGTGAAAGTCAATCGGACATCGTATATATCTATAAGCCCGAATTATACGATACGATGTCCCTTCCGTTAGTGGAGAAAATCGCTTATCTAAAGGAGCACGCTGACTTTCAGCTGTCTGCGGTAAATATTTTCGCAGAAGAGATCTCTCCAAGCATAGCGCTAGACGCTTATTTGACGAATCAGTTTCAACAGCCTGATTTATTTATACGCCTTAAGAAATCATCCGCAAGCCGCGTAAAAGCATACCTTAAAGCCGAGGATATCACTTTCCATGAGATCGATGCCTATACCTTAGCCTTTAAAAATGGGACATCCCTGCAAGCACATAAGCCTTTAGAAGGGCTCTTTGAGGTGCAGGATTTATCGTCACAGCAGACCATCAGCTTTATGCAAGCTTCACCAAGGGAAAATTGGTGGGATGCTTGTGCGGCATCGGGGGGTAAGGCATTGCTGTTCTTAGACCATTTTCCACAAGTTAACCTCCTAGTTTCCGATGTACGCATGAGTATATTGAAAAATTTAGATGAGCGATTTGCAAATGCGGGAATTCGAAACTACAGAAAGCGCATTATAGATTTATTAGCAGACACGAGCGAAGTCCTTGGTGCAGAGCAGTTTGATGGCGTCATCCTTGATGCGCCTTGCTCAGGATCAGGAACTTGGGGACGTACGCCAGAGCAGCTATCTATTTTCCGTAAAGAGCAACTCACAGAATTTGCTACTTTACAGAAGAATATTGTCACTAATGTCGCTAAGCACGTGAAAAAGGGAGCTCCCTTAATTTATATCACCTGCTCGGTATTCGCTAAAGAGAATGAAGAGGTCGTAGCCTATATCGAAGAAGAATTAGGATTTACACGTGAGAAAATGAGCTATTTAGCGGGCTACAAACAGCAAGCTGATACCATGTTTATCGCACGTTTAATAAAAAAATAATTCCTAGCGAAGAAATTTTACAAAAAGTAAGGTCCTAATTTAAATAAATTGGGACCTTCTTTTTTTAATCGCAGTTCACCGGAACTACAAATACGGGGCAGGGGGCTTTACGAATGACGGATTCAGAAACCGATCCTGATATAAAATGTTCAAAGCCTGTCTTTCCATTGGAGCCTATGACTATTAAGTCTGCTGTCCACTCCATAGCGACCGCTAGAATCTCATCCTTAACACGGCCTACACGATTGAAAATAAATACCTCTTTGGCCAAATTAAAGTCATCGGCTACTTTTTGTAAATAACGCTGTGCCGCTTCCTGCTGAATTTCTGAAACTTCAGGTACAATTAAGGGCTGCTGCCCCAATAGAGGGTCGGCACCATAGCTTGCAGGTGATGTAGGCTGAGTCACCGTAATAAGGGCTACGGATGCGCCATACATCTCGACTAAACTACGCGCATAAATCAAGGCCTTTCCCGCACATGGAGTATCATCCAGGGCAACGAGGATACGTTGAAAATTTAAGTTGTGAGCGCTCATATAATTCAATATTTAATGATACCTTAGATTAACTATTTAAATAACATATTTACCCATTAAATTGTTTTTATCGTGATTACGAATATTTATGCGGCATGCCGCTTATCCATTATTCCTATGCGAGCAGAGGCCGCACATCGTTCAGAGATGGTCTCTCAGCTTTTATTTTTAGAGCATTTTGAAATTTTAGAAGCTGCCGCAGGTTGGGTGCGCATTCGTACGACTTCGGATCAGTATGAGGGATGGATTCAAGAAGGTCAGTTTTCCCGCGTCACGCAAGAAGCCTATAGCGCATGGTTGCAATTGCCAAAAGCACTTGTAGGCCTCGACACGACGCTGAGCAAAGCAACTTTAGGGACCACGCAGATAGACTTGCAGCATGGCACATTTATACCACTCAGCTTGGGAAGCTGGAAGCTAGGGGATGCGGAATACCATTTTCATGCTTCCTTACACGTTCCCGTGAAGGAGGATTTTGCGCAGGATATCGTTGCTGTCGCTAAATCCTATCACCTGAGTCCCTATCTATGGGGAGGGCGTAGCCGTACAGGAATCGATTGCTCCGGATTTTCGCAGGTTGTATATAGACATTTTGGCTACTACCTGCCACGAGATGCCTACCAGCAAGCAGCAGCTGGCGATACGGTAGACTTTATATCCATGATTCAAGCCGGTGATTTGGCCTTTTTCGATAATGAAAATGGGAAAATTACCCATGTAGGCATTATGTTAGATCAGGAGCATATCATCCACGCTTCGGCTTCCGTACGTATCGATCGCATGGATGCCACAGGGATCTATAATGAGGAGCTTCAGAAGTATTCCCATAAACTTAGAATTATTAAAAGATATACAAATGTATCATAGATTCTAATTAATTTTACGGAGTAGAAATTTTCGAATAGATGAGGGAAGAGACGTTGATTATAACAGATTTAGCAAGCCAAAGTCAGGCTATAGCATTGGCTAATTATGGGAATTTGCCCATTACAGATTTTTTATCCGTGGAGAAGCCTGCAGCAACAGGTGATGATGCAGCCTTAGCAGCAGTGGCATACAGTAAGGAAGCCCTGCATTACTACTTGATTGCAGATTATCAAGCGGCCTTAAATGTATATACGAAAGCCATTGAAGCGTTCCCAAAGGAGCCTTTCTTTTATGCCGGTCGTTGGGTTATAAATCAGCTTTTGAATGATGATGAAGGGGCATTCTACGATTATCAAGTTGCTAAGCGACTAGATTTTAACTACCACAGTCTTTTAGAGTGGCTGGAAAATAAGGAGCAGCTGGAGGAGTTAATTGCCGACAGCCCTGAGATTGCGGAGCTGGAGGTGCAGGTGTCGCTAAACCCGACACAGGTGGATGGCTATCATGAGCTTGCTTTAGCTTATGTGCATGCCTTTGACTATTTAAAAGCGATCGATTTATATAGCCGCTCACTACGCTTGGCGGAGCAGGCATCGACCTATGTGTTTCGCGGTGCCATCTATGCGAAGACAATACAATATACCTCCGCATTGGCGGATTTCAATAGCGCCTTGGCATTAGACCCTACCTTTCAGCAGGCTTTTATCTTTCGCGCTAAATTAATGGAATCTTTAGGCTGCTTTGAGGAGTCTTTAGCAGACTACACGCATGCTTTAGCTTTAAAAGCGGAGACACCGATTGTCTTTGAAGAAAGAGCTTCCCTCTATGAGCGCTTGGCGATGAATGAGCTCGCTTTGGCAGACTATAATATGTGGATTGACTTAGCAAAAGATGATTTTTACCCGCTTACATTACGTGCCGATCTGAAGGAGCGCATGGAAGATTGGGAGGGGGCATTGGCCGACTATACGTCTGCTATCGCTTTGAATCCCTATTATTCTGATCTTTATCAATATCGTGGGGATATTAAAGCGCGCTTGGGCGATCAGCAAGGAGCTGACGCTGACTTTGAGAAATTTGAGGCGCTGGAGGAGGAGGAAAACTAACCTGCTCAGCGTATTATAAAAAAAATCCCTCCTTACATCTTTGGTGCATGGAGGGATTTTTTTATGTTAACTAATATCTTGCAGTTTTTCCTTCAGGTAGCTCGTATATAAAGGAATCTCTGCGGCAATCTGCTGATGAACGAAGAAGTTCACCTCCTGAAGGCCTAAGGCATGCCATTCCCGAATACGTTCGGCCCAGGCATCTAGCCGCTGCCTGTCGATCTCCGGAATTCCTGTAGCGACAAACCGTATAAAAGCTTGCGGCGTCGTCAACCGCATATGAAGGACATCCCTACGCCCAGGTGTATCCACCAATACCGTGGCCATTCCCTTAGTTTGCATAGCCTTAAATATAGGTTCCATTACTGGAAAATGGTTTTCTTGGCCCAAGCGTTCAAACCATGACTCATTTCTAAGCTCAATCGCTAAGGGGTATCCCATCGGGAAATCAGCGATAAAATTTACTAGCCGCTCCGCATCCTTAGCCTTGTAATTGTCGTGCATCTGCAAGAATGCGGAGCCTAACTGTTCCTCAAAGCATGCGATGGCATCACAAAATGCAATTACTTTCTCCCGCGTCTTCAGAAGCCTACTGTAGTGGCTGATGCTTTGCGGCACCTTTGGGAAAAATAAGAATTCTTTTCCTGTCTTATTCTTCCAGCTTACAACTTGATCCTTAGACGGAGTCTTATAGAATGTCGCGTTAAACTCAATCGCATTAAACATACCGGCATAGCAGGTAAGTTCTTCCTTAACTTTCGCCGGATAGATGGCTGCCAAGTCCTTCTTATTAAACTTCGGAAGACCAATATGCAGCTTAATTCTTTCGGCTACAGGATTCCTGTTTAGTAGCTCCCGGGTCTCTATAGGTGTATCTATAAAGCTGAAATCTACGTCTGCGCTATCCGGTAATTGACCAAATTTCATAGGTAAGCTTTTCTTTTAATATTTTTTTGTTAAACCCTTCGGGATTATTTGTTTATAAAGACAAACTTCCCGTCGAAGACATCCAGTTTTATCGCTGCATCTTTCGTGATTTTTCCAGCAAGAATATCTTTGGAAAGCTCATTGAGAATACGTTTCTGAATCACTCTTTTCAAAGGTCTAGCGCCATAAATAGGGTCGTAGCCTAACTGTGCTAGCCAATCCAATGCTTCCTCCGTAGCGCTAATATGCATATCCATTGCTGCGAGCTGTTGCTGCATATGTGAAAACTGCAATTTTACGATATCAGCAATTTCTGAGCGGCTCAATGGGGTAAACATAATTACTTCATCGATTCTATTCAAAAATTCAGGACGGATAGATTTCTGCAAAAGTTCAAATACTTCAGCTCGCGTCTTAGCGATCACTTCCTCCTTATTCTCCTCATTAAGGTGACTGAAATTCTCTTGGATAATATGTGAACCCGTATTCGAGGTCATAATAATAATGGTATTTTTAAAGTTTACCACACGCCCTTTATTATCCGTTAGATGGCCATCATCTAATACTTGAAGGAGGATATTAAATACATCAGGGTGCGCTTTTTCGACCTCATCTAAGAGCACTACGGAGTAGGGTCTACGGCGTACCGCTTCAGTAAGCTGTCCACCTTCCTCATAACCCACATAGCCCGGAGGCGCTCCCACGAGTCGCGATACAGCATGTCGTTCTTGGTATTCTGACATATCTATACGCACCATAGATTGCTCATCATTAAAGAGAAATTCAGCTAAAGCTTTTGCTAACTCCGTCTTACCTACACCCGTAGTACCTAGGAATATAAAAGATCCAATCGGTCTTTTCTGATCTGACAATCCTGCTCGCGAGCGACGTATAGCATCAGAAATTGCTTCAATGGCTTCATCTTGTCCAGCAACACGTTTATGCAGTTCCTCCTCAAGGTGAAGCAGCTTTTCACGTTCCGATTGAATCATGCGCGTGATGGGAATGCCCGTCCAGCGCGCTACTACACCGGCAATATCTTCCGTAGTAACTTCTTCCTTGAGCATGCGGTTGCTCGCTTGCTTATCCGCAAGCTCCACCTTTAAGGTCTCCGCTTTCGCTTGTGCATCTTTGATGCGTCCATAGCGGATTTCAGCAACCTTGCCGTAGTCTCCAGCACGCTCAGCTTGCTCCGCTTCAAGTTTAAAATTTTCAATATCTTGAGCCAGCTGATTGACTTGATCTACAAGTCCTTTTTCCGATTGCCAAGCCGCGCGCAAACTATCCCGTTCGTTGGATAGATTCGCAATAGTCTCCGAAAGCTCCATTACTTTGCGGGTATCATTTTCCCGTTTGATCGCCTCGCGCTCAATCTCAAGCTGCATAATACGGCGTTCGATCTCATCGACGGCCTCCGGCACGGAGTCCATCTCTAAGCGCAATTTTGCCGCCGCCTCGTCTATTAAGTCAATTGCCTTATCCGGTAAGAAGCGGTCTGTAATATAGCGTTGAGATAATTCTACAGAAGCAATAATAGCCTCATCAAGAATACGTACTTTATGGTGCGTCTCATATTTTTCTTTTATTCCACGTAGAATAGAAATAGCATCAGCAGTGTTAGGCTCTTCCACCAAAACTTTCTGAAAGCGACGTTCCAAAGCTTTATCTTTCTCAAAATATTTTTGATACTCATTAAGCGTGGTCGCCCCAATGGTGCGCAGCTCTCCACGGGCTAACGCCGGTTTTAGGATATTGGCGGCATCCATAGCCCCTTCACCACCTCCAGCACCCACAAGGGTATGAATCTCATCGATAAAAAGTATAATCTCCCCATCGGAGTCCGCCACTTCCTTTACGACGGCTTTCAAGCGTTCTTCAAATTCACCCTTATATTTTGCTCCCGCAATTAAGGAGCCCATATCCAATGAAAATACGGTCTTAGTCTTTAAGTTTTCCGGTGCATCACCTTTAATAATACGGTGGGCGATACCCTCCGCAATTGCAGTCTTACCCACACCTGGCTCACCCACTAGCATGGGGTTATTCTTTGTGCGTCTTGAAAGAATCTGCATCACACGGCGGATTTCCTCATCGCGCCCAATGACAGGGTCTAATTTTCCCGATTCAGCATATTCATTTAAGTTACGTGCATATTTGCCTAGCGCATTGTAGGAGGCTTCGGCATTCTGATCCGTTACACGGCTATTGCCACGCAGTTCTTTTATTGCGACCTTTAGGTCTTTAGAAGAAACCCCTAAATCCTTTAATAGCGATGCCGTCTTATCGTTCCGATCGACTAAGGCTAATAAAATATGTTCAATAGAAATAAAGTCATCATTAAAGTCTTTAAGTAGGGACGTCGCTTTTTGCAGGGTGCTATTGGCATCATTGCTTAAATAGACGTTCGAACCAGTAACTTTCGGTAATGCTTCAAGTTGTTTATCTAATTCAGTTTTTAAATAGGGGATATTGACATTAAGCTTTTTCAGTAGGTGCGAAGTAATATTTTCATCCACTAAGAGTAAAGCTTTTAATATATGCGCATTTTCAATAGCTTGCTGTTGGTTTCCAGTAGCAATTTCAGAGGCTTTTTGTATAGCCTCTTGCGCTTTAATGGTAAAGTTATTGAAATTCATGATCTATAAATTTTGTTTTATAGCTTAAAACAAAAGATATGCCTATTGTGTTTTGCTGTCATTTTGGCGTTTTAAAAAATAAATGGGTGTCAAAAGTTCCGATAGGGTGATTTTAGTGAAAATAGATTAAAATTTTTCTGCGTGATTTTCAATATTTTAACGTTGTACAATAAAAAAAATGGTAAAAAGACTTGCGTAATCTAGAAATCCTTGCGATATTTGCAGAGTCAAAAACAAAAAGGGTTTGACAAAAAAAGAGAAGCCTCTTTAGCTCAGCTGGTAGAGCAACTGACTTGTAATCAGTAGGTCATTGGTTCGATTCCGATAAGAGGCTCAAACATAACTTCAATAGTTATGGGGGGGTTCCAGAGCGGTCAAATGGGACGGACTGTAAATCCGTTACTTCGGTTTCGAAGGTTCGAATCCTTCTCCCCCCACATAACGCCTCTTTAGCTCAGCTGGTAGAGCAACTGACTTGTAATCAGTAGGTCATTGGTTCGATTCCGATAAGAGGCTCTTTAAATTTAGCTTTCTACCTTGTAGAAAGCTTTTTTTTTGCCCCATTGGAGCGAGGATCCGTTATTAATAGGGATCATACCGAAAGTTTGGGGGATGAAAATAATTAAGCATACAATTTCATGACTCTATACAGGAAAAAAGTAGTATCTCTTACACCGCGGAATACACTACGAAACGCCTTTAATTTAGCATTGAAA
>JAGKSB010000011.1 GCA_017942165.1 Rhinopithecimicrobium faecis | reverse complement strand
CCTTATTTTAGGTGCCTATATCGGCGGTGTCTACCTCTTCCCATTCCGAACAGAGCAGTCAAGCCCGCCAGAGCCGATGGTATTGCCGTAACAGGTGGGAGAGTAGGTCGGTGCCTTTTTTTATACAAAAGCCCTTTAGTGAAAACTAAAGGGCTTTTTTGTGTGCCCATTTTTTCAGGTGCCTAAGTTTTTTGTGAGCCTATTTTTACGCGACTCTATTTTTTATTGCTATTGAGTCTACCGCGAGTTTTCTCCAAGAAAAAAACTTACCAAAACCAGTAAATAAGAAAATTTTAGCACCATTAAGAACTGGTAATATCATGTAGCTTAACTGTAAATACTTAAGTTAATACTAATAATCCCACTGTTTTTCACCCGAAAATATTGAAATCTAGCACGATTAAAGGTGTTTTATTTCAAAAAGTAATCTACCTTACATTTTCCATTTTCCTAGATGACCTAAATTATATTTAAAGCAAATAAGTATCATTTGAATGTCATGTAAAGCTCCCTACTTTTGATTAGAAATCAACACTATCAGTAATGCAGTTAGAGCAATTTAATTATGACAATAAGATTGTCAGAAATTTTGGAGTCGCGACCATTGTCTGGGGTATAGTAGGTATGTCCATCGGATTACTTGTGGCCATGCAGCTCGTATGGCCAGCCCTAAATTTTGCGACACAATACAGCACCTTCGGACGTGTAAGACCTGTACATACGAATGCCGTAATTTTTGCCTTTGTCGGGAACGCCATTTTTATGGGGGTTTATTATTCCTTACAACGTGTATTAAAGGCACGTATGTTTAGCGATGTATTAAGTAAAATACATTTTTGGGGATGGCAGCTGGTGATTATTGCCTCCGCAATCACCTTACTCCTAGGGTATACATCCTCCCATGAATACGCTGAAATGGAATGGCCTATTGATATTGGTATAACCTTAATCTGGGTTGTCTTCGGGATTAATATGTTTGGTACCATTATCAAACGCCGTGAGAGACATATGTATGTCGCAGTATGGTTTTATATCGCAACTTTTGTGACTGTTGCCATATTACATATTGTTAACTCCATGCAGCTGCCCGTATCCTTCTGGAAAAGTTACTATGTATATGCCGGTGTGCAAGATGCCTTAGTACAATGGTGGTATGGACATAATGCCGTTGCATTCTTCCTGACAACCCCATTTTTAGGAATGATGTACTACTTCCTTCCAAAAATGGCCAACCGTCCCGTTTACTCGTATAAATTAAGTATCCTGCACTTCTGGTCCCTAATTTTTATCTATATCTGGGCTGGGCCTCACCATTTATTATATACAGCGCTACCTTCTTGGGTGCAATCTCTAGGTGTCGTATTCTCCATTATGTTAATCGCTCCATCTTGGGGAGGTATGATCAATGGATTATTGACGCTTCGTGGTGCCTGGGATAAAGTTAGAACAGAGCCTACGTTGAAGTTTATGGTAGTAGCACTTACGGCTTATGGTATGGCGACTTTTGAAGGTCCTATGCTTTCGTTAAAACAAGTAAATGCCATTGCCCACTTTACAGATTGGATCGTAGCACACGTACATATTGGTGCCTTAGGTTGGAATGGATTTATGACGTTCGCTATCCTTTACTGGTTGTTACCTCGTGTATATGACACCGAGTTATATTCTAAGAAATTAGCTTCTGTTCACTTTTGGTTAGGTACTTTAGGGATTCTTTTCTATGCTGTACCAATGTACTGGGCAGCTATTGTTCAAGGACTTATGTGGAAAGAATTTACGCCAGAAGGAATTTTGAAATATCCAAACTTCCTAGCAACAACACTAGAAATTCTTCCGATGCACATGATGCGTGCCTTAGGTGGTGCCTTCTATTTAGCGGGGGTAATATTGATGGCCTACAACTTGGTGAAAACCATGCAAAAAGGTACTTTATTAGCTAATGAACCTGCTGAAGCTCCAGCCTTAGAGCCATTAACAGTTAATGAAAAATCTACCCATCGTCGATTAGAACGTAAACCGATGTTATTTATGGTGCTTGCCCTTATTGCGATTCTAATCGGCGGTATGGTAGAAATGTTGCCAACATTTACCATCTCCTCGAATATTCCTACCATTCAGTCTGTACAACCATATACGGCGCTAGAACTACAAGGACGTGATCTATATATTCGCGAAGGTTGTGTCAACTGCCATACTCAAGCTATCCGCCCATTCCGTTCTGAAACAGCCCGCTATGGAGAATATTCGAAAGCTGGAGAGTATGTATACGATAGACCTTTCTTATGGGGTTCTAAACGTACGGGGCCTGATTTGCAACGTATCGGTGGAAAATATCCTAATAAATGGCACTTTGACCACCTATTGGATCCAACCATCACTTCTCCAGGAAGTATCATGCCTCAGTACGGCTGGTTAATTGATCAAAAATTAGATAATAGTACCCTTGTAGGGAAGTTAAACGCTATGCGTATCCTTGGTGTACCTTATTCTAATGAGCAAATTGCCAATGCGCAAAATGATTTAAATAAGCAAGCACAAGGGATTGTGGATGACTTAAAACAGAATCAAGTGCATGTCACTGCTGACCGTGAAATTATAGCTATGATCGCCTACCTACAACGTATGGGAACAGATATTAAGGCTAATAAAAATACTGAAAATACAACTGTTGAAAACTAAAATCAAGGAGAGATGTTTAAACAAATCACAAATTTAAACGGTAGTGAGGCTTATTTAATAGCCTCACTCTGGATCTTTATGGTCTTCTTTGCCATAGTTACCATTATGCTGATTCGCATGAATAAAGATCATATTGATTATATGAAAAGTCTTCCTTTTGAAGATGAAAAGAAACCGAACTCAAACGACGACATTAACGAATAAATATGTTTCCACTAATAACTTTAGCGCCCGCGCTTGCAAGTTTGCCTTCAGACTTGTCGTTAGGCTCTGGTAATTACTATAATGATGTTATGATAATTGCCGTTATCGTAGTATTAATTTCTGTGCTCGCTGCAGCTTTCGTCATTCAGCGCGCTATGTCAGCAATTCTAAAACTGACTATGCCTGAATTACTGCAACAGGAGAAGGCTGAGAAAGCACAGAAAAAAATCCTTCAAAAAGCACGTTGGAATAATATCTTAGGCTTACGCCCAATTTCTGAGGAGAAAGATATTATGATTGATCATGATTTTGATGGAATTACGGAATTAGATAACCCCATTCCTATCTGGTTTAACGCCCTTTTTTACTCGACAGTAACATTTGGTATTATTTATCTATTGATCTATCAAGTGTTCGGTTGGGGAATGAATCAAGACCAAGAATATGTTCATGAGATGGCTATCGCTGAAAAAGAAAAACAAGCCTATTTAGCTCAAGCAGCCAACCTCATAGATGAATCTTCTATTGAAGTAAATGCCACTATGATTGCTGCTGGTGCAGCAATCTTTCAAGCTAATTGCGCCGCTTGTCACGGAGACGCTGGTCAGGGCGGAATTGGCCCTAACTTAGCAGATAAATTCTGGATTCATGGCGGAGAAATTAAAGATGTATTTAAAACCGTTAAATATGGTGTGCCTGATAAAGGGATGGTTCCTTGGGAACAAACCTTAAGCCCTGCTCAAATTGCGGAAGTATCTAATTATGTACTTTCCCTACGTGGTACTAATCCCGCAGGAGCCAAAGAAGCGCAAGGTGTAGAGGTAACCTATGAATCAGCTGCTGCTGAACCCCAAAAAGAAGAAGTACTGTAAGTTAATAATGTGAAATGGAAACGATTGGAGCAGTGAAAAGTCAAACTAAAAGAGCCTGGATCTATGCTAAAAAGCCGGCAGGACCCCTCTACAACTACAGAAATTGGTTAGGCTATTTTCTGCTCCTGTTTCTATTTTCCGGTCCCTTTATAAAAATCGGAGATAACCCCTTCTTGATGTTCAATATATTGGAACGTAAATTTTCCATCTTTGGACAACTTTTCTACCCCCAAGATCTCCATATCTTCCTCTTTGTGATGCTAATTTCCCTCGTCTGTATCGTACTCTTTACGGTCGTTTACGGACGTGTATGGTGTGGATGGGCTTGTCCGCAAACCATCTTTATGGAGCTCATATTTAGAAAAGTAGAATATTGGATTGAAGGTGATCGCAACCAACAGCGAAAGCTTAATGAAGGGCCTGATACCACTGAAAAGCAACAAAAGAAAATCCTTAAACACGGTATTTTTCTGCTTATCTCCTTTTTTATAGCCAACACATTTTTAGCCTATATAATCGGAGCTGACGCCTTGATAACACTGATTACGGACCCTTTTGACGCCCATATCACCGGCTTAGCTACCCTCAGTGTGTTTACCTTGGTATTCTACGGCGTCTTCGCCCATGTACGTGAGATTGTATGTACCACAATTTGCCCCTATGGACGCCTTCAAAGTGTGCTCCTGGATAATCAAACTGTAACCGTAGCATACGACTATCGTCGTGGTGAACCTCGTGGGAAAGTTTCTGTAGCAAGTAATTTAGGCGATTGTGTAGACTGTAATCTATGTGTTCAAGTATGCCCTACAGGAATAGATATCCGTAATGGTTTACAGATGGAATGTGTGAGCTGCACGGCTTGTATCGATGCTTGCGATGCGGTGATGCATAAGCTAACTAAAGCACCTAAGCTGATTGGTTTTTATACCATGGGGGAATTAGAAGGTGAGAAACGTGAAAAGAATAATCTGAGAGCCATTGGTTACTCCTGTATCTTAGTCTTGCTAATAGCCTCCTTTGGTTTTCTAATTTTTAATAGATCCACTGTAGGAGGGACTGTCCTCCGGGCCAAAGGAAGCACCTATCAGCTGCGTGATGACCACACTATTTCGAACCTCTATACCATGGAACTTAGGAATAAGACTTCGAAAGAATTTGACTTTGATGTCACTTGTTCTGACCCCAGCTTGAAAGTACAGCTGGTGAATCCCATAAAACATTTACAAGCTGAAGGTACAGCCACAATCTCCTTTTTCTTGATTGTTGATAACAACCAAGTAACGGCATATAAGAAGGATGTGAAAATATATATAAACGCCAAAGGTCAACGCTTAGAGACTTTCAAAACTACCTTTATAGCGCCCCTAGGCATGGATTAATTGATAACGATGAATTGGGGATATAAAATAGCACTCACATTAGGAATCTTTATGACGGGCATGATCGCTGCAGGCGTCTATGTCGTCACGCGCAATGTAGATACCTTAGAAGAGTCCGATTATTACGAGCAGTCGATCCACTACGATGAGATCTATACACGTAAACAAAATGTAGAGAATAAACAGTATGCACCGCACTTTAAGGTGACGCAGGATACACTTTACATCACCTTTAAGAGTCCGGTCAATCAAGGTCAACTACTGTTTAAAAGACCTTCGGATGGAAGTCAAGATATTACCTTACCCTTGTACACGAATACTGCACACTATAAATTACCGGTAGCTTCTTTTCAGAAAGGACGCTGGAATTTATCCGTATTTTGGACTTCGGAGAAAATAGATTTTTATAGTAATGTCCACTTAACGTTCTAAGATGAATTACCTCTACCTAGCATTCTTTATGGGTTTTTTTGGAAGCATACACTGTGCCGCAATGTGTGGGCCACTGCTATTAGCAATTCCAGGAAAACACCCCCTATGGAATAAATTGCTCTATCAAATAGGACGTATTCTGATGTATACCTTAATTGGTTTTTTGATGGGTTTACTAGGGAATATAGCGCTATTAAAGGGGGGACAACAGTGGCTAAGTTTGCTGACCGGCGTCCTGCTAATAGGGATAGGAATGTTTACAATCCTTGGGAAATATAATAACACCTTTGCCCGTTGGCAGTCTTTAATTATACAGCCTTTCGCGCAGATTATGGGAAAATGGTTATTTAAGCCTGGAGGCTCTTTTTTTGCGGGAGTTTTAAATGGTATGCTCCCTTGTGGGATGGTTTATATGGCTTTAGCTGCTGCATTAAATGCAGACAGCATCGCCAATAGTACCTTATTTATGATGCTTTTTGGACTGGGTACATTGCCTTTATTACTCAGCATCTCTATTGCGGCACAGTTTGCAAAAAAAGTCTTTAAAAAAGGTTTTACAAGATATTTAGCATATGTGTATCTCGTGATGGGCTGCTGGTTTATCCTTCGTGGGGCAAATTTAGATATTCCATATATCAGCCCATTGCTCCATTTGGAAGGAGCAATGAACTGTAGTTTTTAATACGATCTATCTCGTTACGGACCAGCCACCACCTAGGGAGCGATAGAGCTCCACAAACGATTCTAACTGCGCCTGCTTGATAGAAACAAGATTCATTTCTGAGGTCAACGCATTTGACTGCGCTGTAATAACCTCTAGGTAAGTTGCGAAACCCGACTTAAAAAGTAGAATAGCGTTCTTTACTGCTAAATGTGCGTTCGCAACGCGTGCTTCTGCAAGTACAAGCTGTTCTTTCTGCTTAGCTAGGGAAGTAAAACTATTAGAGACCTCATTTACGGAACGTAAAACCGTTTGTTGTAAAGCTATCTCTGCCTTCTCACGCTCCAATTTAGCAACTTCATATGCTGTCTTTAACTTTCTGTTTTTAAATATTGGCATGGTCAAATTACCCAATGCTGAACCCAATAGTGCTCCAGGGATATTAAACCAATTTTCAGGCATCATGGCATTCACACCGAATGCACCTCCTAAGGTTAGCGAAGGATAGCGCAGTGCCTCCCGATTGTTCATCTGTGCATTCGCGGCAATTAACTTAAATTCCGATTCCCGTACATCCGGTCTATTACGAATTAAACTCAACGGAGATCCTGGTGATATTTTGGATTCATTAATCAGATTTGATAAGCGCTTACCGCGTTTGATATTTGCAGGCATTCTGCCCGTAAGCTCCAGCAAAGCATTTTCCTGAATCTGAATCTGCTGTTCTAATTGTGGTACCAAAGAGGCCGCTATAAGACGCTGCGACTCCGTTTGTTGCATGGCTAATGAAGTGATTTCCCCAGCATCAAACTGAAGTTTTATCATGTTTAACGTGCTGTCATTCAGTTGTACATTGCGCTTGGCAACCTCAATCTGTGCGTCTAATTTCAACAGGTTAAAGTACCCCTTGGCGATATTAGCAATCAAGCGTGTTTGTATCGCATTGCGCGCTTCTGAACTAGCAAGGAAGGTCGCCAAACTCTGCTCTTTCTGACTGGAAATTTTACCCCAAATATCGATCTCCCAACTCACATTGATATCGGTATAATATTGTGACTGGTATCTAAAGAGATCTTTATTAGCCTCTTTCCCGTCATAGATCTTTGATGCTGGACTACTGTAGAATTCGCTCGAGCGCCACTGCTGATTAACCCCTGCAAGACGCGCTTCTACTTCCGGAAAAAAACCAGCTTTAGCTTGCGATAGCTGACGGTTGGCAATTTGAATTGTAAGTAGGGCAGAACGCATATCATAGTTATTCGCTAAACCTGCATCGATGAGATTAATAAGGCTGCTGTCTCGGAAGAACTCCCGCCAATTGACGTAGGCAAGCGTGCCTACAGAATCTTTATATTCCGCATCCATCCGATATTGATCGGGTAGGTGATAGTCAGGTGCAACATAACGTTTGCCGACATGACACGCTGAAAGAAGGCTGCACAAAGCCAGTAGATAGAAGAAGGGATAGGATATATATTTCATGGTTTCTAGCTTAGTTGGATTTGAATTTTTTCTTTAAACGTTCGTCTAAACTCTTGAAAATAATATACAGCACAGGAATAAAAAATATCCCTAAAAGGACACCGAAGAACATCCCCCCTGCGGCGCCAAAACTAATGGAGTGATTACCTTTTGCCGAAGGACCGGAAGACCACATAAGTGGAATTAATCCCGCAATAAATGCTAAGGAAGTCATTAAAATAGGACGTAAACGCAATTTTGCTCCAGCGATTGCGGAGTCGTAAATACTCAAACCCTTATTCCGTTCCTGTACAGCAAATTCAATAATTAGAATGGCATTCTTAGCGAGTAGGCCGATAAGCATAATGACGCCCACCTGTACATAGATATTGTTTTCAAGGCCTACCATAAGAATGGTAACAAAAACTCCCACTAAGCCCACAGGAATAGATAGTAAGACGGCCCATGGTAAGATATAACTCTCATACTGTGCTGAAAGTAAGAAGTAGACAAACACAATACTCATCATAAATATTAAAGCCGTCTGCGAGCCGGATTCCGACTCCTCCAGACTCATTCCCGTCCACTCAAATCCGTAGTTTCCTGGAAGCTTCTCCAAGGCCAGCTTTTCAATTGCTGCCATGGCATCACCTGTAGAATAGCCTTCATTAGGTGTCGCATTCACAGGTATTGCATTGAATAAATTATAACGCGTTATCGTCTCAGGACCTACGACCTTTTTTAAGGTTAATAACGTGCTAATAGGCACCATCTCATTGTTTTTATTACGTACAAAGATTGATTTAAAACTTTCGGTATCATTTCTAAAGTCAAAATCCGCCTGAATATAAACGCGGTATTGACGCCCAAATCGGCTGAAATCTCCAGCTTGAACACGCCCGTAATAAGCGCGTATCGTCGACATCAAAGTCATAATATCTACGCCTAAGGACTTCGCTTTGACAACATCAATGTCCACTTCAAATTGCGGGAAATTAGCCTTAAAGGAAGTGTAGGCACTCTTAACCTCGGGCAACTGATTCATCTCTTCAATAAATTTGTCCGAAATATTGCTGAAGTCGAGGATATCCCCACCAAGCTTATCCTGTAAGACCATTTGTATTCCTGCAAAATCCCCAAAACCCTGGATTGTTGGTCGTGGGAAAATATTAAAGGAAGCTTCATTTATAACCGATAAATCTTGTCTGATGGTGTCCATAAAAGATTCTATATCTCTTATCTTCTCCCTTTTATCATGACTTTTAAGGTTGATATAACCTACCGCATAGGCAGGGGAAGTACTTCCGTCTAAGGCATTATAGCCTGATATCGTTGTCATCCCTGCAATATCTGGATTACGCTTTTGAAGGATGCTATCCGCTTGACGCAAGACTTCCGTCGTACGTGCTAGGGATGCCCCAGGTTGCATCGCCATGGAATAGGTGACAAAACTATCATCTTCTGTAGGGATAAAACTCTTTGGTGCAAGCATTAAAAGTGCAAATCCTGTAGCTGAAATTCCAGCTAAAGACAGCATAGCAATTTTTTTGTTTTTTATCAGAAACTTAACACCCAAAATATAGCGATCTGTCAACTTGTCGAAGCCCGTATTAAACTTCGCGAAAAAACGATCCCTCGCGACATTGAAACGATGGAATTTACCCCTTGCTGGAACATTTTCCAGGGATCCTTCGGCATGCCCTTCCTGCCCTTCGTCCTGCTTATGAGGATGTGCGGGTGCCTTGAGGATTAACGCGCATAAGGCTGGAGTCAGCGTCAGCGCTGTTAATGCTGAAATTAAAATCGCTGTAGCTAGGGTATAGGCAAACTGCCTGTAGAAGATGCCGGCAGGCCCCTCCATAAAGCCTACAGGAACAAATACCGCCGCCATAACCAGGGTAATAGATAGAATGGCACCTGTAATTTCGGACATCGTAGCCAGTGTAGCTTCGCGCGCCTTCATGCCTGTTTCATGCATCTTTAGATGCACGGCCTCGACGACCACAATGGCATCATCGACGACAATACCTATGGCTAATACCAAAGCGAACATCGTTAGCACATTTAAGGAGAATCCAAAAACATTCAAAAAGAAGAAGGTAGCAACGAGTGATACCGGAATTGCAATCGAGGGTATCAGCGTGGATCTAAAATCCTGAAGAAATATAAATACAATGATAAATACAAGGATGAAAGCCTCGAATAAGGTGTGCTTCACCTGATTGATGGATGTATCAATCTGATCCCTGACAGAATAGGAGACCTCATATTTTATGCCTTCGGGAAAGGATTTTGAGAGTTCCTCCAAGGTCTTTCGCACTTCAATATCTATGTCATGGGCATTGGACCCTGAAGTCTGAGTGATATTTAAGGTTAGCCCTGGAAGTCCATTTACTTTATTGTCTGACCCTAAGTTGGAAGAACCAAATTCGACACGTGCCAAATCCCGTAGGTAGAGTACAGAGCCATCTTTATTGGTCTTAATAACAATATTCTTAAACTCCTCAGGCTGACTAAAGCGCCCTTTATGCTTGATGACAGTCTCAAAAGCCTCATCGGAAGTTTCCCCGAACTTTCCTGGAGCAATTTCAAAATTTTGATCTTTAATGGCGGCAATTACATCGGCGGGGTTCAGATTAAAGAGCGCCAATTTCTCTGGATTCAGCCACATACGCATGGAGTAATCACGCGCTCCTACACGGGAAACTTGAGCAATACCGTCTACACGTAATAAAGGTCGAATGATATTAATCTGCGCATAGGCCTGTAAGAAGGTCTCATCAAACATGGACTCTTTCGAGTCAGCATACATATTAATGGTCATAATTACCCCCGACTGACGAGGCATCACGGTGATACCAGATTCATTGACCTCCGCAGGGATAGACCCAATAGCCTTCGATATACGCGTTTGCACATTCACTGAAGCTATGTCGGGGTTTATTCCTGTCTTAAAGAATACTTGCACAGAACCTGAGCCTGAATTGGAGGCGGTAGAACGAATATATGTCATGTCTTCCACCCCATTAATAGCTTCTTCAATGGGTAGCAGCACCGATTTGGCTACAGTTTCCGCATTGGCTCCGGGATAGGAGAGGGAAACTACAACCGAAGGGGGAGCAATTTCGGGAAATCTTGAAACGGGCAACATTTTTAATCCTACCGCTCCCAAAATGACAAGTAAAATGGAAACTACGGTAGCCAATACCGGTTTATTAACAAATGTTTTTAGCATTTACGGAAAATTTTGTAAGAAAATATATTATTTAGCCTTATTAATAGGCACGATGGTGACGCCTTCAGAAATCTTGTCAAAGCCGGACAATAAGATTCTATCGCCTACTTGCAGCCCTTCAGAGATAATGTAGTTGGCATTCGATTTGCCAGAAATCGTGATGGCACGACGCTGCACTTTATTGTTCTCATCGACCAGATAGACAAAGGTTTTATCTTGTAATTCGGAAGTTGAAACCTGCGGGATTTGAATAACACCCTTTTGGGTCTCCACAAATTTTAACGTTCCTGTGCTTCCTGTACGTAAGATATTATCCACATTAGGGAAGGTTGCACGTAGGGAGATCGCTCCTGTAGTCCGGTTTACTTGTCCGTTAATAGCATCTACATGCCCCTTTTGGCCGTATGCCTCTCCATCTGCGAGAATCAAGGAAACTGCCGGGAAAGCGAGTTTCCGCTTACGCTCTAAGTTGCTGTAAGCGGAATCTAAAAGATCCTCTTTAGCTTGTTTTTTAGAAAAATATAAAAAGTCAGATTCTGACATAGAGAAGTAAACATACACTTCTTGAACATCCGATAAGACGGTTAAGGATTGGGGGTCATTCTTAGTTACTAAATTCCCTATCCGCTTAGGGATACGTCCTATATACCCTGATACTGGAGCCTTAAGGATGGTAAACTGCTTGTTGATATCTGCTGAACGAACGGCTGCTGATGACTGCTCTAAGGAAGCCTTAGCGACATCATAAGCGGATTTTGCCATCTTTAGTCTAACTTCAGAAATAACCTCATTCTCTACGAGGGGACGAAGACGCTCCATCTCTAAGCGGGCATTCTGTAATTTGGCCTTCGCGACACTTTCTGTAGCAATCATATTGTTTAAGACCTCTTCGTATGCGGAAGCATTAATTTTAAATAACTTCTGTCCAGCTTCCACGAAGTCCCCTTCATCGACATATATTTCCTCTAATATGCCCTCTACCTGTGGTCTGATTTCAACATTCACTTTTCCCTCAATGGTCCCTATATAATCCTTGATGGTATTCGCAGAACTCGTATCTATTGAGTATATTGGGAGAGCGATAGCATTCTTTTTCTTATCTAAATCTTTTGAATTTCCAGAGCGGCAACTCGAAAGTACTAAAAGGGATGCCGTGAGCGCGAAGATGTATAGATGGATCTTATTCATATTTTCCTAATTGTTAATTTTTAATTAACCTTTTTCTTTTGAATTACTTTAAAAGTGAAAGCATATACTTTGCCAAAAAGTGGCATCGCTAAAATTTTAACGTTTGTTAACAGATTAGCTCATTTTAATGCTGTTTTTAGTGTTGAATGGCAGGAACTTATACCAATTGTATTTATTATGTTACAAAGATAAACGATTTATATATACAAATATTACTTGCTGATTAATTTATCCTAACTTTTATATGAAAGATCTTGTAAATCAATTAACTATAGATTGGGTGCACTGGTGGGAATTGCTCGTAAATTGGTATTGGCTACCCTTATTCATCTTTTATATCGGGGTAATGAGTACCATCTTAATTGAAAATAGGAATCCCTCGAAAACGGTTTCCTGGATTATGGTGATATTTTTTATTCCTTTTCTAGGTTTACTTTTATACTACCTCTTTGGTCAGAAATTTAGGAAAGTACGCCGTTTCCAGCGTATCAACCGACTTCAGTTTAAAAAAATTCAAAAGGCTTGGAACGACAACCTACTATTTATGTCGGCGCAAATCCCTCGCATGACAAACCGTATTGGTGGCTTAGTACGGGTGTTTGAGTATGTGAAGAATCAGCACCTTTCGCCATTTTCCAATAACAATAAGATAAGCTTACTTACGAATGGGGAGGAGAAATTCCCGCTATTTATCGCCGATCTACAGGCTGCGAAAGAATTTATTCACCTAGAATATTATATTTTTGAGATGGATACCATTGGTACGCAGGTAATGGATATCCTGCTGCAGAAGGCCTCACAGGGTGTGGAAGTACGGGTGATTTTGGATAGCTTTGGTTCTCCAGCAGCCTTACGGTATCTCAAAAAGCAGCATAATTTGCAGCTAGCTTACCAAGCATTTCTTCCCGTTTCCTTTAGCTCCTTGGCGAATTCGAATTACCGAAATCACCGGAAAATAGTTATTGTAGACGGAAACGTGGGCTATATAGGTGGCATCAATATTTCTGACCGCTATATTAATAAGGAGGGTGCAGACACCTTATATTGGCGTGATACTTCTATTCGTCTGGAAGGAGAGGGCGTCAATAGCTTGCAGATTCAATTTTGGAATTCTTGGAATCAGACTGCAGGAGCTCCTTTTATGTTATCTGAAAAGTATTTAAAAATATGGGAATCTTGTGCTGAAACGAGCAATGATGCGTTTACCTTAGTATCTTCCGATCCTGGGTCCAGGTCCCCCTTTAATTTGGAAGCGCTGTTAATCGCTATCGCTGAAGCCAAAGAGAGCATCCAAGTATGTACTCCCTATTTTATTCCTCCGGATGAGCTTTCTATGGCCCTTCAATTGGCCGCCGCCTCAGGCATACAAGTGGAGTTAATGATTCCAGCCTCCTCAGACTCCTATATTGTCTATCATGCCTCCTTCTCTTACCTCAAGCCACTACTAATGCGTGGAGTAAGCGTCCATCTTTATAAAAAGGGCTTTCTGCATGCTAAGACCATCTGTATCGATCGAAAATTAGCTTTCGTAGGCACGGTGAATTTAGATATCCGTAGCTTTTACATTAATTTTGAAATTGCAGCCGTATTCTCGGATATAAAAGTTTGTGAAAGACTAGCACAGCAGTTTGAACGTGATAAGGAGCAATCTGAAATTGTCACGCTCTATATATGGATGCATAGAAAGAAGTGGAAAAGAGCGTTAGATTCTCTCTGCAGACTACTCGCTCCCTTGTTATAAAATGTTAAATGCGCATATTTTGTGCCTATTCTGAATAAAATTGGATATATTTAACGTACTATATCAGTACTATCATTCATGAAATATATTAAACTATTCACGGTAGCCTTAGCTGCTTGGGCTCTGCAAGGCCAAGATGCCCGCGCCCAAGAAGCTGTTTTACCCATTAATACCATTGTTGAGCGAACACAAAAACTCTTTGAAGTCTATCCGGTAGAGAAGGTGCATATGCACTTCGATAAGCCTTATTATGCGGTAGGAGACACCCTCTGGTTTAAGACCTATTTATCTCGAAATCTTTTAGAGTATGACCCCAGTAAAATTGCTTATGTGGAGGTATTAAACTCGCGCGATTCACTTATTCAAACGCTGCGTATCCCTTTACAAGGTGGAGCAGGTAATGGACATTTGGTCTTAGATCCTCAATTTTTACAACAAGATAATTACCGCTTTAGAGCCTACACAAAATGGATGGGTAATTTCGATACAGGATATTTCTTTAATAAAATTGTCCCTGTAGGAGATGCCATTAACAAAAAGCTTGCTACACAGATTACTTTCAAGGATGTCAGCAATGGCAGTAATGCTAAATCTCAGGTAAGCCTTCAATTCAAAGATGGACAGGGGAATATCCTTTCGAATAGTAAGGTTACGTATGAAGTTATTTCCGGCTGGGAAACCATCGATAAAGGAAAGGCCGAGACCGATGCGATGGGAAATGTGGTGTTAAATCTCTCCGCAAAAAACCGTGCTGACCTGCAGAAAGGTAAACTTACCGTCGCGATTGCGGGGGCGAGATCGGAGAAGCCTCTTGTTGGTGACTTTTCCTTGAAAAATGCTTTGTGGGATGCCGATGTGCAGTTTTTCCCCGAAGGGGGAGACCTTATTGCGGGATTGAACAAACCCGTAGCCTTTAAAGCCATCGGCTCTGACGGCAAAGGACTTCGTATAAAAGGAAAGATTGTAAATAAAAAAAATGAAACTGTAGCTACCTTTGAAGACTTAGGCTTGGGGATGGGAACCTTTTCCCTACTTCCAATGGCTGCGGAGAAGTATAAAGCACTTATTACATTTTCCAATGGTCAGGAGAAAAGTTTTGACCTTCCTGCCGTAAAAGCGGAAGGTGTAAATGTTATGTTTCATAAACAAGATGCTCAAAATCTACAGATAGCGATTGTTACAAGTGAGGAGGGATTTACAAAATATGCAAATACTGCCTACTATGTTCTTGTTCAATCTAGTGGGTATCTCTGCTATGCTGCGCAAGCGACTTTAAAGAATGCTAATATTCTAATTAATATCCCTAAAGATAGGCTTCCAAATGGAATTGCGCAGGTTACTTTAATGAATACGGCAGGAAAGCCAATTTCTGAAAGACTCGTTTTTGTTGAAGGACATAAGTATTTAGATATTCATATAAAGCCTGATTTGGCTCAATATCAAGCTAAAGCACCTGTGAAATTGGGTATTTCGGTAACGCAAGGTGAACAGAAATTGCCAGGTACCTACTCTGTTGCCGTAATTGATGAATCTAAAGTTCCTTACGATGACAATTTGGAAAATACCATCCTGAGCAACTTCCTGCTTACTTCGGATTTGAAAGGCTTTATTGAAAAGCCAAACTACTACTTCAATGAGGAGAATGCTAATCGTCAGGAGGCGTTAAATGCTTTATTGATGACCCAAGGGTTTACACGCTTTGCATACCAAGATCTTATTGCCGAGAAGTATCCTACCATCAGCTTTATGCCTGAACAAGGGATTGAAATCTCCGGCACACTACGTATGAACACCGGTAGAACGGTGCAGAAAGGGGGGCTCCTGCTCTCAATTCCTGAGCGTGGTATACGTCAAGATGTGTACACGGATCCGAATGGGCGCTTTTCATTCAAAAATTTAGTGTTTCCAGATTCCGTGAAGGCGACGGTCAATGCGCGGGGAAATGATAATTACCGCTCTCTAGTAATCAATATGGATCAAAGTTATTACCCTGCTATAGATAAGAATAATCCGTATGCTGCCAATGCGCTGCAAAATATTGATCAAGCAATCGCCCCATACTTATTAAACTCTTCTAAGGAATTTAGGACTTCAATCCTTCTTGATGAGGTATCCATTACAGGTACACAGAAGAAAAAGATTACCAATAAAGATTTTTCCGCTTTATCTGGACTATCTATGGCTGACCATCGTATTGATGCCGACAGATTAAATGGCTGTAATATGTTGAGCATGTGTCTTTCAACCATGCTGACAGGGATAACCTACGATTCTCAAAATCAAAAATATTATGTTAGCCGAGATTATAATTCTGGAGGACGTATTCCTGTTCAATTTTTCTTAAATGGAATGCCTATTGATGAGCCTTCTATTAACGCGATTGCGGTGGCAGATATCGAGGGTATAGAAATTTTCTTGAAAGATGAGTTAGGTACGGTTTCACGTATGTATCAAAATAACGGTGTCGTAGCCATCTACACTAAAAAAGTGGAGAAGAAGCCGCGCATGTCGCTAGCACAAATTGAAAGTTTAATGCCTAAATCTAATATTCTTGATATCTATCCTTTGGGTTACGTAAAAGAACGCGTCTTCTACACACCAAAGTATGATCTTGCAGAAAAGAAAGCTACGAATGATTTACGTACCACCGTTTATTGGAATCCAGATGTGAAGATCACGGAAACTGGAAATATCCAATTAGATTATTATAATGCTGATGGTAATGGAAAATATAAAGTTGTAGTCGAAGGGATGGATCAATCCGGAAATATCGGACGTAAGGTAATTCACTATCAGGTGAAATATTAAACAACTATAAAAAAAGCTTCCTCCGTGCAGATACGAAGGAAGCTTTTTTTATATAACGTCTTATATAACGACTTATAGAACTTTTCTTAGAGCATTAATTATAATTTCTCTTTGCTATCCTTATCTGATGCTGTACTAGCTATCTCTAGTTCCTCAACGCGTACAGCAAAAGAAGAAGGCTTGATTCCATTTCCAAAACGATGGGCCACCTCTTTGGTAAACTCGGCACCAAAATAAAGAATGGCAGCGGAGTAGTAGATCCATAGCAGAAGCACAATAATAGATCCTGCAGCACCGTAAGCGGAGGAGGCCGCAGTTACTTGAAGGTAGTAAGTAATCAGGTAGCGCCCAAGCATAAACAGTAAACTTGTAAACAATGCGCCTCCAAGAATATCTTTAAAGCGTACTTTAGCGTCCGGTAAAAAAGAAAATATAAAGCCAAATAAGCTCGTTGTCACAAGGAAGGTTATGCCGGTATTAATCCAGTCAATCATATTAATAGACAGATTTTCAAAGATAAAGCTTAGATAATTTGTTAAGGACGCTATGATCGCATTTAATAGGAGGGAGCTAATTAATAGGAAGCCTAGGCCTAAGACCATTGAAAAAGAAATAAGTCTGTTAATAATTAATTTTAACCAGCCCTTTTTAGGTTTTGCTTTTACCTTCCAGATGGTATTTAAAGAGTCCTGTATATCTATAAAGATCGTTGTTGAGGAGATCATCAAGGTTATAATCCCGATGGTAATTCCTATATGGGACTTTTGGTTAAGGTCTATTTTCCGGATCATGCTCATGGCTTGTTGCGCGACATCAGCGCCAAAAAATTCTGAGAATTCCTGCATAATATCATCCGTTGCACTTTTCTCCTGATTCCCAAAGAATACGCCTATACACCAAATTATAATTAGCAGAAGCGGTCCTATGGAGAAAATTGTATAATAGGCTAAGCTGGCGGACATCTTCATGCACTTGTCATCTATAAATCCATTCACCGCAGCTAACAGCACTTCATAGATCCCTTTTGGGGTAATTTTTTTCTTTATATCCATTTTTTTTGTGGGCATTTTCTATACAACAATAGTCAGCTTTGATAGTTTTTTGAAGCTGATTATAAATGTATTTAAAATAAAAAGGGATTCAAATTTTTGAATCCCTTTTTATGCATTGATTTTCTATTGTTGCTCTTCGTATATCTGCGCTATTTCTTGTGCAAAATCGGCGAGTATTATTTTTCTTTTCAGGGAGAGCTTAGGTGTTAGCTGTCCTGCTTGAATGGTCCATTCATGCTCAAGGAGCTTCACCTTCTTTATAATCTCCCAATGGCCATAGTTTGTTGATAGTCGTGCTACTTCTGCTAGGTATTTCTTTTCCACATCGGGATTGCCTATCAGGTCAGCATGGGAGCTAAAGGTAATTTGATGGCTGTGGGCCCATTTTTCCAGCTGTTCATAATTCGGGATAATAAAGGCTGCGGGAAACTTCTTATTTTCCCCTATCACCATAATTTGAGCTATAAATACCGACTCCATCATCTTATTTTCTATGACCTGGGGGGCAATGTATTTTCCACCAGCAGTCTTAAATATTTCTTTTTTACGATCCGTAATACGGAGGTATCCATCACTGGAGAGCTCGCCAATATCCCCTGTCTTGAAATAGCCTTCAGCGTCAAAGGCCTCCGCGGTAGCCGCATCATTCTTATAGTAGCCTACCGTAACATTAGGTCCTTTTGTTAGAATCTCACCGTCTTCAGCGATTTTCACTTCGACATTTGAGAGTGGCCTTCCTACAGTTCCAAAGCGTATCTTGTCATCCTCCCAGGTATTAACAGCAATTACGGGGGAAGTTTCTGTGAGGCCATAGCCTTCTAAAACCTTAATTCCTGCAGCCCAGAAAGCACGTGCTAGTCGTTCTTGTAAAGCTGCACCTCCAGAAATAATAATCTTTATATTTCCACCTAGGGCATCTTTCCACTTGCTAAAGATTAGCTTGCGTGCAATTCCTAATTTCAATTTATAGAAAAATGGATTTTTAGGAGGTTCTTGGTACTTCGCACCTAAAGATAGGGCCCAGAAGAAAAGAGCTTTCTTGATGCCTGTAAGCTCTTTTCCTTTCGCTACAATTTTGTCATATACTTTCTCTAGCACGCGTGGTACGGTGGTGAAGCAGTCGGGCTTCACTTCATTAATTTCGACCACTACATTATCGAGATTCTCAATGTAATAAATCGATATTCCAGCGGAGAAATAGAGCATGGATACCATGCGTTCGAAAATATGTGAAAGGGGTAAAAAGCTGACTGCAACTTTACAGTCTTTGGGGATTAGCACGGCGCTAGCCACGACATTACTGACTAGATTGCTATGCGAAAGATAGACTCCTTTTGGGGTACCTGTAGTTCCTGAAGTATATATTAAGGTAAATAAGTCATCCGGTAGTACGGCTTCTTGGTACACGCTGAGGTCGTAATCTTGGGATTTCCCCTGTTGGATAATTAAGTCGTAGTTCTCAAAAGCTTCAAGAGGCTCGAAGGTATAAAGCTCCAGGATTAAGTTATGTTCTTTTTTTGCATCGAATATCCGCTTCGCGAGCTCCTCATTACTTGTAAATATTAATTTTACGGAGGAGTCGTTTACTATAAAGGAAAGGTCATGCGTTGAGAGCGTAGGGTAGAGGGGAACGGTGGCTATTCCTAATTGCGAACAGGCAAATTCCACCATAGACCATTCCGGTCTATTTCCTGACATAATTCCTATTCTATCTCCTTTTTTATAGCCTTTAGCAAGTAAACCTTTACTTAAATTATTTACAATTGCTGTAAACTCATCTGTAGTATATTTCTTCCAAACACCTTGGACTTTTCCTGCTACCATAACTTTGTTATTATAAGTCGATTGGTAGTTCAGTAGAAGATCAAAAACTCTGCTTTTCTTTGACATAATCAGTAATGGTTTATAATTTTTTGGATTAATTGGTTATAAATCCTTCTTTCTAATATACGAAAAAAATAAATTAATTATTCTTAAAGTTTAAAAAAATTCCTGAGCTACTCGGGGCAACAAATTAAAGTTTGTCTCGTTAACTATTTGATAGTATCTTTAGTGGGTATAATCAATTTACATTTTCCTTAAATAAATATTTCCTAACATGAAAAAAACGTATTGGCTTGTAACATTTATTATTTTTCTATGCTGTTTCTCTCAAGTTGCCAAGGCTCAACTCACGAATACCCACGCCATAGGGGTTAGGTTTGGTGCTGCTCAAGGGATTTCCTACCGCTACACCTTAGCAGAAGACCGCGCTTTAACGGGCTTATTAAGTGTGCAATCAAATCATGCTAGCAGGCGTTTTCGTGTGGTAGGCTTATATGAATTTTATAAACCTTTAGGAGGGGATTTTAGTTGGTATTATGGTTTTGGAGGTAGTGTAGGGTCTTATAAAAGTAAGGCTTATACCAGCAAAGACGGGAGTCAGGTGGCCCCTTATTCTGAAGCCTTAGTAAGTTTAGATGGGATTTTAGGAATTTCGTATGATGTTCCAGATGTTCCTTTAGTAATCTCTTTGGATGTGAAGCCTTACTTAGATTTTATTCAGTCAAGCACGATAAAACTAATCGACCCTATTGGTTTTACCGTACGCTACAAATTCTAACAAACAAAAAAATCCCTGCTAAATTTCTTTAGAAGGGATTTTTTGTTTTTCTGCTAGGATGTGGAAAATACTTTACCTAACAACTACCTTTATTTTATCGATAGCCAGATATTACCTAATTTTCGTTGTTCGTTGGTAATATTTTCATTTTGCACAATCTTGTAAGCCTTTTTATAAGTTGTTTTTAAGTCTAGCGAAATATCCTTTAAAAGTCCATCACGTGCAACTAAAACGGATAACTTATCACCTTCTTTTGCAGTTTTCAAGATGTAATCCAACTCTTTGTCTTGCATATCTAAGCGTACACCGTTGATGGCAATAAGTTCGTCTTTAGCTGAAAGTCCTGCTTCCCAAGCGGCGCCATTACGTTCAATACTTTTCACATAAATACGGCCATCATCTTTGGAAAGGGTCGCTCCTAAACTCAGGTCATCAGAACCTCTATTACTATCGTAAAGCGTATAGCCTACTTTATTAAAATAGGTGTTATAGTCAAGTTCACCATGTGAATGCGCTGCTTGGAATATTTCCGTTAAAGATACGCCTGTTACTTTTTCAGCTAAGGCTTTAAATTCACTTTCTTTAAAGCCGCGTTGTTGCTTCACATAGAATTCCTGATAGGCAGCTTTTAATACATCATCTAATCGTTTTTTACCAGCTGTTGCCGCAATAATTTTCACATCCAATGCTGCTGCTAACATGGAGCCTTTATTGTAGTACGAGATGGAGGTATTCGCTGAATTTTCATCTGGGCGATATTGTTTTATCCATGCGTCGAAGCTGGATTCCGCTACGGTTTGAATTTCATAACCAGGTCGATTGTATACAGCATTGAAATCTCCAGCTAACAGGTTTAAATATTCATTTGGAGTTGTGAATCCTGCGCGGCGCACAATTTGGTTGTCATAGTAGCCTGTGAAACCTTCCATAATCCAAAGACCTTCTGTATAGTTTTCATTGTCATAGTCAAAAGGACCTAATGCTTCTGGACGTAAACGTTTAACATTCCATAAATGGAAATATTCATGCGATACTAAAGCTAAGAAGTTGTTATATCCAAGCGGAGTATTATAAGCATTACGTGAAGCTCCTAGTACCGTGGAGTTCAGATGCTCTAAACCGCCACCACCACTCTGGTAATTATGTGTAATAAAGACGTAGCGATCATTGGGGTTTACACCGAATAATTCCGTTTGAAGTTCTACTATTTTCGTAATATCTTTTGATAATCTCTCTTTGTTGTAATTCCCTGGTCCCACCATCGCAAATTCATGGTTCACACCTGCCGCGTTGAAGTTCCAAACATCTTGATTTCCAACTTCTATAGGGCTATCATAGAAGATGTCAAAGTTCTCAGCTTGAAAAGTGTTGGTGCCAATTTCTTTTAATCCGGTAGATATTTTCGACCATGCTGCTGCGGGATTTATTTTTACAGTAACAGGCTGAGCTAATTCCCCATCGACATGCATAAATGTTGCCGTAGGTTGTAAGAAAGCATGGCTATCATCGATGTAATTCGTGCGTACGGAAACCTCAAATCCATAAACACTATAGTTAATAGTTACTTGTTGTTGATTTTTACTGTGTATACGCCAAGTATTTTTAGATATTTTCTCAACAGGTACAGCTTCCCCAGTACTAGAGACTGCCTTAAAGCGTTCAACATTTTTCGCATATTCGCGCACTAAATAGGAGCCTGGTGACCATACGGGCATTTTTACATCAATATAGTCCTTTTTAATACCAGAAATTTGCATTGCAATATCTGCATAATGAGCTTGAGGTTCCTTAAAAGATACTTCAAAATTAATATTTGTTTGAGCCATGGAAGTGCTTAATAGAGTGAAGAAAAATAAAATTGTTGCTATGCTTCTTTTCATATTTTATAGAGTATAAAACAAAAATAGGAGTCTCTATTGGCTAGACCAAATAAAAAGAAGTTTTTTAATCGATAAAACTTACCATATTCTTACTCTGGAGGTAGCTTTATATTCTGTCGTAATTTGTATATTTGATTTTACCAAATGAAATAATCTTAGCTGATATGATCTTAGTTGTAGACAGTGGATCTTCTAAATCTGATTGGAAGTTAGACTTACCGGATAGCTCGCCAATTTCCTTTAGTACAAAAGGTCTGAATCCTTTTTTTGTAAATGCAAAGGAGATAGTTCGCGTTATTAAAGAAGTTCCTGAGATCCTACCTTATTCCAATGAAATCACGGAATTATATTTTTTCGGTGCAGGCTGTATAACTCCTGATAGACGAGAAATTGTATCCAATGCATTGACCCCTTTGTTTGAGAATGCTTTTATTTCCGTTGAAGATGATTTATTAGGGTCAGCGTATGCTACCTGTCAAAATAATAAAGGCTTTATATCTACTTTAGGGACGGGTTCAGACATCAGTTTTTTTAATGGTGAATATATGCTGCCTTCAAGACAGGGCAACGGCTATGTCTTAGGTGACGAGGGGTCGGGGACTTGGTATGGAAAGAAGTTAATCACGCAGTTCCTGTATGGGCGCATGCCTAAAGACTTATCCGACGCTTTTCAAGAGACTTACCGGTTGACCAAGGAGATCGTTATTAAGAATGTTTATGAGCGGGAGCGTCCCAATGCTTACTTGGCTTCCTTTGTACCTTTTATGTCGCAGCATATCAGGCATCCTTATATTGATGAGATTATTCGGGAGGGATTTGATGAATTTGTGAAGACCAATATTATGAGTTACCCTGATTTCTGGGAATACGAATGCCATTTTGTCGGTTCTATCGCTTATATTTTTGATTTGCAGCTGCGGGATATCTGTAATGTCAATGGCGTGCGTGTGGGGAAGATCTTGAAATCCCCCATCGACAGCTTATTTGATTTTGTCCTTGAGCGGGAAAAACAAATTGTTTAGAAGTAAAACTTTTTTTATTAACACGGAATACTATGCTATTAATGACAATCATTTCTTGGGTTACCATGTTATTTGGTGCACCAAGCATTTATGACTTTTCTTTTAAAAATATGGAGGGTCAGGAGCAGGCCATGTCGGCTTTTAAAGGGAAGAAAATCCTAATTGTTAATACAGCCTCAAAATGTGGCTTTACAAAGCAGTATAAAGAACTGCAGGAGCTTCACCAGAAGTACGGTGACAAACTCGTGATTATTGGTTTTCCCGCAAATAATTTTGGAAATCAAGAAGCAGGAAACAATGCTGAGATTGCTGAGTTTTGCGAAGCTAACTACGGGGTTACATTTCTTTTAGCGGAGAAAGTGGATGTGAAGGGAGCGAATATTCACCCGTTATTTAACTTTCTAATAGCGCAAGATAATCCGGACTTTAAAGGGGATATTAAATGGAACTTCGAAAAGTTTTTAATTAATGAACAAGGGAAGCTTATACATAGATACCGTTCTGCAGTAACGCCCTTGGATCCCACAATTACCTTGAAATTGTAAGGTACTATAAGGAATTATAATAAACAAAGAAGAGCCTCCTGTGGGGCAGGAGGCTCTAACTAACCAATTATAAACCTAAATTATGAAAAGTATCTTTAAACTGTCTCCAGTTGTAATTATCATATTGATATAAAGATATAATCAAAGTCTGTGCCAAAAAATAAAAATCTTATAAATTATAGTAACAAATACGGCATCTAGGCTCGTAGCTATCTTTTTCTCCCAGCAATACTTGTTTTTTATCTTCATTAATACGGTAGGAGTAGTTGGCCTGTGCGCCACATTGTACGCAGACGGCATGCACTTTTGTCACATGCTCAGCAATGGCCATAATCTGTGGTATTGGGCCAAAAGGCTTCGCTTCAAAATCCATATCCAGACCGGCCACAATTACACGAATACCTTTATTTGCTAATTTTACACAAACATCGGCTAGATCTTCATCAAAAAATTGCGCCTCATCAATTCCTACGACTTTCGTGTCATTGCTAAGCAGAAGAATCGCCGAAGAGTGGTCCACGGGTGTTGATGGAATACTACTTCGATCATGAGAGACTACCAAAGAGTCATCATAGCGCTTATCGATGGCCGGCTTAAAAATTTCGACTTTTAATTTTGCAAACTGAGCTCTTCGTAGACGACGTATTAACTCCTCCGTCTTACCAGAAAACATAGATCCACAAATTACTTCGATAGCACCGAAATTTGGATTTCTTTGGGCGAAATTTTGCTCTGAAAACAACATTTATTTTTATATTTTGAAGTCTGTATGAATAGAAAACGGAATTGAATCAACCTTATTTGTAGGGGAAAATATAGCAGCTTTCTGCATGCGAATATCGAAATTAAATATTAAATTTGATTTACAATTTACGAAAAAAATGCCAAGCTTTTAAAAGTCAGGCTTTTGTGGATTGTCTACTATTATTCTTTTACGAACAGGTAACCTCAACGCTTAAAAAAAAATATTTGTATGGCTAACAAACAAGATTTATTTGTGAAAATCGGCGATCTATTACAAGATTTATCCACACAATATGAAACATTCTCTACTGCTGGGCTCGAAGATAAAGAGGCAGAATTAGCGCTCTTTGAAGCTACAAGCCATTATCTTAAGGCTAATATTACCTTATTTAATAAACAATTTGTCGCTACAGCTACCGACACTTCTACCTCGCTCTACAATATTGAAGACTTGCTTGATAATCCCCAGGACGCTGTAAGCGCAAATCCTACGCTTACAAGTCCAGCTGCGGAATTTAGCCCAAGAAATTTTGCTGAAGAGCAGAAGTCAAAAGTTCACTTTGACACCTATTTTACACCTCCTTCGGAATTAACGCAGGAATCCACACGATTTCCCCTTTCAGACCCTACACCAATAATCGCTGAAATTAATGAAGCTCCACCCGTTGTAGAACAGGAAATACCGGCTATTCTTACGGTTGAAGAGGTGAAGCCTGTTACTGAAGAAGTGAAGCCTGTTACTGAAGAAGTGAAGCCTGTCACCGAAGAATTGGCGCCAGTAGTGGAAGAAGTCATTCAAGCGGAGAAGGTTGTCATTATTGAAGATGTCAAAGAAGCCGATGTCGCTGCTAGGCCAATGAGTCTAAACGAAATTCTTTCTCAACAGCGTAAAATGGCTGCCGATGCATCCGCAGAAAGTTCTGCTACAACACCCTTTCCTACGAATCCAGAAAAGATTGTGGATATCAAGTCTGCAATTAGCTTAAATGATAAATTAATGTTTATAAAAGATTTGTTTAATGGCTATTCTTTAGGTTATTCTGAAGCTATAGAGATTTTAAATAGATTTGATGATTACGCTTCAGCGGATGCTTTTTTGCAAACAAACTATGCCCTAAAGAATAATTGGGCTCAGAAGCCTGCTACAGTAGAAAAATTATATAAAGTAATGCGCAAGCGCTTTTAAGCATACGCCATAAAATCATAAAAAAAGCAGCACATAGTGCTGCTTTTTTTGTTGTAGGATACCTTCTAAATTCGCCAATGGGAGGATTTCTGAAAGCCTGTCCTTATACCAATTCAAATTTCAACCACTGCTGACCTTCATGGCCAAAAATAAAGTATTTAGGTTGAATGATTTCGGCCAATATTTCTAATTCTTTAAGGTAATTTACTCCTGGAATTTGCGCGAATTCAGGATCTTGAATAATATAGATCTGATTTTTTTCTACGGCTTCAGAGCCGGCAAATAAATTATCCTGAATAAGCTCCGGAACCAGTTGAAAGGCTTTATTCGCGGGGTCTATAAAGATGATTTTAGCTATTTTCTCGGCATCTTCTGTGACAGGAATACCGCCAGCAATTTGTATGCTATCAGCTAAAAAGCTTCCAGCACTTAGGGTATTTTTATCCGCTAAAGAATAGATTAAAACGGTCGGTCGGTCTTGTGGAGCGATAAATTTTAATTTATGGAGGATAATATTTATTTCATCACTAAAATCTTCTAGGCTACTAGCGGCTGTCGTTCCGGTAATTTCAGCAACCTGTTGGATATAGGCTAAAATAGCCGTTGACGTTGTTAAATCTGTTGATAAAAGATCAATTTTAGCGCGCATTTCCGGACTTAGTTGATCCATTGGAAAGGCTAAAATGGTTAGAACATTTGTTAATAAAATGTGTTGACTTTGCATAAGGCAAATTTACTAAGCTTCTCGCAAAGAAACGAATATTATTCTAAGCAGATTTTCGTAAATTGCAAACATCATTTACTGAAACTAGCACTAAATATTATGTTTGACAAATTATTTCAAGCACAGGCAAAAGCCGAAGAAATCAAAAAAAGATTAGATCATATCTCTGTATCTGCAGAAGTTGAAGGTGGTTTAATACAAGTTGTTTCTACTGCAAATAAGGAAATTAAAGAAATTATTATTGACCCTGTATTCCTTGCGAATGCTGATAAAGAAGAACTAGAAGAGCTATTAATGGTCGCTTTAAACAAGGCTTTACGTCAAGCGGAAAATGTTTCGCAGACAGAAATGCAAGCTGCTTCTCAAGAGATGTTAGGCGGCTTAGGTGGCCTAGGGAACTTATTTAATAAATAGCCTTATGAAGTTAACTTATTATGGTCACGCAACCTTAGCGTTTGATTTTTCAGGTACGCAAGTCCTGATAGATCCTTTTATCAGCTATAATAAGCAAGCTGAAGGGGTCGCTATAGAAACTATCTTACCGGAGTATATCTTTCTGACGCATGGGCATATGGACCATGTGGCTGATATGGCCGTCATTCAGAAACAGGCAAATGCGACAGTAGCAGCGATTGTGGAAACTGCAGCATGGGTGGGAAAACAAGGTGTTCCAGCAGAAAAAATTATCGAATTTAATCTTGGTGGAACATTGTATTTACCTTTCGGTGAGGTGAAGATGGTTTACGCGCTGCACAGTAATGCAACCCCCGATGGGGCATATGGCGGAAACCCTGTAGGATTTGTCTTTACGGTAGCAGATAAGAAAATATATGTTGCTGGAGATACAGCCCTTACCATGGAAATGAAGTTATTAGCGAATCTACAGTTAGACTATGCTATTTTACCAATAGGAGGGCATTACACAATGGATGTTGATGACGCTATCCTAGCAGCGGATTTCATTCAGTGTAAAGAAATTATTGGTGTACATTATGATACATTCCCACCGATCGCAATTGATAAAGAGCAGGCACAGGCTAAATTTAAAGCTGCAGGCTTGAATTTATTACTTCCAGCTATTGGGGAGTCTATAGCATTGTAAGCAGGCCAGAGATTTATGGCAACAAAAGAAAAGGCTGGAAAAATTTCCAGCCTTTTTTATTTTCTATTAAAATGTGCAATTAGTTGTTCGTTGCAGCTCTATTAATATGGAATTGTACTAAATCATCAATTGGAGAGCGTAAGATTTTTCCTACTTTCATACCATATTGTGTTGCTTTTTCCTCTAGCACATTTCTGAAATTGTATCCTACAGAACCAATACAGTTGAATGTGTAGTCTTGGTAGTTCGGGTAGTTGGAAACTAAGTTCTTGAAGAATGCTTCGAATGCATCGTCAACAATCTTACGCGTGTAAGCGATATTGACATTGTTGTCGTATACAAATTTACTGAAACTAGCACAGAAACGGTTTGCCAATGGTTTAGTGTATACTGCATCCATAATTTCGTCCGGTGTAATTTTGTAAGTTTCGTAGAATACTTCACGTACATCAGCAGGCATTAAATTACGGATGTAATCCGTCAATAATTTTTTTCCAATGTAACTTCCAGAACCTTCATCACCTAAGATGTATGCACAAGAATCAATATTAAATGACACATCGTTACCATCATAGATACATGAGTTCGTTCCTGTTCCTAAGATGGAAGCAAATCCAGATTCAGTACCTAATAAAGCGCGTGCTGCAGCTAATAAGTCATGACCAACTTCTACTTGAGCTTTCGGAAATACTTGTTTTAATGCATCAATTACGATTTGTGCTTTTTCTTTATTGTGAACACCCGCGCCATAGTAATTTACTTCAGTAACATTTTCGTAAGGAAGATCCTGAGGTAAACCTTTGGTTAAAGAGCTAACAATGTATTCGCTGTTTACGAAATATGGATTATATCCTTCCGTATTGAAATAAATCTTTTTATTTGAGTCGTCCAACAAACACCAGTTTGTTTTTGTTGACCCACCGTCAGCAATGATTATCATTAGTGAGAAGTTTAAATTGTGTTTATATCGTTATTAATTTGTTAGAATAGGCTTCTTAGCAATTCGTTCCTCGAAAATACAATTTTTATCTGCTAAAACAAGCTTTTTAAACTAATTAAATTTGTGATATTAAACAATAAAAAATATTAACTCCTAAAAAATGCGCTTTATAGTTAAATAAAGCGCATTTTTCAAGGTTTTTCATTTTCCTTATGATAGTGTATAAAATACAATTATGCTTCTTGCATTTATCCCTTAATGTCCACCTTCAGATTCAATTTTATCCGTGTCAAAACCCTGACTTTTTAAAATTGCTGAAACTTTCCATGCAAAGAATGCTAAATAGGCAAATCCTATGGTCGGAACGACATATGATAGGTGGATATTACCTAAAATATCCGCTAATCCACCCTGCAATGCGGGAATAATTGCACCCCCAAGAATCATCATAATCAATAGAGCTGATCCCTGCGAAGTGTATTTTCCTAAACCTGTAATACTTAATGAGAAAATACTTGGCCACATAATCGAACATACAAGTCCCCCCGATATAAAGGCAAAAGTTCCCAAAGTTCCTGTCGTTAATAAACCTATTACCATGGCTATAACACCTAAAAATCCGAGGCCCATTAATAATTTTGCCGGTCTTGCTTGCGCCCAGAAATTAGCAAGTATTAATAGCGCTACGCAGATTCCATAAATAAATAAATCTGAAACAGCATTTCCTGAGATATAGTTAACGAATAATATAACGCCAAATGCCAAGTATGGAACGACCACTGAGAGGATCGTGCGCATGGTCTTAGATACATTGAATACAGTGACCGCAGCCATCCAACGACCAATCATCAAAGATCCCCAATACAGGGAAATAAAATGGGAGATTTGAGCCTCATTATAAGAGTTGAAGGCTGGCGTTCCTAAAAGGGCACCTAGGTTAGACTGTATGGTAACTTCCACACCCACATATACGAAGATTGCGAGCATCCCTAAAGTTAATTGTGGAAACTTTAATGCTCCCCAGCCATCCGCATTGCGCTGTGCGGCAGCATTCGCATATAATAGCGTCCCTATTACGACCACTAAGGCTAAGACTAGCAACACAAGTGTTCCCATGTCTCCCACCGAATCAGGGAGTAAACTACCAACGCCAATAATTGCTAGAATACCTGCAGTTATAAATAAAAGAGCTTTTGTTAATTTAGCCGATTTCTCAGGCTCATCCGTGGAAGTAACGTCAGGCATCTTCTTAATAGCGAAGATCCCCGCAACCAGAAGAAATACCCCAGCAAGGATTAAATACAAGATATTAATAGATGATATAGGCGCATCTTTTACAGCATCTTCATCCGCCACTACAGTACCAAAAAGGATTAAAGTAATAATGATAGGCCCTACTGTTGTACCCAAGGAATTAATTCCTCCAGTAAGACTTAAGCGGTGGGCTCCCGTAGAAGGATCCCCCAAAGCCACAGCAAAGGGATTCGCTGCCGTCTGTTGTAAAGAAAAGCCTAAGGCTATAACAAAGAACGCCATTAAAATAAATACATACTCCGAGCTATTGATTGCAGGAATCATTAGTAAGGCACCCACGACGGAAAGTATTAAGCCATAAATAATTCCTTTTTTGTAGCCGATCTTATTTAAGAAATCAAAGCCTACGCGATTGGAATATAAATAGAGCGCTAGCGATCCAATAAAATAGGCCCCGTAAAAGGCCGAATCAATTAGCTGGGATTGAAATTGACTCAAATTGAAATGAGTCTTACAAAAGGGGATAAATACACCGTTTGCCCCGGAAAGAAAGCCCCAAAAAAAGAATACCATCGTCAGCGTATATAAGGCTGAGGTATAACTTTTGTTATCCGAATTATGCATATAATTTAAGAATTATGTAATTGTTTGTTTGTCTAATTACAACGAACTTAAAAAATAAATTTTACATATTTATTAAAAATTCTTTAGGGATTAGTATTTTTAAAGCATGTTAAAACGATTTACTAAGGATATTGACAACAGCTAAAAATATTTTTTTTATCTTTTTCTTTGATTTTCCAATTCTAATGTTTTTCTTTGTCTTGGTTCTCAGAATTTATTCCGCTTCAGGTGTAAAGAAATCACTTAGTTCTTAAAACCCTACAGAGCACTAGTCCGCTGCAAACGCTGACTAATCGCGTAATAGATTTCATATTAATAAAATCCTATATCTCATAATACAACTAATTAATGGATATTAATGAATTAAACGGAAAGCTCGTTTCTGAACTGCGCGAGATTGCCAAATTAATAGGTATTGCTGATGCTGAAAAGCTAAGAAAGCATGAGCTTATTGAAAAAATTGTAAAGACCGGTGAAGATCAAGACGAAAGTTCGGCTTCTACAGCAGATACAGAAGATGATGCTTCCTCACAGGCGCCTCGTAAAAGAACAAGAAGTGTAAAAGGGCCAGAACCTGTTACCCTTCGCGCACCAAGAGAAGTTAGCCCCGAAGAAACTCCGGCTCCCGTAGAAAACGTTCAACAATCTCCCGCTGTAGCTCCTCCTGTAACAAAAGTAGCCACTCCCAAAAACGAATCTTCTTCCAATACTGATTTTGATAACGTAATCGTTAACGAAGGTGTCTTAGAAATTATGCCTGATGGCTACGGTTTCCTACGCTCTTCAGATTACAACTACTTAACATCTCCGGATGATATCTATGTGTCTCAGTCACAAATTAAATTATTCGGTCTAAAAACTGGTGATACCGTACGTGGTTGTATCCGCCCTCCAAAAGAAGGTGAAAAATATTTCCCATTAGTACGTGTAGAAGCAATCAATGGTCAAAATCCTGCGGAAATTAGAGACCGTGTGCCTTTTGATTTCTTAACGCCACTATTTCCAAATCAACGTTTAAATTTAGATTTGGGTGCCAATAACTACTCGACACGTATTATGGACTTATTTACCCCAATAGGTAAAGGTCAGCGTGGATTAATTGTTGCACAACCGAAGACGGGTAAGACCAACTTATTAAAAGAAGTAGCCAACGCTATTGCGAAGAATCATCCTGAAGTTTACTTAATCATCTTATTGATTGATGAACGTCCGGAAGAGGTGACAGATATGGCGCGTTCTGTACGTGCTGAAGTCGTATCTTCAACTTTTGATGAGCCTGCGGAACGTCACGTAAAAATTGCTAATATCGTCTTAGAAAAAGCTAAGCGTATGGTAGAATGTGGACATGATGTAGTTATTCTCTTAGATTCCATCACACGTCTTGCACGTGCATACAATACTGTCGCTCCAGCATCCGGTAAAATCCTTTCTGGAGGGGTGGACGCCAATGCTCTACATAAACCAAAACGTTTCTTTGGTGCTGCTCGTAATATCGAAAATGGAGGTTCCTTAACAATCTTAGCGACAGCTTTGACAGAAACAGGTTCTAAAATGGATGAGGTTATCTTTGAGGAGTTCAAAGGTACAGGTAATATGGAGTTACAGTTAGACCGTAAGTTGTCAAACAAACGTATCTTCCCAGCAATCGATTTAACGGCTTCAAGCACGCGTCGTGATGACCTATTGATGGATAAGGAAAACTTACAACGTATCTGGGTATTACGTAATCATTTAGCTGATATGAATTCTAATGAAGCAATGGAATTCTTATTAAACCAAATGCGTAATACAAAAGATAACGAAGAATTTTTGATTAGCATGAATGGTTAATACCATTTAAATTTAATATTTTAGCCATCATAGCTGTTTTTAAAACGATATGATGGCTTTTTTATTTATTTTTTATGAAAAAACATATCCCTAATACCATCACCTGCCTCAATCTATTTGCTGGATGTATTGGCGTATTAATGGCCTTGCGTGGAGAGTATACCTATGTCGCTTACTGCGTCTTAGCTTCAGGAATATTCGATTTCTTTGATGGCATGGTAGCACGTGCGCTCCATGTAAAGTCTATTATTGGAAAAGAGTTGGATTCATTGGCTGATATGGTGAGCTTTGGTTTCCTGCCGTCAGTAATTGTCTATACCTTATTAGAGAAGGTGGATTCAGGATTTATATACTTACCCTATGCCGCTTTTATAATTTGTGTGTTCTCCGCTTTACGCTTGGCAAAATTTAATGTCGACGAGCGTCAGACGACAGATTTCATAGGACTTAACACACCGATGAATACCTTCTATGTGCTATCCTTACCTTTTATTGCAGAGGTCTATCCTGATGTAATTTTAAACCCTTACTTTCTACTAGGCTCAGCCTTCCTGACAAGCTATTTGCTCGTGAGTGAAATTCGCCTATTTTCCATGAAATTATCCAATGTTACATGGGCCGACAATAAGTATAAATTCTTATTTCTGCTGGTTGCTGTAGCACTATTAATAGCTTTTAGATTTATGGCCCTGCCACTTATCTTGGGGAGTTATTTTATATTCTCCTATTTACACTTCCGAAAAACAGCCGTTTAATAGGCCAGTGTGCCTGCCATCAAGCTTACCCTAGCACCGTTTTAAACCGCTGTTAGGGTAAGCTTTTTTCGTAGCTAGTAAGTTCTTCCATCAAGCGTGCTATCGCTGTTTTCAGGAAAATATATTCCTGCTGTATATTCTCCATCGGAGCGCGATCCTTAGCCAATGTCTCCATTTCTTGAAAATGTTCCTTCAACGATAGGGCCCCAATATAAACCATCGTAGGTTTAATATGATGGGCTTGACTCCGTATTTTTTCATAATCTCCCGAATCCACAGCCTCGCTAAGTAGCGCAAAGTCTATGGGCGTCTGTTGGATATAGAGCGCTACAAATTGCTTTACGATGGTAAGATCTGAAAACATCTGTTGTTCTAAACTTTCACTATTGAGGTACTTGTATATCATTATTTAAAAGTTGTTTTTTTACTAAAAGAGGGTCTGTGCATGCTTGGAGGAGTGCTAGATTTGTCATCCCCAAAATAGGATGCCTGTAGTCTGCGGCAATTTCTGCCAAAGGGGCCAGGGTGAATTTGCGCTCTTGAATATAAGGGTGTGGGATTTGTAGCGTAGGAAGGTCAATAATAGCCTGATTAAAATATAATAAATCTATATCAATCACCCGGGCTCCCCATTTCACCATTCTTACACGACCTAGACGCTCTTCTATGCGGGATGTCAGCGCCAGAAAATGGAGCGCTTCATAGGGTGTTTCCACGATAAGGACCTGATTTAAGAAGGCTGCTTGATCGGTCACTCCCCAGGCTGCAGACTCATAAATGGATGATGCCGTTACAATAACGCCAAGCTCTGCGCTAATAGCTTCCCTTGCTGCAGCAAGCTGACGTTGAGGATCACCCAAATTTGCTCCTAGTAAAACATAAACAGTATTCATATTTTGTAAAAATATTGGTTTCTCCTTGATTTTAAGTTATTTTTATACAATTTATTGCCTAAAACCCTAAATTCTAGTAATAAAGCTATTTTTATATAACAATTTTTTTATGAAATCATTTTTTAAATACGTTCTTGCTACCATCACAGGATTGATCATTGCAGGTGTGCTTGCTATATGTATCCTTTTTGGTGTGATCGCAGCAATGGTTAGCTCAGTATCTTCTAGCAGTGAGGTCGCTGTACCGGCAAATGCTATTCTTCATATAAGCCTGAATCATGATATTCAAGATAGACCCGAGAAGAATCCTTTTGAGGATTTAGATTTTAAGGGCTTTAAAAGCCGTAAGACCCTTGCCTTAAGTGAAGTCGTAGGACGTATTGCTTATGCCAAGAATGACGCGAATATTAAAGGGATCTATTTAAACCTTTCCGATGTGGCGGCAGGCTTTGCAACCTTACAGGAAATTAGAGCCGCATTAGAAGATTTCAAAACGTCCGGAAAATTTATTGTTTCCTACAGTGAAGTCTATACGCAGAAAGCTTATTTTCTTGCTTCTGTAGCCGATAAAATCTATTTGAACCCTGAAGGAACGCTGGATTTTAAAGGTTTTAACTCTTCGACATTATTTATGAAAGATGCCCTCGATAAAATGGGGGTAGAGATGCAAATCGTAAAAGTGGGTACCTTTAAATCTGCTGTTGAGCCCTTTATCTTAAATGGGATGTCGCCAGCAAATCGTCAACAAGTGGAATCTTACTTAGGAGATATCTACCAAAGTTTCCTCGCGAATATCGCTGCCGCTAGAAAAATTCCTGTAGCAACGTTATTTGCCATTGCCAATGACTATAAAATCAGAAATGCAGAGGATGCCGTAACGCATAAGATGGCTGATGGCTTAATCTATAAAGATGAGCTGCTTGCTGAATTAAAAAAACGCTTGCAGATTAAAGATAAGAAAGATATCCCTTCCATTGCGTTAGTAGATTATAAAGTTAAGGAGGCCCCTAAGGGTGATTTTAATACCCGTGTAGCCGTTCTATATGCGGAAGGGGAAATAAATTCTGGGGAGTCCTCGGAAGGTGTAATCGGTTCGGAAACAATCTCCCGTGAGTTGCGTAAGCTGCGAGAAGATGATAAAGTTAAAGCTGTCGTATTCCGTGTTAACTCTCCGGGAGGCTCGGCTTTAGCATCGGATGTGATGTGGCGCGAGGTGGAACTACTGAAGAAGGTGAAGCCTATTATTGTATCTATGGGGGATGTAGCAGCTTCTGGAGGCTATTATATCGCTGCTGCTGCGGATTCTATTTTCGCGGAAAATAACACCATTACAGGGTCTATCGGTGTCTTTGGGATGATTCCAAACCTGCAGAACCTGCTGAATAATAAAATTGGGGTACGCTTTGAAGGCGTTAAGACGGGTAAGTATGCCGGCCTTATGACGGAGCTTGATAAGCCGATGACAGCTGATGAACGCGTGATTGTACAGGCTGGAGTAGACCGTGTTTACCGTACTTTTACCAAACGTGTTGCGGAAGGTAGAAAGATTTCTGTAGCGCAGGTAGATAGCATTGGTCAGGGCCGCGTATGGTCCGGAAAACAAGCTTTAGCCCTCGGTCTTGTAGATCGAATTGGAGGCATAGATAAAGCGATTATTGCGGCAGCAGCTAAGGCTAAAATTAAAGATTATAAAGTCGTAGAATACCCTGCGGAGAAGGATCCTTTTTCTTCTTTATTAAATAGCTCCACGGAGAAAGTTAAAGTTTGGTTTGCCAAAGAACAACTTGGAGATAGCTACCGCTATTATCAAACCATTCAGTCGGTGACAAAAAATTCAGGTATTTTAATGAAATTACCGTATGAAATTACCATTAACTAATGGTGTAGAATAAATAAAAAAGGCTTTTATATCATGAATATAAAAGCCTTTTTTTATATTTATATGTTCAAAATACAATTTGAAAACCTTTAGACTAATTCGTTGAAAAGATAAAATATGAAAACAATAGATAAATTAAATTTTTCAGGTAAAAAAGCCTTAGTACGTGTAGATTTTAACGTGCCTTTAGATGAAAACTTCCACATTACGGATGATAATAGAATTCAAGGTGCTGCTCCTACAATAAAGAAAATTTTAGCGGATGGTGGATCAGTAATTTTAATGTCTCACTTAGGAAGACCTAAGGAAGGGCCTACAGAAAAATATTCTTTAAAACATATTGTTAGTCATCTTTCTGAAGTCTTAGGAGTAGCCGTTAAATTTGCTGACGACTGCATTGGTGAGCAAGCGGTAACCTTGGCAGCGAACCTGCAAGCGGGTGAAGTCTTATTATTGGAAAACCTACGCTTCTACAAAGAAGAGGAAAAAGGCGATGTAGCCTTCGCGGAGAAATTAGCGAAATTAGGAGACGTTTATGTGAATGATGCCTTCGGTACGGCGCATAGAGCACACGCTTCTACTGCTGTCATTGCTCAATTCTTCGGTGAAGAGAAATACTTCGGTTATTTAATGGCTTCGGAAGTAGGCAATGCTGAGAAAATATTAAACAACCCGGAGCGTCCTTTTACAGCGATTATGGGTGGCGCAAAAGTATCTGATAAATTAGAACTTATTGATGCGCTATTAGATAAAGTAGATAACTTAATTATCGGTGGCGGTATGGCTTATACCTTCGTTAAAGCGCAAGGTGGTGAGATTGGTACTTCTCTTTGTGAGTTAGATAAATTGGACCTAGCGAATGAGCTAGTAGCGAAAGCTGCAGCAAAAGGGGTGCAGTTAATCTTACCTACAGATTGTCAAGTGGCGGATCGCTTTGCAAATGATGCAGCGGTATATAACGGCTTAAATAATGAAATCCCTGCGGATTGTATGGGCTTAGATATCGGTACTGCTTCTTCGGAGCATTTTGCTGAAGTTATCAAAGCTTCAAAAACGATCTTATGGAACGGTCCTATGGGCGTTTTTGAGATGGATACTTTCGCCAAAGGAACGAAAGCGGTAGCCGACGCTGTCGTAGAAGCTACAGCAGCAGGTGCTTTCTCTTTAATCGGTGGGGGTGACTCTGCAGCCGCAGTTTCGAAATTCGGTATGAATGAGCAAGTAAGCTATGTAAGTACCGGTGGTGGTGCTTTATTAGAATATATGGAAGGTAAAGTTTTACCAGGCGTAAAAGCTATTCAAGACTAATTATAAAATATTTAAGAAGGGTATCCTTCTTCCAATAAGAAGCCAGCTGCATCCAATGTAGCTGGCTTTTTGTTGGAATTACCTTTTTATCTAATAGGTGTAACTGATGGAGAAGCTGGGTACCACACGCTGCGTGGCCGAAGCATCATTGATGTAGGTAAACTTATAGCTTAGGTCCACATCAGGTAGCGTATAGCGCAGCATATTCAAATCCGCAGAGATGGAGAGTCCAAATGTTTTGGGAGCCAGCTGTTTTTCTTGCTCAATATTTTGATAGTCAGCAAATATGCCAGCCTTTATACGTTTTACAAAAGCAAGTCCCCCAATTGCTAGGTCTGGATATAAGAGTGGGAATCTGTAGTTCAACAAAATGGTGTTACGTATTTTCCCGGAAGTAAAGAACCCATAGGCACTGACCATGGGGATATCCTGGGTATATTGATAGGTGTCGCTGCCTTTCTGATAGGATACACGCAGCTGAAAACTGTGCTGCTTAACAATTCCTGGAAAATATAAATTGGTGCGTACCGAGAAGATAGCTCCCTTCAATCTTTCGGAAAAGGGTAGGTGTCGGTAGGTAACAGAGAGCTGCTGCCCCCAGTTTGGAGCGAGGTCTAAATGCGCTAATCTGCTGAGACGGTTAAAATAAAATTGATAGGTAAGGGGAAAAGCAATTTCCGTAGTAAAGTTGCTTAGCCTACGGCTGATGTCATAGCGCTTTAAGTATGAGCTCGCAATATTTAAGCCCGTGCTATAGCTATAGCGCTGTTTATAGAAATTTAAAGGCAGGCTTACCTGCGCTGTAGCTAGGTGCTCACGCCAGTCAAATTGCACTAAGCTGTCCCTATTACTCTGTAATCTTGCCGCACTCTGCTGACCACGGTTCTCATAGCGCAGTGTGATTTTAGGAAAATACTTTTGATAAGCCAATTCTGCACTGTACGTGGTCTTATTGAGGTCGGTATCATGCTCAACCCCAAGGATTGCTTGTGTGGTATTGAGCACATTATTGGACAGCCAGAATAATCCAGGCTTATAGTTGTCGAAATTATCAAACTGATTGGAGCTTATGGTGAGACTGTGGAAGTTGAAGGTGCGTCCTAACCCTTTATAGGCTGTGATTTCCGGAATTTCCAAGCTGTCTTCTGTTTGTATTTTCAAGATGTGCGCAGCCGGAGTGCTCGCTGCTAGGCCAGCGCGATAGTAGTGGGTAAATAGGTCTTGGAGTTCTTCTATCGGAGTGTTGCCTACGCTATCTAGGGATACCGATGCCGCAAGGTGGCCACTCGCTTGGTAGTCATTAAAGAGTAGGCGCTTGGAAAGGCTGTCAATGGATGGGTTAAAAGCGCCAAAGCGTGCTTCTGTGAGCTGTACAATACGCTTGTCATCCTGCTGCCAACGGTAGATATTATCACGTCCATTGAAATGTGCCTTAAAGATGATATCCTCTTTAAAGTAGGATGGGCGTTCATACTGTTGGTTGGATATTTCCCCCAAAGGGCTGAGAAGGCTGTCGGTTAAAGATATTTCTAGAAGTTGTGTTCCTGCTTCGGTAATCCCTATTGCTACAAGCTTCTTTCCCGAAGGGTGAAACTGCGGATGTTGAATATGAAGACCCATTGGCATGGCTACCTCCTGTAATTCGGCGCCGGTATGTTGATCTAAGATAACAAGGCTTGCTTGGTTATTTAGGGAAACTTTTACGACGGCGATTTCCATTTTCCAGGGATGAAAAACAGGGGAGTAGTAGCGTGAATTTTTCGTCAGCTGCTTAACTTTCCCTGTTTTCATGTTATACGTATTGATGAGGGAGTAGGAATTCTTACGGTAGCGCTTATCTACACGGTATTCATCCCAAGTTAATAGGGAGTCTTTGAGGTCGTAATGTGGGTGAATCTGGGTGCCCGTATAAACGAGATTTTGCTCTTTATTGGCACTTAGGGCGACCAGTTGAGGGAGGAATTGGTGTCCTTGCTTGAGCACTACGGTATGTGTTGCATCCAATTGCTTCGGAAGTAGATAGTTGGTCGGAAACGTTTGTTTCTGCTCGCTAATTGGTTGGTAATTAGTATGATTTTGCTTCGCTTCTTGCTGGGTCCACTGGCTGTTCAGGTCTGTAATTATTTGTTGAAAATAGTTTTTCGGCGTTTTACGGGTTATCTTTTTAAACGCATAACGGAAATTATAGGGCCTTAAGGGATTGGCGCGCATATTGTCCAGTAGCTCCTGGCTGACCAAGCTGCCAAAGTCTGCATGCAAACTAGCATTCATTAAATAACCAATGGAGTAGTAGCTGGGGATATTATGCTTGTAGGAGCCTAGAATATACTGGTCGTAACTGTAGTTTTTACGACTTAATTCATTGGCTCTAATAGGCATTTCCCAACTGGGAAGCCTTCCTCTTCCACCTTGAGAAAAGATCGTTTCCTGGTAGACAGCATCCCCTTCAAAGTACCATGCGGGAAGGCTTATTCCCCACCACGCTAGGGCTAGTTGCTCAAAAAAGGGTTTAGAAAGACCTTTTGTCAGCTGTTGCATCTGGGCGATATGTCGCCATTCATGTATCGCTAGGTTGGAAAGCCATGCCTGGTTGTCTGGCGTCCCTGAGGGCGTAGAAAAGAGCTCTGATTTTCGGGGTGCAAGCTGTACAAATCCATTCGCTTCAACACTCATATTTTGAATGACGATAGGGTATCTGCGCACCTGTCGATGCAGGTCTACGCTACTGTATAAGCGGGCTCTATCAAGCTGTTGAAGGAGCTGCGGCGCCAGGTTGTCAAAACTTGCCGGAAAGATAAGTTTGATGTGCGGTGTCTGCAGCTGATGCCATCGAATAGTAGGCTTACTTTGCTCGAAATCAAAAATTTGAGCACTAAGATGCAGCTTGCTGAAAAGTAGGAGTATAAGCAGTAGGTATCTAACCATTATATGAGTACTGTATTTTTTTAAAAGTTTCCAGTTATAGGTTTGCGCGCTATTAGTTTACAGCATGCTATAAGCTGGTCGGGAGTTTGGTTAGTTCAAAGATAGTTAAATTTTATTCTTAAATATGGGAAGAATAATAATGCCTATTTTTTTGTTATTTAGGGCTTTAACGCAAAGGTTATTAGTTGTTTAGCTAAATTGTTGATGTATTTTTTAGATTTCTTTGATTAGGGGATCGGTTTAGATTTTGATTTCCTGAAAAAATGATTATAATTTACGGGATAAAAAAGCGACTTTTGCATAAAATTTTTTTACCAATGTAGGACTTAATAAAGCGGGAATTATGGAAGAATTGGATATGCAGGTGAAGCAAATCGAGCAAGTAATTGAGTCTGGAGATCAAGCTGCACTAAAGGATTATTTAGATGATTTAAATATTTCTGATGTCGAAGCATTGATTGACGAGCTTCCGGAGTATGGTCCTATATTCCTTGAAACGTTGAGTATAAATCGTGCGGTCAATGTATTCCGTATTTTAGATTTCCCTACCCAAGAGCGTATCTTTAAGAAACTATCAGGACAGAAGATTCGTGAGATCATCAATGAGATGCCTCCCGATGACCGTACGGCTTTCTTGGGTGAATTAAAAGGGGATGTAGTTAAGCAGTTGATTATCTTACTTCCTCCAGAAGACCGCAAAGCGGCTTTATCACTCCTGGGCTATCCCGAAGATTCTGTAGGACGTCTAATGACTCCCGACTATATTACGGTGAAAGCACATTGGGATATTGTGCGCATTTTGGCGCATATACGCCGCTATGGAAAAAATTCGGAAACCATTGATGTCTTGTATGTCATTGATGAAGAAGGCAAGCTTATTGACGATATTCGTATTCGTGATATCCTCCTTGCCGATCCAATTACAGAAGTTGGAAACCTAATTGATAATCGTGTTATTTCGTTGAATGCCAATGACCCGCAGGAAGAAGCGGTCAATATCTTCCGTATGAACAACCGTGTTGCGCTACCTGTCGTAGATGAGCAAGGCATTATGTTGGGAATCGTAACGGTGGATGACATCCTTTGGGTAGCCAATGAAGAGTACACCGAGGATATGCAGCGTATTGGGGGTACTGAAGCGCTTGATGAGCCTTATTTGGATGTTTCTATCTGGCATTTGGTTAAGAAACGTGCAGGCTGGCTAATTGTCTTATTCCTGGGGCAGCTACTTACCGCTACCGTTATAGAACATTTCGAACATCAGTTGGCTACGGCCATTATGCTGTTTGCCTTGATGCCTTTAATTATGTCTTCAGGCGGTAATTCAGGTTCCCAAGCGTCGACTTTAATCATTCAAGCGATGGCCTTAGGTGAGGTAAATTTGAATGACTGGTGGCGTGTGATGAAGCGTGAGATTCTTTCGGGACTTTTCTTAGGTTTAATATTAGGGGCTTTGGGCTTTTTACGTATTATGACCTGGCAAAGTTTTACCAATGTATATGGCGAGTACTGGTATCTAGTAGGGGCAGTAGTCAGTTTATCATTAATAGGTGTGGTGCTTTGGGGTTCCTTAATGGGCTCTATGTTGCCCTTTATATTACGTCGACTTGGCGCAGATCCGGCAAGCTCTTCAGCGCCATTTGTATCCACTTTAGTGGATGTTACAGGCTTAATAATTTACTTTACGTTCGCTACTTTAATCCTTTCGGGAGTTTTACTCTAATATTTTTTAATATTTTTCCCGCTGGAAGTAAGATAGTTGTAAAAAGTTGTCATAAAATATTTGGAGGATTAAAATAATCTTCCGATAATTGCATCACTGAAACGGAAATATCCGCAACAGTGACAAAGAGAGTTTCCTGAATAGCTCAGTTGGTTAGAGCATCTGACTGTTAATCAGAGGGTCGCTGGTTCGAGCCCAGCTTCAGGAGCTAAATTATCTTCAGTTTGTGTAGGTAATAATTTGAAATTGTCGAAAGGTCTTCCTTTCAAAAGAAAGTTAAAACAGCAATGTTTTACGTGAGTTTCCTGAATAGCTCAGTTGGTTAGAGCATCTGACTGTTAATCAGAGGGTCGCTGGTTCGAGCCCAGCTTCAGGAGCTTTTAAAAAGTCGTTTACTTCGGTAAACGACTTTTTTTGTTTTAGCGCTATTCCATAGCATCCTTTATTTTGGAGCGTTTATTTTTTGGAAAAAATTAATTTTATTGATTATCAAAAGGATATCTTTTTTTGATAAAAAAAACAAATTTAAAATTTGCATGTTAGAATAAAAGCTGTACTTTTGTATCAACTTAAAAAAAGGGAGTTATCTGACTTCATTTAATTAAGGAGCGCATTCCTGAATAGCTCAGTTGGTTAGAGCATCTGACTGTTAATCAGAGGGTCGCTGGTTCGAGCCCAGCTTCAGGAGCTAACACAAAATTTAAACCGGCGTTAAGCCGGTTTTTTTTTGTTTATATTATTTTATTCATATGAGTTTAGTAATTATCGGAACTATTGCCTTTGACGCAGTAGAAACGCCCTTTGGAAAAACAGACAAAATAATTGGTGGTGCGGCGACCTATGCAGGTATTGCTGCGTCCTATTTAAATAAGGATGTTAAGTTAGTTGCCGTCGTAGGAGAGGACTTCGGTGTTGACAACTTGAATATTATCAAAAACAAAGGGATAGATACCAGTGGTGTGCAGGTAAATAAGGGGGAGAAGACATTTTTCTGGTCCGGTAAATACCATACGGATATGAATTCCCGCGATACCTTAGTCACGGATTTGAATGTGCTTGCTGACTTTGATCCTATTCTTCCAGAATCGTATCAGGATTGCGAGTATATCCTATTGGGCAATCTGACGCCACAAATTCAATTAAAGACTTTAGAGCGCTTAAAGAACACGCCTAAGCTCGTAGTACTTGATACGATGAACTTCTGGATGGATGTCGCTTTAGAAGACTTAAAGAATGTGCTTAAGCGTGTGGATATTCTGACGATAAATGATTCTGAAGCACGTCAGCTGTCGGGTGAATTTTCACTGGTAAAAGCGGCTGAAATTATCCTTGCTATGGGGCCTAGCTATTTAATTATTAAAAAAGGCGAACATGGGGCTTTACTTTTTGGTGAAGGACAGATATTCTCAGCTCCGGCATTACCATTGGCAGAAGTATTCGATCCTACAGGAGCGGGAGATTCATTTGCTGGGGGATTATTGGGGTATCTAGCTTCCGTGAAAACGGTGAATTTCAATAATATTAAGAATGCCATTATTTATGGTTCTGCATTAGCTTCTTTCTGTGTGGAGAAATTTGGCATTGAACGTCTAGCAAATCTTACGCAGGAAGATATCCAAGCGCGGTTACGTGCTTTTGTAGCACTTTCTTCTTTTGATATAAAAGCTTAATTGCAGGTATTCATAAAATATATTAATAACCCAAATTAATAAAGCATAAAAAAAGCGACTTTTAAAAGTCGCTTTTTAAATATCCTATCTTGGGAAACTTCTCGAATACAGCAGCTCCATGTGGAGCCTCTTGAAGCTCTTCGGTGAGGTCTTGACCCGCCCAATGTCCATAATGACTTCCCTTCCACCAAAGCCTACTTGCAGAAACATCATAAATAATGCCCTGATAAGCGACCCATATTTCGGGTTTATCTTGTCCATTTCTCAAGGCTAATTTTCCAACGGTATAACGCGGTAAATCTAGAGATTCTTCCATGCTGTAAAAATAAGCAATCGGAAGTTTAGTTTTCTACTTGGTATGCTGTTAATTGTTTTTTCATAACTTTTCTAGCAACATGGATACGTGTTTTAACCGTTCCAATTGGGATAGCTAAATGATCAGAAATCTCATGGTATTTAAAGCCTTCGAAGTACATGGAAAAAGGGATATAATATTCTTCGGAAAGGCTTGCTAAAGCTTCGTTGATATCTTCCATAATAAATTTATTCTCTCCTTGATTTTTTGTAGCCGAAACAAATAAATTAGCATTGGAGATCTCGTCTTCTTTGGTAATAAAAGTATTGGTTTTTACGATACGTCTGTAATTATTGATAAAGGTATTTTTCATAATAGTATACAACCATCCTTTTAGATTTGTGCCTTCTTTAAAATTATTAAAATAGGTCACAGCTTTCAATAAGGTGTCTTGTACTAAATCATTTGCGTCATCCTGATCTTTTGTAAAGTTTTTGGCATACATTTTTAAAGAATCAGAGTGCTCAATTACTAGGGTGTCAAATTCTATCTTAGTCATAATAATGGGTTTTAGAATTACACGTGGTGTAATGATTAATAATAAGAACTACTACGAAGCGCAATAAATTCAATTAATTAACTACGGTTTTCAGAATTAATGATGCAAAATCTATGCAATTATTGTTTTTTCGCTTCGCTTATGTATTGGAATACAGTAATTTGTAGCGTAATGTTTACAGAAGCCCTGCTAGAAGTGATTTTGCGCATATTTTTATTTTTTCAAAAAAAAAACTCGAGGCCTAATTAAAGACCTCGAGTAGTAAGTTGGGATGTACTGTTTTTTAGACGTTCATGTCAATTTTAGAATATATTGACCTCTCTTTCTAATTCAATATTGAATTTTGCAGCTACATCGCTGATAATCTGTGCTGAAAGATTCCAAATATCGGATCCTGTAGCATGATTTAAATTTACTAATACCAGTGCTTGATTAGGCCATACGCCTGCAGGTCCAAGGGATTTACCTTTCCAGCCACATTGTTCAATTAACCATCCTGCAGCAATTTTTTGCGCTCCATCGGCCATTGGATAATGAATAACTTGCGGAAATTCTTGGATTAAAGTCTCAAACTGCGCTTGTGAAATTAAAGGGTTCTTAAAGAAACTCCCCGCATTTCCTATCGTACTTGGATCGGGTAGTTTATTAACGCGTATACTTGAAACGACTTCGGCAACGTCTTTTGGTGTAGGCCGCTCAATACCGCGTGCCACTAACTCTTGTTGAATAGCACCATAGGAAGTGTTTACTGCTGCATTGGTTGCGAGCTTAAAGGTCACTTCGGTAATAATATATTGACCTTTGTAGGTTGTCTTGAAGATGCTGTCGCGATACGAGAATGCACAATCCGCATTTTCAAACCTTTCAAAGGCTCCTGTAACTGTATTAAAAGCTATACAATGATCAAAAATATCCATTAACTCTGTTCCATAAGCTCCTATATTTTGAATAGGCGATGCGCCAACAGTACCAGGAATTAAAGCCATATTTTCAATACCTGAAAAGCCCTCATTGATGCAATACCAAACGAAATCATTCCAAACGATTCCAGCGCCTGCTGTGACATAGACCGCTTGCTGTGCTATGCGGTAAGAGATTCCCTGAATTTCATTTTTTATAATGCTTCCGTCAAAATCTTTGGTATATAGAATATTGCTTCCTGCACCTGTGACTAGAAATTTTGACTTAAATACCTGTTGATTGTAGAGCTCCGTTAGCTGCGAGGCTGCAGTTAATTTATAGAAGCGATCCGCATTTACCGCTATGCGAAAAGTGTTATATTTTTCTAAGGATACTTTTTCTTCAGCAATTATGTTCATTATTGACTTTCTTTAACATTTGTTCAGTGAAAAAAGCTAACTTTATTCGTAATTTTGGGTAAATATACTAGAAACCTTTCACAGCGCAATAATATTTATATAAGATGGGGAATGCCGATTTAAAGAAATTGAAAATATTAGAAGCCGCAACGCGACGCTTTGCTCATTTCGGAATGGCCAAGACTACGATGTCAGAGATTGCTAAAGATCTCTCTTTTTCAAAGGCCTTATTATATTACTATTTTCCTGATAAAAATGCTCTTTACTCAGCCGTTTTTGAGTATGTTATTGATAAGATGGTTTCGGAGTGTGAAGACATGCTTACGGGTACTGTGGACTATGAAGAAGCGATGATGTTTGTATTGGATAAACGTATTCAACTGATAAACCAGTATTATAATCTCTTTGAATATACGGTATCGATTATTAATGAACTTCCCCAAGAGATAGAGCGTGTATTTAAAGACTGCTTTTTAAAAGAAATTGAACTCTTTGGCAGTATTCTAACCATCGGAATAAAGCAAGGACAGTTGCAAGTTGACAACGTGGAGGAGACTTCCAAAATCTTTCTATACTCCTTATCAGGCATGCGTATGGGAATGTTAAAAGATATGAAATCAATTTTCTTACCTACGAAAGAAGAGTTTGATATTATTTTACAATTGCAGAAAAAGATGTGTAAAATATTCTTAAATGGATTGAGAAAAGCTTAGTAAGCTTTTCTATTAATACCTTAGTAAGCTTTTCTATTAATACCTTAGTAAGCTTTTCTATTAATACCTTTTAATAGGCTATCTTGTTAGCTAATAACACTACTTTTTGAAAGAATATCTTCAATAATTTGTGCCGCATGGATTCTAGAATTTTCTATAAACCAAAGGTGTGTATTCAATCCACCACATACGACTCCTGCTAAATACATACCTGGGACATTCGTTTCCATTGTAAGCGTATTGTGCGTTGGGATGCATGGCTCTGTTGCCGGAACGTCGATACCTAGCTGTTTCAAAAACTCAAAATTAGGGCGGTAACCTGTAAGTGCAAGTACGAAGTCATTCGCTATTCGCACGGTGCCTGTAGCTGTTGCAATAGCCACGTCATGCGCTGTTATCTCCGTTAATTGGGACTCGTAAAATACCTTGATCTCTCCTGCAGCAATTCTATTTTCAATATCTGGCTTCACCCAGTATTTTACTCGTGAACTAATTGCTTGCTTACGAATAATAAGTGTGACTTCAGCCCCCTTGCGATAGGTCTCCAAAGCCGCATCGATGGAGGAGTTGCTAGCGCCGACTACGACGACCTTTTGATTGGTGTAGTAATGAGGGTCTTGGTAATAGTGCGTTACCTTAGGGAGCTCTTCTCCAGGGATATTGAGGGCCATAGGGATATCATAGAAGCCTGTGGCAACGATGACATGCTTAGCATAGTAGATGCCTTTACTCGTCTGAATCTGAAAGATGCCTGCTTGATCTTCGACCTGCAGCACGGTTTCAAATAAGTGGATAGGAAGCTCAAATTTCTGTGCCACACGGCGGTAATACTCTAGGGCTTCTGCACGCTTAGGCTTAGGGAGGGTCGTCACAAATGGGCAGCCACCAATCTCTAACTTATCCGATGAGGAGAAGAAAGTCATCTGCTGCGGGTAACTATAAAGCGAGTTGGTAAGGCATCCTTTTTCTACAATACGTACGGTTAAGCCAGCCTCTTGCGCCTGAATGCCACATGCTAACCCTATGGGGCCAGCACCAATAATTAAGATATCTAGAATTTCATTCATACTTATAGTTTCGCTAGATTGTCCGTCGGCTCTTTCAAGCTTTCGTCCTGTTCCATGTGTGTTATCTTTAATATATTCGTAGCGATTTTATTTAAAAACTCCAGCTGTTCTGAAATTAATTTAGCTTCTTCGGAATTGTCATTATTAGCCGCTAAATCCTCCGGAATACTGTAGTTTACAGGTTGAAATTTACCTCCACTTTCAGGTGTTTTTAACTGCGCTATTGCCTGCTCTAAATGGTTCAGTGTTTTGCGAATTAACCGAACATGCTCATTCGTTAAGGAGGCTTGATCTGCGGATATAATCCGCGTCATCAATGTCGTTGAATAGGAGGAGAGGATATGATCATGGATGACAAACCTATTAATTACCTTCGCTATTTTCTGCTTGCTTTTAGGCTCCGTCAGTAAGCGTTGGAAGGTGGACCCCATGTTGGCGGTCTCAATATATACCGACTTTCGGGCAAGTTTATAGTCTGTCGTAGTCAATTCCTCCGAAGAGATAACTTTCAGTGCTTGAGCAAGGTAGTTGTAGTTTGCTATCAGTAGATTCCGCATAGAATCTTTTATAAGCACACTCTCCCAATTTGGGAAGATAATATAACTCGATAGAAAGGCAATCATACCCCCTAAAAAGGTATCTAGAATACGCTCCTTTGCCATGCCAAAGGTGTCCACGGACATAAAGCTCAGCATGATAATAACATAGGGGGTCATAAAGATGACGGCTACAATATAATTCACCCGAAATAGGCTGTATGCGGCAAGGAAGAAAAATACGAGTATCGCAAAGCGCGCTAGGGGGTCGTGCACCACGATTAGCAGGATGATACCAATAATACCTCCTACGATAGTCCCTATTAGGCGTTGCACATTACGCTCCTTCGTAAGTCCAAATCCAGGCTTCAAGATGACCATAATAGTCAATAAAATCCAGTAGGTATTTTCCGAAATATTTAAATATAAGGCTAATACATAGGCGAAGCTCATTACAATACCCATGCGTGCGGCATGCCTAAAGATGGTAGATTTCAAATTTAGATTTTCCCGAAATTTCTTACTTTCAAAGGTGTCGCGAACAATAAAACGGGAGGCATCTTTAATTTCAGCCTTATTAACATCGAAAGTCTTGATATGTGCGTAACTGTAGATATTGTTGATATGCTTCACAATATCGCGCACATTGATAAGTATCTTCTTTAGGGCAATGGTATTGTATCCATGCTCTTTTTCTACGGCTTCAATACGCTGCTGAAGGACTGATAGATCCTGCTGGAAGTCATACAGGGGGCTAGGTATGCGGTTGGCATTCAGTTGGTATGCTAAGTGGTCTAGCTCATTCGTAAGTTTTAATATAATAACTTTAAAGTCATTGAGGATTCCTGTATGTCCAAACTTCTCACTCACAGCGTTATAGTCGTAGTGGGTAGCCATACTTTGTTCAAAAAGATCTACAATATCAGAAAATACAATAGTCAGATAACGCCCCGTCTTGGTGGTATCCTTAATCGACCTCTTGGATTGAAAGAGTAAGTCTCGAACATTCTCCTGGTGGGCATTAACTTCAATCTGCTTTTCAATTAACTTGAGGTAGTTGGCGTCGTTATCAACATGCTCATCGTAGAAATTTGCTTTTAGGCGAATATAATCTGCAACATAACGGATGGTTTCTGCAAGCTCCTGTTGCGCGAGGCGGTAGGGGCGAACTTGGGTTAGCGAAAGGCTGATAAAGATATACCAGGCTGCGCCCAAACTGTAATAGCCAATATATGTTAAGGCCGTGGAGAAGGTGTAATAAGTCTCCACTTGAATCAGCATCATCAGCATGGCCATCATACCGATATTCGCTGCTCGGGCATTGTAGACGGCAAGCATGCAGAATAAAAAACATACGATACCTAGGGTCAACGCCAGCAGAATAGGAAATTGATTTACGGAGATTGTTATCAGAAAGCTGAGGATGGTCAACAGGTAGCAAGCATACATACCGTTCCTTCTGTGGGAGGGAGCGCCAGGGGTATCTGAGAGGCCAATTAACAGCGCACCCAGGGAGACCACGGTGCCCGTCATAAACTGCCCCATGGAGGCGAACACTAACACAGGTACGATACAGCCTATCGTGATGCGCAGGCCATCGGCAAAATATTGTCCGTAAAAAAAATTTGATATCTCGCGCGCTTGTTTCATAATTCTTGTCTCACAAATATACAAGATTGTGCTTGTATAAGGCAATAATGATGCCCTCAATACGTAATACTTGCAATATCAATTAAAAAATGTTCTTTTAAAAGATTTCGTGAGCATTAATTGTTTCTGTTTAGCGTAAGATACGCTTTACAGGGATATAAAACCAAAAAAATAGCTTTTCAGTTAATTTTGTAAGTTCAATTGAAACTGGTAAAACATTATTTATTTTTTAATAAAATCACTATTTTCTTGAAATACTTATGTTTATTTTTGAAATAGCGTATTAAAATTTTATATTTGATAAGGCATGGGTAGCGTGCTATCCACTTAGGGAATCAATCTACATTTTCATTTAACGTTAACCATGAAGTTAAGTAAGAAAGAAGCTGTCTTTCAGAGCGAGGTATTGACACGATTTGAGCTTTTTAAAAGTTTATTTCTCACCTTACCTTTCCAACAAGTAAAAGACACGGGAACATTATTACCATTTTTCTCCACCCACTGTGAAGTAGGCGTAGAGGAACACCGCTCCCCAGAAGAGATCATTGATTCTTTCTTTGCGCAGCAAGAATCGTATCAAACAGAGGCGTCCAAATTGGATTTATTATTTCGTATCGTACAATATGTAGAGCGACAAGTAGTCCTATTTGATGCGGTAGAAGATTCTGCTTTTCAGGCTGTGGGGCGCTCGGATGAAGCAGGACTATTAAGTGCTATTTTTAAGATGACAGAGAATAACCCGGGTCTTAAGAAAACGGTGGTCAATAAGCTGAAGGATTTTTCGGTACGTTTGGTCCTTACGGCACATCCTACACAATTCTACCCCGGTGCGGTGCTGGCTATTATCAACGATCTGATTGAAGCCATTAAAGCAAATGATATTCCCAATATACACCTGCTGTTGCAGCAGTTGGGAAAGACGCCATTTATCAATAAAAATCAACCTACACCCTTAGATGAGGCGATCTCTTTAGCCTGGTTCTTGGAAAATGTTTTCTATAAAGTAGCTTCCGAGATTCAATCTTTTATAGACGATGAATTGGATATCGATACCGAGCATGTGAAGCAACTTATAGAGTTGGGTTTCTGGCCTGGGGGCGATCGTGATGGCAACCCAAATGTGAATGCTGAGGGCACCAAAAAGGTGGCAACGCTGTTACGCACCATTTTATTTAGATGTTATTACAGGGATTTCCGCGTTGTCAAAAGACGTATTACCTTCCGGGGTGTGGAGCAGTATATGGACAATTTGCAGGATATATTCTATGAAAATAGTTTTAATCCCGTAGCGCATCCAAAGGATGTTACCGCAGAGATTGTCACCAATTTGAAGGCTGTTAAAAAAGTTTTAAAGGAGGATCACAACAGCTTATTTATAGATTCTGTGGATGATTTATTACGTAAGGTATTAACCTTCGGCTGCTTTTTTACAACCTTAGATATTCGTCAAGATAGCAGCATCTTACGTCAAACGTATGAGTTTCTTATTACCGAGCATGCAGCGACGCTGGGGGTACCCTTAAATTTTTTGGACCTTTCGGAAGCGCAAAAGGTGGCAGCGATTACATTCTCTGAGCAGGATATTCCACTCCTAGGAACAGAGGAAGCGCTGGTAAAAGATACCTTAGAGGTCATCCGACTGATGAAGCCTATACAGCTTGCAGGATCGGAGCGTGCAGCACAGCGCTTTATTATTTCGAATTGCCAACAGGCATCCGATATTCTATGCTTACGTCAACTGTTCTTATGGTCGGGCTGGAATAAGGATGCATTAACAATAGATTTTGTACCCTTATTTGAAACAGTCGATGACTTAACACGTGCTGCCGATGTAATGAAGTCCTTATACAGTAATGCCGCTTATGCTTCCCATCTACAGATGCGGGGCAATAAGCAGACGATTATGTTAGGCTTCTCTGATAGCACAAAAGATGGCGGCTATTTAATGGCCAATTGGTCGATCTATAAGGCTAAGATTGAGTTGACAGCGATGGCTCGTGAGTATAAAGTGGACTTAGTATTTTTCGATGGCCGTGGGGGGCCTCCAGCTCGTGGTGGTGGGAAGACCCAACGCTTCTATGCATCCATGGGCAAAGAAATTGAAAACGATCATATACAGCTTACCATTCAAGGGCAGACAATCTCCTCGCAGTACGGATCATTAGATACTGCAAGAAATAACATTGAGCAGCTGTTGCATGCGGGATTAATTTCGCATATCAATCAGAAACCCGGAGATACTTTAACGGATCATCAGAAGCATGTTATGGATCAGCTGGCAGAAATTTCCCATCAGAAATTCTTAGCCTTACGTCAGGATCCTTTGTTTTTAAAATATTTAGAAACTTTCAGCCCCTTGAAGTCCTTGGGGTCCATAAATATCAGCTCCCGTCCGGTGAAAAGAAATGCTGGAAAGGAACTACGTTTAGAAGATTTGCGTGCCATCTCCTTTGTGACAGCTTGGAGTCAGCTAAAGCAGAATATTCCAGGCTTTTTTGGCGTAGGCTCCGCCTTGAAATGGGCCGAGCAGAATAATCTGTGGAAAGATGTCTTAAACTTATACAAGACTTCAGGCATGTTCCAAACGTTAATAGATAACTCCATGATGTCGATGACAAAATCAAATTTTGATATCACGACCTATATGAAAGATGATCCCGAATTTGGAGCTTTCTGGCTGACATTGTATACAGAGTATGAAACTACGAAGCGCTATATTCTGAAATTATCGGAAACAGCGAAGCTTATGGAGAACTACCCTGTAGAAAGGGAGTCTATTCTAGCGCGTGAAAAGATTGTTTTACCCCTGCTAATTATTCAACATTATTCCAATAAAAAGCTTAAAAATGAAGCCCTAGACCCTAAGATTAAAGATGCTTTTGCTAAATTAGTGGCACGCACTATTTTCGGGGTTGTAAACGCCGGTAGAAATTTGGCGTAAATGTGGCAATCTTTTTAAAAATAAAATATTTAAGACAGTTAATTTTTTTATTTTTGCACATATTAAAATAATGGATATGAAATTTAACAAGTTATTTATAGTAGCAGCTGTTTGTGGAACATCACTTTTAGCTTCCTGTGATTTTCAACGAGGTGCAGATTTGCAAAGAAAATATTCGAAAACTTCTTTAGCAGATGGAGATGCATTCAGATTAATTCATTTGATCAGTGACAGAGCACAGTATGAAGTTGCTTATGCAAAATATGCAGAACAAGCTTCTTCCTCTGCAGATGTTAAAAAAGTAGCTCAAGAAATTCAAACAGTTTACGCTTCTTTAGCAGGAGACTTAGATTCATTAGCAACTTCTTTACACATGGTTAATCCGTTACCTGGTGTTTCACCTTTCGAAGCAGACTCTACGGTAGCTTTTGATGATCAAGCATATTTAAAACATGTTCAACTTGATGTCGCTGATATCAAACTTAAATTAGCGCAAGAAGCAAAAAATACCAATGTGCACGTTCAAGAATTTGCACATGAGCAAGCAGAGAAATTTGCTAAGATTTATACCCTAGCAGGTGGTAAAGCTGAAGCTCACGCGCATCACTAAAAATAAAAATATATGATACCTTTTACTCCTATAGTTACAGGTATATTGTCGTATGGAATGTCTGGAAAGATATTCCATACGCCATTTATAGCCAATAATAAACATTTTCAATTTAAAGCTATTGTCGAGCGCACGAAGAAGCTTGCCGCAGAAAGATACCCTTCCGTGGTGTCCTATGACTCGGTAGATGAGCTGCTTGCAGACCCAGAGATAGAATTGGTCGTGGTAAATACCCCCAATGATACCCATGTGGATTTCGCAAGTCGCGCCCTGCGTGCAGGAAAACATGTGCTTATTGAAAAGCCCGTAGCGCCGACGGCTGCCGAGGCTAAGCAACTCTTTGATTTAGCCAAGGAGATGGGGAGATATCTTCTGCCTTATCATAACCGACGCTTTGATGCCGACTTCAATGCTTTGAAGGAGGTGATAGCTTCCGAGAAAATAGGTAAGCCTGTAGAAATACACTTACGCTTTGACCGCTATCGCAATGAGATCGGGCCCAAAGCATTTAAAGAAACCCCGCGTCCAGGTGCAGGCCTGCTCTATGATTTAGGCTCACACCTCCTAGATCAGGTAATTTCAATATTCGGTATTCCTGAGCGCTACCATGTAATAAAAAGCTCCAATCGGGATAATTCACTCGTAGATGACTACGCTACGCTACTACTTAGCTACGCGCAAGGTCCTACGGTACATATAACAGTGAGTATGCTCGTGGTGAAAGCTCAACATAGCTTTATGCTGCATGGCACGAAAGGGAGCTTTGTGAAGCAACGTACTGATGTACAAGAGCAGCAGCTTATCGCAGGGATGCTTCCTACGGATCAAGCCTATGGCTTGGAGCACGCAGGCATGCAGGGGACGCTTTGCTACATCACTGCTAATGGCGAGACGGTGGAGGAAGAGGTTCCATTACGTAAGGGTGATTACAACTTAGTATTTGACGCTGTCTATGCACAAATACGGGAAGGTAAATCATATTTTGTTACAGAAGAACAAATTCTGCGACAATTAGAAATTCTAGCAAGCGCAAATTCCTAGTTATTCCATAAAATTATATGAGCTTAACATTAAGTTCATATAATTTCATTATTATTAGATATTGTCTAACCCCTATATCTAGAATAACGTGCTGGAAAAATATCCCATCTATAATCGAGAGTTAAGCTGGTTAAGTTTTAATGATCGCGTCTTACAAGAAGCTGCAGATGAGCAGGTGCCCTTACTTGAGAGGCTACGCTTTTTAGCTATCTATTCCTCCAATTTAGAAGAATTTTATAGAGTACGTGTGGCAATTTTACATCGTATCGCTGCGAACAAAAAGAAGTATAAGCGTAAGCTAGATTTCAAACCTAAGCAAGTCTTAGCAGAAATACAGCAGGTTGTCATCCGACAGGAGCAGAAGTTTGACTTCCTCTTAGAGAAGGTTATCTTTCCAGGTCTTGAGGCAGAAGGTGTACGCCTAGTAGAGGTCGCAGAGCTTAAGCAAGCCCCGTTTGAGCAGCTGCAGGGTTATTTTCACGAAAAGGTATTAAAACACTTAATTCCTGTATGGATCAATTCCGAGAAACCCCCAACATTACAGGGCAACAGGGTTTATTTTATTGTAAAACTGCTGCGGGATGGTAAGCCAAAATTTGCCTATATCGAGCTCCCTCCCAATACGATTCTTCCAAGATTCTACCGTGTCAATCAGGAGGAAGATACAGCGGTAATACTTTTAGATAGAATGATTATAGCTTTTATGGCTGATGTATTTGCTGCCGTAAAATTCGAGCAGGTGGAAGCTTATGAGTTTAAGCTATCTCGTGATGCCGAGTTAGATTTTGATGAGGAAAGTTCCGAGACATTTGTAGAAATACTTAAAAAATCCCTCAAAAATCGGGAGCAAGGTTCCATTATGCGCTTAGAGTATAATGCACATATGCCGACGGATATATTAGATTTTTTAAAGATTATATGTGCGGTAGATGATGAGGGTTTAATCGCTATCCGCCGCTATTTTAATTTTAAAGATTTTATAGATTTCCCAAAATTTATACCCCAAAAGTTGGTGTTCCCTTCCTTTAGCCCTTGTGCTATTCCTTTGTTAGATCTCAAGAGCAGCTTCCTTGCGCAAATTAAAAATAGAGATTTTCTAGTATCATTCCCTTATCAGCGTTACGACTTTGTCTTACATTTCCTGCGTGAGGCAGCGATGGATACGCAGGTAGAGCAGATTGATATCTCCCTCTACCGTGTGGCGCAAACGTCCAATGTGGTGTCGGCATTAATTATCGCTGCCAGAAATGGTATCCGCGTGCAAGTATTCTTAGAAATTAAAGCGCGATTCGATGAACAAGCCAATTTATATTGGCATGAAATTATGAAAAATGAAGGTATCACTGTTTTTTTAGGAAATGTGGACCATAAATTGCATGCAAAGTCTTGCCTTATATACCGGAAGGAGGGTGCTAAGCAAACATTATATAGTTTTCTGAGTACGGGAAATTTTAATGAAAAGACAGCGAAAATATATTGTGACCATGGGTTATTTACAGCTCATAAAGGGATTACTAAAGATTTAAAGCGTATGTTTGAGGGCCTTAAGGATGATCACTACCTAGCGGACTATCAAACTATAATTTGCGCTCCACGGTCGATGCGTACTTATTTTACTTCTAAAATAGCATTCCTTATTAAGGAAGTGAAAAAAGGGGAGCCCGTACGTATTATTTTGAAAATGAATAGCCTGACAGATGAAGGGATTATTCAGTCTTTATATGAGGCTAATAATGCGGGCATAAAAATTCAACTTATTGTTCGCGGCATGTGCTGTCTTATTCCAGGGATCTATGGGTTTTCGGAAAATATAACGATTATTAGCATCATCGATCGGTTTTTAGAACATGCTCGGGTGTTAATTTTTGAATATGGCACAATGAAGGATGTATACCTTAGCTCTGCCGACCTGATGACGCGTAACTTAGACCGTAGAGTAGAGGTCGCTTTCCCACTTTATGACCCCTTGGTAAAAGAAGAAATATGCGCTATTATAGCGCTTCAATTACAGGATAATGTAAAGGCTAGGGTGATAGATCCACTGCAAAAGAACAATTACAAAAGAGATTCCGATGTCTTAAGTCATCAATCTCAATTGGAAATTTATAACTATTTAAAATTAAAAAATTCGTAGCTATGAGATATGCTGCTATTGATATCGGCTCTAATGCCGTACGTCTTTTAATTGCTGATATTGTTAAAGACAATAAAGAAGATACGTACACTTTTAAGAAAAATACATTACTTCGTATCCCACTGCGCTTAGGAGAAGATGCTTTTAATAAGCAGCAAATTTCTGCGAATAAAGCGGATCAACTGGTGAAGACAATGCGTGCATTTAAAGATTTAATGGATGTCTTTCAGGTAACCGATTATATGGCTTGCGCTACCTCCGCGATGCGTGATGCTAAGAATGGGGATGAAATCGCTGCACGGGTGAAGGCGCTGGGCATTGATTTGCAGATTATTGAAGGCGCTTGGGAGGCGGAAATCATCTATAATAGTCACCTTGACCATAAGCTTGATGCTGATAAGGTGTATTTATTTATCGATGTCGGTGGAGGTAGTACTGAGTTGTCTTTATTTGCTGAGGAGCGCCTAGTAGCTTCAAAATCTTTTAATTTAGGAACGATTCGCATATTGGATAATAAAGATCATTCCCAAGAATGGGAAGCGATGAATGAATGGGTGGCAGCACACAGCAAATCTTTTGATCAAATCATAGGAATTGGTACAGGTGGAAATATTAATAAGCTTTCTAAGCTCTTGAATGAGAAAGAAGATAAGCCTATTTCATTGCAAAAGATGCGTACCCTTTATGCGTTCTTAAGTTCCTATTCTTTAAAAGATCGTATTGCTGTGCTGGGCTTGAATGAGGATCGTGCTGACGTAATTATCCCTGCAGCGCAGATTTTTCTTGCCGTTATGAAAGCGGGACATTTAAAGCAGATTCAAGTTCCCCGTGTAGGTCTTGTAGATGGAGTTATTCAAACGCTTATAAAGCGTAATTTAATAGATTGATTTGCTGTGCGTTGACATTTTTCAGTTGCAGAAGTCATAATTTCCCTTATTTTTGTAGGACAGTACATGATGCCCAGGTGGCGAAATTGGTAGACGTGCCATCTTGAGGGGGTGGTGCCTGTATGGGCGTGGCAGTTCGAATCTGCTCCTGGGTACTATAAAAACATAAAAAAGGACGTTCTTCAGAACGTCCTTTTTTTATGGTTATAGTTTATTCGCACGTACGGTAATTTCAGCAATATCTAATACTTCAATTTCACCTTCCTTTTCTTTGACTTTCACACCATCTTTCAGCATGGTCATGCAATAGGGGCAGGCTGCGGCGACAATCTGCGCTTGAGAGGCTATGACTTCTTCGATACGTTCGATATTAATATCTTTATTTCCCGCTTCAGGCTCCTTAAACATTTGCGCTCCACCAGCACCACAGCAAAGGCCATTGGAGCGGCAGCGCTTAAGCTCTGTTAGTTGGACATCGAGCTGCTGAAGGATCTCCCGTGGCGCTTCATACACTTCATTGGCGCGACCGAGGTAGCAGGGGTCGTGGTAAGTGATCTTTTTACCTAAGAACTCATGACCATCGGCTGTCTTTAAGCGTCCTTCGCGAATAAGCGATTGGATCAGCTCCGTATGGTGGATGACTTCATAATTTCCACCCAAGGCCGGATATTCATTCTTTAACGTGTTAAAGCAATGGGGGCAGGCGGTTACTATTTTCTTTACCGCATAGCCTGTTAGGATTTCGATATTCGTCATGGCTTGCATCTGAAATAGAAATTCATTTCCTGCGCGCTTAGCGGGATCTCCAGTACAGGACTCCTCGGTGCCAAGGATGGCAAATTTTAAGCCTACATGCTGTAGTATTTTGCAGATATCACGTGTTATTTTTTGCGCTCGTTCGTCAAAACTCCCTGCACAACCTACCCAAAATAAAATTTCGGGTGTCTCACCACGGGCCATTAATTCGGCCATCGTAGGTACATTTAATTCATTTTGCATGCTGTAAGTTTTTAATAAGTTTTAATCTGTTCCTTGGATCCAATTAGCACGGTCTGCTTGGGCATATTTCCACGGAGCGCCGTTGTTTTCAATATTGGAGAACATCGCGTTGACAGATGCTGCAGCTTGTGATTCCTCCATTACAGCGAAGCGACGGAGATCCATAATAATCTCCAAGGGATTGAGATTGACGGGGCACTGCTCTACGCAGGCGTTACAGCTCGTACAGGCCCATATTTCAGCTCGTGTGATATAAGTGTCTATTAACGATTTGCCGTCGTCTACAAAGCTTCCATTCTTCTTGACGTTATCTCCTACCTCTGTCAGTCTATCGCGGGTATCCATCATGATCTTTCTCGGTGAAAGTAGTTTTCCCGTGATATTCGCAGGGCATGAAGAGGTGCAGCGACCACATTCAGTACAGGTATATGCTTCCAGGAGGTTTTTCCAGGTAAGGTCTTGGACATCCTTCACGCCAAAGCGGAGTGGACCTTCCAACACCTGTGGAACGAAAGAAGGGTCTAGCATAGCCTTTACTTCTTGGGTAACTGAAGGCATATTGTCCAACTGCCCTTTGGGATTTAAATTCGAGAAATACGTTGTTGGAAAAGCTAATATAATATGCAGATGCTTAGAATAGGGAAGGTAGTTTAAAAAAGCAAATATCCCTACGATATGAAACCACCAGCAACCTCGCTCAATAAAGACGAGGGTCTCGGTATTGGTCGTTAAATAGGGGCTTATTAAGCTAGATATTGGAAAACTCCCTACTTGGGCATAATGGCCTACTCCTAATCCCTGCAGGGTATAGTCTGCGGCATTCATCAGTAAGAACGCGGACATTAACAGAATCTCAGTAATGAGGATTAAGTTGGCATCTGTCTTCGGCCAATCTTTTAATTCAGGGGACTGGAATCGCTTGATACGCATACTATTTCTGCGTACTAGAAATACCAGGCAGGCAAGGAGCACTAAAAAAGCTAATATCTCAAAGGAAGCGATTAGAAAGTTGTAAAATCCTCCTAAGAAAGAAAGGATCCTATGTGTTCCAAAGAGTCCATCAATAACAATTTCAATCATCTCTATATTGATGATACAGAAACCGACATAAACGAAAAGATGCAGGATTGCTGGTGTCCAGCGCTTAAACATTTTCTGTTGACCAAAGGCCACGAGCAACATTTTTTTAATCCGTGCTTTCGGATTATCAAAGCGATCTACAGGTTTGCCTAACTGAATATTCGCATAGATCTGTTGCGCTTGTTTGGCAAACAAAAAGAGGGAAACCCCCAGTAGCATAAAAAAAATCAATTGGCTTATCATAATTCAATACAGTGGTTTACACAAATATATAATAAATACTTTGTTATGCAGGCATAATAAATTATTTAGATTGTGTAAAAATAAATGACTGTATTGAATAAAAAAAGGGGACACGTTACCGTGTCCCCTTATCTGTAAAGATAGTGTATCTTATTTAATACCTAATTTTGATTTTACTGCTGGCGTTAAGTCATCACCTCCTTGAAAGTAAGGAATTGATCCTGTTGAAACGTCCAATACATACGCGTAACCTTTTTCTTTAGAAACAGCTGTAATTGCGTCAGCAACCTTTTTTTGGATTGGTGTAAACAATTCTTCTTCTTTCTTTTGAACTTCTTCTTGTGCTAAACGTTGAAATTCAGTGATACGGTTTTGCATATCTTGTAATTCTGTACCCAATGTTTGTAACTCAGCATCCACTTTGTCTTTATTCGCTTCAGAGCGGTTACGTAATTTGTCGTTCGCTGCAGTTTGTTTCGTTTGAAACTCCGTGTACAAAGCTTGGATTTCTTTTGTTTTCGCTTCACCTAATGTTTTTAATTGGTCTTGAGCCGTTTTGAAATCAGTCGTTAAAGAGAAAATTTCATTGAAACTAACATGTCCAATTTTTTGTTGCGCATTAGCAAACTGTGTTGATAAGAACATCACAACTAATAATGCTGCTCCTTTAACTAAATTTTTCATTCTTTCCATTTTAATCGTTAAATGTTAAAGTATATACTTTAACCGGTTGTTTATTATCTAATATATACTTACTAATTAATATATGCAATTACAAAGCAATTATAGCAAACATATATTTACTTTGCAAGCGCGGGATTCGGTTTCAAGCCTAATTTTGTGATAATATCGTTAGATTTATCCAAATTTGGGTTTGCATATAAGAAAGTAGCTTCCGAAGCACGGTCTAATACTAACTCAATATTCTGTGAAGCGGCAACATCCTTGATCGCTTTTTTGACACGCTCCTGAATCGGTTGAATTAAATTCGTACGTTGTTTGAATAAATCACCTTCAAAACCAAACTTCTGACGTTGGAATTCTTTAGCTTCTTTTTCCTTACGTACAATCTCATCTTCCCGGCGGCGACGCATATCTTCATTTAATAGCGACTGATCATTTTGATAAGCTTTGTATAATTTTTCAATATCAGCATACTTAGCATCAACCTCTGCCTGCCATTGTGTGGATAGACCATCGATTTGCTTCTGTGCAGCAGTATATTCAGGGATGTGTTTGATGACATATTCTGAATCAACATAGGCTAAGCGTTGTGCATATGTCGCACTGATACCACAAGTTATAAAAGCGATTACGATTAATAATTTTTTCATTTTATAGAAATTTAACTGTTGTCAATTTGTTTGTATGATGACTATGTCAATATTTGTTCCAAAAATACTTTAATTTTAGTTGTATTCCATGCTAGGGCACGCTAATAAGACTATAATCGGTGTTAATTAATGTTAAAAATCCGACCTTTTTTAAAGCGAAGATTGAAAATTAATGGCGTACAATTGATTTCGTGAATATAGTAAAAAAAAAGCGTTGCAAAAAAAAAGAGGCTTCTCTTTTCAGAAAGCCTCTCCTTTAAAATAAATTTTAGCAGTTAAATTTTAAGGGCTTAGAATCCGCCCATATTCTGCATGATACTAAATGTAAAATTTTGTTTCCATTGGCTGCTATTTAAGCCTGGAATAGGGTCGAAAGCATGGCCGTAGTCAATACCTAACATACCGAAGATCGGAAGGAAGATACGAGCTCCAACACCCGCTGAACGACGTACTTTAAAAGGGTTAAATTCTGAGAACTTATTCCAGGTGTTACCCGCTTCTGCAAATGCTAATACAAACACTGTTGCTTGGTCATTTAACATTACTGGATGTCTTAATTCCATTTGGTATTTCGTATAGATTGGGCTACCTGAGCTAATGGCAATACTCTGTAAATTATTCGGCGTGCTAGCAGGAATAACGGTACCATTAGAATAACCACGCATAGCGATAATTTCAGATCCCTGCAAGAAGTCAAATCCTTGCATACCATCACCCCCTAATTTGAAACGCTCGAAAGTTGATGTTCCTGTTTTGTCGGAGTATGATCCTAAGAAACCAAATTGTGCTTGTGCTTTGAAGACTAACTTACCAACAATTTTAGTGTACCATTGCGAGTCAAATTTCCATTTGTGGTATTCTGTCCAACGGAAACGATCTTGCTCAGATGCTGTATTATAATTTAATTTATTAAATAGGGAATATGGTGGCGTTAACTGAACGGAAAACTTAAGATTTACTCCTGAAGTAGGGTAGATAGGCGCATCGATTGAGTTCCGCGAAATTTCCTGTGTAAAGTTTATATTGTAAGCCGTACCATTATCAAACAAGAAGTAAGAAGGGTAGTTCTGTAATTTATAACGCTGGAAAGATAGTGAGCTATTAATTTGGAAATAGTTGTCAGGCCATTGTAGACGCTTTCCTAAAGTTGCTGTAACCCCTGTCATCCAAATACGTTGTAATTTAGAATCTTCTACCATCTGCTGTCCTGTGTAGTTGTTAAATCCTCCGTAGGAAGAGTTCGAGGTATAAGCTGATAAGCCAAAGTAAATAGGTTTTTTACCGCCTAACCAAGGCTCCGAGAAGGAGAAGGAGTAGGATTGGTAACGTTTACCTGAAGTCTGTCCACGTAAGCTTAACTTCTGTCCATCACCACGTGGTAATGGTTTCCAAGCACTTTTATTGAATAAGTTTGCTGTTGAGAAGTTATTGAATGTTAAGCCTAAGGTACCGATTATCTGTCCCGCACCGTAACCACCAGAAAGTTCCACCTGATCGGAAGGTTTTTCTGCAACATTATACAACACATCTACGGTTGCTTCAGCATGGTTTAAATTTGTAGGTACAGGGTTTGTTTTCTGTTCATCAAAATTTCCCAATTGGGCAATTTCACGAACAGATTGCATAATTAAAGCTTTGGAGAATTTCTGTCCTGGCTTCGTATAGATCGAACGTAATACAACGCGGTCATTGGTTACGTCATTTCCTTTTACAAGTACATTATTGATGGTATACTGTGCACCCTCATACATACGTAAATCCAGGTCTATGGTATCGTTATATACTTTCGTTTGAATAGGGTCAATGGAAAATGTTAAGTACCCGTCATTCATATATAATGTGGATATATCATCATTATTACGTGTAGGGCCCATTAACTTATTCATCAGTGTTTCTTCGGAGAACACCTGACCTTTTTCAATACCTAAAATAATATTTAAGACAGAATCTGAATATTTGGAGTTTCCTGACCAGTTGATTTTTCCGAAATAGTATTTTGGACCTTCGTATAAATCGATGTCTACTTTCACACTTTTTTCGTCTACCCTAGAAACGGTATCTTTAATAATTTCCGCGTCGCGGTAACCTTTTTTATGGAGGTTAGTAATTAAGTTTTCTTTCGCTTCTTTATATTTCTCTTCCTTAAATTTTCCAGGACCAAAGATTCTAAACCAGGCTTTTTGTTTTACCCCTTTAAACATCTTACGTAATTCTTTTTGGGAGAATTTCTCAGTTCCTGAGAAGTTGATAGATTCCGCACGCACCTTGCTATTGCGGTCTACCTGCACATCAAGAATTTCATTATTTGCTTGCGCACTATCTTTTTTAGGGGTGATTTTTATGTCAGGGTATAAGAAAGCTTTCTCACGTAGATACCTTTGGATGGTGTTTTTGGTGGTGTTGATCAAGTTTTCGTTAACGATTTTCCCCGTATTTTCATTGAGGCGTTTACGAATTTCTTCCGTTTGGCTTTTGCTAAGGCCATTTAAATCAATCCGCGTTAGGCGCGGTCTTTCTTGAACGCGAATTTCTAAATAGATTGTTTCGCCCTCAATACGGTCGGCCCATAATTGGACATCATCGAAAAGACCTTGTCCCATTAAATTTTTGACCACATTAGATGTCGCTTCAGAAGGAACTTCTAGGTGTTGACCTTTTTGCAATTTGGAGATGGTAATTAACACATCATTATCCAAATATTGGGTGCCCGAAACACGTATTTCTCCAATAACGTAATCTTTGGGATTAATATAGGAAAATACTTCTGTGTCATTTAAGTTTATTGGGTTGCTTCTCACTTGTGCCTGAGAAAATTGCAATTGTGCAACCGCAACGAAGAATACAAAAAATACTATGCGCTTCATCTAAAATATTTTATCGATGCTAAAGTACACCAATCAGTTGTTAATTTTTGTTAATTAAGAAAAATTTAAAGGTTTACAGTTAAATCTTTTCTGCGGGTAATCTGGTTAAATATAGGTAAATTATAGCTGTTCTGAAGTCTTTCCGAATCTTCTTTCTCGCGCTTGATAATCTAAGACTGCTTGGTAAAAATGTTCCGTGGTAAATTCTGGCCACATCACAGGTGAAAAATAGAGCTCTGCGTAGGCTATTTGCCATAATAGGAAATTACTTATGCGATGCTCCCCAGAGGTGCGTATAAGTAAATCCGGGTTTGGGATATTTGCTGTATAAAGGTTGTTTGTAATAGTCTCTTCCGTGATATCCTCAGCACGTAAAGTGCCTGCTAAGACGGCGTTGACAATATTTTTTGTAGCATCGACAATTTCCATTTTTGAGCTGTAGCTCAAAGCAATTGTCAAGGTACATGTACGGTTATGTTGCGTCGCATTGATGACCTCCTGAAGCTTGTTCTGTGCTGATTTTGGAAGCTGACTTAAACTGCCAATAGCATTCACACGGACTCCATTTTTCATGAAATTCTTTACTTCCTTATTTAGCGTTACTACGAGCAACTCCATCAGCGCTAAAACTTCCAACTTCGGACGATTCCAATTCTCCGAAGAAAAGGCATAAAGTGTCAAGTATTCTACGCCCAACTCTAAAGCTGCCTCCAGCGTTTGTCTCACAGCTTTCACGCCAGATTGATGTCCAAAGATGCGTAATTTACCCTTTTCCTTTGCCCATCTACCATTGCCATCCATGATTACAGCCACATGTTGGGGTAATTTATTCGTATCAATTTGATCTAAAATGCTCATTTATGTTTAATTCTTGTACACAAAGCCGCGAAGGCTTTAAGAAAATGAAGGTAATAATTACATTCATCTTATATTTCTGTGGTAAAGATAATTAATAAATACGATTGCTAATTCATAAAAACTGTTAATAATTTGAATTAGCTATCCCATAATTAATAATTTCTAACGTCTATTCCCCAAAGTAATTTCTCTCGTAATGTTGCGAAATAACTTTCTCCTGGAAGGCGGATTAAATTTATAAAGAATGGCGCTTTACGAATGCTTAGCGTCTCTTTTGTATGCATAGTCTCAAATTTAGAATCACAGCTTAAGATATATTTTTCTGTGCGTGATTCTATTTCTAAGGTCAGCTCGAATTCGGAGGATATAATAATCGGGCGAACATTCAAGTTGTGAGGAGAAATTGGTGTTATCACGAAATTTCCCGATCCAGGCATAATAATAGGGCCCCCACAGCTGAGTGAATAAGCCGTAGAACCTGTAGGCGTAGCAATAATTAATCCATCGGCCCAGTAAGCATTTAATAACTCCCCATTTAAATAGGCATTTACTGTAATCATAGCAGAGCTATCATACCTGAATACCGTGATATCATTTAATGCATAGTTATTACCTTCGAAGAGGTTTTTATTCGGTGAGCTAACCGCTATTAAAGCGCGCTTTTGAATCTGATAATCTTTAGAAATAAGCTGGTTTAAGGCCTCCTCAATTTTGGATTTATGGATGGAAGCTAAGAAACCTAGCCTTCCAAAGTTTATTCCGGCAATAGGTATACCTGAATTTTTTATAATAGAAACGGCGGAAAGCATGGTGCCATCTCCCCCTAGGCTCAACATAATATCAATATCCTTGGGTAGATCCTCGTGCTTGGAATAGGTGCAAAGGTTCGTTGGGCATAAAAATTGATTCTTTAAAAATGCGTAGAAAGGATCATATACCCAGATATCAATTCCACGATCTTCTAAAAGCTTAAATAAATGTTGGACATGTGGTATAACTGCAGGACTAAAGTCCCTACCATAAACCGCTATTCTCATAATATGTTATTTTTGTCAAAGATGAGAAAATCTTTCTTACATCTGTAGATACTTCATCAGATTTTCAAATCTACTTCCTAAATCACTGCTAGGTTCAGCTTGATGATACTGTGCTTCGATGGTGTAATTATGACGTAATAAGGCAGACTCCACCGCTTCGATTTGATGGGTATCCAAGCGTAGCGTCAGGCGTAATAACTCCTCCTCGGGGAGCTCCTGCACGGCTAAGGAAAGAATCTTGCAATTTTCATTCTCTATTAAATGGGAAAGATGACTCAAAGAATAGTCTCTTTTTAATAAGGTCAGACTGAGTATCGCTCCAAGCTCATCGCCACTACTCAACGCCGTCAATCCTTTTAGAATATCGATAGGCCTAAGTAGGCCTTTATAGTCTTGGTCGGCCGTGATAACAGGAATAAAATCCAAGGCGAAGTGCTGTGAAATTTGAAGGGCATCGTAGATATGCTGGTTATTGTATACAAAGATTGGATCATGACGTATCGCAGCAGGAGGGAGTGCTAGGCTGCTGTCAGAAAAATTAATAAGATCCGCTTCTAATACATAGCCCATATAATGCGCCTGATCAACGATGGGAAGCCCTGCTAACTTGTAGTCTTCCATCAGGTCTAATAGATAGGCAATGGAGTCCTTGTTGGAGGCATAAATTGTTGGTTCAGTCACTATTTGTGCTATTTGCATATTCTACGAATTAGGATGTTAATAATATACGAATAAATATTGAGACGCCTCCTTAAATAAGTGCTTTTAAATACAAAAACAATCGATATTGTTGAATTATAATAAATATGTAATTATTATACATCTTATTTCAGAGTATATACTATTTTTAATTAATTTTACAAATAATTCTACACTATGCAGTACCTTGTAGGAGCGTATTATTTAAGAAAATGAATATAGAGCAGCCGAAGAAATATATTGACATCCGCGATGTAATTAAAAAGAAGAACCCCAAATTACTGAAATGGATTCCCAACGCACTTACCAGCTTTTTAGAACGACTCGTACATATTGATGATATTAACATCATTATGACTCGCTATGCTGATAAGCGTGGACTTGAGTTTGTTGATGGTTTAATAGAATATTTAGGAGCCTCGGTAACTTTAGTAGGGCAGGAAAACATTCCTTTAGAAGATTCCGTTATTTTTGCTTCCAATCACCCCTTGGGGGGCTTAGATGGGGTGGCATTTATGTATGCTATCGGTAAACATCGCCAAGATGTGAAGTTCCTAGTCAATGATATTCTAATGAATGTGGAAAACTTGCAGCCTTTATTTGTTCCCGTGAATAAGGTAGGTGGGCAAGGGCGCTCTCAGGCGATGGCCATTCAACAGGCTTATGCCGCTAAGGAAGCGTTACTAGTTTTTCCTGCCGGATTAGTTTCCCGGAAGCAGTCTCATGGTGTTATGGATCTGCAGTGGCAAAAAAGCTTTATTAATAAGGCTAAGAAATATAAAAAAGACGTTGTTCCCGTTTATATTGAAGGTGAAAATTCAAATTTTTTCTATAATCTATCCCGTTGGCGTAGGAAGTTAGGTATCAAGACTAACTTAGAGATGCTTGTATTGCCGCATGAAATGTTTTCAGCGCGTAATAAAAACATTATCATACGGATAGGAAAGCCTATTTCGTACACGTATTTTGATAAAAGTAAAGAAGAATCTACTTGGGCTGAGGAAGTAAAACAACTTGTTTACTCCATGGCTCCAGAAAAATAATATATATGCAAGAATTAATCGCTCCAGTTGAGAAGAGCCTTTTAAAAGCTGAATTAAATCAAGCGGCTTTTATGAGATATACGAATAACGGCAATAATGAAATATACTTGGTGAATTATCACAATGCTCCCCAAGTAGTTAAGGAAATTGGTCGTTTACGTGAACTAACATTTAGAACTGCCGGTGGTGGTACAGGATTAGCGTTGGATTTAGATGAGAATGACACCTGTGAAAATTGTTATGATCAACTGATTGCATGGAATCCTGAGGATGAGGAAATTGTGGCCGGGTATCGGATTATAAAATGTAAAAATGCTTTTTCTGAGGATGGCAAGTTTAACCTTTCAACGGCACATTACTTTGACTTTTCAGAAAAATTTATTGATTCCTACCTTTCTAGTACCATGGAATTAGGCCGTTCTTTTGTGCAGCCGAGATATCAACCTTCGGTGGATAATCGAAAAGGACTATTTTCCTTAGATAATTTATGGGATGGCTTAGGCGGATTGATCGTGTTAAATCCAGATATAAAATATCTTTTTGGAAAAGTGACCATGTATACACACTATAATAAGGAAGCACGCGACTTATTAATGTATTTTATGGAAACCTATTTTCCAGATAAAGAGCAGTTGGTACGCCCTCATGCGAATTTGGAAATAAAAACAGACTTCAGCCCCTTTTTAGGGATTTTTGACGATCTTGATTATAAGGAAGGTTATAAGGTGTTGAACGCACGTATCCGTGCTTTAGGGGAAAATATCCCTCCTTTAATAAACACCTATATGAATCTGTCTCCATCGATGAAAACCTTTGGTACGGCGATGAATGATGAATTTGGGGAAGTGGAAGAGACCGGAATATTAATTGCCATTGAAGATGTCTATCCCGTAAAGAAGGAGCGACATATTAGCACCATGGAGCGCGATTGCCATTACGGGAATCCTGTGAAAAAAGGTTAATACTCCACGTTATTATAAAAGCATAAAAAAAGGAATACCGAGGTATTCCTTTTTTTTATAACTACAGCTCTTCTGAGGTTGCTCTTTTGAGGTGTTTAATGCGCACTATTGGGGCGTTGTAGATTTTAGGAAAGCAATGATTTGACGGTTGCCGAGATTGTTTTGCCATCCGCTTGACCAGCTAACTTTTGATTTGCTGCAGCCATTACTTTACCCATATCTTTTACCGAAGCAGCACCTGTTTCAGCGATAATATCTTTAATAATAGCCTCGACTTCTGCCGCATCTAGTTGCTTCGGTAGGTAAGCTTCAATTACTTCCTGCTCCTCCACTTCTATTGCGTATAAATCTTCTCTACCTTGCGTCTTATAGATGTCCGCAGACTCCTTACGCTGTTTCACTAATTTCTGAAGCACTTTTATTTCGGACTCTTCCGTTAGTTCTTCGGAATGACCTTTTTCTGTTTTCGCTAAAAGGATCGCCGCTTTTACAGCACGTAAACCACGCAATTTCGCAGCATCTTTTGCAATCATTGCAGCTTTAATATCTTGGTTGATAGTTACTTCTAAAGACATAGTTGAAATTTTGAATATATAATGTTGTTATTTTCTGTTAACTAGCGTACCATTTGCTTGCGCTGTAGGCATAATCAATAGATCATTGATACATACATGCGCTGGACGCGATAATACGAATAAAATAGTTTCGGCAATATCAGTGCCAGAAAGAGGGGTGAGGCCATCGTACACATGCGCTGCACGCTCGGTATCTCCTTTAAAGCGAACTTCAGAAAATTCCGTTTCTACCATCCCAGGGTTAATTCCTGTAACCTTGATACCTTTGGGGAGTAAGTCTATGCGCATGGCTTTATTGAGGGCATCTACAGCATGCTTAGTGGCGCAGTAAACATTCCCATTGGGGTAGACTTCCTTACCAGCAATAGATCCTAAATTCACAATATGTCCAGCACCAGTGGCTTCCATAAGGGGAATAACTTGGCGTGATACATAAAGAAAACCTTTGATATTGGTATCTATCATGCGGTCCCAGTCGTCAATATTTCCCGTTTGTATAGGGTCTAAACCTTGACTTAGTCCAGCGTTGTTGATTAAGACGTCAATTTTTTTCCATTCCTCGGGTAGTGCGGTGATGGCTTGTTGAACTTCCTGTGCATGGCGGACATCGAGTTCGAAGGTATGTATATGAATCGTCGGGTATAAGTTGGACAACTCATGCTTAAGTTGCACTAACTTTTCATGTCTTCGTGCACATAATAAGAGATTATATCCAGCTTTTGCTAATACTTCGGCACAGGCTTTACCAATGCCTGAGCTCGCTCCTGTTATAAATACTGTTTTCTGCATGCTATTCTACGGCATTAATTTTTAAAAAAACCTATTTGGTAGCGATATAAATGGTACAGATACCAAAAGTTTGGGGACGCATTATGGTGGTTTTAAAACCTACCTGCTTGGTAATCGCCACAAAGCGTTCGCCATCCGGAAATTTGGCTACAGATTCCGGTAGGTATTCATATGCTGAAGAGTCTTTGGAAAATAGTTTTCCTATCCTTGGCGTAATTTGACGGAAGTAGAAGTTATAAAGCTGTTTTATCGGGAAATTCTGTGGATTTGAAAACTCTAATATCACAGCACGACCACCAGGCTTTAGTACACGACAAATATCCGATAGGCCTTTTTCTAGGTTTTCAAAGTTTCTAACACCAAAAGCCACAGTCACAGCGTCGAAAGTCTCATCGGCAAACTGCAATTTTTCGGAATCTCCCAGCTGCACTTCAAATTGATCAGTTAACCCCTTTGCGGCAATTTTTTCTTTAGCGACAGCAAGCATGCCTTCCGAGATATCTACACCGATAATTTTTTTAGGATTCAATGTTTTTATGCTCTGCAGTGCAAAGTCTCCAGTGCCAGTTGCCACATCTAACATATATTGAGGGGCTAAGTCTTTCAGCGAGTTAATCGCATTCTTACGCCATATTTTATCGATGCCTAATGACAGGAAGTGGTTTAGAAAATCATAGGTTTTGGAAATGTTATTAAACATATCCGCGACTTGCTTTTTCTTTCCATCCGCTACATCTTTGTACGGCTTTAACGTCGATGATTCATTTGTCATAATAACAAAGATACAACATTCTGCATGACCTTTGAAGGGAATTTAACTGTCTAAAGTAAAATTTATTCTACCCTACATTCTTTTTATAAAAATTAGGCTCGTAAATAAATGAGTGTATAGTTATTAACATTTGGTTGAAGAAATATATTTTCCTTAAATAATTGTTTATAAGTTATTTATGTTTTATTTTCATGGCGTTATGAACATTAAATGTGGAAAACTAATTTGTTATCCACATTTCAGAATGCCTATAAGCCTCTTATAGCGCATTCGAAAAATAGGTTGTTTGAAACTAGGTAGAAATGTCAAAAGTATTTTTTATACTTTTGTTATCCCAGAAGCAGACTACAATTTTTGGGGAACATTTAATTTCAGCCCTGAGAAATGAATAACGACAATAATTTTATACCGAATAAATTCGAGGCTACAAAGAAAACAGGCTTTGGTGAGCGTAAGACCAGACTCAATAATATGGTTAGTGGCCTAGGTAAATTACCTCCCCAAGCATTAGATTTAGAAGAAGCCGTACTAGGAGCTTTAATGCTCGAAAAAAATGCCTTATCGGAAGTTATTGATATTTTAAAACCCGAGTCTTTTTATAAAGATGCGCATCAAAAAATATTTGAAGCGATTTTTAATTTATTTCAGAAAACATCACCTATAGATATTTTGACCGTAACGGCAGAATTGAGAAAAATGGGCTCCTTAGAAATGGTGGGTGGTGCATATTATATTACACAGCTTACAGACCATGTGGTATCGGCGGCAAATATTGAATACCATGCCCGCATTATATCTCAAAAATATATTCAGCGTGAACTGATTCAGGTATCTACAGAAATTATCAACTCCTCCTACGATGAGACTTCCGATATTTTCGATTTATTAGATCATGCGGAGAAAAGTTTATTCGATATTGCACAAAATAACTTACGTCGTGATTCCCGAAAGATGGATGATATCATGCGTGAAGCTATTTCCAACTTAGAGCTCCTGCGCGATAAGACCGATGGTTTGACAGGAGTACCTTCCGGATTAACGGCATTGGATCGGATGACTTCCGGATGGCAGCCCTCAGATTTAGTAATTATTGCCGCACGTCCGGCGATGGGAAAGACAGCTTTTGTACTCTCCGTAGCGCGTAATGCTGCTGTGGATCACAATAAGCCTGTTGCAGTATTCTCCTTGGAGATGTCCTCTGTACAATTAGTAAATCGTCTGATTGCTGGAGAGACGGAAATTGAACAAGAGAAATTAAAGAAAGGTAATCTAGCGGATCATGAGTGGCAGCAGCTACATTCCCGTATTGGTCGCCTGACAGAAGCGCCTCTTATAATTGATGACACTCCCGCATTAAATGTTTTTGAATTTAGAGCGAAGTGCCGTCGACTAAAAGCGCAGCATGATATACAGATGGTCATTGTCGATTACTTGCAGCTGATGCAAGGAAAGGCTGATGGTAAAGGGGGCGGTAATAGAGAGCAAGAAATTGGTAGTATCTCCCGTGCCCTGAAGTCTGTGGCTAAGGAGTTGAATATTCCTGTATTAGCCCTTTCGCAGCTTTCCCGTGCTGTGGAATCACGTCCCGGAAACTCGAAGCGTCCTATGCTCTCGGATTTACGTGAGTCGGGATCCATTGAGCAGGATGCTGATATGGTGTTGTTTTTATATCGCCCAGAATATTACGGTTTAACAGAAGATGAAGAAGGTCGCCCTACCGCAGGGGTAGGTGAAGTGATTATCGCCAAACATAGAAATGGAGAAACAGGCATTGTGCCCTTGCGTTTTATTGGTAAATATGTTAAATTCGTAGACTTAGAAGATGAGTTCTCGGGTATGGGGCAAGAATCCTTTACGGCTGATACACCCGCTTTTCCACCTTCGATGGCACCCTCCGCGGCATTTGATACTCGGACTGGTGGTGGCATTACAATGCCTTCGAAGATGAATGATATGCCTGACGACGCCCCATTTTAAGGAGCGTAGGAAGGAATCACCTTTATATAAAACATTTTTTTTACGATTTAACGAGGAGTAAACTTTGGATTTTTTATCAGGATTAAACCCCTCACAGCGTGACGCTGTGGAAAATACTAAAGGCCCTGTCATGATTGTGGCAGGTGCTGGCTCAGGAAAGACGCGTGTGATTACCTATCGTGTAGCACATTTAGTACGTCAGGGGGTAGATCCATTTAATATTTTGGTGCTAACCTTTACGAATAAGGCTGCCAAGGAAATGCGCGAACGTATAAAATCTGTCGTTGGCGCGGAAGCAAAGAATATATGGATGGGAACATTCCACTCCGTGTTCGCAAAGATCTTACGTGTAGAAGCTGAGATTATTGGCTATCCAAAGAATTTTACGATTTACGATACCGATGACACAAAATCTTTGTTACGTTCTATCTTAAAGGAAATGAACTTAGATGATAAATTATACAATGTCAATCAGGTATATGGACGCATCTCTCAAGCAAAGAATAATTTAATATCTCCCCAGGAATATAACAAGAATGAGGCTATTATGGCTGAAGATATTTCGAATGGTCGTGGGCAGCTGGGCCAGATTTATCTAACCTATGCGCAGCGTTGCTACCGTGCTGGGGCGATGGACTTTGATGATTTATTGTTTAAGACCAATGTGTTATTGAATAAATCCCCCGAAGTCCTACATAAATATCAGCATCAATTTAAATATTTGATGGTGGATGAGTACCAGGATACAAACTTTTCACAATATTTAATTGTTAAGCGCCTAGCGGCCGTCAATGAGAATATCTGTGTTGTAGGTGATGATGCGCAAAGTATCTATGCCTTCCGGGGTGCTAATATCCAGAATATTCTGAACTTTCAGAAAGATTATCCCGATGTGAAAGTCTTTAAATTGGAACAGAATTATCGCTCCACGCAGACGATTGTTAACGCCGCAAATTCGGTGATAGCGAATAATAAGAATCAGCTGGAGAAGAATGTATTTTCCGATAATGAAGAGGGAGAGAAGATTAAAGTCTCCCGTGCCTTCTCTGATAATGAAGAAGGAAAGATTGTGGCGGATCAAATCGCTCAAGAGTACGCCTTAAAAGGGTTACATTACAAAGATTTTGCAATCCTCTATCGGACGAATGCGCAGTCTCGTGCCATGGAGGAAGCTTTAAGGAAAATAAATATCCCTTATAAAATTTACGGGGGAACTTCTTTCTATCAGCGTAAGGAAGTTAAGGATTTAATTGCGTATTTTAGATTGACCTTTAATCCCAATGATGAAGAAGCTTTAAAGCGGGTGATCAACTACCCACGTCGTGGAATAGGGGATACAACGATTGAGAAAATTGTGATTGCCGCTGACAAGAATCAATTCCGGTTATGGGATGTGGTAGCCAATGCTTCCATGTTTCTTGAAGGACGTTCTGCAGGAGCTGTGAATGGCTTTGGAACTATGATTCAGTCTTTTCAGGCCCTCGCAAAAAGTCAGTCAGCCTTTGATACAGCGATGCATATAGCGCAGCATTCCGGGATCTTAAAGGAGCTTTATGCGGATAAATCCGTGGAGGGTCTTTCCAGGTATGAAAATATTCAGGAACTCCTAAATGGTATCAAGGAGTTTTCAGAACGTGAGGATTTGGAGGAGCGCGGATTGGATATTTATATGCAAGATATTGCTCTTCTAACGAACGATGATAATGATAAAAATCCCAATGCAGATACAGTCTCGTTGATGACGATACACTCTTCAAAAGGATTGGAGTTTCCAGTAGTCTTTATTGTTGGGCTTGAAGAGAATCTTTTCCCTTCGCAGCTGGCATTAAATTCTCGCGCCGAGCTGGAGGAAGAGAGACGTCTATTTTATGTTGCGGTGACGCGTGCTGAAAAAAAGCTTCTTCTTTCCTATGCGACATCGCGCTACCGTTGGGGAACTTTAAACAACTGTGAGCCGTCGCGCTTTTTAGATGAGTTGAATCCTGCGTACCTAGATTTAGAATTTTCTAGTCGCTCAACGGCATCTTCAGCGGAAGGAAATTTCAAAGGTGAGCGCATGGCATGGCAGCAGCAGGGGGATAAAGATGCATTTTCCAAGCCTAAGCCTAAGGTTATTCCAAAGACCACCTCACTACTTGCGAAGGCGCATAAGCCTACAGCAGGATTTGCCCCTTCAGACACGAGTAAGCTCGCGATTGGGATGCAAGTTGAGCACGAACGCTTTGGATTTGGTGAAGTAACGAATTTAGAAGGTGCGAAAGGGGACCTTAAAGCAACTATTTCATTCAAAGGTTTGGGACAGAAGCAATTGTTGCTTAAATTTGCTAAACTAAGGATCGTAGAATAATAAATCAGCTAAATGCTGAAACATAACAAGTGCAGCTAAGAACTGTAAAAAAGCAGCTAAGAACTGCATCTTTAATAACGCATAGACTGAATAAGCGGATTTATATCCGATTTGTTCCTAATATATACATATGAATTTTGATTACAACAGCACAAGACCAAGGTTAATATTAGCCGAATACGGTAGAAATGTGCAAAATATGGTAGATTATATTTGTACTATTCCGGAAAAGGAAGAGCGCAATCGCCTAGCACAGGTAGTAATCGATATGATGGGTGTGCTAAATCCACATTTACGTGATGTGGCGGATTTCAAACATAAGCTTTGGGATCACTTACGTATTATCTCGGATTTCAGCATCGATGTAGATTCACCTTATGTGACGCCTACACGCGATGATGTGCGCCCTACTCCGGAGTTATTAAACTACCCACAGCACCGCATAAAATTTAAACATTACGGATTTACGGTCGAGAAGATGATCGATAAAGCGATCCAAGTTACTGACGAAGAGAAGAGACAGCAGATGGCACTTTCTATTGCCAACTTTATGAAAATGGCTTACACCACTTGGAATAAAGACTCGGTATCCGATGAGTTTATACTGGAAGATCTCGCAGGTTTATCCGAAGGTATTCTGAAATTGAAAGAAGGAGTGACTTTAACGAAGTTAGATTTTAAAACTCCTCCTCCAGGAAACCGCATTAAAGGTGGAGCTGCTCCAGCACCTTCAAATACGCAGAACCGCAGTAATAACACTGGACATAGCCACCACAAAGGACCTAGCAATCCACGTAGTAATAATACGAACAACTTCTCCAAAAGGAATACAAATTCCAATACCGGTGGAGCTAGTAATAACAACAAACGTAGCTACGGACCATCAAATTCCAACACAAATAATAATAACTATAGAAAAGGTTAAGTAAATTATTATTTTTGTGTCAATAGCAATTGTGAAGTAACTCAGATTTCTTAACAATTGCTTTTTTTATTTAGTCTATAAAAAATTTAGTATATAATAACAAAATGAACGCATTTGAAATTCATGGTGGTAAGCCGTTAAAGGGGGAGATTACTCCACAGGGGGCAAAGAATGAAGCGCTACAGATTATTTCTGCCGTATTATTGACGGCAGAGCCCATGACAATAAGTAATATACCTGATATCAAAGATGTCAATAAATTAATAGAGTTGTTGGGAGCACTGGGTGTATCGATTAATAGAATTGATGCAGATACCTATGTCTTTGAAGCGAAGGATATTAATATTGACTACTTTCAATCGGCGGAATTTAAGGAAAAGGGGGGAAGCTTACGCGGGTCTATTATGATTGTAGGTCCTCTATTAGCACGCTTTGGTAAAGCGGCTATTCCAAAGCCAGGAGGCGATAAGATTGGTCGTCGTCGCTTAGATACACACTTCTTAGGTTTTGAGAAATTAGGAGCGAAGTTCGTTTATGATGCTGAGAATCACTTTTTCAATGTCGATGCAACGCAGTTAAAGGGAACTTACATCTTAATGGATGAAGCTTCAGTTACAGGAACAGCAAATATTGTGATGGCTGCCGTATTAGCAGAAGGCGTTACGACGATTTACAACGCCGCTTGTGAGCCTTATTTGCAGCAGTTATGTAAGATGTTAAACCGTATGGGGGCAAAAATCTCAGGTATTGGTTCGAACTTACTAACGATTGATGGTGTAAAATCATTAGGTGGAACATCTCATCGTATGTTACCTGATATGATTGAAATAGGTTCTTTTATTGGCTTAGCGGCTATGACAGGATCTGAGTTAACCATTAAAGATGTTCATTTCGAAGAACTAGGAATTATTCCTACAATATTTTCACGTTTAGGCATAAAATTTGAGCTACGTGGTGACGATATCTTTATTCCAGCTCAGGATTCTTATGAAATTGATACGTTTATAGATGGTTCTATCTTAACAGTATCGGACTCACCATGGCCTGGATTTACACCGGATTTATTGAGTATCGTACTTGTGGTAGCTACACAAGCTAAAGGAAATGTTCTTATCCATCAGAAAATGTTCGAAAGTCGTTTATTCTTCGTGGATAAATTAATCGATATGGGAGCGCAGATTATCCTTTGTGATCCACACCGTGCTACGGTCATTGGATTGAATAAAGTAAATCGCCTACGTGGTATTGAGATGACATCTCCAGATATCCGTGCTGGGGTTTCATTATTGATTGCTGCTTTATCAGCTAGTGGTAAGTCAGTTATTCATAATATCGAACAGATTGAACGCGGCTACCAGCATATTGAGGCACGTCTAAAAGCTTTAGGTGCTGATATTCGTCGTGTTGATGTGCAGCCTAAGGGTCACTAATTGATTGTCTAAGAAATGTTATAAATTTCTGATACGTTTCAATTTTTAAATAAAACTGCTATATTCGTTTAAACATATATAAAAAATAAATTGATTTAATTATGAGTAAGTTTTTCTTAATTCCAGCGTTAGCTGTAGCCTTATTATCATCTTGTGTTAGTAACCCAGAAGGTAAAAAAGCAGATGTTGCAGATTCTACAGAGGTAACACAAGTTGCAACAGGTGCTTCATTTGCAGTTGATACAGCAGCTTCAAAAGTTGTTTGGACTGGTAAAAAAGTTTCTGGTGAGCACACAGGTACAGTAAAGATTACATCCGGTAATTTAGTTGTCGATAACGGCGCATTAACAGGTGGTGATTTTGTAATTTCAGTAGCATCTTTATCTTCTACAGATTTAGAAGGTGAGTGGAAAGAGAAATTAGACGGTCACTTAAAAGCTGCGGATTTCTTTGATACAGAAAAATTTCCAGATGCTTCTCTACACATTACTTCTGTTAAAGCAGGTGCTGCAGCAGGTGATTTCAATGTGTCAGCTAACTTAACAATCAAAGGTGTAAGTAAGAATATTACTTTTGATGCGAAAGTTGCAGAAGCGAATGATACTGCCGTTAAAGTTGTTGCAGACTTTAATATCGCACGTGAAGATTTCGGTATTACTTATGAAGGTAAGAAAGATGATTTAATCTCGAAAGAAATCAATTTCAAAATTGAATTAGCAGCGAAAAAATAAGTAGCTCTCTTTGTTACAAAAGAAAGTTTCTATGATAGAATTAACTAGGGGTAGCCTCATCGGTTTACCCCTTTTTTGTCCTGTAATATTTTTTATCTTTGACTATGAAAATATCTTTGGTGTGTATTGGGAAGACGGATGAAAAATACCTATTGGAAGGTATTGAGAAATATATGAAGCGGTTAAAGTTTTATGTAAACTTTACGCTGGTAGTAATTCCCGATATTAAGAATGTGAAAAACTTGTCGCAGGAGCAACAGAAGGAAAAAGAGGCGCAATTAATATTGAAACATGTGCAGCAAACAGATACCTTAATTCTGTTAGATGAACATGGAAAGGCGTATCGATCCTTAGAATTTTCAGCTTATTTTGAAAAGGCCTTGTTGAATTCCGTGCAGCATATGATTTTTGTGATCGGCGGCCCTTATGGTTTTGACGCACAGGTGTATGCGCGTGCTAATCATAAAATTTCGCTTTCCAATATGACGTTTTCACATCAAATGATACGGTTATTTTTTGTTGAACAAGTTTATCGTGCCTTCTCAATTATGAAAGGGGAGCCCTATCATCATGAATAAATACTAATTTCTAATTTTAATCAAATGGCATTACCAGAAAAACGAAATTATCAGGTTAAGTCTGAGCAAGAAGAAAAGCAAGCGAAGCTCAATAAACTGATTATTATTGCATGTGTAGTAATCATTATTGCGCTATATTACTTTTTGTAGACGCAGCGATTCATGGAAAACTAATAGAGCAATACGGGGAGTATTGCTCTAAAATCACACTAACTATTAAAAAACCTATAGGACTAGGAATTTGCTATTTCCATAAACCAATGTTTCCTTTTAGTTAACTAAACATCATTATTCACTAAAATATGCCCACGCACATGATTTAGCTAATTATATAAAAAAATACTTTTATTACTATTTCAGATAAGATTTTCTGCGGTAAATGTAATTTAAGCAATTGGTTTACGTAAAGATAATAATAACATTTATAATACCAAAAAAAATACACTATTTTTTTAAGAAATAAATGAACCCCTAATTAACCTTTCCATTTCACCATTTCTTATCTTATTAACTTAACTTTGATAGGATGTTAGGTAAGTATTCCACGCTACCTGATCCGTTCGAAATGTCAAATCTTCTATCTTTAAATCTTCCCTATCCACCAATCGAAAGGCTTCCTGCTTGAGCGCGACACTTGTCTGATCAAAGTCGAACTTCTCTTGATGTACCTCCACAGCAAGCGGGCTTGTTGCACGCACTAAATAATAGATGGATATAATCTGACTTTCGTTAAAACTAGATTTTTCCCAGAAATCAGTGGTGTAGATATGCCTTATCACCTCGATGCTTGTGTTGCACTCTTCCATAAACTCTCTTTTTAAAGCGTCTATTAGGCCTTCACCATATTCTAGACCTCCCCCAGGAAATTTCGTAAAAGAAACATTTTCCGTCTTCTCATCTGCAATTAATACTTGTCCTTTTGTATTAATAAGCAGGCCGTACACACGTACATTAAATGGATACATTTGCAATTTTAAGTTTACTATGCTAAAAAAATCAACTATTCTTTTAGCGAATATTATAACGGATTAAAGCCATTCACAGCTAATTCATCGAGGCCCATATACGAGTAGTGGCGTGGCAAAAACCAACCAATATGTTCCATTAAGGCTTGGAAGTCTTCAGGCTTTCTAAATTGCTGAGGCGTGATATTAAATACTAAATCCTGTCTAGCGGTAGTTTCAGATTCATAATCTCTAGCGATCAGCATGACCTTCGGATTGGTGATCCCTTGGTATTCGAGGTATTCACGCAGTGCCGCACGCACGGCCTTTGGTAAGATGATCTCCGAAGGAGCTCCTACTAAGACTTTCTCATCTTTATCAATAGTTTGTTCGGCCGTTTCCTTAGAAAATAGACTTTCATCTGTATAGAACTCATTATTTAGCGATAAGTTTGCCAAATCACCGTAGGTTAACACCCAGTCAGGTTGCTCTAAATGGGCATTGATAACAACGCCAAAGCCATTCGTAAGTATATAGTCGCTATTTCTATTTTGAATGACAAAAGCTTGGTAATTTTTATCTTTTTCAGCTGTAATTAATTGTAAATAGGGGAAGCCATCAGGGCCGACTACCAGTTCTGGGTCAGCTAATTGTAGACTTGCCGTAGGAAGATTGACTAGAAAGTCCATGCGCCATTGCTCATCGCGCTCGGCGAAGGGAACTAACATCAGCTCTTGGATGGTGATGGTGGCTGCTAAATCGCCTAATAAATTGTTATCTTGATTTCGACTGTCGTCAAATAAATGTATCGTACTCATAGTTATTGGAAATTCTTCTTATGGTGATAAAAATACAGAATAAAATAAAAAGGAATTGTCTTATTTCCGAAGTTTTTTCTTGGCCTTGCCTTTAGGCTGCACTTGTTTTGTGGAAAGCATTTTCTCCCAAGACAATAAATAGGGATGCTGATCGTAGATGGCAAATGTTTTTTTTGCCGCCATTTGCAACGTTATAAATTTACTATTTTCCTCCGCATCACAAAATGTAAAAGCATAGCCTTGCTCACTTGCTCTACCTGTGCGTCCTATGCGATGAGTATAGGTTTCTATGGTATCCGGTATTTCGTAGTTTATAATAGCGCTTAGTGCAGGGATGTCTATGCCTCGGGCGGCGATATCTGTCGCCACGAGCACTTGCGTATGGCCCTGGCGGAATTGTGCTATAGTTTGCTCGCGAACAAGTTGTCCTTTATCGCCGTAGAGACCTTCGGCAGCAAGTTCATTCTTTCGTAAGTCAGCAACGATGCGGTCTACAGCGGCGGTGGTGCGCGTAAATATTAGGAGCTGCTTCAGCTTAAACTCCTGAAGCAGGAAGAGGATTAATTTTTTCTTATCAACTTTATCTACAAAGCATATGAAATCTGAAATTGCAGCCTTCGGAAGATCACTGACCAAGCTTATTTTTAGGGGATCTATTAGTAGCTGATTTCCAAGCTTTGCAATAGTCGCTGGAAAGGTTGCTGAGAACAGTGCTTTTTGACAGCTGCTCGGTAGCACTTTCTTCAAGAGGTGTATGCTGGCCAAGAAGCCGAGGTCTAAGAGCTGATCGCCCTCGTCTAAGATATACTGTTGGATTTTATTAAGATCGATCAGCTTCTGATCCACAAGATCTAATAAGCGCCCGGGAGTAGCGACGATTATTTGCGGAGCTTTGGCAAGAGCAGCAAGCTGGCTATCATAACTTTTGCCTCCATAGATGCAAGCAGCAGTAAGAGGCATCGCGCTAATTAAAGCTTCAAAACGGTTGAAAGTTTGAAGCGCCAACTCACGCGTAGGACTAATTATAAGTGCCAAAGGTCGACTATCTTCTGTGGGATTGACTAATAGCTGCTGTATGATAGGGATGGCAAAAGCCTCTGTTTTCCCCGTTCCCGTGGGCGCTATTCCAAGGACATCTCGCCCTTGTAGAAGAGCGGGGATTGCTTCCTTTTGAATGGCTGTAGGGCATGAAAACTGCTGAACTTCGAGGGCTTTAGCTAGGAGCGGGTGCAAGTTGAAAACTGAAAAATCCACGTATTTCTAAAATCAAATTTGTAAGCAGCAAAGATACATAAATATAGATGAATGTTTTTTTCTGTAGCACATCAAAAATCAGAAGGATAGAAATGTGGTAAATACAAGCGATTAAAGATATAATTTCTTAAATTTGTTGAAACGTAATATTACTATGTCTGATACCACATTTCATCCAAACAATGAAGTATCCTCACAATTAAGTTTTGAGGATTTTAAAAGAATCGTTGTTCAGGATTATCGAATTGCTGCAGAAAGCCGTTTTGTTGCTCTCTTGGGGCGTAAAGAAGTGCTTACTGGAAAGGCAAAATTCGGAATATTTGGCGATGGAAAGGAGTTGGCACAGATTGCATTGGCAAAAGTGTATAAGGAGGGAGATTGGCGTTCAGGATACTACAGAGATCAAACACTCGCCTTAGCCTCGGGTATAACGGATACCTATCATTTCTTTTCGCAGCTCTACGCACATCCAGATTTAGCCGCTGACCCTTCTTCCGCAGGAAGACAGATGAATTGTCATTTCTCTACACCTCAGATTGATGCGGAAGGAAAATGGTTTAACCAGCTTCAACAAAAAAATTCAGCTTCAGATATCTCTACGACATCTGGGCAAATGGCGCGCTCCGTAGGATTAGGATTAGCGTCGAAATTATATAGAAACAACCCAAACCTGTCATATTTATCCTACTTCTCTAATCAAGGGAATGAAGTGGTATTCTGTACTATTGGAAATGCTGCAACCTCTGAAGGGGCATTTTTTGAGACTTTTAATGCCATTGGTGTTAAGCAAATTCCTGTCGTAATCTCCGTGTGGGATGATGGCTATGGTATTTCTGTTCCCAATGAGGTGCAGACAACAAAAGCTGATATTTCTGAAGTCCTACAGGGCTTTCAGCGTAATGAGCAGGGTGAAGGTTTTGAAATTTTTAAAGTTAAAGGCTGGGATTATCCTGGACTTTGCTATGCTTATGAACAAGCAGAACGCCTAGCGCGTGAGCAGCATATCCCATGTCTTGTCCATGTAATTGAGCTAACACAGCCTCAGGGACACTCTTCCTCGGGCTCTCACGAGCGCTATAAGTCTGCCGAGCGTCTCGCTTGGGAGAAGGAATTCGACTGTTTAAAGGTTATGAAGGAGTGGATTCTTGTACAGGGGATGGCTACTGCCGAAGAGTTAGATGAGATTGATGAGCAAGCTAAGCAGCTCGTACGTCAAGAACAACGCCGTGCATGGGCTGATTATCATAAGACAATTCAGCTAGATCTCGCGGAGGCTGTAGCGCATCTTTCCGCTGTAGAAGATGAAAGTACGGAGCTCCCTTTAAAGACCCTTCAATCTTTAACGGAGCCTTCTTTTAAAGAGATTTACGGTACCGTAAGAAGAGTCTTACGTCAGTTGAAAGGAAAGCAAGTTCCTGGAAAATCTGCTTTAATTGCGTGGTATAAGGAGCAGCAAGTCGTTAATGCCGATCGTTATAACTCCAAGTTATTTACTGAAACACTAGAAAGCCCTGCACGTATACCTGCTGTGGCAGCGCTCTTTGATGGCGACAGCCGTGTCGTGGATGGCCGCGAGATTTTAAATGCTTGTTTTGAAGCAAACTTCCAGCGTGATGAACGCTTATTAGCTTTTGGTGAAGATGTCGGGAAAATAGGGGATGTAAATCAAGGGTTTGCCGGTCTGCAGGAGCAATTTGGAGAACAGCGAATTTTTGATACAGGAATTCGTGAAACATCAATTATTGGAAAAGGTATCGGTCTAGCCTTACGTGGGCTACGCCCAATTGCCGAAATACAATACCTAGATTATCTCCTCTACGCATTGCCTGTGCTATCTGATGACTTGGCGACCCTAAGCTACCGTACAAAAGGTGGGCAAAAGGCTCCCGTTATTATACGTACACGAGGCCATCGCTTAGAAGGGATATGGCATTCAGGTTCCCCAATTTCCATGTTATTAGGGAGTTTAAGAGGGATACATATTTGTGTGCCCAGAAATATGACGCAGGCTGCGGGTATGTACAATACATTGTTTCGTGCCGATGAGCCAGCTTTAGTTATTGAAAGTTTAAATGGATACCGCCTGAAAGAACGCCTTCCAACAAATGTCGGTGACTTTACGGTTCCTATAGGCTATGCAGAATGTATTAAAGAAGGGCAAGATGTGACTGTCGTTTCCTATGGATCTACGTTGCGTCTCGTTCAAGAGGCTGCAGTAGAACTAGAAAAATTGGCTATTTCCATAGCCATTATCGATGCTCAGACGCTTCAACCTTTTGATAAGGCTGGACTATGTAAGGAGTCGTTAATGAAAACTAATAAGTTACTTGTCGTCGACGAGGATGTTCCTGGAGGAGCTTCTGCTTTTATCTTACAGCAGATTATGGAGGTTCAAGCGGGATATTATTTATTGGATGCCCAACCGCGTACACTTACAGCGAAAGCACATCGTCCTCCTTATGGATCGGATGGAGATTACTTCTCTAAACCTTCTGCTGATGATATTGTAGAGGCGGTATATGCGATGATGAATGAAACAAATCCGGATCAGTATCCGTCATTATTTGATGAAATATAACGTGGAGTCATTCGACATATTACCTGTCGAATGACTCTTCAAAGATGGTCGAAGCGCCGATTATCGCAGCCTTTTCAGCTAGCTGACTACTATAAAGTTGGTAAGGTGAAAAGGCTTTTTCATTGGCTTTAATAAGTTGAGGAATAATCTTTCCAATATTTCCGCCTATAACAAAGCGTGTACATTGCTCACGGGCAGCAAAAAAAGCTAAAAAATCCGTTAAGTGAAGGCTATAGTTTTCAAGAAGTTCTGGTAAGTAGGGATGCGCATGCTGCTCCTGAAGAATCTCCTTAAGGCCGCTACATCGAATACCTGTCTGTTTTTCAAATGTTGAGGTAAACCAACGTGTAGTGAGGTATTCTTCAAATATTCCCCCTTTATAAGGGCTATCCCAAAGGGCTGCATCTTGCGCTTTCTGTCCACGTTGCCAGCTTGCAGAGCCTAGTCCTGTACCCAGGGTAATACCGAGGACACGGTCTGTGTGGTTAAGCTGCTGCGTGAAGATTTCCCCTTGCAAGAATGCTGCGGCATCATTTATAAAATGAATCGTTAGCCCTGGTAGGTTGAGGGCTTCTTGCAGTCTCTCAAGGATTGCTATCCCGTAGAGGCTGTCATACTTCCCTTGACCCTGCATATAAGAAATCCCTTTACTGTAATCAAAAGGTCCTGGCATAGCGATTCCTAAAGAGCTAATTTGTCCCTTAGGCTCCGAGTTTTTAAATTGACTTAAGGAGCTCGATAGTGCCGTTTTCCAATCCTGAAAAATCGATTTAGCATCTTCTGCTGAAGCTACAGAATGACGCGCTTCGGTAGCTGGAATAATAGACCAATCAGCGGTACTTACGACCGCTGATGTGATATGTGTTCCACCGATATCTGCTGCAAGTATAAACTTAGAATTTATCACTGTTGTAGCTTGCTTGTTTTAATAGTTGATCCGTAATGACGAGTGCAGCCATTGCTTCCACGATAATTACAGCACGGGAAACGACACAAGGATCATGTCTTCCTTTACCAGAGATTGTGGTCTCTTGGCCAGCTTCATTAATCGTTTGTTGCTCTTTCATAATTGTTGCTACAGGCTTAAATGCAGTACGGAAGGTGATATCCATACCATTGGAGATACCTCCTTGAATACCTCCTGAGAAGTTTGTTGCGGTATGCATTTTATGAAGATCTTGGTCTTCTGAGAAGAATAGGTCATTGTGCTCAGAGCCTCTCATTTCAGAGCCAGCAAAGCCTGATCCATATTCAAAACCATGAACAGCATTAATGCTCATCATCGCTTTCGCTAATTCTGCATGGAGCTTATCGAATACTGGAGCGCCAATTCCTGCGGGCACATTTCGTATAATGGCAGCTATTTTTCCGCCAACAGTATCGCCATCTTTACGTACTGCGTCGATAAATTCAATCATCTCCTTGGCCGTTGCAGGATCCGCACAGCGCGCGATATTGTCCTCACGGATAGCTAATAATGCTGATAGGTCGCTAGCATCTACATTTGGGGCTTCAATTTTACCAACAGCAGAGACATGGGCAAAGATTTCTATACCATGTTTCTTCAGATAGAGTTTTGCAATAGCTCCAGCAGCTACGCGTGCGGCAGTTTCTCTCGCCGAAGAGCGTCCACCACCACGATAATCACGGATGCCATATTTCATATGGTACGTATAATCCGCGTGAGAGGGTCTAAATTTATCTTTAATATGTGAATAGTCTTTAGAGCGTTGATCTTCGTTTGGAATAATAATAGCGATTGGTGTACCTGTAGATTTCCCTTCAAATACGCCCGAAAGAATCTGTGCGGTATCGGACTCCTTACGTTGTGTTGTAATTTTGGACTGTCCGGGTTTACGCTTATCTAGTTCTGCTTGAATAAATGCTTCGTCAATATCAATATTTGGAGGGCATCCATCTATAATTACACCGATGGCTTTACCGTGTGATTCGCCAAAGGTGCTGATTTTAAAAAGATCGCCAAAAGAATTTCCAGCCATAAAAGAGTTATATTATAAAATACGTATTAGTTAATCTTAAAACCTTGACTTTGTAAATGTTTCCAAAAGTCGGGGTATGATTTTTCTACCACTTGAGGCTCTTCAATCGTGATGGATTGGAAGCATAGTGCTAAAGGCGCGAAGGCCATAGCCATACGATGATCCTCATAAGTTTGAATGCTTATAGATTCAGGCGCATATACATCGGCTGTCTTTAAGTAGTATACTTGGTTCTCTTCAATTAATTTTGCCCCAAATTTACCAATTTCATTTTGCAATGCTGCAATACGATTTGTTTCTTTAATTTTTAAAGTTTCTAGGCCCGTTAGGGTGATGTCTTGCTTACGTGCTGCTGCGACTACAACTACCGTCTGGGCAAGGTCAGGGCATTCTTTAAAATCAAATTCTTTCTTATCCGTAGCGGCATCTACCCGTGTTAGGTGTAGACCATCTTCCTGAAAAGAAGATGCTACACCGAAGTGTTGCATAATATCTACAATAGCCATATCCCCTTGAAGACTATGTCTTTTCAATCCCGGAAGGACGATATGTCCATTATCTGAGAGGGCAACAATGGCGTACCAATACGATGCAGCAGACCAATCTGGCTCTACAAATAGGGTGCTTTTAGAAGGCACTTGTGGTGCGATTGTAATTTCATCTCCTGACCAAGAAGAAGCTATACCTACTTCATTGAGCATGGCTAGCGTCATAGAAACATAGGGTTTGGAAGTCAGCTCACCGGCTATAGTTAGTGTTAATCCTTTTTCTAAGGATGACGCTACTAGCAGTAGTGAAGAGATATATTGGCTAGAAATATTCCCTTGAATGGGGATATTATTTTGGCCTTGTAGAAAGCCACCTTCAATTTTTAAAGGGGGGTAGCCATTTTTATCTTCATATTGTATTGCTGCGCCGAGTGTTTTTAGGGCATCTACGAGAATTCCTATCGGGCGTTGCTGCATCCGTTCTGATCCTGTCAAAATAAAATTTGCAGGTACTAAATTTAAATAGGAGGTCAGGAAGCGCATGGCAGTTCCTGCAGGGCCAATATCAATGGTATTCCATACAGGCGTAGCATTATCTTGCTGGTCCGAAGTCGCCGTGTTCGTCTGAGTCGCCGTGTTCGATACTGCAGCTTGTGCTTGTTGAAGGGCTTTTTCTAAAGTAACGGTATCTGCTGCTTCAGAGAGGTTTTCTATGCTTACGCGCCCTTGACTTAAAGCTTGTATAATAAGAGCACGGTTACTCTCAGATTTAGAACCTGTAAGTTGAACCGTGCCATTAATTTTCTTTGAAATATGCGTAAGCTGAATGCTTGCTTGTTTCATTATGCTTGCGCTGTAGGTTGTACGTTCATCACCGCATTTTGTTTACGGATAGATTCGTTATGTACTAATTCTAAAAATTTCTTTGCGAAATCAGCATCTAAGTTTAGCGCTTGAGCTAATTGAGTACGTTTTTGAAGGATTTCATCCCAACGAGATACTTGTAAGATGGTGACATTGTTATCGCGTTTATATTGGCCAATTTTTTCAGCAATTTTCATGCGTTCGCCAATTTTTTGGATAATCTGATCGTCTAATTTATCGATTTCTGTACGTAAGGTAGCTAAGTTATCATCGAATGCAGGATCATTAGATGCTGCCTGACGAGCTGCTAAATTGTCTAATAATTCAGATAAGGCTGCAGGAGTAACTTGTTGTTTCGCATCTGTCCACGCTACCGAAGGGTCGATATGTGATTCGATAATTAAACCCTGCATATCCATATCTAATGCTTTCTGAGAGATGTATGGAATTAGTTCACGATTTCCACAGATATGACTTGGATCGTTGATCACAGGTAAGTCTGGGCATAATGTTTTTAATTGAATTGCTAAATCCCACATTGGTTCATTACGAAAAGCGGTCTTTTCATAAGAAGAGAAGCCACGGTGAATAGCGCCAATTTTTTTAATTCCAGCACGGTTGATTCTTTCTAATGCACCTAACCAAAGGGAAATATCTGGATTTACAGGATTCTTAATAAGTACAGGGATATCTACCCCAACAAGGGCATCAGCGATTTCTTGTACGGTGAATGGGTTGGCTGTCGAGCGTGCACCAATCCATAATATATCAACACCTGCAGCTAAAGCTTCCTCTACATGCTTTGCTGTAGCTACTTCAATAGCTGTTAACAAACCAGTCTCCGCTTTCGCTCTTTTTAACCACTCTAATCCAATAGATCCAATACCTTCAAATTCTCCTGGACGTGTACGTGGTTTCCAGATACCTGCACGTAATACGTTGACTTTACCCGTGTTTGCTAATAAGTGTGCTGTAGAAACTAATTGCTCTTCAGTTTCAGCACTACAAGGACCCGCAATAATTAAGGGTTTGCCATCCGTATTTAACCAGTCTTGTAAAGGAATAATATCTAATGTATGTTTCATTGTATTGAGGTTTTATTATCGTTAATAGGGTTATTTTTTCTTCTTAAATCTTTTCATTTTTCACATACTCACCCATGATATTGAAGTTGATGGTATGCTTGAGCACCTTGCGTATTGCGGTATCAAACTCAGCTTGTTTTTTCCATTCCACATCTACGTAGAAATCGTATTCATTTCTTTTGCCTATAACGGGCATGGATTGAATTTTGCTGAGATTGATATTTTGCTCTGCAAAGCATTGTAATATATTTGCTAAAGCGCCGACATTATTCCCTGTTTGGAAGGAGAGGCTGGCTTTATTGGCATTTTTATGTTCTATGATATCATTCTGAAGAATTAAAAAACGCGTAGTATTTTTTTTGTTTGTTTCAATGCGGCGATCTAAGATGTTTAAACCGTATATTTTTGCCGCTAATTGTCCCGCTATGGCAGCCGTATCCTTAAGTCCATTATCAGCAATTTTCTTAGCACAGGCTGCGGTATCCATGCCTTCAGAAATTTTTACGTTTTGTAACTCCGTTAAATATTCTTCACACTGTCTGATAGCAATCGGATGAGATTCTATATGTCTAATATCTTCAAGTTTTACTCCCGGTAGCGCCATTAGGTGCTGTTGAATATTCAAATGCACTTCTCCGACGATATGGAATTTGTAATCCCTAAGTAGATTGTAGTTTGGAAGTAAGCTTCCTGCAATTGAATTTTCAATGGCCATAACGACATAGTCCGTTTTTTTCTGCTTCAATAATTCACATGTTTTTTTGAAGGAGTCACACTCGATAGTTTCAATTTCTTCGCCGAAATATTTGAATGCAGCTTCTTCGTGAAATGATGCACGGGTACCTTGTATAGCAACTTTTAAACTCATCTTTTTTTATATATTTTTTGATCAAAAAAAAAGTCCCAAGTATTAAACCGGGACTTTTATAATGAATATCGTTTATCAACAATGCAAATTATACCCGGCTCTTATTGCTAAAATAAAAGTAGTTAAAAAACCAATATGCATATTTCATTGTCATCTTTCGTTCCGTTCTGATAATTCAAATGTACGAATGTTTTTGAATAATCCAAGTAAAATAAAAATATTTTTTTAACCCTATTTTTAAAGATATTTCAATCGTTTTTTTGACTAAAAATAGCGTTAAATTTTATGTTATTTTTAGTGTTGTTGATTTTAATTAAATTACTTATTTTCAGTAATTTAACAATTTATTTCTTGAAATATAATGTTAATTTTGCTTTAAAATACTGTAAAAAACAATGTTATTTTATGATTAAAAATCATGTTTTTTGAAGTTAAAAATAGCTGTTTTTTACTTGTTTTTAAGCTTTTATTTGTCTTTATTTTCTTCATTTTTATCTTTTTTTGACAGAATGCCACTAAGCAGACGTTATTTTTAAAAGAATTATGTAAGGATATTCTATTTTAAATAGCCCATGGAAATCGGTAGTTTTGCAGGGTATGAAATTATATGTATTCCCCTTATTGATTTTACTGCAATGCTGTCAGCCTGCGACTACAAAACAAGTAAAAAGTAGTAGCGAGCATGCGCAAACGTATGACTACGGCACGAGCAATGATCTAATAACAGGAAGTAATTCCAAAGAAACGAAAGAGAACGTTCGAAGCTCAACAGCTAAAGAGAACGCCCGAAGCTCAACAGCTAAAGAACACGCCCGAAGCTCAAATGATAATGGTCAACTTTTTAAAGTACGCCGTGTGGTAGATGGAGATACATTTATTATTGAAGATGGGTCTAAGAAGGGTGGGAGAGTACGGCTTCTTGGGGTTGATGCACCCGAATCAGCAAAATCTGAACGCAAAGAGATTCAATTCTATGGCCTAGAGGCAAAGCAATATTTAACGAAGCTTCTTGTGGGTAAGACCGTGAGACTCACCTATGATGTTGGAAAGCAAGATCAGTATGGGCGCATACTTGCTTATGCCTATCTGGGAGATCATTTTATTAATGCTGATTTAATAAAAAATGGCTATGCAAAGACTATGACTATACCTCCCAATGTTCGCAATAAAGATTACTTTTTGAAGTTGCAGCGTGAAGCTCGCGAAAAACAACGTGGACTTTGGACTATTAAATAAATTATGATATACGTACTCTTAGCTGTTATTTGCTCCGTAACGGTGGCAGTATTATTAAAATTGGCAAAACAAGCCGGCGTCAATACCGAGCAACTTATTGTTTGGAATTATCCAGTAGCCATAATATGTACTTGGATATTCCTTCAGCCTTCCGTCGCAGCGCTGTACCAAGCGGCACTAATCACCCTGAGAGACTTTACAAATAGCGCCATCACAAGCAGCGCCATCCATACTGGTGATAGGATGTTTACATCTTTACCTTGGATTTTATATGGCTCCCTCTCGGTATTATTACCTACAATCTTTGTTATGATTGCACGTTCTTTGCAATTTGCAGGGTTAGTGAAAACGGAAGTTGCACAAAGAATGTCCCTATTTATCCCACTTCTAGCGGCCTATTTCATATTTGATGAGCGCTTTACAGGAGTTCGTTTGTTAGGACTTATTCTAGGCTTAATAAGTATTATCTGCTGTATAAGTTGGCATAAGTCAGCGTCAAATGCTGGTAAAACCCAATTATTATATCCATTAGCTGTCTTTTTGGGAATGGGGATAATAGATATTTTTTTTAAAAAAGTAGCCCTGCAGCAGGTTGTATCCTATAGTACATCGATGTTTATTATCTTTGTGGGAGCCTTTTTAGTAGCGCTCCTATATCTCGGTTATCTATTAGTAATACGACGACAGCCCTTAGCTATCAATGCACTATTATGGGGATTAGCAGTAGGTTTTTTTAATTTCGCGAATATCCTATGTTATATGAAGGCTCATCGGGAGCTTTCGGAAAATCCTTCGATTGTGTTTTCGGCGATGAATATTGGTGTTATCGTACTGGGAGCGTTGATCGGTGTATACTTTTTTAAAGAAAAATTATCAAGTTTAAATAAAATAGGCTTAGCCATTGCGGTTATAGCTGTACTCTTAATCGCATTTCTGTGAGTTTATTTGAAGATACATACCAAACTATTGCTAGGGAGACAGAAGGGATTTTTAGAGACAAAGGTTCTAAATTTATAGCCTACGCATTTCCTTTCCAAGCTGAGTCTGAGCTAAAGGCTCGCATCGCGGATGTTAAAGCTTTACACCCCAAAGCGAGGCACCATTGCTACGCTTATCGGCTGACTGTTGATCCAGCGGTATTTCGGGTCAATGACGATGGGGAGCCTTCGGGAACCGCAGGAAGACCCATCTTAAATGCTTTACTTTCCGCAGGGCTTACAAATGTTATCGTTATTGTCGTACGCTATTTTGGGGGAACACTGCTGGGGGTTCCGGGGCTGATTAATGCTTATAAGTCTGCAACAGTAGATGCTATTGCGCAGGCGGAAGTAATTAGCAAGACGGTAGATGATTGCTATGGAATTTCCTTTGACTACCTCAGCATGAATGATGTTATGCGTATCCTTAAGGAGGAGCAAGTGCAGGTATTAAATCAAGAGTTTGATAACGCCTGTTACATGGAAATTCAAGTGCGTAAGATGGAGGTGAATACTGTCATTGGTAAAATAGAGAAAATTAAAGATTGTAAAATAACTTATTTATATACACGATGATTCAGGAGTCAGAACTAATTATCAATCCAGATGGTAGTATTTATCATTTGAATTTATTGCCCGAAGATATTGCTGATACAGTGATTACCGTAGGTGATCCCGATCGCGTAGCAGAAGTATCAAAATACTTCGATCGCATTGAATTGAAGAAGGGGAAAAGAGAATTTATTACCCATACTGGGTATATCGGCACAAAGCGAATTTCAGTAATATCCACCGGTATAGGTACCGATAATATTGATATTGTCTTAAATGAATTAGATGCACTCGTGAATATAAACTTTCAAGAGCGTACCATAAATGAGACGCTTAAGGAGCTTTCCATTATTCGCATAGGTACATCTGGTGCTTTGCAAGCTGATATTCCTATGGGAACGATTGTGGCTTCAGCGTATGGTATTGGATTTGACGCTTTGATGCAATATTATGTTAAGCAGCAATCGGTAGAAGAGCAAGGTATTCAGGAGGCTGTAATGGCCGCATTTCCAACATTAGCGCTAAAGCCTTATGTGGGGACTGCAGGAGTGGACTTAATCGCAAAATATGCATTTGACCTACCTAAGGGAATAACGATGACAGCTCCAGGGTTTTATGCGCCTCAAGGACGTAGTCTGCGTGGTGGAAAACAGATTCCTGACTTAATTACGCGTGCTGCAAATGTGCAGGTTGGCGATCAACGTATCACGAATTTGGAAATGGAAACAGCAGGAATATATGCTTTGAGTAATATGTTTGGCCACCAGGCACTTTCCATAAATGCAATTCTTGCCAGTCGTCAGAATGGTACGTTCCATAGCAATCCCGCACAAGTTGTAGAGGAAGCTATAAAACTCGTGCTATCCCGGTTTTAGATTTCCTAAAAGCAGGCGGACAGATTAACGTATAAAAAAAAGGGATTGTTTTAAACAATCCCTTTTCTATTAGAGTCAAATCTTAGCATTATAAATAAGAGGATTGTAAAGCTCCAGAGAGAGGAACCTCCATAGGACAAAAATGGCAATGGAATTCCAATGACAGGGACAATACCGATGGTCATACCTATATTTATAAAGAAGTGGAAGAATAGTATAGAGGCCACCCCATATGCGTATATCCTGGCAAATGCGGAGCGCTGTCGTTCGGCAATATGTACGATACGTAGGAGCAGCGTCACGTAGATGGCTACAACTGTTACGCAGCCTACAAATCCCCATTCCTCCCCAATGGTACAGAATATAAAATCCGTACTCTGCTCAGGCACGAAGTTGTATTTTGTCTGAGTTCCTTGCAGGTAGCCCTTCCCGAATAGCTGTCCTGAGCCTATGGCAATCTTAGATTGGTTAAGGTTGTATCCTTGACCACGGGGGTCATCCATTTTCCCGAGAATAATATCGATACGATTACGCTGATGCGCTTGTAATATATTGTCATAGGCAAACTCCACACAGCAGATATAGAGGGATGAAACGGCAAAAAGAATACCTAGATTGATTAAATTTTTTCTTCTGCGGCGCATAAAATACATTAACAGACCAATGATACCCGCAAGTATACCGATGAGAATCCATTGATTAATTAATAGCGTTAGCACAAATAGCAGGATACAAAGACCGCCAAAAATGAGGAGGTTGGTGTTGACGTACCCTTCGCGGTAGAAGACGAATATTAAGGAGAAAAAGGCTAATGCCGAACCCGTATCTGGCTGTAACATCACGAGGAATACAGGCAGCAGGACGATTGATGCAGCGATTATTAAAGACTTTGTATTGGGGATCTTTGTGCTCTGAGAGCTTAAGTAGTTGGCCAGCAATAAGCAGGTGGCCAGTTTTCCAAATTCTGAGGGCTGTAAACGAAAACTACCCAGGGGAATCCACGCTTGGTTACCCCCGACATTTCTTCCCACAACGAGTACAACCATTAAGAGGATTACCGTAACCCCATAAATAAATGGTGACGCTGAGGAGAAAAATTTTGCATCTATAATTAAGATACAGGCACCTATTATTAAGGCCGATATAATATAGATGGACTGCTTCCCATAGTTGGTGCCTAAGCTAAATAAAGAAGGTTGCTCAGGATCATATACCGCAGCATGGATATTGAACCAGCCGATAATACAAAGGAGTAACCAGAGCAGAATGGTCAGCCAATCAATCTTCACCCCAAAGTTGTTTGCACGCTGATTATTCATAGACTTGACTATTAAATTCGATTAATGGATTAACACGGGCATTATCCTCATTGACACGTGGACTGAAGTCGGCGTTGATACGTAGTGTGCTCGGAATTCTACTCTTTGGGAGTCCTGCCGTCGTGTTTGCCGCAACTTTCGCTGCATCTTTCGCTTTCGGTGCAGCGACTTTCACTGCAGGCAGAAGATTAGCATTAAAGATACGGTCTTGAATATATTTAGGAATGGTGATGGTGTCTTTCAGGTGCTTTTCCACGAGCATTGAAGCAATGGGGCCTGCCCATGTACCACCATATCCGGCATTTTCTACGAATACAGCGATGGCGATTTTAGGGTTTTCACGGGGAGCAAAAGCAAAGAATACAGCGTGATTTTCACCATGAGGATTCTGTACAGTTCCTGTTTTTCCACACATTTCTATGCCATTGATGCGCACGGAATAGCCTGTCCCTCCGGGTTGATTTACTACGCGGCTCATCCCTTCAATCACGGATTCATAATATTTGGTGTCTACACCGGCATATATTTTCTCTGTAAATTCCTCTTTGACGATTTTCTTCTCCCCAATTCCTTTGATGAGGTGAGGTCGGTAGTAAAAGCCACGGTTGGCAACAATAGCCATGATATTAGCCATCTGCAGAGGGGTAATTCCCATTTCCCCCTGACCGATAGAAAGGGAGATATTATAGCCTGAGCGCCACTTGGTGGAGCCGTAGCGTTTTGTGTAAAAATCAGACGTCGGAATTAACCCTGGTTTTTCCCCCGGAAGGTCAATTCCTAATTTTTGGCCGATACCAAATTTCATGATTCCTTCGCGCCAGAGGTCGTAAGCTTTCGGGCCCGACATCCCGCGGGAGTCTATCATTCGCGCATATACATGCCCATAATAGGTGTTACATGAACCTTCAATGGAGTGCACTAAGCTGGTGGTTCCGTGGACGTGCGTACAGCGCATACGTGCGCGCCCGCCACCATAAGAGTAGTAGCCAGGGCACATAAACGTGGAATGCTGGTCGATAACGCCAGCCTGCTGTGCCGTCAAGGCTGCCACGACTTTGAATACCGATCCTGGCGGGTAGGAGGCTTGAATTGGGCGGTCAAACATCGGCTTATGCGGATCGTTTAACAGCTTCATATAGTTATTGCCACGCTCGCGACCGACCATCAGGTTGGGGTCATAGCTGGGGCTACTTACAAAAGATAGTATTTCCCCCGAAGAAGGTTCAATAGCTACGACGGAGCCAATTTTATTTTTCATCAGACGTTCCGCAAGGATTTGAAGATCCTTATCCAAGGAAGACACGAGCCCATCCCCAGATACCGCTAGGGTATCGTATTTTCCTTCGGAAAATATACCTTTGGGACGATTTAAAGCATCCACCATTAAATTTTTAACGCCTCGATTACCACGTAGCAGCTCCTCATAAGAACTTTCAACACCCGAAGCACCGATATAATCTCCCGCTTTATAGAATCCTTTGGAGCGCTCAATATCGCGGTCATTAACTTCTAGGATATAGCCCAGAAATTGAGCCGCCATACTATCTGGGTAGGAGCGTACGGTTCTATTTTGCACATAAAAGCCTCGAAACTTATAGAGATGCTCTTGTAATTTAGCATATGTTCGCGAGGAGAGTTGTTTTTCAAAGATGGAGGCCCGGTAGGGGGATTGCGCGCGCGCTTTATCCATACGCTTACGGAAGCCTACAGTATCAATATTTATTAAATTACAGAGTAGAAGGGTGTCGATATCTTTCGCTTCACGGGGGGTGACAATTAAGTCATATACGGGTTCATTCTGAACCAAGACTTCCCCATTGCGATCTAAGATAACACCACGTGCAGGATAAACAATAACTTTGCGCAAAACATTATTATTGGCCGACAGCAAATAAGAATCATCAATAATTTGAAGATAAAATAATCGGGCAATAATCAGGATGGCAACACTTATGAATATCCCCTGAATTACGTATTTACGAGCGAAGAAGCTGTTCATATGTCAAGGTTATTGTTCGTTTGAGTAGAATGGTTAACTACGATTCTTCTTCTTCTTATAAAAAAGAAAACTAAATATTAGACTGATTACTAAGGTAAAGATACAACTTAATCCTATACTCATCAGCGTATAAGGAAGTTGATGGAAATTAAATGTTTCTAAAAAGTAGAGTACCGTATGATGTACAAGGGCACTGAAGAATACATAGGAGAGAAACCATTTGAAATTCATCTCCCCTAACAGCGGTGTCAGGTAGGATTCTACCATGTCTACTTCTAAGGTGATTTTGAAGAAGAAAATACGGAAAAAGGCCATGGATACACAAGCTGCAGCATGAATTCCTAAGGTGTCGTAAAAAGAGTCTACACATAATCCCGTTAAGAAAGCCAGGGTATAGAGTACGATATTTGGAATTCCTATCGGCAGCAGTAGTATAATTAGAATATAAGGAAATGGCGTTGCTAGATTATAATAACCAATATTCTTAAATAAAAAGACTTGTAGAATAAATAGGGCTACAAATCGTAGGATGTTGAAAAATAATATGCTACCCATTGTCTTGATTTAATGCTTCTAATTCACGTTTTTCCTTAGCATAGATATCTTTTACGATATACACCTGTTGTAATTTTGCAAAGTCATTACTTAAGATAATACGCAGATCTAAGAAGCTGTCGCCGGAAGTAATTCCTGTTTCCATGACCATGCCGACATATATTCCTTTTGGAAAATGTTCCGAGAAGCCTGAGGTGTATACTTTTTCGCCTTTTTTAACTTTTACGTGATTTGGGATATCTTTTACCATGGCTAGACGGTAGTCAATATTATTCCCCCATACTAAGGAGCCAAATACATCTGTGCTATCTAAAGTGACTGAAATCTTGGTGTCTGGATGCAACAGTGATTGTACCGTACAGAAATGTTTTGACACATGCAATACATAGCCTACGACACCATTGGAGGAGATGACACCCATACCTTTTTCTACGCCATCTGCTAGACCTTTATCCAGGGTGATATAATTACTTTTCTGGTGGACGCTATTATTGGTAACCTTCGCTACTTGAAAGTCATAACGGCTTACTTGTGCCGAATCTATCTTCGGTAAGACAGTCGTCATCCGCGTGGTGTCATGCGTCGTGAAATACTGTAGGTTGTTGCGAAGCTGAGCATTTTCCTTTGCAAGATTTTCATTAGTTTCTGTCAGTAGCAGATAGCTTTTCCAGGAATTAATGCGTGCATAGGCTTCCCCAACGAGGGCATTGGAGGAGTTAAAAGCAGAAGAGCGTTGGTAATTATTCTTCAGAACGACTAATACAAGGGAAAATCCAAAGAATAGTATAAACCAAAAGAAGGCATTATATCGTCTTAAGAATAACCATAGGGCTCTCATTATTGCTGTACTATATTATAGGTAATAAATAAGCGATATAAAGGGAGTCTTGACTCCCTTTATATCGCTGTTATCTTTTAGAATAAAGATCTTTTAAGACTGCATTAAGAACTTAAAGCGACCGATATTTTTCAGGGCAATGCCTGTTCCACGTACCACGGCGCGAAGCGGATCTTCAGCTACGTGTACTGGAAGTTTTGTTTTTGCTTGAATACGTCTATCTAAGCCGCGTAGTAACGCACCACCACCTGTTAAATAAATTCCTGTTTGGTAGATATCAGCAGATAATTCTGGAGGTGTAATTTCTAGGGCTTTAAGAATAGCTTCTTCAATTTTCGAAATAGACTTATCTAAGCAGTGTGCAATCTCGGTGTAAGAGACCGTAATCTGCTTAGGGATACCCGTCATTAAATCACGCCCTTGAACAGCAAAATCTGCTGGTGGCTCGTGTAATTCAGGGAGTGCAGCACCTACTTCAATTTTAATCTTTTCAGCCGTACGGTCGCCAATCATAATATTGTGCTGTCTACGGATATATTGAACGATATCAGAGTCAAAATTATCTCCGGCCACACGAATAGATTGGTCGCAAACGATGCCTGAAAGAGCGATTACCGCAATTTCTGTCGTTCCACCACCGATATCAATAATCATGTTTCCCATCGGTTCTTCCACATCGATACCAATCCCTACTGCCGCAGCCATCGGTTCATGTATTAAGTACACTTCCTTAGCTCCAGCAATTTCTGCGGAGTCACGTACGGCGCGTTTTTCAACTTCTGTAATGCCCGAAGGAATACATACCACCATACGTAAAGAAGGGAAAAACCAACTTTTACCATTGTTAACTAACTTCACCATCCCACGAATAAGGTGCTCAGCAGCCGTAAAGTCTGCAATTACACCGTCGCGTAATGGGCGTACAGTTTTTATATTGTCGTGCGTCTTGCCTTCCATCTGCATAGCAGATCTCCCGATCGCGATAACCTTATTTGTTGTCCGGTCGAAAGCCACGATAGAAGGCTCATCTACTACTACTTTGTCATTGTGAATGATAAGGGTATTTGCTGTCCCCAAATCGATTGCAACTTCTTGCGTAAACCAATTAAATAACCCCATTTGGTATTTTTTATCCCATTTTATATTAATATGCAAACCTACTGAAAAAATCGTGAATCAGCATACACTCTATCCAAAAAAAATATTCTTTTTACAGTTAGATTTTGCTGACACGGAGAGGCTATTCCTTTTAAACGTAAATTCTTAATTTTAAGTATGTAATAAACGTATTAAATTGAAAAAAAAACCTCTTTGATGGCGCTTATTTTTTAGGGTATTGAAAATCCTGTATCAGTAGTCCTACATAAAAATTCTGCTCGTCAATTTTAAAGCTATTTTTTGTTAATCCAGAGATTCCAAGGGGGCGATATTTATTGGTGATGGTTACCATTTCGTAGCTGCCGTTTGTATTTTGGATGGCTATTGGCATCGTGAAATTCGTTGCTTCGGCATTCCATCGGCCATATATTTTCCCCTCCTGATCGAAATAAACTTCCAGTGTAGGCAGCGTTTTAAAGCGTACATATTGCTCGAAAATAGGGTTGAAGTCGATGCCCGATGCGGCGGTGATATAGCCTACAATATCCTTATAATCTACTGTTTTATGGTAGAATTTAGTGTTTAATCCGCGGAGTATCGCGGACCATTTGCGGTCATCATTAATAATCGTTCGCACCTGATTCATAAGGACACCACCCTTTAGATACATATCGCCAGAGCCTGATTTATTGACATTGGGAATACCATACAGGGGGCGGTCATTTAAAATTCCTTTGCGGTTGCCATACAGATAGTCCTGGGCTGCTTGTTTTCCATAAAAATATTCTATAAAAAGGGATTCCGAGTAATTGGTAAAACTTTCATGAATCCACATGTCCGCTAGATCTTTTGCCGTGATATTATTGCCAAACCACTCATGACCAGATTCATGAATAATAATAAAATCCCATTTATTGCCATAGCCTGTTCCCGAGCCATCTCGCCCCAAGTAGCCATTCATATATTTATTTCCATAGGCTATGGCTGACTGATGTTCCATCCCTAGGTGCGAGGTCTCGACTAACTTATAGCCATCTTCATACCAGGGGTAGGGGCCAAACCAATGTTCTAGCGCTTGCAGCACATCTTTGGTATTTTTAGAGAGATGGTTAAATGCACGATCTTTATTTTCACGAAGTACGTAGTAGTCGATGTCTAAAACACCTTTTTCACCCGTATAGCTATCTTTTAGGTTTACGTAGTCGCCGATATTGAGGGCTACATTATAATTGTTTATGGGGTTGGCTACAAACCAGTTGTACTTCGTATAGCCTCCTTTCAGCTTTTCCGTACTTCGGAGGCGTCCATTGCTAATATTCATCAGCGCTGAAGGTACAGCGACGGAGATAAGCATGCTATCGACTTCATCCGACTGATGGTCTTTATTGGGCCACCATGCGGAGGCTCCAAGCCCTTGGCAGGCTGTTGCTACCCAAGGTTTTCCCTGGCTATCTATTTTCCAATCAAATCCGCCATCCCAAGGGGCGCGGTTTGCCTGACGTGGGCGTCCGGAATAGAATACCTGAAAAGCATCTAGGCTTCCTTTTTTAATGGTCTTTGGGAAGGCGACAAATACGGCATTAAATTCCCGTTTATAGGGTAGTTTTTCTCCGTGATACTGTATGTAATCTATTTTCAAATCATCGAAGAGGTCAAACTGCAATTTTTCAAAATCTTCTGTCGCCGTGAACTGAATTAAATTCGAGCCTGCAATCGCCCGGTTAGGGATATCTACCTTCACATCTAAGTGGTAGTAGTTTACGTCGTAGCAGCTGCGTAAGGGCGTTAGCGTGCCTCGCAAGGAGTCTGCACGCGTGTGCTGGTCGTTGGTAAATCCAGGAAGCTGTGCTTGTGAAAAAATGGGAAATAGCAAAGCGAGCGCTAATGCAAAAAAAGTATTACTTTTCATCATAATAAAAGGATTTACTTGGTACGAGGTAAATCTAAATAAATAAGGTCGTAAGCTGAAAATAAAGCGTTATTTCTTCGCTTGAAAATAGTTGGTTATTTCGGTCAGGGAGTAGGTGTTCAAACAGTCCTTAGCCTCAAGGCCTCCTTTTCGCGCTACGTAGGTGCCATAAAGCATATCTGTCAAGCCTTCCGTGCGGTGGGCATCAGGATTAATACTCAATAGGACGCCTTTTTCCACGGCATAGCGGTGCCATCTCCAGTCTAAATCTAGGCGTAGGGGATTGGCATTGATCTCAATGACGACCTGATGCTGGGCACAGGCGTCAATAATACGTTTGAAATCGAGGGGATAGCCTGCACGGCTGAGTAGTAATCGCCCTGTAGGGTGCCCCAAAATAGTCGTGTAGGGATTTTCAATGGCTTTCAGGATACGTTCTGTAGCCTTCTGCTCGTCCATTTTTAGATTGGCGTGTACGGAGGCTACGACGAAGTCAAAGCCTGCTAATATTTCGTCTGGATAATCTAACGATCCGTCAGAGAGGATATCAGACTCAATACCTTTAAATATTTTGAAGGGTGCCAATTCGATATTCAGCTGATCGATTTCTGCCCACTGCTGTTGCAGGCGCTCGATGGAGAGACCATTGGCATAAAATGCCGTCTTCGAGTGGTCACAGATCCCAAGATAGGCTAACTTAAGTACATCTTTACAGTACAAAGCCATTTCTTTGAGGCTATGCACCCCATCGGAGTAGGTTGAGTGGTTGTGTAAAGTCCCCGTTAGATCGGTATATTCTATCAGCTTAGGCAGTGCTTGAGCTTTCGCTAAAGCAACTTCATTATAGCCTTCACGCAGCTCAGGTTCGATATACGCTAGGCCTAACGCTGCATAGATATCCTGTTCAGAAGCTGCAGAAGGAATTTCTTGTGGTAAGAGTGCTAAGTGTGCCGCAGAGGCGCTACTTATAAAAAGATCTTTATAAAATTCTTCTTTTGTGGTACTTATAAACACAAAAGTGAATCCATTGACATCTGTATAGCGGAGGTCGCTACTTGCTGTTAAGGCTGTAACCTGCGTTAATAAAGCTGTTATTTCTTCGGTACTGAGGGCAATTATAACAGATACATGTTCCAGGATCTCTACTTTACGACGGTAGTCGCATGTAAAAGAGAGTAGGGTGCCAGGAGGAATTATTTTTTCAAGTGTAGCAAAGAGAGTTTCCGCTGAGGGCTGCACTTTGGCGAATAAAAACCAACCTTGGCTAGCGATGGTAAACTCAATCGCTTTCTTGATTGTTTCCTGCGTCTTAAGGCCAAATCCTTTAGCTTCAATAAGTCGATTTTCATTACAAGCGTAATAAAGTTCACCTACAGATTCTATTGCTAGGTCTTTCCAGACAATTTGCACTTTTTTGGGACCTAAACCTTTAATGTTAAGCATCTCCAAAATTCCTTCTGGGGTGATGCTTAACATCTGATCTAGTTCTTTAAAAGAGCCTGTATGTACTATTTCTAAGGCCTTTTCAGCGGTAGACTTTCCAATACCTGGCTGCTCACTGAGGGTTTCTAAGGAAGACTCAGCAATGGAAAATGGTAATTTATCCAACTTAAAGGAGGCGTTGGCGATTGCTTTAGTTCTAAAAGGATTCTCATTGTGTAGCTCCATAAGTTGGCCACATAATTTAAATTTTTTGGCAATCGTCTTATTATCCATTTTCTTATATTTTTTTAAACAGTTGTACTTTCTTTTTCCTTTGTTTCCGGTGCAGGTCGATTATACTTGTGGATAATCAAACGGATGCCTCCATTGGTTGTGAAGTATTTCACAGCCCAGTTGGTGAAAGTTACTAATTTATTTCTAAATCCGAAGATGGAAACTAAGTGAACAAACATCCATACGAACCAAGCAAAGAAACCTTGAAAACGGATTTTCCCCATATCTACGACGGCTTTATTACGACCTACCGTAGCCATAGATCCTTTATCAAAATATTTGAAAGGTGCAGGCGTTTGTTTATTTAATATTTTAACGATGTGTTCAGCAACGTATGCACCTTGTTGAGACGCAACAGGCGCTACCCCAGGAAGGCCACGAGGAAGTTCTTCTGACATATGTGCCGAAACGTCTCCAATAGCATATACGGCATCTAAGCCTGTAACGCGACATTGTGTATCCGTTTGAATACGGTTACCACGTTGGATAATTTCTTTATCAAAGCCTGCAGGAAACTGACCAGCTACGCCAGCACCCCAGATTACTGTTTTTGTTTCAATGCTACGTCCATCGGCGAAGGTGATGGCATTTCCATCGTATCCTGTAACAGAAACTTGTAATAATACTTTAACACCTAACTCTTCAAGGTATAATTTAGCTTTTGTTTGCGCTTGAGTCGATAGAGGCGCTAATACGCGGTCTTGACCTTCCACTAAGTACACATTCATTTCATCCATCGAAAGCTCTGGATAATCTTTTACCAAGATATTATTGCGGATTTCAGCAATAGCACCAGAAAGCTCAACACCTGTCGGGCCACCACCTACAATAACGAAATTTAAGTGTGGTTTACGGTCTTCAGCAGCGGGTTTTAAAACCGCTTCTTCTAAATTTTGAAGTACGTATGAACGAATATCTAACGCTTCTTTCACCGATTTCATCGGTAGAGCATATTTTGCAATTTGTTGATTTCCGAAGAAATTCGTTGTCGCACCCGTAGCTACCACTAGATAGTCATAGTCGAAATCACCTACATCCGTTTGAACGATCTTGTTGTCCGTGTCAATAGATTCTACTTCGGCAATTCTAAAATGGAAGTTTTTCTGTGACTTAAACATTTTTCTAAGCGGAAAAGCAATGGAATCGGCCGCAAGAGTACCTGTCGCTACTTGGTAGAGTAAAGGCTGAAAAGTATGGTAGTTGTTGCGGTCTAATAATAATACTTCGACTTCTTTATCTTTTAGATTTTTAGCAACTTCAATTCCACCGAAACCACCACCAATTATGATGACTCTTGGGAACTTACGATCTGTGCGATTGCTTAGCATATGATTTAATTTTATATGAATATCTATTTGTTGGAAATTCCGTGCAAATATCCTAATTTTTATATCAAAAAGCTAAAATATCTCTAAAATCCTTGCTAGTTTGTTAGGGTAACCCGTTATTTACTAAAGTATTATTGTGTTAGTAGCTGGTTTTCAGTTAGTTGTTTTACTAATTAATTTCGAAAGCAAATAGGCTTGAAATTTTAAATTTATGGTGGTGTGTACATTATACACAATTATTGTTGTTATTTACTGCAGGGCTCTCTTGATTTTTATGCGTAAACCATCATTTTCAGGATGTAGTCTTAACTGGCATGCTAAGCGGCTATTGTCATCCGCATCCGGCAGACTATCTAACATAGCTAACTCCTGGTCTTCAGGCTCGCGCAGCTGCTGTCCTCCAGCGAGTATCTCCACATGGCAGGTAGCACAAAGTGCCATCCCGCCACATGTCGCAAGAATATCATATCCCGAAGCTTTTAAGATTTCCATTAAGGAGAGGTTAATATCCGTAGGTACGGGAATTAAAGCTGTAGAATTATCGCTGTCGATTACAGTTATATGAATGGTGTTTTCCATCGTTAAAAGGTATTTATTCCATTGACTGTTGTGTATTTAAAACTTAATTTCTGGTCGGGGTAAACATATTTAAATGCCGATTGAGCCATAAGAGCGGCTTCATGGTAACCACAAAGGATAAGCTTCAGCTTCCCTGGATAGGTGTTAATATCTCCGATAGCAAAGATGCGCTCCACATTTGTTGCATAGTCGAAGGTGTTTACCTCAATGGCATTTTTATCAATTTGTAAACCCCAAGCAGCAATAGGGCCTAGTTTGGGGCTTAGCCCAAATAGGGGGATAAAATAATCTGCGGGGATGGTCACTGTTTCCTGCGCCTTATTTACGGCGATAACACTTGCTAATTGGGAGGTCCCCGCTAAAGCTGAAAGATGATGAGATAACAGCAGATTAATGCGCCCTGCTTGGGCTAGTTCTTGGATTTTATCGGCTGAATCGGGTGCGCCACGGAAGCTGTCAGAGCGGTGTATAAGGGTGACTTCTGCAGCGACATCAGCAAGGAAGATCGTCCAATCTAAGGCTGAGTCTCCGCCTCCAGCAATGACAATTCGCTTTCCCCTATATTTTTCGGGGTCTTTAACCATATAGTCTACGCCTTTACGTTCGAAATTTGTTAAATTTTCTAAGGCTGGTTTTCGCGGTTCAAAAGAGCCTAATCCTGCAGCAATTACCACGACTTGGCAATGAATTTCTGTGCCCTCATCACTCTGCACGATATAAGATCCATCTTCCTGCTTCTTGAGGGCGGAGACTTGCTCGCCTAGTGTAAAGGTGGGGTTAAATGGTTTTATTTGTGCTAACTGATTGTCAATTAACTCTTGCGCTTTAATTGTGGGGTATCCAGGGATATCATAAATAGGTTTGTGCGGGTAGATTTCGGAAAGCTGTCCTCCAACCTGAGGGAGTACATCTATTAAATGGCAACGCATCTTTAATAGACCAGCTTCAAATACGGCAAATAGACCTACAGGTCCTGCGCCTATGATACAGATATCTGTTTTAATCATGCTTTTTTTAGCTAAAAACAATTTATATAGGGAATTTGTTTGCCTGAAGTGGGGAATTTGTGGAATTTGTCCTTCCATAAATAGCGATTTTTATACCGATAATCGCTATTTTAAATGTAAATTAGTTTCTGCATCTAAAGCAAATTCTCTTTAAGAAATTTTCCTTTAAAGAGGACCAATTATAAACAACGACCGGGAGCGTATTATGAAGGACAACAGTGAGCGAATTATGAAGGACAGCAGTGAGCGAAACAATTTTCAGGGACATTTTTTCAGAAGCCTAATCGCTGTTTTCAGCGTATGGTTTTGTAGTATAGCAGCAGCTAGCGGTCAAGAATTGATTGCCGATAGGGCACAAGATTCAGTCTATGGATTTTCATATTTTAAGGATAACGGTGCCGATGGTTTGCATTTAGCATATTCCTATGATGGCTTGCAGTGGCATGCGTTAAAGGGGGATCAGTCTTTTTTAAAACCTGAGTTGTCCGCTGACAAGCTGATGCGTGATCCCTGCATCATTCGTGGTGCTGACGGTATATTTCATATGGTATGGACTGTGAGCTGGACAGCGCGGGGCATAGGTTATGCCCATTCTCGGGATTTAATTCACTGGTCGCCACAGCAGTATATTCCTGTGATGGAGCATGAGGCGAAGGCTCGAAATACATGGGCACCAGAGATAACATATGACGCTCAGAAGGCGGAGTACTTAATTTATTGGGCTACAACGATTACGGGACATTTTCCTGAAACCTTCGTGTCGGCGGACAATGGATATAACCACCGTATTTATGCGGTAACAACGAAAGATTTTAAGCATTTTTCAAGCACTTTCCTGCTCTATGAGCCGGGATTTAATGTTATTGATTCCCATATCCTGCGGCAAGGTGATCGCTGGCTTATGTTCTTAAAAGATGAAACGCGGGAGCCTGCGCAGAAAAATCTGAAAATCGCTTTTGCGGAAAATTTAGCAGGCCCATACTCCGCGGCATCAGCGCCTATTAGCAATGAGCTGTGGGCTGAAGGGCCTACAGCTGTTTACAGAGAGGGCGCTTATTGGTTGTATTACGATCGCTATATAGATCATCATTATGCTTTAATGCGCTCGGCTGATTTGACGCATTGGGAAGATCTTACACCGGCTTTAAAGATGCCTTTAGGGATTCGTCATGGCACGATTTTCAAACTTTCTACGCAGGAGCTCGCGAAGCTACAAAGCTTATAATTGTAGGAATCGGCAGCATTAATTCCCTTTAATAGTACGTCTATCTTAGGGGGCATTTAGATGACTACGATACCCGAATATATCGAAGCGATGGAGTATGCATTATTGCATAAGGCTGATCGTGTTGACGTACAATTTTCAAAAAATTGGTTTAATCAGTTTCCCGATATCCCCGCTGTTTTCGCATTTTTCCTAAAAGGGGAACTTTACTACGTGGGAGAGGCTCGCAATTTGCATAAGAACATGTTTTTTATTTATCACTGGAAAATGAAAACCGAGCGCATTCGCCGTGAAAGAGGGTATATTCCAGATGTGAAAGTTGATTACCTCAAGCGATTATTTACAAAAGAAGATTTAAGATTATTTAAAATTTCTTTTATTAAAGTAGAGCTAGGAAGAAAAGAATGCCAAGAATTTCTGGTGGCCAAATACAAGCCTAAATACAATTTATTAAGTCAGTAGTAGTGAAGGATGGGAAAATAGATTCCAATTCTAATTTGTATTGCCTATCTTTGTTATACTTTCTAGGATCACTATTTGTTTTAGTGATGATAGATTGCTTAATTAATTCTATTAAAATTTAAAATCATATTCGTTGATGATTAAAATCACACTTCCTGATGGTTCTCAAAGAGAATACGAAAAAGGGACAACAGCCATGCAGGTGGCTTTATCAATTTCAGAGGGATTAGCACGGAATGTACTTGCTGCGGAAATCAATGGGGAAGTTTGGGATGCCTCACGTGCTATTGACACGGATGCTTCTATCAAGCTCTTAACTTGGAATGATACGCAAGGGAAGTCAACTTTTTGGCACTCTTCGGCGCATTTATTAGCGGAGGCTTTAGAAGCTTTATACCCCGGTATAAAGTTTGGAATTGGGCCTGCTATTGAAACAGGATTCTACTACGATGTAGATTTCGGTGATCGTGAGTTCTCTTCAGATGACTTCAAGCAGATTGAGGATAAGATGCTCGAGTTGGCTAAGCGTAAGGAGACTTTCGAGCGTAAAGCGGTTTCTAAAGCAGATGCCATTGCTTACTTCACAGCGAAAGGCGATGAGTACAAATTAGATTTAATAAAAGATTTAGAAGACGGTAAGATCACGTTTTACTCCCAAGGAGATTTCACGGATCTATGTCGTGGTCCACATATTCCTCATACAGGAACCATTAAAGCTATTAAGTTAACGAATGTAGCAGGTGCTTACTGGAGAGGGGACGAGAGTCGCAAGCAGCTGACACGTATCTATGGGGTGACATTCCCTAAAGCATCGGAATTATCGGAATATTTGAAGATGATTGAAGAGGCAAAGAAACGTGATCACCGCAAGTTAGGTAAGGAGTTGGAGTTATTTGCATTTTCTGAAAAAGTAGGTGCAGGTCTTCCATTGTGGTTACCTAAAGGAGCGGCTTTACGTCAGAAGTTAATGGACTTCTTACAGCGTGCGCAGTTAAAGTCGGGTTACGAGCCTGTGGTAACACCACATATCGGCCATAAGCAATTGTATGTGACTTCAGGTCACTATGAGAAGTATGGTGCGGATGCATTCCAGCCGATTAAGACACCAGTTGAAGGGGAGGAATTCTTCTTAAAACCGATGAACTGTCCACATCACTGTGAGATTTACAAAACAAAGCCTCGTTCTTACAAAGAGCTTCCGGTACGATTTGCTGAGTTCGGTACGGTGTACCGTTACGAGCAGTCAGGGGAGTTACACGGTCTGACACGGGTTAGAGGGTTTACACAAGATGATGCCCATTTATTCTGCCGTCCAGATCAGGTTAAAGATGAGTTCAAGAAAGTAATTGACTTGGTGTTATATGTTTTTGGATCGTTAGGATTCAACGACTTTACGGCACAAGTTTCGTTACGCGACCCTGAAAACCGTACGAAATATATCGGTACAGATGAGAATTGGAATTTAGCGGAATCAGCGATTATTGAGGCTGCTGCGGAGAAGGGTTTAAGCACGGTTGTAGAATACGGTGAAGCCGCATTTTACGGTCCTAAGTTAGACTTTATGGTGAAGGATGCTCTAGGGCGTAAATGGCAGTTAGGGACGATCCAAGTGGATTACAACCTTCCTGAGCGTTTTGAGCTAGAGTATACAGGTTCCGACAATGCGAAGCACCGCCCAGTAATGATTCACCGTGCACCATTTGGTTCCTTAGAAAGATTTATTGCGGTATTAATCGAACATTGTGCAGGACAGTTCCCGTTATGGCTTGCGCCAGAACAATTTATTGTGCTTCCAGTATCCGAAAAATACGAAGAATATGCAAAAAATATTTTAGAATCGCTAAATAATTCCGATATTCGCGGACTGATAGACCTTCGTGACGAGAAGGTAGGTCGTAAGATTCGTGACGCAGAAGTGAAAAAGTTACCTTATATGGTTATTGTAGGGGAGAAAGAGCTAGAGAGTGGCACAATTTCTGTACGTAAACATGGTTCAGTAGACTTAGGATCTATGACTGCTGACGAATTTAGAGAAGTATTAATTAAAGAAATAACCGTTTAATATTTAAACATTTGGCATTAAAAAAACCAGGAGGTCCAAGACCTCCAATGAGAAAGAAAGAACCAGATCACCGCATCAATGAACTGATCAGAGTGCCAGAGGTACGTCTGGTAGGTGATAATGTGGAAACAGGAGTTTACCCAACCCGTAAAGCTTTAGAGATGGCAGACGAGTTGGAGCTTGATTTAGTGGAGATTTCGCCAAATGCTGTTCCTCCGGTTTGTAAAATAATTGACTACAGTAAATTTGTTTACGAACAAAAGAAAAAGCAAAAAGAAATCAAAGCGAATGCAAAGCAAACCGTCATTAAGGAGATCCGTTTCGGACCTAACACGAGTGAGCATGATTTCGAATTTAAATTAAAACATGCTATCCGTTTCCTAGAAGGTGGAGAGAAAGTACGTGCATACGTACACTTTAAAGGTCGTGCAATTGTTCACAAGGAACAAGGAGAGATTTTATTGTTACGTTTCGCTCAAGCACTAGAAGAAGTAGGAAAAGTGGAATTACTTCCTAAATTGGAAGGAAAGCGTATGTTTTTAACACTTGCTCCGAGAGCGGTTGTTAAGAAGTAGTAAAGAGTTTCTAACAAATTGATATAAAATTTCAAAATATTATGCCAAAAGTAAAAACCAATTCCAGCGCTAAAAAACGTTTTAAGTTAACTGGAACAGGTAAAATTGCAAGAAAAAACGCTTATAAAAGCCACATCTTGACGAAAAAAACTAAAAAACGTAAGCGTAACTTAACTACTACTAGTTATGTTTCTGCTGGAGATACAGGTAACGTTAAACGTATGCTTGCTATCGGTAAATAATTTTTTACCGTTTTTTATAAATTAACACATTTTTTTAACCGGGTATCGGGTCTTAAGTATCTTGTTCGCAAGGACGCCTCTTACCAAATAATTTTAATCATATGCCACGTTCGGTTAACGCAGTTGCTTCGAGAAGAAGACGTAAAAAAATCCTTAAATTAGCGAAAGGCTATTATGGATCACGTAGCAAAGTATATACTATTGCTAAAAATACAGTAGAAAAAGGTTTACAGTACGCTTACCGCGACCGTAAAACTAAAAAACGCGAGTTTAGAGCTCTATGGATTCAACGTATTAACGCTGGTGCTCGTCAACAAGGTTTATCTTATTCCGTGTTGATCGGTAAATTAGCAGCTAAAAACATTGGTTTAAACCGTAAGGTTTTAGCTGATTTAGCTTTAAATAACCCAGATGCTTTCAAAGCAGTTGTTGACGCAGTAAAATAAGTTCTAACCTTTGTCAATTTGTTAGATATTAAAAGGGAACCTTCTGGTTCCCTTTTTTCGTATGCCACAATTTTGTTATGCAAGGATATCTACTAGCTCCTTGGTAAATAATTGCTTAAATTTGGCATGGTTTTTACCTTTTTCAAGAACTACAAATTGTTAAAAAATGAGAAAAATTAAATTCATTATTGGTGTTTTTGCTCTTGTACTAACTGTTACAGCCTACGCTGCTAATAGGACGTATAGCAGTGGGCTGTATCATACGGATGACTCTTTTCAAAAAGAATATATCGAAGTCAATGGGGTAGAGGTGAAAAAGACGATTAATGCTACTGGTAAGGAAATTATTCTTATCAATGGTGTTAATAACGATATTACCATTACTGGAACTTGTCAGGAGATTATCGTAGCTGGCTCAGGACATAGGGTCAACGCTGAAGAGGTGCGCTCTATTAAAGTAGAGGGTACAAATAATACTGTTTATTATAAACGCGCTACAGCCTCCGATGGGCGCATTGTATCCAGCGTGTCAGGCGTAGATAATGCCGTTGAGAGAAGTAATTAAAATACTATAATACGGGAAGAGCTAGCGTATAGCTCCTCCCATTTTCAACTTACACAGTTAGCGGGACGCTACCAAATCCATTTAAATAGTGCTACTTAAAAGTAACGCTATTGATAAAATTATCAAAAAATACTCGTGCATTATTAAGGTTATTGGGTTTGAAAATAACGTTACCAATGACGTTATATTTTCCGGTATTATCTCTTATTGAAAAATTAATATATTTACCCCTTTTATCATAGTAAACGATACCTTTAAAGTTATTCTTGATTAATATTTCACCGACAAAGTATGCTTCGTTTTCATAAATATTTTCGGTGTACATTTCACGATATGAATCAATCCTCTCTTCTAGGCTTTCTTCGTCTTGTATATTCTTATCTCTATCAACAGATATGAATTGTATCAATAAGTTATCTTTAAAATAATATTCTCCTACAAGTTGGCTGGCATTGGTTTTATTGGAAACATTTACACCATATTCATTATACTTTTGAAAAGCATCATTAATTTTTAATCGGTTATTATCGGTTAATACCGATGTGTTGGCAATTGATCTAAACGGAAGCACTCCGTTTCCTTGTACATAAGTTTGTCCGTGTCCACTAAATACTGAGAATAAAATAGAAATAATTATTATAATATTATTTTTCATGACTATATTTTTTTAATCTTGACAATCACTTTTAACAATAGGTTTATTAGTGTTATTGAACACTAAGGGCTTAAAATCCAAATTCTCTTGATTTTTGGATTTGTATATTGTTACTGAAGCACCAAATATTTTGAGTAACGCGTACTCTTGTGATTCTCTTTGAGCCCAAGGATCACTACTTTTAAGAATTTCCTCCTGATAATTTTTAGCTTTATTTACATACTCATCTTTTAATTGTTGTTCCGTTTTGTTAGTTAGTAGTTTCTTAAACTGATCTTTGTCTTTTATAGTTATCACATATACGCTACTGTTGGTTATAATAGTCGATGTAAAATATGTAGCAAATAGATCTTGATCGCCATTAGGAATCTGATTTATCCATTGTGAAAATCGAAAAATATCAGATGCAGAAGGTGGAGAATTTTGTGGATGGGTATGTGTTACGCCTATTACATATCCATAGGTACTGTCCCATGTTTTTTCTGGGATAAAACTACTTCTTTGACCATTTCGGATAGGAGAAGTAATCATATCTCTTGAGCCTTTAGTCGCAAACTTTGTTTCGTAACCCCACTCTACTTTATGGTCTCTATTGTCAACTTTTATCTTTTGATTGTGCGTGTTTGTTAAAGCGGTCTTATTCATCACTTTAATTTTTTCTTTATTTAATCTTTCGTTTACAGCCTTCTTTCCTTTACAAGGGTCTTTGTCGGGTATTTCTTTTAATGTAGAGTCTGGTTTTTCTTCATTAGGAAGTCCGCCTCCGCATCCTCCATCAGAACAGTCTATCCAGTCAATACGTTCTTGGTTATCACCTAAACCAGGATTAGTCCAATTCCATTTACAAGTCGTTTCATATTGTATATTACAAATATCAGAATCACTAGGGTCTCTAGGATTTCCAACACAGATAGTATAAATTCTTTCATTACAATCATAACTCCAACCTCCTGCCATCTTATGACCTGGGGTTATTGCTAACTTCTCACGTTTGGCAATATTTTGCTTTTTTATAATTTCTTTGTTTTGGATTATTTCCCCATTTATATAATTAGAATAGGATACAATACCCTGAAAATAGTCCTCAGATAACAATGTGCCGGTAAACTTTGTTTTATCACTATTAGTTGGTATTAGTGTCCACATAGTGAAACTCCAGTTATCATCTTTTTTCTTAGCATACAGCCAAATGTTTCCATTCAGAGGAGCTCCATCTGCAGTACGAACTATAGAGTCTTTTATTAAAGTAAGATGTATAGGTACTAATAAGGATGAATCCTTACCTTCTCTGGCTTGATCCCACAATACAGTGCGAGGTAGTGCCTGTCTAAAGTTAAGTGATTGATTATTTGTATTATTGTTAGCTTTTTTATCTAGAAAACTTGTTTTGACTTCATTTATTAGGAGCTTGCTGTTATGAGTAATACATCATATCTATTACAAGCAGTAATTAGTAAAACAATAAATAGTAGAAAAGATATTTTAATTCTCATAAATTAGCATTTGGTTAACTTAAATATATGGTAGATATTTTCTAAAAAGACACAGAAACAGCCTTTTTAAGCTGCTTTCTTCCTTATATTTTGTGCTATTGCCAATAATCCCTATTCTATGGCCACTTTTTCCTTACCACGGAGCATAAAGCGGCGGAACCCGTGGTTCTGTTTAATATTTCCGAAAACAGGCTCTACATCATGACATCGTTGCTTTCGTTTTTCGATGCCTTTTTCGCTGTTGAGTAGACCGTATGCTGTTGCTTTGTACTCTTCCAGATTTTCATTGATTTCTATAATCCTGTTTCCTTTTGCTTTATGGCAGATACCATTCAATGGGCAGTTGTGACAGTTTTTTGCCTGATATCTTTTAGCTGTCTGTTCAAATCCCGTTGTAGTTTTTCGTTTTGAATCTCCCATATAATCCATCCGCTGACCCATTGGACAGATATAGCAATCTTGCTCTTGGTTGTAAAACAGCTTATCCACATTAAAGCTCTTTTTGCTTTTATAGTGTTGGTTTTGTTCTTTATCGAATAGCCCATATTTTACATAAGCTTCAATATTCTTACCCTTTAATAATTGGTAATTCTCCTCACTGCCATATCCTGCATCAGCCGTTAAGGTTTTTAATGTTTTGCCAAAACTGGCCTCATGTTGGTCTAAATGTGGTTGTATCGGTCGGATTTGGATGAATCGTATAGTTGACGATAAACTGGTTGGAAGTTGATATTTGAACGTTATAACCTGGTTTAAGCTTCCCATTTTGCATGTGGTCTTCCTTCATGCGCATGAAAGTCGCATCGGTATCGGTTTTACTAAAGCTATTACGGTTACCTAAAATGGCCTCTTTCTGCTCATACTCAGCTATCTTCTTTGGATATTCTTTGCTTACATACCTCAGCTTTGCTCTTACTTTTTTATTAACTTCGGTCTTTTCTGCAAGTACTGCATTAAGTGTATCTACTGTCTGCTGTACTTTTTTAGTATCGATATCAGTAAAATCTGGTGGTTCTGGCAGGCTGTCTTCTGTTTTTGCTACGCTTTGAGCATATTCCCAGATCTCGGACAAAGCTTTTTTCATCTTTTCCTTATTGGTCTGGATAGCCTTTTTCCATACAAAAGTGTATTTATTGGCATTGGCTTCTATTTTAGTGCCATCGGTATACACCTCCTCTAAGCTTAAAAGTCCTTCTGCGGCCAACAGCTTTACCACTTCTTCGAATACGCTTCGTAAAGCTTCCTTTAGGCGAACGCCTCGAAAACGGTTGATGGTATTGTGGTCGGGATAGCTCATGCCACTCAGCCACATAAAGTTGATATTCTCTTTGCAGGCGATTTCAAGCTTTCTACTGCTATAAACATTGCTCACATATCCATAAACAAGTACTTTCAGCAACATCTGTGGGTGATAATTAGAACAGCCTTTGATTTTATAGGCATCAAGGAGACTCTGAATATTGATCCGGTTAATCACATCGTTTACAATGCGAACCGGGTGACCTTTCCCAACAAGTTTATTCAATGTGGGTGGAATGGCCATGATCTGATCCTGGTAGTAAGGCTTGAAAGTTGGTTTTTGAACTGCCATAAATCTTAATTATTTATACGTAAATATCTGAAATTCAATTGAATGTAGCAAATTATTTGTGTTAAATTATCAGATTTTTAAACAAAATAAGAGGCTGCCTTTTTGAGACAGCCTCTTATTTATTTGATTTATTTCTATTTACATTCTCAGCTTCTAAATTTCATACACACGCTCTGTCATCCATATCCTTTCCCTAGCAGTTTCAAAATCATCTTTGATAGGAAGTACTTTGTCGTTTATTTAACGGAGGCCAATAACGACTAATTCATTTTACTCTGATTTTGTAATAGCTAAAATTTACTCAATAATAAAAGTCAATAAAATAAAATTTAATAAAAGTAATCAGTCATTTAATCTTTGTTATAATAATTATCTCTATAGTTTTTTTTGGTATGCTCACTTTATCATCTGGGTATGCTTAATTTTTATCATTATAAATTATGTATTACAATGAAAAAAATCGCACTTCATATATTATTTTTCATAATTAATTTTTCTTCATGCAACGCTCATGTTAACAATAATGAGATTGAGGAATACTCCGACGCTAGTATCAACTACACTTTAATTTTATCAGAAAATAAGCTTCAAAATATTGGATTACAAAGTTTTCAAAAAGCCATTCAACAAGCCGCAAATGAGGGGTTTATTTCAAGAAATACAATAAAACTTGATAGTGTAGAATTTATTATTGACAGTATGTATACTCAGAATAAGCACAATTTACTGCTATACTGGACTGCTTATACAAAATACTTCAAAACGATAATTTACCTTCAAAATGATGATAAAATTAATCTTAAAAAGGAAAATATAGCTGCTCTAGGGTTATTAGAAAGTATTAAAAATAAAAATTCTGATGACTATGCATTGTTGGCGATTTTAAAAGGGTTGTCATTTTTGTATACTACGGGAGCAAGAGCACCCTTTATTGCTAATGATATAAAGAAAAATATAGATCGAGCCATTAAGATAAATCCTGGAAATATACGCGCTTACTATGCGCAAGGAAATAACGATTATTATACACCTAAGGCATATGGTGGTGGAAAAATAGCTGAAAAGTCTTTTATTAAAGCGATTACTCTTCAAAATTATAATGTGGATTCTTCGATATTGCCTTCTTGGGGAAAGGAAGAGTCATATGAGCAATTGATAAAAATATATATTGAAAAAGAGAATTGGAAATCTGCTATAAAATATTTCAATGAAGCTATTAAAATGTATCCGGAAAATTATATGATTTCAAAATTGGGAGTTTTCCTTGTTGGTAAAAGTTGATGAAAATATTTTTAATCATTGGTTTAGGAATACTTGTTATGCAATTATCATACGCACAAGACGTGATTTATAAAATTCTTTTAAGAGAGCATACTATTTCTCAAAATATAGTAGAAGCCAATGTATTTACAAGCAAGGGTCACACTAATGTAGCTTTTGCTCAATTAGATGGGTTCTTAGTTATTAAACCAAAATTTCCATTAGATACCTTAATTATTGATGCGCCAGGATATAGAATTAGTTATGTACCACTCAAGAAGCTAGACCCTAATATAGTTAATTTCATCTTCTTAGAAAGAAATGAAAATATTCTTGATGAAGTAGTAATTTCGGCTAGAAATCCAATATCTGAGCAGTTTTCTATACAAAAACTTTCTTCACTTGCTATTTATTTGGATCCTTTTTCAAATGCAGATCCTTTGAAAGCTGTTAATGGATTGTCTTCATCCACAAATACGGAAGAAAATGCAAATCCTGTGTTAAGAGGAAGCAATGAAAATAGATCAATAGTGATTTTTAATAGAGTACCTGTCTTTAATCCTGTCAGAAACAGTCAATTAAATGGGATTGGTAATTTTAGTATTTTTAATACTGAGTTGATAAATAATCAACTTATTTACCCTAGTAACCCCCCTTTAACGTATGGTCACAGTTCTGGTGGACTTATAGAAATTAATACAATAAATGAATTATCTAATGATGAGATTCAATTAAATAGCAATCTAGTAGGAGCTGGAATATTTGGATCAAAAAAACTTACTAACAAAAGTTTTTTTCAATTATTTTCTAATTATCAATTTTCAAGTTTACTTAAAACAGTAAATAATGAAACACTGACTAACTTAAAATCATTCAATTCAATTGACTTAGGGACTAATTATAACATTAAATTTAAAAAATATATTAATTTCAATGCTGTACTCTATGGAATAAATGAAAAATATGTGGCAACGGATCAATTATTTAATAATAATGGAAATACGCAAGGTGAAAATAAAAGATTTTTTAGCGTCATTAACCTCGATAGGTTATATCGTTCAAGTACGCTTTCTCTAAATACAGGTTTCAGTTTTAGTCAAAACCTCTATAAATTTGGAAACATAGCATCAGAAAATTTGTTAGCTCAGTTATATTTAGCTACCACTTATGAAATAGCATTTAATAAGTTTAATCTCCATATTGGATCATCTTATGAGCGTACAAAATCTATATTCAAAAGTGTAGTTCCAAGTAATTCTTTTCTAATCCGTGAAGAAGATTCTTCAATACCAATAAATTATATATTATATAATAATAATTTAGAAACACATGCTTATACTACCTATAAAATAACTCCAAAAATCATTATTTCATCAGGAATTAGAAACAACATACCCTTTGATAAATTTCAATATCAAACTGAAAAACAACCATCTTTCCTCAGTTATCAGTTATCGCTACGATACTACCTTTCTGATGAACATGGCATCTTGTTGGTATCCGGCCTACGAACTACATATTTGATTGTTGGATAATCTGTTTATAGTTCTGGGGGTATAGGTTTTTTAAGTTTTTGTGGTTTATTGACATGATATTTACAAGGGTATATTTTAACCATTGAAATGGATTGACTTCATGTTTTTTGCAGATAGCGAAGAATGAATATATCATTGCTGATCTTTGTGCTGCCTCATGACTTCCAGCAAAGAGATAATTTTTTCGTCCCAGGGCAACCGGTCGAATGGCATTCTCCACAA
>JAGKSB010000010.1 GCA_017942165.1 Rhinopithecimicrobium faecis | reverse complement strand
TTAGGAACTAAAGCTGGCTCAAAACTGCCTTCACGGTCTCTAGGAACTTTGATCTCAGATGCTCCAAAAGAGGATTTTATTTTCTTGATTCCGTGTCCATTACGGTAATTTCCGCTTAACGTTTTTTTATGTTTTTCATTGTCCAGATGGCTGTCTAACTCAGCATCTAACATATGCTCAACTGCTTTTTTATTCAGTTCCTTGAAGAATGACGTTAAATCTTCTCCACTTTTGAAGGATTTATAAAAATCCTTGTTGTTCAATAATTCTTCTTTGTCCATCATAACTATGTAACGTTTAAAATTAATAAAAAGTTATTTCCAAAAAATTATTTGAGCTTTCAGGGCTCATAATTTTTCAGAATAACTTTTCAACTTACACAGTTAGCGGGACGCTACCTAATATTAGTATTTGCTATTACTCTAGGAATTATTAAACTAATAGAGTTTCTCTCATGGGGAGTCATTATTACTATAATGCTTGTCATTATTATTGTCCCTCTACTTTATTTTTATCGTAAAAAAAATACTAAGTCCGCACACTGCACTCTAGATGATTTTTTTCCAGACATTGGAGCAGATATTCCTAAAAAAGAGTTTGAACATATGAAAAAACAAATCATTTCTTACTTGCGTTCCTATGGTGTTAATGATAACTGTGAAATTAATCAGGTCATAAATAATGATAACACAGTCGTTTTTCATAGTGACCCAACATTTAACGGTGTGTTCCACTGGGGAACCATGGATTCACTTAATCAATATAAAAGTGTTTCTGAAAATCCCAATCTGGAAGAATTTACAACTCTTTACATAAGGTCTTACTATGATGTGATTGCGGGCGTTATATAGTAATCATTTTTAAATCTACCTCAATGTTAGCCTCTCCACATCGGAGGGGCTTTTTTATGCATTTTAATTTACAACACAATATGAAAAATCTATCAAATGTGGCGGAAATCACCGTCCAATTTAAACCTAATTTTAAGGTTTCTGAATGTCCTACAATTTCCGACTCATCTATGGCTCATGCAATATTAAAAGAGTTCTGGGATGAAGGATTGATGCAATTTTTAGAAGAGTTCAAGGTTATCTATCTCAATAATGCAAATCATGTGCTTGGCATATCAGATATTGCAATGGGAGGGAGAGCTTCCGTAAGTGTGGATATGAAAACTATATTTTCTATTGCTCTTAAATGCTGTGCATCCAAAATTATCTTATGCCATAATCACCCATCAGGTAAACTAATACCCAGTTCTCATGACCGTGCTATTACCAAGAAAGCTATTGAGGCTGGTAAGGTTCTAGATATACAGGTGGCTGACCATTTGATAATAGGCGTTAATGGGTACTACAGCTTTAGAGACGAAGGAGATTTTTGATACATGAATATTCAATTCTTATACCCCTCAATAATTTTGGTGTCTCACATGTAACCATCACCACTCACTTGAAACCTTTGTGGGTTTCTGTGAGGGTGATTACACCTTTTGAAATAAAAAATTATTTTAATCCGCTTGAACGTATTAATGCATAGAGAGTTATAGCATCTCTATAAGGGGTGTTTTCAATTTTACCCGACTTATTCATTTCTTCAAGAATATTTAAATTTGTCTCTAGAATCCCTTTTTCATGAAGTACTCCTTGGGCTTTACTAGTCCATTCGGCAATAGAGTCCTGTGGTTCCGAATATAATTCAGACAAGTCTCCTAAAAGAGTTTTAATCCTAATGACTTTTATGTCATTGGGATCAGGAGTATTGTCACCATCTAATATTGCTAGTTGTTCCTCTAAGGCTATGTTTTCATTTTTTGAGGAATGGTTCATATCGCCACCACAAGAGGCAAAGAGGGAAAGTATAATTGCAAATGTTATAATTTTCTTCATTATAAATAATATTCTATTCTATTATGACTGATTAAAGGTAATAAGGCATTCCGTTTTGGATTTACCGCCATGAAGATACGCCAAACCAAGTTAAAAAAGAAATAGGATTACATCCCAATTCTTTTTTAATGCTGCGCAGTTTGTCATACTTCATGTTTTGGAAATTCCTTCACTTCATAAAAACTCTTTTGTGTTTCATAATAAGCATTTCATGCCTATTAGAAACCCAACCGTTTTTCGAGTTTGGCTCGCCTGCTTGGTCGCTCTGGCTTCGCTGTTGTCACTATTTTTGATATTCCCATCACACAATCCCCATTTCAAAAATACCGCCAACAGCTTCGTCTATTTCATAGATATCGTTGAATCATGCTACGCATTTCTCTTCAACGACCTTCGCTCAACTCGCAGGACGGCGAGCGATGAAAGTGTGTGCTAAAATGAGAATGTTTTACAATAAATAGGAGTGAGACATGAAAATTATGTTTTATATACCCTTGAAAATAATGAGGTCTCAGTGGAAAAGAACTTATTTTAGTTGATTATACGCATTTATACTAGAGTATGATCCACTTAGTTGGATGATGCTTTTTAGAGTTTTAGGGGGCTTTGTTTAGCTTTATGTGATACGTGTGGTTAAGAATTGTATCATTACCTATTTAATTAATAAATATGCCCTTTAATATTGTTTAAATCTATATTTTGGAAAGAAGAAAAGAATAAATAGTGCGCCATTTTTGCGCCAATAGGTGTTGCATTATGCTGTATTGTGGTATTTATTCTCGATATTTGATAAATAATAATTAACAGATTTTTTAACGGTGTGATACTATAATTGAACGCTAAATCATTGGCTAATAGCCATAAACAAAAAAAGCCTCACTAAAAGTAAGGCTTTTTAAGCAGTGCTCCCAACTGGGCTCGAACCAGTGACCAAAAGATTATGAGTCTTCTACTCTAACCAACTGAGCTATAGGAGCGGTGTACAAAACAACAATATTATTCCGTTTTGACGATGCAAATATTGATATTTGTAACGAGAATTCAAAATTTTTTTATGCAAAAAATCAAAAATATTATTCTGGATTACGGGGATGTGATCTTTATGATAGACTTCGCTCGTGCCAGTCAGGCCTTTATCACGTTGGGTGTCAAAAATATAGACGAATTATTTGGCCACAGGGGGCAGCATAAACTTTTTGACGATTTAGACTGCGGAAAAATCACAGCCGCACAATTTCGCGACGGAATTCGCCAGATTACTGCGAAGCCCGAGCTTACAGACGCTCAAATTGACCACGCATGGAACGCTTTGCTAATCGGTGTGCCCGAAGGAAATCACGAAATATTGGAGCAGCTGAATAAGAAATACCGACTTTTCCTGCTCAGCAACAACAATGAGATCCACTACCAATGGATTATGGAACACCTAAGCGATCAATTTCAGCTTTCCGGCAATAGCCAGTTCTTTGAGAAGGACTACTATTCCCATCTGATGGGGATGCGGAAGCCCAATAAGGAGATCTTTACTTATGTTATCGATAAGCATGCGCTAAACCCTGCGGAGACATTATTTATCGATGATAGCCCACAGCATATAGAAACAGCAAATGGGGTAGGGCTCCATACAGCGCTCCTGACAAAACCTGATACCCTCAGAGAGCTTATCAAAAGGTTAGAAATACTTTAAAATAATATTTCCATTTCTCATTTATATTCATACCTTTGCAACACAAAATTAAAAGGCTACGAAAGGAGGTATATTAAAAGCATGATTATCGTAAATGTAAAAGAAGGAGAATCTTTAGATAGAGCATTAAAACGTTTCAAGAAGAAATTCGAGAAAACAGGAGTTTTAAGAGAGCTACGTTCACGCCAAGCATACGAGAAAACCTCAGTTACTCGTCGTATCCAAGTCAAAAAAGCGATCTACAAACAATCTTTAAATCAAGACACTAACGTGTAAGGATTAAGATTCTAAATAAAAAAGGGAAAAAATACTATTTTTTCCCTTTTTTTTGTGCCCCAATTTTTCGTATCTTGAGAAAAAGAAAAGAACACAGCACGAAAGCGTATGTTACAAGAACAATTTTCCAACTACCTGCAATATGAGAAGCGTTATTCGCCCTTAACCCTGCAGGCCTATGCCCATGAGGTGGAGCAGCTGCTGCAGTTCCTGGAGCAGGGGAAGGTGGAAGCTGTAAACTTTACTTTTAAGGAAGCACGCCAGTATTTCGCCTGGCAGGTGCAGGCCGGTAAGTCTGCGACGACTGTAAATCGGGGGATCTCTGCGCTGCGGACCTATTATAAGTTCCTGCAGCGGGAAGGTGCCGTTCAAGCAAACCCCATCCAGCTTATTAAAGCCCTAAAAACCCCGAAAAAACTTCCTGTAGTTGTGGAAAAGGAAAAGCTCGTAAGCCTCCTCGATACCATGCCTGCTGAAGATGCCTCCTTTGAAGAACAACGCGATAAGATCGTGCTAGAACTTTTGTTCGGCACCGGAATCCGATTGGCAGAGTTATTGCACATACAAGAAAGAGATATTGACTTTTACAGTAAAAATATTCATATCTTCGGAAAGCGCAATAAGGAACGCCTGATGCCCATAAATCAAACCCTATACGAAGAACTTAAAAAATATATAACCGCAAAGAACAACTTATTAGTACACACGAAAACAAATTTTCTAATCGTTACCAAGGACGGGAAGCCTGCATACGCTAAGTTAATATACCGCATCGTGCAGAAGCAACTCAGCCAAATTTCGACACAGAAAAAGAAAAGTCCGCATATCTTGCGCCATACCTTCGCAACAGCCTTGCTAGATAATGGCGCAGATTTAAATGCAATTAAAGAGTTACTGGGACATGCAGGTCTCGCAGCAACGCAAGTCTACACCCATAACTCAGCAGAACGTTTGAAATCAATTTATAAACAAGCCCATCCAAAAGCTTAAAAAAAAGGAGGAAAAATGAACATTAATGTGCAATCTATTCGATTTGATGCTGATCAAAAACTTATTGATTTTATCAATAAAAAAGCTGGAAAACTAAGCCAATTCTATGATCAAATCATTGGAACTGAATGTTATTTACGTTTGGAAAATGTGGACGATGAAGACAATAAAATTGTAGAATTTAAATTGAATATCCCCGGGACACAGCTGTTCGCAAAAGGCCAAGCAAAAAGTTTTGAAGAAGCAACTGATATTGCCGTTGAATCCCTGAAACGACAAATTGATAAACATAAAACTAAGACTAGAACTACCGCGAGTAATCACAAGGAGATCCTGTCCCAAGAAGATGAATTTTAATTGTAAAAGCCTACTTATTTAAGTAGGCTTTTATTTTGTTACATGAGCTTATACTCTTGCTAGAGAGTATTTTACATATTTCTTATAAAACCCATCTTTCTTTATTTATAATAATTAAAAATAATTACTTCGTTTATTTGGACTGAATGTAAATAATGTTTAGTTTTGTGGTGTCACAACTACAAAATATGATTTGTCCATTAGCTGAAGTAGAAGAAGTATTCGTAACCCCAGAGGGTGCTGTATACCAATGTAGCCGTAAAAATTGCTATTTCTTAGATTTTGCAGGAAATACTACTTCCTTCAAGATTAATGACTTTATGAGCTTTAAAAAACAAATCGATGCGCTGGATATCGAAGCGATGTTAAGTAACGCTGCACGCTCCGCAGACTTTGAGCTTATTATGCCCTTCCGTACGGAACGCTGCTTTATGCTCTCTGTAAATGATATCCTTGTACTCCGTGAAATTCTCGATGGCGCCAAGTTTATGATCCTTCTAAACTCTGAAATAAAATCTTGCCTACGTGCTGCAGACCGCTATGCTGTCTACGCGTAATGCAAGATAATCCCTATTTGAAATTATACTGATTCTAAACAAGTTATGTTGGTGATCGCTTAATTTAGACTGAATTCGTATAACAAATAATTGATACATCCTTCTTTCTTTTAATATATCTTTGTATCATCAAATAAGAGCAGCAATGATTCTACTTTGATCATTATATAAGTTTAAAAGACGAAAATTATGAAAGATTTATTGAAACTAAAATCTTCTTTATCAGAAGACATCCAAAATATATTAAATGCACAGGTTAAAGTTGAAGCTCACTCTTCAGCGTTATATTTAGCTATCTCCTCGTGGTGTGGTGACCAAGGTCTAGACAATGCATCAACTTTCTTCGCTAATCAAGCGGATGAAGAACGTGCTCACATGTTGAAAATCTTTAACTATATCAACAACCGTGGTGGCCGTGCTGTATCCCCAGAAATTACGGGTATCCCACAAGATTTCGAATCTTTCCGTTCAGTATTTGAACAAGCGTTAGAACAAGAAATGTTCGTAACGGAGCAGTTCAACAACATCGCTGACAAATGTATGAAAGCTAAAGACTATGTTACGTTCAACTTCTTACAATGGTTCCTAGAAGAACAAGTAGAAGAAGAATTCGTAGCAAGAAGAATCCTTGAGTTATTTGATATCATCGGTGAAGATGGTACTGGCCGTTGGGAAATTGATAAAAATATCCCTAAAGTTTCTTTTTCAGCAGAATAAGCTGAATAACAAAATTTTAGCATAACCTCTTAAAGCGATTAAATTTCTTCAGAAATTTAATCGCTTTTTTTTATACCCAAACTCAAATAATGACGTTCTATATTTTACGAGATTATAAGCTATATATGTTAGGGGAATACTAAAATTTTCCTTAAATTGAGAAAAGTTAATTAATTGAAAGCAGAGCATTATTAGTTGCAACATTTTATCTATATATCGTTCCTTTGTGTCGTACTCTTTCCTTTTGAAGCATCCGCTCAATTGCAGAAAAAGAACCTACAGGGCTATGTGTTGGATACAGCAGGTGTAGCCATGAAAGGCGTTAATGTCCGCTTAACAAGTTCTTCTGATACCGTCGTAATTTCCACCAATAGAATAGGCTATTATAAGTTTGTCAATATTCGTGGAGCAAATATTAAGTTAACGTATCATATGTTGGGCTATCAGATTCTAGAGAAATCCTTTCCAATTTATGACGGTGTAGAGGATATCCAAGTGCTCCCCATAACGCTGAAGCCGCAGTCCTCCTTATTAAAGGAGATCCTTATTTCCAAAGTTACCCCCATAGTCTTTAAACTCGATACGGTACAGTATAATATGGGTGCCTACAGCTTCCGTCAACGTGCCCTGCTGGAAGATGCTTTAAAGCAACTGCCCAATATTCAGGTTAGCAGAGATGGATCTGTATATGCTTATGGTAAGCAAATATCCTTTGTACAGGTGGATGGCAAGAAATTCTTTGGTGGCGATGTGCTGACAGCAACGCGAAATCTGCCGATAGACTTTGTGAAGAATATTCAGATTATTGATTTCTATGGAGACCAAGCAAATGCGAAAGGTACACCCAGTGCTGCTGCACCCGAGAAGATATTAAATATCGTTCTGAAAGACGACAGAAAGAAAATAAGTTTTGGCCAAGGTACCCTTGGTGGTGGGACAGAGAATCGCTACCTAGGATCGCTAGGCTTGAATAGGTTTAACGATGGACAGGAGCTTTCCATCTTAGGGTCCATGAATAATACCAATACCAACTTATTCTCTTTTGGCGCCCCAGCAGGGGGCGAGCGGGAGCGCTCCACAGGGGAGCTTTCAGATTTTGCAGATCCTACAGACGGCCTGAATAAGGTGAGCTCCTTAAGCGCCAGTTTTTCCGATAATATATCCGATAAAACAACCATTAGCGGAAGGTATTCCTACCTTAAGAAAAAGAATATTACCCAGGGTAACTCCCTGCTTCAGTCCTTGTATGCCAACTCTTCCATCTTTAATTATGAAGATTATAGGCTGGAAAGTAATGATGATAACCATGCTGTAAGTTTTAACATAGAATCCAAACTTAATAAAAACGACATCCTTAGGTTTACTCCTAAACTGAGTTATAGCCGCACGAAGCTCAGTAATATACGTGATAAAAACCTGAGCAACCGCAGGCTGACAACCTTGGGTAACTACAGCTCCAAAGGGATAATAGAGTCCCCTAATGCGGAGCTTGAAGCACTCTATATAAAGTATTTTAATAAGCCCGGGAGAAAGCTTATCGCCAATCTAACGGCGAGCTTCCATGATATGCGTAAAGAAGAACTTATTACGGACCAAAATAGACGTACTGATTCAACTTTTTCCGTTCCTGTAGTTACAGATACTAAAATTGAACAACAGATTTTCAATAAAAATGAAAATAATCAATTGAAATTTTCCGCTTCCTACTTAGAGCCAACCTACCATGAAGGGCAGTTGGAAATAAGTTACGACTACGAAGTCAATAAAATATTTTCCCAAAGATCCGTTCAGGATATGCTTATGGATCCCAGCTTATTCAATTATGTGGACTCCCTGGGTGTAAACTATGACTATATATATTCCGCAAATAGAGTAGGAATAAACTATCAAATAGAACGTAAAAAGAAGCTGAAATTTAATCTAGGCTTTGCTGTGCAGCCCATGACGCTTTCAGGAAAGACCGCAGATAAGCTTATTAAGACCTCCTATGATAATGTTAATCTTGTGCCAACATTCGGGCTCCGTTGGCGGATTAATAATGATACAGACTGGTCCATAAATTACATGGGTAGAAACAATCAACCGAGCTTCTATCAAATTCAACCCGTCGTAGATAACTCCAATACACAGTATATTGTTATCGGAAACCCAGATTTAAAGGCTGAATTCTCCAACCGTATTTCTACGAAGCTTAGAAAGTCTATCGTCAGCCGTGGTCAGTATTTTGAGGCAGATTTTGCGGTAAATATCGTGGCCAATAAGATTGTGACCGAGAAGACGACAGACCCTAATTCCACGATCCAACAGACAAAATTCCGTAATACCTCGGGCTACTTCGATGTAAAAAGTTATTACCTCTTTAGCACACCTATTATAAATGATGATTTCCAGCTGAACTTTTCCGGAAATTATAACCTCTATAATAATGTTTCTTATGCCAATGACCGTAAGAATTATGGGGACCTGATGATGCTGTCGCAGTCGCTGCAGATGCGCTATATGCTTTCTGATTACTTGGAGACAGAGTTTAATGGAAACTATACGCTGAATCGCGTAAAATATGAATGGCCTTTTAATACCAATATTACCGCGCAGACCTACGTGATGAGTGTGGCAGCAAAAGGCTACCTTGGGAAGCGCTGGACGGTAGGGGCAGAATTCTCGCAACGCTTTAATAAAGGCTACACTTTTACAAACTTAAATATAAATCCCACTGTGATTAACGCCTATGTGGAGTACACCTTCTTACCTAATAACCTCGCGCTACTACGTCTCCAAGGGTTCGATTTACTAAATCAGAATACCGGGATATCCCGAGAGATCCTAGGTAATGAAGTCTTAGATATACAAAATAATCGCCTCTCGCGCTATTTTATGGTATCTTTAAATATACGTTTACAGAAATATCCGAAAAAATCCAAATGAAAGCAGTTGTAATTAGCCCCGAAGGTGGTATTGAAACATTAACTATTCAAGACCGCCCCATCCCCCGTGTGCAAGCCGATGAAGTACGCATAGAAGTGTATGCTGCAGGGGTCAATAGACCGGATTTATTTCAGGTAAAGGGCAATTATCCTGCGCCATCGTGGGTGGCAGCAGATATTCCAGGCTTAGAGGTCGCTGGAGTAGTAGCCGAAGTTGGGGAAAATGTATTGCAGTGGAAAGTGGGCGATAAAGTTTGCGCTTTAGTAGCAGGGGCAGGGTATGCTGCCTATGTAACCGTTAATGAAGGGCACTGCTTGGCGATCCCTACAGGCTACTCCTTCGAGGAGGCAGCATGTATCCCTGAGAATATATTTACAGTCTATTCCAACGTATTCCAACGCGCAAATCTACAGCCTCAGGAGGCTATTCTTATTTACGGTGGTGCCGGAGGAATTGGCTCTACAGCCATTCAGCTAGCAAAAATCATAGGCTGCAAGGTCTATACCACGGCTGGAAATAATGAGAAAATAGCGTTCTGTAAATCCCTTGGTGCGGATGTCGTCTTAAACTACCGTACGGATGATTTGCTGGCCTCCTTAAAGGGGGAGCCTATCGATGTTATCTTAGATAGTATAGGGGGAAACTATTTTCCAATAAATATGAAGTTATTAGCTGAAGAAGGGCGTCTCGTGTATATCAATGCTACTGCTGGTGGAAAGGTGGAGCTAAATATTTTCCAGCTGATGCAAAAGCGTATCCACCTTTCTGGATCCACCCTGCGGTCGCGTGATAATGCCTTTAAGACAGCGCTGCGTGATGCGCTAGTAGCCTTTGATAAAGCCTATGATCTCTTTGCAAAATACAAGCCTGCGGTATACGCTTCTTATCCATTGGAAAATGTACAGGAAGCCCTTTTCCAACTGCAAAATGGGGATGTTATGGGTAAAATAGTGCTTACTTTAAAGTAGTCCGCTTAAGCTTTGCTAAGACAGACTTCTGGTAGGCTAAGGGTGACATATGCATCTGCTGCTTAAAGTTCTTATAGAAGGAAACGGAATTCTGAAATCCCGTTTCAAAGTAAATCTGCTTGATGGAAAGCTCATTTTCAACAAGCAGTTTACAGGCATGGCCTATCCTTAACTCCGTCAGAAACTGAACGACCGTCTTTCCTGTATGCTTCTTGAAATAGCGGCAGAATGAATTTTCTGTCATGCCGGCACGTTCTGAAAGCTGTGCCAACTTAATCTGCTGCCGGTAATGATGCGTGATGAAATCAATAATATCCGCCATGCGCACATCGTTTACTGATGGCTGTGGCAACCCGGAATTTAAGGAGCTCAGGAGCTTATAGTCGGGCGAACTAGCAAGCAACGCCAAGCTCTCCAGTAGCAGTGTTATACGCATAATCCCTGTAGCTGAAGCCATCTTCTGTAAGCGAGCTACAACTTCCCCCTTCGTAGGACCCATAATCTGAAGCCCCTTTTTCGCCGCTGAAAATAATGCTACTAAAGGCTTATTCTCTGGAAGCTGCAGAAAGTAATCGCCCAAAAAATTCTCTTTAAAATGCACCACATGCACATCCGAAATATACTGGAAGTCTGGGGCATGCTCCTGCTGGTCAAATAACCAGTAATGTGAAAGATTAGACCCCACTAAGACGAGATCCCCGGCGTTAAAACTGCTAATGCTATCTCCAATAAATTGTGTTCCTGATCCTTCTTGGAAGTATAATAACTCTAATTCCTCATGGTAATGCCAGTTGTTATGCTGCTGAGGCTCCCGGTCCCTGCGGTAGCTGAAACACTGCGCTAAGGTGGAATTTATCTTTAATAATTGTGGTTTCATAAGGCTATTTCCTATGCAATATATGCATAAATATTTATTAGATAGCACAACTTAAGGTAATATTGTTTAGTAATTGGGTAAGATAGTATACTTCTTTCCTACGAATTAATGATAACTTGCTTCCACCAATTATGACTATCTTATGAGCACCAAAAAGAAGTATAGCTTAGCTATTATATTAATTACGTCCCTATTTTTTCTATGGGGATTTGTGCACAATTTAAATCCCATACTTATCCCTCATTTAAAGAAAGCTTGTCAGCTAACAAACTATCAATCATCACTTGTAGACTCTGCTTTTTTTGTGGCCTATTTCGTAATTGCACTGCCTGCAGGACTTTTTATGAGACGCTATGGCTATAAAATGGGGATTGTATTCGGTCTCCTCCTTTTTGCAACTGGTACCCTCTTATTTATTCCTGCAGCAAATACGCGTACATTCGAACTTTTTCTAGCGGCCTTATTTATTATTGCTGCGGGATTAACATTTTTGGAGTCAGCAGCAAATCCGTATATATCGGTGTTAGGGGATCCTGCTACGGCGACTCAACGGTTGAATTTTGCGCAGTCCTTCAATGGGCTAGCGGCGACTTTAGCACCATTTTTAGGGGGGCAATTTATCCTTTCTGGCGTGAGCCTTACGGCAGCCCAAGAGCAGGCAATGTCTGCGGGAGCACTCGATCAGTACTTGCAACAGGAAGCGGATGCGGTAAAATTGCCCTATGCCATTATATCAATAGTCGTCCTCTTAGTAGCCTTCGCCCTCTTCCGGACGAAGCTGCCAGAGATAGACGGTACGGAAGATCTGTCACAGGAAAAGAAGGCCTCAAAACGTCCCCTATATAAAGAATTTAACTTTATGTTCGGTGTCGCAGCACTCTTCTTTTATGTAGGTGCACAGGTAGGTATTGTAGCCTTCTTTATCCGCTTTTCCGAAGAAGTCGCAGGCCTGACTGAAAAGATGGCAGCCAACTTCTTAGCTATTGCGCTCTTTGGATTTATGATAGGCCGCTTTGTAGGAACGTTTTTAATGCGCTATATCCAACCTTCAAAGTTGCTCGCCATCTTCGCTTTCTTCTCAATTATTGCCACTGTAGTAGCGATGAATATGCAGGGTATGCTGGCGGTCTACGCGCTGATGCTAGTAGAATTTTTGAAATCTATTATGTTCCCAACCATCTTCTCCTTGGCCATTGCTGGATTAGGGGCTAAGACTAAGCAAGCTTCTTCGATCTTAATTATGGCAATTGTTGGGGGGGCAGTCTCTCCGCCAGTGATGGGCTGGATCATTGATATGAGTTCGCTACAAATGGCTTATAGCGTGCCTACAAGCTGTTTTATCGTGGTATTTCTATTTGCCTTATTCAACTTAAAAAATAAAACATCGGCAACACTTTCTGCTGCCCATTAACTTAATACGCTATGAAACGACATGTCTTTGCCCTCGATCTCGTGCCTGATGCCACTAAGATTGCTGCCTATGTGGATTGGCATACTAAAGTATGGCCAGATATAAAATTTTCCATTATCGAAGCCGGAATTGTATCCATGGAAATATACCGTTTTGAAAACCGACTTATGATGATTATGGAGGTGGATCAAACATTTTCCTTTGCTAATAAAGCGGAGAAGGATGCTGGAAACCCCCGTGTTCAAGAGTGGGAGTCGCTGATGGACTATTTCCAGCAGCCAATTCCTGGATCCGTGGAAGGTGAGAAATGGGCCCTGATGTCTAAAATATTTGATCTTAAAAAATAATGGAAATAAAGCTATTTTTAAAAATACATCCTGCGGATAATGTCTATGTAGCTTTACAGGACCTGCCTACAGGATTTGAAGTCGTGGAAGAGGATGGAAACTCCTTCTTCCTAAAGCAAGCTGTGGCGGCTAAGCATAAATTCAACTTACGTCCCCTACGTCAGCATGAGGAAGTATATATGTATGGTGTGCTTGTGGGTAAAGTGCTGGAAGATACTCCTGAAGGGAGCCTCTTACATACTCATAATTTGCGCCATGCTGCAGAATCTTTTCAGCTAGGGACAAGGAAGTTAGCTTGGCCCAAGCCCGATATCACAGCGATCAAAGACAAAACTTTCCAAGGATACCACCGTAGCAATGGAACCGTAGGTACCGCAAATTACTGGTTGGTAATTCCATTAGTTTTCTGTGAAAATAGAAATATTAATATCCTCAAGGAGGCGCTCAATGAGAAGCTTGGCTACGTGCTGAAAAGTAAGGACTACTCCCGTGAGGTGGATCAACTGCTTGCAGCCTATCAATCGGGTGCTGACATAGCGACCGTAAACTTTGCTGATACTGCTGTGGGAGAGCCCGTAAAAACGATCTTTCCGCAGGTTGATGGCATAAAATTCCTCAACCACGAAATGGGATGCGGAGGCACGCGCATGGACTCTGATGCCCTTTGTGGCCTGCTAGCAGGATATATCGTGCACCCAAATGTCGCTGGTGCCACGGTGTTAAGCCTAGGCTGCCAGCATGCCCAGGCATCTATTCTCCGTGAGGAAATTGCTAAAAGAGACGCAAACTTCGATAAGCCACTATATATCTTTGAGCAGCAAGTGGAAGGCACGGAAAAGGAGTTGATGCAAAAGGCTTTAAAAGCGACTTTTGCAGGCTTAGTGCAGGCCAACCAATTAAAAAGAGAACCTGCTCCCCTAAGTAAGCTGTGTGTAGGTCTAGAGTGTGGTGGCTCGGATGGCTTTTCAGGGATCTCTGCCAACCCAGCACTGGGCTATCTCTCGGATATGTTGGTGCAGCTCGACAGCGCTATGATCCTCGCGGAATTCCCTGAACTCTGTGGCGTTGAGCAAGAGCTCTCCGACCGCTGTGAGACGGAAGAACTAGCTGAAAAATTTATGACGCTAATGCGCCAATATAACGCCAAAGCGGAAGCCGATGGGTCGGGATTTTATGCTAATCCGTCGCCGGGAAATATCCGTGATGGACTGATTACCGACGCCATAAAATCCGCTGGAGCAGCAAAGAAAGGAGGCTCCTCACCAGTGAAAGATGTCGTAGACTATCCTGAATTAGCGAACCGTCCTGGGTTAAATCTCCTCTGTACGCCTGGTAATGATGTGGAGTCTACGACGGCGGAAGTTGCTGCTGGAGCAAATATCGTGCTTTTTACAACGGGCCTAGGGACGCCGACAGGAAATCCCATAGCTCCTGTTATAAAGCTCGCGACAAATACCAAACTCTTTGAAAAGATGCCTGATATTATCGATATCAACTGTGGTACCATTATCGAAGGCACGGAAAGTATTGAACAAGCGGCACACCGTATTCTTGCTGAGCTGATAGCGGTAGCTTCAGGGGAAAAGAAGACCAAAGCTACGCTGCTAGGACAGGATGATTTTATCCCTTGGCGTAGAGGTGTATCGCTATAATTGTAAATATAAACGCAATGAAATTAACGAATAAAACAGTGCTTATTACCGGGGGTGGATCCGGAATTGGAAAAGCCATTTCCTTATTATTTGCTGCGCAAGGTGCTACAGTGCATATCCTTGAGCTCAACCTGGAAGCGGCAAGTCAGGTGGTCGCAGAAATTGAATCCCAAGGAATAGGGAAGGCCTTTGCCCATAGTGTTAATGTCACCAATCAAAGTGACCTGCAAAGCTTAGTAGCAGGAATTGAACAGATAGATATCCTCGTAAATAATGCGGGTATAGCGCATGTCGGAAACTTAGAGAAATGTACGGAAGAGGATTTTCAGCGTGTCTTTGATGTAAATGTTAAGGGCGCCTACAACAGCCTTTTTGCAGTCATCCCTAAGATGAAAGCGCAGGGGCAGGGAGTGATCCTGAATATGGCTTCCATTGCGGCTGTCGTAGGCATCGCCGACCGCTTTGCTTATTCCATGAGTAAAGGCGCTATCTACGCGATGACGCTATCTGTAGCACGCGATTATATGGCGGCAGGTATCCGCTGCAACAGCATCTCTCCGGCACGGGTGCATACCCCTTTTGTCGATGGCTTTATAGCGAAAAACTACCCGGGTAAGGAGGAGGAGACTTTTGAGAAGCTTTCTCAATCACAGCCTATTGGACGCATGGCGCAGCCTGCTGAGGTCGCTTCTTTAGCGTTATTTTTATGTTCTGATGATGCGGCATTTATCACCGGAAATGACTACCCCATAGATGGAGGTTTTATAAAATTAAATAATTAGAAAAAGATGAAATTAGTACGTTTTGGCAATTTAGGTCAAGAAAAAATAGCCGTTAACATAGATGGCAAAAATTACGATGTCTCAGCCTTTGGGGGAGACTATAATGAAGCATTCTTCGCGGAAGGCAGATTGGCAGCATTAGCTGATTATATTGCTGCAAATCGTGATCAGCTTAAAGAAATCCCTGCGGAAGCACGTATCGGCGCTCCTTTTGCACGCCCATCAAAAATTGTGTGTATAGGATTGAACTATAAAGACCATGCTGCGGAAACGGGAGCAGCCATTCCTGAGGAACCTATTATCTTCTTAAAGTCTACAACTTCACTAGTAGGTCCCTACGATGAGGTCATGATTCCCAAAGATGCTGTGAAAACAGATTGGGAGGTGGAATTCGGCATCGTAATCGGCAAGAAAGCTTCTTATGTTACTGAAGAGGAAGCACTGGATTATATTGCGGGATATGTGCTACATAATGACGTTTCTGAAAGATCTTATCAGTTGGAGCGGGGAGGAACATGGGATAAAGGGAAAGGCTGTGATACTTTTGGACCTATGGGACCCTATTTAACCACAAAAGATGAAATTGAAGATATCAATAACGTGGATCTATGGCTGACAGTAAATGGGAAGACTTTTCAGAAAGGAAGTACTTCCAACCTGATATTTTCCGTGGCATATACCGTGGCATATGTTTCCCAGTTTATGACGCTGCTTCCTGGAGATGTTATTTCTACAGGTACGCCTGCGGGTGTAGGGCTAGGTTTTAATCCACCTATTTATTTAAAAGCTGGCGACGTAATTGAGCTTGGAGCAACAGGCTTAGGCAGTCAAAAGCAAACTGTAATAGCTTATAAAAAATAAGTATGCGCATAGATTCACACCAGCATTTCTGGCGCTACAGCCCGGAAGAGCATGCTTGGATAGGGCCTGAAATGTCAGCTTTAGCGAGAGACTTCTTACCGAAAGACTTAAAGCCCCTATTGGAGGAGTCCGGATTTGATGGCTGCATCGCTGTACAAGCAGCAGCATCGATTCAGGAAAATACTTTTCTGCTGGAGCTTGCCCGTAAGCATGCCTTTATACGTGCTGTGGTGGGGTGGATTGATTTCGAAGCTGCGGACTTTAAAGTCTTATTAAAGCAGTATCTACAGGAGCCTGTCATGCGTGGATTTAGGCAGTTTGTCGAGCAGGAAGCTGACCCGGATTACCTTATTAGGGACTCTTTTCTTCAGGGAATAGCAATGCTTACAGCGCACGGCTATACTTATGATTTATTAATTAGGCCAAGGCATTATGCGAGCACCTTGGCTTGTGTAGCCCAAAATCCTAATCAACAATTTGTGCTCGATCATATGGCAAAACCAGCCATCAAATCGGGTGAATTTACCGCTTGGGCTGATTTTATTGAGCAACTAAGCAGCTACCCCAATGTGGCATGTAAACTATCAGGCTACGCCACAGAAGCGGATTGGAAAGCCTGGAAGCCCCAGGATTTTAAAGCCTACTTCCGGCAGGTAATTGGAAGCTTTGGGAAACAACGGATTCTCTATGGTACCGATTGGCCTGTAAGCACGCTCGCAGCAAACTATCCCCAACTAAAGGAGTTAATAGCCCCAAGCATACAGGATTTTACAGCCGATGAAAGGGAGGCCTTTTATGGTGGAAATGCCTGTAGACTATATAAAATAAAGATATAACGATGAACTTAAAGCTAACTGATAATGTATTTATAGTCACGGGTGCTGCCAAAGGTATTGGTAGAGCCATCGCAATCGCCCTGGCTGCTGAAGGTGCTATCCCCGTCATTATAGGGCGTAATGCCAAGGATAACAACCTTGTGAAGGATGAAATAGAAGCGAAAGGCGGAAAAGCATATACCTTTGAAGCGGAACTAGCTGACCCCAAAGCTTGTGAAGAGGCTGTAAGCTATGTGCGTGCCACGCTCGGTAAGATTGATGGCCTGGTAAATAACGCTGGACACAATGATGGGGTAGGCCTAGCTTCTGGAAATTATGAAGGATTTATAGCTTCGCTACATAAAAACCTGGTGCATTACTATTTATTGGCACATCACGCTCTCGAAGATCTTAAGAAATCGAAAGGTACCATCTTAAATATCTCGTCCAAGACTGCGGAGACAGGGCAGGGTAACACCTCGGCATATGCCGCCAGCAATGGGGGGAGAAATGCCTTAACAAGAGAGTGGGCGGTAGAACTGCTGCCTTTTGATATCCGTGTGAATGCAATTGTCGTAGCCGAATGTGCTACACCACAGTATGATTCTTGGCTTCAGACGCTGCCGAATCCGGAAGAAACGCGTAGTAAAATTACAGCGCGCATTCCTTTTCAAAAGCGTATGACCACGGCTGAAGAGATTGCTGACACTGCAGTATTCCTGCTTTCTAGCCGCTCCAGCCATACGACAGGACAGCTGCTGTATGTTGATGGTGGCTATGTACACCTTGATAGAGCCATTATCTCGGAATAATATGGCAAAAAGAATCCCCTCTTTTCACGAAAAAAAGAGGGGATAAAAATATTATTTATAGCGCGCTGTTATTCAACTACCACACCCATATTTGAGAATTTCTCGATACGCTCAGCGACTAAAGTCTCCTCATCTTTAGGAATTAAAATTGCTAAATCAGCTAAAATCTTTGCTTTTACATTAGCTGCCGCAGCTTCAGGATCTTGGTGTGCACCACCCAAAGGTTCTGGGATAATACCATCAATTAATCCATTGCTAAGCATGTTTTCTGCTGTAAGTTTTAATGCATCTGCCGCTTTCTCTTTATGATCCCAACTTCTCCATAGGATGGAAGAACAAGATTCTGGAGAAATAACAGAGTACCATGAATGCTCTAACATATAAACACGGTCACCAACCCCAATACCTAAGGCTCCACCGGAAGCTCCTTCACCGATAACGATACAGATAATAGGAACCTTTAATACCGACATCTCCAGTAAATTGCGCGCAATAGCTTCTCCTTGTCCACGCTCTTCTCCTTCAATACCTGGGAATGCACCCATGGTATCAATTAAAGTTACAACAGGCTTATTGAACTTTTCTGCCATACGCATTAAACGTAAGGCTTTTCGGTAACCTTCGGGATTTGCCATACCAAAGTTGCGGTATTGACGCTCCTTGGTGTTTTTACCCTTTTGGTGTCCTATAACCATGACTGACTGCCCGCCAATGGAAGCAAAGCCACCTACGATCGCTTTATCATCCCTTACCGTACGGTCACCATGTAACTCAATAAATTCATCACAAATAGCCTCTATATAGTCAAAAGTCTGCGGACGTTCAGCATGTCTTGCCATCTGAACTTTCTGCCACCCTGTTAAGTTACTATAGATCTCTAATTTTGTTTCTTCTAATTTTTGATTCAGCTCACGTAAAGTAGCACCCATATCAACTTTCGTCTTTTCGGCAACTTGCTTTACTTTTTCAATTTGCAATTGTAAATCTTCAATTGGCTTTTCAAAATCAAATGTAGTTTTCATATGTTTTTGTTATGAAATAGAATTTTAAATCTATTTTGAAAATTATCTTTTATTGCTGTAACACAGCGTTATCTTCGATTATGTACCGCTTTTTATAAGCGTATATAAGAACCAAAATTAGTGATTTAGGCTTATATTCCGATAAATTAAATGCATAAATAATTTATAGTCGCTATTTACGTTACCTTTTGGAAAACAAAACTCAGGTATATTTTATTAATTTTGCATGAATCAAGCCATTTACCTTATGTTAAAAGATAAATTCTTAAAATTACTGTTCTTCTGCCTATGCCCATTTTCGCTACTAGCTGAAAGCTATCCGGAAGTGATCTTTGATAATAGTATTCTTTCGGGAAATTATGCCAAGAGCGCTGTGCGCTACACGGGAAAGAGCTGGGTGGAAAATGTACATGGCAAATTGCCCGTCTCTGACAGCCTCTTTTTTACTCCTGGAAATTCACTTTCCCTAAAATACCGCTCGGCAGCAGGGGCGCAGTGGACGGCAGATATCTATAATAATAAGCAAGTATTCACCTATAAACTGGCGAGCAAGAGCGTCCTAACATTAAGATTATATGTGCACAGTGGGGCCAGTAAAGCTGCGCAGCTCCCGCATATTGTCGTGAAGCAGGGCGATGTGTCCTCAGAGCCCCTGGAGCTAGGTAACTATATAGACCGTTTTGCTAAGCATGCTTGGCTTACTGTAAAAATACCCGTAAATAGCCTAAAAAATCTGCAAGAAGGGCAACCTATTTCTGGTGTTCAATTGCTCCAAGGTGAAGCCGCTTCTATGTTGCATGAACTTTATATCGATCAGATAGAATTTCTTCCTGCAAGCCCCTCGAATGTGGAGCTCTCTTCGGCAGCGGTCCTTACAAAGGTGGAAAGTGTCGCCAAGCAGGTAACGCTCAGCTGGCAGCTGCCTTTAACGCCAAGTATCCGCTATATTAAGATCTATCGCGGTGAGACAAAAGATAAATTTGAGCCTATAGGGATCTTTCCAATCTATATGCAAAAGGGATTTGATCATGTTCCTCAACTTGATAAGACCTATTTCTATAAGATTACCTGGGTGGATTATAAGTATAAGGAGTCTTTGTATTCCGACGTTAAGATGGTTACCCCTAAGGCTGCTGATACGGAGCAGCTGCTGAGCTTTATTCAAGCTGCGCATGTAAACTACTTTGTAGATCACTATGATATTAATTCGGGCATGTTTATGTCTTCCAAAGTATTGGAGCAGCCTGTCGTCTCGGTCAAAGAAACGGGTTTTGCGTTAATGAGCCTGCTCGTGGGGGCGGAGAATAATTTTATTTCTCGCAAGCAGGTCTTAAATCGGGCGACACGCGTGGTAAACTTCTTGACTAATACGCCACATAAGGAGGGTATATTTCCTGCTTTTTTTGATGGCCGCAAGGGAGTTCCTTATACATTTTCAAAGGATATCTCTTACGATGTACGGGCTACAGCAACTTTGATGGAGTCGCTGCTGCTATGCCGCCAATATTTCTTTAAAGAGGATGCCGAGGAGGAGGCTTTAAGGAAGAAGATAACTTTCCTTTGGCACCGCATTAATTGGGGCGCTTTTACGAAAGATCAACATAATGTGTTGCTCTTAGATAGCTGGACTGCGGATACGGAATTTAGTAATTCCAATATATTATACGGTGTCAATGAAAGCCTGAATACCTATCTTTTAGCAATGGCTTCACCCACTTTTCCTTTGGCAGATTCCGCTTATATTAAAGGGTATGGCATGAATCACCTGCATGCGAATACGCAGCCTGCGCAACGGACGATCTTTGAGGAGTATGACTATGAGTTCTTAGACCATAGCTATAGCGCGACGGCGGAGGCCAACTTAAAGCCTCTTGCCGTGGATACCATGCTTTATGGGGAGGAGATCCATTTTCCACTTCATCAGGAGTCGCTACTAGACCTTTACAGGCTGTGTATGACTTTTAACCCTAAGGGGAAAAAGGATCATTTATTCGACTATGAAAAGGAGACATTAGCCCTGCAGAAAGTTTGGCAGCGACGGGACAATGAATATTTTCCTGAAGGCCACTACACGACTATTTGGGGGCTACAGGCGACGAAATCTACCTTGGAGAGGACCCGTCTTAATCCCGCACTTTCCATAGCTTCCATGGCCTTTGATAAAAAGGAAGGCGCCTTGGCATGGCAGGCAATCTATCAGCATTATGGTGAAAAATTATTCTCGGAAAATGGTTTCCGTGCCTGGCTAGATGTCAGAAATCACGATATTGCCGGCAGCTATAGCCCGCAAAATCAAGCTTTAATAGCTGTGATGATAGAAAATGCGAAGACAGGACTCCTGTGGAATTTGATGGCTGAGGATCCTGATATGCAGAAAATATGGAAGAAAATTTATACGCCTTTATAGCACATTTTCAGTATATTTACGCTTCTAAATAATCTATTGCAATAATAAACGAATAAATACGCTATGAAAGGTTACAGTTATTTGGCCATTGTGCTCGCTTGTACGTTAGGAATGTTCTCTTGTAAGCCCAAAGCAATTTTGGTAAATCCCGGAGCAGTAATTTCTAAAGACGGTACAGACGATGGTTTACAAAATATTAAAAAGGATTTTAAAAATGCAGCACGCACTGACGACGGTATAAAATTTACGATTTCATCGGATCTTTTATTTCCTACGAACTCCTCTTACTTAACCGAGAAAGCAAAAGCAGAATTGGATAAGTTAGCCGCTATCTTAAAGAATGATAAAGTTTCCAATGTACGTGTTGAAGGGCATACTGATGCTACAGGTACTGTAGAATACAATCAATGGCTTTCAGAGAAACGTGCTAATTCCGTAAAGAAATACTTAGCTGATGCGGGTACCACGGATTCCCGTATCAAAGCGGTAGGCGTCGGTCAAACGAAGCCCGTTGCTGAAAATAAAACCCCAGAGGGTCGTCAGAAAAATAGACGTGTAGAAGTGGTTATCTTAAACAAATAGTACCTACTACACCCCCAAGAAAGGAGCCCAGAGATAGAAACTGAAGGCTCCTTTTTTATTGCCCTAAATCGAGGTAAATTCCGTAATTTTGTAGCTGTAAAAAGGAGAATACATGTATTTAATATTTGATACCGAAACCACAGGTTTACCCAAGCGTTGGGATGCCCCCATCACCGATACGGACAACTGGCCGCGCTGTATACAGATCGCATGGCAGCTGCACGATGAGATGGGTAACTTATTGGAGCATGCTGACTTTTTAATTAAGCCCGATGGATATAATATCCCTTACGACTCCGAGAAGATTCATGGTATTTCTACTGAATTGGCGGAGCAGCAAGGGGTCCCTATTCAGGAGGTGCTTACAAAGTTTAATGCGGTATTAGGGAAGGCTAAATTTATTGTTGGGCAAAACTTAGGTTTTGACATCAATATTATGGGCTCAGAATTATACCGTTATGGGGTAGATTCTCCGATGTCCAGCATGCCAAAATTGGATACCTGTACGGAGGTTACAGCTAATTTATTAAAACTTCCTGGAGGAAGAGGGGGACGCTTTAAGCTACCCAATCTAACGGAATTACACGCCTTTTTATTCGGTGTACCATTTTCCGAGGCACACAATGCCACGGCCGATGTGGAGGCAACGACACGCTGTTTCTTAGAGTTGGTGCGCAGGGAGGTGTTTACAGCACAGGAACTCCAGGTCGAAGCCCCGTATTTTACAGCCTTCAAGACCGCAAATCCTGCTCCGATTCCTACGGTAGGACTCGCACATGTCAATCTGAAAGCTGCTTCTGAAGCAATTCGTCAGTCACAGAAGGGCACAAGCACACCTGTTGTGGAGATTGATGCGGAGCTGTTAAATGATTTTGAAAATGCTGAATTTGCGCATCTCCATAATCACTCCCAGTTTTCTGTACTACAGTCCACGATTTCTATCCCTAGTCTTGTGGCTGCTGCAGTCAAATATAAAATGCCCGCTGTAGCGATTACCGATCATGGTAATATGATGGGCGCTTTTCACTTTGTATCCAAAGTAGGCGATCATAACAAGGCTGCAAAAGCAAGAAATCAGGAGCTCGAAGAAGCCGGTGAATCACCTACTGAAAGAATTATTAAACCGATTGTAGGCTGTGAATTTTTTGTCTGTGAAAACCGGAAAGATAAGTCCCGTAAGGATAATGGCTACCAGATAGTGCTGTTAGCAAAAAATAAAAATGGCTATCATAACCTCGCAAAGATGGCTTCCATCGCCTATACGGAAGGCTTCTACTATGTTCCTAGAATAGATCGAGAAACCATTCAACAGTATAAAGAAGATATTATTGTGCTTTCTGGAAACCTGCAGGGAGAAGTGTCTTCCAAGGTTTTGAATATGGGTGAAACACAAGCTGAGGAAGCCTTAATCTGGTGGAAAGAACAGTTTGGTGCTGACTTCTACTTAGAGATTATGCGCCACGGGCAGGAGGATGAGGACCGGGTGAACACCACGGTCGTGGAACTAGCGAAGAAGCATGGGGTGAAATTAATTGCTACCAACAACACCTACTATATCAATAAGGCCGATGCCCATGCGCATGATATTCTACTCTGCGTGAAAGATGGGGAGAAGCTGACAACCCCGAAAGGGCGCGGTAGAGGTTTTCGCTTTGGTCTTCCTAACCAAGAATATTACTTCAAGTCTACGGAGGAGATGAAGAAAAACTTCACCGATATTCCTGAAGCCATTATAACAATTCAAGAGGTCATCGATAAGGTCGAAATATTTACCCTCTACCGGGATGTGCTCCTGCCAGCCTTTGATATTCCCGAAGAGTTTATCTGTGCGGAAGACAAGGAGGATAACGGTAAGCGTGGGGAGAATAAATACTTACGACACCTCACTTTTGAAGGAGCAAAACGTCGCTATCCAGACCTCACGGAGGATATTATCGAGCGCCTAGATTTTGAACTTGCAACGATTGAAAAGACGGGGTACCCCGGGTACTTTTTAATTGTTCAGGATTTTATCGCTGCGGCAAGGAATATGGGTGTTTCTGTAGGCCCTGGGCGTGGTTCGGCTGCAGGATCTGCTGTAGCCTACTGTCTCTGGATCACCAATATTGACCCCATTAAATACGATTTACTATTTGAGCGTTTCTTGAATCCCGATAGGGTGTCCATGCCCGATATTGATATCGACTTTGATGATGAGGGCCGTGGTAGGGTTATGCAATATGTCATTAATAAGTACGGTGCTGCGCAGGTGGCTCAAATTATTACGTACGGAACAATGGCCGCGAAGTCGTCTATAAAGGATACGGCGCGTGTGCTGGATCTTCCCTTGCAGGAAGCCAATGAAATTGCAAAACTAATTCCCAACTTAAAGCTGGCGAAGATTTTCAATATGGACGAAAAGGCCTTAAAGGAAAATCTCCGTGCTGATGAGTTTGAGGCTGTAAATAAATTAATTTCCCTCTCGGAAGGAGCGGGCTTGGAAGCGGAGACAATTAAGCAAGCGCGCGTCTTAGAGGGATCCATGCGAAATACGGGTATTCACGCCTGTGGGGTAATTATTACACCCGATGATATTACCAAGTTTGTGCCCGTCTCACTCGCTAAGGACTCGGATCTCTATGTGACGCAGTTTGATAACTCCGTAGTAGAGTCTGCAGGTTTATTGAAAATGGATTTCTTAGGCCTAAAGACCTTAACGCTGATAAAGGATACGGTGCAGAATGTACGTCTTTCTCATGGTATTGAGCTTGATCCCGATGAATTTCCCATTGACGATCTGCTGACCTATGAGCTCTTCCAGCGTGGGGAGACCGTCGGTGTATTCCAGTATGAGTCCCCTGGTATGCAGAAGCATATGAAGGATCTAAGGCCTACTGTATTTGCCGATTTAATTGCCATGAACGCGCTCTATAGACCGGGACCCATGGAGTATATCCCTTCTTTCATTAAGCGTAAGCATGGTATTGAACCCATAAAATACGATTTAGATGCTAATGAGGAATATCTTAAGGAAACATATGGTATCACAGTATATCAGGAGCAGGTAATGCTTCTTTCCCAAAAGTTGGCAGGCTTCTCAAAGGGGGATGCCGATGTCCTGCGTAAGGCGATGGGGAAGAAACAGAAAGCGGTCTTGGATAAGATGAAGCCAAAGTTTGTTTCTCAAGCTGTGGAAAAAGGCCATGATGCCAAGGTCTTAGAGAAGATATGGACCGATTGGGAGGCTTTTGCATCCTATGCATTTAATAAATCCCACTCCACTTGTTATGCTTGGGTAGCTTATCAAACGGCCTACCTAAAAGCACATTTTCCAGCGGAATATATGGCGGCTGTATTATCCAATAATATGAACGATATTAAGCAGGTAACCTTCTTTATGGAAGAGTGTAAGCGCATGGGATTGGAAGTGTTAAGTCCGGATGTAAATGAATCCCACTATAAGTTTACCGTTAATGAGAAGGGTGCTATCCGCTTTGGTATTGGTGCTGTTAAAGGTGTGGGTGCGGGAGCGGTTGACACCATTGTTCAAACGCGGAAATCAGGCCCGTATAAGTCTGTATTTGATATGGCTAAGCGCATCGATCTACGTGCTGCTAATAAGAAGGCTTTTGAGAGCTTGGCATATGCTGGAGGCTTTGATGAGTTTAAAGATACCCATCGTGCGCAGTATTTCTATTCGGATGGTGATGGGTCTACAGGCTTAGAGAAAGCTATTAAATTTGGAAACCGCTTTAAGGAAAATGAAAATTCTGCACAAGCCTCCCTCTTTGGTGGGGATGCAGCAACGGAATTGCCAGAGCCAGTATTAGCTCCTTGTACACCTTGGGGACTTATAGAAAAATTAAAATATGAAAAGGAAGTGATCGGAATCTACCTGACTTCACACCCTTTGGATAACTATAAATTTGAAATTAAGCACTTCTGTCAAAATCAAGTTTCCGACCTGCAGCTGATCAATAAAATGAAAGCTTCGGAAGTCGAAGAGGAGGTGGAATTAGAGTTTAACCGTATTAAGAATAAGGAGGCTATTATCGGGGGTATTATAGCCCTAGCCAACCATCGTGTAGCAAAATCGGGAAAACCATTTGCCTCATTTATTATCGAAGATTACTCAGATTCTTATGAGATTATGGTTTTCGGTGAAGATTATGTTAAATTTCAAGGATACCTACAGGAAGGTTTCTTTGTGCAAATTCGTGGCTTAGTGCAGGAACGTTTCCGTCAAGTTGGAAACTGGGGCTTTGAGTTAAAAGGGATACAGTTGCTTTCGGATTTACGTGAGAAGCTGGCTAAGAGTTTTACCATCCAAGTGCCTCTCCCTAAGCTTAACCAGGAGTTTGTGCAGTGTATGCAAGACCTCGTAAGTACCAACCAAGTGGAAGGGCAGCAGCCTTCCTGCCAATTGAAATTCAAAATTTGGGATCCGCAGGATGAAATTGCTGTAGAGATGCCCGCAAAAGCATTAAAAATCAATCTTACTAACGACTTTTTAGAAGCTATTGAAAAGCTCGAAGGTGTGAATTATAGATTGAATTAAACTGGAATGGTGTCTTGAATTAAACTGGAATGGTGTCGCTTTTTAAAAGATAATTTTTAGTAGGTTATTTTTTTACATTTATATGCAATTTAAAATTATAAATCATTCTTATATTTGTAGCAGTTACCGATTGAAAATTAGTAAACATTAAATAATAATATTCATCAGAAAAGGAAATTCCTTTTTTTTAAAATTTATAATATGGCTTTAGAAATTACAGATAGCAACTTCGAAGAAGTTGTATTAAAATCAGATAAACCAGTTTTAGTTGACTTCTGGGCAGAGTGGTGTGGTCCATGTCGTATGGTAGGTCCTGTTGTTGAGGAGTTAGCGAAGGAATACGAGGGTAAAGCGGTTATTGGTAAAGTGGATGTTGATAGCAACCCAGAGATCTCTGTACGTTTTGGTATTCGTAATATTCCTGCGTTATTGTTCTTCAAAAACGGGGAGATTGTAGATAAGCAAATCGGTGCTGTGCCTAAGTCTGTTTTAGCAGAGAAATTAGAGAAACAATTATAATTTTAGTTTTTTTTCATTATTAGAGGGATATTCTTAATTGAATATCCCTTTTTTTTGATGTATTTTTCAATTAAACGTGCATTGTGTTAATGTATTTTCATTAAAATCGATTAAATATTATATTTTTCAATAAAAAAATAGTGATTTATTAAAAATTATTATATTTTTGAATTAATTAAATCAAAAAATCGAATATGAAACCTAAAAAATCCTTCATTCCGTTACTTTTTATGGGTGTTATTGTGCTTTTGGCTTTGTTTTTCCCTGCTATACCTGGTAAATCTGTCGTTGATGACTATAATTATGCGGATATTGCTTGGATGTTGACATCTACAGCCTTAGTTTTGTTTATGACGCCGGGATTAGCCTACTTTTATGGGGGCATGGTGCGGAAAAAAAATGTTATTTCGACCATGCTTCAAAGTTTTATCTGTATGGTAGTGGTCGCTGTTATTTGGGTCGTATTCGGGTTTAGTTTAGTGTTCGGTGAGTCTATTGGCGGTGTGATTGGCAATCCCATGACATTCTTTATGTTTCAAGACGTAATAGGTGGTAAGCCTTGGTCTGGAGCGCCAACAATACCTTTAGCATTATTCGCCATGTACCAGTTGAAATTTGCTATTATCGCGCCCGCCTTGATTACAGGGGCTTTTGCTGAGCGTATACGCTTTACCTCCTACATCTTATTTATTTGTTTATTTTTTATCGTTATTTATGCACCTCTAGCGCATGCGACCTGGCATCCTGAAGGCGTGCTTGCTCAATTAGGGGTTTTGGACTTCGCAGGAGGGACGGTTGTTCATATGTCTGCGGGATTAACAGCCCTTGCTTCGGCCATTTATTTGAAGCGAGGGTCGGATGCGGGTCACCACACGCCGGCACGCGTGACCTATGTGTTGCTGGGTACAGGCATGTTGTGGTTTGGCTGGTTTGGATTTAACGCAGGGTCGGCTTTTTCAGCCTCAGACTTAGCGGCGACAGCTATAGCGACGACATCGGCAGCCTCAGCAGCGGCGGCTTTAACATGGATTTTTTTCGACGCCGCACGTGGCACTAAGCCCTCAGCGATGGGCACCTGTATCGGATTAGTGGTAGGCCTAGTCGCTATTACGCCAGCTGCAGGGTTTGTAACGGTTCCTCACTCATTGATTATTGGTGCTGTAGCAGCGATTATCAGTAGATTGGTCGTGGATTGGCGCACTAAATCTAAGGTCGATGACACCTTAGATGTCTTCCCGTGCCATGGTGTTGGAGGGATGGTAGGCATGCTGCTTACGGGAGTATTTGCACATAAGTCTATCAATGATGCCGTGGAGCACAATGGTTTGTTCTTCGGTGAGACATCTCTATTTATAGCGCATGTAATTGGCCTTATTGGGGCGACTGTATTTACACTGGTTGCTGCCTTTATATTATTAAAAGTTACCGATATGATCTCCCCCTTACGGGTGACTGCTGCGGAGGAGGAGGAAGGCCTTGACAGCACGCAACATGGAGAGAGGCTCTAGATTTTCCCTTCCAAATAACCTAAATTATGACCCATAATGGCACCTGCTGTTATGGGTTTTTTTAAGCTATTGTCATTGTAATGTGTGGAAAATGCTTTTTTGGCTACAAGAAGCCCTTTTTCATTGAAAGTATTACATTAAAAAGATTTAAATGTTTATTTATTGATAATTTATATGCCTTATATTCCCTAATTATTTTTTAATTTTGTGGTATCAATTCAAATCATGAGTGACTCTATAAAACACGAGTGCGGAATCGCACTAATTCGCCTGCTAAAACCCTTATCTTATTACCAGGAAAAATATGGTACGCCTTACTACGGCATTAACAAATTGTACCTATTAATGGAAAAACAGCATAATCGAGGTCAAGATGGTGCTGGTATCGCTACTATTAAATTTGATGTAAAACCAGGTTCACGCTATATCTCAAGATATAGAGCGATGGGTTCATCGGCTGTAGCTGATATTTTCGAATATGTGCAAAAGAAATTTGCGGCTGTAAGTAAAGCATATCCTGAAAAATCTAAAGATACGCAGTGGTTAAAAGACAATGTTAGTTTTACTGGAGAGGTACTTCTAGGGCACTTGCGCTACGGTACACACGGTAAGAATAGTATAGAAAGTTGTCACCCTTTCCTTCGTCAGAATAACTGGATGTCCCGCAACCTTGTCGTAGCGGGTAACTTCAATATGACGAATGTGGATGAGTTATTACAGCAACTCTATGAATTAGGTCAGCATCCAAAGGAGCAAGCTGACACCGTAACAGTGCTCGAGAAAATCGGTCATTTTCTAGATAATGAAAACCAATCCCTATTCGATGAGTTTAAGCAAGATGGTTATTCAAATATTGAAATAAGCTCGTTAATTGCTAAAAATTTAGATGTTCCTAAAATCTTAAGAAGATCAGCGAAAACGTGGGATGGGGGCTATACCATCGCCGGAATTTTCGGCCATGGGGATGCTTTTGTGATGCGTGATCCTGCAGGAATTCGTCCAGCATTCTACTACCAAGATGATGAAGTGCTTGTCGTAGCTTCTGAACGCCCTGTAATTCAAACAGCCTTTAATATTCCAATTTCAGCTGTGAAGGAAATTAAACCAGGTCATGCTTTAATTGCCAAAAAAGATGGTACCATCACCGAAGAGATGTTCCGTGAACCTGTAGAGAAAAAAGCTTGTTCATTCGAGCGTATCTACTTCTCCAGAGGTTCTGACTCCGATATTTACAAAGAGCGTAAGAAATTAGGCCACCTATTATGCCCGCAAATCTTATCTGCTATCGACCACGATATTAAAAATACCGTTTTCTCCTTTATTCCTAATACGGCAGAAGTTTCCTACTACGGAATGATGGAAGGGGTTAATAATTATGTGCGTAGCTTCCAAAAAGAAGCACTATTAAAGCGTTCTGATAAAATATCTGATACTGAATTAGATGAAATGTTAAGCATTACACCACGCTTTGAGAAATTAAACGTGAAGGATGCTAAGTTACGTACCTTTATTACACAGGATGCCGACCGTACTGATATGGTGCAGCACGTGTACGATACGACCTACGGTATTGTTAAGGATCATCAAGATACCATTGTTGCCATTGATGACTCCATTGTTCGTGGTACAACATTAAAACAAAGTATCTTAACTATTTTAGATCGCCTTAATCCTAAGAAGATTATTATCGTGTCTTCTGCACCACAGATCCGTTACCCAGATTGTTATGGTATAGATATGTCCCGCATGGGTGAGTTTATTGCCTTTGAAGCTGCCATATCTTTATTGAAACAGCGCGGTTTACAGCATATTGTCGATGATGTATATTCGAAGTGTGTCGCATCAATTGCGAAGCCTAAGGATGAAATTGAAAACTATGTAAAGGCTATTTATGAACCTTTTACGGATGATGAGATCTCTGCAGAGATTGCTAAAATAATTAAACCTCATCACCTAAAAGCGGATGTTGAAGTTATCTTCCAGACATTGGACAATCTACATATTGCCTGTCCTGACCATAAAGGAGACTGGTATTTCTCAGGAGATTATCCAACTCCAGGTGGAAATAAGGTTGTCAATAAAGCCTTTATGAATTGGGTGGAAGGAAAGAATGTAAGAGCCTATTTCTCGAGCTAACACTTGATAATATGATATAAGAAATCCCCATACAACTACGTGTTGTATGGGGATTTTTACTTTTGAAACTTTATGTTTCTTTAAATTAAATTTATTATTTTTGCAATTAAGGAAGGTGTCTGCACATTCTTTTTGATTCTTCCATAATTTTGAAGATTATATATGAAAATTGATACGGAACAGTATGCCCGAGACTTTTCTAATGAAGTTTTATTAGATTTAGCAGATAATTTTTTTCAAGCTGAAATAGACGGTGATTTTTCTTTTTTAAATTATTATAACCAACGCCCTATTATAATCATTGGAAATCATGCTGGCGCAGGACTCTCATGGGACAATATTATCTTTGATGCTCTCTTTCTTAGGTTGACAAGTGAATTAACGGGAAGAGGAATTAAGCTCAGTAGATTAATTCATGCCCGCTTGTATGATGATCAGGTAAGGCCATTTCTCCTGAAAAATTGGTGGCAGCGCATGGGATGCTTGAAAGCAAACATGGCTAATTTTGAAACCCTTTGCCAGCAAAATAAAATTATTTACATATCTCCAGAGGGAGCTAGGGGAATGATAAAGGGAGCATGTAATAAAAATAGGGTGCAGCGCTACAGTTCTTCATTCATCTATATGGCGAAAAAGTATAACGCTATTATCGTCTCTATGGCCGTCATAAATTCTGAATACTTATTACCTGCTGCACGGATGAATCGAAGTTTTAATACCTGGTTAGAAACTAATTTTTCCATCCCATATTTACCAATACACCCCCTTGTAATTAGCATGCTACTACCTAGATTCTATATCGTTTGCTTACCTGCACGACTTCTGTATAAGGTGTTGCGTATATGTGATGCTGCGGAATTAGGGGAAAATACTGTAGCAGTAAATAGATTGGAAGCGGAATATTTTCGTAGGCAGACTGAGGAAGCTATTCAACGAAATGATTATGGCCTTTTAAAGGCTATTAATATGGATGCTGTGCTCACTAATTTATTTTCCATAAAGAAGATTACTGCTGCAGGAATATATCGTAAATTTTGGGAGTTTGAGCTTCAAAGAAAACTCACCTGGATTGAACGTTGTTATTTTTCATGCCCTATTATCGGCTATTATTTAGTAAAACGTTATATGCATCCGAAGGTAAAAAGATAAATCCCTCATAAACACGATGAGGGATTAGGTTGCTTTCCTTAACTTCTTTCGCTGAGAAGTTGAGTTTTCCTAAATTAAAAATTTAGAATGCGACTATGGAAGCAAAGAAAAGTCTATTTGTGGTTGTAAGCCATTTGCTGTACGTGAGTAATTTGTGTTAGGAACATTATAATCATCAAAAAATCCATCTATTTTAAGCTCAAAGCTGTTGGAAGCATTAACGCCTCCTTTAACATCTCTGCGTTGACCATTTCTATACGTGTTATCCGATGTAAAGCGTGCCTGCGTCACCTCTTGCCATTGTTGGTCCGTGGTATAGACAAATTGATTTTTGTACTGTCCAACACGTGTTATATACCCTTGATTAGGGTTGAAATTTTCTAGAAAACTATGAACCCCTTCTAAGTATATATCTGTTTTTGGACGTTTCCAGCTAGCAATTAATTTCCATTGTGTTTCAGTGGATGGCTTAAACCAAGCTGTATAAATGGTGTTACCATTTCCATCGGGCTCCCCTTTATTCAGAAATTGATAGGTGTTTCCTGCAACCCATGGAAAGATCAAATAACTTTGCCCTCCGGAGCCCTCATTACCAAAAGTTCCCGTCGTTACACCTGTACCTTTACGAAGTAAGATAATTTGATCTTCCAAAGGGATAGATGCGGGATCATCTGTTTTGTATGGACTCCAAATAGAGAATAATATGCGACGCTCCGAAGCACTATTTACCTGCATTCCAAGATAGCCACCAGTAAATCCATTAGCCATAAAATAAGATCCTATAACATCATTTCCGGGAGCAACATAAACCTCATTATAGAAGTATAAAGCTTTTTTATTTGCGGGTAGGGTATAGTGAAAATGTGTTGATGCCCCACGGCGCCCGTAATAATAAAATTCAGAATTGTTAACATAGGTGACCTTTCCTGTGCTCGCTGTTCCAGACAACAAGAGTTGACTTACATCCCCAAAATAGGAAGACGTCTTTGTTAATCCTTGAATATCAACTTTGTAAAATCCAGTATCCAATACTTCATATGATTTAAGGGCATAGTTTTGATAATTACTGCCTTGCAGATTCACGGTATCTAGTTGGGCATTTTGACCTGAAACACGGGCGATTGTAATCTTCGCCTGTGATGATCCTGATGACACTTTAGCATGAAGACCTAAATTGAGCTTTCCTTTTTTTGAAACGTGGAAATACACAGAGGCAACAGCTTGTGCATTATTCCAGTTGGCTAAGCCATTGCTCGTAATAAGTACGGCGGAATTTGTTGGCGCTTGCGTGATATAGGCATTTCCTGCGAAAGGAATCTGTAACGTATCTGTTTGCTGTTCCGTAGCTGTGGATGGGCCACGCTCGTCATAATCTGCTTGAGAGACTTCGGTTTTGCTACAAGCTATACTGCAAAGTATAAGAATGCATGCTGAAAATAATGTTTTTTTTCTAATCATACTTATGAGTTTATATGTCAAATAAATATAGGAACTAAATAGTATGATTTGGAAATTATTTGTTTCCACAGTTAAATAATTAAACATAAACCTAATTAATGTGGCTATGGAGCTACTCGGTTGCTCTTTGGGGAAAGAAGTATTAGCTAGTTGGCTACCTATTTGCTGTAAAGTAAAAACGCAACTCATTGGGGTCAGTCCAGAGTTGCGTTTTTATATTTTAAAGATTGTAGATCTTTCGAATTTCAGCTTCATCAGCGCGAATTTGCTTCATTAGTGGCTCTAAGCCATCAAAGCGCTCATCATGACGAATAAAATGTGTGAACTTTACAGACAATGTCTTTCCATAAATATCCTGATCAAAGTCTAAAAGAGATATTTCTATCGTTCTATTCATACCATCCACCGTAGGACGCGTTCCTATATAGCCCATACCTTTGGCTAGTTGGATCGGCTCGGGAGGACAATATTCCCCTGTTTCCACCTCATTTATGCGGTCGTAAATAGCGACTTCTACAGCGTAGATGCCGTAAGCAGGAATAAGCTTATGCTTCTCTCTGATCGATAAATTCGCGGTGGGAAAACCAATGGTACGGCCGATTTGATCACCACGAACTACATTTCCTGTAAGCTCAAATGGGTAGCCCAGATATAGGTTTGCAGTCTTAATATCTCCTTTGATCAGAGATTCCCTAATACGCGTCGAGGAGACGGCAATATCGTTGATATCTTGTTCTGGAATTTGATCTACGGTATAGTCAAAGATCTCTGCATACTCCTGTAAATCTGCTAATGATCCTTTACGGTCTTTTGCAAAATGATGGTCATAGCCAATCACGATTTTTTTGGTCCCTAGTTTGCCTACCAACACATTAGAGATATATTCTTCCGGTGTTTGGTTGGAGAAATCGCGCGAAAATGGCGTGATAATAAGGTGGTCAATACCGGCTAACGCTAGCTGACGTACTTTTTCATCAATATCATTAATAAGCCGTAAGGTATCATCATCGGGATTAATAATCAACCGAGGGTGTGGGTAGAAGGTAAGAAGTACCGTTTCCCCATTTATTTTTTTTGCAGATTCTTTTAGATGACTCAAGATCTTCTGATGCCCAATATGAACACCATCAAAAGTACCTATGGTAACTACGGCGTTCTCTAAAGGAGTGAAATCTTCTAAATTTCTGTATATTTTCATAGTGTATAATCTATGTGGCTGCTGCTAGCTCTTTATGTGCACGAATTTGAACGATTAAATCTTCCAAATTCCAAGCTTTATCAACATGGAAATCCCCGGATTTCGTCCTGCGTAAGGCCGAAAGATGGGCGCCATTTCCTAATGCTTTACCGAAGTCATATGCCAGTGAACGGATGTAGGTTCCTTTGGTGCAACGCACGCGGAAGTGTACATGTGGCATTTCTATACGTTCAATGTCAAATGAATTAATACGTACAGCGCGCGCTTTTAGTTCTACAGTCTCCCCACGACGTGCCTTTTCATAAACACGCTCCCCACCAATTTTTATTGCCGAATGGGCAGGAGGGAACTGCGCGATATCACCTTCAAATGTTTTCGCTGCTGCATAAATCATTTCTTCGGTAATTGCCGTGGTGTCGAAAGTTTCGTCCACCTCCGTTTCCAAATCAAAGGAAGGGGTCGTAGCTCCTAAGGTTATCGTGCCTGTATATTCTTTGTCTTCAGCTTGATAGTTGTCGATTTGCTTGGTAAACTTACCTGTACATACAATTAAAAGCCCTGTTGCCAAGGGATCTAAGGTGCCAGCGTGACCAACTTTAACTTTTAAGGGTTTTATGGAATTTCGAACTTTCCCCACCACATCAAAACTTGTCCACGTCAACGGTTTATCAATTAATAGTACTTGCCCTTCAGCAAAGGTAAAACCTTGATTCCCTTGTTCTAATTCCTTGTTTTCCATTATATAATTTGTAGACTATGTCCACTTAATAAAAGTCCAATAATAATAAGTCCTACTACGATACGGTACCAGCCGAAAGCTTTAAAACCGTATTTTGTAAGTACGTCAATAAAGGTTTTAATAGCGATAATTGCCACTACAAAACCTACAATATTTCCAATAATTAATAAGTTTATCTCTTCGCCAGTAAGCACTGAGCCATTCTTATAATACTTTATCAATTTAACGGCCGTAGCGCCAAACATCATTGGCAGCGCCAAGAAGAATGAGAACTCTGCTGCGGCTTTGCGTGTCAACTTCTGCGTCATTCCCCCAATAATTGTGCTTGCTGAACGCGAAGTTCCAGGGATAAGCGCTAAACATTGGTACAAGCCAATTTTTAAGGCCTGTGTATAGGTGATATCATCGGAATCTTCTATGGTAGGTTTATTAAACCAACGGTCTACAAATAAAAGGAATACTCCCCCAATTACAAGCATGACAGCGACCATTAGAGGGCTCTCCAATAAGGAGTCTATATAATCGTTAAACACTAATCCTAAGATCGATGCGGGAATGGCTGCAATCACAAGCTTATAATAAAAGCTCATAGATTTTAAGAAACGTTTGTAGTATAAAACTAAGACCGAAAGAATCGTTCCCAGCTGAATGGCAATGGTAAAAAGCTTCACAAATTCAGAAGTCTCAATTCCCATTAGGGCAGTAGCAATAATCATGTGTCCTGTAGAGGAAACGGGTAAGAACTCCGTTAATCCTTCAATAATTGCTAGGACAATAACTTCAAAAATACTCATCTAAACAACGTTATTTTTTAGGTTTATATAAGATGGCAATAAATCCAATTGCAAAGCCTGCAATAACAACAATTGGTGCTAAAGTGATTTTTGTAAAGCTGTAGATGTCTGTCGTGCCCATCATCAGTAGAAAGCCTGCTGCAACGACAGCTACGCTAGCTACCAATAGCTGGTAGTTGATTTTTTGGAATACAAACTTGCTGTTTGTAGCTCCCTCTGGTCTTGATTGTGCCATAATAGATTAAAGGTTTATTAAACGTAAAATGCATAATGCAGCAAATTAAATTTACGGCATTATGCAACTAATGTATGCTGTTAAATCTATGGATTTAACTATATAAGTCGTTGGATTTAGCTTTAAGGTATTTCGTTACAGCGAAGTAAGTACTTAAACCCGCAATAAGGATACCCAGGATGATAACGCCTATGAAAATCAACGCAAATTCATACCAATTTCTCAAAAATACTAACTCTGGAACCTGCTGCTGTGCAAATTTTAGGATTAATATTAATAGTAAAATTGAAATTAAAGATCCTAACAATCCATGTACAATACCATAGGTAATAAAAGGTCTGCGGATAAAGTTCTTAGTAGCACCAATAAGCTGCATACTTTTAATTAAGAAACGCTGCGAGTAAATCGCTAGACGGATCGTATTATTAATTAAAGCGATAGCAATAATTAATAAGATCGCCGCAAAAGCTAATACGACAATGGAGATTACCCGGATATTATGGTTGACCATATCAATTAATGATTCTTGATACACAACCTCCTTAATCTTCTCATTTTTAGAAATTTTATTAATAAAGGCTTGAATGCTATCTGTATTCGCATAATCCTCCTTCATATACACATCAATCGCTGGTAGCAGCGGGTTATGCCCTAAGAATTCAATAAAATCTTCCCCTAAATCTTCTTTCAGGTTTTTTGCAGCTAACTCTTTCGAGATATATTCAGAGCGTAATGTATACGGATCTTTTTCGATATCCTTCTGTAGGGTAAGGACGTCGCCCTCGGAAATACCGTCATTGACAATTATGTTCAACACGATATTCTCTTTAACATATTTCGATAAGTTCTTAGCATGCACTAAGATTAATCCTAATAAGCCGGTAACCATCAGCACCAAAGCAATACTTATTACTGTGGATATATAAACTGATTTGGTCTTCTTTTTCTGTCCGCTTAATTCGTATTCTGACATAAGCTATAATAGTATTTTTAGTTTGCGAAAATAACGATTTGCACCCATTATTACGAATTATTCTTGTAATAATGTTGGCGTAAATGATTACGCTCCCTAAGATAACTATTTTCCAAGGTATAATATTGTTTAAAGATGAAAAGATTTATAAGTTATGCATGAAAAATCGTAATTTCGCAGTTCTTATTCAATCTCAAAAATCAATGGAGTACAATCATAAATCATTAGAAAATAAATGGCAGAAATTCTGGGCCGATCATCAAACTTTCAAAGTTGCTGATACCCATGAGAAGCCAAAATACTATGTATTGGATATGTTCCCTTATCCTTCTGGTGCTGGTCTACATGTAGGTCACCCACTGGGTTATATTGCCTCTGATATATTCTCCCGCTATAAACGTTTAAAAGGATTTAACGTGTTGCACCCTATGGGATACGATTCTTTCGGTCTTCCTGCAGAGCAATATGCGATTCAAACGGGGCAGCATCCTGCTGTTACGACGGAAGTGAATATCAATCGCTATAGAGAGCAATTGGATAATATTGGTTTTTCTTTTGATTGGTCTAAGGAGGTGCGTACTTCCGATGCAGACTACTACAAGTGGACGCAATGGATCTTTATGCAGCTTTTCAATGCATGGTATAATAACGATGCTGATAAAGCAGTGCCAATTGAAGAGTTAGTAAAGCACTTTGCAAGCCATGGTTCTGCAGGAATCAAAGCTGTAGCGGATGAAGATATCGCTAGCTTTACAGCTGCGGAATGGAATGCATTTTCTGAGGAAGAGCAGCAAAAAGAACTGCTAAAATACCGCTTAGCATTCTTACGGGAGTCAACTGTAAACTGGTGTGCTGCCTTAGGAACGGTACTGGCGAATGATGAAGTAATAGGAGGTGTTTCTGAACGTGGAGGCTACCCGGTAGAACAAAAGAAAATGATGCAATGGTCCATGCGTATCACGGCATATGCTGACCGCTTATTGCGTGGCTTAGATACCGTAGATTGGCCAGAACCGCTGATCGAGATGCAGCGTAACTGGATTGGAAAATCTGTGGGTGCTTCCGTGAAATTTCCCGTTCCTCAATTGGATACGGCTATTGAAGTCTTCACTACACGTGTAGATACCATCTACGGTGTAAGTTTTGTCGTACTTGCTCCGGAGCATGAGCTTGTTGCTGCCCTAACTACTGATGCACAGAAAGAAGCGGTAGAAAATTATATCGCTATTACGAAAAAGAAATCTGAGCTGGATCGTATGGCGGATACAAAAACAGTGTCTGGCGCTTTTACAGGATCCTATGCGAAACACCCAATCTCTGGGGAAGCGATCCAAATTTGGATTGCTGATTATGTATTAGCAAGCTACGGTACGGGAGCGGTGATGGCGGTACCTTCTGGGGACCAACGTGACTACGTATTTGCCAAACACTTTGACTTACCAATTATCCCGATATCTGACTCTCAAAATATTGAAGAGCAGGCTGACGGAAATAAAGATGGCCGTTATATCAACTCCGACTTTATTAACGGAATGACTTATAAGGAAGCGGTGCCAGCGTTAATTGAACGTTTAGAAGCACTGAAATTAGGGAAAGCAAAAGTAAACTTCCGTATGCGTGATGCCATCTTTGGACGTCAGCGTTACTGGGGAGAGCCTGTACCTGTATATTTCAAAAATGGCCTACCTTACTTAATTAATGAAGAAGAACTTCCTTTATTATTACCGGAAGTAGATAAATACTTACCTACGGAGACAGGCGAACCACCATTGGCACGCGCAGAAAACTGGAAATATCAAGACGCTTACGATTATGAGCTGTCGACTATGCCAGGATGGGCGGGGTCAAGCTGGTACTGGTACCGTTATATGGATCCTCAAAACCAAGAAGCTTTTGCCTCGAAAGATGCTGTAGACTATTGGAAAGCAGTAGATTTATATATTGGTGGTTCTGAACATGCAACAGGTCACCTGCTATATGCACGTTTCTGGAATAAGTTCCTCAAGGATCTTGGTTATGTAGGGGAGGAGGAGCCTTTCAAAAAACTTATCAACCAAGGGATGATTCAGGGACGCTCAAATTTTGTCTACCGTGTCTTAGATGCGGAAGGAAAAGGAACCAATACCTTTGTTTCCTACGGCCTGAGAAATGAATATAAAACAATGCCCCTGCATGTGGACGTAAATATCGTCAGCAATGACGCTTTAGATCTCGCGAAATTCAAAGATTTCCGCCCAGATTATAAGGATGCGGAGTTTATTTTGGAAAATAATGGTAAGTATATCTGCGGTACCGAAGTCGAGAAAATGTCTAAATCGAAGTTTAATGTTGTTAACCCTGATGATATTATTGAAACTTACGGTGCCGATACATTACGTCTGTATGAAATGTTCCTAGGTCCTTTAGAGCAGGCTAAACCATGGAATACCAACGGTATTGAAGGAGTCTATAAGTTCTTAAAGAAAGTTTGGCGCCTATTCCACGATGCGGAGAATAATTTCCAGGTATCCGAGGATGAGCCTACAAAAGCTGAATACAAAGCTTTACATAAGATTATTAAAAAAGCGGAAGAGGATATCGAGCGCTTCTCATTTAATACTTCTGTATCGGCATTTATGATTTGTGTCAATGAATTAACGGATCTGAAATGTAATAAACGCGCTATCCTACAGGAATTTGTGAAAGTATTGCACCCTTATGCTCCACATATCACGGAAGAATTGTGGTCTTTATTAGGGCAGCAAGCTGGGCAGCTGAGCTATGCAGCATACCCAATTTTCAATGCCGACTACTTAGTAGAGTCAGAATTCGCTTATCCGGTATCCTTTAATGGAAAGATGAAGTTTAACCTTCCTCTGGCCTTAGATTTAGACGCTAAAGCGGTGGAAGAACTAGTGCTTGCTAATGCAGATGTACAACGTATATTAGATGGAAAAGCAATTAAGAAGTTTATTTTTGTAAAAGGTAAAATCATAAATATTGTTGCTTAATTAGCGCGATACGGCTGTTGCCAGTCTACTCATAAATAGCAAAAATCCTCAAACGATGTGTTTGAGGATTTTTTTATGCATAAATTAATACATTATTAACCATTCTAGTGTTTATTCAGCGATATAGCTGTTGCAATGCAAGAGTAGCTCTGAAATTTGCAATGAATTGCTTATTTTAGAGCTATAAATATGAATTAAACAATTAAAAATATGAATAAAGCTTCCACCGCTTTTCTCAGCCTTTGTCTTTTGGTAACACAAGCTAGTTTAGCGCAAAGTAAACGATTAGATTTTGACCAATCTTGGGGTAGAAAAAATTCGCTAACAAATACAGTAAATCAATACCGAGGTTGGGCCGATGCTGAACACTATATTGAGTATGATGTAGCTTCAAATACGACGAATAAGGTACATGTAAAGACTGGGCAAAAATCCCTTTACACGGCGCCTGTTAAATCAAATGTGCGTGTATATGTAGAAAATAATGATGTCTATATTCAATATGGTAAGGAGGCAGCTAAGAAGCTTACCAACTCTCCAACAATCGCAGAGCAGAATCCTACACTTTCTCCAGATGGTGCATATGTAGCTTTTACAAGGCAGTCGGATTTATATGCTGTGCATATAGCGGACGGTACAGAGCTGCGTTACACCTCCGATGGTACGGATGTAATCTATAACGGTTGGTCTTCCTGGGTATATTATGAGGAGATCTTAGGTCGTGCGACGAATTATAAAGCATTCTGGTGGTCGCCAGACTCTAAGAAGCTTGCTTTTATGCGTTTCGATGATACCAAAGTGCCTATGTTTCCAATTTATGCATCGAAAGGACAGCATGGATATATTGAAGAAACGCGCTATCCGAAAGCCGGAGATGCGAATCCTACAGTAAAGGTAGGCTTTGTAAATGCGGGTGGTGGCGACATCACATGGGCAGCATTCAATGAGCAAGAGGATCAGTATTTTGGGCAGCCTTATTGGTCGTACAACTCCAATACCATGATGGTGCAGTGGATGAATCGCGATCAGAATAACCTAAAATTCTATGAAGTAAATCCCGTAGATGGCTCTAAGAAAGAAATCTATGACGAGAAACAACCTTCATGGATAAATTTAGATCATGACGAAAGAATTACCTACCTAGCAGACAATAAACATTATATCTTAAAGTCTGATAAGACGGGGTGGGCGCATTATTACTTGTATACTTTATCGGGAAAACTCGTAAATCCACTCACTTCAGGCAACTGGCAAGTGAAATCTTTGCAACTCGTAGATGAGAAGAATAAAGTTATTTTCTTTACCGCACGTAAAGAGAACTCCGCGACAGAAGATCTTTACCGTGTAGACTACTCTGGAGCAAACTTAAAGCGCCTGACTTTTGGGAATTATAATCACGCTGTAAGTGTTTCTCCTGACGGAAAATATTTTATCACCAACTACTCGAATGTAAACACGCCAAACCGCGTGGCATTGGTGTCCGACAAAGGAAAGACTATTAAAGAATTGGCAGATGCCAAGGCCCCAGATTTCGCAGACTACGTCTACGGAAAGACGACCTTCTTCACCATAAAATCTGATGATGGAAAATATGATCTCCCTGTAACGGTCACCTACCCACCAGATTTTGATGAGTCTAAGGTATACCCTGTAGTATTTAGTATCTACGGTGGACCGGATGCTGGAACAGTGAAAAACTCCTGGAAAGGAACAGCTAATCAATATTGGGCCAATGAAGGGATTATTCAAATCTCCGCAGATCACCGTGCTTCGGGACACTTTGGGAAAGCTGGAGTCTCCAATATGCACCGTAATTTAGGCCATTGGGAGATGATTGACTACGTAACAATCGCAAAATGCTTTAAAGCAAAACCATATATTGCTAAAGATAAATTCTTAATAACAGGACATTCTTATGGAGGCTATATGACTTGTCTAGCCTTGACAAAGGCTGCCGATGTGTTTGACTTCGGTATTGCTGGTGCTCCGGTAACTTCGTGGGATTTATATGATACGCATTACACAGAACGTTGGATGGATACCCCACAAGATAATCCTGAAGGTTATAAAAAGGGCTCCGTACTAAGCTATGTAGACAACTACAAAGGAACCCTTCGCATCCTACATGGTGATTTAGATGATAATGTTCACATTCAAAATACAACACAGCTAGTTGATGCTTTAACAGACCGTGCTGTGCCTTTTGAGTTAATGATTTACCCAGGCTCACGCCATGGTTTTGAACGCGCTAAATCTAAGTATGATTCTAATGAACGCGCTAGATTCTACTACCAATATCTATTAGAAAAACCGCTGCCCGCAGCTTTTAAAGGTAAGTAATAGCCGGTTGCTACTTCCTATAGAGCGTTGATAGGTAGTCGCGATTTAAGTGTATTAAAAAGGAGGATTTATCCTCCTTTTTTTTTGGATCGAAATTATCTGGTATAAAAAATATTTTCCAAAAACCTGCTTATAATCAAAATTGCAAAAAAATTCACCATTTTTAATTGCGTTTGCAGGCCTTTATTTACTCGCTTTTAATTTTTAATTTTTTTTAATGCTGATATCGCAAAATATTATTTGGCATATTGTGCGCTTTTATGTCAAATGTTACTGATTCTTTGCGTTAAAACTCATACTGTCGCAAAATCGCTCACGCTTAAGGATTTTGTAAATTTTGTAAAAATGAATCCAATACCATTGAAATATTGCTAACTAAAACATTGTTTTGTTGTTATTAGCGTAAGTTTTAAAGGCTACTGATTTTGTAGATTAAATTAATTTTATTACATTTGTGCAGTTATTCAAGTCACACTGGTGACACAGTTCACAACAAAATTAAAAATGGAAATAATGAACTTAAAAAACCGTAATCTTCCGAACCTATTACAACAAGCGACGACAGATACTAACTATACCCCTTTTTTCCCTATGCGAATGCGTATGTGCTGTTAATTGCCTATTAATAGCGCCCAAGTCCCCCTGAAATTCTCTCAAGCTCTTTAGTATACATTTTTATGTACATGTATTGCTGTAGGCTTATACTTAACCTAATGTTAAGTTTTATTATTCAAAGAAATCATAGTTATCTATAGATAAAATATATGTTCAATACATTAAAAAAAGGCCTTTTTATTGGCGCTTTAACGTTCTTATCGCAACAGACTTACGCACAGCAAATTCAGAACTTACTAGGTTCTGTAAAAAATGATAAAGGGGAGCATGTTTCTCACGTAACCCTCCGCCTAAAAAATGCAAAAGGCTCCACAAGTACGGATGCCAAGGGGCAGTTTAAATTACCAGCAGTAAAGAGTGATGTACTGATTGTTACCGCTGTAGGGTATGAGGTTCAAGAAATTCCGCTAACGAATGTAACCTCACTAACAATTACGCTAGTACCTTCAAATGCGCGTTTAGAGGAAGTCGTATTAACGGGCTATTCTACACAAAAACGTAAGCATATCGTAGGCGCTATCTCCAGCATTAAAGCGGAAGAGATCGCCTCCACACCGGTAACTGGTGTCAACCAAATGCTGCAAGGTCGCGTGGCAGGGGTGCAAGTTTCCGCAAATAATGGAACTCCAGGGGCTGGTATCAATTTCCGTATCCGTGGCTCAAATTCCATAAATGCTTCCAATGAACCCTTATATGTTATCGATGGGGTATTTGTCGATAACAGAGAAAATATCTCCACTTCCATTGGTGGTCAGGCACAGTCAAATCCGCTGTCTGATATCAATCCCTCAGATATCGAAGATATACAAGTACTAAAGGACGCCAACGCAACGGCAATTTATGGCTCCCTAGGAGCAAATGGCGTCGTCTTAATAACCACTAAACGTGGGAAATTAGGGGAATCTTCGAAAATAAATTTTAATACCACACAAGGTTGGGCTAATGCCTATAAAAAATTCGACCTCTTAGATGGACCCACGCAAGATTTACTGTCCAATGAATCTAAGTATAATACAGCCGTAGATGCGGCACTAGCTGCGGGAAAAGACCCTGCTACGGTAGCGCAAATTGCCCCTAACCCTGCATATCAAAATACCTACGACCGCATAGATTACTTATTCCGTACGGCAAGAAATAAATCCTATGATGGCTCTATTATTGGGGGCGGTGAGAAGACTTCTTATTTTGTGTCTTTTGGTTATACAGACCAGCAATCTATTGTAAAACCTTCTGGCTTTAGCCGGTACTCGGGACGTATCAACTTAGATAATAAGGTTACCGATAAGTTGAAAGTAGGGACTACAGTTTCCATTGCTAGAACGTATAGAAATATATCTTCGAATGATAATAACGCCAAAGGAGTAATTAACTCTGCAATCTTCACGCGTACTTACCTCCCTGTATTTAATGAGGACGGTTCATACGCTGCATGGGGATCTTTTGATAACTCTAATGCCCTAATCGACCACCTGAATAATAATGCTATAGGCTTTCGCGTAATTGCTAATGGCTACGCTGAATATAGCTTTTTACCTGAGCTAAAGTTGCGCTCTTCTTGGAGTATTGATAACAATACGATGTCGGAGAAAAATTATACCAATACCTATATTACTGCTGGAAAAGCTACAAATGGCGCTGCTGCGGCCTATGAAAATCAAGGCCAGACGCTATTAAATGAACAGGTGTTAACATACGTCAAATCATTTGGTGAAAGCCGTAAGCATGCGATAAATGCTTTAGTTGGAAATACGATTAATTACAGTTTAAATCAGCTTACTGCCGCTACAGGAACGGGATTTGCAACCAATAACCTAAAGGATATTTCCGTAGCAGCCATCACCACAGGGAGCTCTTCTAGAGCGGAAGCTCGATTAATCTCCTTCTTTGGAAAGACAACTTATACGTACAACAATAAATATACGGCTGACCTAAGCTTACGTGCTGATGGATCCTCAAAATTTGGGGCCAATAGAAAATGGGGATATTTCCCTTCTGCAGGAGTAACATGGCGCGCGGCTGAAGAGGATTTCATCAAAGACCTAAATTTCTTCTCCAACTTAACGCTACGCTCTTCAATAGGTCTTTCTGGAAACCAGAATGGAATTGGAAATTATGCTGCCTTAGGCCTGTGGTCCTCTGGAGCAAACTATCTAGGCCTCGCTGGAACACAGCCTTCGCAATTGGCAAATCCTGACTTAACGTGGGAGACCACTAGACAGGTGAATGCGGGAATTGATATCGGCATCTTAAAGAATAAAATCTCCCTAACTGCGGACTACTACAACAAATACACGTATGATTTATTGTTAGATGTCCCTGTGCCAAACCGCTCTGGATTTGAAACCTTCCTTCAGAATTATGGCGCTGTACGTAACAGCGGATTTGAGCTAGGTATCAACACGGTAAACTTTGACCGTAATGACTTCCGTTGGACGACAAACTTCAATATCTCCTGGAACAAAAATAAAATTGAAAAATTAGCCTCTGATATTACCTTGGGCGCATCGGGAAGAAATACCTCTATCTTACGTGAAGGCTATTCCATCAATTCATTCTACTTATATAAGCAGTTGTACGTAGATCCTCAAACGGGAAATGCGGTATATGATGACGTGAATGGAGACGGAAAAATCACGACCGCAGACCGTCAGATTGTAGGGAAGGCACTCCCAGACTTCTCCGGAGGTTTAACGAACAACTTCAGCTATAAAAATTTCGACTTTAACTTCTTTATATTTTTCACCAAAGGGAATTCCGTATTAAATATGCAAGATTTCTTTATGGTTCATGGCGGTACGCAAGCATCTATTGGCTTCTTACCACGTCAATTAGATCGCTGGCAGAAGCCGGGTGATGTGACGGATATCCCTCGTATGACGACTTTTCGTGATGACCCTACAGCAAATAACTCTTCGGCAAATAACTATGTTGGAAATGTAGCAAGTTTGAGCTCCCGTTATCTGCAAGATGCTTCTTTTATCCGATTGAAAAATGTGAGTTTTGGGTACAACCTACCTTCGGCTACGGCAGAGAAAATAGGTTTTAAAAAAGTACGTGCTTATGTACAACTTTCCAATGTATTCACGATTACAAATTATAATGGCTTAGATCCTGAGGTGTCAGCAACTGGAGGTAATCAGAATACAGCAGGCTATGACTGGGCGACAACGCCACAGCCAAGAACATTTCAACTAGGTGTTCAAGTAACATTATAAGGATTTACCATTAAAAAGAATTAAAGATGAAAATAAATAAACTTACTATAGCCTTAGCGGCACTATCATTTAGCTTACTAACAAGTAGTTGTGAAAAACAGCTTACCTTAAATCCTACAGGCGCTATTTCGGATGGAGTTTCTATTGTAGATGCTTCTACAGCACGTGCTGCAATAATTGGTGCATATTCTGGCCTACAGGATGTCTATGCTCACCACTACCCAACATTGGGTACCATGCCCGCAGATTTAGTGGAATTTAATGGCTCCTTAACAGAATATTTGCAGCTGGATCAAAATTCCATTCCTACGGATAATGTGAAAACAGTCTCCGCATACAAGGCACTCTATAAAACGATTAATATTGCCAACTCTGTAATTGCTAAAATTGCTACTGTCAGTGATGCCGCATTAAGCACGACGGAGCGTAATACCATCTTAGGGGAAGCACATTTCTTACGTGGTCTGGCTTACTTTGACTTAGGTCGCGGATGGGGAGGCGTGCAGCTGCAGTTAAAGCCCACAGAAAATTTTGACGCCATTAAAGGTATTAAACGTAGCAGCTTAGCGGAGACGTACGCACAGGTGCATAAAGACCTGCTGGAAGCTGAAAGGTTGCTTCCTGAAGATAATTCCACCCGCAATAGAGCTCAGAAATCTGTCGTTCGTGCTCTAAAATCTCGCTTATTCTTATACCAAGAAAATTGGGCCGAAGCGGAAAACTACGCTACGCAGGTGATAAATAATACTAAATATAGCTTAGTAGAAAGCTACAGCTCTTTCTTTGCAGCGCCTTTCTTAACGACGGAGTCTGTGTTTGAACTAACCTTCGCCAGCAATGACAGAAATACCTATTGGGTGTACTGGTATCCAAGCTCTCTGGGGGGACAGTGGAATATTAAGCCTACAAACAAAGTTGTTACAGCCCTTCTGGATCCTGCGCAAGGGGGCGATCGAAAGGCTTTAATCAAACAGTTGGGGAACGAATATTATGGTGTCCTTTATAACTCAATTAGCTCAAGCACCGACCCTGCCTATTTAATACGTATTGCAGAGCTCTATTTAATTCGTGCTGAGGCACGTGCTCAGCAAGGAAAATTAGCCGCTGCAGCTGAAGATTTAAATAAAATTCGTAACCGCTCTAAAGTGGCAAGCTATACCCTTAGCTCCAAGGCGGAGAACGCTAAAGGCGAACTACTGCTAGCCATAGAGAATGAAAATGCGTTAGAATTTCCATTTGAAGCACACCGCTGGTTTGATTTAGTACGTACGAAACGCGCGGGTGCCGTACTAGGTTTAACAAATACAAACTACTGGTTATTCCCATTGCCATTCACAGATATACAGTCTGATAAAGACGATGTAGAACAAAATCCAGGTTATTAATAGCAGATTCTCCGATCAACAGACCATGAAAAAAACTAAATCCTATATCCTTGCGGCAGCCCTTTCGGCTGCCGCGATCTTGCCTTCACAGCTGCAGGCACAAAATGCCTACTATTTCCCTAAAGCTACAGGCACTTTCGATCAAAAAATTCCCGAGCCTAAAGCCTTTTTAGGCTATGATATTGGCTCTTTCTATACGAGACATGATCAGATAATTGCATATTTTAAAGAATTAGCCAAAGTTTCGGATAAGATTACCTACCAAGAGATAGGTCGCTCTTATGAAAATAGACCGTTGGGCGTAGCGATCATCACCTCCGCAAAAAATCAGGCCAACTTAGCAGAAATCCAAAAACGTCATAACGCACAAAAGGACCCCAAAGCGGCTTCTTTAGATGCTGGAAAGGATCCCGTAGTCGTATTTTTAGATTATTCAGTGCACGGTGGAGAGGTATCCTCCGGTGAGGCGTCCTTATTAAATGCCTATTATTTGTTGGCCAATAAATCGGAAGAGGTCGATAAATTCTTGGATCAGGCGGTTATAATAATGGATATATCCCAAAATCCTGATGGCAGAGATCGTGCTGTAAACTATCTCAATTCATTTAGCAACCAACCTTCCATCCTCGATGCCAACGATAGGGAGCATAATGAGCCCTTTCCTGGTGGACGCCCCAACCATTATTACACTGATTTAAATAGAGATTGGTTGGCAGCCTCTCAAATTGAGACACGTCCAAAAATAAAATTCTTCCATACGTGGTACCCCAATGTGCATATCGACTTCCATGAAATGGGAAAGAATAGTACCTACTATTTTGAGCCTTCACCGAAGTCTATGGAGAGCCCCTTACTTCCAAAATCTTCTTTTGAGTTTAACCGCGTACTTGCCAACTACCATAAAGACGCTTTAGATGGTATTGGCTCCTTGTATTTCACAAAAGAGCTCTTTGATAACTTTTCCCCAATCTATGGTTCTACTTACCCAGATTTCCATGGTGCTGTAGGGGTGACTGTGGAGCAGGCGGGATCCCGAGGGATTTTACAGGAAACAGATAACGGCCCTTTGGCATTTAAATTTACGGTACGCAACCAGCTTACCACAGGGATCGCTTCTATACGTGGCGCCGTAGCTGAAAAGGAAGGCTTATTTAAGTTGCAAAAAGACTTCTTTAAATCGGCCTTAACGCAAGCAGCTGCGCATGCAAAGAAAGCCTTCGTCTTTGGCGATGATAAAGATCAGTCGTTAACTAAGAAATTATTAGACCTCGTACTATTACATAATATCGATGTTTATAAACTGCCATCAGATATTACAATTGATGGTAAGTCCTTTAAAAAGGAGCAAGCTTATGTCGTTCCGGCACAGCAGACGCAGTTCCGTATGGTGCATGCCATCTTTGAAGAAACACCTCCGGTTACGGACTCCGTATTCTATTCAGGAACATCCTATGCGATAGCGCATGCCTATGGATTGCAGTATGCTAAAGCTAAGGCTGCGGTATCTTTGGGTGAGAAAATTACGGCATCGCCGCTATTTACCTCTAAGAATGCGATTGGAAAGGCGGCTTATGCTTACCTGGTAAACTGGACGGAGTATAATGCAGGAAGAATTATTCCACGCTTATTAGCGAAAGGCATTATTGTAAAAGCAGCATTCAAACCCTTCACTTCGACGACGAATATAGGGGATGTGGATTACGGGCATGGTACATTAATTATTCCTGTGGAAGGACAGCCTTTGGATGCCGACCAGCTGTATGCTGCGGTTGTTCAAGCGGCTGATGAAGCGGAAGTTTCCATCCAACATACGGCGACGGGATTCGCAGTTAAGGGAATTGACTTAGGCTCTCCTAATGTACACCGTGTGGCAGATCCAAAAGTTGCTTTTGTCTTGGGACAAGGGGTGAACTCCGCAGAAATCGGTCAGGTATGGTACCTTTTTACCGAACACCTGCAGCAGCCTGCTACAAAAATTGAACCTGCGCAGTTTCCAAAAATTAATTTGAGCAACTATAATACCCTGATTTTAGTTTCAGGTCAATACGATTGGTCGAAGGAAACAGTAGCAGATTTAAAATCTTGGGTAGCAAGAGGGGGGAATTTAATTACGATTAAAGGAGCGACAGAGTGGGCTATTAAAAACCAGCTTACGACTGAAAAATTATACGTTGATACCGCATTCTTAAAGAAGGAATATGCGCGCACTAATTTTGATCAGCGCCTAGAGGCCTTATCGCCGGCACGTATGTCGGGAAATATCTTCCAAGCAGATATAGACATCACGAACCCAATCGGTTTTGGTTTAAAAACCCGTGATTTATTTGTGAATGTAGAGGGGCAAGTGATCTTACAGCCATCGAAAGACCGTTTTTCTACAGTAGCACAGTTTACTAAGGCGCCCTATGTTTCGGGATATATCGCCGCCGATCGTTTGAAACCTTACGCTAATAAGGCGGCTATAGTGACGAGTGGCGTAGGTTCAGGTTCGGTGATTTTATTCGCCGAGGACCCTGCACACCGTAAATACTGGCATGGCACAGATCGTTTATTAATAAATGCGGTCTACTTTGGGAAATTTACAAACCCTGCTGCGAGTAGATAGTATTTCTTATAAGTATTTATTTTAGAGCTGCATCTTTCGGGATTCAGCTCTTTTTTTTTGTAAATAGTTGATTTTGATTAATTTAGTGAAAACAGTTTTAGCGGTTAACTGTTAGAAAATTAGGCAGTATAAATTCTGATAAATAGGTAATTTTATCTTATTTAAATTGCTGTAAATCAAAAAATATCTCATCTTTGCTAAAATTATTTATATATTCCATGATTCAGTTTCTCAAGGAGAGTACATTTGCTGTTAATGAAGTATTTGTGAAATCCGTAGAACTCCTAAAAAGAAATTATTTTTCTGTTGCAGGGCTATGTTTTTTACTTTTCATTACCTCGAATGCTTCATCGGCATTAGCGGTATATTTCAAAGATATCAATGTCGTATTATCCATTTTTATGGCCCTAATATTTGTGGTTTTATACTTTGGTATAAACCTCAGTTTATTTAAGTATATCCTTTCACAGATTGATCGCGAGGACCATTTTTCCGTAAGCGCGACCATTCCTTCCACGAAGGAGTTGTTAAATTTCTTTACGGCGATGATCAGTATTGCCGGTATTTCCATTGTGATGCTTTTACTGTTCGCCGTAGTATGTTTTCCGATTGTTTACTTAAAAGTTCCCGTTTCCAGTTTAGCGAATATCGTGCTAATAGGGGCTGCAGTATTCACCTTTATCTTTGTGATTCGGGTAGCCTTCTATCCCTTTTTTATAATCGACCGCAAAGAGACATCCATACGGGCTATCCGTTTAAGTTTTGCATTAACTAAAGGAAATGTCACTAAACTATTGTTAATATTAGCTATTTTCGCTTTGTTACATCTTTTGCAATGGTATTTTAATTTTATGGGGTACAATATTTTGGCTGTATGCTTAAGTTTTGTAAATTCATTTTTAGTCGTACCCTTGTCAAGCATTGTAATTACAGTGGCCTACAGAGATATGATATCTGACTACCAAGGAGGTGACGATCCGGCTATTATTAAAAATATTATCTAACTAAAAGCAAATTTTAAAATTTTGAATAGAAGAGGAATTGCGGTTTTAGGATCGACAGGAAGCATTGGTACGCAGACGTTAGCGGTAGCACGCGCTTTTCCTGATGATTTTAATATTATCGTGCTAACCTGTGGTGATAATGCGGAATTATTAATCCAACAAGCATTGGAGTTTAATCCCCAAGCCGTAGTCATAAATAACGAAGATAAATATATACAGGTAAAAGAGGCCTTAGCACATACAGATATCGATGTATTCGCAGGCCTTCAAGCCTTAGAAGAGGTCGTTCAGCTCACAGATATTGATGTGGTGTTAAACGCTATTGTCGGTTCCGCGGGTTTACGTCCTACGGTGAAAGCCATCCAAAAGGGGAAAGATATAGCCTTGGCAAATAAGGAAACATTAGTTGTTGCCGGTGAATTGGTCATGGACTTAGCGGCGAAGCATCAGGTGCGCATGCTGCCCGTAGATTCTGAGCACTCAGCGATTTTCCAATGCTTGGTCGGTGAGGAGCAGAATCCCATCGAAAAGATTTATATTACAGCCTCAGGGGGCCCTTTCCGAGGAAAAGACAGGGATTTCTTAACGCATGTTAAAAAAGAACAAGCCCTAAAGCATCCTAATTGGGTTATGGGAGCGAAGATTACCATCGACTCGGCTTCTTTAATGAATAAGGGCTTGGAGGTTATTGAGGCGAAGTGGCTTTTTGACTTATCCGTGGATCAGATCGATGTCATCGTGCACCCACAGTCTATCGTACACTCCTTAGTGCAATTTCAAGACGGCTCCATGAAGGCACAATTAGGACTTCCAGATATGAAGTTACCTATTCAGTATGCTTTAACCTATCCTGCAAGATTTCAAAATAACTTTCAGCGATTCAATTTCATGGATTATCCATCCCTAACATTTGAAAAGCCGGATTTAGAAACATTCAGGAATTTAGCTTTGGCCTATGAAGCCTTAGCTCGGGGAGGAAACCAAGCGTGTATCTTAAATGCGGCCAATGAAGTCGTCGTAGATGCATTCTTAAAAGATCGCGTCAGCTTCTTAGGGATGTCCGACGTGATTGAGCAAGTGATACAGTCCGTGGATTATATCAGCACGCCAACCTTAGCGGATTATTTAGAGACAGATAAAGTGAGCCGTATAAAGGCTTTAGAGTTAGTTACAAAATTAAATTAAAAATCATCAATGGGAGTTTTAATAATGATCGCACAAGTCGTTCTAGGCTTGTCTATATTAATTGTTTTACATGAGTTGGGGCACTTTTTAGCGGCTCGAGCTTTTGGTATTAAAGTAGAGAAATTTTACCTCTTCTTTGATGCTTGGGGCGTAAAGTTATTTAAGTTTAATTTTAAAGGTTGTGAGTATGGAATAGGCTGGCTACCCTTGGGTGGTTATGTGAAAATTGCCGGTATGATTGATGAGTCAATGGATACTGAGCAGTTAAAAGGAGAACCACAACCCTGGGAGTTTCGTTCCAAACCAGCTTGGCAACGATTAATAGTTATGCTAGGAGGTATTATTGTCAATGTGGTATTAGGGATTTTAATATTCTGGATGCTAGCTTTTAAATTTGGCGATACGGATATCGATAATACCAAGCTTACAAACGGTATTGTCCCGGGTATTGTTGGAAAGGAAATAGGCTTGCAGACGGGTGATAAGATTGTTGCTATCAATAATCAACAAGTGGTTAACTTTTCAGAAATACTCTCTTCAAAGGTGTTGATGGGCGACGTCAATCTAGCTGTAGAGCGTGCAGGGGTAATGAAGGAAATTCATGTTCCTGCGGATGTGTTGAACAAGATTTCAGATAATAAAAACGACCGTTTTATCAGTATACGCGAGCATATTACGGCTGCAGCTTTGGTGCAAGCAGGTTCCGAGGCTTCACGTATGGGTCTTCAAAAAGGGGATAGTATTATCTATTTAGGGGAGCAAAAAGTAGAATTCTTCGATGAGTATAAGGATATTATTAAAGCAAATATTAATAAAAAAATCGACGTTACCGTAGTACGTAATGGGAGAGATACCATCTTAAATGCCACTGTTCCTGAAGACGGAATTTTGGGCTTTAACATGCAGAGAGATCAAACGGTACCTTATATCACGGTACAATATGGATTTTTAGAATCCTTACCTATTGGCGCTACACGCGCTTGGAATGTGGTAGCTGATAATGTAAAGGGCTTTACAAAGATCTTTAAAGGGGAGGTTCGTGCAGATAAAGCACTTTCAGGACCTATTGGTATCGCTACTTTATTTGGTTCTGAAGTAGATTGGTTCCGTTTCTGGAATTTAGTAGGTATGCTTTCTATGGCTTTAGCTTTTATGAACCTACTTCCTATTCCAGCCTTAGATGGAGGGCATGTGGTATTTTTATTGATTGAGATGATTCAAGGAAAACCTTTATCGGAAAACTTTTTAGAGAAGGCTCAGATGGTAGGATTCTTTATTCTTGTCGCGCTGATGATTTTTGTATTCGGAAATGACATTTTTAAATTAATAAACTAATATGGACGGAAATACAAGGGCAAATATTAAACCAGGTATGCTCGTTGCTATTATCCTTAAGAAGGATCAGCGTTCTGGAGCATTGACTGAGGGCATTGTAAAAGACCTGCTCACTTCCGCGCCTTATCATTCACGTGGCATCAAGGTGCGGCTGACAGACGGCTCCGTGGGGCGTGTGTCTGAAGTAATAGAAGACGATTTTTAGAAAATGTTTTACCTGCTAAAAGCGGTGTAAATTTTTGCGAAGGCAGCCTTTCTAAGGCTGCCTTTATGCATTTAAGAATTGGGTTAAAGGGAAGGTGGGAATAGCCTAAAATATTTTCCCGAAGAAGTCCTGTATGAATAAAAAAAAGAAAATATTTATGCTAGATTTTATGGATTAATGTTTAACTTTGTCTCCCGTGAAAAATGGTGAAAATTATATCCCGCAAGCAGCAAAATACATCGGTATTTCTATCGATCAATATATTTATATTTGATTTTATAGCCCTTTTAGGGCTATTTTTATATGCGGATTTTTTCATCAGAATAATCAATAAAAAAGATAATATTTCAAAACAAGTTATATAATGACCAACTACAGCAAATTGCCTGCAATTTTAGTTTTAGAAGACGGTACAGTTTACCAGGGTAAAGCCGCAGGTAAAATTGGAACTACCACTGGAGAGATCTGTTTTAACACAGGTACGACAGGGTACCAAGAGATCTTTACTGACCCTTCTTATTTTGGACAGATCATGGTGACTACCAATGCCCATATTGGTAACTATGGAGTGACTCAAAATGATACTGAATCTGAAAAGATACAAATCGCAGGGTTAGTTTGTAAGAACTACAATATCAACTACTCGCGAAAGATGGCGGACACTTCGATTCAAAATTATTTTGAGGAAGAGAATTTAGTGGGTATTTCGGATATTGATACGCGTTCTTTGGTACGTCACATTCGTGATAAAGGTGCTATGAATGCTATTATTTCTTCGGAGACATTAGATGCTGAGGAATTAAAAGCGCGTTTAGCGTCGGTACCTTCCATGGCTGGTTTAGAGTTATCTTCGAAAGTGACTACAGCAGCACCTTATTTCTACGGAAATGAAGACGCTTCAGTGCGTATTGCTGTATTAGACTTAGGTATTAAGAAAAACATCTTACGTAACTTCGACGAGCGTGAGGTATATGCTAAAGTATTTCCAGCAAGAACTACGTTTTCTGAAATGGAAGCTTGGGGTGCGCAAGGATATTTTATCTCAAATGGTCCTGGTGATCCTTCGGCAATGGACTACGCTATTGCTACAGTAAAGGAAATTCTGGCTGCTGACAAGCCTTTATTTGGTATCTGCTTAGGGCACCAAATCTTAGCTTTAGCGAATGATATCCGTACGCAAAAAATGCATAATGGACACCGTGGTATCAACCACCCTGTAAAGAATATCATTGCTGACCGTTGTGAGATTACGTCTCAAAACCACGGTTTTGGTGTTGTAGCGGAAGATATCCAAGCTTCAGATAAGGTGGAAGTTACCCATATCAACTTGAATGATCAGTCGATTGAAGGTATCCGTGTGATTGGTAAAGATGCATTCTCGGTACAGTACCACCCAGAGTCTTCTCCAGGTCCACATGATTCACGTTATTTATTCGATGATTTCATCGCTATTTTGAAAAAATAGTTTTATAAAATACAAAGAGTCAAGCATTCATGCTTGACTCTTTTTTTTGTCCCTTAAATTTTCATAGGTTAATTATTTATTAAGAATCGCCTAATTATTATTAATAAATGATTGTTTTAAGGGAAAATTTATTATATTTGATTGTCAAATTTTAGTCAAATCCAATAGTGTTGTTTTGACACTAAGGGAGGGCTAGAAGGCTTAACTTTAAGACCAATATTAGAAATGAGTTTAATTATTGATGTACATGCGCGTCAAATCTTGGATTCGCGCGGTAACCCTACGATTGAAGTAGATGTAACGACACAAAATGGATTTGTAGGCCGTGCTGCAGTACCTTCTGGTGCTTCTACGGGTGTTCACGAAGCAGTTGAATTAAGAGATGCTGATAAAGCAACATATTTAGGTAAAGGTGTTTTAAAAGCAGTAGAAAATGTAAATACTAAAATCGCGCAAGCGTTAGAAGGTGTGGATGTTTTCGAACAAAACGCGATCGACAAGATTATGATCGAGTTAGATGGTAGCGAAAATAAAGGTGTGTTAGGTGCTAACGCAATTTTAGGTGTTTCTTTAGCAGTAGCAAAAGCTGCAGCACAAGAATCTCGTCAGCCATTATACCGTTATATCGGTGGTGTAAATGCGAATACGTTGCCAATTCCAATGATGAATATCATCAATGGTGGATCTCACTCTGATGCGCCTATCGCGTTCCAAGAGTTTATGATTATGCCTGTTGGTGCTCCTTCATTCTCTGAGGCATTACGTTGGGGAACGGAAGTATTCCATAATTTAAAGAAAATCTTACATGACCGTGGTTTATCTACAGCTGTAGGTGATGAAGGTGGTTTTGCTCCGACATTCGAAGGAACAGAAGATGCCATCGAAACAGTCCTACAAGCTATTGAAAAAGCAGGTTACAAAGCAGGTTCTGATATCTGTTTAGCATTAGACTGTGCTGCTTCTGAATTCTTTGTAGACGGAAAATACGACTACACGAAATTTGAAGGCGATAAAGGTGCAATCCGTACTTCGGAAGAGCAAGCATCGTACTTAGCAGAGTTATCTACTAAATACCCAATTATCTCTATCGAGGATGGTATGCAAGAAGATGACTGGGCTGGTTGGAAATTATTAACAGAAAAAATTGGCGCTACTGTTCAGTTAGTAGGGGATGATTTATTCGTTACCAATACAAAACGTTTACAACAAGGTATTGACACCGATACAGCAAACTCTATCTTAGTAAAAGTTAACCAAATTGGTTCCTTAACGGAAACGATTAACGCGGTTACTTTAGCGCAGAACTCAGGTTATACGTCGGTAATGTCTCACCGTTCAGGAGAGACTGAAGATGTAACAATTGCTGATTTAGCAGTCGCTTTAAACTGTGGTCAGATTAAAACTGGTTCAGCTTCCCGTTCTGACAGAATTGCGAAATACAATCAATTATTACGTATTGAAGAAGAATTAGGTGAAAATGCACGTTTCATCGGTAAAGCTTTCAAATACGCGAAAAAATAATTTCGCCTATTGATATTTAAAAAGGGAAGTATATCTTCCCTTTTTTTAGTTATTTTTGTGTTATGGAACGCCTGTTAAATCTTATTAAGAATAAGTACCTTATTACGTTTTTATCCTTTGTGGTATGGATGCTATTTTTCGATCGCAATGATGTTGCGACGCAATATTCCTACCAAAAGCAGAAAGCGAATCTTCAGGAAGAAAAGGATTTCTATGTTTCAGAAAACGCTAAAATAGAAGCTACCCTCAAGAATATCCGCTATAACGCTGAAGAAGTACAACGCATAGCGCGCGAGAAGTATAAAATGAAAAAGGACAACGAAGATATATATATCGTCGTGGAAGCTCCAAAAGTCGAAGAGGAAAACTAAAACCTGAAAACTAAAACCTGAAAATTAAGACTCTGAAAACTAAGACTCTGAAATAGCATTTATAATATCATACTGCGTAATGATATTAATCTTTCCATAGCTATCCTCTACGAGCACAGCCTGCGTATCCTTATTTATTAAGCTTGAAATTTTATCGATTGAAGTATTAAGATCTACAAAAGGAAAGGGGCTAGAAATTATCGTCTGTACCGCTGCGGATTTAACTGTAGGGTTTTCCAGTAGTGCATGGAGAATATCCGACTCCGTCACCTTTCCAATAACCATCCCTTGTTGTGTCACCGGTATCTGCGAGATATTCAAGCTTTTCATGGTATTAAACGTTTCCAATACGGACTGTTCAACATCTGCCATTACAATCGCTTGATCGCCACGCTTCTTTAAGATGGAGGCCGCGGTTAATTTTTCATCAGCAAGAAATCCACGTTCACGTAGCCAGTCTTCATTATACATTTTCCCCATATAGCGAGAGCCGTGATCGTGAAAGATAACGACTACGACATCATCCGCAGTTAGGGAGTCTTTGAGCTGCATCAGTCCCGCAAGGGCTGCGCCTGCGGAGTTTCCAGCAAAGATACCTTCCTTACGGGCAATCTCACGCGTCATCAATGCCGCATCCTTATCACTGACCTTCTCAAAAAGGTCGATTAGACTAAAATCTACATTTTGGGGTAGGAAATCCTCACCTATGCCTTCTGTGATATAGGGGTAAATCTCGTTTTTATCGAATTCACCCGTTTCCTTATATTTCTTAAAAACGGAGCCATAGGTGTCTATGCCCCATACTTTAATAGCAGGATTCTGCTCACGTAGGTAGCGTGCGGTGCCCGAGATGGTTCCTCCAGTGCCGACGCCAACAACTAAATGGGTGATCTTCCCTTCCGTTTGCGCCCATATTTCGGGGCCTGTTTGCTCGTAATGCGCTAAGGCATTCGAAGGGTTGTCATACTGGTTGGCTTTCCAGGCATTGGGGATCTCGCGCTGCAGGCGTGAGGATACGGAATAGTAGGAGCGAGGGTCTGTAGGGTCCACATTTGTTGGACATACAATCACCTCGGCCCCAAAGGCGCGCAGGGCATCTATTTTCTCCTTGGACTGCTTGTCCGTAGTGGTGAATATGCACTTATAGCCTTTAATTACGGCGGCTATCGCTAAGCCCATTCCTGTATTTCCTGAGGTACCTTCAATAATAGTTCCACCGGGAAGCAATAAGCCTGCATCTTCAGCATCCGTTATCATCTTGACAGCCATCCGGTCTTTAATGGAGTTTCCGGGGTTGGAGGTCTCAATTTTTGCTAGGATGGTGCCCTTCACCTGCTTGGTGATGGAATTGAGCTTTACTAAAGGTGTGTTCCCGATAGTTTCTAAAATATTAGCGTACCACATGCGTTTTATAAGTTTAGAATTTCAAGTGCTTTACCGTTTCTCCGTTATTGATAAGCTGCTTCAGGGCATCAATTCCTACTGTTAAGTGCTGCTCCACGAAGTTTGCAGTTACAGAAACATCGGATTTTGCCGTTTTCACGCCCTCAGGAATCATCGGCTGATCCGACACTAATAACAGAGCTCCCGTTGGGATTTTATTTTTAAATCCTACCGAGAAGATCGTTGCTGTCTCCATATCCACACACATCGCACGGATATTTTTCAAGTATTTCTTAAAGTCTTTATCATGCTCCCAAACACGTCTATTGGTGGTGTATACTGTTCCTGTCCAATAGTCTAAGGAATGGTCTCTAATGGTTGTAGAAATAGCTTTCTGTAGAGCGAAGGCTGGCAGGGCAGGTACTTCAGCTGGAAAATAGTCATTGGAGGTACCTTCCCCACGGATTGCCGCAATAGGGAGCACTAAGTCACCAATTTTATTTTTCTTCTTCAGGCCTCCGGCTTTACCTAAGAATAAGACAGCTTTTGGTTTTATCGCCGTCAGAAGATCCATAATCGTGGCTGCCATCGGGCTTCCCATACCGAAGTTTATCAGTGTGATGCCTCCCGCAGTAACCGATTGCATTGGTTTATCTAAACCATAGATTGGGGCATCATCATGCATCTTAGAAAACATCTGCACATACTTGCTGAAGTTTGTTAAGATAATATATTCACCGAACTCTTCTAAAGGGCGTTCCGTGTAACGGGGCAACCAATTGGTTACAATATCTTCTTTTGTTTTTAACCCTGGAATAATCGGGCTAAGTTCTAAATTTTTCTTTGCCATAATGTATGCTATTTATTGATGGGAAAATAGAAGCTTAAAAAAAAATCCCTCACCGAAGTGAGGGATTTGAATTAAGCGACATGTAATTTCTTAATATCTGACTTTTCAAATTTCTTCTTCGCGTATTCCAGCGTGATATGTAGCGTCTTATCTTCAGTGTCATCCTTGGCTGAAGGAGTTTCGAACATAGCGTCCAGCATAATTGCTTCGCAGATGGAACGTAACCCACGGGCTCCAAGTTTAAACTCGTCCGCTTTATCAACGATAAATTGATAAACGTCCTCATCAAACTGCAGCTTAATACCTTCATAATCAAATAACTTTTCATATTGTTTGATTAAGGCATTTTTAGGTTTTGTCAAAATACTTAAAAGCGTAGCTTTATCCAAGGGATTTAAGTAAGTTAATACCGGAAGACGGCCTATTAATTCTGGAATTAAACCAAAATTCTTAAGATCCTGAGGCGTAATATATTTATATAAGTTCGCTATGTCAATGTCCGCTTCCTCATCTAACATTTTAAATCCTACAGTTTGTGTACGTAGGCGGTTAGCGATTTTCTTTTGGATACCGTCAAATGCGCCACCACAGATAAATAAGATATTGCTGGTGTTTACAGCGATCATCTTTTGGTCTGGATGTTTTCTTCCCCCTTGCGGCGGAACATTTACCACTGTACCTTCTAAGATTTTTAATAATGCCTGCTGCACACCTTCACCAGAAACATCTCTGGTGATGGATGGGTTATCAGACTTACGCGCTACCTTATCAATCTCATCTATATAGATAATACCACGTTCCGCAGCAGCAACGTCATAGTCTGCTGCTTGAAGTAAGCGGGTAAGAATACTCTCTACATCTTCTCCGACGTATCCTGCCTCCGTTAGTACCGTAGCATCAACAATGCTAAAAGGTACATTTAGGATTTTAGCTACCGTCTTAGCCAATAAAGTTTTTCCCGTTCCCGTTTCACCTACAACGATAAGATTTGATTTCTCAATCTCCACATCGTCTTTCTCAACTTTTTGATTCAAGCGCTTGTAGTGGTTATATACCGCTACAGCGATGACTTTCTTGGCATCATCTTGACCAATAACATACTGGTCTAAATGTTCTTTAATTTCTAATGGACGAATAAGCTTTAATGCCGTTTGTAGGGATTTGCTCTTACGTTGCTTTAGCTCTTCCGCAAGGATTTCTCCAGCTTGGTTGATACAACGGTCACAAATATGTGCGCCATCACCTGCAATTAGCATTTGAGCATCACTCTTGTTGGTACCACAGAATGAACAGAAAATGTCTGATTTATTGTTTTTAGCCATTTATTTAATAATCTCTTTTTTTGGAGATAAAATTTCATCAATCATTCCAAACTCCTTAGCTTCCGAAGAGCGCATCCAGTAATCACGGTCGGAAGATTTCTCTACCCACTCATAAGATTGACCAGAATGGTCTGAAATAATCGTGTATAATTCTTCTTTTAATTTCATCATCTCACGTAAGTTGATCTCCATATCTGAAGCTACTCCTTGTGCACCTCCTGAAGGTTGGTGAATCATAACACGTGAGTGTCTTAATGCAGCACGCTTACCCTTTGCGCCGGCAACTAATAATACGGCACCCATTGAAGCGGCAATACCTGTACAAATCGTCGCTACATCGGGCGTAATATACTGCATAGTATCGTATATCCCTAATCCTGCATATACAGAGCCTCCTGGGGAGTTGATATAAATTTGAATATCACGCTGTGCATCTGTAGATTGTAAAAATAATAACTGTGCTTGGATAATATTAGCGACTTGATCGTTAATACCATCTCCTAAAAAGATAATACGATCCATCATTAATCGCGAAAATACATCCATTTGCGCCACATTTAATTGTCTTTCTTCAACAATATAAGGTGTTAAATTCGTCGGTGTATTGACTTGAGCGCGCGCGATAAAACTATCGACATGCTGTGATCCGATACGGTGATGCTTGATGGCGTATTTTCTGAATTCGTTTTTATCTATATTCATATGGTCTTGAATTTATAGGACTAATTTAAATTTTATTTTCATAAAATTTAAATATAAGGGTTAAGTTTTTAAAAGACTGACACAAAAATGTTATTTTCTGATTAAATCGCCGTATGAAGGCAATTCTTCTAGAAATTTATACGCATTGCTTTCAAAGTTTACAGTACAATAGTAATGTTGTAAGCCATTACTCACTAAGAGTAACGGGATTTTATGAATCGTATTGTACCGTGCTATTTGATCAAAGGCTGCCTGCGTAATCTTTACATGCGGCGCCTTAAATTCAGCGAGGAGAATCTTTTCACCTAAGTTGTTGAAAATAAGTAGGTCGCTGCGTTTTTGTAACGTATTAAGCTTGAGTCCCCCTTCAGTTTGCATTAAAGCTAACGGGTAGTTTTTCGCGGTCATCAGATGATGTATCCAATGTTGACGCACCCATTCTTCGGGAGTTAATACCAAGTTTTTTTTTCGCAAAGGATCAAAAATAAATACCTGATCTTGCGCCTGAGATAATTTTGCAGGAAAGGGAGGTAAGTTTAATGGAATGGGCTTAAACATATTCAAAAATACGAAAAAATAATAATATAACTTGTATTTTTGGTACATATGAATAGCAGTCCCATAGTAGCAGATATCAAAAATAGGAAATTGAAGCCCTTGTATTTATTACATGGCGAGGAATCCTATTTTATAGACTTAATAAGTAAAGCGCTGGAGGATCATGTGCTTTCTGAAGCTGAAAAGGGATTTAATCTCACGGTACTTTACGGTAAGGAAACCGAATTTTCGCAGCTTATTTCTGCTGCCAAGCGCTATCCCATGATGGCGGAATATCAGGTGATCATTGTGAAGGAGGCACAGCATCTAAAGTGGAAATCCGACGATAGCCTTCTTCAGAAATATGTGGATAATCCTACACCTACAACAATTCTTGTGTTCGCATATAAATATGCTAAGTTTGATAAGCGTAAGAAAATATTTAAATCTTTTGAGAAAAATGGCCTGGTGCTGGAATCGCCAAAGTTATACGATGATAAGGTGGCTGCCTGGATTATAGGCTATATTAAGGACGCCAAGCATAGTATACATCCGCAGGCTGCAGCCTTGATGGGAGAATATTTAGGAACAGACCTTTCCAAAGTAGCCAATGAGCTGGATAAGCTGATGCTCAATATTCCTGCTACGCGGGAGATTGCTGTAGCAGACATAGAGCAGAATATAGGAATTTCTAAGGATTACACGATTTTTGAACTCAATGCTGCGCTGGCCAAGCGTCAGTCGGCCAAGGTATACCAAATCGTAGACTACTTTGCGGCGAATCCCAAAGCACATCCTTTAGTGGTCGTTATCGGCGGGTTGTCAGCCTATTTTATAAAAGTTCTAAAATACCACTACCTGGCGGATAAATCTTCGGCTGCTGTAGCGAAAGAGCTTGGCGTGCATCCATTCTTCACAAAAGAGTACGAGCTTGCAGCAAGAAATTACAATAGACGTAAGACTTTTGACATTATACATTTTCTAAAGGAAACGGATTTACAATCCAAGGGGATGAATATTGGCTACTCCGCTGAGCCTGTAGATTTACTGCGTGAGCTGATGTTTAAGATAATGAATTAGTGGTTGTTAATGAATGATCGTTACGGTTATTATTGGCGTTAATTTACTAATGATAATACGTCAATAATGGTATTACGTCAATAATGATAATACGTCAATAATGGTGTTACTTTTCAAAGCAGAAAGCAATAACGATAAAAACAAAGGAGCGCTCCTCCAAGCGCTCCTTCTAGAAAACCTATAAGATATTATCAAATAGAATGGATGTATAGTAAAGGGCTCCAAGCGTTGGACCACCTGCATACTGTATATAGTGTTTATTGAAGATATTGCTTGCCCCCAATTTAATCGTAGCTTTCGCCAATTTATAGTTTACCTGTGCATCGAAATTATGGAAAGCTGGCACTTTCGCGTTTACTAGCGGGGATTCCCAGTTAAAGGATTCTTGCCATTTCCAAACGACATTAAATCCTATTCGCGGCAATATTTCGGGATTTCCTATGGATAAATTTGAGGACCATCTTGGGGTGTTAAAGCCCGTCACAAAGATGTCAGCTTCTTTATTCTTAGTGATTGCAGCATAGTTTATATTCGTATTAACGGTGTACCTTTTATAAATATTGTATGTAACTCCTAAAGAGGAGCCATAATTCGTATAATTATTCTGGGCATTGGTATAAACGCGGTAGCGTGTCTGAAGTCGGCGGTTCGCGGCAAGCATATCTGTTACAGCAAGGTCGGATCCTACGGTACCTGAATTGGGTACAGCGACTTCTACTTGCCCTAAAAATCCACTGTAGATATTGGCATAAATATCCCAATCAATGGCTAATTTATGATTCAATAAGGTTGATTTGTAGCCTATTTCAAAGGATTTAATTTGTTCGGGCTCTGTTTCCTGTAGGGAGGTCACCGCAAGTAAAGCGCGGTTATCCAAGGCTGCTACTGCGGCAGTAGCTCCTGCAGCTACAGCAGTGTTTACCGCAGCATTGAACGCATTCACGGAAGCGAGTGTGTAGGAATTGTCTAAATAGCCCAAGCCTTCATTGATATAGGAGAGTCCTCCAACACGGCGTACATTCCCGTTGTTTACAAAAGATAGTGCCTCAAATAAAGCGGGAAAGCGATACCCATTCTGGTAGGACGCCCTTACTGTGTGCCTGTTGGCTAGCGTGTATACGGCTGCTAATCGCGGGTTTAGTTTTGCCGAGAACTCCGGGTTATAGTCTAGTCTTAGGGAAGCATATATCTTTAATCGTTCTTCTAAGAATGTTTTTGTAAGCTGCGTAAAGCCACCAAATTTTTTGTAATAGACATTGTCCCCAAAACTACCGTCTGCAAGCGCTGTATTTCGCTCCGCAACGGGCCTGCTGAAGTCTACAAAATTATTTCCATCGGGAATAACTTCATAGATGGTCATATCTGCTCCTACGAGGATTTTTACAAAATCTATTTTCCTTGATAAATCCCACTGACCATTGGCATTGTACGTACGTGAGCTTTGCTTTAGTTGGGCGCCTCCGGTGGCAGTTCCTGTGGCTACGCCTGCATTGAGGTGATCCCAGTTGTTAATGGAGATAATGGTGTTTTTCAGCGATTCAAAGGCTGCTGTTCCTGGCTCCAGACGTCCCGCATCTGCTGCTGCACGCGCATAGTTCATGGCGTCTACTAGGGTTGCGGACTGATTTAACTGTCCCTGTAGGTTGCTTTTAAAGCGTGCTCCCCAATCCGCGTTGGATAAGTGAGAGAGGTCTAGATTATCCGCCAGCGGCTTAATATTATAGGAGTTTCCCGTGTTTTCTGAGGAGATATATCCGCGAATGGCGTAGTCTGCACCTTTTAATTCCAGTTTATGATTTTGTACATAAACATCATTCAGTTGAATTTTATTACCACGTTGGAAGACGCCATCCATTTTCCCGTAGCGGTAGGCATAGGAAATCTCTGCCTGATCTGTGATACGGTAATGTAGGGCTGCATCAAATTTTATATTCTGCACTGTAGGGTTGGAGAGGTCTTGCTCGCGGTAGCCTGTACGGCGGATAATAAAAGTTTCATTGCTATTATTAAGGTAATTAACGCCTGATATAGTGACGGCATTATTATTTTCATCACCATAGATATTCCAGCCATCATAGGCTGGATTTCTTCCCTCACTCAAAGCTGGAAACCTGGGATTTGCAGTATTTAAATTGTTGGGATTCTGATCTTGGTAGGAGTTTGCTAACCAATCAACGCCTTTGAGGTAGCTTACATTCACCTTGAAGGCAAACTTATTATTAAATGACTGCGCATAGCGTACTGCATTTTCCGTCAGGTTACTCAAAGGGCGCCCTGTACCTCCCGTATGATTCAAGGCTGTCTTGGTGTATACCGAAAGACCAGGATATAAAAATGGGCTTTTAGTAAGTAAGTTGGCCATTCCATTGATGGCATTCATACCATATAGAGCAGAGGAGGCTCCAGGGGTAATTTCTATACTTTCAATATCCAATTCCGTGGGACCGATGGCATTTCCTAGTGGAACGCCTAGGGTGGCCGCCTGCATATCGACACCGTCGGAGAGTTGGACAAAACGAAAATTATTGGGGATATTAAAGCCACGCGTATTGGGGATTTTAAAGGTTATGCTGGAGGTCGTCATCTGCACGCCTTTCACATTTTCTAGGGCATCGTAAAAGGAGGGAGCTGGGGACTCACGGATGGCACGTATATCGAGCTTTTCAATAGCTACCGGAGACTTTAGGCGCGATTCCTCCGTGCGTGAGGCTGTAATTACGACCTCTTGACCTAAGATTGTTTGCGTCGTGAGCTCGAAGTGTAAGGAGGATTCAGGCCCTGATATCTCAAAGTTTTTCGCTTCATAGCCCAGCGCTTTTACCTGAAGTGTGAAGGGATACTTTGCGCGTGTTTGAAGTTTGAATTTCCCTTGCCCGTCCGTGGAGGTACCTACAACAGTTCCCTGCACAAGGACAGTAACGCCAGAGATAGGCACTTGACGTTCCTGATCGATAATAACACCGCTGAGCTGCACGAGATTACTCCCTTGGCTGAAAGCCACTCGGGGAGGCGTTAGGAGGAGAAAAACGACAATAAATTTTAAATAGCGTAAAGTTTCTTTCATATAATATTAAGTCTATAGGTTAAGTAGTGTAAATGTAGTATTCATTTGTCAATTCCCCTAAAATAATATGATATTTAAGTTAACTTACTTATTGATAGGTGTTTGTATCGTAACGAGGTGCGGCTTTAATTTAGAATTTCTTTACAGGAGTACGCTAGTTTTAAGTCGTTTTTATCATTTTATTGTTAAAGGGGTAGACTTCCTGATTTTTAAGACCAGTTAAAATTGTAGATTGGCAATAATCTGAAGGAATATGAATTAAGGAAGGCGACAACGCTATTTAAGAAATACCAGATTTAACCAAACTACAAAATTATAAAGAGCATGGATGCCTACTATAAATAAGAAAGCTATTCCTGCTTTATACTTGTTTTTGATTTTGAGGTATATAATATTATAAAATAGTCCAGAAAATAAGGTTAACACTATATATGCTAAAGATGTATGGTGCGAAATAGCAAATAGTACTGCAGAAATAATTACAATGAAAGAGCTCTTTAGTTTCAGTTTCTCTCCTAAATAAAAAAATAAAAATTGAAAAATAAAGGTTTCAAAAATTGGGGCAAACAAAACAATTGCAGTGAAAAATTCATAAGCTGGGGCTTCTGATAATGGATGGCTTAATTTATTTGGGAATACCGAATAAATTATTTGACCGAATAACCACGATAAAAAAAATTTTATAGCTAAAAAAACAAAAAAAAGAGCGGTTAAATCTAATTTATCAAATGTATTTTTAAGTTTTAAAAAAAACATAAATACTATATTTATTTGATGTTAAAACGATAAAATGTGTAGCTACTACGAAAAATAATAGCTACACAAGGAATACTATGTATGTCTAGCTGTAGGGCCACCAATACCGTCAAGTTCAAGTTCTTGAGCTTTAGCAAATTTTCCGGCGATATAACCAACTACATATCCTACATCTCCCCAAAATCCACCTGCATCTATATTTATCAGTTCATTTTCACTCAATAAAATAAATTGATTGTTATCTATATTATTCATTTTTTTTAATTTTAAATATTAATAAATAGCTAACTATTAAGAATTTCCATCTTTAAATCCAGCTTTTAGCCCTTCCCATGCGTCCGTAACTGCATCGTAAAACTCAGGTAAAGCTAACCATCTCCATGCATTTCCCCCCTCAATCATCGCCATTGATTCAGTATCCAATTCTTGAACGCAAATTTTCTTTAAATCTAAATTATTCATTTTTTTTAAGTTATAAAATTATTTCCTACTCTCTTTAATAGCATTTTCGGTAACCTGCAATATTTAATTATAACGCTAAAATAATTGCGATCAATGTCTTTAAAAAGCATTTATATATTTATTAAAGAAAATACTCATCTATTTGATTATTTCGTAACCCTCCCAAGAAATTGGACTATATAAAAGGCGAAAAATCGTAACTTTAAAATAGTAAGATGAAAAAGTCAAAAATCAGTGTATCACAGATCGTTTCTGCGATTAAATAATATGAAGCAGGCAAGGCAGCCTCAGTGCTAGATAATAAGATCTCAAAGACGTCTTGTCAAAAAAGTTCTAAAGCCCTGTCAGCAAAAGGATATGGCTGCTTATGTGATTGCTCAGCATCAGACAAGCATTAGCAGAGCCTGCAAGGTAATTAGCCTTCCTAACTAAGTCCTACGATTGAATATATGAAAATCGCTATAAAAATAGAGTAGTTATAAATAACGTAGATTAGTCATTAGATAATTATTACTCATATTAGTTTATTATGTTGTATTTAGAGTATACTTCATAATAAACCTCAAATGCACAGAACAGCATTAGACATTCCTCTACATTTTTCTTTTTCAACACAAGAGAATATACTATAATGAAATAATTTTTCGTAAAATAGTGCATAACACTTTATTTAATGAAAAAAACAAACATTATATATTTAATATTAATAACCCTAATTATAATTATTGTAATTTCCTTGCCTCTGATTAAAATACCTATCTCTGTATCTGCTCCAGGTATTATTAGGCCACAAAATGAAAACAGTAAACTTATATCACTGGTAAGTGGTCGTGTGATAGAAAGTAAAATCAATCACAATAACCAGAAGGTAAAGAAAGGGGATACTCTTTTGGTGATACTAGCTAAAGATTTACAAAACAAATTAGAGCTCAATCAGAACATAGAATCTGAATATAATCAGCATATTATAGACTTAAAAAACCTCTTATCTAAAAATTATAAAAATATATCTAGTGTCCTATATAAAATGGAGCTTGCTTCTATGCAACAACGCTTATCTGAGGTCAAATCACAGGCAACATTAGCAAAGCTTGATTTAGATAGAAACGATATATTAGTTAAACAAGGAGTAATATCACAAGCAGATTTTGACAAAAGTAAATACTCTTATGAACATTTACGGAATCAAATGTCCTCCATTGAGAAACAACAAGTCGCTCAATGGAGTTCTAAACTCATAGACCTACAACAAAAACATAAATCTATTGAATCAGATCAACAGTCTCTTTATATAGATGGTGAAAACTATGTCATAAAATCTCCTCAAAGTGGTACTATAATTAATTTTACTGGCATTCAACAAGGAAGTCAAATTATTCAAGGTCAAGAAATATTAGAAATTTCACCAGAGGAAAATTTAATTGCCGAATGCATGATTCCCCCAAATGCAATTGGATATATTAAATATAACCAGGATGTCCGTTTTCAAATAGACACCTATAATTATAATCAATGGGGTTTCTTGACAGGAAAAGTTCAAGACATTGACTATAACATAATTTCGAACCAACAAACAGGAACTTATTTTAAAGTTCGTTGCAATATAAATGCTAATTACTTAAGCCTACCAAATGGTGATAAAGTTTTTGTAGGAAAAGGTAACACATTTACTGCTCGCTTTTATTTAGTAGACCGTACACTTTGGCAACTCTTGTTCGATCGTGCGGATGAAATATTTAATCCCAATTTAAGTAATAAAAAGTCTTAGCCTAGTTCCATGAAAAAAAAACCAGTACTTATCAAACAACATGATATTCGTGATTGTGGAGCTGCTTGCCTTGCTTCCATCTCAAGTTATTATGGCTTAGATCTTCCAATAGCTAAAATAAGACAATATTCCCATACCGATACAAGAGGGACTAACGTACTTGGTATGATTCAGGGTTTACAAGAATTGGGATTTACAGCTAAGGGTGTAAAAGGAGGAATGGATGCCCTACCAAACATTCCTTTACCTGCTATAGCTCACGTAATTATAAATGGCCATCTTCATCACTACGTCGTAATATATAAAGTTAATAAGGATCAAATCACCGTAATGGACCCTGGGCCAGGAAAGACACAAAAATATACTATAGATGAGTTTCAAGAAATCTGGTCTGGGGTTTTAATCTTATTAGAACCAAATGAATATTTTACGCAACGTAATGAAAAAACAAGTTCTTTCAAAAGATTTTGGAATCTTATAAAACCACACAAATCTATTATTTTACAAGCTTTAGTAGGAGCAGCTGTATATACTTTACTTGGCTTATCCACATCCATATATATTCAGAAAATAACAGATTATGTGCTCGTAGATGGTAACGTACGCTTATTAAATTTACTATCTGTTATTATGATAGTCATTTTGCTCGTACAATTACTAATAGGCACGATAAAAAGCGTCATGGTACTACAAACTGGCCAACGTATAGATAAATATTTAATATTAGGATATTACAAGCATCTATTGAGTCTCCCTCAACGTTTTTTCGACACGATGAAAGTAGGGGAAATCATTTCTAGGGTTAATGATGCTGTTAAAATTAGGGCTTTTATCAATGATGTTGCTATTCAAACGGTAGTAAATGTTTTAATCGTCTTTTTTTCTTTTGCTTTGATGTTTTCTTACTACTGGAAGCTAGCATTAATTATGCTTTTAGTTATTCCTTTTTATGTATTTGTTTATTGGTTATCTAATAAACTAAATAAAAAAGTAGAACGCAAATTAATGGAAGAAGGAGCTGATCTTGAGTCTCATTTAGTAGAATCAATCAACTCTGTTAAAACAATTAAACAATTTGGCATAGAAACTTATTTTAATAGTGGAACAGATCAAAAATTTAGTCAATTATTAAAAACCATCTATAAATCCATACTAAATGGTTTGTTTTCAGGAACGTCAAGTGAATTCCTTTCACGTCTTTTTACTATTATTTTACTTTGGGTAGGGTCATATTATGTAATTGATAGAACAATTACACCTGGAGAATTACTTTCATTTTATGCTTTAATAGGCTATCTAACAGGCCCTATTGGTCAATTAATAGGAATGAACAGAACATTACAAAATGCCTTAATTGCTGCAGATCGTTTGTTTGAAATAATGGATTTAGAACGTGAGGAAAATGGAGAAAAAACAGATATAATCAGTGATCAAATTGGTGATATAACTTTTGAAAACATTCATTTTTCTTATGGATCTAGGGTTAAAGTATTCGACAATTTCAGTTGCCGATTCGAAAAAGGAAAAATGACAGCAATCGTCGGAGAAAGCGGAAGCGGCAAAACAACATTAGGCTTATTATTGCAAAGCCTATACCCTTTACAATCTGGAAAAATTTCTATTGGAAATTATGATATTAAATACATATCTAATCATTCACTCCGAGAAAGGATTGCTGTTGTTCCTCAACAAATAGAACTTTTCTCTGGTAATATCATCGAAAACATTGCTCTAGGAGATCAAACCCCTAACTTTCAACGTATCGTCGATATTATCAAAGAGCTTGATATGGTAAGCTTTATTGAAAAATTACCCTCAGGATTAGAAACATATATTGGTGAGAATGGGACAATGCTTTCAGGAGGTCAAAGACAGCGAATAGCAATAGCGAGGGCATTATATAGAAACCCTGATATATTAATCCTAGATGAAGCTACTTCGGCTCTTGATTCTGAAACAGAGTTAGTAATCCAACGAGCTTTTGAAAAATTACGAGCTACAGGAAAAACTTTACTTGTTATTGCACATCGACTAAGCACTATTGCGAATGCGGAGCATATTATTGTTATGAAAGACGGTCAAATTATAGAGCAAGGAACGCATAATCATTTACTCACATTGGATTCGGCTTATAAAGAAATGTGGAAGAAACAATCTATTGTATTAAACTAATGAAGTATTTCTTATTTATCATATTATTCTCTTTGCTAAGATTAGATGTTTTTTCACAAAAAAGATGGCCTTTAGAAGAATGTATCTCATATGCTATCCAGCATAATATTCCTCTAAAACGTCAAGATGTTTTAATCGCTGTAAAAAACCTTGATCATGATATGGCTTTACGAGAGCGATTACCTTCTGTAGGCGGGTATCTAAATGGATATAGTACCTTTGGGCATTCACAAGATGTTTTTGGGACTATTCAACGTAACGACAATTTTAATAGTAACGTAGGAATTAATTCCGAAATAGTACTATATCAATATAACTATTTTCGAAATCAAGCTAAAAAAGCAACTATACAAGCAAATCAAGAGCGTATAGAAAAAGATATCTTAATAAGAGATTTAACATTAAAGGTGTTACAAGGATATTTAGAAGTACTATTGGCTCAATCCTTAGTCAATTCGCAAGAATCTGCAATATATTTTTCAATTCAATTATTAGATAAAACAGAGAAAAGAGCTAAAGTGGGTGTTACTGCTCCTGCAGTAGTTTCTGAAGTTAAAGCAACATTAGCTAGAGAAAAACAACAATATCAACAATATCATAAAGAGTTGAAATTAAAAAAAATGACATTAGCTCAGCTTATGAGTTACCCTGATTACAATCTATTAAACACAGATGATCCCTTATTAGAAGAAGATGTTTTTAATGATAAAATAGAAACTAATAAAGATTACGATATAAAATCCGTGCTTGCTAGAAATCCAATATTTCTAAAATTTAAAAACCAACTCCTAGAATTAAATATAGAAGCTAAAATTATAAAATCAGGTAATTACCCATTGATAAAAGGATCTGCAAGTTTAGGTACAACCTATTTTAATGCTTTTAAAGCAAGTAATACAAGTTCTCTATTCATGCAAACAAAGGATAACTTCGCTCAACAAGTAGCTGTTGCTGTCACTATTCCAATATTTAATAAAGGAAAATTTAAAAGGTTACTACAACAAAACTCCTTACGCAAAAATGAGATAGATCTCTTGACTCAATATGAAGAAAATCAACAAATACAAATGCTTCAAAAGATCCAGATAGATTGTCAAGAAAATCATAAGCAATATGAAATATCAAAAGAAGCTTTCTTAGCTACGAAAGAGTCATTAGAATACTCCAAGCTAAGCTTTATTGCAGGGAAAGCATCTATATACGATGTCAATAATATTAAAAATAATTTGATAAAGTCAGAAGCCGAAATGATTCGTTCTAAATACAATGCATTATTTAGTCTGCTGACACATAAATACTTTATTACAGGAAATATTAATTAATCGCTACCATTTAAAAATTTGCATTATGAAATTATACTTTTATATAGATAGAATAAATCTTATTAATAAGTTAATAAGCAGTGCTAAGACAGGGACTCAACAAGAATTTGCAAAACGTCTAAATATCTCTATCTCTAGGTTAGCACGAATAATAGAATATTTAAAAGAAGAAGGTGCTCCTATTAAATTTGATAGAACTAAAAACACATATTATTACGAAAGTAGATATTCAATCAATATTGAGGTTAAAATTGAAAAAATAAATAACCTTGACTTAAAAAACATAAACGCTGGAGTTAACTTTTCTTTAAATAATTTTACAAATGCTTTTTTTATGCATTGAACTAAAAGATCTTAGTGTCGTACTTCAATTATAGTATAGCAGGATTCCAAAAAGGCTAAAAATAGAGTAGGAAATAATTTTATAAAACAATAATTATGGAAAATTTAGATTTAAAATCTAACAATCTACAAGAAATTGAATTCAATGAAATGGTAGAAATTGATGGTGGTTTTCTACCAGCTATTGCTATTGGTGTAATTTGGGGTGTTCAATTAGGTTTAAGCGCAGTTGGAGTAGGTATGTATTTAGCAAATAAAGAAAAATAATTATGGAAAATCTATCATTAAACTTAGAAACATTAAGTCAAGAAGAATTAATTCAAATTGATGGAGGAATATTACCTGTAATTGCTGCAGGAGCAATTCTTAAAGGTGTTGGAATTGGTTTCGGCGCGGTAGCGGCTGGTGTCGGTTTAGTTGCGGCTGCAAAAGAACTTTTTTCTTAATGCAAATTCCAAATTCTTATAAAACCATATGCATAATATTATGGATAATATTATGCATATGGTTCTTAATATCAATGGGGAAATATTTAGTATTATAAAAATGTTCACAAGCATAATGTATGTATTAAAAATATTTATATTTAGAGTTCTAATAGGGGTACGAACCTTAAAAAAATATAATTATACTAAATGAATAATCATAAAAAAAAAGAGTACACTATTACTGAAAAATACGCAAACGTTATCATGTTAAAATTAATTTTACCGATAACTATTATTGTATTTTGGTTGTATTATTATATTTGGATAGATCAATTTAAAATTGATTATTTACAACAAATTTTACACGGAAAAAATTACATAGATTTTTTTATATATTCTATATGTTCTTTTATAATTATTATACTGGGAGCTATCCTTCATGAGTTAATTCATGGAATTACTTGGGTAATATTTTCAAAAAACGTTAGTTTCAAATCTATAAAATTTGGCATTTTAAAAGAATCATATACTCCCTACTGTCACTGCAAAATTCCTCTTAAAAGAAACATTTACATTATTGGTATTATTATGCCAGCTGTTATTTTAGGGCTATTTCCTGTTTTAATAGCATTAATAGTCGGAAACATTTTTTTATGCTTCTTTGGTTATATATTCTTATTAGCAGCTATTGGCGATTTAATAATTACTTATTACTTATTGAAATATACAGACAGTTCCTCGCTAATACAGGATCATGATAGTAAAATTGGGTTTTATTACATATAATTTATGTAGCATTATAAGGTCTATAATTAGCAAATAAATAAAAATATCTTTATTACCGACAGATCCTGACACTATCCCGTAAAATGTGTAAGTTAAAAGACTACTCTTGTTTTATAGGGGTCAAAACACCCTAAAAGCATTGGAAATTTACAGGGTGTAACTCCAACAGAAATAGGAAGGCTAAAAAAAAACTAAAAATTTTGGACTTTTTTAATTGCGGTCTTGTTGGAGAGCTTCCTAAAATTCTAAGTAATAATGGAAAATATACATGGAAAAACTCAATTATTAGAGAATAACTCTCCTTTTTACACCTAAAAATGCCCCAAATAGTGTCTAACTTTTTGGGGCATTTTTATTTTTTTAGCGGATTATATGATACAATAATAGGCCGTATAAGCTACTTAGATACGTTTAAATAATACCGTCGAGTTGTGTCCACCGAAACCGAAAGCATTACTCATACTTACGTTGACAGTTTTTTCAATAGCTTCATTTACGATAATATGAATACCTTCTGGGATATTCGGATCTAAATTCTCCACGTTGATTGTTGGAGGGACAATATTATTGTTTATAGACTTAATAGATAAGATCGCTTCAATAACACCAGCAGCTCCTAAAAGGTGTCCTGTCATTGATTTTGTAGAACTCACTACCAAGTTTTTCGAGCCTTTAAATACTTTATTTACGGCATTTAACTCCGCAATATCACCTACAGGTGTAGAAGTGGCATGCAGATTTAAATAATCCAGTTGTTCCATCGTGATGTTTGCTTCTTGCAACGTTGAAAGCATAGATCTTGCTGCTCCTACACCTTCTGGATGTGGAGAAGTCATATGATAAGCATCAGCAGTCATACTAGCTCCAGCTAACTCGGCATAGATCTTGGCGCCACGTTTGACAGCGTGTTCATATTCTTCCAAGACGATCGCTCCAGCACCTTCACCCATTACAAAACCATCTCTATCGCGATCGAAAGGTCTGGAAGCTGCAGCAGGGTTATCATTACGTGCAGACATCGCTTTCATTGCTGAGAAGCCACCTATAGAAGCTGCCGTAATAGGCGCTTCAGAGCCACCCGTAATAAATACTTTAGCCTTGCCTAAGCGGATATAGTTGTATGCGTCCATAATCGCGGTGTTCGAGGAAGCACACGCTGATACCGTCGTATAGTTGATACCTTGTAAGCCATATTTCATGGATATCATACCTGAGGCCATGTTTACGATTAACTTCGGCACGAAGAAGGGGTTAAAGCGTGGGTTATAGTCACCCTTAACATAGTTTTCAACTTCCGTTTCGAAAGTTTCCATACCACCTTGACCAACACCCCAGATCACACCAATATCAAAAGGGTCCATTTTGTCAACTTCTAGACCTGAGTCTATCATCGCTTCCGATGCACTGTATATTGCGTACTGAGTAAATAAATCAGAACGCTTAATTTCATTATGTTCCAAATATTTTTTGGGCTCGAAGCCATGTACTTCACAAGCAATTTGCGTACGAAATTTTGAAGCATCAAAACGGGTAATTAAACCTGCACTACTTTTTGAATGAATGGCATTATTCCAAAATGAATTTACATCATTTCCTAATGGATTAATTGTTCCGAGTCCGGTAACTACTACTCTTTTCATATTTCTCTCGTTTGATTCTTTTATTAATAGCGACATTGAGTTGCTATAGTCTTTATTAATGACGTATTTCTTCTTTTATAATCCGCAATATACGGTCTAATGCTTTAAAAAGGTATTGTTCATTATTCATGGTTTTAGCAAGTAATAAACCCCCTTCTAATAATATTAAGAACTCTTGCGCATACTTTTCAGGTTTTACAGTAGCTTTAAATTCGCCTGTTTTTTTCCCTGCTTCAATAATTTCAATCACTTTATTAGCCCATTCATTTAGGCTATTTTGTACTGGAATCATTAAAAATGGAAGTTGATCATCTGCTTCTGTAGCCGTATTGATAATCGGGCATCCACCATTAGCAAAGAAAACTTTCCAATTGTTTCTGTAAAAATCTAAGATTGCATTTAGCTTCGCGTAGGAGGTTTCAGCTAATGAAATTCTACGTGCTAATAAGGTGCTTAGGGAACGTGCATTATGCTTAAATACAGCTAGTGCAATCGCATCTTTATTTTCAAAATTCCCATAAATGCTACCTTTTGTGAGGCCTGTTGCACCGGTCATATCAGCTATCGATGTCGCAGCATACCCTTTTTTATTAAAAATGGTCGCGATCTTATCGATTATAAACTGACGTGTTTTCTCTGCTTTCGACATCTTTCTAAATACATTCGATTGTAAAGGTATGAAAAATACCGAATGGTATATTAATTTTTTTGAAAATTAGTTTCTATTTATGTTTAGTTAAGCATTTAACTTATTGTTTTTTAGTGGATTATTTTTTGTATTTATCGCAGGTCACCGCTGGGGTAATTACGCCTCATTGGCATAAAAAAGAGCTCGATCCACGCTTGGATCGAGCTCTTAATTTCTAGGCTCAAAAGGAGCTTATTTATACATTTCTTCGCGCTGTGCTTTTACAACATCGCTATTAATATACTCATCGTAAGACATCAACTTGTCGATAATGCCTTTAGGAGTTAATTCAATAATACGGTTAGCTACCGTTTGTGTTAACTCGTGGTCACGAGAAGTAAAGAGGATAGACCCTCTAAAGTCTTGTAAACCGTTGTTTAAAGCCGTGATAGACTCTAAGTCTAAGTGGTTGGTAGGCTCATCAAATAATAAGAAGTTGGCCTGTTGTAACATCTGACGAGAGAACATACAACGCATTTTCTCACCTCCCGATAAAACGGAACATTTCTTTAATACTTCTTCACCGGAGAACAACATTTTTCCTAGGAAACCACGGATAAATTGTTCATCAGCATCTTCTTGGACAGCGTAATCTCTCAACCATTCAATTAAGTTATCCGTACGTCCTTCAAAGAATTCCGCATTGTCCATCGGCATATCAGCGATAGATATCGTAATACCCCATTTGAAGTTTCCTTCATAATCAGCATCTCTACCAGCTAAAATATCATAGAAAGCTGAAGTCACTAGGGAGTTAGGGCCTAATACCGCAATCTTATCGCCTTTATTAATCATAAAGTTGATATCCTTAAAGAATACCTCACCATTAACGGTCTTACTTAATCCTTCCACTTGTAAGATCTGATCTCCAGGCTCACGGGACATGGTATTAAACATAATCGCAGGATATTTACGATTTGATGGTTTAATCTCATCTAAGTTGATTTTATCGAGTGCTTTCTTACGGGAAGTAGCTTGTTTTGATTTCGACGCATTTGCCGAGAAACGACGGATAAATTCTTGTAATTCCTTTACTTTATCTTCCGTTTTCTTATTTTGATCAGCACGTTGTTTTAACGCTAATTGTGAAGATTCGTACCAGAATGAGTAGTTACCAGTGTAGATAGACATTTTCCCGAAATCAATGTCTACTGTATGCGTACATACAGCATCCAAGAAGTGTCTATCGTGGGAAACTACCAATACAATCGCCTCATAAGAAGCTAAGAAATCCTCTAACCATGCAATGGTATTGATATCCAAATCATTGGTAGGCTCATCGAGAATTAGGATATCAGGCTTACCGAATAATGCCTGTGCTAATAACACACGAACTTTTTGGTTACCGTCGATTTCAGAAACTAATTTGTAATGAACATCTTCTTTAATGCCTAAATTGGACAGTAAGGTTGCCGCATTCGATTCCGCATTCCATCCGTCCATCTCTGCAAATAAACTTTCTAACTCTCCAGCACGTTCGCCATCTTCATCTGTGAAATCTTCCTTCATGTAGATAGCGTCCTTCTCTTTCATGATTTTGTAGAGCTCAGCATGGCCCATCATAACAGTTTCTAAGACCGTAAATTCATCAAATTGGTAGTGATTCTGACTTAATACAGCCATACGCTCACCTGGAGTAAAACTTACTGATCCCGTAGATTGGTCAACTTCACCTGAAATAATTTTTAGGAAAGTGGATTTACCCGCACCATTTGCACCGATAATACCGTAGCAGTTACCGGTAGTGAATTTTAAATTAACATCTTCGAAAAGGACACGTTTTCCGAAACGAAGTGATAAATTGGAAATATTAATCATTAATAATGTGTTTTTTTTACTTTTTTAATACTTGAAGCCTTTGTTTTCATTAAACATCATAAAAGACAGTATGAACTCTAAAATGACAAAATAAGAATTTTGCATAAAGGTAAATCTGCGAATTAGATAGCGCTTTTATTGCTAATAAAGATGACTCGAATACAAAGTTACGATTAAAAAAGATATTTATCGATATAGTCATTTGATTGCGCAAAGCTTTTAGAAAATGTTAGCGCTAAGATTACTTAAATAACTGTTCTATTCATACTAATAGGTTATCCACGCATCCATAATATTCTTTTGTAAAGTCACTTAACAAATGGCGAAAAAGAGCGAATCATAAAATAGCCCCAATCCAAAGGGATATGGGGCTACCGAGTTCATGACTTGAAAAAATATTATTTATTCCACCAAATTTTAGTACTTAACACATCATCGCCTTGCTTAGCTAAAGCAGCTTGATAGTTTGCCTTATTCGTGGTTTGCTCTTTAATAGGGTAGTACAAACGGTTAGGTATCGTAGTGCCAAATATAGGTTCAAAGCGGTACGCTACTGTTCCCTTATCCGTGATTCTATTCCATACAATATCGCCTTTTTTCACTAAGAACAAAGGATATCCTGTACGTCTAATTTCCGACCAAGACTCGATACCTTGCGTATATAGGGCAAGATACTTTTGCGTTAGCACCTGTTCTTTATTTGCTTTAGGGAGCACATTTAAGTATTTCTCTACATCGGCAGCGGCTACATTCCATTTTTCTAAAGAAGCCTTAACCCCATTTCTGTAGGCCGACTCGTCCCAGTTGTTATGTTCAGAAATTAAAAACTGCACTTCTGAAAACTCCAGTAATGTTTCTGGGAAATTTGCCGCATTTACTTCCGCTGACGGTAGGGAAATATCATTAGGTCCATTGACCCCGGCAGCTTCCAGGGGTAAGCCGTAGGGCTGTCCAATAAACTGGCCTGAGGCATTCGGTAAAGCGTATTTTGAAAGTCGAGGGTCCACATTTTTAATAGGGCCTAATTCTCCTTTAAGCACATTTATAAGCACATGGGAAACGGCATAATCTTTTCTATTTGCTGTAACTGTAGCGCGAAATAGGGGAGCCTCATTGGGAGAACTTACCGAATACTTAAAAGTAGCATTCTCACTATTTCCGCTGATAACTCCTTGCGCTAAGGCTTCTTTGAAATGCTGATCTGCTAGCGCCTTGTTTTTCCCTTGCATGCGGTTGGAAAGACGCAAACGTAAGGAATTGGCAAATCTAAACCATTTCTCATTGGCACCTTCATAAATAATGTCCGATTTGCCAAAGGTATTGTCGCTACGATATTTATAGAGCGTATCGGCTGCAGACTTTAGCTCATTCAAAAGGTCGACATAAATCTTCTCTTGTGTAGCATAGCGCGGCGTATAATTTGCTGGTTCCTGTTGCAGGGCCTCGAAATCAGTATCCTTGTTTCCATAGGATTCATAGGGGATATCGCCGAAGACATCCGTTAAATTATGATATACATAGGCTTTTAAAGTGCGTGCTATGGCAATTTGGTTGACATTAGAACCTGCTGTACCCGCCGTAGCAATGGACTTTGTAGCTTCATTCGTGTTGATAGTAATAATCTCTGTAAGGTTATTTAAAACCTTATAGGCATTCGACCAGTAGCCATCGGAAAATGACGTCGATATATCATAGCGCGACTGATCGGTATATATATTCTGACTGTAGTACTGGGAAAATAGTTGTGCCGCCTTCAAGTTGATAGATTCCGAACGAATATTATCCATCAGCTGCTTCTCTGCTTGCACCAATATACTCGGTGTAGGCACAGATGAGGGACGGTTAGGGTCTGTATTAATCTCCGTAAAAGCCTTGTCTGAACAAGCTGTAAAGCTGCTAGCTAGGATACCGAGAAATAGGATATAGTGAGATACTTGCATGTTCATAATCATTAAAATTTAATATTAACATTAAAGCCATAGGATACTGGAAGGGGGATATTTCCTCCTTCAATACCTTGTACATTACCACCGGAGCTTGTAATCTCGGGGTCAATTAGCGGGCTTTTTGAATAGATATTCCATAGGTTACGTCCGTAGACACCTACGGCTAAACTTTTTACTAAGTTTTTATTTTTCAATGGAATTTGGTATCCGAAGGTTACCTCTCGTAATTTTACAAATGTTGCATCAAACACCGAGAAAGTTGTGGGGCCATTATATTCATTTCTAGCCCAGTTTAAAGCCGAGATATTTGTGGTATTTTCGGTCTCTTTGCCTACGACATAGCTTCCGTCGGCATTAAATGTTACATCGGCTTTAACGCCATCTAATACAACCCCCGTTTCACGGATATTGTTGTCCGCAGTGCGTTCCCAGATACCGGAGTACATACCTACTTTATATGTTTGGGAGAAAAATTTACCGCCTACGCGTGCATCTATTAGAAAACCTATATTAAAGTTTTTATAACGGAATTGATTTTGGAAGCCTAACATAAAGTCTGGTAACACAGAACCTAAATTCTGCAATTGTGAGGTCCGCATATACGTGCCATCAGCTTGCACAACACGGTCGCCATTGCTGCCATAAACAAAGTCATAGCCTAAGATCTGTCCATAGGATTGACCTTCTCGCGCCACTAAGTTTACAAGGTTGCTGCTAAGGGTCAACGTATTGACCTGATCATCCAACTTCACAACTTTATTTCTGTTTTTTGAGAAGTTTACGGTAGCATTCCATGAGAAATTATCTGTACGTATAGGCGTGCCATTTAAGATAATCTCGAGACCACGGTTATTGATTTTTCCCGCATTTAGGTACTTGTTGTCATAACCAAAAGCGCTGGAAATTGGTACTGCAATAATCTGGTTTACAGAATTATTGTTGTAGTAAGTCACATCTAAGCCTAAGCGATTTTTGAAAAACTGCACATTAATACCTGTTTCAAAGGAACTTGTCATCTCCGGTTTTAACTCCGCGTTATTTAAGATGGAAGGTAAGTTGTAAGCTGGATTTCCGCTGATAGCTTGTCTTACTTCATATACTTTACCCAATTGATAAGGGTCCGTGTCATTACCTACTTTAGCCCATCCTAAACGAACTTTACCAAAAGAAAGCCAATCTAAGTTTTTAAGTCCTTCGAGCTCTGTGAACAAGATGGATCCTGTAACAGAAGGGTAAGCATAGGTGTTATTTTTTACGGGAAGGGTGGAGGACTTATCTACGCGGATGGTACCATCCAAGAATAGAAGATCATTCCAACCTAAGGATGCACTGGCGTACACCGAGGAAATACGACGGTGGTAGGTGTTATTTGTAAGGAGTACGGAAGTCGCATTTTTAATATTATAATAGTTTGGAATAATAAGGCCACCCTGCGTTAGTGCATCGGAAGTACGACGTTTCTGATCTCTTAAGTTCGCGCCAACATTTGCTACTAAAGAGAAATTGTTGAAGTTTTTCTTCGCTGTCGCTAAGAATTCATAGTTGTACTCATTCAGGCTGTTACTAACTTCCTGGTACTGCGATTGTGAGCGTGAGTAGCTTGCGATACGGTCTTGATAGTTGAATTGGTAAATATCACCATGTAGCTTAGCGCCTAGCGTCAACCAGTCATTAGCTTCATATTGAAGGCCAATATTACCATAAAAGCGGTCTCTATTTTCTTCTAAATAGCTGGTGTATGCTGCCCAGTAAGGGTTGTCAATAAATCGTGTCGCCTCCGCTGCAGGGGTATTTTGCCAAGAGGTTCTATTCCACGATTTCTGCGTGCCATCTGCACGTTGGTAGTCTTCAAGTAATTTGTAGTCTACTTGTACTCCTCCCCATTGGAATGCCGAAAGCATGATACCTCGATTGGTAGCCCCCGTCCAAGGTCTCCCTAAAGTGCTATTTTTTATGTAATTTAAGTTGCTGCTAATTTTTACTTTACCCAAACTTGTGCCTCCAGAGAAGTTCAATGTATTTCTGCCTAGGGTTGAGTTGGGTGTCGTTCCGGAGACATTTTTATTGGTGTATGAAAATCTGTAGGACGTGTTGCCAGAGTTTCCAGCAATTGATAGGTTGTTCGTATTGGAAATCCCCGTCTTAAAGAAGTACTGTACATCATTTTTAGGATATACCCATGGTGAAGTCTTTAAGTAGTAATCTTTATTTTCAGGATCTAAATTATACCATTGTAATACCGGTGTGCCATCTAATTTTGGGCCCCAGCTTTCATCGGACGCTAAATCTACGACATCGTACGTCGTGCCATTAATGGTCGCTTGCGGGAACGTCGTCGCATAGCCCTGTCCATAGAGCTGCTGACGCTTCGGAAGGCGATTGACATTTTCAAAATCTAGCCCTGTATTGATTGCTATCTCCACTTTTTCACCGCGCGAAGCCTTTTTGGTAGTAATTAATATAACACCATTTGCGGCTCTAGAGCCATATAAAGCGGCGGCAGAAGGGCCCTTCAGTACGGAGATATTTTCTATATCATCGGGATTAATATCTTGAATTAAGTTTCCGATATCTTTTCCCGCAGAACCTTCGGAAGTAGCGCCGGTATTCATATCAGTATTGTCGATAGGGGTGCCATCGATCACGTATAAAGGTTGGTTATTTCCTGTAATTGAGTTGATCCCGCGGAGCTGAACACGCGTCGATCCCCCCATATTTCCTCCTGAGGAAACAATCTGGAGACCCGCAACTTTTCCTGAAATTGCTGATAAGGCATTAGTAGGTCGGGTAGATAATTCCGCGGACTTCACTTCTTGCACGGCATATCCCAATGACTTTTTCTGTCTTGTGATACCTAAGGCGGTGACTACAACCTCATTTAACTTCGTGTCACTTGCCGTAAGTTGTATTTGTAATGGGCTGTTGCTATCTATCGCTAGCTGCTTAGTCTCATAGCCTACACTCTGAATTAATAGGGCTATTCCTAAAGCTGGAACTTCCAGTTGAAATTCCCCTTGGGCATTGGATTGCACGACTTGTGTACTTCCTTTCGGGAAAATAGTAGCGCCAGCAACAGGATTTAGGTTGGCATCCACAATTTTTCCTGTCAGCTTAACTTGCGCTAGCAGTTCTGTTGCGGGAAAACCTAAAAGTAAGCTGAGTAAAAAAATAGGTATATTTTTCTTCATGTCTAAATGTTGAATGTATGCTGAATATTTGGAAAGATGCAAATATATAAAATCTATCGGTATAGTAGATTATAAACTTTTACATTTTCCATTTTTCTCCATGATTTCTGAAATTATTACATTATTTTTAAGAAAAATTAAAGAATATACCCAAAATTACAGGATGGAAAAAGTTATAACCTATATCTCAGAGCTCATTTGGTCTGATGTCTTTATTTATATGTGCTTAATTACAGGTGTCTATTTCTCTATTCGAACAGGCTTTTTGCAGCTTACCTATTTAAAAGATATGGTGCGTCTTCTTTTTGGCACCAAAGCATCCGATAAGGGAATCTCCTCCTTTCAAGCCTTTTCCTTAGCTATTTCAGGCCGTGTAGGAACGGGAAATATTGTGGGTGTTGCTACGGCAATAGCCATGGGAGGACCTGGAGCAATCTTTTGGATGTGGGTAATTGCGTTTCTAGGATCCGCTTCGGCATTTATTGAAGCTACCTTAGGACAGGTGTATAAAGAAGAGGTCAATGGTGAATACCGCGGTGGTCCTGCATATTATATTGCTAAGGGATTAGGCGTAAAATGGTATGCTACACTCTTCGCTATTGTTACGATCTTAAGTACAGGCTTATTTCTGCCTGGTGTTCAATCCAATGCCATAGCCTCCTCTATAAACCACGCATTTGATGTGCCTGTAATCTACACAGGTATTGCTGTTGTGGTATTAATAGCCTTGATTATATTTGGTGGTGTAAAGCGTTTAGGGCGTGTTGCTGAATATCTCGTGCCTTTTATGGCTGGAGCCTATATCTTAATGGCTGTGGTCATTATTAGTTTTCACGTAACTGAGATACCCGCTGTCTTCAAGTTAATTATATCCTCTGCATTTTCATTGGATGCCACCTTTGGTGGTATCATCGGGATGGCTATCGCTTGGGGTGTAAAGCGAGGTATTTATTCCAACGAGGCGGGGCAAGGTACGGCACCACATGCTGCAGCAGCAGCGGAAGTGAGCCACCCTGCAGAACAGGGATTGGTGCAAGCTTTTTCAGTATACATCGATACTTTATTCGTGTGTACTGCTACGGCGCTTATGATTCTTTTTACAGGGCAGTATAATGTCAGTGATGGAAGTAATTTTCTCGTTGAAAATGTCCCTGGCATAGATGCTACAGGGTTTACACAGGCAGCTGTTTCTTCACACTTTCCAAGTTTTGGTTCTGAGTTTGTAGCGGTAGCCTTATTTTTCTTTGCTTTTACGACGGTAATGGCATACTACTATTACGCTGAAACGAATATCTCCTACCTTTTTTCTAAGGGTAATAACAAGGGCATAATTTGGGTTTTGCGTATTGCATTTCTTGGCGCTACGTTCTATGGCACGATAAAAACGGCCGATATAGCGTGGAAATTGGGTGATATTGGCGTAGGTTTAATGGCCTATGTAAATATTATAGCGATTCTATTGCTCTCAAAAACAGGGATGAAAGTTTGGTCAGACTATCGTAGACAGCGTAAAGCTGGCGTAAAGAATCCGACCTTTAACCCGAAGGCTTTAGGAATTAAAGGTGCTGATTTTTGGGAAAACCGCATCGAGGAAGAGAAAAAATAATGCGTTTTATAACTTATAGCAATGCCCCAAAAAGTTGTTTACTTTTTGGGGCATTGCTATTTTATGGACGCTGCTTATACGTTTCTTTTTTTATGTAAGTAGCTCAAGTAGACGGATCCTACTGTCGCCGAGGTAATGGATGCCAGAAGAATGGCAAACTTAGATTCTCCGAGCAACAGCGGATCACCACTAAAGGATAATACGGCAATGAAGATCGACATGGTAAAGCCTATACCTGCCAACATGCCTACGCCTATCATATGACTTAGGGAGGCTTTTTCGGGCGCCGTGCAGATACCAGTTTTAATGCTAATTATTGAAAATAGGGTTATTCCTAAAGGTTTTCCAATAACTAGACCGATGATAATTCCATAAGAAAGGGGACTTGTTAGCCCTTCAATCATGCCATCCATAAATGTTATATTCGTATTAACTAAGGCGAATATGGGCATAATAACTAAGTTCACAGGATGGCTAATTGCCGCTACGAGATCCTCTAATGGGGAGCTTCCCGACTTATGGTGCAAGGGAATACAAAAGGCTGTAATAACTCCGGCAATCGTTGCATGAATACCAGAATGGTGGATAAAATACCATATTAGCAGCCCAGGAATTAAGTAAAATGCGAGGTTTTTCACCCCAATGCGGTTGAAGATTACCATGCCTGCAGTAATAGCGGCAGCAATGCCGAGGTACAGGAAATTTAATGCTGTAGCGTAGAATAGCGCAATGACAATAATAGCCATAAGATCATCTACAATGGCTAATGCTGCGAGGAATACTTTCAGTGATGTAGGCACTTTATCTCCTAAGATACTGACAATAGCGAGTGCAAAAGCGATATCTGTGGCCATCGGTGTTGCCCAGCCTTTTAAGGTCGGAAGGCCAAAATTAAATAGGGTAAATAGGAGGGCGGGAAAGATTACTCCTCCCAAAGCACCAAAGATTGGAAGTATGGCTTTCTTGGGCGTAGCGAGTTCGCCTTCAACAAGCTCTTTCTTTATTTCTAAGCCTACTAGCAGGAAAAATATAGCCATAAGGCCATCATTTATCCAAGTTAGGGTTGTATATTTTAGGTGTATGCTTTCGGAATGAAAGCCGAATTTAAAATTTAAAATTTCTTCAAAACCACTATTTAACGGTGAATTAGCAATAAATAGGGAAATGATGACACAAAAGATTAATAACAGACCTGGACCAGGTCCCGCAAGGAAAAATTTTGTAAGAGGGTTAGAAGGGGAATGCTGATGGTTCATAAAGGCAAAAATAATAGAATACCTTTATTAAACTAGCAAAAATTGGTTTTAATTCACGTAAATAGACCTTTAGGAAATCTGAGAGCAGGTAGTTGCTGTAACGAGTAAGGCGACAACGATTACTAAGACGACATATAAGGTATGGGGTTTTCTTTTCATTTTTAAAGTATTTGATTGCAAGATAGGGAATTATCTTTTTATTTTGAAAAGATATTTTGTAATTATACAAGGTTTACTACGCGATCATTTCTATCAAATGACCGCGTAGTAGATGGGTTATCGTTAGTTCGAAAATTGAAGGATGCTACCTGCTTCAGTATCTTTTACCACTGTTATTGCGCGTGGGATACGTTCTTTCAGCTCCTCGACATGTGATATAATGCCGACAATTCTATTTTCCTGATTCAGGTAACTTAAGGTTTCAAATACCGTGTTTATGCTCTCGGCATCCTGTGTGCCAAAGCCTTCGTCGATAAAGAAGAAATTTTTATCTGCTTTATTCAACGATTGCACGCTTTCGGCTAAAGAGAGGGCTAAGCATAGTGATGCTTGGAAACTTTGTCCTCCAGACAAGGTCTTTACAGAACGGGGATGTCCGTTGTGCAGGTAGTCGATTACCTCAAAGTCGTTTGTTTCGACATTGAGACGTAAGCCTAGTTGATTTTTTGTTAAGCGGTGGAAGCGTACATTGGCAGCTTCACAGAGATTCTGTAAATAGATGGTAGAGATATAATTCACAAAGCCAGCACTACGGAATAGATTGCTAAAAGTATGGAGATGTGCCGCACGGTGGTCAAGCTTTTCCTTTTCTTGGAGCAGTTCTTTTTGTTTGTTAAATGCTGCTTTCAGCCTTTTAAGTTCTTGCGCCAACGCCGCATAGTCACCAATTAGTATTTTGTGCAGATGCTCAAGTTCCAGGTACTCCTGTTCCTTGCGCTGTAAGAGTGTTAAGTCAAACGGCTGCTGATCAGCTTTATGTTTTAAGTTGGCAATCAGACCCTTTAGGCGCTCGACTTGCATCTTGAAGTGTAGGATTTCCTCCCTTTCCGCTGTGACTGCGATATGCTTACTGAGTAGTGCCGTTACTTCCGTTAAATCGTTAAATGGCGTATTGGCTAGGCGCTCCGCCAGCTGAAGCTCCGCAGCAGCAATTTTCTGATGCAGCTGCGCTACCTGCTCATGGAGGCTTTCTAGCAATGCTTGTTCGCGCGCAAGAGTAGGCCTTACTGCTTGCAGCGATTCCGTAAGTAGGGTGTATGCGGACTCTACTTGGCTGATAGTGTCTGTCAGCTGATCGATCTCTTGCTGCAAGCTTACAGGATCAGCAAGCTTATAGTCGGCAAAATCTAGCTTTTCCAAAAGCTGTTTATGACTTTTGAAGAGTTCTCTTTTAGCTTCAATTTTTTTATCGAAATCTTGTTTGTGCAGGGTATAATCTTTTATTTCCTGCTGTACTGTTTGTAGGGCTATGCGCTGTTCCTTTAGTAGGGAAACTAGGTTTTGCAGCTCTTGCTCTATGGAAGCTGACTTTTCCTTCTCCAGCTCAAATATGCGGCTATTTTTAGGATCAAATTTTTCCCAAGTAAAACTATTTTCCAATAGCATTATCTGCTGTTTCACCGCTTCATAGTCTTTGTCAAGTTGCATAAGCTCCTGCTCTTTATGCTGCTGCTGCCAAGTCCAATTTTGAAAATCTTGGGCTTGTTTCTGTAGCTTTGCTAGGGCCGTTTCAAGTTGCTGCTCGACTGCCATAAGTGTTGAAAGCTGCGTTGAGACGTCCTGTGTATGCTGCGGTGCGGGATGTGTCAAGGAGCCACAAAGTTGACAAGGCTCCCCCTCCGTTAAAGCGCTTGCATACTGGCTTATTTCTTTTGCAATTTGCAGCGTTAAGCGCTCTTGTTGCAACTGCTCTTGCTTATTTTTAAGGGATAGGCGCTCTGACTCTAAGGTCTGTTGCCATGCCACAGGATCCGTCTTTTGCGCACTGAAGAGGGCACTAATTTCCTTAAGCTCCCTTTGAATATGCTGGCGTTTTAGGGCGATAGTTTCCTTTTGTTTTTCTTGGTAATCCTGCTGCTGGTACCACTGACCTATGGTTAGCAGCTCCGCGGTATCCATCTTTCCTTGCTGCTTTTGCTCCATAAGTTGCTCAAGCTCTTCAATGTGCTTAACGAGCTTTTGTTCTTGCGCTTGTTTGGCGTCGATTACCACAGTAGCTTTTTCTATGCGCTCTTTCAGAACTTTAGACTCTGCATAGAGTGCATGCATTCGTATCAGCAGCTTGAGGTCGTTAATTTTTTCCTTTTGCGCGGGGATATATTCATAGCTTGCTAAAATCTGGGTATAGCTTTCTTCCAGCGTTAGCAGCTCCTGCTCTTTTATGCCGCAGGTATGCGTGGTTTTCTCCAGCTGTAAGAGCAGGTTTTTATGCTCAGCAGCAAGCTGTTGTTGACTTTGCAGTAGGTCTGCAAAAGTCTGCTGCGCCATTTCATACTGCTTAAGTACTTGCGCGCGATGCTCAAAAGAAGCTTCCTGTACAGATAATGTCGATAGCGCTTCTTCAGACTGTGCGAGCTCCTTTAATGTTTCCTGCAATTTACGCAGCTGCAGGACTTCTGCTTGGAGCTGCTGAAGGGCAGTATATTTTTCTTTTAGGGTCAGCTCTTGCTGTATATATTCCTGCTCACGGGCTTCCAATAAGCTGGGTGAGAGTTCCTCAAACCCAGCTAGGGCACCACGGAGTTGTTCGATCTGTCTGTTATTTGCGGCCTGCAAAGCGGAGGTTTTATACTGCAGGTCATAGGCTTCGAGATTAAATATTTCCTTCATCATTTTGGAGCGTGCCGTATCTCCTAATTCTAGAAATTCTTTGAATTTCCCTTGGGGGATAATGATGGTACGTCGGAAGTTTTCATACGATAGGCCTATTAATTCGGCCGCAGAATTTGAAGCTAGGGGTTCCCAAGTATCCTCTTCCCACGCATAGGCTGAGCGATCGATGGAAGTGATACTTTCAAAGTTCTTACGTCGATTCCATTTTACTTCAAAACGAAACTTCTTATGTTCAAAATTCAGAAATTCAAAAGCTATAAAGGCTGCTTTTGAGCGCAGATTTAGCATATTGTAGGCACGTTTCTCCTTCATTGTCATACGCTCGGTATCTCCGTATAAGGCAAAACTTATCGCTTCCAGAATAGCGGATTTCCCGGACCCTACGGCGCCAAAGATACCAAAGAGTCCCGCATCTGTAAGGCGTGTAAAATCTATTTCTTGGCGTTCCTGGTAGGAGTAAAATCCTTCAATAATCAATTTTAATGGTAGCATATTAACTGTCCTTTTCGGTTGAGGAGTGAACGATCTCTTTAAAAATTTCCATAATTTCTTCCGTAGGTTCCTGCCCTTGACGGAACTTAAAAAAATCTTTAAAGAGGGCATCCATATCTTGCTGTAAATTAATGGTGGGTATTCCTTGTTCCTGCTGCTTCTCCGCGCTCATAACAGGTATTATATGGATAATTCCATCATGCGCTTGGTGAAGACGCTTTAAGTCTGCAGGATTTAAGAAGCTATCGGAGACGATGGTTAGTTCTACAAGCGCATATTTATTCGCTGATAGCCAAGTGACAGCTTCATCGATTTCGGAAAATGTCTTACGCAGCACATGACGTCCAGCTTTTAAGGGTATGCGTTGCAACTGCACAGGTCTTGATGGTTGGGCAGCTATGAATGCGACATATTTCTGCTGCTCAGCTTCAGAAAATGAATAGCATAGGGGGCTGCTGGAATACACAATTGGGCGCTCCAAGCTTCCGATATTGTGGTAGCGATGTAGGTGCCCTAAGGCTGTATATTGTATTTGAGTAGGGATGCCATCGGTGTAAACTAAGTCGGAATATCCCAGTTTTAGCGGGCGCTCACCTTCAGGCTCCTCGAGCACTTCACCACCATTTTTTTGCATATAAAGGTGTGTTGTCAGGATATTTACACCCTTTTCATCGCAATATAAGTCTGCAAGCTGCTGCCAATGTTGACTGAGCACCGTATTTAAGACATCCCCTTTATCCTGATCACCAAGATATTTTTTAAGACGTATTTCATTGGCAAAGGGAGTGGCAATAATACGTACAGGGAAGGGTATATGAGCAAATTGTATTTCTATAAATCCTGGTGCTGAGAGGCTTATATGCCAATGGTTTTCTGAGTTTAAGGCTCCTACATCAATATTGGGATGCCCCATAAATAGGATTCCACAAGCACGAGCCAAGGGGTCTGTAGCATCTAAGCGATCGGGGCTGTCGTGGTTTCCAGCAATGGCAATCACGGGTCTACGCCCGTTATTTGTCAAGCGCTTTAAGGTTTTATAGAGCAGTTCTACAGCTTCAATTGCTGGGTTAAAGTTGTCAAAGAGATCACCGGCGATAAGTACGATGTCTGCTTGCTGCTCATCGGCGAGCTCACAAATCTCCTGAAGGACCTCACGTTGCTCCTGCAAACGAGAAAAATAGTCTAGTCGCTTTCCCAAATGCCAATCCGCAGTATGTAGAATTTTTAATGTCATGTTCTGAAAATAGAAGTTAAATGTACAAAAAAAACGCGCAAGGTCTTTGCACGTTTTTCAGGGTATCTAAAAAGAAAACAGTTTAGCTTTCGGTGTTAACGGTCGCTTATAATATCGGTGCTAACGAAACATTATACCTTTGGTGTTGCCGCACCATTATGACAGGTAGTACAAGATACTGCTTTCAGGGCTCCACCTTGATGCGCATTCTTAAAATATTTTTTATTAATCTTAGCTGTCATTTTTAACATCTTACGAGCTTCCTCTTTTTTAGGGTTGGCATCTGAAGCAAAGTCCATACGTTTAGGGTCCGTTGTAGAGGACACATGGCAATGGTTACATTTTACTCCTAATGCGGCATTAAATTCACGCATTACTTTCTTAACCTCATCATTTGAGCTGTTTTTTGGTAATACTTTTAAGTTGACAGCGGGTTCTTCTTTTTTCTCTTGACTTGCTGGCATAAAGGCTGATAGTGTAAGAATAAAGAAGAATATGCTTGCTATGGCGGTTAATTTGTTGATTTTCATGAGATCATTGGTTTTATGATATAAATTTAATGTAATAATTCTATATATTACATTAAAATGACAATTTATAATCCGTTTAAATAAGCTGATTAATTAAGTCCTTTAGTTAGGTCGTTTCAATAAGCCCTCTAATTAAACCTTTTAAATAAGCTGATTAATTAAGTCTTTTAAATAGGCTTTTTAATTAAGCTTTTTTGCCAAAAAATGTTATTTTTGAAGTATATAAACAAGCCAGTTAACAAACAAAAATAAACCAATGCGCATTCTATTATTTTTAGCTTTTCTATGTTTCAGTACGTTGACCGCAAATGCGGAAAATCATCCTGTAAAAGGGGAAACGGCTTACCCATTTCTATTAAATCTTCCGAATGCGGAAATACTCGATAACAAAGCACCCATAATTGTATTTCTACATGGTAAAAGTCTCTCGGGGAGCGATTTGAATCGCGTGCAGCGCTATGGCATTTTATATGCTATAAATCGGGGAAAAGAAATCCCCGCGATCGTAGTAGCTCCACAAACCAAGGGGGGATGGGATGCCGATAAGGTTATGGAGGTCGTAGATTATGTGTTGGAAAAGTATGATGCTGACCCTTCACGTGTATATATCTGTGGCATGAGCATGGGGGGCTATGGGACGATGGCAGTTGCAGGGAAGTATCCTGAACGCGTGGCTGCAGCAGTAGCCATTTGCGGTGGAGGATCTACTAGTCAGGTGGCTAATTTAGCCCAAGTACCTCTTTGGTTGCAGCATGGTAATAAAGATTATATTGTGCCTATGTCAGAATCTAAGAAAATCGTTAAAGCTATTAAGAACTTTGATAAGGATGCGGATGTGAAATTGACCATTATTCCTGGTGGCAACCACGGAAATGTCGAGCGCTTATTTCATCAACAGGCGATTTATGACTTTATGTTCTCTTATTCAAAACAACAAAATTAAACCCTCCCAATAGCCTCTTTTCTTATTGACAATGAAATTTTAAGTTATACAAAAGGGCTCTTCCAACTGGAGGAGCCCTTTTGTATATAGCGCTATCGCGGGATTGTTTCTATGAACTACTAAGATTGTTTCTATGAACTACTAATAGGCTATTAAGCGCTATATAAATAGTTATTTTTGCATTAGAAAGCTTGCGCCACCAATAAGAGTAAGAAGGAGTATAAGGGCATAAAAGCCTACAATTATCAAGGTGATAATACCTATAAATTTAAAGTGTGATTTTAAGTTTTTAAAAGACTCCGTTAACAGTTCACTATTACGCGTCGTAATAGCCTGTTTCAATAAGCTTGAAAATTTATATAAGTAATAGATAGGGAAGAAATAGAAGAGTGCTATGACGAGGTATGTGAAAGTCATAAATCCACCACTTAGAAATAATGCGGCAGCTCCAGGGCCTGCTGATTTAGGATCATTTAAGGCAGCAACGCTTGCAAAAGTACTAGAAAACAGAAAGATACCGGCGGCAAGAAGTACTAAAAGCCCTATAAATATAAGTCCAATTATTGATAGGAAGCGAGTCCATTTAGCAATTGAAAGGAGGAAGCCATTAGTTGCAGGCTCAAGGTGTAAGTTGGGAGATTCTGATTGATATTCCATAACAAATAAATTGATTTCACGTAAGTTAAAATATTTACCAGAAAATTGCAAGGAATAAAAAAAAATCCTGAGTAGTGCGTTACTCAGGATTTTTGCTTGCTAGCCTATACTAAGGGAGCAGGCGCCTCTTCATCGAAGAGTGGCAATTCTTTTATAATATTATACCAGGTTATGATCTTTTTAATATCAGAAGAATATACACGTGAATCATCGTGATTCGGTGCTACTTCGTTAAAGAATGCTCTTAAAGCTGTACCATCTGCTTTGATGTCGATTACGTCACCTTTAGCTTTGATAGCTTCAAATACATCAATTAACTTAATTTCTTCCTCTTGACCATAAATAGTAATATCTTCTAAAGTCGCTAATTTCGTAGTGGATAAATTCACTATCGATTTGATTTTTTGTTTGTCAAGTGTTTCCAAAATAAAACCAGTTTTATTTTGACCAACTAACTTAAACAAACCCGGTTTACCAGTAACCGATACAAGGGCTCTTAAGTTCATATCTTCGCGTTTTGTATGGAGGGATTAGTCCTCAATAACTTCAATAGTTAAAATTCTGTCGCCAGCACGGATGTCATCCACTAAATCTACATTTTCAACAACCTTACCAAAGCAAGTATGATTTCTGTCTAAATGAGCAGTGTTTGTACGGCTATGACATACGAAAAATTGGGAACCACCCGTATTACGACCAGCATGTGCCATCGATAATACGCCTCTGTCGTGGTATTGGTTTTCACCTGTTAATTCACAGTCAATTTTGTAACCTGGGCCACCAGTACCTGGCATTCCGGTAGCGCCTTCACGTGTGTTAGGGCAACCTCCTTGAATGACAAAGTCATTAATTACACGATGGAATGTTAATCCATCATAGTAACCCGATTTTGCTAACTTAATGAAGTTCGCAACTGTGTTAGGGGCATCTACTGTGTATAAATCCACAGTCATGTCTCCCTTTTCTGTTTTAATAATCGCTTTACTCATTTTTACAATCCTTATTTATGTTACAAAGATAAACTTTCAGCGCGAAATGGAAAGTAAATTATTAGATATGTTTTTCGGGTATTTAAAGCTATTTATTGGCTTTAAATAGGCTATAAATCAGTGTTTTTTAGAATCTTTGCTAATTTTCAACTGGTTTTTATCCCTGATTTTTAGTACATTAAAGGGTAAATGGGTGTAGCGGAGGTTGTTATGGGGAAAATGCGAATTCGTTCTTGGCCAAAACAAGATCGACCACGAGAAAAATTAAAAAGTTTAGGACGACGTTCTTTAACAGACGCTGAATTAATAGCCATCTTAATTGGCTCTGGTTCGAAACAGGAATCTGCGCTAGCACTCAGTAAACGCATTCTTCAGGCGGTAGATAACGACTTGCAGGAGTTAGCAAAATTATCTGATATTGAATTTTGTGAATTTTCGGGAGTGGGACCTGCTAAAGCATTTTCCATTATTGCAGCACTGGAGTTAGGCCGCAGGAAAAGAACCATGAAATTTAAGGAACAGCCTACCTTAAACTCGGCAAAACTTGTTTTCGAGTACTTCAACTATCAATTTAATGACCTCCAAGAGGAAGAGTTCTGGGTTATCTATTTGAATACGGCATGTAAAGTTGTCGACTTCAAGTTGATTGGAAGGGGAGGAAATGATTTTACGCCAGTGGATATTCGAACCCTATTAAAGTATGCGCTTACCTGCCAGGCACATGCGGTGATATTAACGCACAACCACCCCTCAGGCTCCTTAAAAGCTTCAGAAATGGATCTTAAGCTCACGCATAAAATTGTGCAAGCTGCGCGCTTAATGGATATTGTGGTGAATGATCATATTATTTTTACGAACCAACATTACTATAGCTTTCGAGATCAAGGTCTACTATAGTAGGCCAGGGCAGTTGTTGTGGGAAAACTTTGCACTATTCTTGATTTTTTTGAGAAATATTTTTTTATATTTTTAAGCATTACTTAACGTAAGATTAAAAATATTTCAGTAATTTTGAGCATTTTAAAGATTAAATGAGTTATTTATGATTATATTATGTTATGTGCTCGCAGCCTGTGCGCTGTTATTAACTTTGAAGTCATTTCAAGATTTAATTGAAGATAGATTTCTTAAGAAGTCAACAAAATTAAAATTTTGTTTCTATTTCGTTTTTTTTCCTTTCCTAAGTCAGGTGGTGTTTTATTATTTACTTGCGCATGCTAGGAAACACGATTTCGATAGTAATATTCAGCTTCATTAGCGCTATTAAGCTTTTAGTTCAGGTTCGCTAATCGTCCAATAGTAAGGGAAATCTTTGTATATTAGTAGCTATACTATTGCACTAAATTTCCTTCCTATGTTTGATTTTTTTAAGAAGAAAAAGAGGCCTGAAGTGATTGCTGAGCACCCATTCTACAGCCAATATATTGAGTTAACGGAGGATCAGCTAACGGTTGTTGAACATGATAATGACTTCAAAAAACTCGATTTAAATACCATCACTTGGATAAGTATTTACAATTGGGAAAAAACCCTTTCTGGTCATCCTAATTGCTGGATAAACTTCGGGAGCCTTGTTGTGTTCAATATTTCAGTATGCACGGTAGCAGGAAATTTTGAAAAATTAGAAGCTTATATTTTAAATTTACCTGATTTTGATAGGAAGACTTATTTTAAGATTAAAAATTCAACACTGGAATTTGAGGAAACTACGCTTTTAAAGGTGTCGCAGCTGGATAATTACAGCCTTTCTCCAGAGGAGGAATATCAACGGCTTCCATTAGATAAAGGTATCTTTATTGAAAATAAAAAAGCGCTACTTCCTTGGGTTGATTATGAGGATCTCCAGTTTGCAGATATGCGCGTCGAAGATGTTGTCTATCCAAATCCAAGCTACCGTGGTAAAAGATATCATATTTCAGATGTCACCTTATTCAATGGCTTGACAGCTGCCGCTATAGAAACGGAAGCATACCCAGAAGTTGGGCACGCTAAGCTTAATAGGCCTATTTTAATGTACCGTGTAGAAATAATCGCTCAGCAGATTGCTACATCGTTCTATGCGCTTGGAAGCCACCTTGATGCCTATTTTAATGCAAAGGGAACTGTTGATAAGGACACGAATAATCACTTAACTTACAGCTATAAAGAGGGGCTTTGTAGCCTGAAACTATCGGCTTTTTGGAATGATCGTACGGAAGACTATTCAAATCCAATGTATTTAGAAGTTTCCAAGGAACCGGATTTAGATAGGTTTTACAGCTCTGCGGTCTTGGAGCAGCTAGCCTTAGCTGACTTAAGCTATCTTACAATCCCCCTTTATGTCGGAACCTCCGCGACCTATTTGACTGTAGACAATATATTTTATACGCCGAAGCATTTTCAAATAAAGGAGGGGGAGACCCTTTTCTGGCGTCATAAAACTGAAGGGATGAGTGGAATTTCTAATACCGAAATGACCGTTATATTTTTAGATAATAGCGTGACGCTGCTCAGCCTTGTTGTGGAAAACTGCAGAGGGCATGAAGGGGGGAATTATATTGAGGTATACAATCATTCTATCCTTTTAACGAAAAGTATCTTCGTTTCAGATACCCATGAATTTAAAAAATATTTGCCTTCTATCGGTGAACTATGGGGGGTAGCATTTAATTGGAACACCTTTGATAATCATTATTAGGCAGATTTTAGTCGTGCATCTATTTTCATGTAAAAAAACTATTTACTAATAATTACGTTTATACTAGGAATTATATCTTTTACCTATGCATAAAATATACCTTTTTTATTTTCTTACCTTATCCTTGCTAGTAAGCTCCTGTGGACTTATCCATAACTTGCCCAATAGTCAAAATCCCAATCGGATTGAAAGCCCTAATATCTCCTATTCTTTTGTAGATCAAAATGGAAACTTCTATCCTGATAACTGGCGTAAGGCTATTGGAGCGCCCAAGTCGGCTACTGCAAAGCAGCCATTTTCTTTAATGAAAGTAGCCTCCGATAAGGGGGCAAATGAGGTGTTGCAGCGTTTCGAAAGACAAAATATGCTGCAGCTTTCCAAGCGTGTAGCGAATAAAAAGCGTGTATTTATTTTTATACATGGCTTTAATGCGGATGCGGCATCGACACAGGAACATTATCAATATATGGCCAATTTGATTCAGGTGAATGCCAATCAAGATGAAATAATCCGGTTTTACTGGGATGGATTGAAATCTAATTCCCCGTTTAGGTCTGCAAAAAACTGGTTTTCAGCAGCTTCATTTTCCCAGATGGCGGGCGAGTTTGGCCTACGACGCATCCTTAATAATATGGCTGATAAAGACGTTTATTTAATTTCTCATAGCCGCGGAGCATCTGTCGTAATGAGTGCTTTAAGCAATCCTCAGTATAATGAGAAATTTGCGGAGCAGGCCAAGGACATTCATAATGTCGATATCGAAAGAGCAAAGCCATTATTGGAAAATAAAAATCGTATCACCTGCATTATGTTAGCGCCAGCAATAGGACTAACAGAATTTCAGTACAAAGACACCGTTGCGAATGAACTTAAATTTGTCACCCTTAGCCCACAGGTGAAAAAAATTCATATCACCGTAAATAGTACGGATAAGATGCTGAAAAAGTTTTTCGGATTTCTAGCTAATAAATTGAATCCTACAGATTTAGGTTATAAGGAAGATACCTATAATGAGTTAATTAAGCACTACAAGATTTTTTCGAAAACAGACTTTACGGGTATGGAAAGTCATGAGTTCAATCGCTACATCCGAAATCCAAAATTTAAGGATATGCTGAAAGATGAAAATATCAAAACTAAGTAATAGAAGCTGCGATTGGTAGCAAATGGCTGAAGTCAGCAGCATGATACGAAAAGCCCCAGTTGCAGCTAGTGGATACTAATTTACGCTAGCTGCAACTGGGGCTTTTCGATAACTGATATTTTTAGAAGCTTATTTAAAAAAGGAGAAAAATCCACCTTTCCATTCCTGCGCTAGGGCCTTGGCTTCCGTAAATGATTCATCATAGGCGGCAGCCTCCTTAACTGTTGTTAACGCTTTTTTATCCTCCCCCAAAGCTTTGAGACTTTTAGCCTTATAGAGGATAGCTTGCTGCCACTCAGTATCACGTGTATAGTTATTATCGGTATAATCCTGAAGAAACTCTTCTATTGGACTAAGCACACGCTGGTAATCCTTGTTAAAGAAGGATGCCTGGGCATAATAGTAGCATACATCCATTTTTGAAGAAAGAAAATCTTCGTCCGTAACGTTGTTAAATACGGAAAGACAAGCTTCGAAATCAGCCTGCGCTTCTGGATACTTTTCAACGTGGAAATAGGACCGCCCCCGTTGATAATGCTGCTTTAGATAGTCTTCTGCAGGCTGCTCATTGGGCAACTTTAATTTTTTGTATTGTGTAGCTGCACGGATGCAGTCCTCATAGCGCTCAGCCTCATAATAAGCTTGAAAAAGCATAAACCATGGAGAAGGCTCTAAAGGATTTCTTTGAGACTGATCCTCCCAAATAGCAATGGGGTCGATAGGCTCTTCAGATTCAGGAAGGTCTGTTTTTCCCTGTATTAAATCGAAGCGCGTGCTCTGAATATCTTTGTCCGCAAAGCGAAGAGCGAGCAAATCATCCTCATCTAATTCCGAAAGATTTATATGATCCTTATAATCCGTGAACTTGTAATCTATTTCGGCGAATAACGTTTTTGCAGCTTCATAATCCCCTAATTTTATTTTCGCGGAAATATAGCGCGTAGAAAGGTTGATAAACTTAATGAAATACGTGTTCTCAACATCCTCCATATCTAAATTGTCGTATACATCGATTAAATCCTGGTACCGTTCAGCATAGAAATACGACTGTGTTAAACTTATGTAAAGTTCAATAAAAGGACTTTTTGAAAGGCCAATTTTAGCCACTTCAATAGATTTCTCATAGTCATCATCATTGTATAACGCTAAGGAATAGTTGTTGCAGCAGGTAGCCCAGTAATGGTCAGAATAATGCTTCACACTATCGTATTGATCTTCGACAAAATAATTCTGGTAGTACTCAAAAGCTCGGGCATAGAATTCCTTACGTAAACGTAAAAATGCGATGCTATTATGCGCTGTGGAGGTGTCACTTTCCCAAGCCTCAAAGTAAACACCCATATTATAGTAGTCTATAGCAGAGCTTTCTGGCCATTTTGGAATCGTAGGAATCGATCCATGAACAAAATAATAGGATTGACTGTAGCGGTATACCGTGGAGGCTGAAGCATCGGAATATGTCAAGGCTTTTTCTAATAAGGGGAGGGCCTTCTCATACTCATCTTCCATATAGTACGAAGTCCCTAAGAAATGGTAGCCAATACCTCGATTTGGGAATTTATCGATCACTTGCTGCGCATGTGCTCGAATGGCTTCTATATCAAAATTTAATTCTTCGGGAAAACTACGCTCCATAATCATACAAAACTCCTCGTAATTGGGGAGCTTCTCCAGGACTTCACTCGGAAGTGCTTGGAGGTCATGATAGAATTCAATTAGATTTACGGCATCATCCTCATGGTCAAAATAGAAATAAGTCTTTCCAATAACATGATTTAAAAGTGCCGTATCATTCGCTTCTATAGCTAAATGGGCAACTTCAATATATTCGGCAACGGTTTCATAGATAAATATACGCATCTGCGCACGATAGATGGCCAATGCTTCTTCGGTATTCCCAAATTCATCGTAGAGCACCTTCGCCTTATCATCGTAATACATCGTAAGCAGTATGTCGCGCATCTGACGGTCATCGCCATAAGCCTTCTCAACCTCCTCAATAATGATGTCTAAATAATGTAGTTTACGCGTTGCATTAGGGTGTAAGCTATTTAGCATAAGGCCATAGCCTGCCGCTTTCTCCCGAAAGCCTTCCGCTAGGATCAGCTGATCGATATGTCCTTGATGCTCTTCCGCATCGCCATCGAGAAAGTTAATTGAAGAAATGGAAAGTAGCTTATCTAAGGCTGGGATATGATTGGGTGCGATGGATAACACTTTTTTTAATACTATCGTAGCCTCTTCATAATCCTCAGGAAGGGTATATTCATGGGGACTCTGTGGCTCGGGAACCTCATCGATAGCTATTTCGGCCTTAAATAGAAGAGCCTCAACATCTGTAGGATGTTCATTTAAGTAGCGTCCCAAAGCGATTTTGGTGTCTTCTACTTCTTCGTTATAATAGAGATTAATAATATCTTGTAATTGCATATATAATTGCTGTTGACCTTCAACTAAGCTAACAATAATTATGCAAAAAAAAATCTCAGTTTTAAAACTGAGATTTTTTTATTTGTTAATATTATTCACTTTTCAGCGTAGCAGCGTGCTACACAGGAAGCTTTCGAGCTTATTTCTGGTTGTTAATCCATTTTCTAGCATTTTCAAAAGCTTCAATCCATGGCGAGACCTCATCTTGGCGTCCTTTAGGATAGTTAGCCCAGTTCCACTGGAAAATAGAGCGCTCGATATGTGGCATCGTCACTAAGTGGCGTCCAGTAATATCACATAGCATGGCTGTATTGTAATCCGAACCATTAGGATTTGCGGGATATGCTTCGTACGCATATTTACCGACGATCTGGTATTGATCTTCTGTCGCTGGAAGGTTGAATTTTCCTTCCCCATGGGAGATCCATACCCCCAATGTGCTTCCTGCTAAGCTGGATAACATCACGGAGTTATTTTCTTGGATGGTTACGGAAGTAAAATTAGACTCGTGCTTTTGTGACGTATTGTGAATCATCTTGCCGTGAACATCATGCTCCGGGTTGATTAATTCTAATTCCATAAATAGCTGACAGCCGTTACAGATACCTACGGATAGGGTATCCGGTCTAGCGAAGAAATTTGTCAACGCTGATTTTGCTTTTTCATTGTATAAGAAAGCCCCAGCCCAACCTTTTGCAGAACCTAATACATCGGAGTTTGAGAATCCACCTACAGCACCAATAAATTGGATATCTTCTAGGGTTTCTCTACCCGTGATTAAATCCGTCATATGGACATCCTTCACGTCGAAGCCTGCTAAGTACATCGCATTCGCCATCTCACGCTCGGAGTTAGAACCTTTTTCACGGATAATAGCTGCCTTTGGGCGTGGCTGTGAAGCATCGATAACGGGCTTTTTGCCGGCGAATTTTTCCGGGAAAATAAATGCTAAAGGTTGGTTTTTATAGTTCGCATAACGCGCATCTGCATTACCATTCTTAGCTTGCTTCTGGTCTAATAGATACGAAGTCTTAAACCAGGTGTCGCGAGTTTCGTTGATGTCAAATGTAAAGGTGTCGTCTTGATTTTTGATAGTTACCGAAGTACCTTCAATCGCTTCACCAATCTTTACGGCCTGTAAACCATTTTCCGATAATAAGGCTTCAAAAGCAGCATCATCTTTCGCTTGAAGGATAACGGCGATATTCTCATTGAATAATGCTTTTACAGCATCATTTTCCCCTAAAGCAGAAAGGTCGTAGTGCGCAGCCAAATTAACATCTGCGAAACACATTTCTAACAGGGAGGTAATCAAACCACCAGAGCCAACATCGTGTCCAGCTTCCACTAAATCAGCATTGATTAATGCTTGAATAGCGTTAAATGCTTTCTTGAAGTAGGCAGCATCCTGAATCGTAGGTACTTCCGTACCGATTTTATTTAATACTTGAGCGAAAGAGGAACCTCCCAATTTGAAGGTGTCTTGCGACAAGTTGATATAGTAGATAGATCCTGCTGCGGCATTTAATACAGGCTCTACGACTTTCGTAATGTCTATACAGTTACCCGCTGCGGAGATAATCACCGTTCCTGGAGCAATAACATCCCCATTCGGGTATTTTTGCTTCATGGAAAGGGAGTCTTTTCCTGTAGGGATATTAATGCCTAAAGCAATAGCGAATTCTGAACAAGCCTCTACAGCTTCATATAAACGCGCATCTTCACCTTCATTATTACATGCCCACATCCAGTTTGCGGATAGGGAAACACCCGCTAAACCATCTTTTATAGGAGCAAATACTAAGTTCGAAAGTGATTCCGCAATTGCATTGCGGCTACCTGCTGCGGCATCCACTAAAGCGGTTAATGGGGAGTGTCCTACCGTCGTCGCAATACCTTCTTTACCTTTAAAGTCTAAGGCCATGACACCGACGTTATTTAACGGTAATTGTAGGGGCCCTGCACATTGCTGTTTGGCAACACGTCCACCGACACAACGGTCTACTTTATTCGTTAACCAGTCTTTGGAAGCGACAGCTTCTAATTGTAAAACTTGTTTTAAATAAGTTGGCACCTGAGCAACATCATATGCTAAATCCGCATAGTTTCTTACGACTTTTTTATCGGTCATATATGTTTTTGGCGAAGATCCGAAGAAGTCCTCTAAAGCGAAGTCCATAGGTTTTGCACCGGTGGTCTTTGAAGCGAATGTAAAGCGGTTGTCGCCCGTGACATCACCCACTTCATACATTGGGGAGCGTTCACGATCTGCTACACGCTTTAAGGCTTCCACATCTTTCTGAGCGATCACAAGACCCATCCGTTCTTGGGACTCATTACCGATAATTTCTTTTGCCGAAAGGGTAGGGTCACCAACAGGAAGCTTGTCTAAATCAATTAGGCCACCTGTCTCTTCCACTAATTCTGAAAGACAGTTTAGGTGACCACCAGCACCGTGATCGTGAATAGAAACAATCGGGTTGTTGTCCGATTCCACCATGGCACGAACGGCATTTGCAGCACGCTTCTGCATTTCAGGGTTGGAGCGTTGGATTGCATTTAACTCAATGCCGGATCCTAGAGCGCCAGTGTCTGCGGAAGATACTGCAGCACCACCCATACCAATGCGGTAGTTTTCACCTCCTAAGATGACAACTTTATCGCCTGTCTGAGGTTTATGTTTTATCGCTTGGTCTAATTTTCCGTAACCAATACCACCGGCTTGCATAATCACTTTGTCATAGCCTAACTTACGTCCAGCTTCTTCATGCTCAAAAGTTAATACAGAACCTGTAATTAAAGGCTGACCGAATTTATTTCCAAAATCTGACGCTCCATTGGAGGCTTTAATTAGGATATCCATCGGTGTTTGGTATAGCCATGCGCGCTCTTCCATACCATTTTCCCATGGTCTATCTGCTAGCAGACGGGAGTAGGAAGTCATATAGATTGCTGTTCCAGCGAGGGGAAGGGAACCTTGACCACCCGCTAGGCGGTCGCGAATCTCACCACCTGAACCTGTAGCAGCACCTGCGAAAGGCTCTACAGTCGTTGGAAAGTTATGTGTCTCCGCTTTCAATGAAATTACGGAGTCAAATTCTTTCTCCGCATAGAAATCCGGTTTGTCAGCTGTTAAAGGGGCAAATTGTGTGACACGTGGTCCTTTCACAAAAGCGACATTATCTTTATATGCAGAGACGATCCCATTGGGATGCGTTTGCGAAGTTTTCTTGATTAATTTGAATAGGGAGGTAGGTTTTTCTTCACCATCGATAATAAATGTACCGTTGAAGATTTTGTGGCGGCAGTGTTCGGAGTTTGCTTGAGAGAAACCGAAGACTTCAGAGTCCGTTAATTTACGGCCTAATTTCGTCGCCAGATTATTTAAGTAGGTAACTTCTTCCGCATTTAAAGAAAGCCCTTCTTGTTTATTATATGCATCAATATCGTCAATTTCTAAGATTGGCTGTGGCGCGATATCAATTTGAAACATTTCTTGCGTTAAGGAGTCAAATTTTTGAGAGATCATCGGGTCGAAGTCTTCAAAATCTGCTGCTACTTGTTGGAATTCTTCAATTCGGATAATTCCTTCGATACCCATATTTTGCGTTATCTCTACCGCATTGGTACTCCAAGGTGTGATCATGGCTGCACGAGGGCCTACATAAAAATCCGAAAGGGAGCTGTTTTCAGTTTTTGTCGTCTTACCAAATAACCAATTTAATTTAGAAATATCTTCCGCTGATAGATCTTTTTGAGTTTGAACAGCATATACGCCGCCAGATTGGTTCAAGAAGAAATGAATCATTATGTATGTGATTGATGTGTGTTTTTTGAATACCACAAAAATACTTTAATACTTTGATTAAACCACAACAATTTTCATTATTTATAGCGAAAATGTGATTTTTATGGGAAAATGTTAATCGCCAATTTTCAGTGCTATTTTTCGTAACAAAATTCTATCTTTGTGCATTAAACAAGAATTCGAGATGAATATTTCATATAACTGGCTTAAAAATTTTATTGACATAGACGATAAAACACCCGATGAGCTTTCGCATATCTTAACCGATATCGGTTTAGAGGTGGAAGCTGTAGAGGTAGTTCAGTCCGTACCAGGAGGACTGGAGGGATTAGTTGTCGGCGAAGTGAAAACTTGTGAGCAACATCCAAATGCGGATCGTTTACGTAAAACTACCGTTGATGTAGGAGGCCCAGAATTATTACAGATAGTTTGTGGTGCACCAAATGTTGCTGCAGGACAGAAGGTTATTGTTGCTACCGTAGGTACGACAGTACACCCGTTAACGGGAGAGCCTTTTAAAATCAATAAATCCAAAATCCGTGGGGAAGCATCTGAAGGGATGATCTGTGCGGAAGATGAAATTGGTTTAGGCCAATCGCATGACGGCATCTTAGTACTTCCCGCAGAAACGGCTGTAGGTACCACAGCGAAAGAATATTTCAACGTGAAAGACGACTACCGTTTTGAAATTGGGCTTACTCCCAACCGTGCGGATGCGGCTTCGCACTTAGGGGTAGCGCGCGATATCGCCGGCTTCTTACGTAGAGATTTAAAGAAAGCTGATCTTTCAGCATTCCAAGCTTCAGCGTCAGCAGGTACGAAAATTGTAGTTTCAGCAACAGCAGCAGCACCACGCTACTCAGGCGTGAATATCGCCGGCGTGAAAGTGCAGGAATCTCCGGAATGGTTGAAAGAAAAATTAACGGTTATTGGCGTACGTCCTATTAACAATATCGTGGATATCACGAATTATATTCTACATGATTTAGGGCAACCTTTACATGCTTTTGATGCAGATAAGATTGCGGGAAATACCGTGAATGTTCGTTTTGCAACAGAAGGGGAAGCATTCACAACCTTAGATCAAGTGGAACGCAAGCTTTCTGCGGAAGATCTAGTGATTGCTGATGCTGAGAAGCCGATGTGTATTGCTGGAGTTTTTGGTGGTGCTCATTCGGGGGTTTCTACAGAAACAACAAATATTTTCCTAGAATCTGCCTACTTTAACGCTGTTTCAGTACGTAAGACTTCGAAAAGACATAACTTAAAAACGGATGCTTCTTTCCGCTATGAGCGTGGTACAGATCCTAATATTACCGTCGAAGCTTTACAAAAAGCAGTACTCTTAATTCAAGAAATTGCGGGTGGTGAAGTGAGCGCCGTGGTAACGGATATTTATCCAAACCCAGTAGCACCTTTTGCTTTTCCTGTAAACTACAGAAATGTTCAACGCCTAATTGGTAAAGAGATCCCTGCTGAAGAAATTCGCAGTATCATCGTTTCCTTAGGAATTGGTATAGCTTCAGAAACAGCAGAAGAACTACAGGTATTAGTGCCTCCATTTAAAGTGGATGTAACGCGTGAAGTAGATGTTATTGAAGAGGTACTACGTATCTATGGATATAATAATATCGAGCTTAAAAGTCAAATTAAAGCGTCCCTAAATACGTCCGAAAAGCCGGATAAAGAGGTCGTGTTAAATCAGCTCGCAGATTTATTAATTGCTAATGGTTTCCGTGAGACATTATCAAACTCACTAACGAAATTAGACTATACATTCGATCCTGAAACGGCTGTACGTGTATTGAATCCATTATCTTCAGATTTGGATACCATGCGTCAGAATATGCTGTTCTCTTCACTAACAGCAATAGCATACAATCAAAAACGTCGTAATGGCGATGTTAAATTCTTTGAAATTGGGAAGTCTTACCATTTAGTAGAAGAAAAATACAATGAGCGTAATCACTTAACCTTAACGATAGCAGGTCGTGCTGAAGCGGAGCAGTGGAACACAACCAATAAAGGGGTGTCATTCTACCAAATTAAAGCTGCTGTAGATACGATTATCAAACGCTTAAAAATTGAGTCTATCAGCATCACAGATGCTCCTGCTGAGGAATTCGCTTATGGTCTTTCTTATATGAAAGGGACCAAAGCTTTAGTGTCTTTTGGTGCTGTAGCTGCCGGAAACTTGAAGAAAGCGGATGTTGATGGCCTGGTATTTTACGCAGATTTTGACTGTGATCAGCTGATGAAAATCATTCGTAAGAATGTAATTAAGTTCAAGGAAGTATCTAAATTCCCTGCCGTAAGACGTGATTTATCATTATTATTAGACCAAGCGGTAACTTTCGATAAATTGAAAGCTATTGCCACGAAAACTGAACGCAAGTTGTTAAAGGCTGTAAATGTGTTTGATGTGTATCAAGGGGATAAAATTCCGGCAGGTAAAAAGTCGTATGCCTTAAGTTTTATTCTTCAAGATGAAGAAAAAACATTGATGGATAAACAAATTGACGCGATAGTTCAAAAATTAATTCTTAACTTTGAGAAAGAGACCGGCGCAGAAGTGCGTGGGTAATACATACAACATTTAATTGCAAAATTTAGGCTATGGCATCATTATCATCACAAATGAATATTATCGTTGAGAAAACGAAAAATTTAATTCAAATGTGCGAAGCCCTGCAAGAGGAAAATGACTTGCTAAAATTAGAGGTGCAATCGCTACAAGTAGCTTTTGAAACGAGTAATGATAAAACAAAACAATTAGAAGAAAAGTTGAAAGCAATGGCCGTAGCGCGTTCTTTAGACGAAGCTTCTATGGATAAGGATGCTATAAATGAAAAAATACTTGACACAAAACAAAAAATTAACGATTTTGTGAAAGAAATAGATCGCTGTATTACTCTTTTAAAGTAGTACATTTATAAAAACATAGTCTAAAACGTTATTAAGCTCAACAAAAAATGGGAGAAATTTCCATCAAAATAAATATCGCTGATCGTGTCTACCCCTTACGGGTGACTCATGAGGAAGAAGAAATTATTCGTCATGCTGCGAAGTTAGTAAATGAAAAGATAAAAGAATTACAGGATAATTACTCCGTAAGAGACAAGCAAGATTTACTGTCTATGTCTGTATTACAGTTTGCAACAGCCATGTTGAAAGCTGAACAAAAGGCACAGAATAATGAGGAAGGTTTGGATCAAGCGGTCCATGAATTGGATAAATTATTAACGCAATTCTTTCAAAAATAATCGTTCTTACATCTTTCAGAGCTTTGAACAACGAATTTGCCGCAATTAAATTCGGGTTTTCACTATTTTAAACTTAACGCTTCAATATTAAAGGCGAAACAGATATAGATCATTTTGCGTAAGCCATCTGGATCATAATCATAGCCTAATCATGTGATATAGAAGTTTAATAATATTCGAAACCTGTTATTTGATTGCGGCATTTTTTTTACTTTTTTTAAAACTGAATTATTAATTAAATATACATATCAACTAAAATAGTTATATATACACATGAACACGGCAATTTATATAATACTCTCGCTTATTGTTGGTGTTGTGATTGGACGTTATTTGCTACAAAAGCTTTTCACAAAGCAGGAGCAAGAAGCAAATGAAAAGGTCAAATCCATCATTAAAGAAGCTGAGCAGGAAGCTGAACACTTAAAGAAAAAGCGCCTTTTAGATGCTAAGGAAAAATTCCTTCAATTGAAAGCTGAACACGAGAAAGAAGTTTCTCAACGTAATAATGCCATCAGCCAAAAAGAAAATACATTACGCCAAAAGGAGCAGTCTGTAACCCAAAAGTTAGAAAATCTAAATCGTGAAAAACAAGATTTAGATGCTAAAAATAAACAATTAGATAAGCTTATCGAGGTAAATGATAAGAAATCTGAAGAGGTTGAAAGCCTGAAATTACAACAAATTAAGCAGCTAGAATCCATCGCTGGTGTAACTGCTGAGGAAGCGAAAAACCAACTTGTAGACTCCCTCCGTGAGGAAGCGCGCTCGCAAGCCATTATGCAAATAAAAGATGTGGTGGATGAAGCGAAGTTAACAGCTACTAAAGAAGCGAAAAAAGTCGTTATCCAAACCATTCAACGTACGGCAACGGAGTCGGCGATTGAAAATACCGTCTCTATCTTTAATATTGAAAATGATGAGATCAAAGGTCGTATCATTGGGCGTGAGGGACGTAATATCCGTGCGCTAGAGGCTGCAACAGGGGTGGAAATTATCGTTGATGATACTCCAGAAGCGATTATCCTCTCTGGATTCGATCCTGTACGCCGCGAGATTGCGCGTCTTGCGTTACACCGTCTAGTAACAGATGGACGTATCCACCCAGCACGTATTGAAGAAGTCGTTGCTAAGACAAGAACGCAAATTGAAGACGAAATCGTTGAAATTGGTGAACGTACAGTGATTGACTTAGGTATACACGGTCTACACCCGGAATTAATCCGTATGGTAGGACGTATGCGTTACCGCTCTTCTTACGGTCAAAATTTATTACAACACTCCCGTGAGGTTGCTAATTTCGCTGCTACGATGGCTGCAGAGTTAGGCCTGAATGTGAAGCATGCGAAGCGTGCAGGTTTACTACACGATATCGGTAAGGTGCCTGATGATAACCCTGAGTTACCGCACGCCATCTTAGGTATGCAGTTAGCAGAGAAATATAAGGAACACCCTGATGTGTGTAATGCCATCGGTGCTCACCACGATGAGATTGAAATGACGGCGATGATCTCGCCTATCGTACAAGCTTGTGATGCCATCTCGGGTGCGCGTCCTGGAGCGCGTCGTGAAGTCGTAGAAAGCTATATCAAACGCCTGAAAGAATTAGAAGAATTAGCCTTATCATACCCTGGTGTAGATAAGACCTTCGCTATTCAAGCGGGACGTGAGCTTCGTGTTATTGTAGAGTCTGAAAAGATCTCCGATGCGCAAGCAGAAATTCTAGCCGCAGATATCTCTAACCGTATTCAAACGGAGATGACTTATCCGGGTCAAATTAAAGTTACTGTTATCCGCGAGACACGTTCTGTATCTTTCGCGAAATAAAAATACCCTCCACAAGGAGTTTAGGACCTCGTTTATGCATACATAGACGAGGTTTTATTTGAACAATAATTCTATATGAAAAAAGCTAAAAAAGGTGGTTCCACACCCCAGGTAGTTGCAGAGCCACAAAGAAAGGTCGATGAACTATTTGCTCGTCTCTCCGCAAATTATACAGACCCTATCAATCGCCGTATCCAAATTATATTTTTACCCTTATTTTTCTTCGGCTTATTAGGCGTAATCTGGTTAATACCCTTTCCGCAGTTTGCCTTCTTAGAACGTTTAGGCTGGCATACATTTTTGAATTGGGCCTCTTTTTTTATCGCCTTAGTGATCTATTTATACCTTAAATTGTCCCCTTCATTATCCTATGTAGTGCTCTTTTGTATTGGTATTATGAGTTATTTTATTGTCTCCCTAGAGATGGCAGTAAAGACGGGGGGACCCAATTTATGGTTGGTATTTGGTTCTGTGTTAATAATCTCTTTTATAGCCCTTCTTATTGGAAAAAATCGGGAGCCACGAAAGCTTGCGCCCCATGATTTCTTCCAGCTATTAACGGTAGGGCCTATCTGGTTATGGCATTTTGTGATTAAGCGATTTAAGATCAAGTATTAATACTTATTCGCTACAGCCGTAGTGATGCGCTTTCTGGGCACTGATTTCGTGATATCCAGGAATACGATATGTTTTTTTTTGAGCGACCGTTTCCTCATAAATTATTTCATTGGATCTAAAGTTCTTTCGTGAACAAAGGGGGTGGAATAGGTGGTAGGAAACGGCAGCCCATTTTAAACGCTTCTTTTTTATACCCGAATTAATTAGCCGTTCGGCAAACTCATAATCCTCAAATCCCCAGCCCTCAAATCCATTGTAATAGCCATTAATACGGATGAAATCTGCCCGAAAGAAGGCCATATTACAGCCTTTTACATTGTGGGAACTCGTGGGGTTGCAGCTGAAGATAAAAGCTAGTCTTGGACAATGTATGGCATTGAACCGCGTATGCATGCCACGACTCAAGGCATGTAACTTAAAGCTATTGCATGATACGACCTTTTCAGTAAGCTTTTTTGTGAGCATAGCCCGACTTCCTTGAACAAAAAAACCTTCCTCAGCGGCAGCAATATGATCGCGTATAAAATGGCTATGCATGACTATATCCCCATCAATTTGTATCAGATAGGAAGCGCAACTTTGTTGGATAGCTTTATTGAGGATTAACGTCTTCCGAAAGCCGGCATCGGGATGCCATACATGTTTAATCGCTAAATTGTGGGTTTTATTAAATTCTTTTATAAGCTGGGCGGTGTCTTCTCGTGAGCCATCATCAGCAATTATAATTTCTGTTGGAGCAACGGACTGCCGGAGAATGGAATTTAAGACGACGGAAAGTGCTGAAGACCAATTGTAGGTTGCTATTAGCAGCGTCGTGGTGAGCTTAGTATTCTTAGTTACGTGCATATAATTTAAGGTTTACAATAATGGAAAATAGGTTAGTAACCTTTACTGCAAATTTAAATTAATTTATTTAATACTAACGAATAAAAGCACCTAAAAGGTGCTTTTATATAAAATATTTTAACTGAAATATCTTCTTGTTGTAGCTTTAAGGATACTTATTTTCATAAAATAATCCTAGGTCATTACTTCAGAATCCTTTTTATTTTATTAGATTTCTTAATTAAGCGGTGTAACTCCTCATAATTTTCATCCGCTAAGGCGGTATGCAAGTTCGTAAGCTGCTTGATATGCTCTTCCAATACTTCAAGTACATTTTCACGATTTTGCTTGAATATCGGTGTCCACATATCGGGTGAAGATTTCGCAAGACGTACCGTGGATTCAAATCCTGATCCTGCTAACTCAAAGATACGACCTTGAGATTTCTCCTTTTCCAATACCGTTAATGCTAATGCAAAAGACGTTAAATGGGAGATATGGGAGACATAGGCCGTATGCATATCATGCTCATGGGCACCCATAAAGGAGGTGCGCATTTCTAATCTTTCAGTGATGCTATCTGCTAAGTCAAAGGCATCTTCATCCGTTTGTGTCGCAGCGACATAGACCATCATCTTACCTTTAAACAAATCCTTAAGGGCTGCTTCAGGACCGGAGTATTCCGTTCCCGCCATGGGGTGAGCAGCGATGTAGCGACCACGATTCGGGTGGTCTTCAATTAGCTTTAAGATATTCTGCTTGGTGGAGCCCATATCGATCACTACCTGATCGGTAACCTGATCTAGTAAATCTGGTAACATGCTGTAGATAGCATCTACAGGAGCGGTAAGTATAATCACCTTACAGGCAGCTAAAGCTTCCGTAAGGGTAGCTTTCTTGTCAATGAAACCAATCTTTAAGGCTTTATTTAAGTTGTCTTCATTCCTGTCAATTCCATAAACTAAATCACAAAATTGGGTATCCTTTAATTGTATAGCTACTGATCCACCGATCAGTCCAACGCCAAGTATGGCTATATTCATTTTATAAATATTCTAAGTGTTCAGGAATCCTCTTAAGCAAGGCTTATAAGGAGGCTTTAATCCGTGCAATGGCTTCTTCAAAGACCATTTCCGTAGCGCAAAGGCTGATTCGAATGTAGTTGATGCCTGCAGAACCAAAGATTCCTCCCGGTGTAATAAATACCCGCGCATGGGTTAATATCTCATCTGAAAGGGCGTAACCATCGTTGTATTTTGACGGTATGGCGGCCCATACAAACAGGCCTACTTGATCTTTGCGGTAGCTGCACTGCAGCAGATCCATAAGCTCAAAGACCTTAAGTCTACGTTTTAGATAAGTCTCATTTAGGGAGGCATACCAGGAAGCATCTAAGCTTAAAGCTTTAGCTGCAGCAAGCTGTAGCGGTAAGAACATGCCCGAATCCATATTGGACTTAAAGCGCATCACTTCATTAATACGCTGCTCATCACCCATGAGCATGCCTACGCGCCATCCCGCCATATTCGAAGATTTCGAAAGGGAGTTTAATTCAATCGCTACTTCTTTGGCTCCCTCCGTAGCCAAGATACTTGTGGGCTGATCATTTAAGATAAAGCTATAAGGATTATCATGACATAGTAGGATCGTATGCTCCTTCGCAAAAGCTACTAATTCCGTGTAAAACGCTTTCGTTGCCGAGGCGCCTGTAGGCATATGCGGGTAGTTGATCCACATAAGTTTTACTTTCGAAAGATCTTTTGCAGCCAGCGCTTTTAAGTCTGGCAGCCAATTATTTTCCGATGTCAATTCATAGGGGATGCTCGTCGCCCCAGAAAGGCGCACTGCAGCAGCATAAGCTGGATATCCGGGATTGGGGATTAACACATCATCGCCTTCCTGAAGATAGGTCATACAGATATGAACGATCCCTTCCTTGGAGCCTATTAAAGGTAATATCTCCTTCTCAGGATTCAGATTTACACCATAATAACGATAGTACCAGTCCGCCATAGCCTGTCTCAATGCCGGAGCTCCCTTATAGTTTTGATAGGCATGGGTGTTCGGTAAACTAGCTTGTTCAGTAAGCACCTGAATCACTTCAGGATGCGGAGGTAAGTCGGGGCTTCCAATACCGAGATTAATCACACGTAAGCCTGATTTATTAAGCTCGTCAATTTCTCTCAACTTCTTTGCGAAGTAATATTCTTCGGTATGTTGCAGCCTGCTGGCAACGTCTATTTGCATTATGATTAGTGTTTATTCGATTATAGCCCTAAATTAATGTATTATGCCCTAAAAAAGAAGTTTTAAGCAATAAAAATAAATAGGGAGGGTTTTAATGTCAATTTTTTATAAGATGTCTTGACTGACACCTATTATTGCTATAGTTTTAGTATTTTTGCTTCCTAAGTAAATTTGATGAAAACGTATTTTAGACTTTTAGCATTTGCAAAACCCCTCGGGAAATATGCCATTCCGTATATAATCTGCACCCTGATTACAGTCGTATTTAGCACCTTAAATCTCGCTTTATTAGCTCCCTTACTACATACTTTATTTAATACAGATCAGCAAGCAACGGATGTCGCTTTGGTGAAGCCTGAAGGTTATTACGACGTATTAGCTTATTTTAATTACTATGCGAATTACGCGAATCAGGAATTTGGTGCCTATGAAGCTTTAAAATTTGTGTGCATAGCGATAGTAATATCCGTATTTATCTCCAACTTATTCCGCTATTTAGCGCAGCGTATAATGGAGAATTTACGTATTCATACCTTATTAAACTTACGTAAGACCGTGTTTAATAACGTGATGGATATGCATCTTGGCTTCTTTAGCAACCAACGTAAAGGGGATATTATTTCCAAAGTATCTTCGGATGTGCAGGTAGTCCAATTTTCCGTAACAGGAACACTGCAAGTCGTGTTTAAGGAACCATTGCAGCTTATTGCTTATTTAGTGATGCTTTTTGTGATTTCGGCAAAACTAACATTTTTCGCCATGCTGGTCATCCCCGTGTCGGCATTCTTTATATCGAGAATTGTAAAAACATTAAAAGCTAAAGCTATTGAAGGACAGACCTCCTATGCGAATATGATTACCTATTTAGATGAAGCGCTCTCAGGAGTACGCATCATCAAAGCTTTTAATGGGACTAACTTCGTGAAAGATCGCTTCAATGCTGAGAATGATCGCTATGCAAATATTATGCGTCGTATGGTGCGCCGTCAGCAGATGGGCTCCCCAGTGTCCGAACTTTTAGGTGTAATTATGGTTGCAATAATCCTATTGTATGGAGGCCACCTGGTATTATCAGGATCCCAAGAGTTAGGGGCTCCAGATTTTATCGCTTATATCGCTATTTTCTCCCAAGTAATGCGCCCTGCGAAATCGCTTACGGATGCATTTTCCAATATTCATAACGGCATAGCGGCAGGTGAACGCGTACTTGCACTCATAGATGAGCAATCTACGGTGCAAGATAAGTCCACCGCTAAGGTGGTAACAGCATTTACAAATTCCATTGCTTTTAAGAACGTTGATTTTGCGTACGATGAGAAGCAAATTATCAATCAGGCATCCTTCACCATAGAAAAAGGTGAGACCGTCGCTTTAGTAGGCCCCTCGGGGGGAGGAAAGTCGACGATGATAGATTTAATACCTCGTTTTATGGATCCCACAGGGGGCGCGATACTCTTTGATGGGCAGGATTTAAGAGACTTAGACCAGGATTCTTTACGCCAGTTAATTGGTGTTGTAAACCAAGAATCCATCCTGTTTAATGATACCATCTTTAATAATATAGCTTTCGCTAATACCGAAGCTAGCCCTGAGATGGTGGAAGAGGCCGCGAAAATAGCGAATGCGCATGATTTTATTCTAAAGACTGAAGATGGTTATCAAACGAATATTGGGGATCGCGGGGCAAAACTTTCCGGGGGCCAGCGTCAGCGTATTTGTATTGCGCGCGCAGTCTTAAAAAATCCACCTATTATGCTGCTCGATGAAGCGACTTCAGCGCTGGATACTGAATCTGAAAAGCTTGTGCAGGATTCCTTATACCGCCTAATGGAAAGCCGTACGACCGTGGTGATTGCTCACCGCTTAAGTACCATTACGAATGCCGATAAAATTATTGTTATTGATGGCGGGAAAATAGTAGAAGTAGGCTCCCATCAAACCTTATTGCAGCAAGCGGGTTTATATAAAAAGTTAATTGACATGCAGCAGTTCACCGATTAATAGGGTGACTTTTAAAATGTTGATTTCATGGTTTTAAGCCTTAGGGGTTTAATTTATTCAGTTACAATTGGTACATTTGTTTAGATAGGAGATTAAAATGGACGCAAAAAATAAACTAGACTTCTTATTGCAGGATGTACACTTAGCTACAGACTTACGTGCTATTGCAGCGAAAGTGCTCGCTGGCACACGTATTACTTTTGAAGAAGGTGTCTTATTATATGAAAAAGGAGAACTCAGTTATTTAGGAGTTTTGGCAAACTATATACGGGAGAAGAAACACGGTGATTACACCTATTTCAATAGGAATTTTCATATTGAACCGACCAATGTATGTGTTTATGATTGTAAATTCTGCTCGTACTCACGTTTAGTAAAAGAGCGTGCTGAAGGTTGGGAAATGGAAGTGGCAGGCATGATGGATATCGTACGTAAGTATGATAATGAGCCTGTGACGGAAGTTCACATTACTGGAGGTGTTGTGCCAAAACAAAATTTAGCCTTCTATTCAGACTTTTTTAGACAGTGTAAAGCACATCGACCTGACTTACATATTAAAGCTTTAACGCCGGTAGAATATTACTATATCTTTAAAAAAGCTAAACTTAGCCACTATGAAGGGATGAAATATTTGAAGGAAGCTGGCTTGGACTCCATGCCTGGGGGAGGAGCAGAAATCTTCCATCCTGAGGTTAGAGAGAAGATCGCCCATGATAAGTGTACTGCTGAACAGTGGTTAGATATCCATGAGCAAGCACATTCACTGGGGATGCACTCCAATGCTACGATGCTTTATGGGCATATCGAAGAATATTGGCACCGTGTAGACCATATGGAGCGTCTACGTCAGCTGCAAGATAAAACGGGTGGATTTCAAGCCTTTATACCGTTGAAATTTAGAAATAAGGAAAATCAAATGTCTCATATCCCCGAAGTTTCGGTGATAGAAGATTTACGTAACTACGCGATAGCGCGTATTTATATGGACAATTTCCCACATATTAAAGCCTATTGGGCGATGATTTCGCGTGATACGGCACAACTTTCATTGGCCTTTGGTGTCGATGATATCGATGGTACTTTAGATGATACCACCAAAATTTACTCCATGGCAGGTGCTGAGGAGCAAAAGCCAGGAATGTCTACGAAAGAGTTAGTAGATCTTATTAAAGATGTACGACGTCATCCAATTGAGCGTGATACACTTTATAAGGTGGTTACAGACTACAAAGATGTTGTTTTTGAAGCGGATGAATCCACGGCAAAGAAGAAGTATTATGCTTTACCGGTACTCTCTTCTGAAATTTAATTATTCCTTTTAAGGCCCAAAAAAAGATACTGTTGAAAAAGACCCTTTATTTTATCCGCCACGGACAGACTGATTTAAACCTGCGTGGCATTGTTCAAGGACGTGGCGTAAATTCCCCCTTGAATAGTACCGGCTTGAAGCAAGCTGAAGCCTTCCATAGCGCGTATCAGGATATTCCTTTTGATAAAGTCTACACGTCGACTTTATTACGTACGCATCAGACGGCACAGCCTTTTCTAGAAAAGGATATTCCTTGGGAGCAACTTGAAGGTCTGGATGAAATATCTTGGGGTATTTATGAGGGACAGGAGCAGAATGAACATATTATGGCTGGTTTTGGTGAAGTAGTAGCCGCATGGGCCGCCGGAGATTTGGACTTAAGCATTGAACGCGGAGAGTCTCCGAATACTTTAAAAAGACGTCAGCAGGAAGCGATAGCACATATCGTTGCTCAGCCTGCAGAAGATACCGTCTTAGTGGTTATGCATGGGCGCGCTTTACGTATTATCCTCTGCTGGCTCTCGGGCGTAGACTTAGCAAGAATGGATGAGTTTCCGCATACGAATACCTCCTTATATATCGTGGAGTATGAAGACGGTAAATTCTCTATTATAGATTATTATAATACGAAGCACCTTGAAGCCTTAGATTCATGAATAAAGTAAAAATATCAGCCGTTTCTTACACCAATACCTTTCCTTTTTTATATGGTATTCGGAACTCTTCCATCGTCGATCAAATTGATCTTTCCGTAGATTATCCAAGCGCCTGTGCGCAGAAAGTAATTTCTGGAGAAGTTGATTTGGGAATAATTCCTGTAGGTGCTTTGTTGGATCTACCAGCATATTATATTATTACAGATTATTGTATCGGCACCCTAGGAGCGGTAGATTCTGTTTTTATATTTTCAGAAAAACCAATAGGGGAGATCAAAAGTCTACGCTTAGATCATCAGTCTCGAAGCTCCAATGCCCTAGCGCGCGTTCTCCTAAAATATCATTGGAAGCAGGACGTGCAGATTGTCACTGAAGGGGAGGCCGATGCCTATGTATTAATTGGAGACCGTACTTTTGGAAAGAAAGATACGGTCCCCTATGTATATGACTTAGGATACTATTGGAAGGAATTTACAGGACTTCCTTTTGCCTTTGCGGTATGGGTAGCCAATAAACCGCTGGATCCTACATTTATCGCAGACTTTAACGCTGCTTTGAAAATTGGTGTTTCAAATCCACGCGTGGTCTTACCAGAGATACCTGCGAATCCGAAATTTGATTTCGATTATTACCTGACCTCAAGCTTGGATTATCAGTTGACTACAGCAAAGCGTCAGGCCATCGATAAGTTCTTAAGTTTAGTAAAAACACTGGACTAAATCTTCCTTTAGAATCTGTAAGAAACTGTTGTTGAGAAGCTGCGTGGCGGAATTGGGTTTACCGAATAATTTTCATGAATATAGTAGTTGAATTCATTCGTAATATTCGACAACTTACCCAATAAGCTCCATTTTCTGTAGTTGTAGCCTGCCGAGAAGTCAAATGTCGTAAATCCATCTACTTTAATCAAACGATTTATGCCATCGCGAACTTGAATTTTGGTGTTGTTCCAACCCGCATTACGCGTTCCTGTGTAGAAGGTGGAGAACCCTAATTTTAGGCCCTTTAAGCTCCCTTGTTGTAGCGTGTAGAAAATCGTGCCATTCGCTGTATGTGCTGTTGTGCCCACGAGACGTACATCCTCTTGATTTCCGGAAACTTCGGTTACCTTATTCGTGCCATTAACGACCGTTGTCAACTTGGTAATAGGGCTCGTTTCCGTATAGCGCATATTATTATAAGCGTAACCCGCCATTAGATTTAATCCCGGTAAGAGTGATGCCGTGATATCTAGTTCAAACCCATCTGAGGACGTTTTTCCTGAAAATTCTTTCATAGAAGTATCAATATTATCCGTTCCATCAGGTTTTACCAATACCTGTTGCGTAAATCTATTATTCTTGATCTTATAATAGGTTGCATTCGCCGTTAATCGGCCATTGAAAAAATCATTCTTAACGCCAGCTTCAAACTGATCGATGATAGATGGACGCATAGGGCTGTAATTTACATCATAGCCTGTGTTGGGAGTGAAGTTGTTGGCATAACTTACATAAAGGCTGCTAGTTGGAATAGGTTGATATATTAGGCCTAATTTTGGGGAAAATGCTTTATCGACTTTCGCGCCTAATTCTACGCCATTAACGATGTTCTTCACCTCCTCGGTTACCCCAGTTTCATAGGTGTATTTTTCTGCATTAGGGGTACGCTGATAAGTGTAGCGCAAGCCTGCCAAGACTTTAAACTTGTTTGTTACCTCAATTAAATCTTGAAAGAAGATACCATATCGGTAGATATTTGTAGTCGTACGTGCTAAGTTTTTCGCCTCTGGTCTATCCTGACGTAGCTGATCCCGGTAGGGGTTAAACACATCGATAGAATCGTAAACAGCTGTAAGATTATTGTTTTTATCAACGACATTGCCAGCCCTGTTAATGTCAAATGTGAAGGCTTTGGTATTCGATTGGTCAGCATCAAGCCCCACTAAAAGCTTATGTTTTACAGCTCCGGTGTAAAATTGTCCTGTTAGATTTAGCTGCTGGTTGCTTGTTAATTCCTCCGTCTGCGTTTTATTTAAAGAGCGTGCTGCCATTCCCTTAGCATTCGCTTGAATACGTTCCGAGCTGTAGTAATCACGGCTATATTGTTGATAACTAGCAAGGGCATTTAATTTCCAATTGCTATTAAATTCATGCTTTAAGTTTACCTGCCCATTAGAGGTTTTCGTATTATTAAAGGCCCAAGGGACATTGATGAATGTATTTCTGCCAACAGATTTATTGATTTTCCCTTCTACAGAACCTATCCCAAAGTCAGGGGTATAGTCCGATTTTAGAAAGTCAAAAATAACGTTTAACTCCGTACGGTCTGAAATTTTATATAGTAGGGAAGGGTTGATGTAAAAGCGTTCTGTGCTGACTACGTCGCGAAAACTTTTAGCATTTTCATAGGTGCTAATAATGCGTACGGCCAGTTTTTTCGACAGGGGCCCATAGACATCTACAGTGGGCTTATAAAGGTCGTAACTTCCAGTACGGAAAGATACTTCTCCACCCGTGGTAAACTTTGGTTTTTTAGTGACCATATTCACGACGGCACCACCGCTAACGCCTCCATATAGCAGGGCGGCACTACCTTTTAGAATTTCTACAGACTCTAATGTGCTCGCCTCAATAGAGCCTCCATTATTTGTTCGAGCGCCATTTAAAAAGATATTATTTGCTCCTAAGCTATAGCCTCGGGCATAAAAGTTTTCTGAACTTCCCCCACGGTTGGCACCCAGCGCAATACCATTGGCATTCTTAAGGGCATCTGATAGCCTATTTACTTGCTGATCTTTGATGACCTGCTCATTAATAATCTGTACAGCTTGGGGAAGATCTTTGTCCACAATGCCGCCTTTGCCTACGCTTATAACTTTATTATTCGTGGAGCTGTAGCCATTGATTTCTACATAATCAAGCTGAGCACTGCTGGTATTAATGGAAAATAGTACATCATTTGCACGGCCATTTTTGACGGTGACTTTTCTTTCTTCTAAGATGTGGCCTAAGCTTTTAACGATCAAAGTATAGTTGCCATCGGGAATATTGGAAAATGAATATCCCCCCTGCCTAGAGGTTGCCGTAGACTTTCCTAATTCCTTTACTGTGACAGTTGCTGCTTCAATAGGAGCGCCATGGGAATTTTGAATGCTACCCTTCAAGTTTAAGTTTTGAGCATATGCTGTGCTGCTCAACAATGTCGCGATGCCTATACCTAGGAAAATTGACTTATTCATACATTATATCTGGTTAAATATGGGGCCAAATATATGTTTTATTTATTTAGATTAATTAAAAATAATAAATAATTTTATTTTCTATCTGGAAGATAATTTAGAATATAGTATTTCAGCGTTATCCTACTTAAAAAGGGTATTTTGGGATATAGGCACAAAAAAGAGGATGCTACAGCAATGTAACATCCTCTTAAACCTTTGTCCTAAAAGAATTTTATTAGTGTTTGAAATGTCTTACGCCAGTTGTTACCATTGCTAATCCTTTTTCATTGCACATGTCAATGGATAACTGATCTTTAATGGAGCCTCCAGGTTGTAATACGGCAGCTACACCCGCTTCAGCAGCAATTTCCACACAATCTGGGAAAGGGAAGAAAGCATCAGAAGCCATCGCACATCCTTGCAAGTCGAATCCAAAAGACTGTGCTTTTTCAATCGCCTGTCTTAGGGAGTCAACGCGGGAAGTCTGGCCTACACCAGAGGCAATCAGCGTGCCATTTTTAGCAAATACAATGGTATTTGATTTTGTATGTTTAACGATTTTATTGGCAAAATATAGGTCCGCTAATTGCGCTGCCGTAGGAGCTACTGTCGTAACAGGAGTCATCTGTGCAGGGCCTTCAACGGTATTGTCTTTATCTTGTTGAATGACGCCATTCAATAACGTTTTGAATAGCTGTTGCGGTAAAGCAACTTCTTTACGCTTTAATATAATACGTGTTTTCTTTGCTGTTAAGATCGTCAAAGCTTCCTCAGTATAGGAAGGAGCAATTAATACTTCAAAGAAAAGATTCGCAATCTCCGTAGCCGTTTCAGCATCCACTTCTCTATTGCAGATTAATACACCACCGAAAGCAGAAACAGGGTCGCATGCTAACGCATCAATCCAGGCTTGCTTTACTGTAGGACGGGAAGCGACACCACAAGCATTGGTATGTTTTAAAATAGCAAAAGTAGGCTCTTCGAACTCATCGATAATAGCTACAGCAGCATCCACATCTACTAAATTATTATACGAAAGCTCTTTTCCATTTAACTTATCGAACATGGCATCTAAGTCACCGTAGAAAACACCTTTTTGATGTGGGTTTTCACCGTAACGTAAAGCTTGCGCTTTTTGCTCTGATTGTTTGAATACGTTGATTGGATTTTCTTGGTTAAAGTAGTTGAAAATTGCTGTATCGTAGTGAGAGGAAGTATTGAATGCGCGTTTGGCAAACTCTTTACGTTGTTCTAAGCTTGTCGTTCCTTCTTGGTTAGCAAGAATTTCCTCCAAGGCAGCGTAGTCATTTTTTGACGATAGAATTACGACATCGTTGAAGTTTTTCGCTGCAGCACGAATAAGTGAGATTCCGCCGATATCAATTTTTTCAATAATATCTTGAGATTCAGCGCCTGATGCTACGGTCTCTTCAAAGGGGTATAAGTCTACAATAACTAAGTCAATTTCTGGAATTTCGTATTGTGCTAATTGCTGTTGATCTGACTCCAACGGTCTACGTGCTAGAATACCGCCGAATACTTTCGGATGTAATGTTTTAACACGGCCGCCCAGAATAGAAGGATAAGAGGTTAAATCTTCAACAGGAACGACATCAATACCTAAGTCTTTGATGAAAGATTCTGTGCCACCTGTAGAATAGAAGGTAACACCGTATTTGTTCAATAATTCAATTAGTGGCGCTAAATTGTCTTTATAATATACAGACACTAAAGCATTTTTAATCTTTACAGGATGGCTCATTTCAGATAATTGTTTTGCTGGCGCAAAGGTACGATATTTTATGTGAAATCCTTAATTTTTTTGCCCTAATGCTGTGTTATTTGAAATTTTAAGCGCTTTTTAAGTTGTTTTTCTCTAATTAATAAGGTGAAAATTTCATAAAGTTATAGCCGCATTTTTTTCTGTAAATTTATGATTAATGAAAACAAATTGTCGCTATTTTTACTTACTACTAATAGGTCATAATCATAAAAATAAATAAGTACTATTTATGCAACAGAAGCAAATTAGCAATAAGGCTATCAATCAAATATTTTTAATCCTATTAATTTTATTAATTGGGTATTCCATTTTCAAATACTTACTCTACTACCTCCCAGGCTTCCTTGGCGCTATCACACTTTATATGCTGTTTAGAAAGATGTTTATAAAACTGACAGCGGAAAGAAAGCTCAATAAATCCTTAGTAAGCATTTCCATGATTTTCCTGGCAATAGTCTTTATCGTGCTTCCTACCTGGGCATTGGTCAATTATTTAGTGCCCCAAGCGACGGAATTATTCCAAAATAAGGACCTGATCATGAGTAAGTATAATGCTGTACAAGCTTATATGCATAAAACACCCATTCTAAAAGAGATTGATCTCTCGAATGAGGCTTTAATGAATTTCTTGCAGGAGTTGGCAAAGTATGTTCCTTCGCTTTTGAACTCTGTAGCCGAGGTCTTAATAAACCTTGTCGTAGCTTTCTTTGTGCTGTACTTTATGCAGGTTAATAATGAGAAATTGGAGCGTTCCATCTATGGCTTTATTCCATTTTCTGAGAAATCTAAAACTGAAATCTTCGACGAAATAAATATGATGGTTCGTTCTAATGCTATTGGTATTCCTATTCTAGGGCTATGTCAAGGTATTGTCGCCGTGATAGGATATATGATTTTTGGCGTTGACAACCCAATTTTATGGGGATTAATCACCGGTCTTGCCTCCATTATTCCGGTCGTTGGAACCATGGCTGTATGGGTACCTATTTGCGTTGTCGTATTAGCGACTGGCACCGTCGGAAATGGGATAGGGCTAGCTCTTTACTGTCTTATCTTGGTAGGCTCTATAGATAATGTATTACGCTTTACCATCCTTAAAAAATTAGGCGATGTACATCCTTTAATTACGGTGTTTGGTGTCCTGTTGGGTTTAAATATGTTTGGCGTCTTAGGCCTAATATTTGGTCCTCTAATTCTATCATCAATCTTCGTACTCTTTAAAGTGTATAATAATGAGTTCGGGAAAAGTAAAATAATCCTTCCTTCAGACGATAAATTGGACGATCAATAATCGAATAATTATTAAAGCCTCCCTGCTTCAGGGAGGCTTTAATAGTTAATTTGTTAAGTTTTCTTCCTCTACCTTTGCGGATTTTTTCTCCGCGCTCGCATTTCGTTCCACTTCTTCGTAATGAGTAATCAGCTTATTTATTTCATCCATATTAAAATTCGTCTTCAGGTCTACAAAGACATAATCATCATCATCTTTAATGCCGAGAAGTACATTTTTAATGCGTGAATTAACAGACTTCGTATTAATGGTAATGTCTGATCCATCATGCTGTAAACTTATAAGCTCCTGAAAATTGTTTGTGGACAAATAGCTGTTGAAGCTATTGTATAAGTTACTTTTCTCCGTTCCAGAGATTGTCATAATCTTAATACTCTTTATTTTCTTTAAGGCAGCAGCGGCAATAGGATCTTCTTTTTTTAACGATTTTATTTTACTTAAAATAACGGCCTTTACCAATATTCTTGGGACATTAATAGATACAATTTCGACGCCTTTAGGTAAATCTTTTGTTTTGGCAAACTTCATATTTGGCCCCCCTTTAATGACACAACTTTGCATGAAAATTAAGAGGGTAAATGCTGAAACAATTTTTAATAAATTTTTCATAATTTAAGGGTTTTCGTTGGTTACTTATTGGCTACAGTTACTTATTGGCTACTAAGGTGTTTATATCTTCATATTTAAGGCTCCCATCGAGTATCATAAATATAGTTGTGTTATCAGAAACAATCGTTAGAAAAAGATTTTTTAGCAAATCCCCGTCTGTATCTTCAGCACGGAAGTTTATATTATTTTTTTCTGAATTTATGGTCATTAGCTCCTGGTATTTTAACTTATTCAAAGATTCATTTATTTGAGCTTGAACGGCAGCGTCGCTATCCTCAAAAATTAACATTTTTATAGAATTTATTTTACTCAGTAGCGGCTTTAAAAGTTGCAAATCGGCATCGTTAATTTTCATTTTATTAAGCATTGTAAACATTGGTTTTCCAATTTTTATGGAAGTAACCCCTTTACTTTGTTTATATTTTTCAAAAATCTGATCTAGATTGTTTTCTTGAGCTTGCGCAATTGTTGCGGCAAAGAAGCTGATTATAAATAGGAGCGTTTTCATACGTTATAATTTATATTTCGATTTTTAGATGTTTTATATTTTGCATGCTTTCCGCCCCTTTTTTGAGATTGGAAGTCATTAAGCTTAAGGCTGTATGCGTTAATGCTAAAGCCTGCTCTTCATTGTATATTCTTACTCCATTAACTTCTACATAGAGTTCGTTGGATGCTAACAGATCATTAACTTCTTCATTAACTTCTCCATTAACTTCTCCATTGAGTTCGTTAAATGCTAACTTTTGATCGCTAGTAGTTTGTTCTGGAGCTACGGATTTGCTGTTTTTTCGTTTAAAGTGTACATGCGCTATAGCTTGTTTTTTTGTGCTGACAGATTTTTCTGGAGCTGCGGCAACTTCATTTTTAATCTCCTCGTTCATTAGGCTTGTTTCTGCAGTTTCCAAGGTTTGATCTGTTTTGAATAGATCTGCCTTATCTTGAATATCCGTTACTGTATTTGCAGCCATAATTTCCTTTGTAACCATAATTTCCTTTGCATCAATTAGGTTTCCGGAGTCAGGAATTCGTTGACCAATAAATAGGTAGCCTACCAGTAAGGAGGCTGCGATACCAGCTAATGAAATTAATTTCTTTTCCGTAGACCAGCCTTTAAAATAAGTTAGCTTAAAAGGGGCGCTACTAGGGAGCTTCGCATCACTTTCTGTAGAAGCTGCTTGCATGAAATCTTCAAAATCCCATTTCATTTCCGCCTTAGATTTACCTAATTCTGTGAAGTAATCGCTTTCAGTGGCATAATCGCTTTCAGTGGCATAATCGCTTTCAGTGGCATAATCGCTTTCAGTGGCATAATCGCTTTCATTCAAGTAATTGCTTTCATTCACGTAATCGCCTTTAGAGGAGTCTTCATCTTTCCAAGAATAGTCTTTCAGCTTTTGTTCTTCCTCCAATGAAGTTTGGCCTTCCCAATATTTTGCTTTCAGCTTATCCAATTCTTCTTTTTTCATAATCAAAAACTTTAGTTAATTGCATTTTTACAACTGCTCTCGCTCTAGATAAATTTGTTCGAACAGCAGGCTCTGTTGATCCGGTTAAAGTTGCGATATCGTCAATTTCATATTCTTCGATGTCACGTAGATACATGACTAAGCGTTGCTTTTCTGGGAGCTTATCTATCAATGTTAAAATTAACTCTTGCGTTAATGTGTTTTGACCCCTATAAAACAAGAGTAATCTTTTAAATTTCGCTTGTTAAATTTATGCTACCAAATCCTTCTTTAGGATCAAGTGTTTATCTTTGTTCCATTTCTCCATTGGCGTAATTTTACCTAA